>NZ_LPWA01000045.1 GCF_001510895.1 Mesorhizobium loti | reverse complement strand
AGGGGCTGCGATCTGAGCCGCAGCTTCAGGGCGTCATAGATGCGGGAGAGATGCTTTTCGCTCGAGCCGATCACCCAGTGGCCCAGAGCGCCTCGGCTGACAGGAACACCCGCGCGCTCGAAGGCCTGCGCCAGGCGGTAGAGCGGCGTGCCGTCGACGTATTTGTGAACGAGCGCGAAGGCCAGCGTCGAGGCCGTGGCGATGCTGCCCGGCAAGGGTTGCGCGGGCATCGGCGCGGTCACGACCGGCGTGTTGATGCCGGTACGCTCACAATGGCGGCAAGCATATTTGAACCGCACATTCTGCAGGACCTTCGCCTTCACCTCGATATGAAGTTGCTCGGTAACGGCCTCGCCCATGCGATGCATCTGGTGACGGCAGCAAGGACACACCTTCTGGTCGTCGCGAAGGTCATACTCGACGCGCTCGCGCGGCAGGTTTTCCGGCAAGGCCTTGCGGCCGCGCTTCTTTCCCGTCGCCCCTTCGCTCGCCGGCAAGCCCGTGTCGGGCAGGGCAACGACATCGTCATCTTCGCCGACGGCGGCGTCCTCATCCGCGGCCTGTTCGGCTTCATTGAAGAGGCGGTCAATGTGTTTTTCGCTCTTCGGCGCAAAACGATGCAGCCGCGCAAGCGCCAGCTCTTCCTTGAGTTTGACGACCCGTTCGGCGAGTTGACGGTTCTGCGCCTGCAGCGCAGCAATGCGCGCCATCAACTCTTCAACGGTCGGTTCGCCGGGTCGATTCATCAGATTCTTGAATCGAAACCATACCGCCGCGTCAACCGCTCAATTCGAGAGCCCTCAACCAGCAACCTGATATTGCCGCACCGGATGGCGGACCATCGCATCGATATCGATGCCGTCGAGGATCCAGTGCAATTGCTCGGTCGTAAGCGTGACCACCGTTGCCTCGCGGCGCGGCCACCGGAACTTGTCCTCGGTCAGCCGCTTCAGGACCAGCACGAAGCCCGACCGATCGAAGAACAGGAGCTTCATCCGGTCGCGACGGCGATTGCAGAACGCAAAAACCGCCGCAGCAAACGGATCGAGCGCCATCGTCTCTTGGACCAGAACCGCAAGGCTGTTGATGCCGGCCCGGAAGTCGATCGGCTCGCGGTGCAGGTAGACTTTCAGGTCAGCGCCCAGTCTGAACATGACCCAGTGCTCCGATGGTCGCCGTCAATGCATCCACATCACCGCATTCCAGCGTCAACTTCACGCCGTTCGGCAGTGACGCGCTCACCTTGGCTGGAGAGGAAAAAAGCGCAGTCCTTTTCGATGCCGACCCACGCACCCCATCGCAAGTCCCCGGCAAATCCACCGCAGCCATGCTGCTCTGTCGCAGCAAGGCCCGATCGGAAGTGCTTTCAATCCGAACCGGGATAAACGCCGGTGATGAGGACGGCGGCAGCGACTGGATCTCCCTGCGCTTCTTTATCCACTTCCGAAGAAGGTTCGCATTGACCCCATGTTCGAGCGCGAGCCTCGATACCGACACGCCAGGCTCAAGGCAGGCCGAGACAAGACGCTCCTTCGATGCGGGGTCGTATCGGCGTCGCCCGTCCCGACCGACAAGCCTCACCCGCAGTTTCTGCTCATCTTCTTCCATCACTTGGTGTCCACCTATTTGGGTGGACACCTTGTGCATCAGAGCACTCAACGGCAAAAGGTGCGGCGAAATTCGCGCTTAC
>NZ_LPWA01000044.1 GCF_001510895.1 Mesorhizobium loti | reverse complement strand
CGCTCCGGACCAGCAGCAACAACTGCGCAAGAAGAAGCTCAATCAGCAGCAGCAGACCGAGACGGCTCCGGCCGAGCAGGTTGCCCCCGACCAGCAGCAGCAACTGCGCAAGAGGAAGCTCAATCAGCAGCAGGAAGCCGCGCCTGCGGAACAGCCGTCAGAACAGCCGGCAAATGACAACCAGCCCGGCAAGAAACGGAAGCAGGGCCAGCAACCTGCCGAGCAAGGCCAGACCCCTGCCGAACAGGCCCCTCGCAAGCTCAAGCCGTTGCCGGTTCCGGGAACCGAGCAGGCACCGGCCGGGACCGAGCAGGCGCCGGCGCAAGAGGAACAGCCTTCGAACCAGAACAAGAGGCAAGCTAAGAAACCGCTTACGGAGCAGCCCGCAACGGGGCAGCAGCAGCCTGCCACGGGCGAACAGCCTGCCAATAACAATCAGCCCGCAACTGGCGGCAATGCCGCGCAGGGCGAAGCGCCCGCCAACCCGAACGAAGCGCCCATCCTCGACAGCCAGAAGGATGTCTTGCGCAGGCATAAAGGCCGCCAGCCGGCCGGCCAGAACGAGAATGGCCAGGTCGAGCAAGGCGGCAATCAGGCCGAACAGCAAGGTGGCCAGCAGGCTGAGAAGCAGGCTCCTGTCAACCAGGGCCCGCCGCCCACCGACGACCGAACGGCGCAGCAGGCGATCCGGCCTGAAAAGATCGTTCCTGTTATCGAGGAGAAGGGCAAGCGCGTCGAGCTCACGCCCCAGGAGGTTGTGCGCGATCGCCGCCGGCCGCAGGGCGCGGACGTGGTGAAGCAGCTCGGCGACCGCGTGATCCTCCAGTTCAACAACCAGACGTTCGTGGAAAGCAACGAAGCTCCTCGCATCACGCGCGGCGCCAGAGATGTCTACTACGAGGATCTTTCGGGCGGCCGCACCCGTGAAACCGTCGAGCGCGAGAACGGCATCCAGATCGTCACCATCCGCAACCGCAACGGCGATGTCATCAGGCGGTCGCGCATCACGCCGGATGGCCAGGAATATGTGCTGAGCTATGTCGACGAGCGCTACTACAACGATGTCGATGAGTGGCGCGATCCCGGCGACGACCTGCCGCCGATGCGGCTCGACATCCCACGCCGGGAATACATCCTCGATTCCGAGGACGTGGAGAGCCCCGACGACTACTACACCTTCCTCGAGCAGCCGCCGGTGGAAAGGGTGCAGCGCCTCTACTCGATCGACGAGGTGAAGCGGTCCGCCCGCGTGCGCGACATCGCCCGCCGCATCGATCTCGATACGCTGAACTTCGATTTCGGCTCGGCCACGATCTCCGATACCGAGGTGCAGAAGCTCGATGGCGTCGCCAGCGCCATGGAGAAGCTGCTCAAGAAGAACCCGGCGGAGACCTTCCTGATCGAAGGCCATACCGACGCCGTCGGCACGCCGGAGGCGAACCTCGCTCTGTCGGACCGGCGCGCCGAGGCGGTCGCCGAAGCACTCACCAACGCTTTCGGCATCCCCGCCGAGAACCTCACGACACAGGGCTATGGCGAGCAGTATCTCAAGGTGAATACGTCCGGCCCGAACCGCGAGAACCGCCGTGTCGCCATCCGCCGCATCACCTCGCTGGTGGCGCCGGTGGCGAGCAACAACGAGCAGTGATTGATGCATGTCGCGTTCGCTGATGGTTCGGCGGTTCGGAGTTGGCATGAAAACCATAA
>NZ_LPWA01000043.1 GCF_001510895.1 Mesorhizobium loti | reverse complement strand
AGAATCTCACCTTCCAAAGCTGACCTCCAAAAGTCAGCCTTGAATCTGATTTGCCTATCGAAGGGAATCCCAAGCCGTTAAATTGTCACTACAGCCTAGAGCATTTCACCGTTTCACGGAAACGGCGAAACGCTCTATCTCTTTGTTTTGACGCATTTCCGGACGAAAACCGTTTCACACTTTTCCTGGAATTGCTCTAGGCGCGTCCCTCGAATCCGTTCGATGCGACGCGCTTTTAGAGTAGACGCCAGGCAGCACCGGCACGCTCGTCCGTGCTGCCTGGCCGGTCGGTCAGCCGGCGGGCTTGTAGACGCCGGCAGCCTTGTTGGCGGCCACGAGCACTGCCTTCATGTCGAGCTCTTCAAGCACGACGAGGTCGCTCACCGAACCGCTTGCACGCACCGCAAGCGCCATGCCCATCCCGGCGGTCTGGTTCGGCACTTCGCCATTGACGACGACGTCATACTTGCCGCGCGTGAACATCAGGCTGCTCATCCTGCCGCCAACGCTCTCGAAAAGCGCCTTGATTGCGGCTTCCCGGTCCGATCCCTGCATCAGCCCTTTGGCGGCCTGGGGTTCGTAGTTCGCCAATATGGTGACCTTCATGGGAATCTCCTCCAAATATCGCGTCTCGGCTGCCCAATCGCGTGGGCAGTGCGGACTTCTCTTCTTTCCCTGATATTTTGACCTTGTCTGTCAACCGCCTGGGCAACCATGGCAAACGGGCGGTTCAACCGGAGCATGGCTTCGGCCGCCGATAATATGCGACTATTCTAATGTGGCGGCAATTCCGCCATTCGACGGAACCCGGGGCGCTTCGCCGGCCTACCGATCGTTTTGGGATGACTACAGCTATCCCAGCCACCACCACAGCCCGCCGACCGCCAGCGCGATCGCCAGCGCCACGCCGGCGAGCATCCCATAGGAGCCGATGATCATGTCGCGGATGATCTTCTTGATGCTGGCGCGGTCGTTGAGGTTGGGGAAGGGCTCGTTCGGAAGCGGAACGCCGAGGAAATCGCAAAGCGGCCCCCAGCCGTCGCTCACCTTGAAGACCAGCAGCCTTTCCGGCGACACCGCCGCCTTCACTTCGTCGATATAGGCGTTGTAGCGCGCCACCGCCTTGTCGCGGTCGTCCATCACGCCCTTCAGGGCCCGGCCCCAGACCAGCTTCCTCGACATGTCGCCGAACTTGCGACCGAACGGCGTTAGCCATTCGAGAACCCTGAATTGCCAGACGTTCTCGGTGAAATAGATCGTGTCGATGGTGCTCTCGTACCAAGCTTCGGCGCCCCGCGGATGCAGCGTCAAAAGCACCTTGGCGTGTGGGTAGGCGGTCATGAGTTCCCGCCACACGCAGCAGCCCGGATTGTCGACGGTGGCGCGATAATTGGCGAGCACGCGGTTCCAGTCGTGCTGGCTGCCGGGCGGGCTGTTGGCCACCTTGCGCCAGAAGTCGAGGTGGCCCTTGTTGGCCTTGTTCAAGATGACTTCCTGCATGTGGTAGCTTGGAAAGCCGAGCCTGTTCAGCGCGGCGAAAGTGGACCACGTGCCGGTGCGACCGAACCCGGCCCCGATAAGTTCGAGTGTCATTGCCCCCATCCCGTTCGGCCGGATTGATTTTCCCGCTATATCCGGCTCCTGGTATTTCATGCTGCGCCGAAGCCGTTTGGCCTGCAACATTTTTCCACTAGCATTCGTGAAAATATGCAGGCCAGCGCATGTCGCCCAAAAGTGTGCGGCGGTTTTGGGAAGACGACATGCGTGAAACCCAGCGCATGTCGCCCAAAGTGTGCAGCGGTTTTGGGAGACGACGATGCGTGAACCAGCGCATGTCGCCCAAAGTGTGCAGCGGTTTT
>NZ_LPWA01000042.1 GCF_001510895.1 Mesorhizobium loti | reverse complement strand
TGTGGTCTCCGGAAATGATTAGGATTGGCGTAAGCAACCAAATCCTACGTCATTTCAACGGCTTGCACCACATCCGCCAACCCCCATGAATTATCCGGGCTAGCTGGGATTTACATCATGCAAAAAAAGACTGTCGACACCCTGGTCGTGAATGGGGACGTCTTCACTGGAGATAGGGACCAGCCGCACTATCGACCCGGTGCGATTGCTATTAAGGATGGATTCATTGTGGACGTTGGTCCCGAGTCAGAAATCTCGTCCTCTTACGAGAGTGCCCAGAAGATCGATGCTCGGGGCGCTTTGGTGCATCCCGGCTTTATTGAGACGCATCTGCATATGACGGCCATGGCCTATCACGGCGCTCCTTTTTCACCTCAGAGCACAGCCGCAACAAAGGTGAACTATTCCACGCTGAAGAGCGCAACCAACCCAACCATTACCGCAGCGTACACTGCGGCAGCTGCATGTTCGATGTTGCAGCGTGGGTTCACGCTATTTTTCGAAGCTGGCACGGTTTTCGAGACGGATGCTTTTGCCGAATCTATGACCAAGTGCGGAGTCCGCGCGATGGTCTCAGCCCCATTCGCTTGGGACGACTTGTCGACTTATGAGGAGCTCTGGCCTCACATGATGCCCGATGGGCTGAAAAAGCGCGCTCCCGCTGAAGCCCGCCGCGTCATTGATCAGTGGAAGCACGAGATTGCCCGAAACAAAGACGAAAACCCTCTGGTACGCGGATATGTGGGACTTTACGGAGAAGCTACAGCCACGGACGAACTTACGCGAGAAGCCGTGAAGCTGGCGGCCGAATCAAAAGCCATTTTTTGGCAGCACCAGTCGTTCAATGCCGAGTTCGATATCGAAGAAAAGAAAAAGTGGGGCGATACCGGTGCAGTGCGGATGGACAGGCTAGGCGCTCTGAATCCCAACACTACGCTGGCGCATATGAACGTCCTATATGAAAAGGATATTGAGCTGATTCTACTAAAAAGGCCCGGATTGTCGTGGTGTCCCAACAATGCGTTAAGTTATCGAATAACGCCGCCGAATAAATGCTGGTTTCCGTTTCTCTACCGGAATGGGGTGAGCGTATCGCTCGGCGTCGATACAACGGTTGTCCATCCGATCGGGATCGCTGGGCTACTCAGTCTTTATCTTTCCGCGTCGTTCGGGGAACGACTAAATGACGCTGATCCATTCTACATGCAGACGATCGACGCGGCAAACAATGTGGGCCTGGGCGACAGGCTTGGCAGTCTAACGGTCGGCAAGCGCGCAGACGTGGTGATTAGGGAAGCTCGCGACATTACTCACCTGTCCTGGCGTGACGACACAGGAATCTTGTTGTCGCTGTCCTCATCGATGATCCCTGTCGATACTGTCATAATCGACGGCAGGATTGTGATGGAGAAAGGCCGCCTCACCACTATGGATCAGGATGCGATTGTCGCCGAGGCGGTGCGCCAGCGCGATCTTCTGGCGGCAAGTCTGTCTACCTGAACTCTCCAACACGATGTTGAGTAAGAGAACCAATCGCTAGTGGGAGCACAGAAAGGTTCATGTCCAACGTCTTTGATGCCGTCGTAGTTGGGGTCGGCCTTGCTATAGCTATTACCTAGCGAAAGCGGGCCTCAAAAATGCTGGCGCTTGAGCGTCGCCACCTCGTTGGTGGTTCGGATTTGTAGAGCCCTCCAGACTTCAACCCAGACAGTTCCGCGGATAAAAACGCAATGAAATCGTTGTTCATCCGCAAGTCCGCAGGAATGGCATGGAGTACGTACAAGACAAATACATGATAAGTGACGACTGGACGCTCATCATCTGTAAGCGCTCATTTCCCCGCACGTGTGGCCCTTGCAACAGCTGATCGCTTTCAGACGGACGCGTCCGGGCTGATCAGGCTGCAGCGGTTTTGGCGAAGT
>NZ_LPWA01000041.1 GCF_001510895.1 Mesorhizobium loti | reverse complement strand
CTCTTCCCATCGTCCACCTCCATCGAGGTGGATGTTGAATCAGCACAAAACGCAGCCGTCACATCACAATCGATTCATCGATCACAGGACGTGCTCTAGGTGTGTGGGCCGCGCACAGCGAACGGACCTCGAATATCCTTAGACCTGTGTGCGATGGCCTTCAGACAATCCCTCAGTTCGTTTTTTTGATCCCGGCCCTAATATTTTTCAAGGTTGGCGAGTTCACCGCCCTTTTTGCAATTGTGCTCTATGCGATCGTGCCGCCGATCAGATACGTAGAGCATGGGCTCCGTCATGTGCGCACCGACGTCGTTGAAGCAGTTCAGCAAATGGGCGCGACTCCTACGCAGGTTCTCGCTCAGGCAAAGTTTCCTCTAGCACTTCCCGTACTGATGCTAGGGATTAACCAGACAATTATGGCTGCTCTGTCAATGCTGGCTATCGCAGCACTGGTGGGTACAAGGGATTTAGGCCAACAGGTCTATACAGCGCTGGGTAAAGCTGATCCGGGATTGGGCATTGTAGCGGGACTTTCCATCGCATTTCTCGCGATCTTGGCCGATCGACTCACTCAAGCCATAGCTAGGCGGTCGAGATCTCTCGAATCCCTCGACTGATCGTGGCGGCGTCTCGTGCGTAAGCCTCAGGTGAGGACCGCGGCCGCCTCGGATCCTCAGCGTGCCTGACTGCAGCTTTCTCGAAGCCGGCCTCACCGACGTGTTCGGTGTCCGCCAGAGCTCGCTCGAGGAATGGCTTCCCTAGCTCGACATCCGCTGGGGGCAAGGTGCACGCAATGCATCGGCGTTATGGCGCGAAATGCGGGAGAAGGGATTCCCCCGGCCAGATCGGCGTCGTCTCTGAATGGGCGCGGCGCAGACGTCTGATGCGGCCGCCGCGGCGCACCTTGAGATAAGTCGCATCGATCCAGAGATACGTAAGCGGTGTGCCATCGGCACGTAGACAAGAATTCCTGTGACTGGGAGCAAAAGTAAACTGGAAAAGACTGTCACGGGACCTCACCGTAAGCGATGCATCAAGGCACCTTGCCCGAAATCGTGTTGATGGTTAGGTCGCTCGTTGGTCGGCGCGCCGGCGCCGATTACTCCGGAGGGTAGTGAGTAGCGTAGTGGAGTTCGCGCAAGGCGGGGATGACCAAGGCGATGTCCTTGTACGCCTCGTGCTCGATGAAGTGCGCGGTCTCGGGTCCCGGCCTGGGCTTGCCGAGGACGGGCCGCCCCTTTTTGTCGACGCAGTAGATCAGGATCGGCAGCAGCAGGCCGTGATTGGGGTTGTTGAGGTCGAGTAGCCGTTTCCAGCGTTTGATGTTTAGATTCATGGCCGCGTGGAAGCCCTGGCACCACGGCCGCGGGTCGACGCCGCCGCCGGGCTTGGTGGCGAAGCGGGGTGCATAATCCTGCGGTCTGTCGAAGAGCGTCTCGTTGATCCGGTTGTGGATCCTGGCGACGCTGGCAAACACGGCATGATCGGTGGCAGAGCCTTTGGCGAGGACGTCGCGCGGCAGCCCCATGAGCGGGCACATCCAGTCTTGCGGGTCGGCGAACCGCGGCCCGGTGACCGCCGCCGTGACGAAGCCGTCCAGCGCCGACATGGTGCGCACCAGCGGGCGTGGATTGGTCTTGACCGCCATCCAGGCCTCAAGCGCCTCGTCAGAGAGCGCCATGTCATCGATCGCGCTCATGCCGCCAAGGGGAGCGGCATCTCTTGGCGGCGCACCCAGTTCCAAGGCATCAGCTCGTCCCAGCGCGAGGCCGGCCAGTCGTTCTGGATGCGCTCGATGACATCGGCCATGTAGGCCTCGGCATCGACGCCGCAAAGCTTGCAGGTCTCAATGATGCTGAGTGCGTATTCCAATGAAACCGGACGGTGATTCCGAAACGAAACCGGACGCCTATTCCGATCGAATACCGGACGCGATTCCGAGGCGAAGCCGGACGGCTT
>NZ_LPWA01000040.1 GCF_001510895.1 Mesorhizobium loti | reverse complement strand
CGGACATCTCCCCCGCAAGGGGGGAGATCAGATGTCGCGCACACTTTCGCCAATCGCCAGCGTTGCGGCCAAGCCTCTTCTCCCCGTAGAACGGGGAGAAGGTCCCGGCAGGGGGATGAGGGGTAGCGCCGACGCTGCGCGCACGCCCACCCACTTTTGCCATCCCCGCCCTCTTGCCGCTAATATGCCACCAGGCTTGGATTTGGGGGATCGGCAATGTCGGAAATCGCCACGGGCACGACTTCGCTGCTGAGGGCGTCGCTCAGCCGCACCGGCAAATGGGCGGGCAGCGTCGCTTTCGTCAGCGGCGCGGTGTCGGATGTGCTGAACCCACTCGGGCCCTTTGCCGCCTATATCGCGCTGGTCGCCGCGGTCGCAGCCGCAATCATCGCCATCGCCATGGCGCTGCGCCTGGTGCTGGCGGCGAAGGCCATGCCGGCGCTGATCTTCGCAACAAGCGCCGCCGCGATCGCCGGCGGCGTCTATGGCGTCCAGCAGGAAACCAACTCGCAGAATGGCGTCATCGCTGCCTTAGTGCCGGCGGTGGCACAATTGCAGCAGTCGCTGGGCATCGTCTCCGAGAAGGTGGCGAAGATCGAAAAGACCGTCACCGAGACGCAAAAGACCGTCGAAGCGGTCAAGAAATCCACCGACACGGTGGCGCAGAAAACCGACCAGATCGCTTCCGTTCAGCAGCAGCAAACTGCCCAGGGCGCCGAGACGCAGAAGACAGTCGAGACAGTCAAGCAGACCACCGACACTTTGGCCGCCGGCCAAAAGCAGCAGCAGGCTCAGGCCGAACAACTGCAGGCGACCACCGAGCAGATCGCCGCCTCCATCGACACGATTGCCAAGAGCTTTGCCCAATTGGCGACGCAGGGCGGCGCGATTGCGGATCCCAAGCGTCCGGACGAGTTCTATCACAATGCCCGCGTCTACGAGCTTGCCGGCGATATGCTCAACGCCCGCCGCGCTTACCTGGCCTTTGCCGGCTTCGATGTCGACGCCATCGACCCCTACACGCGCTTCGCCACGCTGCTGAGGGTCCAGGACGGCAAGGCCGGCGCCCGCGAAGTGTTCGGCCAGCTCGTCGAAAAAGCCAAGGCCCCCTCGATCGAGCTCGTCCATCTCTTGCAGTTCGACGATGCCCAGCGGCTCGACAAGCTCAACGCCTTCATATCGGCCAACCCGGATTATGCGCCGGCTTACTTCCTCCTGGCGCAGGAATTTTCCGAGGATCGCCTCGGCAGCCAGACGCTGGCCGACAAGCGCAGTGAGGCTGAGGCGCTGACCAAATTCGTTTCCTACGAAAAGGATGGCGGCCTGCTCAAATATTTCGTCGACCAGACCCAATTGGCCGACTGGCTCGACCGCAGCCGCACCCGGCTGGCGGCACTCGGCGATGTGCTCGACCCGTTGCGCTTCGTGCCGACGCTGACGCCGACACGCTCCAACGCCGGCTGGTCGATGACGATCTCGCTGCCCGAGCCGGCGACGGCGATTTCCTGGCGCCTCGGCGACAGCGGCCCGTTCACCGACACCGGCCGGCTCGCGACCAATGATCAGCGCACCGGCAAGCCGATGCCCAACCCGAGCTTCGAGCTGCCGGACAGCACCGCGGCCACCAATATCGGCATAAAATATCTCGACATCAGGGGCCGCGAGACCGGCCCGTTCACCATCCGCTTCGATCCCGATACCGCACTTCAGCAGGGCAACAAGCAGATCCTCGACCAGTTCTGGACGTCGTGGATCGCCTTCGACGCCAGCGGCAATCATGGCCTGGTCTATTTCACCCAGATGCTGTCCTTCCGCTGCGCCATCAAAGAAGTGCGCTACAGCCTGAACGGCACGATGCTCGACAAAGAGATCAAGATGCCGCCCTGCGACGCCAAGGACCCCTACGCCATGCCCGCCGACTACCAGCCCTATTTCAAGGTGAAGGACGACGTGAAATCGATGGCGGTGCAGGTGACTTACACGGACGGCACGAAGTCGCCGGTGCGGGAGTATAAAAGGCAGTAGAGGTAGATGATGGGTTCGGGCCGGAATCATCCTTCGGGCGTCGGCGCTGCCCCTCACCTGCCTGCCGGCATCCTCTCCCCGTATAGTGACGGGGAGAGGGACGCTCGCTCCGACGATTTCGCCAATCGCCAGCATTGCTGAAAGGGCGCCGGCGCCGCAGCCAGCCCTTTCTCCCCGTCACTATACGGGGAGAAATGCCCGGCAGGGCAATGAGCGACTATCTGAGGTGTCAAGTTGCATTTGCGAACTCGCTTCGCGCATCGCG
>NZ_LPWA01000039.1 GCF_001510895.1 Mesorhizobium loti | reverse complement strand
CGACAGCGACCCAGCCAGGCGAAAGTTCGCTCGACGATCCTCTGTACAATGTTGCCTGGAAATAGTCGTTTCGCGTGGTGAATTTGGGCCAGCCGGGCCATCGATCGGGGGCACCCGGAAGATGATCTCGATGTGCGCGTCGTCGATTTCGACCCGGCGAACCACGGTGCGGATGATCTGCCGCATGCCGGTCCGATCAAGGCCGGCGAGCCCTGCTGTCACCTTGGCGGAGAAGTCTTCCAGACGGCTGATGAGGAGAGAGAGGTCGCGTTCGTTCTCGGCCACTTCGACCGCCGCCCGGTGCCGCTCCTGAAGCTGGGAGAGGCGTTGTTTCAGGCCAGCGATACGCGGTTCGAATTCCGCCTTGTCGATGACGCCCTCGGCATAGCTGTCAATCAGCCGGCCGATGCCACGACGCAAGGTGGCCATCTGTCGTTCCAGGCGGACGATCTCATCCGGCTCGCGGGTTTCGTCGCGGGCTTGGAGGAGGCGGCGGCGATATTCGTCGGCCAGGCGACGCGGGTCCTCCAGGAGACCTTTCACCTGATCCCACACCGCTTCTTCCAAGTGATCGCCGCGTACCGCCGGGTTATCGCACACGGCATGGCCGCTGAAGCGGTAGCCATCCGCACCGATACAACGATAGTAGCGGAGCGTGTTCGTCCGATCGTACTTGCGGGAACGAGGCGCACGCTTGCCATAATAGGCGTAGCCGCAACGCCGGCAGACCGTGAGGCCCTGCAGCAGCCAGTCCGCGCCGGGGATGCGTTGGCGCTTGCGCTTCCGGTTCTCCTCAAGCTGTGCACGGGCTGCCTCGAATACGGTGAGATCAACAAGTGGGGGAACAGGGATCTCGATCCACTCTTCAGGCGGAACGAGAACACGGCAAGTGGCGCGCGGCGAGGGTTGCGGATGACCGCGGATCGGCCGCAATCGTGGCCGCGGCGGCAGGAAGCGGCCGCGCCCGAAAGCGGCGCGTCCGGCATAGGCCGGATTGGCGAGCATGCCGCGGATCGTGGAGGCGTGCCAATGCGTAGCTCCTGCCCGTGTCTGGCAGCCGATCTGCTCGAGCCGCCGGCACACTTCTCGCAAGCTCATGCGATCGAGGCCAACCCATGCGAAGATCAGACGAACAATGTGCGCCTCCACCTCCATCACCTCGAAGCGTGCCACACCGCCGCCTTGGTCCCGGCTCACATAGCGGTAGCCGAAGGGCGCACCCGTCAGAGCGCTGACGGAGCCGGAACGGGCCGCATGACGACGACCGCGACGGCTGCGCTCAAGGATCTTGGCGCGTTCATATTCGGCGATCACGCCCTGAACCTGCAGCAAAAGATCATCCTCTGCCGTGCCACCAATGGGGCGGTTCAGGAACACGATCTCCACACCGGCACGACGGAACTCATCGATCAGCAGCGCCTGATGGGCGTAGCGGCGGGCAAGCCGATCAGGCGCATGGACGTAGAGACGCTCGACGTGGCCACTGGCAACCGCATCCCTCAGCCGCTCCAGCGCAGGGCGAAGCAGAATCGAACCACTGTAGCCATCATCCAGATAGCTGTGACCTGGCTCAAGCATGAAGCCGTCGGCGGCGATGCGTTCCTGCAACGCAATGACCTGACTGGCGATCGTGTTGTCGCGCGTCTGCGCCTCGCTCGACACCCGCGCGTACAGCGCACATTGAGTCTCGGTCATTGCTCACCTCCCGATCTCGCCATCACTTCCGTCACCTTGGATGAAAGGTCCGCTCGACGTTCCTGCCTTTGCTTCGTGCGCCGTATCTGCGGCACAAGACGGGCATAGGCCTCGAGCAGATGTTGGGGGCCGGTTCTTGTCGCTTCGAACGACACGTGCACGCGCAGCACAGGGCGATCCATACGCCGGACCATGTGCGCCTCCATCGGCCAGCTCGCAGCTGGGCCGTCGACGGCGCATTAAATCCTGTGGTGGCTCTGATTCGCCCGCGACAAATCGACTCGCATTCCGACCACGACGAGCCTCAACAAGCTGCTGCCTACGACTTGGACGCTCGACCCGCACCGACCACTCAAAGGCAACCTTGGCAACATTGTACAGTGGTTCACGACCCATCGTCGCGGCAGCACCTCAAAGCCTTTGGCCGTGTCGGAGCGTTTGATGATTTCGATGGTCCACGTGCCGAGATCGGCCAGAGCCTGCGTCAGTTTTTCTCCGGCATGACCGCCGTCGGCGAACAGATGGCGCAACCACGGGTAAAGCTGTCGAATGGAGGCGATGACGCCGACTGCCCCGTCCCTGTCCTGGATGTCGGCCGTATGCACCGTCAGCCCGACCAGGTGC
>NZ_LPWA01000038.1 GCF_001510895.1 Mesorhizobium loti | reverse complement strand
GAGATGATCGACAAGGCGGCCAACAGCGCCGCCGACTTCGTCTTCCTCGACATCGAGGATGCGGTCGCGCCGCCCGACAAGGAGCGCGCCCGCAAGAACATCATCCAGGCGCTCAACGACATCGACTGGCGCGCCAAGGGCAAGACCGTGTCGGTGCGCATCAACGGCCTCGACACCCATTACATGTACCGCGACGTCGTCGACGTCATGGAACAGGCCGGCGACCGCCTGGACACCATCCTGGTGCCAAAGGTCGGCGTGCCGGCCGACCTTTATATGGTCGAGGCCATGGTCAACCAGATCGAGATGGCCAAGGGTTTCAAGACCCGCGTCGGCCTCGAGGCGCTGATCGAGACGGCGCTCGGCATGGCCAATGTCGAGGCGATCGCCGCCACGCCCGGGCGGCTGGAGGCCATGCATTTCGGCGTCGCCGACTATGCCGCCTCAAACAAGGCGCGCACCGTCAACATCGGCGGCCTCAACCCCGACTATCCCGGCGACCAGTGGCATTTCGCGCTGTCGCGCATGACGGTCGCCTGCCGGGCCTACGGCCTGCGCGCCATCGACGGACCATTCGGCGATTTCTCCGATCCCGACGGCTATACGGCCGCCGCCAGGCGCGCCGCGGCCCTCGGCATCGAAGGCAAATGGGCGATCCACCCCTCGCAGATCGCCTTGGCCAACGACGTGTTCTCGCCGCCGGAAAAGGAAGTCACGCGCGCCCGCCGCATCCTGGAGGTGCTGAAGGAGGCCGAAGCGCTCGGCAAGGGTGCTGCCGCGCTCGACGGCAAGATGATCGACGCGGCGTCCGAGCGCATGGCGCGTAACGTGCTGGTGGTCAGCGAGGCGATCGAGCGCGCCGGCCAAACTTGATTAGCCAAAGAGGGCCGCAGGCCGCGACCCACTGAAAGTTTTCGGGAGGACAAGATGGACATTCACGAATACCAGGCCAAGGAACTGCTTGCCCGCCATGGCGTGCATGTGCCGCGCGGCGGCCTTGCCTACAGCCCCGAGCAGGCGACCTACCGGACCCGCGAGATCGGCGGCGACAAATGGGTGGTCAAGGCGCAGGTACATTCCGGCGCGCGCGGCAAGGCCGGCGGCATCAAGATCTGCGCCACCGACAAGGAAGTCTCCGATGCGGCCGAAGCCATGCTCGGCCGCAAGCTGGTGACCCAGCAGACCGGGCCGCGCGGCAAGCTGGTGTCGCGCCTCTATGTCGAGGAGACGGTCAACATCGAGCAGGAGCTCTATCTCGGCTTCGTGCTCGACCGGAAGGAAGAGCGCGTCATGATCGTGGCCTCGGCCGCCGGCGGCATGGAGATCGAGGACATCTCTGAGAAGCAACCGGATTCGATCATCCGCGCCACCGTCGATCCCGGCGTCGGCATGCAGGACTTCCAGGCGCGCGAGATCGCCTTCGGCCTCGGCCTTGAAAGCAACCTGATCGGCAAGGCGACCGAAACCATCCTCGGCTGCTACCAGGTGTTTCGCGACTACGACGCTCGATGCTGGAGATCAATCCGCTGGTGGTCACCCGCGACGGCAGCCTGGTCGCGCTCGACGCAAAGATGTCGTTCGATGAGAACGCGCTGTTCCGCCGCCCGGAGATCTCCGAATTGCGCGACAAGAGCCAGGAAGACCCGCGCGAGACTTTCGCCAGCGACCGCGGCCTCTCCTATGTCGGGCTCGACGGCAACATCGGCTGCATCATCAACGGCGCCGGGCTGGCCATGGCGACGATGGACATGATCAAGATCGCCGGCGGCGAGCCGGCCAACTTCCTCGACATCGGCGGCGGCGCCTCGCCCGAGCGGGTGGCCAAGTCCTTCCGCGCCGTGCTCGGCGACAAGAATGTCGAGACCATCCTGGTCAACATCTTCGCCGGCATCAACCGCTGCGACTGGGTTGCCGAAGGCGTCATCAAGGCGATCCGCGAGGTTGGCGTCGACGTGCCGCTGGTGGTGCGGCTGTCCGGCACCAAGGTCGAGGAAGGCCGCAAGATCCTGGCCGAATCCGGCGAGAAGGTGATCGTCGCCGACACGCTGGCCGAAGCCGCCGAAAAGGCCGTCGCCGCCTGGCGCGAAGCCGCCAAGAACAAAAAAGCAGCCTGAGGGAGGTCGAGAAAATGGCAATCCTGCTCAACCGCTCAACCCGCGTCATCGTCCAGGGCTTCACCGGCAAGATCGGCAGCTTCCATGCCGAGGACATGAAGCGCTACGGCACCAAGCTGGTCGGCGGCGTCACCCCCGGCAAGGGCGGCCAGACGCATCTCGGCCTGCCGGTCTTCAACACCGTCAAGGGCGCGGTGCGCGAGACCCGCGCCGAGGCCAGCATCGTCTTCGTGCCGCCGCCGTTTGCCGCCGATTCGATCATGGAGGCGGCCGATGCCGGCATCAAGCTTTGCGTCTGCATCACCGACGGCATCCCCTCGCAGGACATGATGCAGGTCAAGCGCTACATGCGCCGCTACCGCTTCGAGGACCGCATGCG
>NZ_LPWA01000037.1 GCF_001510895.1 Mesorhizobium loti | reverse complement strand
GCCCGATCCCGCATTATAATGCCCACCTTGGTATGTCATTGAAAGACAAGGTTTTGTTGATCCGGATTTGATGTTGGCGGACGCTTGCGGCTGGCATTGGCGCGATCCCCAATGTCTGGGTTTTCAAGATCTTCGCCACTAATGACCCAGGGAGCCCCTTTACAATGTTGTTTTGCCGGCAGGATGCCGCTGCGGATCATGCGCAACACCGTCATCGGGCTGAGATTGAGGATGTCAGCCGCCTCGTTCAAGGTAACTTCGCCGCGCGCGGCCCGTTCCCCCTCCTGGTAAACCGCGACACTATGTTTGCTACGGAAGCTGCACACGCGCGACTGCGTCCATCCGTTGAGACGTCCTGTCTTCTTGCCCAAGCGGTTCAGCAGTGACGCGATAGCCTTGTCGGGCATCAGCCGGGCGAGATGACGGATCAGCGCCTCGGTCTCGGGCTCGACAATCCAGCGGTGCTGGCCCACCCTGTTTTTCTTCACGGCAAGCGCCGTGTGGTCGCCGCCCTGCCAGTGCATCACCAATTGAATCTGCTCGTTTTCCACGCGCACGACAATCTCGCGCAGCACAGCACGAAGGATGCGCTTGCGGCTGGCTGCTGTGGCAGCTGGGTGGTGCCAAGCCGCCTCAAGATCAGCACCCATCCGCAGCAGTGCCTGGCGTTCATCTTCAGACAGCGCGTCCGGCTGGTGTCGTCCCAGGGCCTGCAATTCCGCCTCGCGTTCTTGAACGATCACGAGCGCCGCATTCCACCGTCGTTCGAGCTCGCCGGCCACTAGGCGGTTATCGGGATCGACCGCATCGTATTGGCGCCGCGCCAGCGCGGCCTCATAACGCGCTTGTTCAAGTGCCAACTCGATCTGCCGTCGCCTTTCGTCGGCCTCCATCTGGCGTGCTTCGATCGCCTGGAGTGCGGCCTCAACACCGAGCGGCTGGAGCAGCCGAACGACTTCTGCGCCAACGGCAAGGTCGATTCGCAGCGAGCCGAACGAGATGCATGGGTCAGTGCCGTGGTTAAGCTGCGCGCCGCGGCAGTGATAGCGGCCTGTGTTGCCGTTCTTGCCGCTATAGGCGACATGGAGTTTGCGCCCGCAATGGCCACAACGCAGCAGACCACCGAGTAGAAGCTCGCCTCGCCGCAACGCGCCGCGTGCCAGCATCATGCCCTTACCGTTGGCGTTGTCCGCGATCAGGCGCTGATTCCTTTGGTATTCCGCCCAACTGAGGTAACCCTCGTGATGGTCGACGAGCAAGACCTCCCATTCAGATTGCTCCTTGCGAAAGCCGCGCACGATGCGCTTGCGGCCGTTCTCGATCGTCACGCGACTGGCGGTCCGCCCAAAGACATAGGTGCCGGCATAGATCGGATTGGTCAGGATGTGATGCACCGTGTTGTAGACCGGCAGCTTCCACACGATAGTGTGGCCGCCCTCGCGCAAGTAACTGACGCAAGGCAGCACGATGCCATCGCTGCGCAACGAGAGATGAACCTGGCGGATGCTTTGCATCTCCGCGAAGCGGGAGAACACCAGGGCGATCGCCTCGCGCACGCGCAGATTGGCGTCCTTTTCGATCCGATCGCGGCCCGCCTTCACATAGCCGACCGCCACTGTCAGGAAGAGTTCGCCCCGGCGCGCCTTCTGCTTCAAAGCTTCAATCGACCGAGCGCGCAAGATCGACAGCTCGAGTTCGCTCATCGTCCCCTTCATGCCGAGCAGCAGCCGATCATTCGGATGTCGCGGCTCATAGATGCCGTCCTCATCAATGATTAGCGTGCCGACGAGGCCACAGAACTCGATCAGCGTGTGCCAGTCGCGCCCATTGCGCGCCAAGCGTGAGGCTTCGATGGCAAGAACGGCACCGACCCGGCCTTCGCAGATCGCCGCCAGCAGCCGTTCGAAGCCTGGCCGGCTGATCCCCGACCCCGAACGGCCGAGATCATCGTCGATAACTGTCACGTCCGTCCAGCCAAGGGCGCGGGCACGTTCGGCCAACCCATACTGTCGCCGGCGGCTTTCGGGATTGTTTGCAAGTTGGTCGGCGGTGGATTGCCGGACGTACACGAACGCCCCGCGCGCAAGATGCTCAACCATGATCTTCATCGTCCGTCTCCCTCGCCGGCGGGGTCGATGCGGATTCCTTCAGGAGCGCGCCGATCAGCGGCAGAAGCCGCTTCTGCCGCTCGGGCGACAGCGGCTTTCGCGGGAACTCGGCGACGAACAGATCCGGTTGACGGTAACTGGGCTGCCTGGGCTGCCTGCGCTGCATGCTCGTCTCCTCCATGACGTGAGTCGTTGCGCAGCAAGCATAGGCAGGCATCGAGTTCGGAACGGAGATCGCGCAGGCACGAAAGCGGTAGACGCGGTGTATCGTTGACAGCCATCGCTGCCGCGCCGTCCTCCATCATCCAGGCCGGTACAACCGCCAGTGTGCCGTCCGGCTGCCGGATGATGAACGACACTTCGCCGCGATAGCGTTGTCGGCCGGTAACAATGACCGTTTCACCGCAGCGCGGATGGAAGCCATAGCGGATAATCGATCCACGACCGTCCTGATAGCCGGCAGTATGAAGCTGTTTCGACTGATGCAGGCAAG
>NZ_LPWA01000036.1 GCF_001510895.1 Mesorhizobium loti | reverse complement strand
TGCAGATTCCGACGATTTACCGGACGGCATTCCGATCAAAAACCGGACGCGATTCCGAGAATTGACCGGACGCGATTCCGATTAAAAACCGGACAGTTTTGAAGCCTGGATAGTGCCTTTGGGTCAGCAACCTGGGCATGCATTTCCTCGACGGTAGAGGAGAGATGCATGCCGAAGCGAAGAAGGCTGACCATGAGACAATTGAGACAACTGCTTCGACTAAGCGCGGACGGTATAAGCGTTCGCGACATTGCCACCATGCTTGGGATTGCCCGCAGCACGGTGCAGGACAACATTGAGCGAGCGACTGCCGCCGGCCTTTCCTGGCCGTTGCCGGCGGAGCTCACTGACGATGTTCTCGAACATCGACTCTTCTCCCGCCAGGGCGTCAAACAAGGGATACGCCGACGTGCCGAGCCCGACTGGGGCGCCCTGGCGGTCGAACTGAAGAAGCCGGGCGTGACGCTGTCGATCCTGTGGGAGGAGTATCGGGCCGTTCATCCTGACGGCTACGCTTACAGCAGGTTCTGTGACCTCTTTAGAGGCTTCGAGCGGCGGCTGACGCCGACGATGCGCCAGCACCATGTCGCCGGCGACAAGGTGTTCGTCGACTATTCCGGCAAGAAGCTGCCGATCGTCGACCGCAAGACCGGGGAGATCCGCGAGGCCGAGATCTTTCTCGGGGTGCTCGGCGCGTCGAGCTATACCTTTTCCGAGGCGACCTGGAGCCAGACCCTGCCGGATTGGATTGGCTCGCATGTGCGCATGTTCCGCTTTTTTGGCGGCGTTCCGCGCCTGATTGTCCCCGACAATCTGAAGTCCGGCGTGAACCGGTCGAGCTTCTACGATCCCGAGATCAACCGCACCTTTGGCATGATGGCTTCGCACTACGGTGTCGGCGTTCTGCCGGCGCGGCCGAAGCGACCGAAGGATAAAGCCAAGGTCGAAAGCGGCGTCCGTTTCGCGCAGAGCTGCATCCTCGGCCGGCTGCGCAATCAGACTTTCTTTTCCCTGGACGAAGCCAATGCCGCTATCCGAGAGGCTGTCGAGCGGATCAACACCCATGTCATGCGCCGACTTGGCCAGTGCCGTCGCGACCTGTTCGAGACGATGGAACGTCCAGCGCTCGCCGTGCTGCCGGCCGAGGAATACGAGTTCGCCGAGTGGCGGCTGGCGCGTGTTTCGACAGACTATCATGTCGAGTTCGAGCGCTATTTCTACTCCGTGCCGCACAGCCTCATCCGAGAGCAGGTGGATGTCCGAGCAACGAGCCGAACGATCGAGATCTTCTTCAAGGGCAAGCGCGTCGCTGCCCATCAGCGCCGCTATGGTGGGGCCCGTTTCGGCACGGATCCGGACCACATGCCCAGTTCGCACCGCCGCTACGCGGAATGGTCGCCTGAGCGCTTCCGGCGCTGGGCCCGCTCGATCGGTCCACAGACCGAGGGGCTCATCATCGCCATCCTCGCCAGCCGCCCGCATCCGGAACAGGGCTTCAGAACATGCCTCGGAGTTCTCAAGCTCTACCAGGTGATCGACACGGCGCAGGCCGAAGCCGTTTCGGCCCGCGCCCTCGAGATCGGCGGCCTGAACTGCAAAAGCATCGGCGCCCTCATCAAATCCTACAAAGCGTCCAGGCACACCGCCGAGCCTGCCGCCGTCGGCGAACACGCCAATCTTCGCGGCCCAGGCTACTTTCATTAAGGAGACAATCAACGATGCTCACCAACCCCACCATCGACATGCTGCGCGAACTCGGTCTTTCCGGCATGGCAAGCGCTTTCCAGGAACTGGAAACGCAGCCGGAGACGAGAGCCCTGCAGCACGGCGAATGGCTTGCCCTCCTGCTCCAACGGGAGGCGACAACGCGCCGACAAAAGCGCTTCGAAGCCAGAGCCCGTGCCGCCAGGCTCCGTCATGACGCCCAGATCGAGAACGCCGATTTCCGGGCAGCCCGCGGTCTCGATCGCAATCTCTTCATGAAGCTGACGACATGCGACTGGATCAGACAGCGCCATAGCTTGCTCCTGATCGGACCGGCCGGCGTCGGAAAGAGTTGGCTGGCCTGCGCGCTCGGCCACAAGGCATGCCGCGAGGACCTTTCGGTCGCATACCACCGTGTGCCGCGCCTCTTCGCTACGCTCGCCCTTGCTCGCGGAGACGGCCGTTACCAGAAGCTGCTCAAGAGCCTGGCCAAAACCGATTTGCTTATTTTGGACGATTGGGGGCCTGAGAAGCTCAACGACGAACAACGCCGCGATCTCCTGGAAATCGTCGAGGATCGCTACGAGAGGCGTTCCACCATTGTCACAAGCCAAATTCCCGTCGATCACTGGTATGACATGATCGGCAATCCGACTATCGCCGATGCCGTTCTCGACCGCCTTGTTCATAACGCCTATCGGATCGAACTTTCCGGCGAAAGCATGCGCAAACACAAGGTCCTGCCAGTCACAGACGCAACTCCCGCTTGACCGAAAACGAGTTCGTCGACAAATATCGAAAAGACCCAGAGGCGCTCCAAGCCGTCCGGCTTCGCCTCGGAATCGCGTCCGGTATTCGATCGGAATAGGCGTCCGGTTTCGTTTCGGAATCACCGTCCGGTTTCATTGGAATACGCA
>NZ_LPWA01000035.1 GCF_001510895.1 Mesorhizobium loti | reverse complement strand
CTCATGGCCGAGGATCGCCGGAAAGATGCCTTCCGGATCGGCGCCCGAGAGCGTGAACTCGTCGGTGTGGCAGATGCCGGTCGCCTTGACCTCGACCAGAACCTCGCCCGCGCGCGGGCCCTCGAGGTCGACCTCCATGATCTCCAGCGGCTTTCCGGCACCAACGGCAACTGCGGCACGCGTTTTCATGAGGCATTCCTCCCAAGGCAATTTTCAAGCTTTAGCTTATGGCAGGCTGCCAAACCTGCCGGGCGAGGCGAGTGGCGCCTGCCATTTGTCATGCGCCCGCGATTACCTTACCGGGTTCGGGGGTGGCGGCCAACGTCTCTTGCGACGTTTTTCGGCGCGGTTTTGGCAATCGGGGCCAGGCATCAGGGGCTTGGCTCCAGACACTTGAGACGCGCCGGAATTGTCCATAGAACTGGACGGCTTCGCCGGAGGAACGACATCCGAATGTTCAAGAAGATCCTGATCGCCAATCGCGGCGAGATCGCCTGTCGCGTGATCAAGACGGCGCGCAAGATGGGGATTGCCACGGTGGCGGTCTATTCGGACGCCGATCGCGACGCCGTGCATGTCGAAATGGCCGACGAAGCCGTGCCTATCGGCCCGTCGCCCGCCGCGCAGAGCTATCTCGTCCTCGAGAAGATCATCGCCGCCTGCAAGGAGACGGGCGCTCAAGCCGTGCACCCGGGCTACGGCTTCCTGTCGGAGCGCGCTTCCTTCTGCGAAGCGTTGGAGAAGGAAGGCATCGTCTTCATCGGGCCGAAGCCCAAGGCGATTCGCGCGATGGGCGACAAGATCGAATCGAAGAAGTTTGCCAGCCAGGCCAAGGTCTCGACTGTGCCCGGCTGGCTAGGCGTCATCGAGAATGCAGATCATGCCGAACGGATTGCCGACGAGATCGGCTATCCGGTCATGATCAAGGCTTCGGCCGGCGGCGGCGGCAAGGGCATGCGCATCGCCTGGAGCAAGGCGGAGGTGCGCGACGGTTTCGAGCGCGCGCGTTCGGAAGCGAAAAGCTCCTTCGGCGACGACCGCGTCTTCATCGAGAAGTTCGTCGTCGATCCGCGCCACATCGAGATCCAGGTGCTGGCCGACGCGCATGGCAATGCGCTCTATCTCGGTGAGCGCGAATGCTCGATCCAGCGCCGCAACCAGAAGGTGGTCGAGGAGGCGCCGTCGCCATTCCTCGACGCCAAGACCCGAAAAGCCATGGGCGAGCAGGCAGTGGCGCTGGCGAAGGCCGTCGACTACCAGAGCGCCGGCACGGTCGAGTTCATCGTCGACAAGGACAAGAACTTCTATTTCCTTGAAATGAATACGAGATTGCAGGTCGAGCATCCGGTGACCGAGCTCGTCACCGGCATCGACCTGGTCGAGCAGATGATCCGCATTGCCGCCGGCGAAAAGCTCGGCATCAAGCAGGGTGAGGTGAAGCTCAACGGCTGGGCCGTGGAAAGCCGGCTCTATGCCGAGGACCCTTTCCGCAACTTCCTGCCATCGATCGGCCGGCTGACGCGCTACCGGCCGCCGCAAGAAGGCACGTTCGGGGATGTCGTGATCCGCAACGACACCGGCGTCACCGAAGGCTCCGAGATCTCGATGTTTTACGATCCGATGGTGGCAAAGCTATGCACCTGGGCGCCGACGCGGCTCGAGGCGATCGACGCCATGTCCGAAGCGCTGGACAGCTTCGTCGTCGACGGCATCGAGCACAACATCCCGTTCCTGGCGGCGCTGATGCAGCATCCGCGCTGGCGCGAGGGGCGGCTGTCGACCGGCTTCATCGCCGAGGAATATCCGGACGGTTTCGCGCCGGTCGAACCGGACAGCGAGGAGAGGGCGGTGTTCGCCGCGATCGCCACCGCGATCGAGCTGCTGCGCCGGGACAGGCTCGACCGCCTCAGCGGACGGCTGGCGCCGCATTTGGGTCATCTCAAGCGCGACTGGGTGGTGAAAATCGGCACGAACTATCTCGGCGTGAGCATTGCTGACGGCATGGTCTCAATTCCGATGGAGGTCGACCTGTCGATCGATGGTGGCAAGCCGCTGACGGTCGCCTCCGATTGGCGGCCAGGCGACGCGATCTGGCACGGCACGGTCGGTGGCAACAGGATAGCCGCGCAGGTCCGACCGGTGCTCAACGGTCTTGGCATCGCCTGGAAAGGCATGTCTGTGACGGCTCAAGCCATGCTGCCGCGCACGGCTGAGCTTGAAAGGCTGATGCCGGAAAGCTGCCGCCGGATACCTCGAGATTGCTGCTCTGCCCGATGCCCGGCCTCGTGGTCTCGATCGCGGTCGCAGAGGGGCAGGAGGTCAAAGCCGGCGAGACGCTGGCCGTGGTCGAGGCGATGAAGATGGAGAACGTGCTGCGCGCCGAGCGGGACCTGACTGTCGCGAAGCTCAACGCCAAGCCGGGCGACAGCCTGGCGGTCGACGCGGTGATCATGGAGTTCGCCTGACGGGCTTTGCTGTGCACAGGTGATCGCTGGACTCGCATCGCGCGCTCCCGGACAATACATCTGCACCGATGTTGAGTCCTTTCGAGCGACAAGAGCCCCATGGCGGATGAACGACTTCCACGCGACCCGCTGCGGCGCGAAGCAGCGTTGAAGCCGACGCAGCCGGAAGCGCCGGCGCGGACCTTCATCCATCTGCGCGTGCACTCGGCCTATTCGCTGCTCGAGGGCGCCCTGCAGCTCGGTGCCATCGTCGGGCACGCGGTCAAGGACGAAGCGCCGGCGATCGCGGCGACCGACACCAACAATCTGTTCGGCGCGCTCGAATTCGCGCAGAAGGCGGTCAAGGACGGTATCCAGCCGATCATCGGCTGCCAGATCGATCTTGCCTTTGCCGGCGAAGCGAGCGAGGCTCAGCGCGACCGCCGCCGGCACGGACCCGGCATGTCGCCGATCGTGCTGATCGCCACCAGCGAGGCCGGCTATGCCAATCTGGTCCGGCTGATCAGCAAGGTCTATCTGGAGACACCGCCCGGCGAGCCGGTGCATCTGACCAGCGTCATGCTGGAGGGCAAAAGCGATGGCCTGATCTGCCTGACCGGCGGCCCGCGGGGACCGATCGGCAGCGCGCTTAAGGCGGATCGCCGCGACCTCGCCGAGCAACGGTTGCTCTTCCTCAAAGGCCTGTTCGGCGACAGGCTCTATGTCGAGCTGGAACGGGTCGCCGGCTATGACCGCATGATCGAGAAGTCGACGGTCGACCTTGCCTACAGCCACGAATTGCCGCTGGTCGCCACCAACGAGGCTTTCTTCTCCAAGCGCGAAGACTATGAGGCGCATGACGCGCTGATCGCGATTGCCGAAGGCTCGGTGGTGGCCGCCGACAATCGCCGACGGCTCGCGCCGGACAATTACCTGCGCAGCCAGACGGAGATGGCGCGGCTGTTCTCGGATCTGCCGGAAGCGATCGACAACACGGTCGAGATCGCGATGCGCTGCTCCTACTATCCGAAGAACCGCAGCCCAATCCTGCCGCGCTTCACTGGCGCCGACGCCGCCGACAAGGATGCGGCCGAGAAGGCGGAAGCCGCCGAACTCGCACGCCAGGCGCGCGAGGGGCTGGAGGCGCGGCTTGCCGCGCACGGGCCGACGCCAGGCTATACGGTCGAGCAATATCGCGAGCGGCTCGAATTCGAGCTCGGCATCATCGAGAAGATGAAGTTCCCCGGCTACTTCCTGATCGTCGCCGACTTCATCAAATGGGCGAAATCGCAAGGCATTCCGGTCGGACCCGGCCGAGGTTCGGGCGCCGGCTCGCTGGTCGCCTATTCGACCACCATCACCGATATCGACCCGCTGCGCTTCTCGCTGCTGTTCGAGCGCTTCCTCAATCCGGACCGCGTCTCGATGCCGGACTTCGACATCGACTTCTGCCAGGACCGGCGCGAGGAGGTCATCCGCTACGTCCAGCAAAAGTACGGGCGCGACCAGGTCGGCCAGATCATCACCTTCGGTACGCTGCAGGCGCGCGCCGTGCTGCGCGACGTCGGCCGCGTGCTGCAGATGCCTTACGGCCAGGTCGACAAGCTATCCAAGATGGTGCCGCAGAACCCGGCAAATCCGGTCAAGCTGGCGGACGCCATCGCCAACGAGCCGCGTTTCGCCGAGGAGGCGGAGAAAGAGCCGATCGTGCAGACGCTGCTCGACACGGCGCAGAAGCTCGAAGGCCTCTATCGCCACGCCTCGACGCATGCCGCCGGCATCGTCATCGGCGATAGACCCTTGTCGGAACTGGTGCCGATGTACCGCGATCCGCGCTCGGACATGCCGGTCACCCAGTTCAACATGAAATATGTCGAGCAGGCGGGGCTCGTAAAATTCGACTTCCTCGGCCTGAAGACGCTGACGGTGCTGGAAACGGCGGTGAAGCTCATCCGCCGGCGCGGCGTCGACATCGACCTGGCGACCATACCGCTCGACGACAAGGACACCTATGCCATGCTGTCGCGCGGCGAGGTGGTCGGCGTGTTCCAGGTTGAAAGTGCCGGCATGCGCAAGGCGCTGATCGGCATGCGGCCCGACTGCATCGAGGACATCATCGCGCTGGTGGCGCTCTACCGCCCCGGCCCGATGGAAAACATCCCGACCTACAACGCCAGAAAGCATGGCGAGGAGGAGATGGCCTCGATCCATCCCAAGATCGACCATCTGGTGAAGGAAACGCAAGGCGTCATCGTCTACCAGGAACAGGTGATGCAGATCGCGCAGGAGCTCTCCGGCTATTCGCTCGGTGAAGCCGATCTCCTGCGCCGCGCCATGGGCAAGAAGATCCGTGCCGAGATGGACAAGCAGCGCGAGCGCTTCGTGACCGGCGCGGTCGAGCGCGGCGTCGGCAAGCCGCAAGCTGACTTCATCTTCGATCTCCTGGCAAAATTCGCCGACTACGGCTTCAACAAGTCGCATGCCGCCGCCTATGCGGTGGTGTCCTACCAGACGGCCTATCTCAAGGCGCACTACCCGGTCGAATTCCTGGCGGCGTCGATGACGCTCGACATGAGCAACACCGACAAGCTGGCCGATTTCCGCCAGGATGCGCTGCGGCTCGGCATCGAGGTGGTGGCGCCGTCGGTGATGACCAGTTTTCGCCCCTTCGAGGTCGGCGAGAACAAGATCTTCTATTCGCTTGCCGCGCTGAAAGGCGTCGGCGACGCCGCGGTCGAACACATCGTGGCCGTGCGCGGCGAAAAGCCGTTCAAAAACCTCGCCGATTTCTGCGAGCGGGTGGATCCGAAGATCGTCGGCAAGCGCGTCTTCGAAAGCCTGATCATGGCCGGTGCGCTGGATTGCTTCGGGCATGACCGCGCCGTGATGATGGCGGGCGTCGAGCGGATGATGGGGCTGGCATCGCTGGCGCAGCAGAATGCGATCTCCGGCCAGGCCGACATTTTCGGCGCTTCGCTTGGGAGCCAGTCGCAGGCGCTCAACCTGCCGGTTGCCGAGCCGTGGCTCGCCGCCGACAAGCTGCACCGCGAGTTCCAGGTGGTCGGCTTCTACCTCTCGGCGCATCCGCTCGACGAATACAAGGCCGCGCTGCAAAAAATGCGGGTGCAGAACTGGGCGGAATTCTCGGCCGCGGTGAAGCGAGGCGCCGCGGCCGGCCGGCTCGCCGGCACCGTCACCACCAAGCAGGAGCGCAAGACCCGCACCGGCAACAAGATGGGCGTCGTGCAGTTCTCCGACACCACAGGACAGTACGAGGCGGTGCTGTTCTCCGAAGGGCTGGCGCAGTATCGCGACATGCTCGAGCCCGGCCGTTCGGTGGTGATCACTGTCCAGGCGGAAGACCGGCCGGAAGGCATCAACCTGCGCATCCAGACGGTGCAGTCGCTGGAGGATGAAGCAAGCCGCATCCAGAAGGCGCTGCGCATTTTTGTCAGAGACGATGGGCCCTCGTCGATCATTCAGTCGCAGCTCAAACAGCGTGGCGACAGTCAGGTCAGCATCATCGTCCTCAAGGGAGAGGCACAGGGCGAGGTCGAGATCGCCCTGCAAGGCGGCTATCGCGTCTCGCCACAAATCGCATCCGCCATGCGCGCGGTGCAGGGCGTTGTGGACGTGGAACTGGTCTAAGGCGTGTTGAGATTCAGGTGATGCCGGCCTGCAAACGGCGGTTTCCTGCGCTTCCGGTGCTCACGTACTTTAAGTACGCTCCGCTCCGGTTCTCGAAAACCACCGTTTTCGACTCGGCCTGACCTGAATTTCAACACACCTTAGAGCGTTTCATCGTTTCACGGAAACGGCGAACCGCTCTATCTCTTTGTTTTGACGCAATTCCGGACGGAGGCTACGGCGAAGTCGCCGAGCCTAAACGTTATACACTTTTCCTGGAATTGCTCTAACTCAGGACGCTGCTGCCTCGGCCTCCGCCCGCGGCGCCTTCCTTTGCAAATTGAGCAGATTGCCGGCCAGGATCAACGCCGCGCCGCCGGCGGTGAAGATATCGATCTGCTCGTGATAAAGCAGCCAGCCGATCAGCGCCGACAGCGGCACGCGCAGGAAGTCCATCGGCGAAATGACGGTCGCATCGGCGTGGCTGAGCGCGCGCGCCATGCAGTAATGCGAAGACATGCCGGTAAAGGCGACCAGGAATATCGACGGCCAGAGTTCAACCGACGGGTTGCGCCAGACATAGAGCGCCGGGACGAGGCCGACCGCCGACTGGATGATCAGCATCCAGAAGATGATGCGCACGACGCTGTCGGTTCGCGTCAGCGACTTGACCATGACCACCGAGACGCCGAAGCAAATCGCCGCCCCCAGCACGACCAGATGACCAGGATCGACGGAGCCGGCGCCAGGACGCACGATGATCACCACCCCGATCAACCCCAGCACGATCGCCGTCAACCTTGGCCGCGACAGTCTCTCGCCGAGAAAGCTTACCGCCAGGATCGCGGTCCAGATCGGGGTCGTGAACTCGATCGAGATCAGCACCGCCAGCGGAATCAAGGTCAGCGCATAGAGCCAGGCGGCCTGGCCGGCATAGTGGACGAGGTTGCGGGCGACGTGGGCTAGCGGGCGCTCTGTGCGCATCGCCTTGAAGCCGCCGCCCGTCATCACCAGCGGCAGCAGGATGAAAAAGCCGATCACCGAGCGCAATTCCAGCACCTGGAAGACATTGAGCGCCGCCGTCGCGGTGCGGCCGGCGACGGACATCGCCAGGAACGAGGCGATCGACAGCGCCATCCAGAGCGCGGCCTTGGTGATCGAGGGAGCGGGTGCCATGCGCGCTATTTCGCAAGCCGGACCTTCGACCGCAACCGCTAGCCGCTGCATTCGTGTGGGCCAGCCCCCTGCTGAGTCAAAAAGCGGCGTCAAAAAGCGGCGTTAAAAAACAGTCACGTTGAAGGCGGAACCTGCGGCGGTCGCAGCGTTCGAGTCGTTGTGTTCTTAAGCTCTGGCACGTCCGATGCCGAGGGGGAGACTTCCAATGAAATCGATGATGCTGTTTGTGCTCGCCGGCTGCCTGACGGCGGCGGTGGACGCCCGCGCCGACGATGCCGATTTCCTGCGCTCGTTCCAGGGCAGCTTCGCCGGCAGCGGCACCCTCAAGGTAAGCGCCAACGCGCCGACGGTGAATATCTCCTGCACCTTCAAATCCGGCGCCACCTCGACCTCGCTGTGGCTCGACGGCAAATGCCGCGGCCTCATCCTGATGACGCGGGATATCAGCGCCGACCTCAAGGCCAAAGGCGCGGGCTATACCGGCGTCTATATCGGCTCGCGCACAGGACCGGCGCAGCTGAACGGGCGCCGTTCGGGCAATGCGCTCAATCTCGGCATCCGTTGGGCAAAGGAGGTCAATGGCGACCGCAAGGCGCAATTGACTGTCGAGAAAACCAGCGGCGACGGCATGCGGCTGACGGTGACCGATACAGATCCGAAGACCGGCAAGACCATGGTGACCAGCCGGATCGATCTCAAGCGCACCTGACAGATGTGTTGATATTCAGGTGATGCCGGCTTGCGAACGGCGAGTTCCTGCGCTTCCGGTGCTCACGTACTTCAAGTATGCTCCGCTCCGGTTCTCGGACCCCGTCGTTCTCAGCTCGGCCTGACCTGAATCTCAACACATCCGCAGTGCTAGTCCTCGAGCGGTTCTGGCGGATTGGCGCCGCGGCCCTTGCCGAACGTATAACCGGTCTCGACGGCCTTCCCGCCAAACTTGCCGCGCAGCTCGTCGATGGCGGTTTCGGCCAGCGCGCGCTTGCGCGACTGGACGTCGACCAGGTCGGGCGGATCGGCCTTCGCGTCGTCGGAGAGATCGCTGACGCCGATGCCGAGCAGGCGGAACTTCGTGCCGTCGGCCTCGCGGCGCAACAGGTCGAGCCCGGTCTGGAAAATGCGGTCGGCCAGCCGTGTCGGATCGCCAAGCTGGCGGTTTCGGGTGCGGAGCTTGAAATCCTGGGTCTTGAGCTTCAGCACCACCGTGCGCCCGGCAATGCCGGATTTCTTCAGCCGCGCCGAGACTTTTTCCGACAGGCCGCGCAACACCGGCACAAGTTCCGCCAGGGAGGCGATATCGGTGTCGAAGGTGGTTTCGGCCGACACACTTTTGGCATCGCCGTCGGGGTCGACGCGGCGATCATCCTCACCGCGCGAAAGCCGGTAGAGCCGGTCGCCCATCACGCCGTAACGACGCATCAACTCGCCGCGCTCCATGCGCTGCAGCTGGGCGATGGTGCGGATACCGTCGCGTTCCAGCGTAGCGGCCAACGCCTTGCCGACGCCCCAGATCAGCGTCACGGGCTGGCCAGCGAGGAAGCTTGGCGCTTCCGCCTCGCCGATCACGGAGAAGCCGCGCGGCTTGCGGAAGTCCGACGCGATCTTGGCCAGGAATTTACAGTAGGAGAGGCCGGCCGAGACGGTGATGCCGAGTTCCTTTTCCACGGTCTGCGCGAAGCGCGCCAGCACGAGCGCCGGCGGCATGCCATGCAGCCGCTCGGTGCCGGCGAGGTCGAGAAACGCCTCGTCGATCGACAGCGGCTCGACCAGCGGCGTCAGCGCCTGCATCAGGGCGCGCACCTGGCGGCCGACGCCGACATATTTTTCCATATTGGGTGGGATGACCACGCTTCCGGGCAGGCCTCGAGCGCCTTGAACATCGGCATGGCCGAGCGCACGCCCTGAATGCGGGCGATGTAGCAGGCGGTGGAGACGACGCCGCGCCTGCCGCCGCCGACGATCACCGGCTTGTCCTTCAGTGCCGGATTGTCGCGCTTTTCGATCGCCGCGTAGAAGGCGTCGCAGTCGATATGGGCGATTTGCAGCCGGTAGAGTTCGGGATGGCGGACAAGGCGCGGACTGCCGCAGCGCTCGCAACGGCGCGTTTCGCTGCGCTGTAGCGCCAGGCAGTCGCGGCAAAAACCGTGTTCGGGATTATTGACAGGAGTCGCCATTGCTGCGAACATAAAGAGAACAAACGCAATGGTACGACAGCGCAAGGCCGTCAACAAGGCTGGCCTGGGGAGAACGCATGAGCACGACCATAGCGCCGCTTACGCCAGAGCGTTGGAACGACTTCGAGGACCTCTTCGGCAAGCAGGGCGCCTGTTACGGCTGCTGGTGCACGCATTTTCGGCTGACGCCGGCGGAACGCCGGGCGGGCGACCGCGAGCGCAACAAGGATCACATCAAGGCGCGCATCGAAGCTGGTCCGCCGCCGGGACTTTTGGCTTTCGAGGACGGCAAGGCGGTCGGCTGGATGCAGATCGGGCCGCGTGCCGACGTGCCTGAGTGGAACAATCAGGGCAGGGGCTCGGCGCCGGTCGATCCGGCGGACGCCGCCGACGCGAGCGTCTGGGCGATCTCCTGCTTCTTTATCCGCGTCAAGGCGCGGGGCAGGGGCATCACGCATCGCCTCGTCGACGGCGGCATCGCCTTTGCTCGCGACAATGGCGCCAGGCTGCTGGAAGCATGCCCGATCGACCTGTCGCGCGATTCGCGCTCGATCGGGCTGTTCGTCGGCTCGTCACGGGTGTTCGAGAAGGCCGGGTTCGAGAGGCTTCTGGAGCGCAAGCCCGGCCGGCCGCTGATGCGGCTGGTGCTTTAGCGACTTGAGGTTTTGGCTTACAGTCGTCGTCTTGCGGCTGTAACGCTTCTTTCCTACCAGAAGCACGAAACGATTTCGCCTTCCGAGAACGGAGAAAACCGACGTGAAGCGTATTTTGCCAGTTGTTGCAGTTCTTGCGTTCAGCGCGTCAGCCTTCGCCCAAACGGTCGACAGCCAGGGCGCGAAGCAGCTTTCCGACAATCTGGCGCGATATTTCGGCAAGCAGGCGTTCGACAAGGGTGTGCTCAAGGTTTCGGCTGAAGGCGACGCCTACAAAATCACGGTCGACATCAAGGCGTTGGTCAATGCCCTGCCAGACCAGAAGCCATTGAAATTCGATCTCGCGCCCTATGCCTTGATGGTGAAGCCGCGCAGCATGGATCTTGGGACGTCGCTTCGGATTTCTCGCAAAGCATGTCTTTCGAATTCAACGGACCGGAAGGTCCGCAAAGCATGGAACTCTCGGTCAAGGGCGGCAAGGGCACCGCCGTCTACGATCCGAGCCTCGCCGCCTTCACCAGCGGCGCGAGCTCCATGGCCGGCATGACGATGACATCGCGTGAAGCCAAGCAGCAGGCTGACGTCACCGCCGGCGCCGGCACGGCGACCATTGCTGCCACCAAGTCGGCCAATGGCGGCGTCGACTTCACGGCGACGCAGAAAGTCTCGAGCTTCGCCGAGACGATCAAGATCGACGATCCCGACAGCGGAATGAATTTTCCACTGACGCTCAAAACGCCGGAACTGTCGGTGGATGCAAACGGCAAGGGCGTGCGGACGAAGCCGCTGCTCGACCTATTAGCCTTTGCCGTGGCCAATGAGGACGAAGCCGCGCTCAAGGCCAACCAGGCGGAGCTCAAGACGCTTCTGCAGGCCGCTTTGCCCGTCTGGGAAAGGATCGACGGCACCTACGGCTTCAAGGATTTCGAGGTGGAGAGCCCCGTCGGCAAGTTCGGCGCGAAGCAGTTCAGCACTGCGTTCGGGATGGACGGCGTCTCCCAGAACGGCAAAGTCGGCTACGCGATCAAGGCCTCCGGCCTGACGATCCCGCAGCAGATGCTGCCCGCCTGGAGCGTTGCGCTGTTGCCGACGGATGTCGAGTTGAACTTCGGCGGCGCCAATATCGATCTCGATACGATGGCGAAGAAGGCGATCGAAGCCTTTGATCTCAATAAGAATCCGCCGCTGTCGGAAGAGTTCGGCGACGCCCTGGTCGCCGATTTCCTGGCCAAGACTCCCAAATTCGTCCTCGGGCACAGCACGGTGAAGAACGGCGACATCGAGGTTGCCATGGAAGGTGAGATGACGTTTCCGGGCAAGAAGCCGGATGCGACCGTGACCGTCGATGTCGCAGGCTACGACAAGATCGTGGCTGCCCTGCAAGAAGGCGCCAAGAGCGACCGGGAAATGGCGCAGGCTTTCCCTTTCGCGCTCGCCGTCAAAGGCTTTGGCAAGACGCTGCCTGACGGCCGGCTGGAATGGGTCGTTAATGCCAAGGCCGACGGTTCGGTCACGGTCAATGGCGCCATGCTGAAGCCTGCCGATGCCGTCCAGGACGACAATAACGGCGCCGACCTGAATGACGGCACCGGCCAAGATGACAGTTCTGGCGGAAGCGACAATGGCGGGGCGGGGGCGAAACTGCAGCCCTGAGCGTTCGGGTTAGAGCGGTTCAGCTTTTCACAGAATCGCCAAACCGCTCTAAGTATTTGTTTTTACGCAATTCCGGACGGAAAACCGTACACACTTTTCCTGGAATTGCTCTGGAGCCCCAGCGCGCTCGCAATCTTCGGCGCCGCCTCTCGCCAGTTCTCGACGGCGATGATGTCGTCCGGCGTCGGCGGCAGGAAGGCGCGCAACATATTGTCGGCCATCAGGTGGAAGAGGTGCGCATCGGCGACCGAATTGCGCGCCGACATCAGATTGGAGGGCTGGTCGTCGACGAAAGCGACAGGCCTGCCCTTGGCGCCGCGCAGCTTGGCGATGGCCGGACCTTTCGCCATTTCGGTGGTCAGCAGCGGGTAGTTGAGGCCGAGCGCGTCGAGATGCGCCCGGCGCACGGCGCGGTGCTTGTGCGGCATGGCGGTTAAGAGCACGATCTCGGCGCGCTGGCCGAGCGTCGCCAGCGCCTCCGCGGCACCCTCGGTGATGCTCTGCCAATCGGCCTGGGCATCGAAGAAATCGCCGAGAAGGGCCGTGACCTCGGCCTGCTCGATCAGCCGGCCGGATGCCGTCTCAGCGATGTTTCCGGTCAGCCGAAAGGAGGAGAGCGTCAGCTGGAAGCCGCGCGTTTTCAGGAAATGCGGAAAGGGCCGGACGAATTCGAGCACGACATCGTCGACATCGAGCACCAGCAGCGGCCGGTCGTCGGCGGCTAACTCTTCGATCTGGCGCGCGGTTTCGGGATCGTCGCTCATGTCGAGCGCTCGTGATCGTCATTGCCGAGCGGCAGCGCCCGCAAGGCCTTGCCGACGGCGGCCGGCGGTGTGCCGGTCTCCTCGGCAAAGCGTAAAAGCGTCGGCTCGTGCGCGAGGATGAACTGCAGCACGCCGGCAAGGAAGCCCGGCTCCTGCGCTGCCTTGCGGATCGAATGCGCCTCGATGCCGGTGATCGCCAGGAAGCGGGGCAGAAGCTCAGGATCGGCGGCGACGAAGCCTAACGCCCTGACGGCAAGGGTTTCCGCCTCCTCGCGCATTGACGCTGCGTTCGTCATCATTACCTTTTGCTGGGTGGATGTGAGTCTTTCCTCCGCAGTAATGGCAAGCGTCGCTTGCGGCAAGTCTTCGCCGCTTCGCCCTGCACCCGCAGATGGAATCCTGGCGCTTTTCCAACGTCCGGTTTCCGTTTCGTCAATGATATTGGCGTAGAGTGAAGAGGGTTGGGTGCGATCCGGAAGGGACGCATGACGGCGGTCTTCGGCTTCGAAGGCGGTCGGGACGGGAAATTGATGGCTAAGAAGGTCATGATCGTCGAGGACAATGAGCTCAACATGAAGCTCTTTCGGGACCTCATCGAAGCCAGCGGTTACGAGACGGTTCGCACGCGCAACGGCCTGGAAGCGCTGGATCTGGCGCGCCAGCACCGGCCGGACCTGATCCTGATGGACATCCAGTTGCCCGAGGTTTCGGGCCTGGAAGTGACCAAATGGCTGAAGGAAGACGACGAATTGCATTCGATCCCGGTCATCGCCGTCACCGCCTTCGCGATGAAGGGCGACGAGGAGCGCATCCGGCAGGGCGGCTGCGAGGCCTATATTTCCAAGCCGATCTCGGTGCCGCGCTTCATCGAGACGATCAAATCCTATCTGGGCGATGCCTGATGCCGAGCCGGAGCCTTTGAGATGACCGCGCGGATCCTCGTCGTCGATGACATCCCCGCCAATGTGCGGCTGCTGGAGGTCAGGCTTCTCGCCGAATATTTCGAGGTGCTGACGGCCGGCAATGGCCCGGATGCCATCGAGACTTGTGAAAACGGCAAGGTCGATGTGGTGCTGCTCGACGTGATGATGCCGGGCATGGACGGATTCGAGGTCTGCAAGCGGCTGAAGAGCGACCCGGCGACCTCGCATATTCCGGTCGTCATGATCACCGCGCTCGACCAGGTATCGGACCGTGTGCGCGGTCTCGAGGCCGGCGCCGACGATTTCCTCACCAAGCCGGTCAACGATCTGCAGCTGATGACGCGGGTGAAGAGCCTCGTCAGGCTGAAGTCGCTGACCGACGAATTGCGCCTGCGCGCCTCGACCACGCGCAACATCGGCATCGAGGAGCTTTTGAGCCGCAACTTCGCGACGGAAGACACCAAGCCCAAGGTGCTTCTGATCGACGAGCGCAAGTCGTCGATCGAGCGCATCCAGAAGATGCTGCGCAACAGCGCCGAGCTCGACGTCGCCTCCGATCCGAATGCCGGCTTCTTCCAGGCCGCCGAAACGCCCTATGAATGCGTGCTGATCTCGACGGCCTTCGCAGACTTCGATGCGCTGAGGCTTTGCTCGCAACTGCGCTCGCTCGACCGTACCCGTTTCCTGCCGATCATCCTTTTGGCCGATGAAGGCGAGGAGGGCCGGATCATCCGGGGCCTCGAACTCGGCATAAACGACTATCTGACGCGACCGATCGACCAGCACGAACTGACGGCGCGTCTGCGCACGCAGGTACGGCGCAAGCGCTACAACGATCAGTTGCGCGCCAGCGTGACCCAGACCATCGAGATGGCGGTGACCGACGGACTGACCGGTCTGCACAACCGGCGCTACCTCGACAGCCACCTGCAGACGCTGTTCGACCGCGCCGTTGCGCGGCGGCGGCCGCTGTCGGTGATGATCACCGATCTCGACCGCTTCAAATCCATCAATGACGCCCACGGCCATGATGGCGGCGACGACGTGCTGCGCGAGTTCGCGAGGCGGCTGCGCAAGAATGTGCGCGGCATCGATCTCGCCTGCCGATTCGGTGGCGAGGAGTTCGTCGTGGTCATGCCGGACACCGATGGGCTGATTGCCGAGAAGGTGGCCGAGCGCATCCGCGCCGAGATCGCACAGGTGCCATTTGCAATCGGAACCGAAGGGAAGACGATTGAAGTGACGGTCAGCGTCGGCGTGTCGTCGGTGCTGAAGGCCGCGGATACGGTCGCGGCTCTGATGAAGCGTGCCGACCTTGCGCTCTACGAGGCCAAGAGCGGCGGCCGCAACCGGGTTGTCGCCAAGGCCGCCTAAAGCCCGTCGCGATCTTTCAGGCTGCTCGATGCGCTTTAGTTTTTGATTTTACGCATCTCTTTGTCCCGAACCCGGTTCCCACTTTTCGGGGAGACATGCTTCAAAAGCGCGTCGCGCTGAAACAGATTTAGACGATGCGTTTTAGGCCTTTTGATTTATGCATGCCGTTTTCTCAAAACCGCCACATACTTTTGAGCGATATGCATTGTAGAGGCCGCTAATATCAGGTCGTCCGGCAAGGTTAGGAATTTACCTTAACCCAAGCGATTCGCGAGCCGTGGTTAAGAAATGGTTGATTTTCATACGTTCTTGCGCAAATCTGCATCGCATAGACCGAAGACGAAGCCGGCACGAGGGTAGACTGCCCGGCTCGATCCGAAAAATACCCCATGATGCTCAGGTCCGCCGCATCTCCTGGGTCCGTGGGGTCGGCCGGCCGGCGCTGGCACATAGTGGCCTCCTCGTACCGCTGCCAACCGCCGACCGGCCCCCTTTTTTCAAGACAACCCGCGATGACGCCTTGCCACCCAGCGGCGCACTTGCGTTCCTTGCGGCCTGTCCTCCAAAACAAAAACGCCGCCCGAGGGGCGGCGTTTCGGCATTCGGGATAACCAGATTACTTGATCTTGGTTTCCTTGAACTCGACGTGCTTCTTGGCGACCGGATCGTACTTGCGGAACGACAGCTTGTCCGTCTTGGTGCGGCTGTTCTTGCTGGTCACGTAGAAGAAACCGGTGTCGGCGGTCGACAGAAGCTTGATCTTGATGTTTGCGGCTTTGGCCATGATGTTCGTCCGTTAATGTTCGTGGAGTTTTGGCCGCTGGAGCACGGGGAAAACACCCGGACGCGGGAAACTTGGCGCGACACATAAAGAACGCGCCCGGAAAGTCAAGCCCGAGAGGCTCCTGGGCGGTGTCCCGGTTTCGCGTGCCGAGCCGTGGCTCATGGGAGGACAGACGGCTGGTCGATCACCCAAAGCCATGTCCCGTCACCTTGCCGGTGGGCAATTTCCACAGTCACGGTGCCATTGGCAAGGCGCGTTGAAGTGAGCGCCAAATTTCCGTTGACGATAGCCGGGCGCTGAATTCCAAGCTCAAATCTTTGCCCGGCTGCCACCAACCTGGCGTAGAAACCGCGGATGGCGTCCCTGCCGCGAGCCAACTGTCCGCCGCCGATATCGAGGATGGCGTCGGGCTCGTACAGGGCCGCCATTCCTTCGGCGTCTCCCGCCTGCTCGCGAGAAACCAGCAGCCGCGCCAGGTCCTGAGGATCGCGCGCCGGCTTGCGGTCTGCCTCGTTGTTCACAGGCGGCCTCCGCTCCGATGTCACTCGGCGGCGATCGTTTCCAGCCGCGGCGCCGTCTTCCAATCGCCTGTCGTGTTCCACCAGCGGTTCGGATTGGCGCGATCGTCGAGGCCCTTGGAACGGCTGGTCAGCAGCGGCTGGATGCGGATGACCGGTTCCTGATAGGAGTGAGCCTGGAATATGGCCTCGACGACGCGTGCGGCAAGCGCCTGGTCGTCGGGCAGTTCGAACGACACCTCAACCGTGCCCGGCCGCCGGCGCAGCTCGATCTCGGCGCCCGCGGCAGCTCCTTCCAGCGGCCGGTAGCGTTCTATGCCTTGCGCCGACTGGTAAGCATTGCCGTCATACTCGCCCATGCGCAGTGGCGTGATCGCCACCACCGCTTCCATGATGCGCTCGACGTCTTGCGCCGGCGCCTGGAAAGTGACGAGCAGAAGCAGTTCCATCCTTAGGGATTTGGTTTCAAAGCCGCTGTCGATCATCCGATCTCTCCTCGCGATGCCTGCGTTGGAGCGAGGTATAGCAGGGGTGCTGCTGACACGGTGATGTCAGGATAGCCCAAGCTGCGGCGATATTCCGCGCTAGAGGATCTTACGCACCAGCCGGACCAAGACCAGGAGCATATAGGCGGCAAAGAACAAAGCGAGCGACCAGCCGAAGCCCGAGGGGCCGAAGGCATCCATGCCGATGCCGATCGCCTGCGGGCCGATCACCATGCCGACGCCGTAGCAGAGCACGAAGGCGGCGTTGGCGGAGGCGAGCTCGTGTCCCGAAAGCTGCGAGCCGAGATGGGCAAGGCCGATCGTGTACATGGCCGCGACCACGCCGCCCCAGACGAACAGAAGAGCCGCCATCAGGTGCCAGTCTGGGCGAAGAAAGGCATGAACACGGTTCCGATGAGACCGACCGTGGCGCAGGCCAGAAGCAGGTAGCGGCGGTCGGAGACGCGGTCACTGATCATGCCGATCGGTATCTGCAAGAGCACGTTGCCAAGGCCAATCATGGTCAGCAACAGCGCGGCGTCGGGCTCCGAATAGCCGATGCGGCTGCCGTAGACGGGGAATAATGAAAAGCCGCCGGTCTCGACCGCGCCGAACACCAGCACGGCGAAGGTCGCAGTCGGCACCAGCCAGATATAGCGCAGGAAATGGCTGGTTTCGCCGTCGGCGACGATCGCCGGGCTCTCGTTGCGGGCCGCCAGCACCGGAATGGCCGCCAGCGTCACAAGCCCGATGGTGACGCCGAACGGCAGGAAGCCGCTCGAGCCGAGATGGGCGAACAGCCAGGGACCGGCGGCGAAGCCGAGCGACAGCACCGTGGCGTAGATGCCGAGCACCAGGCCGCGGCGATGCGGCGGCGCCGAGGTGCTGATCCAGAATTCCGACAGGATGAACAGCACCGTCAGCGAGATGTGCAGCGCGACGCGGAGCGGGAACCACATCCAGAAGTCGGGCGCGAAATGGAAGCCGACGAAGGCGAGCGCGCCGACGGCGATCATCAAAAGCATGGTCCAGGCGACGCCGAGCCGCATCGCAAGCGGCGTGGCGAGCGGCGCGCCGGCGATCGAGGCGAGGCCGGCGACGGCGGTGTTGAGGCCGATCATCGAGGCCGAGTGGCCGCGCGTTTCGAGGATGACGCTGAGCAGCGGCATGCCGAGGCCGATGGCGATGCCGACCACGCTGATCGAGGAGATCGCCGCGATCATCGGCAGCCAGTGTACGCGTTCGTCGCCCTTTTGCTGGGTATCGACCGTCATGGGATATGGATGCTCTGTTTCTAAAGGACTTCGCGGACGAAGCGGTTTCTAATGAGCCGGAAGAACGGCACGGCACCGCCTGGACGCAGCAAGGGATCGTGGGCGAGCCGCTTTTCCAGTTCTTCCAGGATCATGTGGGTAATGTCGGGAATATCGGCCTTGCGCGCCTCGGCGAGCGGCAGCCAGACGAGTTCTTCCAGCTCGTTGGTCGGACCGCCATCCGGCAATTCCACAGCGACGTCCTCACGCCAGGCGCTGAAGAAGCGCGTGTCGAAGCGGCGCACCCGGTTGGGCGGGGTGATGGCGCGGGCGATGAAGCGCAAGGCGTCCAGCGATGGCGTCACCCCGTGTTCGACGAAACCCTGCCAGTCGCGCATGGCGGTCGCGAACGGGCCCTTGCGGCCGATCAGCAGGCCGGCTTCCTCGTAAGTCTCGCGGATTGCCGACAAGGCGATGGCGCGCGCCCGCGCGGCGCTGGCGCGACCGGGGCCGCTGGCAAGCCTTGCCGCGTCCTCGGCGTGCAGCGGGGCAGCCACCGGAATGCGGCTATCGGCAAGGTCGGTGCGGCCGCCGGGGAAGACGAACTTTCCGGGCATGAAGGCGTGGCCGGCATGGCGCCGACCCATCAGCACCAGAACGTCGCTGCCGCTTCGGTCGAGCAGAATCAAGGTTGCGGCATCGCGCGGGCGAAGCGGCCGGCCGCCGTGCACGGCCAAGCCTTTATCGAGTTTATCGACATCCGCCTTGGTCATTCCTTCCATGCGCTCGACCTAGCGGAAACTTCTCGAATGCGAAAGTGGCTTGAGCGTTCGGGGCTTTGCACCAGCCTCGGACGAAACGTCGCTGCTGGAGCAATTCCAGGAAAAGTGCGCAGCGGTTTTCGTCCGGAATAAAAACAGATGGTTGGAGCGGACGGCGCTCGCTTAGCCGCTCCAACCCTAGGGATGCGGTTCAAACTCGTCCTTCTCGCTGCCGAATCCATGCATATAGAGCGCCCATTGCAGGCCGATGACGGCGCCCTTGACCGGCTGCAGCAAGGCGACGGCCAGACCAAAGGTCAGCGGCACCCAGATCAGCGCGTGCTGCCACAGCGTGAGCGTCGAGGTCGCCTCCACGGTCATGAAGGCGCCGACCACGATGTGGCCGACGATGACGATCACCAGATAGGCCGGAAGGTCGTCGGCGCGATGGTGATGAAGCTCCTCGCCGCAGACACTGCATGTGTCGACGGACTTGGTGAAGGCGTAGAACAGCTTGCCTTCGCCGCAATGCGGGCAGCGGCCGAGTAGGCCGCGCTTGATTGCCGTCCACAGCGGACGCGCGACGCGGCCCGAGTGATGCTCACCGCCGAAAACCTGTTGTTCCATACCAAATTCTTTTGGCATCATCTTCTCCCGCCGCGGGGTCCGAAACGCGACTGCGACGCACGGGCGCGGCCCTTGACCTTGTGGAACGACCGTCGCGAGCCTGGCAGCGGCTTCGGGTCGGTCAGCATCTCGAAACGCATCGCGCCGGCCATCGGCGCGACCTCGAGCAGCCGAACCTCGACGCGGTCGGCGAGCTGATAGCCCTTGCCGGTGCGGTCTCCGAACAGCGATCGAGCGGTTTCGTCGTAGATATAGTAGTCGCCGCTCAAACTTGACACCGGGATGAAACCATCGGCGCCATATTGCGGCAATTGGACAAAGAGTCCCGCCTTGGTGACGCCGGAGATGCGCGCGTCGAAGGTGTCGTTGATGCGCTCGGCGAGGTAAGCGGCGATCAGCCGGTCGACCGTGTCGCGTTCGGCGGCCATGGCGCGGCGTTCGGTGGCCGAGATGAGTGCTGCGACTTCCTCCAGCCGGTCGGCTTCGGGTTGCGTCAGGCCACCGGGCCCAAGGCCGAGCGCTGCGATCAGCCCTCGGTGCACGATGAGATCCGAATAGCGCCGGATCGGCGAGGTAAAATGCGCGTAGCGCCTCAGGTTGAGGCCGAAATGGCCGATGTTCTTCGGCGAGTATTCGGCCTGGCTCTGTGAGCGCAGCACCACCTCGTTGACCAGCGCCTCGTTGTCGGCGCCGCGCACACGCTCCAGGATGCCGTTGAACTGGCTGGGCCGCATCTGCGCGCCGCGCGCCAATGACAGGCCGAGCGTGTGGAGGAACTCACGCAGCGATTCCTGCTTGGCCAGCGCCGGCGCATCGTGGATACGGTAGACCAACGGCTCTTTCTTGCCTTCCAGCGTCTCGGCGGCCGCGACGTTGGCCTGGATCATGAACTCCTCGATCAGCTTGTGGGCGTCGAGGCGCTCCGGCACAACGACCCGGTCGACCGTGCCGTCCGGCTTGAGCAGGATCTTGCGTTCCGGCAGGTCGAGCTCCAGCGGCTGGCGGGCATCGCGGCCGCGCTTCAGCACGGCATAGGCATCCCATAGCGGCCTCAAAACCGTATCGAGGATTGGCTTCGTCTTGTCGTCCGGCGAGCCATCTATCGCAGCCTGTGCCTGCGGGTAGGCGAGCTTGGCCGCCGATTTCATCATGACGCGATGGAAGGAGTGCCTGAGCTTCCGGCCTTCCGCCGAAAAGGTCATGCGCACGGCGATGGCCGGACGGTCCTCGCCTTCGCGCAGCGAGCAAAGATCGTTGGAGATGCGCTCGGGCAGCATCGGCACGACACGGTCCGGGAAATAGACCGAATTGCCGCGCTTCAGCGCTTCGCGGTCGAGCGCCGTGCCATGGCGGATATAGGCGGCGACGTCGGCGATCGCGACGGTGGCGATGACGCCGCCGGGGTTCTTCTCGTCCGTGTCGGGCGTGGCGAAGACCGCGTCGTCATGGTCCTTGGCGTCGGCGGGATCGATGGTGACCAGCGGCAAGTCACGCCAGTCCTCACGGCCGGCAAGCGTCGCGGGCTTCGCCGCCTCGGCTTCGGCGATCACATCGGCCGGAAAGATATGGGGGATGTCGTGGGCGTGGATGGCGATCATCGAGACCGCCTTCTCGCTGGTCAGCGAGCCAAGCACATTGAGAACCTTGGCTCTGGGCAGTCCATAGCGGGATGCCCGCGCGGGCTCGACCTCGACCAGGTCGCCGTTTTTAGCGCCGTTCTGGAATTCCTTGTCGACGATGAGTTCCGGCTGGCGTCGCTCCACCGGCTCGATGCGGAAAGTCCCGTCCTTCAACACGCGGAAGACGCCGAGAACCGCCTCTCTGCGCTTCTCGAAGACCTTCATCACCCGTCCGGTGTAGGCGGGACCAGTGGGATCATCGGTCGGGAAGGTCTTGGCGAGCACGCGGTCGCCGATGCCGGGAACGGGACCGGTCGCTCCCCGGGAAATGCGGATGGCGATGACAGGCGGCGAGCCGGGACCGCTGTATTCGCTCGGATTGGCCAGCAGCACGCCGTCGGCGTCGCGGCCGACAATGTCGAGCACGGCGACGTGGGGCAGGGCGCCCGCGCGGGTGAGGCGCTTGCGTTCCTTGGTCAGCAGACCTTCGTCCTGAAGGTCGCGCAGCAGGTCCTTCAGCCAGATGCGGTCTTCGCCACGCAGCGCGAAGGCTTTGGCGATCTCGCGTTTTCCGGAGCGATCGGGATTTTCGGCGATGTAGCGCAGGATTTCGTCACGCGAGGGCCGGTAGTCGTCTTTCACCTTGGCCCGGGTGTCGGCGCTGCGCGGATCGCCGTGGCTTCTTCCGGAGATCCTGCGCGCCACGTCCTGCTATCCTTTCTTCGCCGCCCGACGGAACGGCTTCTTGCCGCCTCCGCCCTTGGCTTCCTTCTCGGCGATCAAAGCGAGCGCCTCTTCCATCGTCACCGACTGAGGGTCCTTGCCCTTGGGCAGCGTCGCATTGACCTTGCCGTAATTGACGTAAGGGCCGTAGCGGCCGTCGCGGACAACGATCTTGCCGCCGCCGTCGGGGTGGTCGCCGAGTTCCTTCAACGCCGCGGGCGTGGCGCCGTTGCGGCCGCCCTTGCCCTTCTGCTGCTTCTCGGCAATCACCGAGACGGCGCGGTTCAAGCCGATCGAGAACACGTCCTCGATGCTTTCCAGATTGGCGTATGTGCCGTCGTGCAGCACGAATGGCCCGTAACGCCCAAGACCGGCCGAGATCATCTTGCCGGTTTCGGGATGCTTGCCGACATCGCGCGGCAATGCCAGCAGGGCCAGCGCCTTCTCATGGTCGATCGACTCTGCGGTCCAGCCCTTGGGCAGGCTGGAGCGCTTGGCTTCCTTGCCTTCGCCACGCTGGATGTAGGGTCCGAAGCGGCCGCTGCGCAGCGTGATCTCCTCGGCAGTGTAGGGATCCTTGCCGAGCAGCCTGACGCCGTCCTCGCCGTTGCCGTTCTCGCCATTGGGATTGGCGGCGTCGCCAAGCTGGCGGGTGTAGGAGCATTCGGGATAGTTCGAGCAGCCGACGAAGGCGCCGAACTTGCCGAGCTTCAGCGACAGGTTCCCGGTGCCGCATTTCGGGCAGATACGCGGGTTCGAGCCGTCTTCCCGCGCCGGGAACACCAGTGGCGCCAGCTCGTCGTTCAAGGCATCGAGCACGTCGGCGACGCGCAGTTCCTTGATGTCGTCGACGGCACCCGAAAAATCCTTCCAGAAGTCGCGCAGCACGTCCTTCCAGGCGAGCTTGCCGTCGGAGATCTCGTCGAGCTTTTCTTCGAGCGAGGCGGTGAAGTCATATTCGACATAGCGCTCGAAGAAGCTTTCGAGGAAGGCCGAGAGCAGCCGGCCCTTGGCCTGCGGCACCAGCTTGCGCCGGTCGATGGCGACGTAGTCACGGTCCTCCAGCGTCTTCAGGATCGCCGTATAGGTCGACGGCCGGCCGATGCCGAGCTCTTCCAGCTTCTTGATAAGCGACGCCTCGGAATAGCGCGGCGGCGGCTCCGTCGTATGCTGGGTGGCGTTGATCGCCTGGCGGGCAAGCTGTTCGTTGGCTCGGATCTCGGGCAGGCGGCGGCTTTCCTCGTCCTCGGCGTCCTCTTCCTTCTGATCGGTGTAGGCGGCGATGAAGCCGTCGAAGCGCACGACCGAGCCGACCGCGCGCAGCTCGGCGGTGCGGACGCCGTTGACCGCCTCGATCTCGACCGTGGTGCGCTCGATCTCTGCCGGCTGCATCTGGCTGGCGATGGCGCGCTTCCAGATCAGCTCGTAAAGGCGCGCCTGGTCGGCATCGAGATATTGCCTGACCGATGCCGGCGTGCGCTTGAAATCGGTCGGGCGGATCGCCTCATGCGCTTCCTGGGCGTTCTTGGCCTTGACCGAGTAGTAGCGCGGCTTTTCGGGCAGGTATTTTGCGCCGAATTCGCTGACGATGGCATCGCGCGCGGCCTCGATCGCCTCCGGCGCCATCTGCACGCCGTCAGTTCGCATATAGGTGATGAGGCCGGCTGTCTCGCCGCCGACATCCATGCCTTCATAGAGCTTCTGGGCGACCTGCATGGTGCGGTTGGCCGAGAAGCCGAGCCGCGAGGAGGCGGCCTGCTGCAGCGTCGAGGTGGTGAAGGGCGGACCCGGATTGCGCCTGGTGGGCTTGGCTTCGACCGACAGTGCCTTGAAGGTCGCGCCTTCCAGCATCGCCTTGATGTCGTCGGCCTGCGCCTTGTTGGCGATGTCGAGTTTTTGCAGCTTCTTGCCGGCATAGGCGGTCAGCCGCGCCTCGAAACTGTCGTTGCGCGGCGTGTCGAGAATGGCGGCGATCTGCCAGTATTCCTCGCGGATGAAGCGCTCGATCTCGGATTCGCGGTCGCAGACGAGGCGCAGCGCCACCGATTGCACACGCCCCGCCGAACGGGCGCCGGGCAGCTTGCGCCACAGCACCGGCGAGAGCGTGAAGCCGACCAGATAGTCGAGCGCGCGGCGGGCGAGATAGGCGTCGACCAGCGGCGCATCGATCTGGCGCGGATTGGCCATGGCCTCGAGCACGGAAGACTTGGTGATGGCGTTGAAGACGACGCGGCTGACCGGCTTGTCCTTCAGTGCGCGCTTCTGCCTCAGCACTTCCAGCACATGCCAGGAAATGGCCTCGCCCTCGCGATCCGGGTCGGTGGCGAGGATCAGGCCATCGGCGTCCTTGACCGCCTTGGCGATGTCGGCAAGACGCTTGCCGGAGGCCGTGTCGACCGACCAGGACATGGCAAAGTCCTCGTCGGGGCGGACCGAGCCGTCCTTGGCGGGCAGGTCGCGGACATGGCCGAACGAGGCCAAGACCTTATAGTTCTTGCCCAGATATTTGTTGATTGTCTTCGCCTTGGCCGGCGATTCGACGACGACGACGTCCATGAGGTCTCTTATCAGCTGTGAGGCGGCGGAAGAACTCCGCGGCGCACGACGAAATCCCACTCTTTTCGTCGCTCACATGGCCGTGCTTTTGCGATCGGTCAAGGGGAGGGAGCCAATTTGCGGACCAGCCGCCGGCAATACACTCTTAGAGTGTATGGCGAAGATCACATTTTTTAGGACGCGACGGTTCGTGTCTCACGCCACCGGAATTGTCCGGTCGGCGATGAAAGGCACAGGGCCGGCCGCCGCCGGATGAAATGGCAGCCAGCCGATACTCCACAACAACACTCAATCGGCCTTGGCCACGTGCCAGACGCCTGCGACGCCTTCGCCTGTCATGTCGCCGGCCTTCTTGTCCTTGACGAAGGTGTAGACCGGCTTGCCGTCATAGGCCCACATATGGGTGCCGTCGGTGCGCTTGACGACGGACCATTCGCCTTCGGCTTTCGCGCTCGCCTTGGCTTTCAGCGGCGGCCAATTGGCGGCGCATTTGTCGTAGCAGTTCGACTTGCCTTTCTCGTCCTTGTCGTAGGTGTAAAGCGTCATGCCCATGGCATCGGTATAAATTTTCTTGCCGCCGACTTCGGCCTCCTTCCATGCCTCGGCGGCGTGGGATGCAACAGTGCCGAGCAACAGGGCTGCGAACCCGAGTGCAATCGATTTCATGACAATCTCTCCCTGAGAACAAGCACGCGGCAATCGCGCGCTGTCCAATCAACGCACAGGAGGGGCTGTTTCTTCCTCGGCCAGGCGACCACGTGCCACACAATGGTGATTGGCACGAGGGCTCCGGCATCGCTATATCGGCGCCAGCGCAATCGGGTTTCATGAAATGGCATTGGACATCGGCTATGTCAGCGCGGTCGGGGCCGGGGCGATCTCGTTCCTGTCACCTTGCGTGCTGCCGCTGGTGCCGCCTTATCTCTGCTATATGGCCGGCGTATCCGTCGACGATTTCCGCGGCAATCAGGGCGTCGCGGCGCGAGAGGGCGCGCGCGGCGCGCTGCTCTACGCCTCTTTGGCTTTCGTGCTCGGTTTCTCCACCGTCTTCGTCGCGCTCGGCGCCGGTGCCTCGACCATCGGCCATCTGTTGCGGGTCTGGCAGGAACAACTGGCGATGGCGGCCGGCGCGCTGATCATCGTGATGGGGCTGAATTTCCTCGGCATATTGCGCATCCCGCTTTTGTCGCGCGAGGCGCGCTTCCAGTCGCAAGGCAAGCCCGCCAGCATGGTCGCGGCCTATGTCATGGGGCTGGCCTTCGCCTTCGGCTGGACGCCCTGCATCGGCCCCGTGCTCGGGCCGATCCTGACTTTAGCCGGCGGCCGGGAGACCGTGGGCGAGGGCGCGCTGCTGCTCGCCGCCTATTCGCTCGGCCTCGGCATTCCTTTCCTGATCGCGGCGCTGTTTTCCGGCGCCTTCATGCGCTTCCTCGGCAAATTCCGTGTCCATCTCGGGCGCGTCGAGAAGGCGATCGGCGCGCTGCTGGTCGTCGCCGGGGTGTTTTTCCTGACCGGCGGCGTGCAGAGCGCGTCGTACTGGCTCTTGGAGAATTTTCCGGCACTTGGGCGGCTGGGGTAGCTAGTGCCAAGCTTGTGCCATTCTAAAGGGTAGCTACACACACCGACACGTTCAATCGCCTTCCGGCAAGGTAATTGATGCCGCCAGCGCCGCGCCGATAGGACCCGACCGACGCTCGAGGAAATAGTTTACCCGCCCGTCTCGATCATCATCGAACTGCTCGCCCACCCGACATGTGAGTAGCATATCCGCGGCCCAAGTCTCGAGCGGCCAATCGCTGGCTGCGCCCATACGCTTCAGCGTCGCGTAGGTTGGCGATCCGCCTTCGGCCAGCTCTCCCAGAGCGCCATGGACGTGGTCAGCATCGATCACGCGGCAACCAATCGTGACTTGGTCCACGCGAATGCGCTCGCGTAGGGGGTAGCTGATCGAACAGGGGATCTGGTGCGGATTGTAGAGCAGATAATAGACGGCCTTGCCAAAATCTCGGTTCAGATCGTCGATAAGTTGGATTTGCCGATCCCCTGCATGGATCGCTCCATAGATACACCCGTCGTTGAATACAAAGTCCCGGTTTAGTGCGACTGCAGCTTGCTGACCGTCGCGTCGCAAGAATGCATTCATGCCCTGTAGAAAGCCAATCTGGTCTTCGTCGTCGACATCGTTGTTTTCTGGATAGAGCCGTTTCGATTGCAGCAGCCCAATCTTCTTAGCTACTAGCTTGTCGCCCCTATATATGAACACAAGGATGGCAATGTCCGCTGTCTCCCATCTACGGCGGAATGGACGGTCCCATTCCCACTCAGGACTGCCAAGACGGCGCATCCCACCGATGTTGTGTGTATCCATGCGCACAATAGCACCGGAAGGTAGCAGGGTGGGCGCGCTATCAGGAATCAGTGCCTCTATCAGGCCATCGTCCAGTGAGGTCTCGCGCACGTTGGGAAGGTTGACAAGCCGTTCGCATACCCGCTTGTTGGCTTCAACAAACACGGCTCGGAACCATGCCACTACGTCGTCAGGTATTTGCGGCCAAGGATTCATTACCCCTCCCATATTTGCCCGGTATCGAACAAAGAACCTGCTGACTAAGATTTTGGCTGCTCCGCCATCTCACCGGAATTTAACCGCATTGGTGGAGCATGGCGCCAATGCTAAACATGACTTGATTCCCAACCCTTTTCATATGGTTGCCTGTTCATGAGCCAGAGATCCTGCCTGTCCGTCATCCTCGCCGCCGGCGAAGGCACGCGCATGAAAAGCGCGATGCCCAAGGTGCTGCACGCCATTGCCGGCCTGCCGATGGTAGCGCATGTGGTGAAGGCCGCCGAGGCTGCCGGCGCGACGGGCATAGCACTGGTGATCGGTCATGGCGCCGAGGAAATGAGGAAAGCGGCACAGAAATTCGCGCCTAAGGCCGCGGCCTTCGTGCAGGAGAAACGGCTTGGTACCGCTCATGCCGTTCTAGCCGCTCGCGAAGCGATATCAAAGGGTTATGACGATATTCTCGTCATGTTCGGCGACACGCCACTCATCGATGCGACGGCGCTGGCCACCGCGCGGCAAAAGCTGGCGGAAGGCGCCGCCGTCGCGGTGATCGGCTTCCGTCCGCCAAACCCGACCGGCTATGGCCGGCTGATCGAAAAGGGCGGCCGGCTGGTCGCTATCCGGGAGGAGAAGGACTGCTCCGAGGCGGAGAAGAAGATCGGCTTCTGCAATGCCGGGATGATGGCGGTGGCTGGCAAGCACGCGCTTCGACTGCTCGACAAGGTCGGCAACAGCAACGCCAAGGGCGAGTTCTACCTCACCGACATCGTCGAGATCGCCGGCGCGGAGGGCCTCGATGTCGTCGCCACGGAGGCCAGTTTCGAGAACGCGCTCGGCATCAACAACCGCGCCGAGCTCGCCGAGGCGGAAGGCATCTGGCAGGCGCGCCGGCGGCGCGAGGCGATGCTTTCCGGCGTGACGCTGATAGCGCCGGAGACAGTCTATTTCTCGCACGATACCGAAATCGGCGCCGACACCATTGTCGAGCCGAATGTCTGGTTTGGGCCGGGCGTCAGGATCGCTTCGGGCGCCAAGATCCATGCTTTCAGCCATATCGAGGGGGCCACGATTGCCTCCAACTGCGATGTCGGGCCGTTCGCGCGGCTGCGACCGGGCGCGGATTTGAAGCAAAAGGCCAAGGTCGGCAATTTCTGCGAGGTCAAGCAGGCGACGGTCGAGGAAGGCGCCAAGGTCAATCACCTGACCTATATCGGCGACGCGCGCGTCGGCGCGGGGGCGAATATCGGCGCCGGCACGATCACCTGCAATTATGACGGCTTCTCAAAATTCTTCACCGACATCGGCGAGGGCGCCTTTGTCGGCTCGAACTCCTCGCTGGTGGCGCCGGTCACGATCGGCAAGGGCGGCTACATTGCCTCGGGCAGCGTGATCACCGAAAGCGTGCCCGACGACGCGCTGGCCTTCGGCCGCGCCCGCCAAAAGACGCTGCCCGGCAAAGGCAAGGAATTGCGCGAGCGCTTCGCTTCGGCGGCCGCGGCAAGGAAAAACGCGGCGGAGTGATAGTAAAGGCGGTTTCCGTGCTGACGCCACTGGTGCCAACGATGAACAATCGGGAACCTGCGCCGCGAAAAACCAAGCAATTGCGGTAACCGGATTGCAAGCGCCGCCTGTCATGGTGCATCGGTGCAAAAACCGTTCCGGCTGACACGGAACGAAACGCAAAGTGACTTTCGCGGCAGTCCGGCAATCCCTAGATAGCGCTGGATTTCTGCAAGGAATCGGGGGCAGCGCATGTGCGGTATCGTTGGAATTGTCGGCCATTCGCAGGTCGCGCCGCTCATCGTCGACGCGCTGAAGCGGCTAGAATATCGCGGCTATGATTCGGCCGGCGTCGCCACCGTCGAGAACGGGGCGCTCAGCCGCCGCCGCGCCGAAGGCAAGCTGATCAATCTGGAACGCCGGCTGAAGGAAGAGCCGCTCTATGGCACGATCGGCATCGGCCACACGCGCTGGGCGACGCATGGCGTGCCGAACGAGACCAACGCGCATCCGCATTTTTCCGAAGGCGTGGCAATAGTCCACAACGGCATCATCGAGAATTTCGCCGAGCTGCGGGATGAGCTTGTCCACGACGGCTATGCCTTCTCCTCGCAGACGGACACCGAGGTGGTCGCGCATCTGGTGGCGCGCGAGCTCGCAAAGGGACTGAAGCCGGTCCAGGCAGCGCATCAGGCGCTGAAGCGGCTCTCCGGCGCCTTCGCGCTGGCGATCATGTTCAACGGCGACGAGGATCTGATCGTCGGCGCCCGCAACGGCCCGCCTTTGGCCGTCGGTCATGGCGACGGCGAGATGTTTTTGGGCTCGGACGCCATTGCGCTGGCGCCTTTCACCAATGCGGTCACCTATCTGGAAGACGGCGACTGGGCGGAAGTGCGTCGCGACAGCGTCACCATCTACGACATCGACGGCAACAAGGTCGACCGCAAGCGGCAGCAGTCGCTGTCGACCAGCTTCATGGTCGACAAGGGCAACCGCCGGCACTTCATGGAAAAGGAAATCCATGAGCAGCCGGAAGTGATCTCGCACACGCTGGCGCACTACGTGGATTTCATCTCCGGCGTGTCGAAGCCGCTCGAATTACCGTTCGACTTCGCCAAGATCGGCCGGCTGGCGCTTTCGGCCTGCGGCACGGCCTATCTCGCCGGGCTGATCAGCAAATACTGGTTCGAGCGCTATGCGCGGCTGCCGGTCGATATCGATGTCGCCTCCGAATTCCGCTACCGCGAGATGCCGCTGTCGGCGAACGACGCGGCCTTCTTCATCTCGCAGTCGGGCGAAACCGCCGATACGCTGGCCTCGCTGCGCTACTGCCGCCAGGCCGGCATGAAGATCGGCGCCGTCGTCAATGTGCGCGAATCGACCATGGCGCGCGAATCCGACGTTGTGCTGCCGACGCTGGCCGGGCCGGAAATCGGCGTCGCCTCGACCAAGGCTTTTACCTGCCAGCTGTCGGTGCTGGCTTCGCTCGCCGTGCGGGCCGGCGTGGCGCGCGGCACGATCTCGCGCGACGAGGAAAAGCAGCTGGTGCGCGAGCTTTCCGAGGCGCCGCGCTTCGCCACCCAGGTGCTGAAGCTCGACGAGCAGATCGAACGAATCTCGCGCGAGCTCTCGCGCTATAAGGACGTGCTCTATCTCGGCCGCGACACCAACTTCCCTTTAGCCATGGAAGGGGCGCTGAAGCTCAAGGAAATCTCCTACATCCATGCCGAAGGCTATGCCGGCGGCGAGCTGAAGCACGGGCCGATCGCGCTGATCGACGAAAATATGCCGGTGATCGTGATCGCGCCGCATGACCGCATCTTCGAAAAGACGGTGTCGAACATGCAGGAGGTGGCGGCGCGCGGCGGCAAGATCATCCTGATCACCGACGCCAGGGGTGCGGCACAGGCAGGCATCAAGACGATGGAGACGATCGTCCTGCCCGACGTGCCGGAAATCATTGCGCCGATCATCTACGCGCTGCCGATCCAGATGCTCGCCTATTTCACCGCGGTGTTCATGGGCACCGACGTCGACCAGCCACGCAATCTGGCGAAGTCGGTGACGGTGGAATAGGCAACTTCCTCGCGATGCCGAGTTGTATCAATTGATGATACATTCTCTTGCGCACGAGTTTGTATCAAGGTATGATACAAATTGCGGGGAGTGCCGTTGATCGTTTCTTTTAAAGGCAAGACGGTGGAGGCGGTCGCCGCGGGGAGGGCGCCCAAAGGATTCCCGCCGGATTTGGTTGCCCGTGCCGAGCGCCGTCTTCGGGCAGTCGACAACGCCGCCCAACTGAACGACCTTCGGTCGCCGCCTGGAAACCATCTTGAGGCTCTCAAAGGAGATCGTGACGGGCAGCATTCGATACGCATCAACGACCAGTGGCGCATCTGTTTCAGATGGACGGCGGTTGGCGCTGAAGACGTGGAGATCGTCGATTACCATTAAGCGGGCACTCGCCCTAACCCTTTGAGGATAATGAGCTATGCTCAAGTTCGCACGTCCCATCCATCCCGGAGAATTCCTGCGCGAGGAGTATCTTGTTCCTCTTGGCATGAGCGCCGGCGCATTGGCACGCAAGCTCAACCTTCCGCGTACCCGTATCGAGCGTATTGTAAAGGAGGAAGTCGGCCTTACTCCCGATACGGCCCTTCGCCTTGCCAGATTCTTCAACACCACGCCCGAGTTCTGGATGAACTTCCAAAAAGCCTACGAACTTGAGACCGAGGCGAGAAAGATTGGGGGGGAACTCGAAAAGATCGTGCCGCTACACGCAGCGGCATGACGATCGCTCTTTAAAAACTTCGCAGTTCCAAACCGGATCGCGGTTCACTAATCTCGGCGTCGCAACCTGCGCCGCGGTGAACCCATGTCCGACGCCCTGAAGACCTCTGGCATGACCCGGCTCAGGAACTATTTCCTGACCGGCTTCATCGTCTGCGCACCGCTGGCGATCACCGTCTATATCGCATGGTCGCTGATCGGCTGGGTCGATTCCTGGGTGAAGCCCTACATTCCGGCGCGCTACAACCCCGATACCTATCTGCCGTTCCCGGTTCCCGGCTTCGGGCTGATCGTGGCGCTGGTGCTGATCACCTTCATCGGTTTCATGACGGCAAACATCGTCGGCCGTGCCATCGTCAATTTCGGTGAGCGGCTGCTCGGCCGTATGCCGCTGGTGCGCGGCATCTATGGCTCGCTGAAGCAGATCTTCGAGACGGTGCTGTCGAACAAGGGCGACATGTTCCGCCAGGTCGGGTTGGTCGAATACCCGCGCAAAGGGGTCTGGTCGCTGGTCTTCGTCGCCAGCGAGAAGGAAACCGAGATCAACCAGAAGCTCGACCAGGAAGGCGATCCGCTGATCGCGGTGTTCATGCCGTGCACGCCGAACCCGACCACCGGCTTCCTGATGTATGTGCATAAATCCGAGATCGTGCCGCTCGACATGACGATCGAGGACGGCGCCAAGCTGATCGTTTCGGCCGGCATGGTCGCGCCTGAAGTCAAGGCCAAGCTCGTTACGCTGAATGGCGAAACTATCGAAGGAGCGCTTGCCAACCCGCCTCTCGGTGCCGGGTCTCAGCCGGCGCGCAGCAAGCGCACCGCCTCGTCGCGCCCGAACAGGTAGAGCAAGAGGCGAAGCGCCTCGCCGCGGTCGGATTGCAGTTCCGGGTCGCGCGACAGGATCAGTCGCGCGTCGTCGCGCGCGGCCTCGAGCAGGTCGGCATGGAACTCTATGCGCGCGACCTGGAAGCCGGGCGTGCCGGACTGGCGCGTGCCCAGCAGCTCGCCTTCGCCGCGGAGCTTCAGGTCTTCCTCGGCGATACGAAAACCGTCCTCGGTCTCGCGCATCACCGAAAGCCGGCGCTTCGCCGTCTCGCCGAGCGGGTCCTTATAGAGCAGCACGCAGGAGGATGGCTTGTCGCCGCGTCCTACCCGGCCGCGCAATTGGTGCAACTGGGCGAGGCCGAAGCGCTCGGCATGCTCGATGACGATAATCGTTGCGTCCGGCACGTCGACGCCGACCTCGATGACGGTGGTGGCGATCAGGATGCGTGTCTCGCCCTGCTTGAAGGCGCGCATCGCCTCGTCCTTCTCGGCGCCCTTCATGCGCCCATGCACCAGGCCGATCTGGCTGCCGAAGAGGGGCTTCAAAGAAGCAAAACGGTCCTCCGCCGACATCAGCTTGATCTCTTCGGATTCCTCGACCAGCGGGCAGATCCAGTAGATCTTCTGGCCTTCGGCGACGGCGTCAACCATGCGCCCGACCAATTCGTCCAGCCGCTCCATCGGCAAGGTGACGGTGCGGATAGGCTGCCGGCCGGCCGGCTTTTCGGTGAGCTTCGAGACGTCCATGTCGCCAAAGGCGGTCAGCACCAGCGTGCGCGGAATGGGCGTCGCGGTCATCACCAGCATGTCCGGCGCATCGCCCTTGGCGGTGATGGCGAGGCGCTGGTGGACGCCGAACCGGTGCTGCTCGTCGACAACGGCCAGGACAAGGTCGTGGAAAGTCACCGTCTCCTGGAACAGCGCGTGCGTGCCAACGACGATGTCGATCTCGCCGCTGGCAAGCCCCTCCAGCGTCTCCGTGCGCTCGCGGCCCTTTTCGCGCCCGGTCAGGATGGCGACGCGCAGGCCAGCTTTTTCCGCGAGCGGCGCAATGGTCGCCAGATGCTGGCGCGCCAGGATCTCGGTCGGCGCCATCAGCGCCGCCTGGCCGCCAGCCTCGACCGCGCGTCCCATGGCGAGCAGCGCGACCACCGTCTTGCCCGAGCCGACATCGCCCTGCAGCAGGCGCAGCATGCGTTCGGGATCGGCCAGATCGGCATTGATCTCGCCGAGCGCGAATTCCTGGCTCGGGGTGAGCTTGTAGGGCAGGGCCGCGCGCAGCTTCTCGACGATACGACCGTCCCCGACCAACGGCCGGCCCGACAGACGTCGAATTTTGGCCCGCACCAGCGCCAACGATACCTGTCCGGCCAGGAATTCGTCATAGGCAAGGCGCCGCCAGGCCGATCCTTCGACGGCGACATCGATCGGGTCCTTCGGATTGTGGATGCGGGTGAGCGCATCGCCGAAGGACGGAAAGGTATGGCGGCGCATGAAGGCGTCGTCCTGCCACTCCGGCAGTTCCGGCAGCCGGCCGAGCACCTGCCCGATGGCGCGGCGCAGCACCTTGGCCGACAGGCCAGCGGTGAGCGGATAGACCGGCTCCACCAGCGGCAGACCCTCGGCCTCGTCGATCGGCGCGATATGGTCTGGATGGACCATGGTCGGGCGGCCGTTGAACCATTCCATGCGGCCGGAGATCACCACCCGCTCGCCCTCGGGAAGCATTTTTTGCAGATACGCGGCATGGGCATGGAAGAAGGTCAGCGCGACCTCGCCGGTGTCGTCATGAGCGTAGACCCGGTAGGGCACCGACTTGTTGCGCGGGGGCGGCGGCTGGTGGCGGTCGACCCGCACTTCGAGCGTAACGATCTGCCTTCGGCGGAAAGCGCGATGCCGGGCCGGTTGCGGCGGTCGATCACGGTATTCGGCAGTAGGAACAGAAGGTCGGCGGCACGCGCGGGGCGGTCGCCGAGATCGGCCGGCACGACCCGCTCGATCAGCAGGCCGACCTTCGGGCCGACGCCGGCGAGCGAGGTTATCGGGACGAACAAGGGATCGAGGATGGAAGGACGCATGGTGTCAGCTTATGTCGCGACGGCCGCGGCGCAAGGCTGACACCGCCCTCTATCCACGCTATATGCGCCGCTTCGAACAGGGATGCGGCGCGATGACCGGAACACAGCGATCAAGCGAGGGGTTGGATGCCCGCCGCCGCAAGCTCCTGTTCCGCTCCTGGCATCGCGGCATGCGCGAGATGGACCTCGTCCTCGGCTCTTTCGCCGATGCCGAGATCGGCGCCTTGACCGGGGACGAAATCGACCAATATGAAAAGCTCCTCGAAATCCCCGACACCGAATTCCTGCCGATGATCACCGGCGAACGCCCGGTTCCGCCCGATATCGATTGCGCGGTGCTGCAAAAGATCCTGGCGTCGCGCCGGACCATGACATTTTGAAAAACGCATAAGCATGAGCCTCATTCCTTCCATCGGCCTGCCCAAGGGCCGCGCCGGCCAGTTCATCGTCGACGGCGTCGCCGACGGCTACGAAGCCTTTGCCCTGGTGCGGACAGCGCAGGAGATCGCGCCCGACAAGCCGGTGCTGTTCGTCGCGCGCGACGGCCAGCGGCTGCCGGCGATCATCGATGCGCTGGCCTTTGCGGCGCCCGGCCTGCCGGTGCTGGAACTGCCTGCCTGGGATTGCCTACCTTACGACCGTGTCTCGCCGGGCGCGGATGCCGCAGCGCGGCGGCTCGACGCGCTTTCCGCCATCATTGCGCTGGCCAAAAGGCCGCATCGCGCCGTGATCCTCACAACGGCCAATGCGCTCTTGCAGCGCATTCCGCCGGCCGGGCTGATCGAAGCGCAGACCTTCCATGCCAAGCCCGGCAACCAGATCGATATGAACGTGCTGATCGCGCGGCTGGAGACCTCCGGCTTCGAGCGCGTGCCGACCGTGCGCGACGTCGGCGAGTTCGCGGTGCGCGGCGGCATCCTCGACCTGTTCGCGCCCGGCTGGAGCGAAGCGCTGCGGCTGGACTTTTTCGGCGACACGCTGGAATCGATCCGCGTCTTCGACGTCGCGACCCAGCGCACCACCGGGCAGCGCAAGTCGATGGCGCTGCAGGCGATGAGCGAGGTGGCGTTGACGCCGGAGACGATCAGCCGCTTCCGCCGCTCCTATATCGAGGCCTTCGGTGCGCCGTCGCGCGACGACGCGCTCTATGCGGCGGTCAGCGAGGGCAGGCGTTTTGCCGGCATGGAGCACTGGCTGCCCTTCTTCTACGAGCGGCTGGAGACGGTGTTCGACTATCTGCCCGATGCGCCTGTGGTCTTCGACCATCTGGCGCATGAGGCGCTGGCCGAGCGCCACACGCTGATCCTCGACCACTATGAGGCACGCCGCAAGCAGGCCGACGCCGCGCTGAAGGATGCGGTGCCCTACAAGCCGGTGGCGCCTGATCTGCTCTATCTCTCGCCGGAAAATCTCAAAACTTCGCTCGGCCCGCGCGAAGACATCGACTTCACCGTCTTCGATGCGCCCGATGTGGGAGCCAAGAAGGTTTTCCATGCCGGTTCGCGGCAAGGTCGCAGCTTCGCCGAGGAGCGCGCCGATCCTAACACCACGTCTTCGATGTCGTGGTGAAGCACATTGCCGACGAACGCGCCGCGCGGCGCCGTGTCATTGTTGCCGGCTGGACCGAAGGCTCGCTCGACCGTCTCGGCCAGATTCTTGCCGAGCATCATCTCGGCAATCTCAAGCCTGTCGCCACGCTCGCCGAGGTTGAAAAGCTCGAGCCGGGGCAGGCGGGGCTCGCCGTGCTGCCGCTCGAATCCGGCTTCGAGACCGACGACATGGTCGTCGTCGCGGAGCAGGACATTCTCGGCGACAGGCTGATCCGCCGCTCGAAGCGCAAGAAGCGCCCCTCCGACTTCATCGCCGAGGCCTCTTCGCTATCGTCGGGCGACATCGTCGTCCATACCGATCACGGTATCGGGCGATTTATCGGCCTGCGCACCATCGAGGCGGTCGGCGCGCCGCATGACTGTCTCGAGATCCACTATGCCGGCGACGACCGGCTGTTCCTGCCGGTGGAAAACATCGAGCTTCTTTCGCGCTACGGCTCGGATTCTGCGGAAGCCATGCTCGACAAGCTCGGCGGCGGCGCCTGGCAGGCGCGCAAGGCGCGGCTGAAGCGGCGGCTGCTCGACATGGCCGGGCAGCTTATCCGCATCGCCGCCGAGCGGCAGATGCGCGCCGCACCGACCATGATCCCAGCCGAAGGTCTCTATGGCGAGTTCGCCGCGCGTTTCCCTTACGAGGAAACCGATGACCAGCAGACGGCGATCGATTCCGTCATGGACGACCTCGGCGCCGGCAAGCCGATGGACCGGCTGGTCTGCGGCGACGTCGGCTTCGGCAAGACGGAAGTGGCGCTGCGCGCCGCCTTCATCGCGGCCATGGAAGGGTTCCAGGTGGCGGTCGTGGTGCCGACGACGCTTCTGTCGCGCCAGCACTTCAAGACGTTCTCGCAGCGCTTCTCCGGCCTGCCGATCCGCATCGCTCAGGCCTCGCGCCTGGTCGGCTCCAAGGAACTGGCGGAGACCAAGAAGGGCGTCGCCGACGGCACGGTCGACATTGTCGTCGGCACGCATGCGCTGCTCGGGTCCTCGATTTCGTTCAAGAACCTCGGCCTCCTGATCATCGACGAGGAGCAGCATTTCGGCGTCAAGCACAAGGAGCGCCTGAAGGACCTCAAGAGCGACGTGCATGTGCTGACGCTGTCGGCGACGCCGATCCCGCGCACGCTGCAACTGGCGCTGACCGGCGTGCGCGAATTGTCGTTGATCGCCACGCCGCCGGTCGACCGCATGGCGGTGCGCACCTTCATCTCGCCCTTCGATCAGCTGGTCATCCGCGAGACGCTGCTGCGCGAGCGCTATCGTGGCGGCCATTCCTTCTACGTCGTGCCGCGCATCAGCGATCTTGCCGAAATCCATGATTTCCTGCAGGAATCCGTCCCCGAGCTGAAGGTGGCGGTCGCCCATGGCCAGATGCCGGCCGGCGAACTCGACGATATCATGAACGCCTTCTACGACGGCCAGTACGACGTGCTTCTGTCGACGACCATCGTGGAGTCCGGGCTCGACATCCCGACCGCCAACACGCTGATCATCCACCGTGCCGACATGTTCGGCCTGGCGCAGCTCTATCAGCTGCGCGGCCGCGTCGGCCGCTCCAAGGTGCGCGCCTATGCGCTGTTCACGCTCCCGGCCAACCGCAAGCTCACCGACACGGCCGAGCGCCGGCTGAAGGTGCTGCAGTCGCTCGACACGCTCGGCGCCGGCTTCCAGCTCGCCAGCCACGACCTCGACATCAGGGGCGCCGGCAATCTGCTCGGCGAAGAGCAATCCGGTCATATCAAGGAGGTCGGTTTCGAGCTCTACCAGCAGATGCTGGAGGAGGCGGTGGCGGAGGTCAAGGATTCCGGCGAAGTGCAGGACGGCGGCTGGTCGCCGCAGATCGCGGTCGGCACGGCGGTGATGATCCCGGAAAGCTACGTGCCCGATCTGCAGCTCAGGATGGCGCTCTACCGCCGCCTGGGCGACCTGGAAACCACCGAGGAGATCGACGGCTTCGGCGCCGAGCTGATCGACCGCTTCGGGCCGCTGCCGGAGGAGGTGACGCATCTCCTGAAGATCGTCTTCATCAAGGCGCTTTGCCGCAGGGCCAATGTCGAGAAGCTTGATGCCGGCCCCAAGGGCGTCGTCATCCATTTCCGCAAGCGCGAGTTCCCCAACCCGGTCGGACTGGTCAAGTTCATCGGCGAACAGGGCTCGCTGGCGAAGATCAGGGCGGACCACAGCGTGGTCTTCATCCGCGACTGGCCGAACGCCGAAAAGCGCTTGGCCGGCTCTGCGGTTGTCATGACTCAATTGGCACGACTGGTCGACAAAGCCGCCTAACGGCTTCACCATTGGCATCCTGGGCAGCTGAAGCCATTCGCCACTGCTGAAATTCCCGGCTAGAATAGGAAATCGGCTTCGTGTAAGGAGCCGCCACCCCACATGGGGGTGAAGACGCAGGCGAGGGTGCCTGCTCATCTGTTTTTGAAGCAATTCCGGACGGAAACCGTTCACATTCCTGGAATTTGCTCTGGAAGGGCGTTTGGGTGCAGCGATGACGAAATGGTCGCCGAATTCGTGGAGAGCAAAGCCGATCAAGCAGGTCCCTGCCTATCCGGACCTTGCGGCGCTGCAGGCCACGGAGGCGCGGCTCGCCACCTACCCGCCGCTGGTCTTTGCCGGTGAGGCGCGCAAGCTGAAGAAGCAACTGGCGGCGGTCGCCGCCGGCGAAGCCTTCCTGCTCCAGGGCGGCGATTGCGCCGAGAGCTTCGCCGAGCACGGCGCCGACAACATCCGCGACTTCTTCCGCGTCTTCCTGCAGATGTCGGTGGTGCTCACCTTCGCCGGCGCGCAGCCGGTGGTGAAGGTGGGCCGCGTCGCCGGCCAGTTCGCCAAGCCGCGCTCGTCGGACAACGAGACCAAGGCCGGCGTGACGCTGCCGAGCTATCGTGGCGACATCATCAACGGCATCGAATTCGACGCTTCCTCGCGCATCCCGGATCCCGCGCGGCAGGAAATGGCCTATCGCCAGTCTGCTGCAACGCTCAATCTTCTGCGCGCTTTCGCGCAGGGCGGCTACGCCAGCCTGGAAAACGTGCATCGCTGGATGCTGGGCTTCGTCGCCGACAGCCCGCAGGGCGAGAAATACGAATCGCTTGCCAACCGCATCACCGAGACCATGGAGTTCATGCGCGCGGTCGGCATCACGTCGGAAACCAATTTCGCGCTGCGCGAGACCGATTTCTACACCAGCCACGAGGCGCTGCTGCTCGGCTACGAGGAAGCGCTGACCCGCGTCGACTCGACCTCCGGCGACTGGTACGCGACCTCTGGCCACATGATCTGGATCGGCGACCGCACCCGCCAACCCGACCATGCGCATGTCGAATATTGCCGCGGCATCGAGAACCCGCTCGGCCTGAAATGCGGTCCGTCGCTGACGCCGGGCGGCTTGCTGGAACTCATCGATCTGCTCAATCCCGAGAACGAGCCGGGCCGGTTGACGCTGATCGCGCGCTTCGGTTCCGACAAGGTCGCGGAACATCTGCCGAAGCTGGTGCGGGCGGTGAAGAAGGAAGGCCGCAACGTGGTGTGGTCGTCCGACCCGATGCACGGCAACACGATCGAGGCAGCCGGCTACAAGACGCGGCCCTTCGACCGCATCCTCAAGGAAGTGCAGACTTTCTTCGAGGTGCATCGCGCCGAGGGCACGCATCCGGGCGGCATCCATGTCGAGATGACCGGTAAGAACGTCACCGAATGCACGGGCGGTGCCCGCGCCATCACCGCAGAAGACCTGCAGGACCGCTACCACACCCATTGCGATCCGCGCCTCAATGCCGACCAAGCGATCGAGTTGGCCTTCCTGGTCTCGGACCTGCTCAAGAAAAGCCATACGGTCCAGCACAAGCAGGCTGCCAGCGCCTGAGCCACCTGCTGGCGATCGATCTGAGCGCCGGATTTCCTCCGGCGCTCTTTTCGTTTGGGACCGGTCATGCGGGGCATCGTCCCGCCAAACCTTACGAAAATTTATAGTTACGCGACCATCGCAAGACCAAGATTGAGGTGGAGGTGTCGCCGCCGCGGCCGAGAAGCCGCGCGCACGATACAGGTTCCACCATGCGTCACGAGCACGCCATCATCCACCACCGCGCGATCGATTTCTGGTCGGCGCGCGCGGCGGTGCTTGTCGTCATCTGCCTGCAGCTTCTCGTCATCAACAATCTCTCGTTCGGTCCGCGTTGGCTCGCACCGTCAATCGAGGCGGGGCTTCTCGTGCCTTTGTCGATTGCGACGGCCTGGACGCAGATGGCGACGCAGAAGGCGGTCGATCACGAGCATTGGTATGCGATCGGCCGGTTTCGCGTCTTTATCCGCCGCACTGCACTGGTGATGACCGGCGTCATCAGCCTCATGAATTGCGGCTCGCTGGTCTTGCTGGTCCGGGCGCTGCTCGAAGGTCGTGCCGGCGCCGCACGACGCTGCTTATCGACGCGCTGAACATCTGGGTCACCAACGTCATCGTCTTCGCGCTGTGGTTCTGGAGCACCGATCGCGGCGGCCCGCCGACCTGCGGCTTGGTCAAGCGCGCGCATGCCGACTTCCTGTTCCCGCAAATGACGCTGCCCGATCGCGAGATACAGGGCTGGCTGCCGGGTTTCGTCGACTATGTCTTTTTGGCCTTCACCAATGCGACGGCGTTCTCGCCGACCGATACCTTGCCGCTCAGCCAGCGCGCCAAACTGTTGATGATGGCCGAGGCGATGATCTCGCTGCTGACGATCGCGCTGGTGGCGGCGCGCGCGGTGAACATTCTAGCTTAGCGCCCTCGCTCCCAGCGCATGTTCGCCAGCCTTGGATCGGCAAAAGCGGTGCGCGGGAACTCGAGCCGTTTGTCCGGGAATTCGCAGATCGCCTGGACTCCAAGCGAGCCGATGCGGATGCGCCAGGTGTGAGGATCGAGCGGCTTGGCCTTGGAAAAACCCCCGCACGTTAGAAGCGCGATGTTGGCGCCCTTCGGGTCGCGCGCCGAGCGGTAGCGGATCGCCTGCATCTCAGCCTCGCGCGCGCGTCGGCGATGGCCTGGCAGGCGGCATAGTCGGTCGGATGCGTCCACGCCCTCTCGTCGCGGTCGAGCGGCGGCCGGGTGAGATCGACAGCCTTTTCGCATTGAAGCGCCGCGGCAAAGGCGGTGTATTCGGCCGCGTCATTCGGCCATTGTGTCTGCGGCGATTCAGCGAAGAACAGCAGGCGATAGAAGGCCATTTCGGCCACCGCCGTCAGCACTGTCTCGGCGGCGTAGTAGACGCCTTTGGTCTTGCCCGCGCGGCGGAAGCGCGAGCCGTACGGATAGATCGAACCGTAGCGGAAGGGCGTCGCGAGCAGATAATGAAGATGGCGGCATTCGAGCGGGATCTGCGGCTTGGTCTCCTCGATGAGGTCCTCCAGCAGACCCTGCTCGTCGAGCGTGTCGACGAGCTTCAGGGTCGAGACGCGGTGCTGCGCCTCGACCATGCGCCAATACTTGCCTTCGAGCCTGACGGCCTCAGACGAGAGCGCGTCTGGAGTCCAAGTAGGCAATGACATCGACAAGTCCGGCAATGGTCAGGATTTTTTCGAGCGGCGTGCCGTCGAGCGCTGTGTTCGGGTTCTTCAGCCATGCCCGGGCGACGGTCTCGTCGCCGCCGACGATGGCGTCGAGCGAGCGGAACAGGCGGACGAACAGCACCGCAAGCTCGAACGGCTTGGTGCCGCGCTCGAGCAGGAATTCCTGCTTGCGCATGCGCGAGACCGTCGCTTCCGAGACGCCGATGACCAGCGCCAGCGTTCTGGCGGTGATGTCGAGCAGGTCGGCCGCGCGCAGCGTGGCCTTGGTGATGACGGCATTCTCCGCCGCCGTCGCGGCAGCGACTGGACGTTGCATTTAGCGCACCCTTTCATTTCTGTAGAAAATATAATCCACAAAAATTCATTTGGAAAGGGTAGCTGTAAAGGATGCGTTCGCCGAGAGATCAGTCTTTCTTGTAAAGCAGCCAACCCTTGCCGGCGCGGCCGGCCATGGTGGAATACCTGGTCACACGGTTGCGGCCGCTGACCTTGGAGCGGTAGAGCGCGCGGTCGGCCTTGGTGTAGAGGTCTTCGGGACTGTCGGCCTCGGAGGCCATGCAGATGCCCATGGACACCGTTACCGTGCCGTAGTTCATGCCGGTCTGACTGCTGGTGAACGGTGTCTGTTCAATCAGCACTCGGATGCGCTCGGCGATCTCGTAGGTGGTGTCCTCGCTGGCGCCTTCGACAATAAACGCGAACTCCTCGCCGCCGGTACGGGCCACGAACAGGTCGGCGCGAACGCTGGACTGGAAGATCTCGGCAACGATCTGGATGATCCTGTCGCCGACCGGATGGCCGTAACGGTCGTTGATGTCCTTGAAGCGATCGATATCAGCAAGGATCAACGCGTTGAACAGGATGCCGCGATTGCTGTTGTAGATGCGGGTGATTTCCTTGTCGAAGGCGCGGCGATTCCAGATCTGCGTCAGCGGGTCGGTGTCGGCGAGCCGCTTGTATTCCTCGAGCTTCGACTTGACGCTCTCGAGCTCTGCGGTCTTTTCGCTGAGCGTGCTGGCGACCTGGCGGTTGTGATCCAGCGTCGAACTGGTAGCGGCCGACATGGCGCCGGCGATCTTCTGCAGCAGGTCCTGGGAAAGCAGGCTGCGATTGCTCAGGCCGCTCGACGTCTCGTCGAGGATGCGGCCGTATTTCTCGATATGCGTGCGCTCGCTGCGCAACAGCAAGGCGATGTCCTCGAGCTCCCTGGCGACCATCTCGCGGGCGTGCTCGACGATGGCAGGCCCATGGTGCTGCGGGAAGAAGGCGCGCCCGATGCTGTCGAGTTCCTCCTGCGTCGGCCGGTTGCTCAACGAGACGACGGCAAGGCTGAGCTCGTGATTGCTGCCGCTCAGCGCCTCGTAGAAGATTTCGTAGTTGCGCGGCAGGCCGAGCACGCCAAGCTGGCGCATGGTCGCCACAACGGTGCTGGCGATGTCGCCATTTCTGTCGATCGGGGCGGTTGCCGGTTGCATAGCCTGTTTCACTACCCTTCAGTGCGACCGGAGACCTGCCACCGCCGGGGGCGCCTATGCGGGGATTTGAATCAGAATTGTGAATGCAAGGGCGCGTCCCCAACACGACCTTCGCTTGCAGGAATCATAAATGCAGTTGCGCTAAAGTTTCCTTAATGGCCTGCTTTTCCTCATCGTCTCTGCTACCACAGGCTGCAATCCGGCGCGGACATGGCTTTTGAAACGGGCCTTTTCGGTGTCGCATTTGCTTGCGCCCGGCGACCGGAAAGCTGGAATTCTGTCCGGTAACGATCGAGGCGAATGACGTCGAAGGAGGCCCTGAATGGACGAAAATCACAGTGGATCATGCCTGTGCGGAGCGGTGCGCTTTAGGACGAGGGGCCCGTTGCGCGGCGTGGTCTATTGCCATTGCTCGCAATGCCGCAAGCAAACCGGCCATTTCGTTGCCGCAACGTCCTCAAAAGATGCCGACATCGACATCGAAGGAGCCGATGCGCTCACCTGGTATGGCGCTTCCGAAGTTGCGAAACGTGGCTTCTGCCGCAGTTGCGGCTCGGTGCTGTTCTGGAAGCACAACGAACTGGACACCATCTCGATCATGGCAGGTTCGTTCGACAGACCGAGCGGTCTGTCGGCCGAGAGCCATATATTCGTCGGCGACAAGGGGGATTACTACGCGATCGACGACGGATTGCCGCAATTCGAGAAGTCGACGCCATCGATCAAGGTTGCGGGCGAATGATTTTTGGAGCGGCTGCCTTATTCCCTTGATCCGGACGTTGCGGTATCCCCTGCCTGTCACTCGAATAGGGGCTGGGCATGCAGCGGCTGATAGACGCTTTCATCAATTCGGTACGGGCCTTCCGCAAGCTGGCCGCCCACGAAAAGGCATTCCAGCAGGAACTGTTGCTGCTTGCACTGGCCCTGCCGGCCGGCTGGTTCATCTCGATATCCTGGCGCGGCTATGCCTTGCTGATCGGCGCGGTCCTGTTGCTGATCATGGTCGAGGTGCTCAACACCGGCATAGAGGCGGCGTGCGACGCGATCTCCCGCGAATTCCATATCGACATACAGTTGGCCAAGGACTGCGGCTCGCTGGCCGTGCTGATTTCGATCCTGATTGCAGGCGGTGTCTGGGTCATCGCTGTCATCGAACGCATCGCAGGGGCGCCGATCTGATCCCCTGGCATAGGCGCTGCCCTATGGTCAGCGATTTGCCTGATCGTCGCTCGCGTCCTTGACGCGTTCCCTTCGGGCAAAGTGGTGAGCGACCAGCCAGGCAAGGACCGCCACCCCGAGACCAACGGCCAGCGCAATCAGCAGGCGCTCGTGACGGGCGAACGCCTGGCCGACCATGTGCTCCGCGCCCAATCCGAAGACGTAGCCGACTGTGCCGAACAGGGCCGCCCAGACCGCCGATGAGATGGCGTTCAGGATGACAAAGCGCGGCACCGAAACAGTCGACAGCCCGGCGGCGATGCCGCCGACAAGGCGCATCCCGTAGACGTAGCGGTTGGTCAGCACAAAGATGTTGGGATGGGTGTTGAGCAGGCGGTAGGCGCGGCGGAAACCGGGCCGCTTGCGCAGCCTGACGACATAGGGATGCTCGGCAAAGCTGCGGCCGAGGATGAAGAAGAACGTGTCGCCTGCGAAGGCGCCGAGAAAGGCTGCCACGAAAGCCTGCCAAAGCACGAAAATCTGCTGATGCGCGAAGAAGCCGCCGAGGATCGCAGCGCTTTCGCCCTCGGCGACGCAGCCCAGGAAGACCGCGACCAGCCCGTACTGCTCGATGAGATGGTGGATGGTTTCGGTCATCAGCTTGCCGGCCGCGCCGAGAGCTTCTCGTCGATGCGCCTGATCTGCTCGGCCATGCGCTGTATCTCATCACGCAGGCCGATGATCTCGCTGTGGCGCAGCTCGTCGAGCTTCTCATGCAGGGCCATGATCTCGATCTCCGCCTTCAGGTTGACCTCGTAATCGTGGGCGGCGTCGATGCGGTCACGTTCGGTCTGGCGGTTCTGCGACATCATGATCACCGGCGCCTGCAGGGCGGCGATCATGGAGAGCACGAGGTTGAGGAAGATGAACGGGTAAGGGTCGAAGGCGTCGCGTGTCAGCAGCCAGGCGTTGCCTAAGGTCCACAGGATAAGAAAGGCGATGAAGCCGAGGATGAAGGACCATGAACCGCCGATCCGGGCTATGGTGTCGGCAATGCGGTCGCCATAGGTCTGGTGAAAGGCGACCGCCTTGTTGGTGTCGCGGGTGACGGTTGTGCGATCGATAGCGCTTTGCAGCACCCGGCTCTCCAGGGCGCTAAGACCGTCAGGCTTCCGCCTCAGCCAGCGGTTCGCCAGATCCTCGACCGTCTTGTTCATCATTCTCTCCATCGTCAGAGACTGCATAGTTTGAACGCAATTCCGGGCGGAAAACCGCTGCGCACTTTTCCTGGAATTGCTCTTATGTTTCCACGCAATTCCGGACGGAAACCGCAATGCACTTTTCCTGGAATTGCTCATAGAGGTAGAGGCTGCGGCCCGGACGGGAAGTGATAGATTGCTCGGAACAGGCGAGGCAGAGATGGCCGATTTCCAGAAGATTCGTGCCCGGGCGGCAAAGCGTAAGGGTGGTGAAGAGGCGCTGGCGTCGCTGCTTGGACCGATGCCCGACAATCAGGCAGTGGCGAAAATCCCCGACGACCGCATCCTCTCTACCATGGCCGAGCGGATCTTTGCCGCCGGCTTCGTCTGGCGCGTCATCGAGCAGAAATGGCCGGGCTTCGAGGAGGCGTTCCTCGGCTTCGAGCCGAAGCGGCTCCTGTTCCAGCCGGACGATTTCTGGCACGAGCTCGCCTCCGACAAGCGCATCGTGCGCAATCCGCAGAAGATCAAATCCGTGCGCGACAATGCCGGCTTCGTCGATCGGGTGTCGAAGGAGCACGGCAGCTTCGGCAAATTCGTCGCCAAGTGGCCTGCCGACGATCAGGTCGGGCTGACCGCCTACCTCGCCAAGCATGGCAGCCGGCTGGGCGGCAATACCGGCCAGTATTTCCTGCGCTGGATGGAATGGGACACGTTTGTCGTCTCGGCCGACATGGCGGCCGCGTTGCGCGACGCCGGCCTCGACATCGCCGAAAGCCCGACCTCGAAGCGGGATCTCGACAAGATCCAGGCCCAGATCAACCAATGGTCGGCCGAGACGGGGCTGCCGCGTCGGCACATCTCGCGCATACTGGCGATGTCGATCGGCGAGAACCGATCGGTCGAAGCCCTAAGCGAATATATGAACGATTAAAGCATGTCTCCCGAAAGTGGGAACCGGTTTCGGGACAAAGACATGCGTAAAATCAAAAACCTAAAGCGCAAGAAGCGATTCTGAAAGATCGCGACGCGCTTTAGGCTGAGCGGCCGATGAGTGCGATCGACATCGATCGGCGGCGATACGATCTGCGATCGATCGGGATACGATCTGCGATCGATCAGGATACGATCTGCGATCGATCCTAATTGGCACAAGCGTTCGCCATTGCGGGGCGATTTCGGCCACGCTAAATCCACTTCATGACCCAGACCGCTCCAGACATCCTGCGCATCGCTGTCGCCCAGCTCAATCCGACGGTCGCGACGTCGCCGGAATCCTCGCCAAGGCGCGCGAGGCGAGGGCGGATGCGGCCCGCCAGGGCGCCGACCTCGTGCTCTATACCGAGCTCTTCCTTGCCGGCTATCCGCCGGAAGACCTGGTGCTGAAGCCGGCCTTCCTGAAAGCCTGCGAAAAGGCAGCGCAAGATATCGCCAAGGATACCGCCGATGGCGGTCCGGGCGTCATCATCGGCACGCCGCTGAAGCGCAAGTCGGGCACGCACAACTCGATCGTCTTCGCCGATGGCGGCAAGATCATCGCCGAGCGTTACAAGCTCGACCTGCCGAACTATGGCGAGTTCGACGAGAAGCGCGTCTTCCAGGCCGGGCCGGAGTTGCAGGGGCCGGTCAATTTCCGCGGCGTGCGGCTGGGCATCCCGATCTGCGAGGACATCTGGGGCGACATCGCCGTTTGCGAGACGCTGGCTGAAAGCGGCGCCGAGATCCTGCTGGTGCCGAACGGCTCGCCCTATTACCGCGCCAAGATGGACGTCCGTCACCAGATCGTCATCCGCCAAGTCATCGAAACCGGCCTGCCGATGATCTATGCCAATCAGCTCGGCGGCCAGGACGAGCTGATCTTCGACGGCGCGTCGTTTGCCATCGGTGCCGACAAGACGCTCGCCTTCCAGATGAGCCAGTTCGAGGAGGCGGTCGCCGTCACCACCTGGAAGAGGACCCGCATCGCCGCAGGCGCGCAAAACGGGAACAATTCCGACCATTGGATCTGCTCGGAAGGCCCGATGTCGAAGATTCCTGAGCGGGAGGAGGCCGACTACCGCGCCTGCATGCTGGGCCTGCGCGACTACGTCAACAAGAACGGCTTCAAGAACGTGGTGCTCGGCCTCTCCGGCGGCATCGACTCCGCGATCTGTGCCACGCTTGCCGTCGATGCGCTCGGCGAGGAGCGGCTGCGCACGGTCATGATGCCCTATCGCTATACGTCGAAGGACTCGCTGAAGGATGCCGAGGACTGCGCCCGGGCGCTCGGCTGCCGTTACGATATCGTGCCGATCTTCGAACCGGTCGAAGGTTTTAGGCATGCGCTGACCCAGCTTTTCGAAGGCACCCAGGAAGGCATCACCGAGGAGAACCTGCAGAGCCGCGCGCGCGGCACGATTCTGATGGCGATCTCCAACAAGTTCGGCTCGATGGTGGTCACGACAGGCAACAAGAGCGAGATGTCGGTCGGCTATGCCACGCTCTATGGCGACATGAATGGCGGCTTCAATCCGATCAAGGACCTCTACAAGATGCAGGTCTACGCGTTGTCGCGCTGGCGCAACAGCCATGTGCCGCCGGGCGCGCTTGGCCCGTCGGGCGAAGTGATTCCCAAGAACATCATCGACAAGGCGCCGTCGGCGGAACTGCGCGAAAACCAGACCGACCAGGATTCATTGCCGCCCTATCCGGTGCTGGACGACATTCTCGAATGCCTGGTCGAGAACGAGATGAGCGTCGACGATATCGTCGCGCGCGGCCATGATCGGGCGACGGTCAACCGTGTCGAGCATCTGCTCTACATCGCCGAATACAAGCGCCGGCAGGCGGCGCCGGGCGTGAAGATCACCAGGAAGAATTTCGGCCGCGACCGCCGCTATCCGATCACCAACCGGTTTCGGGATCGCGGGTAGCACGCCCGGCCGCTGTCCAATATTGCGAGCGTTAGCCATGCCCGAGATCGAGATCAGTTTCGACCTGTCGCGGATCGACTTCCGTACGACTTCCGACCAGTTGATGGCGAGCTATTGGGGAAGCACGCGTAGTGACGAGATGCATCGTCGCGCCTTCGACAACTCGCTTTGCGTAGGCGCCTATATCGATGGCAAGCAAGTCGGCTTTGCCCGCGCGATCACCGATTATACGGTCTTTGCCTATCTTGCCGACGTCATCATCTGGCCGGAGCATCGCGGGCAAGGCATCGGCAAGCGGCTCGTTCAGGCGCTCATCGATCGCCCTGAGCTGAAAACCGTGTCCCACTGGAGCCTTTCGACCAGCGACGCTCACGGCCTCTACGAGAAATTCGGGTTCGAGACCGACGGACGCTACATGCGGCTGGAGCGGGTGCCCGCCGCTTGAAATGCCCGGGGACGCCACAACCCGCCGTTGTTGCAAAATAGTATCACTGCTTGGACCAGATGTCGTTTGGGGGACAGCCTGCCTTGGCGAGGTGATGAGGCGCCTCTATAAGGGCCCTTCCGCGATTCCCTTTCGGGAGGACCGTATGGCAGGATTTGACATCGTTATGCGAGGCCGCGAGGCCTAGGTCTGCACTGGCCGTCCGAAAACCATTCGGAAAGCCAGACGCAGCACAGGTATTTGCCGCTGCCGGTCGCCGCGTCTGAGCGGGCGGCGAACCATACTGAACCTCCGCATTCTCTAGGCGCCGTGGCGCTACGCGGGTTTTTCCAATTTGACCTTACCGGGACCGGGCTCGTTTGCGCCCGGATAACATTATGACTCGTTTCAAGATCGATCTGCGCGCCAGCGCCTTTCGCAGCGTGCTCGGCTTCACGTTCGGCCACTGGCGCCGGCAGCCTTGGCGGCTGTCGCTCATCATGGCCGCGTTCCTGTTGTCGACGCTCGCCGACGTGCTGACGCCGCTCTACTCCGGGCGGCTGGTCGATGCCGTCGCCAGCAGCGCCGGCGCCGATGAGGTCGCCTGGCACGCCGCAATGACGGCGTTCTCCGTCTTGGTGGCGCTGGCGCTGGCCAGCGTCATACTGCGCAACGTCGCCTTCCTGTGGATCGTCGAACTGACATTGAAGATGATGTCGGACATCGCCGCCGACGCCTTCCACCGCGTGCAGCGCTTTTCGACGGACTGGCATGCCAACAGCTTCGCCGGATCGACCGTGCGCAAGATCACGCGCGGCATGTGGGCGCTCGACCTGCTCAACGACACGATCCTGATCGCGCTGCTGCCGTCGGTTGTCATGCTGGTCGGATCGACGCTGCTGCTCGGCTGGTTCTGGCCGATGATGGGATTGGTGGTCGCCATCGGCTCGGTGCTTTTCATTGCCATCACCGCGATGCTGTCGCTCGGCTATGTCGCGCCGGCGGCACGTCTTGCCAACAGCTGGGACACGCGCCTCGGCGGCGCGCTGGCCGACGCGGTTAGCTGCAATGCGGTGGTCAAGGGTTTTGGCGCCGAGGCCCGCGAGGAGGCGCGCCTTGCTACGGTCGTGGCCAAATGGCGCCTGCGCACGGGCCGCACCTGGATGCGCGGCACGCTCAACGGCACCACGCAAGGCGCCATGCTGCTCCTGATGCGGGCGGCGGTGATCGGCCTTTCACTGATGCTTTGGGCATGGGGGCAGGCGAGCGCCGGCGACATCGCCTTCGTGCTGACCTCGTTCTTCGTCCTGCAGGGCTATCTGCGCGACATCGGCACGCATATCCGCAACCTGCAGCGCTCGATCAACGACATGGAGGAACTGGTCGACTTCCAGGCCGAACCGCTTGGCATCGAGGACCGGCCCGGTGCTCGGCCGATCCGCATCACCGACGGCCGCATCACCTTCGACAAGGTGACGTTCCACTACGGCAACCACCGCCTGCCGCTCTATCGCGACTTCTCGGTCGAGATCGACGCGGGCGAGCGTATCGGGCTGGTCGGGCATTCGGGATCCGGCAAGACGACCTTCGTCAAGCTGATCCAGCGCCTTTATGACGTGAATGCGGGCCGGATCCTGATCGACGGCCAGGACATCGCGCAGGTTGCGCAGGCATCGCTGCGCAGCCAGATCGCCATCGTGCAGCAGGAGCCGATCCTGTTCCACCGGTCGCTGGCCGAGAACATCGCCTATGCCAGGCCTGGCGCCACCCAGGCCGAGATCGAGCATGCGGCAAAGCTCGCCAGCGCGCACGACTTCATCGCCAATCTGCCCAAGGGCTACGGAACCCTGGTCGGCGAGCGCGGCGTGAAGCTGTCGGGCGGCGAGCGCCAGCGCGTGGCGATCGCGCGCGCCTTCCTGGCCGATGCACGCATCCTGATCCTCGACGAGGCGACATCGAGCCTCGACTCCGAATCGGAGGTGCTCATCCAGAAGGCGATGGAGCGGCTGATGGTCGGGCGCACGACATTGGTCATCGCGCACCGGCTTTCGACTGTGCGTGCGCTCGACCGGCTGCTGGTCTTCGACCGCGGCCGCATCATCGAGGAAGGCTCGCACGACCAACTGATCCGGCTGAATGGCGGCATCTATCGGCGGCTGTTCGAGCGCCAGGCGCTCGAGCTGACCAAGGGGCTCGTCATGTGAAAGTGAACGGCATCCGGCTTCGGCCGGATGCCTTTGTCTACACAAGCAGGCTGTCAGCCGTAATGCAATTTGGGCTTGGGCTCAGTACCGGCGAACTTGACGCCGACGCGGTCGTTGCGGCGCCAGCGGACTTCCGCCCGATAAGCCACGCCATCGACCGGAACATAGAGCAGGAAACGATCGGGAACGCGCGATTCCGGCGCGACTTTCAGTTCGGCGCCGCCGGCATTCTGATTGCGCAACGTGCAACTGACCTCGGAATTCTGGATGCCGGTGATGATCGTCCCACCCTTGAGCACGCGCTGGCGGTGCTCACGCCGTGGTTCGCCGGAGGTGTCTTCAACTGGTTGCGTGGAGTTGGTCATCGATCGACGCCGTTAGCCGAATCGGCACTGCAGCAGCAACAAAGCACCGATGTTCACCCACGGCAATACACGGCCTGCTCGTCAGGACCGCATATGCTGTTATATGAATGATACTCAGCTGATTCTATACGGATCGGCGCAGAAATAGGCGATGATCTGGCAAAGGTCGGGTTCGTTGACCATGCGGACGGCCTCCGCGGCGCCAACCCATTTGCGGGTTCGTGCGCGCTTTTCCTTCCACCGGTCGGCAACACGGTCGACCTTGAGCGGGAACACCAGGACCTCGCAAGGCACCTCTTCGCCTGAAGCGAGAACCTTGCCGTAGAAATAGCGGCCGGCTTCGAGATGCGAGACGGTGCCGTGCAATCCCGCCTCTTCGCCCGCTTCGCGGGCGGCAGCCTCACAAAGCGGCTCCCTGGCCTCCGGCCACCCTTTGGGCAGAACCCAGCGTCCGGTGTCACGGCTGGTGATCAGCATGATCTCGACGCCGTTTTCACCCTTGCGCCAGGGCAAGGCGGCAACTTGCAGGCGGCACGCCGCGGTGCCGAAGAGTCTGCGGACTCTTTCGGCCATCTGGTTGTGTGTCGTCGGCCTCGTCAACATTGCAGAAGCTGCCCCAGCCTCTAGAATCGTTTGCCACCTTACGAATCCTACGTCGAATTATGGGCTTGAAAAGTAAAAAACTTCACTCGCTCGGGAAATCCAACCGGAAAAAGTCGATCTCACGAAGCAGTTGTGCTCATCGGGCACGATTGCGGGGCATGAACGTGCTCTCGCTCGCCGATTCCTTGGAAATATTCCTTCCACTCAGCCAGCGTGGTCGTCGGCGATCGGCTTCTGGTAGGTGAAGCCCATGTCCCATGGGAAGTAAATCCACGTGTCCTGGCTGACCTCGGTGACGAATGTGTCGACCAGCGGCCGGCCTTTCGGCTTGGCGTACACCGTCGCGAAATGCGCCTTCGGCATCATGGCGCGCACGATGCCCGCCGTCTTGCCGGTGTCCGTCAGGTCGTCGATGATGAGCACGCCGGCGCCGTCATCGGCAAGCAGCGCAGGCGTGATCTCCTTCAGCACCTGCAACTGACCCTGGCTGGTGTAGTCATGATAGGAGGCGACGCAAACCGTCTCGATGACGCGGATGCCGAGCTCGCGCGCTATGATGGCGGCAGGCACCAGGCCGCCGCGAGTGATGCAGACGATCGCCTTCCACTGTCCCTTATTGGCGCCGGAGAGCCGCCAGGAAAGCGCGCGGGCGTCGCGATGGAACTGGTCCCAGGAGACGGGGAAGGCTTTTTCGGGAAGGGACATGGTTCGCGCACTCCGCAAGCGCGCGCCGCAGCGCGCAGATACTATGGAATGCAGGCGGAATTAGCCGGAAAGCGCCAGCCTTGGCAAGGTGGCAGCCAGCGATGGCTGTGGACTTAAAAGCGCGTCGCGCTGAAATCGCATTTCAGGCGGCGTGCTCTTCACCCCGAAACCGGAGCCCACTTTCGGGAGACATGCTTATCTCGACAGGAAGGCCGCTATGTTTGCGGTGCGCAGAACCGTGCGGGTGACGCCGCCGAACAAAAGCTGGCGCAGCCAGGAGTGGCTGTAGGCGCCGAGCACCAGCAGATCGGCGCCGGATTCGGCGATCCTCTCCTGTATGATGTCGTCGACGGAGGCTCCGCCCGATTTCTGCACGCAAACACTGACATTGGCACCGTGGCGGGACAACGCAGCCGCAATCTCGGCGCCCGCCGCCTCGGGCGCTTCGTCCAGCGTCTCCGGCGGATCGATGACGAGAATGTCGGTCTTGTCCGCCTCGCTGATGAAGGGCAGGGCGTCGAACGCGGCGCGAGCCGCCTCCTTGCTGCCGTTCCAGGCAAGCAGCACGCGCCTGAAGGTGGTGACGAGCGGCCCCGCATGCGGAACGACCAGCACCGGCCGGCCGGCGTCGTACACCAACGTGTCGACATCGCGCCCGGATCGCCCCCGGTATCGCGCTGCGCGGCGATGATCAGGTCAGCGGCCCGCACGCTCGATATGCCGGTCAGTGCGCTGTCGCCGGAGAAGCTTTCCAGGCTGCGCCACTCGAAAGAGAGGCCGGAATCCTCGATGCGCCTCAAGAAGACAGCCTGAAGCTTGTCGGCGCGCTCCTTGTTCATCTCGGCCGAGACCTGTAGGAATTCCGTATCGGGGAAACCGGTGGCCGACGTGTAAGGGACCGGAAGCGCCTCCGCGTGGATGCCTACGAGATGGCTGTCGAACCGTTCGGCGAGCGGAATGGCGCAGTCGAGCACGCGCTCGGCGTCCTGTTCGTTCTGCAGAATGGCGACGATTGTCTTGAAGCGCATGACGTCCCTCAAAAAAGAAGTGCCGGCGCCAGATGCGCTTCAGGCCCTCAAATTGCCGCACGCGCTTTTTTCCGTCCGTCGCGTGCCGGCAAGAAAACGCCGGTGCATCCCGCTTGGTTCCGGCCTTGCGGCCTGGTCAGCTCGCGGCCGACAAGCCCGCCACCATGGCCTCCACGTCCTTGCGCGCGGCCTCGAGAGCCTCTTCGCTGCGGGCGCGGACCACAAGCTCGGTCCAGAACTTGCCGTCGCCATATTTCGGGTAGGAGCCGATGATCGTGTCGGGATGCGCCTTCTGGATGTCGGCCAGCGGGCCGCCTATCAGGCCTTCGCCGAACGGGCAGTGCACCGTGGCCGACAGCATCTTGGTGCCTGTCTTCAATGTCGGCACCACATTGTCGAGCATCGCCTGGAAGATCGACGGCACGCCGGCCATCACGTGGACGTTGCCGATGCGGAATCCCGGCGCGATCGATACCGGGTTGTCGATATGGTCGGCGCCGCGCGGCATGCGCGCCATGCGCTTGCGCGCTTCGGTGAATTCGATGCCGCGCTGGGCATAGCTTGCTTCGAGCACGGCATAGGCCTTGGCATCGTATTCGCAAGGCACGCCGAAGGCCTTGGCTACCGAATCGGCGGTGATGTCGTCATGCGTGGGGCCGATGCCGCCGGTGGTAAAGATATAGGTGTAGCGGGCACGGACCGCGTTCACGGCGGCGACGATCTCGTCCTCCTCGTCGGGAACGATGCGCACTTCCTTAAGGTCGATGCCGATCGCCGTCATGATGTCGGCGAGATGGCCGATGTTTTTGTCCTTGGTCCTGCCGGAGAGGATCTCGTCGCCGATGACGAGCATAGCGGCGGTGACGATTTCAGGCATGGCTCACTCCGGCAACAGGTCGCCTGAGATAACGCGGCGGGCAGCCGGCCGCAATGCGCAGGCGGGACAGGCTCTTGTGGCAGGGCGGTTGCGGGTAAGGTGCGCCAGTCACATGCCGCAATTCGTGGACCCGGAACGCGTGGTCGCCTTCATCCAACGCATCGCCGAACGTGCATTCGCGAGCGTCACTTGAATTTCAGCCAAGTCGAATGTTTCGGCGGCTCACGGCCTCGTCACACAAACGTGTCGCGCATCTTGCCCCGCGCCGATTTTCTCTTGGAACTTTTACGCCCAACCCAGGGTTTCATTCGCGTCGCCATCAAAAGTCTCGGCGACCAACTGAATGGAGTATCCGATGCTTATGAAAGTTCTTGCAACCTCCGCGCTGGTGCTGGGCATGGCAAGCTCAGCAATGGCGCAGTCCTCGGACATGTGGTCGTGGTGGCATCATGATCGTCCGGTCTCGAACGAACGGGTCGTGCCGGTCGATCCCTACACCACCGGCAGCATCTATTCCGGCAGCGAGGCCTCCGGTCTCAACAGTCTTGGCAATCCCGGTCCCGTCGGCCCATGCGCCTCTAACACTCCCGGACCCGACGCCAATGCCGGGATGAACGTCAACGACCAGTATTGCGGCAAGTGATCCATGCGCCCACGGCCGGCTGACGTGATTGTTGGGGCCATGTCGGTCGCGGCGTGGGAATGATGCGACAGAATTAGACTTCGGCCATCAATCCGAGACTTCGGTTTGCGGGCGATCGCGGCCGTCGGCCAGTTCGTCATGCCAGACGCCGTCGGAATCCTCATACTGGATACCGTCGGTGTTTCCGGCGACCTGCTGTTCGGCCGAAGCAATTTCGGCGGCGCGCAGCGCATCCTGGTGCGTGGGAAATGTTTCAGAAAAAGTCGAGCCGACCTTATAGGCCCAACCGCCGTCATGCTCGACGATCTTGTAGGTCAGTTTCGCCATGGAATCCTCCGGTTGAGAAACCCCTGCTTGCTAGAGCAGTTCGGCGTCTGTCGGAATCGCCGACCTGCTCTAATTGTTTCACGCAATTCCGGACGGAGAACCGCTTCGCACTTCTCCTGGAATTGCTCAGTGCAGCCTTCCGTCAGGCAACCTGTCTTCGGGAACCAGCACTTCGGATTCCTCGGCTGCCTCGATCAACGCGCGGCGTGCGTCCGCCGTCGAACGATACCCCTCCAGCGCCTTGAGGCAAGTGTCGAGAGCATCACGATGCCGCTGACCGCGATTGAGCGGCCACACCGTCATCAGGCACTCGGCGGCCTCGCGGGTGCTGCTTATTTGGCGATATTTGCCGACATGGCCGAGTTCGACCACCACCGGCTTTTCAAATGGCTTGCTGTCTGTCATGGCCGCCAACGCAAAACGGCCAATTTGGTTGCAATCGTGGCGGGAGGCCTGCGCCCAAAGGTCTCAGCCCTTGCGTCACCCGCGCAGACAGCCGTTCAGCCGGTCGCCTTCATCCAGTGCTGCATCGTCGTCACCGAGCGCGCCAGCTGCGGCGCCGGGCGGATTTCCGCGCCGAATGTCGCCGCCGCGCGCCAGCCCCAGCGCGGATCGGCAAGGAAGGCACGCGCAAGCGCCACCATGTCGGCGCGGCCAGCGGCCAAAATCGTCTCGGCCTGTTTCGGATCGTCGATCAGCCCCACCGCGCGTGTCGGAATGCCGGCGCCGTTGCGCACGGCTTCGGCCAGATGCACCTGATAGCCGGGACCGCTGGGCAGCTTCTGCAATGGCGAATTGCCGCCGCTGGAGCAGCAGAGATAAGCGACGCCTTCCGCCTTCAGCGCCTTGGCCACTTCGATCGCCTCTTCGACATCGAAGCCGCCATCGACCCATTCCTTCACCGAAAGGCGCGCACCCAGCATCAGACCCGGCGCAGCCTTCTTCACAGCCTTGGCGATCTCGACGGCGAAGCGCATGCGATTTTCCAGCGAGCCGCCCCAGCGGTCGGTGCGCTGGTTGGAAAGCGGCGACAGGAACTGGAAGATCAGATAGCCGTGCGCGGCGTGCAGTTCGATGAAGTCGAAGCCGGCGCGTTCGGCTCGCTTGGCCGCGTCGGCGAAACGTTGGATGACTTGCTGGATCTCTGCTTCCTCCAGGGCATGCGGCACATTCCATCCTGTGTCATAGGCGATGGCCGAAGCCGAAACGGTCTGCCAGGGGTCTTCGCCCGGCTGCAGAGGGCCGCCGCCTTCCCAAGGCTTCCTGTTGGAGGCCTTGCGGCCTGCATGGGCGAGTTGGACACCGAATTTGGTGCCGGGCGCTGCGACGCGCCTGGCGGCATCGAGCGTGCGCTTGGCCGCCGCCTCGTTGTCCTCGGAGTAGAGGCCAAGGCAGCCATGCGAGATGCGGCCGCGCCGTTCGACGTCGGTCATCTCGACGGTCACCATGCCGGCGCCGGACATGGCAAGGTTCATCCAGTGGTGGAGATGCCAGTCGCTGGCGGAGCGTCCTCTGCCGAATACTGGCACATCGGCGCCACCGCGATGCGGTTGGGGAAGGTGAGGCCGCCGAGGGTGATCGGCTGGAAAAGCGAAGATGTCATGAAAGGGGCTCCTGGGAGAGATATCGCTATCTAGGCAGCCGCGGCGCCTCGCGCCAGACGCGAGCCCGTGAAAGTCCTGCTGGACCAGTCGGTTTCCAGGATTGCGCAGGCGACGCTTCGCGGCTACCCCTTGGCCGCCGACAGCACGGAGTCCGTCATGAAAGATCGCGTCCGTATCCGCTCTGAGGAAATCCTGTCCGATGACTGGGCGGTGCTCAAGAAGACGGTGCTCGACTATCGCCGTCGCGACGGACAATGGGAGACGCAGACCCGCCAGACCTACGATCGCGGCGACGGCGCGGTCATCCTGCCCTTCGACCCGCAACGCTCGACGGTGCTCCTGGTGCGGCAGTTCCGCTATCCGGCCTATGTCACCGGCCATCGTGAGCCGCTGATCGAGGCCTGCGCTGGCCTGCTCGACGAAAACGATCCGGAAACCTGCATCCGCAAGGAAGCGGAAGAGGAGCTCGGCTACCGGCTGAAGGACGTCGAGCGGCTGTTCGCGCCCTATATGAGCCCCGGCAGCGTGACGGAACGGCTTTGGTTCTTTACCGCGCGCTATTCACCGGCCGACCGCATCTCCGATGGCGGCGGGGCACCGGAGGAGGGCGAGGACATCGAGGTTCTGGAGATGCCGCTCGACGAGGCGCTGGCAGGCATTTCCGACGGCCGTATCGTCGACGCCAAAACCATCATCCTGATCCAGCATCTGAAGCTCAATCCTATCGCGCCTTGAGGGGCGTCACCGCGCTATGGCTCATTGGCTCGCGACAGGGCACTGGCTGGCAGGACCGCTTGCCGCCGGATATCGATAAATGCGGAGCGGCCCTGTAACCGGGCATTCCGTCAGCCAGTCTGATGGCTTTCCAGTGGCCAATCGACTGGCCAGCGGAAACTGAGCTTCGAGCGGCCCAAGTGTTCTCTCCTCCACGCGGCAGACCGCGATATGAGTAGCCTTGGTTTCGTTTCCCGGAGAGGCCAAACCAGATGGCCCAAAAAGAACGGCGATAATCGTCAAGCAGCCGCGCCGGGTCGGACATCGGCGCTGCTCAAAATTGCGGAAGCGGCCCGGCAGCTGAGGTTTTGGGTGTGGCGGCCACCGGGCCTAACCGGCGGGGGCTCGGAAACGAAACACGGCACCGGCTGACGATAACATATGCCTCTGCCGAGATGATCGGCACGCATCCATAAGGACGAAGCTGGTGGTAGGCTCGCTATGGTCTGAGTGGCAGCATCAGCGCCAGAATCGCTAGGCCGGCCATCAGCAAGCTTGCCGCCATCCCGAGTATATCCCGGAAGGCGCGCAAAAATGACAAGCCTGCCCCCGGCAATCCCATTTCGGGACGCATGCGCTGGCACTGCGCTTGCATGGAAACCGTTGCCGGTTAACCCCGGTGGGCTCGTCGGGCTTGAGGGTGTTGTTGGGGACCTCGCCCGGCGAGTTGCCTTGCAGAAAGAACTGGCAACACTCCCAAGCGCGATCGGCAGAAGGCGACGAGGCGCTGGCAGGCATTTCCGACGGCCGTATCGTCGACGCCAAGACCATCACCCTGATCCAGCATCTGAAGCTCAATCCGATCGCGCCTTGAGGGGCGTCACCGCCCCACGGCTCGTTGGCTCGCGACAGGGCACTGGCCGGCAGGACCGCTTGCCGCCGGATATCGATAAATGCGGAGCGGCCCTGTAACGGGGCATTCCGTCAGCCAGTCTGGTGGCTTTCCCGTGGCCAATCGACTGGCCAGCGGAAACTGAGCTTCGAGCGGCCGAAGTGTTTTCTCCTCCACGCGGCAGACCGCGACATGAGTGGCCTTGGTTTCGTCAAGCAGCCGCGCCGGGTCGGACGTCGCCGGGTCGAAAAATCGCAGCACGCGCTCAATGCCTTTGGCCGCTGTGTGAAAAGGAACAGCCACGACGTCGATCTCGACAGGCGAGCCCAAAACGGCGATCCCGATATTGGGGGGCGCGAACAGCCGCGCGTCGTTCGGCCAAACCAAATGCAAGTCGCCGCCCGCTTTCTTGCAGGCATTGGCGATATCGATGCCGAGAAGTTTCGTTTCCCGGGGAGGCCAAACCAGATGGCCCACAAAAAGAACGGCGATAATCGCCACTCCGGGAGCGGCAAGAACCGAGATGCCCGGCACGTCGTCGTTGGACTTGATGCCGAAATAGCGTCTTAGCGCCAGCCGGGCTGGCAAGCCCTGATATATGAGCAGGGCCAGGCCAGGGCCAATGAAGAGCGGAAAAAAGCGGAAGTATCGCAGATAGAGCAGCCCCATCAGAAGGCCGACTGTCGAGAAGCCCGCAAGAACTACCCAGGCTCGCTGTCTTGTCGTGCTGGAAATGGCCAAAATGCATGTCGCGGCCGTGCCCAGAATGGCGAGAAAAAACCGGGTGAAACGATCGGAGCTCAAAAAGCCCGGGCTGAGGAAGGCGCTGCGTTCCTGGTCGATGCGCGAAAGCCAGTTGTCGCGCACGTAGTCGCTCAGCCCGACGAGCGGGCCGCCCGCGCATTGAGTGAAAAAGAAGACCAGCAGCGCAGCAGTCGCGCAAGCGCCTGCCAGGAGACACGCGGACCGTGTCCACCAACGTCCGACGATTCCCACAGCCGAGACACCCGCAAGCACGGTGCCCGTGGCCGCAAGCGCGGTGACATGCAGGAGCGAATAACGATCGCAGGCGACGCTTGCGTAAGCATGGGGCCCCACCACCACAAAGAATGCGACAATGCCGGCCGCGGCAAGCGCGAGGCCGTATGCCCGCAGATCTTTCCCTGCGTCTTTCTTCTCGGCGATGAACGCCAATGCATAAAAACTGGCCGGCAGAATAAGGAACGGCGCCATTTCGGCGCTGATCGCCGTGGATAGAGCCGTCAAGACGCCATTCAACCCGGCGGCAACCCGCCCGGCCCGGATTGTCAGCAGCGCCGCACCCAGCAGGATGAGCATCTGCAGATTGTGGTAGTCGATGCGCCAGGGTTGAAATTCCGCGTATGACGGCAGCCCGGCGAAAGCAGCGACAGCCAGCACCGCGCTGGGATGTTCGAACTCGAATTCCCTGATCACCTGGAAAAGCAAGGTCATTGCGACCAGGAGCAGTAGCAGCGGCACCACGAACGCCGCGATGGAGACAGCGGCCTCCGTCCCGATAAAGGGCGCGATTGCAGCCGCCAGCAGCGCATAGGGCGCGTCGACAATCCACGGCCAGTGCGAGACCATGGGTTCGGGCTGAGCGATGCCCGTCAGCGTTCTGTCGAACGGATTGCCTGTCTGCAGAAGATGCCTGATTTCATGCAGCTTCATCAAATCGTCGAAGTCGCCGTTGGGCATTTTGCCTTGCAACAGCAGCAGGCTCAGCGCAGCGCAGAGCGCCAGCCAGACGATCGCGACCGAGGGAGGGATGCGGCGGTAGATCGCCCCGATTGTCGACATCCCAAGCCCTTCCCATGCGCGTCAGCGATTGATGCACGGAAAAGCTTTCGATCACGTAACCTTACCTTCTCAGCAGCAAGTTTTCTCCCTCCGTTTAGCCGCCGGCGAACGAGCCGGGCCAAAACGTGGCCGAGGCGAGGGCACTTTCAAAGTCTGAAGTGTCGTTGTCAGCGCTTCAGCGGCGCTGGATCCAACAGTCCTCCTTCGCCAAGGCTTCGGAGGACACGCCTTCGTCTAACGAGCCTCAGGTGGCTTGCCATCCGAAGCTCGAAGAGCGAAGGATGGTGCGGACGACGGGAATCGAACCCGTACGATCAGAGATCGAGGATTTTAAGTCCCTTGCGTCTACCAATTCCGCCACGTCCGCGGGCGAGCCCTTTTCAGATGCCAGCCGGCAGCCGTCAAGCCATCTTTAGGCGCGCGGCCTTTCCGGGAAGCGCGACGGCGCAAAACCGAGGCTGTGGCGCAGCATTTCGGCTCGATATTGGGTAGTGGCGCGATCACGGAATTACGGATTCCGGGTCGGACGTTAGGGTTGTCCTCGCAGTGGACTTGATCCGCCGCGGCCGGCGTCCATCAGGCCCTACCCATTCCCCCCGCCCCCTGCGGGCGCCGGCCATCTTCATTCCGCTCAGAATTTATAGCTGAAGTTCACGCCCAGCGTGTGCAGCTTCACGTCCTGGTCACGGTCGGAGAAGTCGTCCGGGACGTCGAAATGCTCCTTGCCGAAATCGTAGTAACGGTACTGCGCGCCGACGACGATGTTGCTGCCCAGCGCATAGTCGACCCCGGCGCCGATCGTCCAACCGGCACTTGTGCGTGTCTTGGCGAAGCTGGGCCCGGCGTCTTGCGAGGTCTCGATGCCGGCGAAGGCGACGCCGCCGACGCCGTAGATCAGCCAGCGATCGACCGCCAAGCCGGCCTCGGCATTGACCGAGCCGAGCCATTTTATTTCGGTGCCAACTGCATTTCCGGGCTCGAGCAGGGTCGAACCGTCGATCGCGGAATAGTTGAGCTCGGCCCGCGCGCCGATCACCGCCTGGTTGAACTGCCAGAGGCCGGCGACATGACCGCCGACAAAGCCGCCGTCGAGATCGGGCGAAGCGGCGAATGGCTCGCCTTCCGTGCCGGAGATGTTGGAGGAACCCCAGCCGTAGCCGGCCTGGAGGCCGGCATAATAGCCCGTCCAGTCGAAGCCCGGCGCGGTCATGGGCAGATCGGCGCCTGCGTCCGCGGCCAAGGCCGGCCCGGACAGCAAGACGAAAAAGCCGGCACTGGCAAGCGTCAGCCGATGCATAGAGCGCTCCGAATGGCGGGTTCGAAAGACTCTCTGGCACAACCTAGCGTTATTCGCCGCAAAACGGAATTGCATATCTGCAACAGTGGTTTACGTTGGTGGATTGCGGACGCGGTCTTCGAGGTCGCCGCGTTTCTCCTCGGATGAGGCCAACCGGCTGAAAGCGTATTCGGCCAGCAACGAGCCGACGATGAAGATGGCGACCGGCGCGGCCAATGCCCAGAACGAATTGAAGGTGAAGAAGGCCACGCCGGCGCAATATGCCGACAGCACGAAAATTGCGAACCGGATCGTTTGTGCCATCTCTTCTGGGCCCGAACAGGGGCCTGTGCGTCCACTCTAGGCGATTTCGCCCTGTTTGAGGAAAAATCCATCAAGAACCGGTTACGCCTTAAAAACAAACCGTTTTTCCAACTGGTCAAAACCGCGCCCGCTTGGCACAGTCGGGCAAACAGGAGTCCGTCATGGCGAGCCGCACCAATCCGACCAAACCAAAGCCCTGGACCGAGGTGGCGACGCATCTGGTCGACGTCGCCATGGGCCGCAAGCCTGCCGATCTCGTGATCCGCAACGGGCGCTGGGTGAATGTGCATTCCGGCGAGATCATTCCTGGCACCGATATTGCGATTGCCGCCGGGCGCTTCGCCTATTGCGGGCCGAATGCCGGCCACGCCATCGGGCAGGGGACCAAGGTGGTCGATGCCGGCGGACGCTATCTGGTGCCCGGCCTCTGCGACGCACACATGCATGTCGAGAGCGGCATGGTGACGGTCACGGAATTCTGTCGGGCCGTTATTCCGCATGGCACCACCTCGATGTTCATCGATCCGCATGAGATCGCCAATGTGCTGGGTCTGCCGGGCGTCGGCTGATGCATGACGAGGCTGTCGCCATGCCGGTCAACGTGCATGTGCAGATGCCGTCCTGCGTGCCGTCAGCGCCTGGCCTGGAGCATGCCGGCGCGGAGCTTACGGTCGCCGACGTCGCCGAGGCGATGACCTGGGAGAACATCATCGGCCTTGGCGAGGTGATGAATTTTCCAGGTGTCGCCGCCAACGATCCGGTGATGTCGGGCGAGATCGCCGAGACGGTGAAAGCCGGCAAGACGGTCGGCGGCCACTATGCCTCGCGCGATCTCGGCCTGCCGTTCCATGGCTATGTGGCCGGCGGCGCCGAGGACGACCATGAAGGCACGCGCGCGGAGGATGCGATCGCGCGCGTGCGCCAGGGCATGAAGGCGATGCTGAGGCTGGGTTCCGCCTGGTATGACGTGGCGGCGCAGATCAAGGCGGTGACCGAAGGCGGCATCGATCCGCGCAACTTCATCCTGTGCACGGATGACAGCCATTCCGGCACGCTGGTGCATGAGGGCCATATGGACCGGGTGGTGCGGCACGCCGTCAGCCAAGGCTGAAGCCGGTGACGGCGATCCAGATGGCGACGCTCAACACAGCGCAGCATTTCAGGCTGGAGCGCGAGATCGGCTCCATCGCGCCGGGGCGGCTGGCCGATCTGCTGATCGTTTCCGATCTGGCCCAGATGACCATCGATGAGGTTTATGGCCGCGGCTTCAGGCTGGCGAAGGCCGGCAGGCTCGAAATCGACATTCCGGCCTATGACTATCCGGCGACGGCGAAGAACACGGTCAGGCTCGGCAAGAAACTCAGGGCCGCGGATTTCGACATCGCCGCGCCCCAGGGCGCCAACGAGGTGCGGGCGCGAGTGATCGGTGTGATCGAGAACCAGGCGCCGACGCGGGCGCTCGAGGCCGATCTGCCGGTCGAGGACGGCTTGGTTGCCATGGATCGCCGCAACGACGTCTGCCAGATCGCGCTGGTGGAACGCCACAGGGGCACCGGCGGCGTCACCAACGGCTTCGTGTCCGGCTTCGGCTATATGGAAGACTGCGCGATGGCCTCGAGCGTGGCGCATGACGCGCACCACATCATCGTCGTCGGCACCAACAAGGAGGACATGGCTTTGGCCGTCAACCGGCTGGGCGAGGTTGGGGGTGGCGTCGTGCTTTACTCCAAGGGCAAGGAACTTGCGCTGGTCGAAATGCCGATCGCCGGGCTGATGTCGGACGAGCGCGCCGAGATCGTCGCCGCCAAGGCCGAGCAATTGACGGAGGCCATGCGCAAGGTCGGCTGCTCGCTCAACAACGCCTACATGCAGCATTCGCTGCTGGCGCTGGTAGTCATTCCGGAACTCAGGATCTCGGACGTTGGCCTGGTCGACGTGACAACGTTCCAGAAGGTCGATCTGTTCGTGTGAGCGGGATGCTACTGGCTGATCATTCGCCGCCAGTGGCGATGGTCAGTACCTTGAACGGCGTGGTGATGACCACCTCGGCGACCGAGCCGACCGCTTTGCCGAGACCCTGGCCGATATTGTTGAGCTGTGTCGGATCCGGTTCATCGGAGGCAAGGCCGGCGGGCGTGCGCAGACGGTTGCCCAGCAACTGCACCAGGATCGGGTTGTCGGCGAATTTGGCATGGTTCAGGCCGCCGTCGCCACCCTTGGCTTGGGTCAGATCGACGACCGTCACGCCGTAATTGGCGAGATCAGCCGCGTTGCCGTAGTCGCCGACGCGCGGCTTGTCGCCGGAAATGAAGCTGGACAGCTTCAGCGCCCGGTCATCGCCCGAGAGCAGGATGGCGAACGGCTTGTCGGGCTTGCCGTAGCGGATCATCTGCTTCTTGAACACATCGACGTCGATGTCGGGCGAGGCAAGGATGACATAGCCGAGCTTGCCGTTGAGATCGCGGTCGCCGGTGATGGCGAGCTGCCGCAGCGCTTCCATCGTTAGCCATGTACCCATCGAATGGGCAATGATGTCGATGCTTTTGGCGCGCGACTTGGCAAGCATCCTCAGCGTCGCCTCGAGGTCGTCGCGCGCGGCTGTGGAGCTGTCCTTGTCATAGATGTAGCCGGTCGTCTTGGCGCTCGAGGCCCATGAGAACAGCACCGGCGTGCCCGGATAGTTGGTGTCATGCGCGATCTGCGTCAGCCGGTAGACGCCGTCATCGAAGCCGTTGTTGAAGCCGTGCACGAACACCAGGGCGCGGCTGCCGCGCATCGAAATATCGGCGCCGACCGCCTTGGCGAATTGCGAGGCGTCCCCGTAGTGGACGACATCGGTCGCGGTGAACTGCGTGGCCGGATTGCTGTCGGCCGAACCCTTTGCGCGCTCGATCGCGCCGACCTGATGCAGCTTGGGAACGGTCACGTCGACGCGGGCGTAGCTGGTTGTCAGCGAACGGTCGCCGTCGAACACCTGCCGCGGGTCCTTGGTTGCCTGCTGGCGGGTCGTGGCGACGAAGATCTCGTGCTTGGCTGCAATGTCGGTGGCGGGCACCGTAACGGCCTTACGGTTGAGCAGGTCATGCGCGCTCTGCCCGGCGCAGCCGGTAACGGCGAGCGCGAGCGCAAGGCCAAGGACAATCTTCACACGCACGGTCACCCGGGGTCCCCCAAGGACGGCAAGCCTCTCCCGCTATTCCGATAAAGCCTGAGGCCGGCCCGGTCCAGTTCAAAGTCGATGCAGGCAGCAACCGCGCAACGCGGTTACTGGGTGGCGAGTTGGCTGATGCGGTCGGTGACGTCGCGGTCGCTGGCAAAACCATCATCCTCGCGCAGCCGCTGGCCGATCATCTTCACCAGCACCGGGTTGTCGGCGAATTTTGTGTGGTTGAAGCTGTCGCTGCCCTTCTCCTTGGAGAGGTCGACCACTGTGACGCCATAGGAAGCGAGATCGGCCGCGTCCCTGTAGTCGCCGACGCGCGGCCGCGAGCCGGCAATCAGGCCGGAGAGCCTCAGCGCCCGGTCGTCGTCCGACAGAAGCAGGATGAAAGGCTTGTCGGGCTTGCCGTAGCGGCGCATCTGACTCTTAAAGACGTCGACATCGATGTCGGGCGAGGCCAGAACGACGTCACCAAGCTTGCCGCTGAGGTCGCGGTCGCCGGTGATGGCGAGCTGGCGCAGCGTCTCCATCGTCACCCAGGTTCCCATCGAATGCGCGACGATGTCGATGCGCCGCGCGCCCGTCTGCGCCAGCATTCGCAGCGTCACTTCCAGCTGGTCGCGGGCGGCGGCGGCGCTTTCCTTGTCATAGACGTAGTCGGTAGTCTTGGCGCCCGAAGCCAGGAAAACAGCACCGGCGTGCCGGGATAACCGGAATCGTGGACGATCTGCGTCAGCCGGTAGACAGCGTCGTCGAAGCCGGTGTTGTAACCATGGACGAAGACCATGACGCGGCCACCGCGGGCGTCGATGTCGGCGTTGAGGGCGCTGGCGAATTTTGGCTGCGTGTCGTAGCCGACGACCTCGGAGGCCATGAAATATTTGGTCGGGTCGTTCGACTTGCCGCGCGAGCGCCGTTCGATCTGGCCAGTCTGGTGGACAGGCGGCACGGTGACGTTGACGCGGGCGTAGTTGAGCGTTGCCGAGCGCTCGCCGTCAAAAACCTGGTTCGGGTCGTCGGAGCGTTTGCGCGTGGTGGTGATGAAGATCGAGTGGTTCCCGGCGATCTCGGTCGCCGTCGTCGGCACGACAACGCTGCCCAGGATTTCCTGCGTCTGGCGCCCCGCGCAGCCTGCAGTCAACAGTGCCAGGGCAATGATCAAAAGCGTCTTCACATGCACGTCGAACAAATCCACTCCAGCCGCAATTGGCCATCCACCTCCGCGAAGTCTCCCGGACAGGCGAAGTGCGGCGGAAGTAAGTCGTGTCCAGCGGAAATTTGCTCAGCGGCAGGCGAGGGCCGCGGCACTGTTGCGCGAAAGCCAGGGTGAGCCATGCCGCTGCGTCGGTGGCCGCAGGCGCCGATTTGTGCGATAGGCAGCGTTTCGCGCCATGCAATCCGAGGGCGGTCGCCTTATGAACAGTTTTTCTTCCCGCGTCGCCGCCGCCGCCGAGGCGATCCGCGAGATCTTTCCGGAAACGCCGCTGCAGGAGAACGACTATCTGTCGAAGAAGACCGGCGCCCGCATTCTTCTGAAGCGCGAGGATCTGACCCCGGTTCGCTCATACAAAATCAGGGGCGCCTTCAATTTCTTCCGCAAGGCGCTCGCCGCCGGCAACAATGCCGAGCTGTTCGTCTGCGCCTCGGCCGGCAATCATGCGCAGGGCTTCGCCTTCGTCTGCCGCCACTTCGGCAAGAAGGGCGTCGTGTTCATGCCGGTGACGACGCCACAGCAGAAGATCGACAAGACGCGGCTGTTCGGCGGAGATTTCGTCGAGATCAGGCTGGTCGGCGACTTCTTCGACGACTGCTATCGCGCCGCCTTCGAATTCACCGAAACCGCCGGCGCGCATATGGTGCCGCCCTTCGACCATAAGGACATCATCGAGGGCCAGGCGACCGTCGCCTTTGAGATCGCGGCCCAGATGCCGGGCGGGCGCATGCCCGACATCGTCATGCTGCCGGTCGGCGGCGGCGGCCTGTCGGCCGGGGTGACGCATTATTTTGCCGACCGGCATCGCGACACGCACTTCGTCTTCTGCGAGCCGGCGGGCGCGCCGAGCCTGAGCGAGAGTCTTTCCAGCGGCAAACGGGTCAAGCTCGCCAAGGTCGACAATTTCGTCGACGGCGCCGCGGTGGCCGAGATCGGCCGCGAGCCGCTGCGCTACCTGAAGGAATTCACCGCCGACACCGTCCGGCTCGTCCCGGAAAACCGGCTCTGCGCGACGATGATCGAGATGCTCAATGTCGAGGGGGTGGTGCTGGAGCCGGCCGGCGCGCTGGCGATCGACGCGCTCAAGGATTTTTCGCGCAAGGAGATCAGGGGCAAGACGATCGTCGCGGTCGTCTCCGGCGGCAATTTCGACTTCGAGCGCCTGCCGGACGTGAAGGAACGCGCGCTGCGCTTCGAGGGCCTGAAGAAGTACTTTGTCATCCGCTTCCCGCAGCGGCCGGGCGCGTTGCGCGATTTCCTCGAGATGCTCGGCCCGGACGACGACATCGCCCGTTTCGAATATCTCAAGAAGTCGGCGCGCAATTTCGGTTCGGTGCTGATCGGCATCGAGACCAAGGACCGGCGCAATTTCGATCTGCTGAAAGCCAATTTCGACGCCGAAGGCGTGCAATATCAGGACATCACCGACAACGAGACGCTGGCAGGGTTCATCATATGAGCGAGCCAAAAATGAACGACAAAGGGAGCGTCTTCGTGGCGCTGTTTTCCGGCATCAATGTCGGCGGCAACCGCATCGTCAAGATGGCGGAGTTGAGGTCGTTCTTCGAGGAGCTAGGCTTCACCGACATCGCGACCTATGTGCAAAGCGGCAACGTGGTCTTTCGGGCGAAGAAGGGGGATGCGGCCTCGCTGACGAAGCAGCTTGAAGCGGCCTTCGAGCAGAAGTGGGGTTTTAATTCACGCATCATGGTGCGCGACGCCGGCTGGTTCGAACGGCTTGTGAAGGACAATCCCTATCCTGAGGTCGCCGGCGAGCCGACCAAGCTGCATGCGTACGCGCTGGAGCGCGAGCCGACCGCGGAGGAAACGAAGCGCTTGGCGGACAAATGCACAGGCCCGGAACGGTTCGCCATCAAGGGCGACGTGCTTTACCTGCATGCGCCGGAGGGACTCGGCAAGTCAGTGTTTGCCAATCTCATCCCGCGTACCTTGAAGGTACCGGGCACGGCGCGCAACTGGCGCAGTGTGCTTGCCTTGCTCGAAATGGCGGGCAAGGCCGGAGCCTGACAGCAATCGGCTCAGGCGGCCTTTTGCCAGTCGAACGTCAGCTCTTCGCGGAACGCGAATCGCTTGATGTGGTCGGCGACGACGGTTTCCAGCCGCTCGAGCGTGGCAGCGTCATCCGCTGCAACCGCGATATGGAGGGCCTTCTCGTCGGCATCCATGACGGTGCGGCCGAGCGAGAGCTGGATGGCGCCGTGATGCGGATCGAACTCGACCGGGAACTTGTGCGCCCAATGCTTGCAGAGCTGCTGCAGGTAGCGGCTGGCGTGTTCGGTGGCGATGTCGGCGCGGCTGGTCGGCATGGAGCTCTCCTGGCGGATCAAAAAACGCCAGCCCTTCGAGGCTGGCGCCATAATCGGTTAGATAGGGAACCACCTGCCAAATGCCATAGAACTGCCGGCCAAATTATAGTGGGTGGCCTACCAGCTTCCCGTGTTCGGCATCGAGGCCCACGGCTCGGCCTTGGCCTTTGCCGGGCCTTTCTGCAACAGCTCGATCGAAATGCCGTCCGGTGAACGGATGAAGGCCATGTTGCCGTCGCGCGGCGGCCGGTTGATGGTCACGCCATTGTCCATCAGCTTCTGGCAGGTGGCGTAGATGTCGTCGACCTCATAGGCGAGGTGGCCGAAATTACGGCCGCCCTTATACTCTTCCGGATCCCAATTGTAGGTCAGTTCGACCAGCGGCGCCTTCTCGGAAATGCCGCTCTGCTCGTCTTCTGACGCGGCAAGGAAGATCAGCGTATAGCGTCCCTGCTCGTTCTCGTAGCGACGCACTTCCTTGAGGCCGAGCTTGTTGCAGTAGAAATCGAGCGACTTGTCGATGTCGGCGATGCGGACCATGGTGTGGAGATAGCGCATATCGGGCTCCTCGGAGGTTGCGTTGCGGCGCACCATAGGAGCCGCTCCGCCAAAGGGCAATCGTCCGACAAATCGGGATGGAACGGTCCATTTCGGGACAGCAGTGCGCGTGTCGGCTGCGCCGGCAAACAACAATTGCGGCTTTCCGGTGTTCAACGGTGAAAAAAGGCACGTCAGGTCTTGCACACCCCGGAAGCCGCGGTGTTAATCTGATGGCAAGAATCAGTTCTGGTTGCAGTTTGAAAAGGGGGCATTCTTATGGGGGAAAAAGCCTCTTTCATGAGGCGGGACGGAAGCCTTGACGACGCCTTGACGCGAGACAGTGGCGGCGAGACCGCCGAGCTTGTCGAAATCGCTGGCGCTATCAAATGGTTCGACGTGGCCAAGGGCTACGGCTTCATTCTTCCGGACGACGGCGTCTCGGGTGATATTCTCCTCCATGTGACATGTCTTCGAAGGGACGGCTTCCAGACCGCGTTGGAAGGCGCGCGCGTCGTCTGTCTCGTCAAGCAGGGCGAGCGCGGCCTGCAGGCTTTCCGCGTTCTTTCCATGGATGCCTCGACCGCGGTGCATCCGGCGGAGCAGGAGCAGCGCACGCATGTCACGGTGACGGCGGAAAGCGGGCTCGAGCGGGCACTGGTGAAGTGGTTCAACCGCACCAAGGGTTTCGGCTTCCTGACCCGGGGCGAGGGGACCGAGGACATTTTCGTCCACATGGAGACGCTGCGCCGCTACGGCATCACCGAACTGAGGCCTGGCCAGGTCGTTCTGGTCCGCTTCGGGCGCGGCGACAAAGGCCTTATGGCCGCCGAAATTCACCCCGATATGGGCACCTTGCCGGTCTCGCACTAGGCTTTCCCGACACCGTCTGGAAAGCCTTATCTCCCGCGAGGCCAATCTTGTCCGAAAGCCGGTTCCACTCGCGTGGATCATGGTCTAGGACGAGGCTTGGACGAGGTATCACATGGCTCATCGCAACTGGCTGACCGCAGGCGCGCTTTGCGCCGCCATCGTTTTGGCTGCCTATTTCAGCGCCCTGAAACCAAGCTCGGCTGATGGCCAGGCCATGATACTGCCAGTCGATTCCACACCGCTGGTCGCGGTGAGTGGCTCCGGAAAGCATTCCTTCTCCATCGAGATCGCCGACACCTCTGAAGAACGTGAAGCCGGACTGATGTTTCGCAAGGACATGGCCGACGATCACGGCATGCTCTTCGTGTTCGAGAGGCCCGGCGAGGTGAATTTCTGGATGAAGAACACGCCGATGCCGCTCGACCTGGTCTTTGTCGGCCAGGACGGCAGGATCAAGGCCATCAAGCGCGGCGAACCGGAATCGGAGGCGATCATCTCGCCCGGACAGCCGGTAAGCTTCGTGCTCGAGCTTAAGGCCGGAACGGCCGCCAGGGATGGGCTCAAGGACGGCGATCTCTTGCGCCACCCTGCGATCGCCAGGGCATCGGGCGCCGGTTCCAACTGACCGCGGCAGCACCGATGCAATATTTTTCCCACGACGGCTTCGAACTCGCTTACCTCGATCGCCAGCCGGCGTCCGGGGAGGGCGATCCGGTGCTGATGATCCACGGCTTCGCCTCGAGCCACTACGTCAATTGGGTCTCGCCCGGCTGGTTCAAGACGCTGAACGACGCCGGCTACCGCGCCATTGCCTTCGACAATCGCGGCCACGGCTCTTCAACGAAAAGCTATGACGAGGCCGACTACACGCCGGCCAAGATGGCCTCGGACGCGGCCGCGCTGCTCGATCACCTAGGCATCGAACGCGCCCATGTCATGGGCTATTCGATGGGCGCACGGGTATCCGCATTCATGGCGTTGTCCAATCCGGACAAGGTGGCGACGCTGGTGCTCGGCGGCCTCGGCATCGGCCTTGTCGACGGCGTCGGCGATTGGGACCCGATCGCCGATGCGCTTCTGGCCGAGGATCCCGGCACGATCAACCATGCGCGCGGCCGCTCGTTTCGCGCTTTCGCCGACCAGACGCGTAGCGACCGCCGGGCGCTCGCCGTCTGCATCGTCGGCTCGCGCGCATCTATGAGCGAGGACGATGTCGCGCGCATTGCCCAGCCGACGTTGATTGCCGTCGGGAGCAGGGACGACATCGCCGGCTCGCCCGACGAACTCGCCGCCCTGATGCCCAACGCAAAAGCCTTTCACGTCGAGGGCCGCGACCACATGCTCGCCGTCGGCGACAAGAGCTTCAAGCAGCGGGTGCTGGAGTTCTATACCGAAAATCCGCTCTGAACCCCATACCGCTGCCGGACAGTGGCGCGTTTAGCCGCGCGCTTTTCTGTCAGCGAGGGACCTCGCCATCACACACAGCAACTCGAACATCATCGTCGCGCCGGCCAGGGCCGTCATGCCGCCGAGGTCGAAGGGAGGCGCGACCTCGACGACGTCCGCGCCGGCGAAATTCAATCCGTCGAGCAAACGAACCATCTCCTGCACCTCGCGCGTGGTGAAGCCGCCGAGCTCCGGCGTGCCGGTGCCGGGGGCCATCGACGGATCGATGCAATCGATGTCGAACGTCACATAGGTTGGGCTGTCGCCGACGAGATCGCGCGCTTCCTGCATGATGGCCGCGGCGCCGCGTTTGACGAATTCTTCCATGTAGATGATGCGCACGCCCCGGGCGGTTGCCCAGTCGTGTTCGCCGGGCTCGTAGATGGAGCCGCGAATTCCGATTTGGACCACCCGCTTCGGGTCGAGCAACCCTTCTTCGATCGCACGGCGGAAAGGCGTTCCATGCGTGTAAGGATTATCGCCGAAGTAGCGGTCGTTGGTGTCGGAATGCGCGTCGAAATGGATCATGCCGATAGGCCCCTTGCGGGCCACGGCGCGCAGCACCGGCAGCGTCGTCAGGTGATCGCCGCCGGCGGCCAACGGCACAGCGCCTTCCGACATGATCGCGGCGATGCCGTCCTCGATGCGCTTCAATCCATCCAGCAGGTTGATTGGGTTGACCGAGAGGTCGCCGACATCGGCGACGTTGGCGATGCTGAACGGTTCGGTTCCCGAGACGTGGTGGACCCGGCGCATCAGGCTCGACTGGTTCCTGATCTCGCGGGGGCCATGACGGGCGCCGGCGCGGTTCGTCGTGCCGCCATCCCAGGGAATGCCGACAAGCGCGATGTCGAGTCCCTTCGCGGTTGGCACGGCCGGCAGCCGCATGAAGGTGGAAAGTCCGGCAAAGCGCGGTACCTGCGCCGCGTCGACGGGTTGGAAGAAGCTGTTTTCCATGGTGTCAGTCATCTCAAAAGAAATTCACGTCCGAAGGCGGCACCACTTCGGCGGGGCGACGATATAGGTCGTGAAGCTTGAAATCCAGGCAGGCCGATCAAGGCTTGCGCTGCAGGGCTTGCAGCGATCGGCCCAGGTTCTCCCTGGCTCGCGCCTCGAACCGTCGGCGGAACGGTTCCGTGTGGAAAATGTGCGGGCGAGCGAGGAAGCTCTTGAGAACGGCAGCGCGGCCGGCGCGCCACATCGGCTCCTCGACCCAGCCATATTCGCGCCGGACGGCCTTCTCATAGGCGTCGAAGGCGTCAGGCGCGGCGCCGAGGATCGCGAGGTCCATGTCGAGGAAGAGGGCCGCGTCGCTTGCCGCATGCTCGTCGTCGAGCGGCGGCAGTTGGTGCGTGGCGGTGGCATTGATCATCGCCGCGATGCGTGCGATGCGGTCGGGTTTGGCTCGCTCGGCGAGCTTTTTCTCCGCCAGGTCAGCGCTTTTCGCCTCATTGTCCTTGGCGCGGCTGTCATAGATCGCGTCGTGGAACCAGATCGCGGCCTCGACGGCGTCCGGGTCATGGAGCAGGCGCCGATATTCTTCGGCCAGCGCCAGCATGGCCTCGATATGGGCGAGGCTGTGATAGTGCCGGTCCCCGGCGTGATAGAGGGCGGAAAGCTCGGTTTTGAGCGCTTCGTCGATCAAGGGTTCGTTTTCCATCGCCGCTTGAATTTCCGTGAACCAAGTCCATTTGACAAAGCACTAAGGAAAATTGAGTTCAACCGTGCTATGATCTGGCCTATATGTGCCGCCGGATGAATGAGCAGGTCGGAGACCGTCGATGAACAGCGTTACGATAGCCCGCCCCAGCATGGTGCAGCCGGTCGACCCGATCTGGCGTTCGATCCGCGACGAGGCGATGGAAGCGGTGAACCGCGATCCGCTGCTCGCCGCCTTCCTCTATTCCACCATCCTCAACCAGGAGAGCCTGGAGGAAGCGGTCATCCACCGGCTGGCCGAGCGCCTGGCGCATCAGGATATCGGCTCCGACCTCATCCGTCAGACCTTCAAGGCGATGCTTGCCGACGATCCCGAGTGGAGCTCGACGGTGCGCGTCGACATCCAGGCCTATTACGATCGCGACCCGGCCTGCGACCGCTTCATCATGCCGGTGCTCTATTTCAAGGGTTTCCATGCCATCCAGACGCATCGGCTGGCGCACTGGCTGTGGAACCAGGGCCGCAGGGACTTCGCGCTCTATCTGCAGAGCCGCTCGTCCTCGGTGTTCCAGACCGACATCAATCCGGCCGCCCGCATCGGCAAGGGCATCTTCCTCGACCACGCCACCGGCCTGGTCGTCGGCCAGACGGCCGTCATCGAGGACGATGTGTCGATCCTGCACGGGGTGACGCTGGGCGGCACCGGCAAGGCCAGCGGCGACCGCCATCCGAAGATCCGCCGCGGCGTGCTGATCGGCGCCGGCGCCAAGATCCTCGGCAATATCGAGGTCGGCCATTGCTCGAAGATCGCGGCCGGCTCGGTGGTGCTGTCGCCCGTGCCGCACAACAAGACGGTCGCCGGCGTGCCGGCGCGTGTCGTCGGCGAGACCGGCTGCGACCAGCCTTCGCGGCAGATGGACCAGCTTCTGCCCTCGCAGACGATGGACCACGTCGTCAGCTTCGACATCTGAGCTCGGCCCTCATCGATGGTCGCCGGATTCCGGCTGCCGTTTCAAGCGCCGGTTGCCCCGTGTTATCTGCCGGCTTGCCTTTACATCGCCATCGTCGGCGTGTCAGAAGCGCCTCCCAACGAACAGCGCATTCGGAGAAGACTTTGAAGCCCGACGAGATCAGAAAGCTGGACGCCTATTTCAAGCGCGTCTTCCAGAATCCCAAGCTGCAGGTGAAGGCGCGTCCGCGCAAGGAGGACTCGGCCGAGGTCTATGTAGGCGACGAGTTCCTCGGCATTGTCTTCAAGGACGAGGACGACGGCGACTACAATTTCTCGATGGCGATCCTCGACATCGATCTGGGCTAGAGCCCAAATCCTTCAAGCCGGGCGCGCAAACGGTGCGCTCGGCCATACCCGCCAGAAGCGGCTAGTCCACGCAGTGCCGCGGGATGTGCACCCGCCGCCAGGTGGTCGAGCCTTCCCGCACCACCACCCGACGCGCCACCGTCCGGTACGAGGGTGGGATTTCCGTGATGCGCCGCTCTTCGGGCCGCACCAGCACCTCGCGGGCAACGCCTTCATATTCCGCCGGAAGAACGACGCGCCGGACGCGCTCCGGCTCGACGATCACGGTTTCGGCAACCCGTGTGTAGCGGGCCTTGCGCCACACCTTGCACAGCACCTTACGGCCATGGATGACGCGCCATTCCCAGGCATAGCCGCCATCGTCCACTTTGACCGTGTGGTAGACGGTGCGCGTGATGGCCGGCACCACCTCATAGGTGACGCGAGGAGGCGCGATCTGCTCCAGGCTTTCGCTCGTGCCGTAGATCGGCGGATCATAGTCGACGAGTTGGCCTCCGGGGCTCACCATCACGTCTTCGTAGACGGTGTCGTAGAGCGCCGGCCGATGCACCGGCTCGTAGCATTCGAGCGCACGGCCGCCGGCGGCGGTTTGCGACGTCGTGGCAAGCATTGCGAGGCTGGCCGCGGCGAGCGATGCGGAGCTCCTGCAAAAGAAACTCTTGCGAAAGGGACTCTGGTGAAAGGGACTCTGGCGAAACATGACATTCCCCCGTTGAAAAAGGACGCCGGTTCAACGCAGGAGTGTATCGGAAGGTCCGCCGCCGGACAGGGATTTCGGGGCTTGTCGTTAAGCGGTGCGGTTAAGAAACTGCTACCTTGGCGGATCGCTTTCCGATCCAGGATATTTTTCAAGCGCAACCGTCGGCATTCCTTGGGCCCAGGCGCTTGATTCGACTTAACCAGATGGCTAGGAGGGGCGGCCTTGCGCTAGGGTGAGCCGGCATCCTATTTAGGGCTTAACGATCCAGAGCCGATTCCGCGCGATTGCTCGTATTTTCACGGCGCCGGAATCCATCCAATAAGGGTAGTCCATGAAGAACCCCGTCGAAACCTACATGAACCTCGTTCCGATGGTGGTCGAACAGACCAATCGCGGCGAGCGCGCCTACGACATTTTCTCCCGCCTGTTGAAGGAACGCATCATCTTCATCACCGGCCCAGTCGAGGACGGCATGGCGACGCTGGTTTGTGCACAGCTTTTGTTCCTCGAGGCGGAAAACCCCAAGAAGGAAATCAATCTCTATATCAACTCGCCGGGCGGCGTCGTCACCTCGGGCATGGCGATTTACGACACCATGCAGTTCATCAAACCTGCGGTGTCGACGCTCTGCATCGGCCAGGCGGCCTCGATGGGCTCGCTGCTGCTTTGCGCCGGCCACAAGGACATGCGCTTTGCCACGCCTAACGCGCGTATCATGGTCCATCAGCCGTCGGGCGGCTTCCAGGGCCAGGCGTCAGATATCGAACGTCATGCGCAGGACATCATCAAGCTGAAGCGCCGCTTGAATGAGGTCTATGTCAAGCACACCGGCAAGAGCTATGACGAGATCGAGCGGACGCTCGATCGCGACCATTTCATGAGCGCCGACGAAGCCAAGGACTTTGGTCTGATCGACAAGGTCATCACGACGCGCGAGCTGGGCGAAACCGCCATCGCGTAGGCTCTGATTGGCAGCTGAATAGCGGGATAACGCGCTTTTGGCGCGGCTTGCGGCATTTCGGCCACAATTGCCTGTTCCCTCAAAGGTCGGGATTGCCTACGTTAAGGCTATGTTGATTTTCGACGGCTTAGCTTTGCATGGGGTTGCTGCGAATCATTGTCGCGTTTTCTGATTTGTGTTTCGTATGGAATGCGCTGTGTGGGCCGGGACACTGGCGGTGGCGGATTCCCGCGATAGATTGGTGAGACGCCAATGCGGCCAGACCATCGGCGGGCAAGGCGGGTGAAAGGACAGAAAAATGAGCAAAGTAAGCAACAACGGCGGTGATTCAAAGAACACCCTCTATTGCTCGTTTTGCGGCAAAAGCCAGCACGAAGTGCGCAAGCTGATCGCCGGTCCGACCGTCTTCATCTGCGATGAATGCGTCGAGCTCTGCATGGACATCATCCGCGAGGAGAACAAGACCTCGATGGTGAAGTCGCGCGAGGGCGTGCCGACCCCGCAGGAAATCCTCAAGGTCCTCGACGACTACGTCATCGGCCAGCCCTACGCCAAGCGGGTGCTGTCGGTGGCGGTCCATAACCACTACAAGCGCCTCGCGCATGCCGGCAAGAACAACGACGTCGAGCTGGCGAAGTCGAACATCCTGCTGATCGGCCCGACCGGCTGCGGCAAGACGCTGCTTGCGCAGACGCTCGCCCGCATCATCGATGTGCCCTTCACAATGGCCGACGCCACGACGCTGACCGAGGCCGGTTACGTCGGCGAGGACGTCGAGAACATCATCCTGAAGCTCCTGCAGTCGGCCGACTACAATGTCGAGCGCGCCCAGCGCGGCATCGTCTATATCGACGAGATCGACAAGATCTCGCGCAAGTCGGACAATCCCTCGATCACCCGCGACGTGTCGGGCGAGGGCGTGCAGCAGGCCCTGTTGAAGATCATGGAAGGCACGGTTGCCTCCGTGCCGCCGCAGGGCGGCCGCAAGCACCCGCAGCAGGAATTCCTGCAGGTCGACACCGCCAACATCCTGTTCATCTGCGGCGGCGCCTTTGCCGGGCTCGATAAGATCATCTCGGATCGCGGCCGCAAGACTTCGATCGGTTTCGGCGCCACCGTGGCCTCGCCCGAGGATCGCCGCACTGGTGACCTGTTCCGCCAGGTCGAGCCTGAGGATCTGTTGAAATTCGGCCTGATCCCGGAGTTCGTCGGCCGTCTGCCGGTCCTGGCGACGCTCGAGGACCTTGACGAGCCGGCGCTGATCCAGATCCTGACCGAGCCGAAGAACGCGTTGGTCAAGCAGTATCAGCGGCTGTTCGAGATGGAGAATGTCGACCTGACCTTCCACGAGAACGCGCTGTCGGCGATCGCCAAGCGCGCCATCGAGCGTAAGACCGGCGCGCGCGGCCTGCGCTCGATCATGGAAGCAATCCTGCTCGACACCATGTTCGAGCTGCCGGCGCTGGAAGGCGTGCGCGAGGTGGTGATCTCGGAAGAGGTGGTCTCGGGCAACGCCAGGCCGCTCTACATCTATTCCGAGCAGAAGGAAAAGAAGGGCAACGTCAGCGCCTGACATGGCAGCTGATCCGGCAATTTTTCATGGAACGGCGCCCGCGTGGCGCCGTTTTGCTGTAGAGGGCGATGGAGTAGGTGAGCGGGCCATGTTAACCCTTGATCTTTGCCCCGCCCGCATCCACCTAACAGCGGAAGGCCGAAGTGCCGAATTCTGTGCTGTAAAACTCCCGTCACAAACGGTGGTAGGCGGAACGACGCTCGGTCGTTAATATGAGATTCGCGGTTGGCTCAATTAGCGTCCGCGACATGAAAGGTTGGACAATGGCCAAAATATCCAGGGCTTCCGGCGACGGCGTCTTCGCGGTCCTCCCACTGCGTGACATCGTCGTGTTTCCGCACATGATCGTCCCGCTCTTTGTCGGGCGCGAAAAGTCGATCAAGGCGCTGGAAGAAGTGATGGGTCAGGAAAAGCAGATCCTGCTTGCCACCCAGATGAACGCAGCCGACGACGATCCTGAGCCCGATGCCATCTTCGACATCGGTACGCTCGCCAATGTGCTGCAGTTGCTCAAGCTTCCCGACGGCACCGTGAAGGTGCTGGTCGAGGGCGCCTCGCGCGCCAAGATTGTCTCGTTCACCGAGCGTGCCGACTTCCACGAGGCCCGCGCCACCGCGCTGGTCGAGCCGGAGGAGGAAGAGGTCGAGATCGAGGCGCTTGCCCGTTCGGTCGTCACCGACTTCGAAAACTACGTCAAGCTGAACAAGAAGATCTCGCCCGAAGTGGTGGGTGCCGCCAGCCAGATCGACGACTATTCCAAGCTCGCCGACACGGTTGCCTCGCATCTCGCCATCAAGATCCCCGAGAAGCAGGAAATGCTCGCCACGCTCTCCATCAAGGAGCGTCTCGAGAAGGCGATGGGCTTCATGGAAGCCGAGATCTCCGTGCTGCAGGTGGAGAAGCGCATCCGTTCGCGCGTCAAGCGCCAGATGGAGAAGACGCAGCGCGAGTACTACCTCAACGAGCAGATGAAGGCGATCCAGAAGGAGCTCGGCGAGGGCGAGGACGGCCGCGACGAGGCTGCCGAGATCGAGGCGCGCATCAAGAAGACGAAGCTCTCCAAGGAGGCCCGCGAGAAGGCGGAAGCCGAATTGAAGAAGCTGCGGTCGATGTCGCCGATGTCGGCTGAATCCACCGTCGTGCGCAACTATCTCGACTGGCTGCTATCGATCCCGTGGGGCAAGAACTCCAAGGTCAAGCAGGACCTCGCTTTCGCGCAGGACGTGCTTGACGCCGACCATTTCGGCCTCGACAAGGTCAAGGAGCGCATCGTCGAGTATCTCGCCGTGCAGAGCCGCCAGAAGAAGCTGAAGGGGCCGATCCTGTGCCTCGTCGGCCCGCCCGGCGTCGGCAAGACCTCGCTCGGCAAGTCGATCGCCAAGGCGACCGGCCGCGAGTTCATCCGCATGGCGCTCGGCGGCGTGCGTGACGAAGCCGAGATCCGTGGCCACCGGCGGACCTATATCGGCTCGATGCCCGGCAAGGTCATCCAGTCGATGAAGAAGGCCAAGAAGTCCAATCCGCTCTTCCTGCTCGACGAGATCGACAAGATGGGCCAGGACTTCCGCGGCGATCCGTCATCGGCCCTGCTCGAGGTGCTCGACCCTGAGCAGAACTCGACATTCATGGACCATTACCTCGAGGTCGAATACGACCTGTCGAGCGTGATGTTCGTGACGACGGCGAACACGCTGAACATCCCTGCGCCGCTGATGGACCGCATGGAGATCATCCGTATCGCCGGCTACACCGAGGACGAGAAGATCGAGATCGCCAAGCGGCACCTGATGCCCAAGGTGATCCGCGACCACGCCCTGCAGCCGAACGAATTCTCGGTCGGCGAGGACGCGATCCGCGGCATCATCCAGACCTACACAAGGGAAGCCGGCGTGCGCAGCCTGGAGCGCGAGCTGATGAAGCTCGGGCGCAAGGCAGTGACCGAGATCCTGAAGACGAAGAAGAAGACGGTGAAGATCACGGCGGACAACCTCGCCGATTATCTCGGCGTTCCGCGCTTCCGCTTCGGTCAGGTCGAGGCTGACGATCAGGTCGGCGTCGTCACCGGTCTCGCCTGGACGGAAGTCGGCGGCGAGCTGCTGACGGTCGAAGGCGTCATGATGCCCGGCAAGGGCCGCATGACGGTGACCGGCAATCTGCGCGACGTGATGAAGGAATCGATCTCGGCGGCGGCTTCTTACGTCCGCTCGCGCGCCATCGATTTCGGCGTCGAGCCGCCGCTGTTCGACAAGCGCGACATCCACGTGCACTTGCCGGAAGGCGCCACGCCGAAGGATGGCCCGTCTGCAGGTGCTGCCATGGCAACGGCCATCGTCTCGGTCCTGACGGGCATTCCGGTTCGGGCTGATGTGGCGATGACCGGCGAGATAACGCTGCGCGGCCGCATCTTGCCGATCGGTGGTCTGAAGGAGAAGCTGCTTGCCGCACTGCGTGGCGGCATCAAGAAGGTGCTGATCCCGGAAGAAAACGTCAAGGATCTGGCGGAGATTCCGGACAATGTGAAGAACGGCATGGAGATCGTTCCGGTGTCGCGGGTCGGCGAGGTGCTGAGGCACGCGCTGGTCAGGATGCCGGAGCCGATCGAGTGGGTCGAGCCGGTGGTTCCGCCGACCGGCGTGGATGCCGGCGACGATGCCGGGAAATCACTTGCTCATTAGAATGTTCTAACGTTGCAGCGCACAAAGAGAGAGCCGGGCTTCCAGCCCGGCTTTTTCATGTGAAAAATCTCCGAAAAAGTGCAAAAAAGCCCGGAATTCTGCGGTTTTCGGCTTGGGTTCCTCAACGCTTCTTTCTAAAGTCCGTTTCCTGCCGGATGAGTCGTAGTTCCGGTTTTCTCATGGAAGGGAATTTTGATGAACAAGAACGAACTGGTGTCCGCTGTCGCCGACTCCGCAAGCATTTCGAAGGCTGATGCGCAGTCCGCCGTCGATGCGGTGTTCTCCGTGATCACTGGCGAACTGAAGAAGGGCGGCGATGTCCGGCTTGTCGGCTTCGGAAATTTCACCGTGTCAAAACGCGCTGCTTCGACCGGCCGCAACCCGCAGACCGGCGCGGAAGTGAAGATTCCGGCGCGCACCGTGCCGAAGTTCTCGGCCGGCAAGGGCCTCAAGGACGCGGTCAACTAAGACCTTTTTCTTTAAGATCAGAAGAGCCGGGCCTGCCCGGCTCTTCTTTTTTGTGCCCGCGGCAGGACATTCAGGCGGTCGGCGCGTCGGCGCGCATCAGGTCTTCCTGCTTGAGATCCGCCCACAGGGCCGCCGGGATCTTGACGTCGAGCAGCGCGCGGTTGCTTTCAACCTCGGCCGGCCGCTGGCCGCCGGGGATCACCGACATCACGGCAGCGTGCTGCAGCGGGAACTGCAATGCGGCCTCGATCAGCCGCACGCCATGGCGCTTGCAGACCGCCTCGATGCGCGCCACGCGCTCGAGCACATGCTTTGGCGCCTCGGTGTAGTTGTAGAAAGCGCCAGGCTTCGGCCCCGTCGCCAGGATGCCGGAATTGTAAGGGCCGCCGAGAACGATGCCGATGCCGCGCTTCTCGCAGAGCGGCAGGAAGGTTTCCAGCGCTTCCTGTTCGAGCAGCGTGTAGCGGCCGGCAAGCAGGAAAAGGTCGAAATCGCCGCGCTCGGCAAGCGTCTGGCAGACCTGCCATTCGTTGATGCCGCCGCCGAAAGCCTTGATCACGCCCTGGTCGCGTAGCGAAAGCAGCCCGTAATAGCCCGAGGACATGAACTCCTCGATGCGCCGGTCCGACGCCTCCTTGCTGCCATGGGTGAAGATATCGACATCATGCACATAGAGGATGTCGATGCGGTCGACGCCAAGACGCTCCAGCGAGGCCTCGAAAGAGCGCATCACGCCGTCATAGCTGTAGTCGTAGACTTCCCTGCGCGAAGGCGTGTCGAAGAACTTGCCGATGCCGGTGCGCTGGTCGGGGGGAGAGACGCGCATGAGGCGGCCGACCTTGCTCGACAGCACATAGTCGTCACGCTTCTTGCCGCGCAGGAAGGGGTTGAGCCGGGTTTCCGACAGGCCGAGGCCGTAGAGAGGCGCGGTGTCGAAGTAGCGGCAGCCGGTCTCCCATGCCGCCTGCAGCGTGGCATTGGCATCCTCATCGGAGACGGCGCGGTAGAGATTGCCGAGCGGCGCGGTGCCGAAGCCGAGCTCGGTGAAGGTGATGCCGCCGTTGCCGATGCGGTCGAAATGCCGTGTCTTCATATCCTCAAATGTCCCGGATTGATTTGTCTGACATGACACTATCACGCCGGTGGCACAGCAAAAGCGCCGAGGCTCCTTGGACGCGAATTTTCGCGGTGATAGCATGAACAAAATCAAGTGTTTCCAACCTTCGGCAGACAGGACGAATTGCCATGACGCAAGCCGGGTCGGAGATGTTCGAGACCGCGCTGGGCGAGCTTGGCGCCGTGGTGGGGCGCATCGATGACGGCCGGGTCGACACCGCCTGCGAAATGCTTGCCGGCGCTGGCAAGATCGTCGTCTATGGCTGCGGCCGCGAAGCGCTGCAGGTCAAAGGCTTCGCCATGCGGCTCTTCCATCTCGGCCTGCCCGTCGCGGTGGTCGGCGACATGACCACGCCGCCGCTCGCGCAGGGCGATGTCTTCCTCGCGAGTTCCGGGCCGGGCGAGACCACGACGGTTTTGACCCTGATGCGTGTCGCGCGCGACGCCGGCGCCAAAGTCCTGCTGGTGACCGCCGAGCCGGCAGGCAGCGCCGCGAAGCTTGCCGACTTCACGTTGCTCGTTCCGGCCCAGACCATGGCCAGCGACCAGGGCGCGGCAAAAACTTCGGTGCTGCCGATGGGCTCACTGTTTGAGGGGGCGCTGTTCCTGCTGTTCGAGGTGATGGTGCTCAAGCTCAAGGCGCTGACCGGCGCGACGCCGGAGGCGATGCGCGCCCGGCACACCAACATGGAGTAGGGGACATGCGCTACGAACTGATGCTACCGCACCAGATCCGCAAGGCGATCGAGCAGAACTGGCCGGTCGTGCTGCCGCTCGGCGTGCTCGAATACCATGGCGAGCACATGGCGGTCGGCATGGATACGCTCGCCGTCATCAAGACGCTGGAACGCTTCGAGAAGGAGAGGGATATCGTCATCCTGCCGCCCTTCTACTACGGCGCGGCGAGCTATGCCGTGGCGCCGCCGGAAGGCAGCGGCTCGGTGCAGGTCGGCGGTCCGGTGCTGGCGCCTTTCGCGGAGGAGCTGTTTTATGGCCTGCTGCGCATCGGCTTCCGCAACATCCACGCCATCATCCATCACCAGACCGAGAATTTCGTTGCCGGCATGCCGACCGATCTCGCCTTCAAGACCGCCGGCCGGCAGGCGATCTTCCGCTTCCTGGAAAAGGAGCGCGGCGAGGGCTGGTGGGGCTCCGACAAGATGGCCGACTATTATGCCGGTCATGCAGAGGGCGAGAACGTCTTCAACTGGGTGCAGGTGCATCCGCTGATGCCTGCCGCGATGAACGGCAAATACCCCTTCGACCATGCCGGCATCGGCGAGACGTCGCTGATGCTGGCGCTATGCCCCGAAGCCGTGGACGCAGCTCATTTCGCCGACAATACCGGCTGGTACACGAAAGGCGCTTCGGATGCCTCGGTCGAGCTTGGGCAAAAGGGTGTCGCCATGATCCTCGAACATTTGCGGGCGATATTGGTGCGCTAGGCGCGGTTCTTCCTTCTCCCCACAAGGGGAGAAGGGGAAGGCCGCCTACTTCACCGAGCCTGCTGTCATGCCCATGATCAGGTAGCGTTCGAGCGCGATGCCGATGATCGCCAGCGGCGCGATCGCGGCCGTCGCAAGCGCCGCCATCGACCACCAGTTGATGCCTTGCGATCCGGTCTGGCTCGCCACCATCACGGGGATCGTCTTGGCATCCGTCGATGTCAGGAGGGCCGCGAAGAAATACTCGTTCCAGCAGAGCACCATGGCCAGGATGAAGGCGGCGACCATGCCGGGAAGCGCTATCGGCATGACGATGCGGAAGAAGGCGCCCCAGATCGACAGGCCGTCGACCAGTGCTGCCTCCTCAAGCTCGACCGGGATCGAATTGAACTGGTCGCGCATGATCCAGATGACGATCGGCAGCACCATCAGCGTGTAGAGGAGCACAAGCCCGATGCGCGTGTCGAGCAGCGCCACTTCCCGGTAGAGCACCAGGAAAGGCAGCGCCAGCACGACCGGCGGCAGGATGAGCTGCGACAGGAAGAAGAAAGAGATGTCCTCGTTCTTGAACCACGCGAAGTGATAGCGATAGCGCGTGAGGCCGTAGGCGGCGAGGCTGCCGATGACGATGGCGAGGCTCGATGCGCCGACCGAGGCGATGACCGAGTTCATGAAGCGCTTGAGGAACTCGTCGCGCACGGTCGAGGTCTGGAAGATCGAATCCGGCGACAGGCCGAGCGAGCGCCAGCCTTTCCAGTCTGGCTGGAAGTCGACGAAGGGGATGAGGTGCCCTTGTGTGACGTCGACCGCCGATTTGAAGGAGGTGGTGATCGTCCAATAGATCGGGAACAGGCAGACGAAGGACCAGAACACCAGCGCGCCATAGATGAAGACGCGGCTTGCGATGAAAGTCGCCGGCGAGCGGATCTCGGAAACGGTGTAGTCGGTGGTCTGGACGCTCATGATGCCGCTCAGTTGACGTTGCGGACGAAGCGGCTGGCGATCTTCAGCAGCCAGGTGACGAACACGACGATGATGATCAGGTAGACCATGGCGAGCATCGTGCCGTAGCCGACATTCGAGCGATCGCGATACTCGCGGTAGATGAAGCTCGAAACCGAATCCGTGGCGCCGCCAGGGCCGCCGGACGTGACCGTGATGATGATGTCGGCAAGCTTGAGCTTGAAGATGATGCGCAGGATCACCGCTGTCAGCGAAACCGGCAGCATCAGCGGAAAGGTGACCTGCCAGAAGGTCTGCCATGTCGTCGCGCCGTCGACGCGCGCCGCCTCGATCACCTCGCGCGACATCGCCTGCAGGCCGGCGAGCAGCATGATCATCATGAACGGAATGAAGGTCCAGGCGTCGAGCACCATGATCGAGATGCGGGCGACGATAGGATCGGAGAAGAAAGCGGGGTTGTCCCAGCCGAGATGGCGCGCCAGCGTCGACGCCGGTCCGAAGCGGTATTCCATCAGCGACTTGCCGACCATCCAGGAAACCGCGACCGGCGACAGCATCAGTGGCAGCAGGAAGACCACGCGGAAGAATTTCCTGGCGCGGATCTGCGCGTTGAGCAGCAGCGCAAGCCCGAACGCAATGACATATTCGACCAGCACCGCCAGCACATAAAGCGCCATGTTGAACAGCGCGTTGCGGTAATAGGGGTCGGTCAGCATCTGCCAGAAATTGTCGAGCCCGTTGAATTTCCGGCCCGAGAACGAGCTGAGGTTCCAGTCGGTCAGCGCGATGTAGAAGCCGAACAGCGTCGGGAAGATCACCATGGCGATGGTGAAAAGCAGCGCCGGCAGCAGGAATAGCGCGCGCTGGCCGTCCTCGCCGCGCGTCAACACCTGCCATGCGCCAAGCGCCACGCCCCACAGCACATAGGCATAGACCACGGGCCGCCAGGTATAGAAGCCGACCGTGTCGACCTCGGTCTTGTAAAGGATCTGCATCACGATCATCGCCAGCAGCGCGAGGGTCGCGGCGATCAGCAGGGCCCAGCCGAGGCGCTTGCGGCCAGGCGGGATCAGATCGCTCGCTGTGGAATTTGCCGGCCACGCGTTCGCGGTCGAAATCTGGTCAGCCACGCCTCTCGCCTCAACCTTTTGTTTTGACGCAATTCCGGACGGAAAACCCGTTTCACACTTTTCCTGGAATTGCTCTCAGTCCGAATGACCGGCCAGAGCCGGTCAAGATACGGCCCGGCGACGAGGTGTCGCCGGGCCGCGACTTCCGGTAGACAGCCTACATGCCCAATGAGGCTTTGTAGAGCTTGATCTGGTTCTCGCGGCCGATCTGGTCGGTCAGCTTCTCCCAGGCGGCAGCGATGGCGTCGGCGCCTTCCTGCGCCTTCATCTTGCCGGCGAAGGTGTTGGCCAGGATATCCTCGGCGGCACTGTAATACTGGAAGATGCCGGGGATGCGCGGCTCGATCGCAGCGTTCGGATGGTTGTAGGAGTCCCCCTCCGACTTGAGATAGGAGGTGATGAAGGCTTCGTCATAGCCGGCCGCCACCCATTCCGGAATGTTGAAATGGCTGTTTCGGTAGGGCTGGAAGCCCGACGGATACGCCGCCGTCCAGAGCGACAGGTCCTTGCCACCGAGATGGGCCGCCGCCGACCAGGCCGCCTTCTTCTTCTTCTCGTCGCTGTCGACGCGGGCCATGACATAGACGCCCCAGCCGAGATAGGCGCAGTTCGGCGCATAGTTCGGGCCGCTGGCGAGCTTGTCCCATTTGCCGGTCTTCGAATTGTAGACGTCGTCCGAGCCAGGCAGGATCGAGAAGCCGGTGACGTCGCCGATCACCGACGAGTCGTTGGTCTTGACGTTGGAGCCGATATCGCCCCACCACGGGATCATCGAGCCGGTGCCAGCCAGGAACTGCTGGAAGCCGGTGGTGTTCGGGTCGGCGTTGATCTGGTCCGGCGGCTCGGAGGGAAGGGCGTCGATCACGTCCTGGATAGCCCGCACCCAGGCCGGATTGTTGATGCGCGGCTTCATCGTGTCGGCGTCGAACAGCCATGCCTTGTCGTCGGGATGCTTGGCATAGGCGCTGGCACGGCTGCCGAGGAAATAGAAGCCGAAACCGCCCCACGGCTTGGGCGCGTCGAGATAGCCATACACGTCCTGGCCTTTGAACTGCTTGCCCTTGAGGAACTTGGTGACGGCCTGCACTTCCTGCCAGGTCTTCGGCACACCCCATTCGGTCGTCGCGCCGCTGTCCTTCCAGCCTTGGCGAGGTCGGGATCGGAGAACACATCGGTGCGATAGTTGAAGTTGTGCGTGTCGCCGTCGATGGTGACGCGGTACTGCTTGCCGTCCCAGGTGCCGACCGGCGGCTTCAGGTAGTTGACGAGGTCGTCCATGTCGACCTGCTTCTTGACCCAGTCGGGCATCTCGGAGGTGAGGCCCTTGCCGCAAACGTCGCCTTCGAACGGCGCGCCCATCTCGATGATGTCGAAGTCAACGGTCTTGGTTGCGATCGACTGCTGCAGGCGGGCGTTGTAATCGGCCTGGGCAAGGTCGATCCAACTGATCTTGGCGCCTGTGTAGGCCTCCCACGGCTTCAGGAAGCCGCGGAACAGCACGTTGTGCAGGTTCTGGTTGTTGAGGCCCATGAAGGTGAGCTCGACGCCGGCAAATTCACCTTCCTTGACGTTGGCCTTGGTCGCTTCCAGACACAGCTCGCCGACCTTCTGGAAGTCGGCGTCCGTCGCTGGCCCTTGCCGACGCCCGGAATCTGCAGGATTTTCGCGCGCAGATCATCTGCGGCGGCGGCCGGTTTGGTCAGCGCGCCAAGTCCCACGCCGGACGCCGCGGCAAGTGCGGCCATGCTGGCCGCGCCTTTCAGCAAATCGCGGCGGGTCGCCCCGGCGCGCACCAGTTTTTCGTAAAGATCGACTCTCATCTCAAGGTTCCTCCCAGAACTTCAGTCGTGAATTGATTTTGCCAATCTCTCGGACGCCGAAACGTCTGCGGTTCTCCTATACCATAGGTGGACGTGGGACCCCACCCTGCGTCGCCTGGAGATCCGATTTCCGAGACAAGAACCGGCTGTCGGATTGGCACTCGCCACTATTCGCGTAATCGATTACCTTGTCAACAAGAATGGCTTTTTATCTATAAGATACTGACTTGCCCTTGCCGTTGGCAATGGCTAGCTTCACCGAAAAAGATAGGGGAGACGATGGCTCAAGTCGCTATCACCAATGTGGCCAAGGCATTCGGAACCGTCAAGGTTCTGCATGAGGTCAGCGTCGATATTGCCGACGGCCAGTTCGTTGTGCTGGTCGGCCCTTCGGGATGCGGAAAGTCCACGCTCTTGAGGATGGTGGCGGGGCTGGAAACGGTCTCGGGCGGAACGATTTCGATCGGCGACCGCATCGTCAACAATCTGCCGCCAGCCAAGCGCGACATCGCGATGGTGTTCCAGAACTACGCGCTCTATCCGCACAAGACGGTGGAGCAGAACATGGCGTTCGCGCTGAAGCTGCGCGGCACCGATCCTGCCGTGGTCGCCGAGCGGGTGAAGCGGGCGGCCGATATCCTCGACCTTGCCCCCTATCTGAAGCGCTATCCGCGCCAGCTTTCCGGCGGCCAGCGCCAGCGCGTCGCCATGGGCCGCGCCATCGTGCGCAATCCGCAGGTGTTCCTGTTCGACGAGCCGCTCTCGAACCTCGACGCCAAGCTGCGCGTGCAGATGCGCACCGAAATCAAGGAACTGCACCAGCGGCTGAAGACCACCACCATCTACGTCACCCACGACCAGATCGAGGCCATGACCATGGCCGACAAGATCGTCGTGATGCGCGACGGCCGCATCGAGCAGGTCGGCGCGCCGCTGGAACTGTTCGACCGGCCGGCCAATCTGTTCGTCGCCGGCTTCATCGGCTCGCCGGCGATGAACCTGCTCAAGGGCACCGTGAAAAAGGGCGAGAAGCCCGTGATCGACATTGCGGACTCGGCCTTTCCGATGCCCATCAACGGTTCAGCCGAAGACGGGCAGGCCGTCGTGTACGGCGTGCGGCCGGAGCATCTGGAAATCCATCCCGACGGCGTCGCGTCGACGATTTCGGTGGTCGAACCGACAGGCTCGGAGACGCTGGTGTTCGTGCGCTTCGGCGAGGGCGAGATGGTCGCGCTGTTTCGTGAGCGTCACGACTTCAAGCCAGGCGATACGCTGAAACTCAGGCCGCGGCTCGACCACGTCCATCTCTTCGACGCAGGGACCGGCAAGCGTCTCTGACCGCCAACAGACTTCCAAGAGGAAACCATGCTCAAAGGGATCAATCCGCTGCTCAATGCCGACGTACTTCAGGCGCTGCGGGCGATGGGGCACGGCGACGACCTGATCATCGCCGACACCAATTTCCCATCCGACTCCGTTGCCAAGCAGACCGTGCTCGGCAAGCTGCTGCGCATCGATGCGCCGGCGGCCGAGGTGGCGAAGGCGGTGCTGTCGCTCTATCCGCTGGACAGCTTCGTCGACGACGCCGCCGCCCGCATGGAGATCGTCGGCAAGCCGAACGAAATCCCGCCGGTGCAGAAGGAGGTGCAGGAGGAGATCGACGCGGCCGAGGGCAAGTCCTGGCCGATGATCTCGATAGAGCGCTACGCCTTCTACGAGCGCGCCAAGAAGGCATACTGCGTCATCCAGACCGGCGAGCGCCGCTTCTATGGCTGTTTTGCTTTCCGCAAGGGCGTCGTTCCGCCGGATGCGGAGTAAGATGATGGCCGTCGGCAAGCCTGTCGTTATTCTCGGTGTCTTCGTCGCCGACACCGCCTATCGCGCCGACCGCCAGCCGCGCATGGGCGAGACGATCCTCGGCAACTCGTTCAAGCTCGGACCGGGCGGCAAGGGCTCGAACCAGGCCGTGGCCGCCGGCAAGCTCGGCGCCGACATCACATTCCTGACCCGGCTCGGCGTCGATGCCTTTGCCGACATGGCCAAGCAGACCTGGAAGGCGGCGAGCGTGAAAAGCGCCGCGATCGAAACGCCGGACAGCTATACCGGCGCGGCCTATATTTTTGTGGACGAGGGCAGCGGCAACAACGCCATCATCGTCAGCCCCGGCGCAGCTATGCTGATCTCGCCCGCCGATATCGAGGCCCATGCCGGCCTGATCCGCTCGGCCGGGGTCTTCGTCACCCAGCTCGAGCAGCCGATCGACGCAGCATTGAAGGCACTGGAGATCGCGCGCGGGGCAGGGGTGACGACGATCCTCAATCCGGCGCCGGCAGCCAGCCTGCCGGAGCGCATCTACACGCTCTGCGACTACGTCACGCCCAACGAGTCCGAGGCCGAAGGACTCACCGGCATCGCCGTCTCGTCGATCGACGATGCGCGCCGCGCCGCCGACAGCCTGCTGGCGAAGGGAGTCGGCACCGTTATCGTGACGCTTGGCGAGAAGGGCGCGCTGCTGCACACCAAGGACCGTTCCGACCATGTCGGCGTCGTCAATGCCGGCCCGGTGGTCGAGACCACGGGGGCGGGCGATGCCTTCAGTGGCGGCCTGGCGGCAGCACTTGCGAAAGGGGTCGAGCCGCTTGAGGCCGTGCGCTTCGCCTGCGCTGTCGCCGGTATTTCGGTGACGCGCCCCGGCACAGCGCCGTCGATGCCGACGCTGCAGGAGGTTGAGGCGCTGCTGGCGAGGGTTTGAGGTCGAAAGCGTCCCGCGGCCTCCCTGTTACCAGCGTCGCCACGAAAAGGGTCGCGTCAACGAACCTTCCGCTTTGGCCCTTCCGACCCAGCGTGGCACATTAGCAACGCTTAATGTTATTCGCCGATCCGATCTTGCGCGACGGGCAGGGGTGTCCCGTAATGGGTCACTGTGTCTGGCATTGCAGTTGCACTGTCAGCAATGCCGGGGAGCAAGCATCCGCCCGGCAGCCGGGGGGCAAATTCGGGGGCCCCGCCGCTCCGCGAAACGGAGCGGCGGGTCTTTAGTCTGGCGGCTGCCCGATCGCCGAAGCGCTCGTTGCTGGATAAGAACCATGTATTTTCCGCGGTATTTGGTGGGCATGTTCGTGACGTCAGTCATCGTGGCGGTCTGGGCTGGATTTCAGACCGGCTCCGGCTGGCAGGCGCTTGGTTGGGCCACTCTGGCACTGATCATTCTTCAGGCTGGATACCTCGGTTTGGTCGTCCATCTGATCTACAGGCCGGGATCGAAAGGTGCCCAGACAGACTTGGCATCGGAAAATTCCCTGCTGCCGATGCCCAGGATCAGGAGATCTCAACCTCCGAGCTCGTAAATTCGCGAGCCCAAGGCCGTTGCAAGCGGGCGCGCGGGGCTCGTCACGTGCCGTCCGAGACCAGCCTTTCCTCACCGGCCGGAACGCAACCGGAGCGAATGCGTTCACTGTGCTGACCGATACAAGGCAGCCCGGTTCCGGAACGGCGCGATGAAAAAACCCTATGAAAAGCCCACGCTCGTAAAGCGCGAGAAGCTCACCGCGCGGACCGCCCAGATTGTCGCTTCCGGCGTCATATTGGGCGAGTGATCAGGAAACGCCGCTAAAGAATCTTGCTGGTTAGTTCCAGCATCGTCGTTGCGCTTTGCTCGCTGCCGGGCACATGCACGACGCGCAGAACGCGAAGGTCCATATTTGATCCTTCGACCGGCAGGGACACGCTTTCACCTACCCGCGGCAATTCCTGGAACGCGAGCTCATCCACATCCCTCGCATCGTCGATCGAAACGCGACATCTCACTGCCATCTGTCTCTCCTGCTTTTTGCCCTTGGGCGGAACGAGGCAAAGGCGGAATGGTTCCGGCGCAAGGACTTCAAGAGCCAATACGATATTCAGCCATGGACCCGGAGCGGGGCTCCAGCGCCGTGTTCTATCTCTTTGTTTGCCCGCATTTCCGTAGAACCAAACGATTCCGCCTGGCTGCAGAACGCTCAAAGGGCCGGGCCTGGCCGAATGGCGCTGCCGTCAGAAAAGCGCGAAAGGCGAAAACGGGTGAGATCGTGCCCGATCTCGTTTCCCTGGATCATGTCGGAGACGACCCGACCGATTCCCGGCCCGATGCCGAAGCCGTGACCGCTCATGCCTGTCGCGACGACGAGGCCGACGATCGCCTGCACGCGATCAACTATCGGGACGACGTCGGGCATTGCGTCAATCATGCCTGCCCAGCTTGCCTTCAGGCGGACCGACCCGAGCTGCGGGAACAGGCGACTGAAATTGCGTTCGATCGAACGGAGACCGGAACGTTCGGGAGCCGGATTGAGCACCCGCATTCTTTCGAAGGGACTTTGGGAATCCGGCGTCCAGTGACGCGGCGTCGACCAGCTGTCCGGGTAACCCGTCGGCGCGGCCGGCGAATAGCGTGACCCGAACGGATTGGCCATGAGGGCGGGAAGGTATTTCGTCGCGTGCCGGAATGCGTCAGGCCCCAGGTAGAGCAAATGGCTGCCTCCCGGGGCGAGCGTGTACCCGCCATCCTGTCTGCGTCTGAAAGCGATATGCTCTCCTGCCGCGGCACCTGCATGGATTTCAGGCATCGGCTCCGTTGCCGCGGCGGTCGACCTTACACTGAGCTGGGGAATGGAAACGCCATGTCTTCTCAGGAATAGGGAAGACCACGCACCGCCCGCGAGCAGAACGCTGGAGGTCTCGATGTGACCCGCCTCGGTCCAGACACCGCTGACCCTGCCGGCCGAGATTTCCAAAGTTCGCGCCGCGCAATTCTCTACGATCTTGACACCTTTGCGGGCCGCAAGCCGGGCGAGAGCGGGCACCGCCATCCAAGGCTCAGCCCGCATGTCGGAAGGTGTCGTCATCGCGCCCTTGAAACTGCGTGACATGCCTTTGATGAGACCAGCGGTTTCCTGCGCGTTCAGAAGGCGAGTGTCGATCTTATGGACGGCGGCGACCTTCATGAATTTTTCGAAGCCGGCCATTTTGTCATCCGAGCTTGCCAGGTAGGTCACGCCTGTCTGCTTCAGGCCGATGTCTTCGCCACATTCCTCAGCAAGCTGCCGCCAGTGACGGGATGCCTCGATCACGATCGGCAGCTCATCCGCATCGCGTCCCTGCTTGCGGATCCATCCCCAATTGCGGGAGGACTGCTCGGCTGCAATCCGACCCTTTTCCACCAGCGTCACCGAGATATTGCGCCGCGCAAGAAAAAGAGCTGTCGTCACGCCGATGATGCCGCCGCCGATAATCACCACGTCCGAACGTTTCGGCGGGGGACCGGGATATTGAATCGGGTTCGCTTCGGAGAAAGGGAAAGTGGGCAAGTGGCGCATCCTGAATAAGCGACCACAGCTATGGCCTGGCGGCAGCCAACTTTTCTTGAGGCAGTTCAGGGGAAGGTAGAGCACAGGCTGCCTAGCGCGGCCCGGGGAGCGGCGTATCCGGCTCCCTGCGACCGTCCTTGCCTTCATCACCGTGCGCTGACCGCTATCGTCCCACCGGAGCTTACGGAGTCCAGAGAGTTCATCGCCTGCCGGCGCGCAGGTGCTCATTCAGCAAGCGCTACACCAAAAATGTTCCGTTGCAGGGCGGCGCTATAGGTCCCGTCATTCGCAAATCGATCCCACAGAGCGAAACAGGACGAGAGCGCGGCCAGAGCCAGAATCGTGCGCATTGGAACTTTCCCCACCACAGAGCGCCTGAAAACCGCCCCATGGTATGGTCCCGTCCGAATGCAAGCTATTGCTGATATTGTAGGTGGCTCAACCTGATCCCTACGCCGATCGCCAGTCCAAAAGCGGTATGTTCCAGCTAACCGCGCGGTGACGCCGACAGGCGGAGGCCGAATGTGGTGTCGTGGGCGGCGCGAGTGCCGCACTTCGCCAAGGCTGAGTGTCTCGTATTATTTCGACGGCTCCGAGCTGAACGCGATTGGACCCGTCTTTGTGCCTACCGCAAATAGATGAGCCCTCGCCATCCAATTTGATGATGAAGCCCGTCACGGCCCGATGCTAGTTAAGAGGCGGCAACCCGGTTTTGCGGCCCAAGAAGCCAATTGGCTCCAGGGATAGATATGAGCAAGACCATTCTCATTGCTATCGCCATCCTCGCGATCAGCATCGGCTCCACCGAAGCCAAGGACCGTAAGGTCCCGCCGGTTTGCACCCCCTCAAGCCCCCTCTTCGAGGTTCTGGGCAGCAAGTGTTTTCTCGTCAAAGGCTCGATGATCTATGGCGACATCGCCGATCTTTCGCAGATAATCCGCTTGGGCTGGTAGCCAGCGGCACATCGGCGGATCGGCAACGACCGCCTCTCCGGGTGCTCATCGAAATAGCAGACGGCCGAAGAGCAGGTTTCCTGATCGAACGCACCAAGACCACCGGCGAGAGCGCGTTCGGCACGTTGTCGCGGTGCGCCCAGCGCCAGGTGCTGGCCTATATCGATTCGCTCGACCTATGTGCCGGCCGTCCGCGCGGCCGATCAGTGCCGCCGCGAAGGCCGCAGGCTGCTCAGCCTGGAACGCAACGAATACAAAGAGTTGAAACTCTCCGGAAAACGAAAGTTGAAACTTTCGGAGGGCAGGGCGCACGCCCTTGAAAACACTGGCGCGAGTGACGGGGCTCGAACCCGCGACCTCCGGCGTGACAGGCCGGCACTCTAACCGACTGAGCTACACCCGCGCACTGACGAGCACGTGTCAGGCGTGTTCGTCGTTGGGGCGCTGGATAAGGGGTTCGTTTGCGGGTGTCAAGCGCGGCATTCAAGCATAACAGCAAACTGGAGAAGGTTTTTGACAAGTGCGCCGGCATTGGGGAAATCCGCCTGGCAGCCGGTGCGCCGGCTGATCATTGGGCCTTGCGAATGGAGCCCTAACTGCTTAAAGGTCCGGCCCGGAGCGGGCGATTAGCTCAGTTGGTAGAGCGCTTCGTTTACACCGAAGATGTCGGCGGTTCGAGTCCGTCATCGCCCACCAGTTTCGTCCGCCAGTTTTTTGGCAAAATCAAGACTCACGGCGGCGTCAGGCGGAAATCCTGGCCTTCCGGCAGGAGCTGGCCGCCATCGACGACGATGGTCGTGCCGGTGATGTAGCTGGCGTCGTCGGAGGCCAGGAACAGGAAGGCGTTGGCGACGTCGCGCGGGGTGCCGAGGCGTCCGAGCGGCACGGCGTCCTCCATGCTCTTGATGAAGGCGGCATCGCGATGCAGCTTCATGCCCTCCGTCAGGATGTTGCCGGGCTCGACGCCGTTGACGGTAATGCCGTAGCCGGAGAATTCCAGCGCCGCGGCGCGGATGAAGCCGTTGATGCCGGCCTTGCTGGCTGAGTAGTGGCCGTGGCCGGGGCTGCTTACCTGCGGGCCGGTGATGGAAGAGGTGAACAGCATGCGGCCGCTCTGCTGTGCCTTCATAGGCGCAAGTGCTGCGCGCGCGGCGTTGAAGCTGCCGCGCAGGTTGACGGCCATGACCCGGTCCCAGTCCTCCGGGCTGGTGTTCTCGATGAGCTGCCAGGGATAGATGCCGGCATTCTGGACGATGATGTCGAGGCGGCCGTGGCGCGCAATCGCCAATGCTACAAGGGCCTCCGCATCGGCCATCTTCGAGATGTCGGTGTGGATGAAGGCGGCACCCAGCTCGTCGGCGCTCGCCTTGCCGGCGTCGGCTTCGCTGTCGGCAAGCACCAGCCTAGCGCCTTCCTCGGCGAAACGCTCAGCTATGCCCCTGCCGATGCCGCGTGCGGCGCCGACGATCGCCGCCACCTTGCCTTCGATGCGTCCGGTCATGCGAGCCGTCCTGTCATGCGAGTCTCTGGCGAATGGTTTGCTTGAAGGCGTCGAGCAGCACGGCCGCCAGCACAAGCAAGCCGTGGATGACCTGGGTGAAGTTGGCCGGCAGGCCCATCAGGTTGATGGCGGTGTTGATGGCCGACAGAAGCAGCACGCCGGCATAGACGCCGGGCAGGGTGCCGACGCCGCCCTTGAGGCTGACGCCGCCGATGACGACGGCGGCGAAGGCGTTGAAGAGCAGGCCGACGCCGAGATTGGCGGTCGCCCCGGAGGTGCGGATCGCAAGCAGCCAGCCGGCCAGACCGGCGATGGCGCCAGCAAGCACGAAGGCGATGATCAGGTTGCGGTTGACGCGGATGCCGGCGCGGAAAGTCGCCGTCTCGTTGCCGCCGATCATCACCAGATGCCGGCCGAACGGCGTCTTGGCCATGATCAGGGAGAAGACGACGAAGCAGCCGACCGCGATCCAGGCGGTGAGCGGCAAGCCGGCGAGCCGCTGGATGCCGAACCAGCGGATGGCGGGCGCCAGATCCTGCGCCGAGCGCCCGCCCGAAACCACCAGCACCAGGCCGCGCACCCAGATGTAGGAGGCCAGCGTGATGATGAAGGCGCTCATCTTCAGCCTGACGATGAGGAAGCCGTTGATGACGCCGATGATGGCGCCCACCGCCAGCGCGATGGCGAGCGACACCGGCACCATCAGCCAGTCCGGATGCAGTTGAACGCCAAGGCCGATGCCGGACGAGCAGAACATGATGCCGACCGCCATGGCGCTTAGTGCCGCGACGGATTCAACCGAAAGATCCATGTGGCCGGCGATGATGACCAGCGCCAGGCCGATCGACATCACGCCGAGCACGCTGGAAGCCTCGATGATGTTGGCGAAGATGCCGAGCTGGAAAAAGTTGGGAATGAAGATCGAGAACACAGCCAGCACGAAGACCAGCATGAACCAGACGAGATTGTCGAGCACGAGCTCGAGGATATGGCGGGTGCGTGGGCTCATCGGTGATCCGGTTGGCGTCGGCATTGAGAGCGTGGTTGCCGCGAGGCTCCGGGCCCGACGGCCCGGAGCTCCGCGAGGCAAGCCTATTCGACGGACTTGACGGTATCCGTCGGCGGCTTCTGGTTACCCCAGAAGGCCGGATTGTCGACGTTCTGCTTGGTGATCGCGGCGCCCGGGATCTTGATGTTCGGGCCCCAGGCTTCCTTGGTCACCACCGACTTCAGGCCGAGCACGTCATAGTCGCCGGGCTTAATCTCCTGCTTGTTGGCGACCTTGTCCATGAACATGGCGACCGCGGCGGCCTGCGCGTAGAGCGGCTGCTCGACCTCGACGTTCAGCCAACCCTTGCGGATCAGGTCGAGGCCGACCGGCGCGCCGTTCGAGCTCATCAGCATCACGTCGCCCGGCTTCTTGCCGGCGGCTTCCAGCGAAGCGACGGCGGCGACCGAAAGATGCGCGGCGTGGCTGAAGATCAGGTCGATGTCGGGATTGGCCAGCATCTGGTCGGCAACGATGGTGCCGGCATTGCTCGCTTCCCACTGCATGGCCGGCAACGAGATGATCTTGACGTCCGGAAACGCCTTCATCTTCTCTTCAAAGCCCTTCTGGATATCGAGCGTGTAGGGATCGCCGGGGTCACCGAGTACCTGCAGGATCTTGCCCTTCACCGAGCCGTTCTTGGCCTTCAGCAGCGCTTCGGCCTGCTCGGCAGCGATATGGCCGATCTCGACCGTGCCTGCCACCGAGGTGAAGTCGGACGGTGTCGCGGTGATCTGGCGATCGAACTCGACCACCGGGATGCCGGCCGCGCGGGCGGCTTCAACTGATGGCTTCAGCGCGTTGAAATCGACCGCGGCGAGGATAATCGCCTTCGGCTTCAACGCGATCACGTCGTTCATCTGCGATTGCTGAGCGTCGGTCTTGTTGTCGGCGTTCAGCGTCTTCATCTCGTAGCCGACCTGCTTCAGGAACAGTTCCAGCGCGCTCACCGAGCCGGTCTGGAATTCGTCGAGCAGTGTCGGGACCAGGTAATAGACGGTACCCTTGGACTGGGCGAATGCCGGCGTGAGCGTGGCAATTGCCAGTGCCAGGATACCGAAGACAGAAAGTAGCATTCGCTTCATGTCGTTCGCTCCTCTTTGCGCCGGACCCCTCATTTGTCCCTCAACCCGCCGGTCCGGCACCGGCGAGCGTCTCTCCGGTGATCATATTGATCACCGCGTCGGGACTTGTCTTGTTGCGGGCAACGTCGCCCGCCACGACGCCCTGGCGGATCACCACGATCCGGTCGGCGACCTGGAAGGCCTGCTGCATGATGTGGGTGATGATGACGACGCCGATGCCCTGGCTCGCCACCTGGCGGATCATATCGAGGCCGCGGCGCGTCTGCTCGACGCCGAGCGCGGCGAAGGGCTCGTCGAGCAGCACCAGCTTGCCGCCCCAATGGACGAAGCGGTTGAGCTCGATCGCCTGCCGCTGGCCGCCCGAGAGGTGCTCGACCTTCGTGCGCAGCGAGGGGATGCGCGTGCCGGCATTGGCCAGCGCCTTTGCCACCACAGCCTCCATCGCGCGCTCGTCGAGCACCGGGACGCCAAGCACCTTGCGGTGATCTCGCGCCCCATGAAGAAGTTCGCCACCACGTCGACATTGGTGCAGAGCGAGAGATCCTGGTAGACCGTCTCGATGCCGGCGGCCTTGGCCTCGGCGGGGGATTTGGCGAGAAACTCCTTGCCTTCGAACAGCATGCGGCCCGAGGTCGGTTCGAGTCCGCCGGCGATGATCTTCACCAGCGTCGACTTGCCGGCGCCGTTGTCGCCAAGCAGCGCCACCACCTCGCCGCGCCCGATCGAAAAGCTGATGCCGCGCAGCGCCTGGATGGCGCCGTAGTTCTTGGCGACGTTGTCGAGGACCAGCAGGGGTTCGCTCATGCTGCGATATCTCCGCCTTTCAGAGGGTCGCCCTCGCGCTGCCGCTTGGCGGTGAAGATCTGGCCGAAGCGCGGCGAAAGCACGCCGGAAACGGCAAGTGCCGCCGCCCCTCGCAGCACCGCGTGCTGGCCGCCCTGCGCAACGAGGATTCTTGGCGCCACGCGGTCCTTGCGGGCCGATACCGAATTGTGCAGCGGCTCGACCGATGCCGCCAGCCGTTCGAGCAGGGCGGGCGAGGCCAGTCCACCGAGAACGATCGTCTCGGGATCGAAGAGGTTTTCGATGATGGCGATTGCGTTGCGGAAGACCGGCGTGATCTCGCTCACCCAGTCGGCATCGTTGCCGTTCCAGCGTCCACGCGCGTCCAGCGAGACGTAGCGTTCGAGGCAGCCGCGGTTGCCGCAGGGGCAGAGCTCGCCGCCCGGAACGACCGGGATGTGGCCGATCTCGCCGGCATTGCCCCAGGCGCCGCGCAATGCGCTGCCATCATGCAGCATGGTGCCGCCGAGCCCGACGCCGAAGTAGAGATAATAATATTCGGAATGCTTTGCACCGAGGCCATAGAAGCGTTCGCCCATCGCGGCGGCAGCCATGTCGTTTTCGAAGAAGGCCGGCAGGCCGGTGACCGCCGTCAGCCGCTCGCGCAGCGGAACATCTTGCCAGCCGGTCATCGTCGTCGGGCCGACGAAGCTCATCGGTTCGACGCCGAACGGTCCGGGAAGCGCCATGCCGATGCCGATGACGCGGCCGCCCGAGCGGCGACCGGTCAATTCTGCGACCATGGCGCCGATCGCCTCGAACGCCTCGTCGGGCGCCGCATGGGGCGCCTCGCGATGCGCGCTCTCGATCACGTCGCCGCTGAGGTTGATCAGCGCCGCGTCGATGCCGAGCGGCGTGAGATGGATGCCGACGGCATAGCCGCCTTCCGGGTTGATGCGGAGCGTCGCCGGCGGCAGGCCACGGCCCTTCGGTTCCTCGCGAACCGACAGGATGTAACCCTGCTCTTCCAACTCTCTAACGATGGTCGACACCGTCTGGACGGTGAGCCCGACATGCCCGGCGATCTCGCCGCGGGCGATGGGGCCAAAGCGCCGGATGGACTCGAGCACGATGCGCCGGTTGTACGGCCGCCCGAACTCCTGATTGGTTCCCCGCAACGCCATGGCTTGCGCTCCCAGTTGACGCAAGGTTCGCAGAGAAGATTTATTCAGTCAAATGGAATTCAAAAATAATTTGACGGTAGACTCCCTGAGGCCGGGGAAAGGACAGGACCGATAGGACCTGTCCACGTGCCGCCCCTGGCTGATTGCCTCCACGTTGCAGCCGTCCCATTGGTGTGTGAGCCAACCGCCGTTGATCCAACAAGCATGGAGCAGAAATGATCGAACTGCCGTTTGCCCGCGACGAATACCAGCAGCGGCTTCGCAAGATCCGCACCGAGATGGCGAAGCGCGGTCTCGAACTTCTGATCGTCAACGACGTTGCCAACCAGCATTACATCACCGGCTATGATGGCTGGTCATTCTATACGCCGCAGGTGGTGCTGGTTCCGATCGAGGAGGCCGAGCCGGTCTGGATCGGCCGCGCCATGGATGCAGCGGGCGGTCTTCTGACGGCCTGGATGAAGCCCGAGAATGTCGTCGGTTTCCCGGAAGACCATGTGCAGCGGGCCGACCGCCACCCGATGGACTGGATCGCCAACTGGATCGTCGCCAAAGGCTGGGGAAACAGGCACATCGGCATCGAGCTCGAAGCCTATTATTTCTCCCCGAAAGGGTATGCCCGGCTTGTCGCTGGGCTTCCCAACGCAAAATGGCATGATGCCGATCTCCTGGTGAACTGGATCCGCGCGGTCAAATCCGCGCCCGAGATCGCCTATCTGCGCAAAGCCTCGACGCTCGCCGAAGCTGCCGTCGCGCGGGCTTTTGAAGTCATTGCGCCGGGCGTTCGCGAATGCGATGCCATTGCCTCCATCCAGGCGGCGCAGATCGCCGGCAGTCCGGAATTCGCGGGCGATATCACCGCCCTTCCGCCAACCATCCTCGGCGGCGAGAACGCTTCGGCCCCGCACATCATGTGGAGCGACAGGCGGTTTGGAGACAACGAGACGATTGCGTTGGAACTCGCCGGCGTCTGCCGCCGCTACGCGGCCGGGTTGGCAAGAACGATGCAACTGGGGAAGACACCGACCCGTGTCTCGGACACCGCCAAGGCGGTGATCGAGGGCATGGATGCGGTGCTCGATGCGGTGAGGCCCGGAACATCAGCCGAAGCAGTCGAGGGTGCATGGCGCAAGGTCATCCAACGCTACGGGCTGAAGAAGGAATCGCGCATCGGCTATTCCATCGGCGTCGCCTATCCGCCGGATTGGGGCGAACACACGATCAGCCTCAGGCCGGGCGACAAGACCGTGCTTGCGCCCGGCAACGTCGTTCATTCCATCCTCGGCATGTGGATGGATGGTTGGGGCATCGAGATCAGCGAGACCATCCTGGTGACCGAAACCGGCCATGAGACCTTGACCAGGTTCCCGCGAGAGATCCATGTCAAATCGTGAGGGCGGCGAAGCCGCTGCAGGCCCTGCCGGGAGCGCCGTTGCGGCCAACATCGATCCCGGCATTCTGGACCAGATGATCGAGATCCGGCGCTATTTGCACCGCAATCCGGAATTGTCGAACCGCGAGGCGAACACACAGCGTTATTTGCGGCAGATGCTGGCGGATCGTGGAATTGCCGAGATTCGCGGCGTCGCGGGCTATGGTCTGGCGGTGGACGTCGTCGGCACCGGCAAGCCGTCCAATCGAAAGCTGGTCATCCGCGCCGATATCGACGCCTTGCCGATCGAGGAGGAGTCCGGCGTCGACTATGCCTCAAGCAATCCGGGGGTGATGCATGCCTGCGGTCACGACGCTCATGCATCGATGGGCTTCGCGGTTGCCGCGCATCTCCATCAATCGAGAATGGATTTTGGCGGAACCGTCCGCCTCATCTTCCAGCCGGCCGAGGAGGATGAACCGTCCGGTGGCAGGCGGGTGGTGGAGGAGGGGCTTCTCGACGATATCGACGCCGCCATCTGTGTTCACGTCGATCCGTACACGCCGTCCGGCAAGGTCGCGGTCAGCCCAGGTCCCTACACGCTGGCCTGCGATACGTTCGATGCCGTCGTGATCGGCGAGGCGGCACATGCGGCGAAGCCGTATGAGGGAGTCGATGCGATCGCCGTGGCCTGCTCCATGGTGAGCGAGCTGCAAAAGATCGTCTCGCGCGAGATCGATCCGTACGATCCCCTAGTGATATCCGTGACCAGCATCAACGGCGGCAGTGCCTACAACGTGATCGCCGGCAAGGTCGCTTTGCGAGGGACCATTCGCAGCGGCAGCGACGCTACCCGCGAGCGTGCCTGGCGCCGCGTTCGCGCAATACTGGAAGGCATCGCGACGAGCCATGGCGCCACCGTCGAGCTCGACATCCACCGGGGTGAGCCGGGTGTCGTCAATGATGCCGAGATGACCGAGCTGATCGTCGCCAGCGCCAAAACCTGCGTTGGCGCCGACAATGTCCTCAACACGCCCGGATGGAGCATTGCCGACGACTTCGGCTACTACAGTCAGAAACGCCCGTCCGTCTATTTTCGGCTCGGCATCCGTAACGAGGAGGTCGGATCGGTCTATCCGCTTCACCATCCCAGGTTCCGTGTCGATGAGGCGGCGTTGAAGGTGGGCGCCGCGACCCTGGCTTCGGCGGCGATCCGTTTTCTGTCCGTGCAATCGGACTGAGCAAGGCGAATACCAGCTCGTGCAGAGTTTGCACGGACCGGCCGGTACGCCTGTTCAGTATCTGATGACCCGGCGCTCGATCAGCACGACGATGCAGAACAGCGCGATCGACAGCGACGACGAGAGCACGATCGCCGCGTAGAGGCGGTCGGACTGATAGTTGAAGGTTGCCTGGATGATCAGCGCGCCGAGGCCTTTGTCCGAGCCGATCCATTCGCCGACGATGGCTCCGATCACGGCCGTCGCGGAGGCGATGCGGAGCGAGGAGAACAGCATCGGCAGCGCGCGCGGCAGGCGCAGGCTCCAGAATATCTCCGAGCGCGTCGCCGACAGCACGCGAAACAGCTCGTGCTCGTTGTCGCTTGCCGAATCGAGCCCGCGGATCATGTTCACCAATGTCGGGAAGAAGCAGATCACCGCGGCGATGACGACCTTCGGGGTCATGCCGAGACCGAAGATCAGGATGATGATCGGCGACAGCGCCAGGATCGGGATGGTGTTGAAGAACAGCACGATCGGGAAATAAGCAGCCTGCAGGATACGGCTGTGCACGAAGAGCACGGCGAGCAGCACCGCGGCCAGGTTGCCGATGACAAAGCCAGCCAGCGCCTCGATCAGCGTCGGCTTGAGATTGGCGATGAGCAGGGCGAAATTCTTCTGGAAGACGCCGAAGATCGCCGTCGGCGTCGGCACGATATAGGCGGGAACGCCCAGCAACGGCAGGATGTATTGCCAGGCAAGCAGGATCGAAGCGGCGCCGAGCACCGGCAGCGCAATGGTCATTTGCGGAGAAAGCGGCGCCGGTCTCACGATGCCCGCTCCAGCGCGGCGCGCAGCTCCGCCATGGCGGCGACGATCGCGGCGTCCTCACGCGAGCAGCGGTTGCCGTCCTGCTTGAAGGGCCGCATGTCGAGGTCCTTGATCACGCGTCCGGGATTGGCGGCCAGCACGATGACGCGCTCGCCAAGGTATGCGGCTTCGGCGATCGAATGGGTGACGAATAGAATGGTCGTGCCGGTGCGTCGCCAGAGCGCCAGCAATTCGTCGTTGAGGCGGTCGCGGGTGATCTCGTCCAATGCGCCGAACGGCTCATCCATCAGCAGCAGCTTGGGCTCGCCGAGCAGGGCGCGGGCTATCGCCACGCGCTGGCGCTGGCCGCCGGAAAGCTGATGCGGCAGGCGTTCGCTGAGGCCGCCGAGTCCCATCAGCTCCAGAAGTTCGGCGCTTCGGTCCTCTATTTTGCGCGTCAGGCTGCGCTGGCCGACGCCGAGCGGCAGCCGCACATTGTCGCGCACCGTGCGCCAGGGGAGCAGGGTGGAATCCTGGAAGACGAAGCCGACATCGCGGCGTGAACGCACCGTGTGCGGTGTGGCGCCGAGCACGCTGATCGTGCCGCCGAGCGGATCGAGCAGGTCTGCCACCACTCTGAGCAAGGTCGACTTGCCGCAACCGGACGGGCCCAAGATCGACAGGAAGGAACCGGCCGCAACCGTGAGGTCGAGGCCGGAGAGCACTTTGACGGCCGTCTGCCGGCCGCCATAGCCGACATCGAGCCTATTGGCTTCGATCGCGTTCGCCATTAGACCAGCGTGACGTTTGGTTGAATCGTCATGCTGATCTAACTCTTTGTTGGAGCATGATCTGTTCCGAAAACCGGTTCTCACTTTTTGCTACGCTGACCTTCGGTTCAGGATCATGTTCTAGGCCGCGGGCGCGTCGAGCTTGGGCCGGTCGGCGGCCGAACGCTCCAGGATCTTGGTGGTGTAGACATCCTTGGCGGCCGGGCGCCCGTTCGGATACTGGCCGACCTTGTCGAGCAGCGCCAACTGCTCCTCGATCGAGGCTGGATCGAACGTGCCCCAGCCATCCTTGGCGGTCGTACCGTCGAAGGAGAGTTTCAGCACCAGGTTGACGGTCTTTTCTTCCCAGCCGAGATCCATTTCCGGATAGGCGGCGACCATCTTCTTCACCGCGTCCTGGGGGTTGGCGTGCACCCAGCCCCAACCCTTGCCGACGGCGCCGATGAACTTCGCCAGCGTGTCGGCATTTTCCTCGATCGCCTTGTCGGTAGCGAAATAGACGTCGGCGTAGGAGCTAAGCCCGAGGTCGCGCACCAGAAGGTCGATGCGATCGTCGCCGACGACGCTCAGCGCCTGGGTGTTGGTGATCCAGCCGCCGATGGCGTCGACATCGCCACGCACCAGCGGGCCTTTGTCGAAGCCGACATTGACGATGGTAACCTCCGACGGGTCGATGCCGTTCTTTGCCAGGATCTCGTCGATGACGAAACGCGCCGTCGGCTGGATGCCGATCTTCTTGCCCTTGAGGTCGGCGACATTGCGGATCGGCTTCCCCGGCTTCGAGGTCAGCGCGTAAGGGCCGGTGCGGAAGCCGCAGGCGATGATCTTCACCGGCACGCCGCTGGCGCGCGCGGCATAGAGCTGCGGCGTTTCGGAAAACTGGCCGAGCTGCGCTGCGCCCGAGACGACCGGCGGTACTGTCGAGGCATTGGGGCCGCCGGGGCTGAATTCGACTTCCAGCCCGGCGTCCTTGAAATAACCGTTGGCGACGGCCGCAATGTCGCCGATCTGGCCGTTGGACATCAGCCAGTCATACTGGATCACCACCTTGCCGGCGGCTCTGGCGCCCGGCGTCAGCACCAGCTGCATGCCCGCAGACGCGGCCGCGACCGCTGCGAGGCCGCCCTTCACGAAGGTGCGGCGGTTCAATCGACAGTCCCTGTTCCCACTCATTTTTCGCTCCTGTTGCAGACTTCTTGTTTCTTCTTTCCAAGCGCCGCTCCCTCGGCGCGGCGTCGTCTACGGCTGTTCGTCGTGGTAGTCGCCAGGGCCGCCGTCGAGCCAGGCGTAAAGCTCCCAGAGCGTGTCGTCCGGGTCGGTGAAATAGGCGCAGCGCGCATTCCAGACGTAGTTTTCGGGCGGCCCGTAGAAGGGCACGCCCTTGGCGCTCAACTCGCCATGCAGGCGGTCGATATCGTCCGGCGTATCGAGCTGGACGGCGACGCAAACCTTGTGCGCTTGGCGCGGCGACTTGAGGTTCGACACGCCCGTGTGCCGGTTGATGTGGTCGAGTTCCCAGGCGGCGAGCGTGACGCCCTCGCCATGGAAATCGGCAAAGCCTTCAGCGCGGCGGCGCAATCGGAAACCGAGTTTATCGACATAGAAGTCGACCGTTCGCTCGATGTTTTCGACGAGCAGGCAGACGTCGGAGATGTGGGTAACGCTCGCCGGCATGGCTATTTTGCTCCACCGGTTTTGCGGAGCGGCAACTTGACGCCGACGCGATCGGCCGCGCCGATTATGTGGGCGCGCATCGCCGCTTCCGCCGCTGCCGGGTCGCCAGCCACCAGCGCTTCGTAAATGCGCACATGCTCCCCGACATTGACCTCGACCAAGTCGTGCAGCGGGTTGGTGAGGCGGGCGTAGTGGATCGAGTGGCGGATCTGCTCGCAAACGAAGGAAATGAAGGTGTGGATGTAGCTGTTGCCGGTGGCGCGCGCGATCTCGCGGTGGAAGAGCAGGTCGCGTCGATGCTCCCTTCTTCCCAACGCTCCTCGCCGCCCATGCGGTCGAGCGCCGCCTTGATCGAGTCGAGATGCTCCTGTCCGCGCCGCGCGGCGGCGAGCGCCGCCGACTCGGCCTCGAGGATGCAGCGCAGCTCGAACAGCCGCTCCATGTTGTGGGTGTCCTTGAGCGCCTCGCGGTCGATGCGGATGGCCGCCCTTTGCTCGGGTGCCAGCACGAAGGCGCCAATGCCTTGCCGGGCCTCGATCATGCCGTCGGCCCTGAGCTGGGCGATGGCCTCGCGCACCACGTTGCGGCTTACGCCGAATTTTTCGGAAAGCTCCTGCTCGGTCGGCAGCCGCGTGCCGGGGTTCAACTCGCCGGACTCGATCTCGCGGCTGAGGAAGGCGGCGACCCGGTGCGGCAGGGTTTCGACGGTGCCGATGGCGGCCAGTCTTTGTTTCATGAAAAGGTCTCCGTCGAGGGCAGCAGGCAGCCGGGATTCATCATCCCCTTGGGATCGAGTGCCGCTTTCAGCGCGGCAACCATGCGGCGATGCGTTGGCGAGAGCGCGTCCCAGAATTCGCGCCGGCGGCTGCGGCCGATGCCGTGCTCGGCGCTGATCGAGCCGCCGAGATTGACTGCGATGTCGTAGAGCCCCGCTGCGACCTCCGCGCCGCGCGCGCGGGCCTCGGTCGTGCCGAGATCAAGCGGCGGCAGCACGTTGAAATGGATGTTACCGTCGCCGGCATGGCCATAGGTGAGGGGAATCCAGCCGGGATGATCGAGCGCGACGAAGCGGCGGGCGCGCTCGATCAGGGCAGGGATGTCCGAGATGCGTACCGAGAGATCGGTGCGCACATGATAGCCGCGTTTTGCCTGCCCCTCGACCAGTCCTTCGCGGATCGCCCAGAACGACTTGGTTTGCGCGCTGCTGGTCGCGAGAACCGCGTCGGACACCAAGCCTTCTTCCATCGCATAGGCAAGGAAACCGGTCAGCAAGCCGTCGAGATCGACGCCTGGTCCGGACGACAATTCGATCAGCACCTGCACGGGTGCAGCGACCGGCGCGGTCATTTCCGGATCGATCAGTTGGGCAAGCTCGATACATTCCGAACCGATGATCTCGAAGGCGGAGATCAGGTCGGAGCAGGCCCGACGCGCCCGGTTGAACAGTGCGATGGCCGCTTCGAAGGAGGCGAGGCCGAGATAGGCCGTCTCGACCCGGGCCGCTTCGGGAACAGCTTGACCTCGACGCCGGTGATGATGCCAAGCGTGCCTTCCGAGCCGATGAAAAGCTGCTTCAGGTCATAGCCGCTGTTGTTCTTGCGAAGGCCGGAAAAGCCATTCCACAGTTGGCCATCCGCGAGAACGACCTCCAGCCCGAGGATCAGATCGCGGGCCATGCCGTAACGCAGCACGTTGACGCCGCCGGCGTTGGTCGCGGCATTGCCGCCGATCTGGCAACTGCCTTGCGCGCCGAGCGCCAGCGGAAACAGGCAATCGCGTGCCTCGCTCGCGTCCTTGATCGTCTGCAGCACACAGCCGGCGTCGGCCTGCAGCATGAAGTTCGCGGGGTCGATTCGGCGGATGGCATTCAGCCGTTCGAGGCTGACGACGACCATACCGGCGCATCGGTATCGATGGCGCCTGAAACCAGCCCGGTGTTGCCGCCCTGTGGAATGACGCTGAGCCTCAGCTCGCAGCAGAGACGCATCAGCGCTTGCACGTCGGCGACCGAACCGGGCCGCAGCACCGCCAGAGCGCCGCCCCGATAGTCGCCCGCCCAATCGCCAAGATACTTCGCCATTCCCACCGGCTCGGCAGTCAAGCCGTTGCGCCCGACGGCACCCTCGAGGGCGTCGAGTATCTCAGGCGAGAGGCTGCGAATGGTCATCAGCGGCGCAATCGATGTCTGGCGATAGGGTGATGCATATCATCCTACAACTTAAGCCGAGTCAATCCGCGGCGAATGCTACCTGTCGAAACTGTTGATAGATTTGAAGGAGATCCACGGCGCGGCTAGAGCAATTCCAGGAAAAGTGCGCAGCGGTTTCCGTCCGGAATTGCGGCGAACCGCTCTAACTCTTTGTTTTGGCGATTCCATGGAACGGTGAACCGCTCCAGGGGACGTGGGTTAAAGGTACTGCGCGACCTTCTTGCCGACGGCGAGGAAGCGGAGCGGGTCGACCGCCTCGCCATTATGGCGCACCTCGTAGTGGAGATGCGGGCCGGTCGAGCGGCCGCTGCTTCCGGTCTTGCCGATCACGTCGCCGGCCGCGAGCTTCTGGCCGACGGTGACGTCGATTTCGCTCAAATGTCCGTAACGCGTGGCAAAGCCATTACCATGGTCGACCTCGACCATGCGACCGTAGCCGCCGTTCCAACCGGCCTTGGTAACGACGCCAGTGGCCGTGACCTTGGCCGGCATGCCGATCGGCGCCCTGAAATCCATTCCCGTATGCAAGGCGGCGGTGCCGAGGATCGGGTCGGTGCGCACGCCGAATGGACTGGTCACCGGCTGGCCGGGTGCAGGATTGGTGAGCGGCAGTTTGCGCGCTTCCTTCTTGACTTGATCAAGCGCATCAAGAGCTTCGTCCAACTCCTTGACCTTGCTGTCGAAGATCATCGAGGAATCGAGCGGCACCAGCGGCCCGCCGACATCGTTCTTGTCGAGCTCCGTGTCGACCGGCAGGCCTGCCGCTTCCAGCGCCTGGGAGATCGCATCGGCGTTTTTGTAGGCATTGTCGGCCAGCGTGGTGATGCGGGTAAGCTGCTGGTTCTCGATGGCCTTGAGCGAGGCGTTGATCGACACGAAAAGCTTGTCGGCGCGATCCGCGGCCGTTTCGTTGTCGAGCGGATCGGAGCGGGTCGACCACAGCGAGAAAGGCCGGGTGTCGCCGGCGCTCAAGGACGCCACGGAATAGGTCGGGGACTGCGAAAGGCTGCCTGTGATTTCGGCATGCTCATCGGGTTTCGTCGCGGTGTCGACCGCGGCGGGCGCGTCGCCGACCTCGTTTCGGCGCGTTCAATAATCGGCCCAAGCCGGCCGTGGCGCTGGCTGAGCTGGGTCTGCCTGGCCAGCAACTCGCTGACCTTGGTTTCCATCAGTTGCTGGTCAAGGAGCTGGCGGCTGGTGATGCGGTCCACCTGGGCGCGAAGCGCGGAGATGCGGTCCTCATAGGCCTGCTGCATGCGCGCCTGCCTTGCTGTCGTGGCGCCGATCAGGTCGTCGCGCAGCACAAGATAGGACGTGGCGAGCAGGTAGCCGATGGCGATCGCCGCGAGCGCCGATCCGATGAACGCGGCAAGCCAGGGGCGGATCGTGAAATGCCTTATTTCATTGCCCCGGGCGATGATGACCGTATGGGGCTCCTTGCGCCTGCCGAAGACCGCTGACTGACCGGTTGATTTCACGGGACCGAGCTTTCGTTACGACTCCAACGACAGCTCGAATTACACATTATTAGGGTTAACAAAGTTTTGCTGGCCGCATTGTGAGCGTAACCAATTCCCGCATTGCGGGTGGCGGGTTGCCACAGAGAGAGGTCAGCAAGAACCGTTCGGCGATGCGGCGAAAGACTGCGTTCCCCGCCTCAGAGCGCGCGCACCGCCTCCAGCACCTCTTCGGCGTGGCCCTTGACGCGCACCTGCCGCCAGATGCGGGCGATGCGCCCGTCCTTGCCGATCAGGAAGGTGGCACGCTCGACGCCCATGTACTTGCGGCCATACATCGTCTTCTCGACCCACAGATGATAGGCCTCGATCACCTTGCGCTCCTCGTCGGCGACGAGATTGACGGTAAGATCGTACTTCGCCTTGAATTTGTCGTGTTTCTTCACGCTATCAGGAGACAGCCCGATGACCACGGCGCCGGCCTTCTCGAATTCCTGCTTCAGCTGCGAGAAGCCGATCGCCTCGTTGGTGCAACTTGTGGTGTCGTCCTGCGGATAGAAGTAGAGTACGACAGGCTTTCCCCGGAATGCGGCGAGGCCGAGAGAGCCGCCGCCGTCGCGCGGAAGATCGAATTGCGGCGCAACGTCGCCCACTGCAAGATCAGCCATGTCGATGCCTTCGTCTGAGGTTACGCGCGGATCGAGCATCGATATAACGTGAGGCGGGGATTCGTCCACGACGAGTTCGTTATAACGGAATATTGCGTGGATCAGGAGCAACCGCAGCACGAGAAGATCAGGTTCAGGCGTGACGAGATCACCGACCTGGGGACGTTTCCGTCCGCGTGCGGCGTGCCGCCGCTCGGCCGCGCCTCGGTGCGCCGCCGCTTCCGCATCATCGGCCGGATGTTTGCCGGGCTCTGCGCGCTGGTGCTTCTGGCGGCGGCAGGCGTCTATGGGCTCGGCACGTCAGGCATCGGCACCGAGCGGCTCCGGATCGAAGCCGAGACGGCCATCGAGAAGCTCGCCGGCGTCGATGTCAACGTCACCGTCGGGCCGGCGCGGCTGACGCTCGACGGATCGAGCTTCGTCGCGCTGCAGGTCAGCGACGTCAGCCTGAGGACCGCCGACGGCAAGCCGATGGCCGATGTCGGGCGTGTCCGCTTCGGCATGCGCCTGCTGCCGCTGCTGTCCGGCAAGGTCCGGCTGACCAGCGCCCGGTTTTCCGATGCCCACATCATGGTTGCCGCAATGCCGTCCGGCGGCGGCGACTGGACGGCGGCGCTGCGCAACGAGGATGGTCTCGTCGATCCGGAGAAAGTGTCGGCGGCGGTGTTTTCCGGCGTCAACGACGCACTCGATGCGGTGCGCGAGGATTCGATGCGCCAGGTCGACCTCAGCAACGTCGAATTCGAATTGCCGAACGGCGGACCGGTCAAGAGCGTGAGGGTCGCCGAGGCAACTGTTGCCCAGACCGGCACCGGCAGTATCCAGCTTTCATACGATGCCGATGTCGATGGCCGGCACGCGACCCTGAAGGCGTCCGCTGTTCGCGACGCGAGCGCCAGGCGGATCGCATCGCTCGAAGCCAGCCTTGAGGTTGCGGACGCTGGCCGCAACCTGGCCGGGGCGGGCTCCAACAATGGGAACTCCGTTGCCCAGGGCGGCAAGCTCGGTTCGATTGCGCTGAAGCTTTCGGGCGCCGAAGCGACCGGCGAAACGCCGTCGCGGCTGACGGCCTCGCTGTCGCTCGGCGGCTCGGTGCTCGATCTCGGCTCGCGCGGGCTGCTGCCGGCCGATGTCGATGCCAATGCCACGCTGGTGGCGGGATCGAACAAGATCTCGGTCGACAGGCTGCTGATCAAGACGGGCCGCTCGACCTTCGATTTTTCCGGCTCGATCGGGCCGAAGCCGGCGGCAGCGGCGAGGAGCCGTCCTATCGCTATGACCTCGTCAGCGACGGCTCGACGCTCGCTCCTTCGGAGTCGCCGGAACCGGCGCTTCAGTTCCTCGCCCGCGTCGCCGGCGTCTACCAGACCAAGAGCCGCAAGCTCATCGCCGAGCAGATCGGCGTCCGCTCCGGCGGTTCGAGCGAGGTGCTGGGCTCGGCGTCGCTCGCCTTCATCGACAATGGTCCGCCGGGCGTGTCGCTTTCGCTCAACCTCCACGACATGCCTGTCTCGCATGTCAAGCAATTGTGGCCATGGTTCTCCGCCCGCAACGCGCGGCTTTGGGTGCTCAGCAATCTGTTCGGCGGCCGCGTTGTCGATGCCAATTTGCAGTTCCAGGTCGTGCCGGGGCGGCTCGGCAACGGCGTTCCGCTTTCCGGCGACGAAGTGTTCGGCCGCTTCCAGGTCGAGGGTTCGCGCTTCGACACGGCGGGCCGCATCCCGCCGATCCGCGACGCAGTCGGCGTCGTCGCCTTCCATGGCAACGACGTCGATATCAGCCTGTCTTCCGGCAGCGTCTACATGCCGAGCGGCCGCACCGTGGCGGCAAGCGGCGGCACGCTGACGGTGAAGGAGGCAAACCATTCGCCAGTCATCGGCGCGCTCGACATCGACGTCGCCGGCGAAGCGTCGGCAATCGCCGAGCTTGCTTCCTACGAGCCCATCAACGCCATGCGCCATGTCGGGCTTGCGCCGGAGGATTTGAGCGGCACCGTCACCGGCCATGTGCGGGCCGACATTCCGCTGACCTCCGGCGTCGACACCTCGACGCTCGATTGGCTGGTGGCGCTGGACTATCAGGGCCTGTCTTTAGCTAAGCCGTTCGAAGACCAGACGGTGACCGAAGCCGATGGGTCGATCACCGTCAGCCCGGACCGCGCGGTGATATCGGCCAAGGCGAAGTTGAACGGCATTCCAGCAGAGCTCGACCTGGTCGAGCCGCTCGAAGACAACGGACCGCCGCGCAGTCGTAAGGTCGCGCTGGTGCTCGACGACAAGACGCGCGACGCGACGATGCCGGGCCTCTCGCCACTGCTTTCGGGAACAATCAAGGTGGCGATCGACAAGAGCGGCGAGGGTGGCCAGGAAGTGTCGGCCGACCTGACCAACGCAAGGCTCGACATCCCATGGGCCGGATGGAGCAAAGGGGCAGGCATCCCGGCCAAGGTCACCTTCACGATGACGAAGTCGGGCAGCACCACCACGCTGTCGGATTTCAATCTCGACGGAAAAAGCTTCTCGGTTGGCGGCGACGTGACGCTGGTCAATGGGGCGCTGTCCTCAGCCCGCTTCAGCAAGGTCGCGCTCAACCGGGGCGATGACGTCGCCGTCTCGGTCAAGCGATCGGGCAAGACCTACGCTGTCGATGTCAGCGGCGAGTCCCTCGACGCCCGCTCGCTGATCAAGCAGTTCACCTCCGACGTCGACACGGCCACCAAAGGCGCCGGCGCCGACGCCATCTCGGTTAGCGCCGACGTGAAGTCGCTCACCGGCTTTCACGACGAGGTGCTGTCGAACCTGAAACTGGATTACAGCGGCGCCGGTTCCCGAGTGAACGGCCTCGATGTGAGCGCAATGGCGAGTTCAGGCGCCGCGATCACCATCAAGAACATCGCTGGCGAGGGCGGCCGGTCGCTCAGGATGAAATCGGCCGACGCCGGCGCCATCCTGCGTTTCCTCAACATCTACGAGCACATGGAGGGTGGGGCGATCACGCTTTCGCTCGCGGGCGGCCCCGACGGGCCGATGAGAGGTCAGGTCGACGCCAGCAATTTCTACGTCGTCAACGAGCCGAAGCTTGCATCGATCGTGTCGACCAGGCCGGCCGGCGACACACGCAGCCTCAACCAGGCGGTGAAGGCCGACATCGACACCTCGAGGGTGCAGTTCGAGCGCGGCTTCGCCGAGATCGACAAGGGCTCCGGCTATCTTAGGTTGGCAAACGGACTGTTGCGCGGCCCGCGCATCGGCACCACTTTCCAGGGCACGCTCTACGACCAGGACAACAATATGGACATGACCGGCACCTTCATGCCGGTCTATGGGCTGAACCGCATCTTCGGCGAACTGCCGCTGTTCGGCCCGCTGCTCGGCAACGGCCGCGACCGCGGCCTGATCGGCGTCACCTACCGGCTGCGCGGCAACGCTAACAAGCCGACCCTCAACATCAATCCGCTGTCCGTGGTGGCGCCTGGGATATTCAGGTCGATCTTCGAGTACAGGTAAGCGGCCGGTTGGTCAGACCGGCCGCACCAGGACGTGTTTCTTCCTGCCGAGCGAGAGTTTTACGACACCCTCGGCGCCCAGGTCCTGAAGCGTTACCATGCGCCGGTCGTCCGTCACCGCCAGGTCGTTGAGACGCACGGCGCCGCCCTGGACGTGCCGACGCGCCTCGCCGTTGGACGCCGCGAGCCCGGCGGTCACGAACAGCGACAGGATGCCGATGCCGGCCTCGAGATCAGCCTTGGCCACCTCGACGCTCGGCAGCGTGTCGGCGAGCGCGCCTTCCTCGAAAGTCTTGCGCGCGGTCTCGCTTGCCGTCTCGGCGGCCTCGCGGCCATGCAGCATGGCGGTGATCTCGGTGGCGAGGATCTTCTTCGCCTCGTTGATCTCGGAGCCGCCGAGCTTTTCGAGCCGCGCGACCTCGTCCAACGGCAGCGTCGTGTAGAGTTTCAGGAAGCGGCCGACGTCGCGTCCTCGGTGTTGCGCCAGTACTGCCAGAATTCGTAAGGCGACAGCATGTCGCCGTCGAGCCAGACGGCTCCGGAAGCCGACTTGCCCATCTTGGCGCCGGAGGAGGTGGTGAGCAGCGGCGTCGTCATCGCGAACAGTTGCACGCCCTCCATGCGATGGCCGAGATCGATGCCGTTGACGATATTGCCCCACTGGTCGGAGCCGCCCATCTGCAGCCGGCAGCCGAAGTGCTTGTAGAGCTCGACGAAGTCGTAAGCCTGCAGGATCATGTAGTTGAACTCGAGGAAGGACAGCGACTGCTCGCGATCGAGCCTGAGTTTTACGGAATCGAAGGCAAGCATGCGGTTGACGGAGAAATGCCGGCCGACATCGCGCAGGAAATTGACGTAGTTGATCTCCATCAGCCAGTCGGCGTTGTTGACCATGATGGCGTCGCCGGCGCCGCTGCCGAATTTGAGGTAAGGCGCGAAATTGCGGCGGATGCCGGCGAGATTGTCGTCGATGTCCTGCGGCGTCAGCAGCTTGCGCGCCTCGTCCTTGAACGAGGGGTCGCCGATCATCGAGGTGCCGCCGCCCATCAGCGCGATCGGCCGGTGGCCGGTCTGCTGCAGCCAGTGCAGCATCATGATCTGGATCAGCGACCCGGCATGCAGGCTTTTCGCCGTCGCGTCGAAGCCGATATAGGCGCTCACCGTTTCCTTGGCGAAAAGCTGGTCGAGGCCGGTCTCATCCGAAATCTGATGGATGAAGCCGCGTTCGCTCATGATGCGCAGGAAATCGGATTTGAAGGCGGACATTTTTTCTTCCCGGAGATCGCCCGGCAATTGGCCGAGCCTGACGTGAAGGGGCGCGTTTAGCATCAGCGGGCGATCAGCAAAAGTGGTTTCCGGTTTTGCGTCCGATCGCCTCCAATGCGGCGCATCCTTGCTTCGCCCCTTTTGCTGGCGTAATGAGGCGCCCGCGCAAGGGCAGCGCGCCCAAACGCCGCGACGGGGCTATCCCGCAGATCAGATCGGACAAGCTCCCGCGATGAACAGGAACACCCTCATCCTCTTTCTGTTCAGCATCCTTATGACGGTCAGCGGGCTGGCAAGCCTGCCGCCGGTCGACCGCGACGAATCCCGCTTTGTCCAGTCGACCAAGCAGATGGTCGAGACGGGCGACTATATCGACATCCGTCTGCAGGACGTGACGCGCTACAAAAAGCCGATCGGCATTTACTGGTTGCAATCTGCGGCCGTTGCGCTGAGCGGCGGTGGTGCTGAAGCGCCGATCTGGGTCTATCGCCTGGTCTCCATGCTCGGCATCGCACTCGCCGTCGTCGGCATCGGCTGGACGGGCACGAAGCTCTTCGGCGCCGATGCCGGTCTCGCCGCCGGCCTGATGATGGCGGCGATCTTCGCCACCGCCTTCGAGGGTCGCGACGCCAAGACCGACGCCATGCTTTTGGCCTGCTGCGTGGCCGCGCAAGGCGCGCTGGCGCAGGTCTATCTGGCCGCGCGCCGCAAAGAGCCGGTTGCCGGCCATCTGCCCTGGATCTTCTGGATCGCGCAGGGGCTGGGCATCCTCATCAAGGGGCCGGTGGCACCGCTCTTGTCGCTGCTGACGGCGGCCGCGCTGTTTGCCTTCGAGCGCGACTGGCGCTGGCTTTTGAAGCTGAAGCTGGCGCGCGGGATTATCATCGTGCTCGTCATCGTGGTGCCCTGGATCATCCTCATCAGCTGGAAAAGCGGCGGCGCCTTCTTCCAGGAGGCGGTCGGCAAGGACATGTTGAACAAGGTGGCGCAAGGCGAGGAATCGCACGGCCTGCCGCCAGGCTTCTACATGCTCACCTATTCGCTGTTCATGTGGCCTTTCGGCCTTATCGCGGTCGGCGCCGGGCTGCAGGCCATCAACCGCTTCTGGGACGATCCGCGCCTGCGCTTCTGCCTTGCCTGGTATATCCCGTTCTGGCTGGTGTTCGAGGCGATCCCGACCAAGCTGCCGCATTATGTGATGCCTGCCTATCCCGGCATGGCGCTGCTGATCGGCTGGCTGCTCACCTTGCCGGCGGATGAGGCCAACGCGCCGCTGAAGCGCTGGCAGAGCTGGCTGTGGTGGGCGACCGCCTTCGGCGGTGTCGTCGTGTCGATCGCGCTGGCGGCAGTGTGCATCGGGGCGCCGATCTATTTCGCCAAGGCCTTTTCCTGGTGGAGCATCCCCGCTGCAGTCGCCGCTCTGGTCACCGGCTATCTGGCGTTTCCGCGGCAATTGCAGGTGACGCTCGGACGCATCGCGGCAATCGCCGTCGGCGCCGGCATCACCTTCAGCCTGCTGTTCGGGGTCATCGCGCCGTCGCTGAAGCCGATCTGGCTGAGCCCCGCCATCAAGGCGGCGGTCGACGCCAACCGTCCCTGCGATACCACCGTGCTCGCCTCGTCTCCCTATCATGAGCCGAGCCTGGTGTTCCTGGTCGGCACCAATACGGTGCTGACCGATATCGACGGCGTCGCAAAGCACCTAGCCGCCGATCCGGCTTGCGCGATGGGACTTGCCCCGGTGAAGGACGAGCAGAAGCTCAACGAATTGCTTGCCGGGCAGGGAAAGTCGGCGAAGCGTCTTACCGAGATCGACGGGCTCAACTACTCGTCAGGAGACAAGCTGGCGCTCGGCCTTTATCGGGTGGTCCCGTGAGGAAAAGTGTCGGGCCTCGAATGCCCCTATAGACTCAGCCATGTCCGCCATCGCTCTTTATCGCCGCTCGCTCGGCAATTTCCTCGACACGATGCGCATCGTGAAGCGGCGCTTTGCCACACGCCCGGCACGCTATCCCGAGATCGCGTGGCCGATCTGGGCGCTCGCTTGGGCGCTGCTGACGGCGGCTGCTTTCCTCAGCCTCGATAGCGCCGCCGGCAGGATGCGCGGAGAGTGGACGCCCGGCTTCGTCCATTTCACCGATTTCTTCACGGATTTCGGCCTGGGCGGCTGGTACCTCATTCCGGCGGCTTTATGTCTCGTCGCGGCCAATCTGACCGACTGGCGGCGCCTTTCCCGGCAAACGCGCCTGCTCGTCTACAACTGGACCTGCTTTGCCTTCCTGGTGCTTTGCGCGGTCGGTCTTTCCGGGCTGGCGGTCAACCTGCTGAAATATGGCATCGGCCGGGCGCGGCCGCTCTATTTCAACGACTTCGGGGTGCTGTCGCTGCATCCCCTCGCCATGGACGCGCGCTTCGCCGGCTTTCCGTCCGGCCATGCCACAACGATGGGTGCCGTGTTCGGCGTTCTGCTGCTTCTGTTCCCAAAACGCTGGCACATAGCGCTGGCGGTCACGGCCTGCATCGCCTCGACGCGTGTCTTCGTCGGCGCGCATTATCCGAGCGACACAGTGGCCGGCTTTGGACTTGGCCTCGCCTTTGCGATCGTCACAGGACTGGTCTTCGCGCGGCTCGGCTTCATCTTCCGGCGGCCGTCATCGACCAGACCGGCGCCCAAGCGCACGTTCCGGCTGCTCCGGTCCAGCGGGTCGAAGGCTAAAACATCGCTGGCAAGACGGAGCCGCGAGCAACCGTCGGCTGATCGCCCCTAGAGCCTATTGTCTGGCGTACGCGATCTATCTCAGCCGCTTCGGCCGCGGATCGGCGAGCTCGCCCGCCAGCCGCCGGTCGAGGTAATCGGCGCATTCTTGGATGAGCAATTCGGAATCGTTGGCGAAGAAATGGTTCGCGCCGGGGATCGTCTTCTGCGTGATGGTGATGCCCTTTTGCGTGTGCAGCTTGTCGACTAGGACCTGCACGTCCTTGGGCGGCGCAACCTTGTCGGCATCGCCGTGGATGATGAGGCCGGACGACGGGCAGGGGGCAAGGAACGAGAAGTCGTAGGTGTTCGGCTGCGGGGCGACCGAGATGAAGCCTTCGATCTCCGGCCGGCGCATCAGAAGCTGCATGCCGATCCACGAGCCGAAGGAATAGCCGGCGACCCAGCAGCTCTTGGAATCCGGGTGCAGCGACTGCACCCAGTCGAGCGCGGCAGCCGCGTCCGACAATTCGCCGGTGCCGTGGTCGAACTCGCCCTGGCTGCGGCCGATGCCGCGGAAATTGAAGCGAAGCGTGGTGAAATCCCGCTTCTGGAACATGTAGAAGAGGTCGTAGACGATCTTGTTGTTCATCGTGCCGCCGAATTGCGGGTGCGGGTGCAGCACAATGGCGATCGGCGCGCTCTTTTCCTTGGAAGGCTGGTAACGGCCCTCCAGGCGACCAGCCGGACCCGCAAAAATGACCTCAGGCATAAAATACTCCACGTGGCATACGAAGGCGCTTGCCCGAACTTCCCTTGGCCCGGAACTTCCTAGGCCCGTCTCTGTGGCCTTGACGCCGGGCAAGCGTCTTCCTAGAAGCTAGTTTAGAATTGTTCAAAACTGGGTGGCCGAAACGCAATTGTCCGGCCGCCCGCGCCGCAAGCCGGGTAAATAGGACGGCTTGCCTTGCAATTTCAAGGAAATAACGCGCTATCCTCGCGGAATGGCTGCTGACAGGATCGACTGAAGGAAAATGGCCGCAACTCGCGCCTATCTCGACTACAACGCCAGCGCACCTCTCATTGCAGAGGCGCGGGCCGCGATGGTCGCCGCGCTCGATGCCGCCAATCCGTCGTCGGTCCACACAGAAGGCCGCGCGGCGCGTCGGCTGATCGAGGACGCCAGGCGCGATGTGGCCAGGCTGGTCAACGCCAGGCCCGAGCATGTCGTGTTCACTTCCGGCGCGACGGAAGCCGCTTCGACCTTGCTTACCCCCGACTGGCAGATGGGGCGTGGCGCCGTCGGCATGAGCCATCTCTATGTCTCTGAGGCCGATCACCCTTGCGTGCTCGGCGGCGGGCGTTTCCCGGCCGCGCAGGTGACGCGGATCGGCGTAGATGAAAACGGCATTGCCGACCTCGACGCGCTGACCAGAGCGCTGGCCGCGGATGACAAGGTCGACGGCCTGCCGCTGGTTGCGATCCATGCCGCCAATAACGAGACGGGCGTGATCCAGCCGGTCGACCGCATCGCCGAAATCGTCAAGGCTGCGGGCGGCGTGCTCGTGATCGATGCCGTGCAGGCGGCCGGACGGATTTCGATCGACATGTCAGGGCCTTACGCCGACTACCTGATCCTGTCCTCGCACAAGATCGGCGGCCCGAAGGGCGTCGGCGCGATCGTTGCCCAGTCTGACCTTATGATGCCGAAGCCGCTGATCAATGGCGGCGGCCAGGAGAAGGGCCATCGCGCCGGCACGGAAAACCTCCCCGGCATTGCCGGTTTCGGCGCCGCGGCGCAGGCAGCGCTCGCTGGCTTGGATGACATGGAAGCGATCATGCGACATCGCGACGCGATCGAAGCCATCGTCAGGGAACTCGTCCCGGACGCGGAAATCTTTGGAGCGGCGGCGCCAAGGCTTGCCAACACGACATTCTTCGCTATTCCCGGCATCAAGGCCGAGACGGCGCAGATCGCCTTCGATCTTGCAGGTGTGGCGCTGTCGGCCGGCTCCGCCTGCTCGTCGGGAAAAGTCGGGCCAAGCCACGTGCTGAAGGCGATGGGGCATGGCGACAGCCTTGGCGCCTTGCGCGTCTCGATCGGTCGCGCCACCGGCGCCGCGGAGATCGAGGCGTTTCGGGCTGCCCTGGCCGACACCGTCGCGCGCCGGGCCGATAAGGAAAGGGCCGCCTAGCGGCCAAACGGAAAGTTTCAGGCCATCCGGCCTAGTAGAGCCGTGCGTTTTGTCTTGGCCGGGTGAATTCCCGGCGGAAACGCACTATATGGAGCTTACGCCGCTTCGGGTGCCTCGTAGGTGCCCGGTCCCAAGCGGTGCCATAGTTTGAAAACTGCCGGGCCTTGACCCCGGCGTGGATGGAGAACGCTTATGCCTGCTGTGCAGGAGACGATCGATCGAGTCCGAAAGATCGACGTCGACCAGTATAAATACGGATTCCAGACAGAGATCGAGATGGACAAGGCCCCCAAGGGCCTGAGCGAAGACATTATTCGCTTGATCTCCGAGAAGAAGGGCGAGCCGGACTGGATGCTGGAATGGCGTCTGGGAGCCTATCGGCGCTGGCTGACGCTGGAAGAGCCGACCTGGGCGCGCGTCCGCTATCCGAAGATCGACTTCCAGGATATCCACTACTACGCCGCGCCGAAGAGCACGCCTGGTCCGAAGTCGCTGGACGAGGTCGATCCTGAACTGCTCAAGGTCTATGAGAAGCTCGGCATTCCGCTGAGGGAGCAGGAGATCCTGGCCGGCGTTCAGAAGACCGATGTCTCGGAACTGGAGGAAGCCAACGACAACGTCTATAAGTCCGGCCGCGTCGCGGTGGACGCGGTATTCGATTCCGTCTCGGTCGTCACCACATTTAAGAAGGAGCTGGCGGAAGTCGGCGTGATCTTCTGCTCGATCTCGGAAGCGATCCGCGAGCATCCGGAACTGGTGCAGAAATATCTCGGCTCGGTCGTGCCGACCACGGACAATTTCTACGCCACGCTGAATTCGGCGGTGTTCACCGACGGCTCCTTCGTCTTCGTGCCGAAGGGCGTGCGCTGCCCGATGGAGCTGTCGACCTATTTCCGCATCAATGAGCGCAACACCGGCCAGTTCGAACGCACGCTGATCATCGCCGAGGAAGGGGCCTATGTCTCCTATCTCGAGGGCTGCACGGCGCCGCAGCGCGACGAAAACCAGCTGCATGCGGCGGTGGTCGAGCTGATCGCGCTCGACGATGCCGAGATCAAATATTCGACGGTGCAGAACTGGTACCCGGGCGATGCCGAGGGCAAGGGCGGCGTCTACAACTTCGTCACCAAGCGCGGCGACTGCCGCGGCGACCGCTCGAAGATCTCGTGGACGCAGGTCGAGACCGGTTCGGCCATCACCTGGAAATATCCGAGCTGCATCCTGCGCGGAGACGATTCCAGCGGCGAGTTCTATTCGATCGCGGTGTCGAACGGCTATCAGCAGGTCGATAGCGGCACCAAGATGATCCATCTTGGCAAGAACACGTCGAGCCGCATCATCTCCAAGGGCATCGCCGCAGGCTTCTCGCAGAACACCTATCGCGGCCAGGTTTCGGCGCACCGCAAGGCGACCAACGCCCGCAACTTCACCAACTGCGACTCGCTTCTGATCGGCGACCAGTGCGGCGCGCACACCGTGCCTTACATGGAAGCCAAGAACGCGACGGCGAAGTTCGAGCACGAGGCGACGACGTCGAAGATCTCCGAGGACCAGAAGTTCTACGTCATGCAGCGTGGCATCCCCGAGGAAGAGGCGATCGCGCTGATCGTCAACGGCTTCGTCAAGGACGTCATCCAGCAGCTGCCGATGGAGTTCGCCGTCGAGGCGCAGAAGCTGATCGGCATCAGCCTAGAGGGTTCGGTCGGCTGACCGCAAAGATATTCAGGAAGAAATCATGCTTGAGATCAAGAATTTGCATGCCCGCATCGTCGACGACGGCACCGAGATCATCCGCGGCCTGGACCTGACGGTCAAAGCCGGCGAGGTCGCCGCCATCATGGGCCCGAACGGTTCGGGCAAGTCGACGCTGTCCTATATCCTCGCCGGCCGCGAGGACTATGAGGTCACCGAGGGCGACATTCTCTATAACGGCCAGTCGATCCTCGAAATGGATCCGGCCGAGCGCGCCACCGCAGGCATCTTCCTGGCGTTCCAGTATCCGATGGAGATACCGGGCGTCGCGACCATGGAGTTCCTGAAGGTGGCGATGAACGAGCAGCGCAAGGCGCGCGGCGAGGAGCCGCTCAAGGTGCCGGAGTTCCTGAAGCGGGTGAAGGAGGCGGCAGCCTCGCTCAACATGGACATGAACATGCTGAAGCGGCCGCTCAATGTCGGCTTCTCCGGCGGCGAGAAGAAGCGCGCCGAGATCCTGCAGATGAAGCTCCTGGAGCCGAAACTCTGCGTGCTCGACGAGACCGATTCCGGACTTGACATCGATGCGCTCAAGATCGTCGCCGACGGGGTCAACGCGCTGCGTTCGCCGGAACGCGCCATCGTCGTCATCACCCACTACCAGCGCCTGCTCGAGCACATCGTGCCGGACAGCGTGCATGTGCTCTACAAGGGCCAGGTCATCAAGTCGGGCGACAAGTCGCTGGCGCTCGATCTCGAAACCAACGGCTATGCCGGCGTGATCGGCGAAGCCGCGTGAGATGGGGCCAAGTGAGGCGAGAGCAATGAACATGCACGCACAGCCCCAGCGGACACTGGCTGAGACGGCGCTGATCAATGCCTTCGGCGAGCGGTTGTCGCTGCTGCCCGGCGACGGCGCGGTGATGGTGAAGCGCGACGACGCGATCGAGGCGATCAAGCACGGCCTGCCGACGCGGCGCCTCGAATCCTGGCACTACACGGATTTACGCCGGCTGCTGACCAAGGTGCCGGCCTTCGAGGCCGACGCGGTTGCGAAGGCGCTCGAGCCGGTCCTCGACGGCGCCTCGGTGCTGCCGGTGCTGAACGGCGTCTCAAGCGCCAAGCTGCCGGAAATCGAGGGCGTCACTGTGCAGCGGCTGTCGGAGAAGCTGACCGACGGCAGCGTTGCGCCGGGGCTCGATACCTATGGCGCCGACGACGCGATCGGCGCGCTGAACACGGCTTTCGTCGCCGATGGCTATTTCGTCGATATCGCCGACGGCACCGAGCTGGAAAAGCCGATCGAGCTGCAGAACCTGCAGTCCGGCGGCCAGTCGCATGTGCGGCTGCTGACGCGGGTCGGCGCCGGCGCCAAGGCGGTGATCGTCGAGCGCCAGGCGGGCGAGGGCGGCGAAAGCGGCGAGGCGCTCGTCAGTTCGGTCGCCCAACTGGTCCTCGACGAAGGCGCCGAGGTGACCTGGCTGATCGTGCAGGAGCAGCCGGATACGGCCACGCATCTCGCCCAGTTCAAGGCGCATATCGGCAAGGATGCCAAGCTGACCCTGTTCGTGATGAATGCCGGCGGCAAGCTGGTGCGCCAGGAAGTCGTGGTCAGGACGACGGGCGAGGGCGCGGATTTCAAGCTGCGCGGCATCAACCTTCTTGCTGGCGACACGCATACCGACACCACCATGGTGCTCGACCATACGGTACCGCACACGACCTCGACGGAAGTGATGCGCAATGTGGTGACGGGCAAGGCGCGCGGCGTCTTCCAGGGCCGCATCAACGTGCATCAATACGCGCAGAAGACCAACGCCAAGATGGCCTGCAACACGCTGCTCCTGTCGGACGATGGCGAGTTCTCAACCAAGCCGGAGCTGGAGATCTTCGCCGACGACGTGGTCTGCGGCCATGGCGCCACCGTCACCGAGATCGACCACAACCATCTGTTCTACCTGATGGCGCGCGGCATCGACGAGAAGACGGCGCGGGGCCTGCTGGTAAAGGCCTTTGTCGCCGAAGTGATCGAGGAACTGGACGACGAGGCGCTGGTCGACGCGCTCGAAGCGCGGCTCGACGGCTGGTTTTTGACGCACGGGTAATTGGATGGGGCTTGGCCAAGTCACCCCTCATCGACCGAGCTTCGCTCGGCCACCTTCTCCCACAAGGGGAGAAGGAAGAAGCGCCCGACCTTCTCCCCTTGTGGGAGAAGGTGGATCGGCGCGTCAGCGCCGAGACGGATGAGGGGTGCGTGACGGAATGAGGCTTTGAGCTTGTGATGGACCAGAAGATCGAAACCACCCCCTATGATGTCGAGGCGATCCGCCGCGATTTCCCGATCCTGTCGCGTCAGGTCTACGGCAAGCCCCTGGTCTATCTCGACAACGGCGCCTCGGCGCAGAAGCCGCAGGTTGTTCTCGACACCATCCAGCATGCCTATTCCCAGGAATATGCCAACGTCCATCGCGGCCTGCATTTTTTGTCGAATGCCGCCACCGATGCGTATGAGAAGGCGCGCGAAACGGTGCGCCGCTTCCTCAATGCGCCGAGCACCGACAATATCGTCTTCACCTCCAACACCACCTCGGCGATCAACACCGTCGCCTATGGCTACGGCATGCCGAGGATCGGCGAGGGCGACGAGATCGTGCTGTCGATCATGGAGCACCACTCCAACATCGTGCCGTGGCATTTCATCCGCGAGCGGCAGGGCGCGAAGCTTTCCTGGGTGCCGGTCGACGACCTCGGCGCTTTCCACATCGAGGAGTTCGAGAAGCGGCTGACCGACCGCACCAAGCTCGTCGCCATCACGCAGATGTCCAATGCGCTCGGCACGGTGACGCCGATCAAGGAGATCGTGCGCATCGCGCATTCGCGCGGAATTCCCGTACTCGTCGACGGCAGCCAGAGCGCGGTGCACATGCCGATCGACGTACAGGACCTCGACTGCGATTTCTTCGTCTTCACCGGCCACAAGGTCTACGGCCCGTCGGGCATCGGCGTGCTTTACGGCAAGAAGCATATGCTGGACGAGATGCGGCCCTTCATGGGCGGCGGCGAGATGATCGAGGAGGTGACGCAGGACATCGTCACCTACAACGAGCCGCCGCACCGTTTCGAAGCCGGCACGCCGCCGATCGTGCAGGCGATCGGGCTCGGTGCCGCGTTGGAATACATGGAGAAGGTCGGCCGCGAGCGCATCGCAGCACACGAGGCGGACCTGAAGAACTACGCGCATGAGCGGCTGCGGGCCATCAACTCGCTTCGCATCTTCGGCGACGCGCCCGGCAAGGGCGCCATCATATCGTTCGAATTGCAGGGCATCCATGCCCATGACGTGTCGATGGTGATTGATAGGCAAGGTGTTGCTGTCCGCGCGGGCACCCATTGCGCCCAGCCGCTGTTGAAACGCTTCGGCGTGACCTCCACATGCAGGGCATCGTTCGGCATGTATAATACCAGGGCCGAAGTCGACGCTTTGGCCGATGCGCTGGAAAAGGCGCGAAAGTTCTTCGGGTGACGATATGAACGATGTGAGCACAACCGCAGAGACCGCCCCGGACACGGCAGGCAACGGCGTCGTCTCGGCTTCGGCCATTCCGGCGGACGAACTGGCGCGGCTGACCGACGACATCGTCTCGGCGCTGAAGACCGTCTACGATCCGGAAATCCCCGCCGACATCTATGAGCTCGGCTTGGTCTACAGGATCGACATCGAGGACGACCGCACGGTCAAGATCGACATGACGCTGACCGCGCCGGGCTGCCCGGTTGCCGGCGAAATGCCGGGTTGGGTCGAGAACGCGGTCGGCGCGGTCGAAGGCGTTTCCGGCGTCGAGGTCAGCATGGTGTTCGATCCGCCGTGGACGCCCGACCGCATGTCGGAAGAGGCGCAGGTGGCGGTCGGCTGGTATTAAACTAGCCGGTCTGGCCGCCATAGGCCTGAGCGTAGGACTTCATCGTTGTGAAGAACACCTGAAAGTTCACTTCGACTACCGACAAGGTGTATTGGCCGCCAATATAAATGGGGATTTCTTTCATACTGGTCACAACTGACCAAGGCACAAATTCAGCAGCGATATTTTCGCACCGAAAGCCGTTTGGGCCAAGGGTTACCGTGAGATGCCGGCCGCTCAATAGCCTCACGCCTACACGCAGGCAGACTGCACCGAGGATAGCGACGACAACACCAACCCCTACTCTGAGTGGGAAAGGCTGATCTGTTTGAAACAGTGCACAAAACCCCAAGAACGCCGCGATCGCCAACAGCCCGAGCATGCGAGGCACGACTCGTGCGGAGTTCTCTGTGAAGGCAATCACTTGATTTGTATCCACGATTGCTGACAACCCTCAGTTCATCCTGTCGCCGTGGGACCGATCCTCGATCGATGGATTTGCGTACTGCTCTTGTCATTTATCCTTGTTTCAACCATCTATGTGAAGTCCGACAAGCCTTGAACTTGAACGGGTTGGAGAAAAAGAATGGGACGCTTCGCCGTCATCACGATGACCGACAAGGCCGCAGACCGGGTGCGCGAGATCGTCGCTACGCGCGACAACGCCCATGGCGTCCGCCTCGGTATCCGCAAGGGCGGCTGCGCCGGCATGGAGTACACGATCGACCTGGTGACCGAGCCGAGCCTCAAGGACGACCATGTCGAGCGCGACGGCGCGCATGTCTATGTGGCGCCTGAGGCGGCTCTGTTCCTGCTCGGCACCGAGATGGATTTCGAGCAGACGACGCTGCGCACCGGCTTCACCTTCAGGAACCCGAACCAGAGCTCGGCCTGCGGCTGCGGCGAATCCGTCGAGCTGAAGCCGGCAGACCTCAAGGCGCTGGCAGAGGCGCGCGCTTCGGCCTGATCTTCCTTCTCCCCGTAAACGGGGCGAAGAAACTCACTCCACCCACATCCCTGTTCGCTTGTGCCAGTCGGCGATCGATTCCTCGGGATAGACGTCGAACACCTTGTCCTTCTTGCCGATCACCGGCTCGACCCAGTTCGCCTTGTATTTCAGCATCAGATGCACCTTTTCCGGCGGCTTCGGCAGGTCGCTGTCGATGGCTGACGCGAACGGGTGGACGAGGTCCGGCCAGGTCGGGTCGTAGAGCCAAAGTGCCGCGCCGCATTTACGGCAGAAATTGCGCTCGCCGGTCGAGACCTCGCAGTGTGGGTGCTCGTCATCCTCGATCTCGGCGCGGTAGACGCCGAGGCTGCGCTTGCCCCGGATGTTCATCGTTTCGTAGTCGGCGCCGAGATTGATGGCGAAACCGCCGCCGCCCTGCTGCTTGCGGCAGATCGAGCAGTAGCAGAGCATGAACGGCACCGGGGTGTGGCTTTCCACCTCGAAGCGGACGGCGCCGCAGCGGCAGGAGCCTTTGAGCAGGACAGGCATGGCGGAACTCCGTTTTCGGGTCTCAACCTGTCAGCATGCTTTTGGTTGCGGCGATGACAAGGCCCATGCCGGATGAGATGATCGCGACATGGACGATGAACGCATCGAAGAACTGTTCGAAAGCCTGGGGCCGATCAGCATCCGCAAGCTGTTCGGCGGCAAGGGCATCTATTGCGACGGCGTCATCGTCGCGGTCGTCGTGCGCGGCGAACTGATGCTCAAGGCCGACGAGGAGAGCATTCCGGAGTTCGAGGCCGCCGGCTGCAGCCAGTGGACCTATACCGGCTCGCGGCACGGCAAGGAGGTGGCGATGCCCTATTGGAGCGTGCCCGACACCGCCTTCGACGATCCCGATGAGATGGCGGTCTGGGCGCGGCGGGCTTATGAGGCTGGGCGAAGGGCGGGGAAGTAACTTTCGAGCGTAGTGTGCCCGATTGTTGAAAACGTCGAGGGACAGCACCCCCCTCTGTCCTGCCGGACATCTCCCCCGCAAGGGGGGAGATTGGCAGCTCAAGCGCCGGCTCTCACCTTCAACGTTGGCGATTGGCGAAAACGGCGGCGACGTCTGATCTCCCCCCTTGCGGGGGAGATGGCCGGTAGGCCAGAGGGGGGTGTGAAGGAATGTGGCGGTCGAGATTTGACCTTCCGGCGCCACCGGCTGAACGTCACAGCGCCTTCGCGATCTCCGCCGCCAGCCGCGCGTTGTTCTCGACCAGGGCGATGTTGGTCTTGAGGCTGCGACCGCCGGTGAGTTCCAGGATTTTCGACAGCAGGAAGGGCGTCACCGCCTTGCCGGTGACGTTCTGCGCCTCGGCGGCCTTCTGTGCGGCCTGGATGTATCCGTCCATCTCGGCGGCCGGGATTTCCTCGTTCTGCGGCACCGGATTGGCGACCAGCATGCCGCCGCCAAGGCCCAGCGCCTGCCGCGTATGGTAGAAATGCGCGATGTCTTGCGGCGCGTGCAGCGTCAGCGGCGCGCGGAACGGCGACTGTCTCGACCAGAAGGCCGGCATGGTCTCGCAGCCATGGCCGATGACCGGCACGCCGCGTGTCTCCAGCACTTCCAGCGTCTTTTCGATGTCGAGGATCGCCTTGGCGCCGGCCGACACGACGATGACCGGCGTGCGCGCCAGCTCGTCGAGGTCGGCCGAGATATCAAAGCTCTTTTCCGCGCCCTTGTGGACGCCGCCAATGCCGCCGGTGGCGAAGACCTTTATGCCGGCCATGTGCGCCGCGATCATGGTGGCGGCAACGGTGGTGCCGCCGGTGCGCTTTTGGGCTACGGCAAAGCCGATATCGGCGCGTGACAGCTTCATGGCGTCGCCGGTCATGGCAAGCGATTCGCGCTCGCCGTCGGACAGCCCGATCTTGATGCGGCCATCGACCACGGCGATCGTCGCCGGCACCGCGCCGCCGTCGATGATGATCTGCTCGACCTTGGCCGCCATCGCGCCATTGTCGGGATAGGGCATGCCATGGGTGATGATGGTGCTTTCCAGCGCCACCACCGGCCGTCCGGCGGCAAGCGCCTCCGCCACCGGCGGGTGGATGTCGATGAAGGGGCTGGCGGTTTCCGGGGTCATTTTCTGTTCTCCAGTCCGGAGAAACACTCCGGCAAGGGTGATCTGGGGCAAGATGATCTGGTGGCCCTATGCCACCTCCCGTGCCTCCGGCACAAGGGCAAGCGCCTGCGCGAAACTGGCCGCCGTGAAGGACGGCACCGCCTCGGCGCTCTCGATGGCGAGCATCGCCGCGGCAACGCCTTCGCGCAGGGCTGCGCGCAAGGGCAGACCACGCAGCAGCGCGGCAACCGTGGCCCCGGTCAGCGCGTCGCCGGCGCCGGTCACGTCGGCAACCTGTCGCGGCGCGGGCGGGTCGATGGCGAAGATGCCGGCCTGGTCGAAGCCCAGCACCGCAGCGCTGCCGGCCGTGACCACGCCCGCCGCCAGCCCCGCGCGCCTCAGTTCGCTGACAAGGTCCGGCCCGGACATGTCTGCGCCGGCGAGCGCTGTGGCCTCGCGGCGGTTCATGAACAGCAGCGAGAGGTCGCCGAGCAGCGACGTCAGCCGCATGACCTTGGCCGGCGAGATGGCGATGGCGAAGAGTGGCCTGCCGCCGGCTTGCGCCGCCAGTCGTTCCAGCGCCGCTGTCGGCAGGTTCGCGTCGCAAAGGATCGCATCCGCCTCGGCGATCGCCTCGCGCACCTTGGCGCGGCGGATCTGCTTGGGGAAGGCGAGGTCGTAGAGGCCCATATCGGCAAAGCCGACGATCAGCTCGCCCTCGCTGTCGATCAGCGCCGTGTAGCTCGGCGTCGTACGGTCGAGAAACACCACCGAGAGGTCGTCGATGCCGGCTCCGGCGATCGCCGACGCGACCGTGTCGGCCGCCGCATCGCCGCCGCGCACCGAAAGCAGCGAAGCCGACACGCCGCGCTTCACCACGCTGCGCAGCGCATTGAAGACGCCTCCGCCGACCTCTTCGCGCATGATGCCTGGGTTGGAGGCGGCGGGCACATAGGTGCCCGAGACCTGGCCGCGCCTGTCGATATGGGCGCCGCCCAGCGCCAGGATCTTTGGAAATGTCGGCATGCAGGTTACGCGACTCTCGTTGATTGTTCGCGTGCGCACACTAGGTTTGTGCGCACCGCCCCGCAACCGGTCGCGATTCGGGCATGCCGGATGTCGAAGTCTCGATTGGGCCAGCAGCTCTGGTTCACTCTAGCTTTAGTGAAACAAAAATAGAACAAACCAAGATATTGATTGTTTTTCAGTTATTTGCTGCCCCTTGCCAAATGAGAACAAAAAAGGTACAAAATGGCAGGGATCACGGATTGTCCGGCCTTCATTGACGACCAAGGGGTGATGTATCATGGCTCAGAATTCTTTGCGGCTTGTAGAGGATAAGGCAGTGGACAAATCAAAGGCTCTGGATGCGGCGCTGTCGCAAATCGAGCGCGCCTTCGGCAAGGGCTCGATCATGCGGCTCGGCGCCAACGAGCAGGTCGTCGAGATCGAAACCGTGCCGACGGGATCGCTCGGCCTCGATATCGCACTCGGCGTCGGCGGCCTGCCGCGCGGTCGCATCATTGAAATCTACGGACCGGAAAGCTCGGGCAAGACGACACTGGCGCTGCACACCGTTGCGGAAGCCCAGAAGAAGGGCGGCATCTGTGCCTTCGTCGATGCCGAGCATGCGCTCGATCCGGTCTATGCCCGCAAGCTCGGCGTCGACCTCGAGAACCTGTTGATCTCGCAGCCCGACACCGGCGAGCAGGCGTTGGAGATTTGCGACACGCTGGTGCGCTCCGGCGCGATCGATGTGCTGGTGGTCGACTCGGTCGCGGCGCTGACGCCGCGCGCCGAAATCGAGGGCGAAATGGGCGATGCGCTGCCCGGTCTGCAGGCCCGCCTGATGAGCCAGGCGCTGCGCAAGCTGACCGCCTCGATCTCGCGCTCCAACACCATGGTCATCTTCATCAACCAGATCCGCATGAAGATCGGTGTCATGTTCGGCTCGCCGGAGACGACCACCGGCGGCAACGCGCTGAAATTCTATGCCTCGGTGCGTCTCGACATCCGCCGCATCGGCTCGGTCAAGGATCGCGACGAGGTGGTCGGCAACCAGACCCGCGTCAAGGTGGTGAAGAACAAGCTGGCTCCGCCCTTCAAGGTGGTCGAATTCGACATCATGTATGGCGAGGGCGTGTCGAAGACCGGCGAGCTCGTCGATCTCGGCGTCAAGGCCGGCGTGGTCGAGAAGTCGGGCGCCTGGTTCTCCTACAATTCGCAGCGTCTCGGCCAGGGCCGCGAGAACGCCAAATTGTTCCTGCGCGACAATCCGGACACGGCGCGCGAGATCGAATTGGCGCTGCGCCAGAATGCAGGGCTGATCGCCGAGAAATTCCTCGAGAATGGCGGCTCGGAAGGCGGCGACGACGGTTTCGAGGACGAAGCCGGCGCCATGTAAGGCCGAGCAATTCCAGGAAAAGTGCCAAGCGGTTTTCCCGCCCGGAATTGCGTAAAGCAATGGGATCGGCCGGAGTTTGGCCACAATCCCGGTATATTGACATATGCTTATGTAATCGAGTTCTTAGGTAATGCGTCCCGAACCGCCGGCCCTCGTGCCGGCGGTTCGCGTTTCCGGGGTGGCACGCACTACGGACAGCTCGTGAATTGGCCGGGTCCCGTGTTTCTGGACAGGGTCAAGAGCTACGGCTAAAAGGCCACTCTATCTTCTGAAACACGAAAGCCCATTTGCCGCCGGCCGAGCCGGCGGTTCTCGCGAAAAGGCAGTACTCATGAGTGGCGTGAACGACATCCGGTCGACATTCCTCGACTACTTCCGCAAGGAGGGTCACGAGATCGTCGCCTCCAGTCCGCTGGTGCCGCGCAACGATCCGACGCTGATGTTCACCAACGCCGGCATGGTGCAGTTCAAGAACGTCTTCACCGGCCTGGAGAAGCGGCCCTATTCGCGCGCCTCGACGGCGCAGAAGAGCGTGCGCGCCGGCGGCAAGCACAACGACCTCGACAATGTCGGCTATACAGCGCGCCATCTCACCTTCTTCGAGATGCTCGGCAATTTCTCGTTCGGCGATTATTTCAAGGAGCGCGCGATCGAGCTTGCCTGGAATCTGATCACCAAGGATTTCGGCCTGCCGAAGGACAAGCTCTTGGTCACCGTCTATCACACCGATGACGAGGCGGCCGGCTACTGGAAGAAGATCGCCGGCTTCTCCGACGACCGCATCATCCGGATTCCTACCTCGGACAATTTCTGGGCGATGGGCGATACCGGACCCTGCGGGCCGTGCTCGGAAATCTTCATCGACCGCGGTGAGCACATATGGGGCGGTCCTCCTGGCACCCCGGAAGAAGACGGCGACCGGTTCCTCGAATTCTGGAACCTGGTGTTCATGCAATACGAGCAGGTGACGAAGGACGAACGCATCGACCTGCCGCGCCCGTCGATCGACACCGGCCTGGGCCTGGAGCGCATGGCGTCCATCCTGCAAGGGGTGGAGAGCGTCTTCGAGACCGACTTGTTCAAGCATCTGATCGACGCTGCGTCCTCGGCGCTCGGCCACGGGCCGGGTGAGGAGAATGTCGGGTCCTTCCGCGTCATCGCGGATCACCTGCGCTCGTCCTCCTTCCTGGTGGCCGACGGCGTGCTGCCGTCCAACGAAGGCCGCGGCTATGTGCTTCGCCGCATCATGCGCCGCGCCATGCGCCATGCGCAGCTGCTCGGCGCCAAGGAGCCGTTGATGTGGCAGCTGGTTCCGGCGCTGGTGCGCGAGATGGGCCAGGCCTATCCGGAACTGGTGCGTGGCGAAGCGCTGATCACCGAGACACTGAAGCTCGAGGAGACGCGCTTCCGCAGGCGCTGGTGCGCGGTCTCGGCCTGCTTTCGGAGGCGACGGAGCAGCTCCACGCCGGCGACATGCTGGACGGCGAGACGGCCTTCAAGCTGTATGACACCTACGGCTTCCCGCTCGATCTGACGCAGGATGCCCTGCGCCAGCGCAACATTTCAGTCGATCTGGCTGGCTTCACCGATGCGATGGAGCGGCAGAAGGCGGAGGCGCGCGCCCATTGGGCGGGCTCCGGCGAAGCCGCGACCGAAACGGTCTGGTTCCCTATCCGCGAGAAGGTGGGCGCGACCGATTTCCTCGGCTACGAGACGGAGGAGGCGGAAGGCCTAATCCAGGCGCTGGTCAAGGACGGCAAGACCGTCGACAGCGCCAGCCAGAGTGACGCTGTTGCCGTCGTCGTCAACCAGACGCCGTTCTATGGCGAATCCGGCGGCCAGATGGGCGACACCGGCGTGATTTCCGGCGACGGCTTCTCGGTCGAGGTTTCCGACACGCAAAAGAAGGCCGACGGGCTGTTCGTGCATATCGGCAAGGTGACGAGCGGCACGGTGAGTACCGGCGCCGCCGTCGAGCTGAAGGTCGACCATGCGCGGCGCTCGAAGCTGCGCGCCAACCATTCCGCGACGCATCTCATCCACGAGGCGCTGCGCGAGGTGCTGGGCACCCATGTCGCGCAGAAGGGCTCGCTGGTCGCGCCCGACCGGCTGCGCTTCGACATCTCGCACAACAAGCCGATCTCGCCGGAGGAGCTCGAGGATGTCGAGCGCATGGCGAACGAGATCGTGGTGCAGAACAGCCCGGTGACGACGCGCCTGATGTCGGTCGACGATGCCATTGCCGAGGGCGCGATGGCGCTGTTCGGCGAGAAATACGGCGATGAGGTGCGCGTCGTGTCGATGGGTACGGGCTTGCACGGCGCCAGGGCCAACCGCCCTTATTCGGTCGAGCTCTGCGGCGGTACGCATGTCAAGTCGACCGGCGATATCGGGCTGGTGCGCATCCTCTCGGACAGCGCGGTGGCGGCCGGCGTGCGCCGCATCGAGGCGCTGACCGGCGAGGCGGCGCGCAGGCACCTCGACGAGCAGGACAAACGTTTGAAGGCTGCAGCGGCGACGTTGAAGATCTCGCCCGCCGATGTGCCGGCCCGCGTCGAGACGTTGCTCGAGGAGCGCAAGAAGCTCGAGAAGGAGCTGAGCGAGGCACGCAAGAAGCTGGCGCTCGGCGCCGGCACGGCCGTGTCCGATGCTCCGCCCGCCAACGAGACGGTTGGCGGCGTCGGCTTCCTTGGCAAGGCGGTCAGCGGTGTGGCGCCGAAGGACCTGAAGCCGCTGGCGGATGCCGGCAAGAAGACGCTTGGCTCCGGCATTGTCGTCTTCGTCGGCGCCGGCGAGGACAACAAGGCGAGCGTGGTGGTTGGCGTCACCGACGACCTCACCGGCCGTTTCAGCGCCATCGATCTCGTCCGCGTGGCTTCTGCCGCGCTTGGCGGGCAAGGCGGCGGCGGGCGCCCCGACATGGCGCAAGCCGGCGGCCCCGACGCTTCCAAAGCCGACGACGCGATCGCGGCGGTGAGAGCGGCCCTCGAAGCCGCCTGAGCCAGCCGATGAAGGTCCTCGTCCTTGGCGGCTATGGACTGATCGGAGAAGCCGTCCTCGGACGCTTGATCGAGGACGGCCACGACCTTGTCGGACTCGGCCGCGACGTCCGCGAGGCGCAGCGGCGCAAGCCCGGCGCAGAGTGGATCGCGGCGGACATGTCGCGACTGCTCGCAGCGGCCGATTGGGCCCCCTTGCTTGCCGGAGTGGAGGCCGTCGTGAACGCCGCCGGCGCCTTGCAGGATGGCCCGCGCGATCATCTGGACGCCATCCACCGGCGGTCGGTCGCGGCGCTCGTCACCGCTTGCGAACAGGTCGGCGTGCACCGGCTGGTGCAGGTTTCCGCGATCGGCGCCGATCTCGATTCCGACAACGCGTTCTTTCGGACCAAGGCCGAGGGTGACCGCGCCGTCGCGTCATCCTCGCTGGAATGGACTATCCTGCGGCCCGGCCTGGTCATCGCGCCGGGCGCTTATGGCGGAACGGCATTGTTGCGCGCGCTGGCCGCGTTTCCATGGTTCGTGCCGGCCGTGCTTGCGGATCGGCCGATCCAAACGGTATCCGTCGCCGATGTCGCCGAGGCGGTATCGCGCGCCGTTGGCGGGCGTCTGGCGCACGGGCAGATCATCGATCTCGTCGAGGAACGGGCCAGGCCTCTTGGCGCTGTCCTTCTTGAATTCCGAGCCTGGCTCGGCTTGCCCAAGGCACCAGTCGTGGCGGTGCCGGCAATTGTCGGCCGGCTCGCCGGCAGCATCGCCGATGGGCTGGGTCTGCTCGGGTGGCGATCTCCCTTGCGCAGCGCAGCCATTGCGGCGCTCGAGAAGGGCGTTACCGGTAACTCGGAACCCTGGGCCGAAATCAATGGTCGCCCGGCGCAAGCTTTGGAAGCAACGCTGGCGGCAATGCCGGCGCATGTTCAGGAGCGGTGGTTCGCGCGCCTTTGGCTGCTGAAGCCGATCGTGTTTGCTGTCTTGTCGGTGTTCTGGATCTTTTCAGGCATAGTCGGGCTTGTCCGGCAGGATGCTGCCGCCGACATTCTCATCTCGCGCGGCCTGCCGGCCACGCTGGCATTCGTGATGGTTCTTGCTGGAAGTATCGCGGACATCGTCGTGGGCGCCGCGGTTGTCGTACGACCCCTCGCACGATCGGCGCTGATGGCAATGATAGCCATCACGTTACTCTACCTTGCCGCCGCGACCGCGCTTGCCCCCAATCTGTGGCTCGATCCTCTCGGGGCCATCGTCAAGGCCGTGCCCATGCTTTGCCTCGTCCTGGTGGCGTTGGCAATTTTGGAAGAGCGATGAACCTTTGGGCCGATATATTGCGGTGGTTGCACGTGATCGGCGCCACGGTGCTGTTCGGCACCGGCGCCGGCATAGCGTTCTTCATGCTGTTGGCGCAGCGGACGGGCCGGCCCGAGATCGTCGCTCACGTCGCCGGCACGGTTGTCGTCGCAGACACTATATTCACGGCCACGGCCGTCCTGGTGCAGCCCATATCGGGCGTGCTGCTGGCACAGGCGATAGGGTGGCCGCTATCCGAAGGCTGGATCGTGCTGTCCTTGCTGCTCTATGTGGTGACAGGACTGTTCTGGCTGCCGGTGGTCTGGATCCAAATCCGAATACGAAATCTGGCGCGGCGGGCGGTCGCTGAAAATCGCCCGTTGCCGGATGAGGAGAAGCGCCTGTTTCGCATCTGGTTTGCGTGCGGCTTCCCGGCTTTTGCGGCCGTGGCTGCCATTATCTGGCTGATGGTCACTCGGCCGACGATCAATCTTTAATGCATGTCGCCCAGAAGTGTGCAGCGGTTCTGGGGCAACGACATGCATCAAAACAAAGACTTAAAGCGCGTCGCCTGAATCCGTTTCAGCGCGACGCGCTTTAGGCCACAGGCACGGTTCAGCCGATGTGCTGCGTGCATTTTGCCGCCCTCAGCGCATGCGCCATTCTGCTGGAATCGCCCCAGGTGGACAGCCAGATGAGACAATCCGTGGCGACCGAGATCATCGAGCGCAAAAGGTCGAGCAGCGGCCCGGGTGACCGCAGCTGTTCCTCGGCGTGATGGAGGTGGGCGAGCTCTTCCTCGCGGATCGCCAGGACGATGCTATGCAATTCGCCATCGCGCTCGGCAAGAAAGAACAACTGATCGTCGAGATGGCGATGAACCGCGGCTTCGACCGCTGCGGTGCAGGCCCAGATGCCTTGCGGGCCGAGCAGGGCGGTCAGGAAACCCAGCAGCCAGCCGCCCAGGCTCCAGAATTGCATCACGCGGCAGGGTCGCGAATGTCGCGACGGCATGGCGGCGCGAAAAGCGGCGCAATGGGTGCGCTCATGGCCAAGCATTTCCGACAAGGACGGCACGCAATCCGGCCAGAGACGGCTCGCAACAAGAATCTGCGCCGAATAGATCCGGATCGCGCCGAACTCGCCGGCATGATTGACCTTGACTATTCTCGCCACCGTGAGTGCGTCGTGGGGAGCGAGCCTGGCCATGGACGCACCCAAGCCTATGTCAGCCTGCTGGCAAGTCGCTTTTCAATGCGTCTCCACCAGGCCTTCAGCTCGGGAAATTCGGCGAGCAGGCTTTGCCCCTCGGTGACCTTGACGAAATAGCCGATGATCGAGGCGGCATGCAGATCGGCCAGCGTCAACTGCTCGCCGAGCAGCCACGGCCTCGGAGCCGGCGACGACAGTACCTTGAGCGCCGTATTCGCCTGCTGCAGTCCGCGGGCGATCAGCGCCTCGTCGGGAGCTTCTTTCTCCAGCCGCTCGACCGCGACATCCCAGACCATGGACCGATAGGCATAGGCATCGAGCATGCCGATGATCTGGTTCATTCGCGCACGGCCGCGCGGGTCCTTCGGCCGCAGCGCCGGCCCTTCGAAGGCTTCATCGACATAGCGGGTAATCGCGCTCGTCTCGAACAGCCGAAAACCGTCATGCTCGAAGGCCGGGATGCGGCCGAACGGGTGGTGTTCGAGATACCAGGCCGGAATGCCTTCGGCCGCGAAGATGTCGAGAGGAACGAGCTCGTAGCCGACGCCCTTTTCCTCCAGCGTCATGCGCGCGATGCGGACATAGACGCTGTAATCGGCGCCATAGAGGATCGGCCTCTTCATGCTGCTCTTTCGCTTTGCCGGAGCCAGACACGCAGACCCCCAACGGGCTCGAAGCCAGCCAAGCGCGCCGCATGTAGCGCGTCGCCGTGCTCATATCCAACGAGTGGAAGACCGTCGGCATAGATAGCGGCGGCACGAGTGGCGTCCTGATAAGCGGTAGCCGCGCCAACTCCCTTCGCAAAGACGTTGGACAGCCCGACTGCCCCCGGCGAGCGGTTCACGATGTAGCCGGCGTCAAAACCGTCAGCTGGGGCACATCCGAAAAATGCAATGTCAGGGTTATCGAGGATCGCCGGTGGAAAGACGCGCCGGTCGCTTGGATTGTCTGCGGCCCAGGCATCTTCCCAGGCACGTAGCGCATCGGGATCATGGATGCGCTCCCAGCCAAAAGCCATGCGGCGGCCAGGGGTGCCACCGGTTGCACGGCCCGGATTGGCCCAGGTCCAGCTTGCGCAGAAAAGCAGCTTGAAGCCGAGGCTGGCCAAATCGAGCCGGCAAAATCCATCCTTGACTGCAAACGGGCCATCAAGCGCCGAATTCAGCTGCTTGACGGCTTCGTGCTGGAACTCGATCGCGTCGGGATCTAGCGTCGTCATGTTGGAGTAATAGGGTGGAGCGGGCGACTCGCTCCACCATAAGAACGGGTTTCGATGCCGTTTCAGTCCGTGCGCTCGAAACACTGCTTCGTAAAGATCGGCATTGTTTGCCGCGCAGACGCGAGCCTTGTCGGCCGCGGACCGCATCGCTACCCCATGGCCTTCTGCAGGTTCTCGTCGATCTTGTCGAGGAAGCCTGTGGTCGACAGCCAGGGCTGGTCGGGACCGATCAGCAGTGACAGGTCCTTGGTCATGAAGCCGGACTCGACGGTCTGGATGCAGACCTTCTCCAGCGTCTCGGCGAAGCGCTTCAGTTCGGCGTTGTCGTCGAGCTTGGCGCGATGGGCGAGACCGCGCGTCCAGGCGAAGATCGAGGCGATCGAATTGGTCGAGGTCTCCTCGCCCTTCTGATGCTGGCGGTAGTGGCGGGTGACGGTGCCGTGCGCCGCTTCCGCTTCCACCGTCTTGCCGTCCGGCGTCATCAGCACCGAGGTCATCAGGCCGAGCGAACCGAAGCCTTGCGCCACCGTGTCGGACTGCACGTCGCCGTCATAGTTCTTGCAGGCCCAGACATAGCCGCCCGACCATTTCAGGCTGGAGGCCACCATGTCGTCGATCAGGCGATGCTCGTACCAGAGTTTCTTTGCCTTGAACTCGGCCTCGAACTCCTTCTCGTAGACCTCCTGGAAGATGTCCTTGAAGCGGCCGTCATAGGCCTTGAGGATGGTGTTCTTGGTCGACAGATAGACCGGGAAGTTGCGCAGCAGGCCGTAATTCAGCGAGGCGCGGGCGAACTCGCGGATCGACTCGTCGAGATTGTACATGGCCATGGCGACGCCGGCGCCGGGCGCGTCGTAAACGTCGTGCTCGATCACCTGGCCGTCCTCGCCGACGAACTTGATCGAGAGCTTGCCCTTGCCGGGGTAGCGGAAATCGGTGGCGCGGTACTGGTCGCCGAAGGCGTGACGGCCGACGACGATCGGTTTGGTCCAGCCCGGCACCAGGCGCGGCACGTTCTTCATGATGATCGGCTCGCGGAAGATGGTGCCGCCGAGGATGTTGCGGATGGTGCCGTTCGGCGACTTCCACATCTTCTTCAGCTTGAATTCCTCGACGCGCTGCTCGTCGGGGGTGATCGTCGCGCATTTCACGCCGACGCCGTATTTCTTGATGGCGTTGGCCGAGTCGACGGTCACCTGGTCGTTGGTGGCGTCGCGGTTCTCGATGCCGAGGTCGAAATAGTCCAGCTTGATGTCGAGATAGGGGTGGATCAGCTTGTCCTTGATGAACTGCCAGATGATGCGGGTCATCTCGTCGCCGTCGAGCTCGACGACCGGGTTCGCCACCTTGATCTTCGCCATGGAAAGAGTGCCTCGTTGCTGGGGGATCTGAACGGCCTTGCCCGCATGGTTTCGGCCAGGGTTGCGGAGCGTATATCAAAGCCTTTTTGAGCGCGCAAACCGCGATCCCTACCACTATGGACGGGTGCCGTGCTTGTGAATGCTTCATTTTCCGGGCCGGATGTGGCAGGGGACGCCGAAACGCCGCAAACCCTGCTTACGGAGAGCCATGCCAGCCGCAAAAGACCCCGCCAACGCCATCGGACCGGCGATCATCCTCGTCGAGCCGCAGCTCGGCGAGAATATCGGCATGGTTGCGCGCGCCATGGCGAATTTCGGCCTTTCGGAACTGCGGCTGGTCAATCCGCGCGACGGCTGGCCGAGCGAGAAGGCGCGCGCGGCTGCCAGCCGTGCCGACCATGTCATCGATGCCACGAAGGTGTTCGACGATCTGGCCTCCGCGGTCGCCGACCTCAACTTCGTCTTCGCCACCACGGCGCGCGAGCGCGACGGCTTCAAGCCGGTGCGTGGTCCGGTGGAAGCGGGCAGGGCGCTGCGGGCACACGGGCAGGCTGGGCTGCGCACCGGGATTCTCTTCGGCCGCGAGCGTTTTGGCCTCTACAATGACGAGGTCGGCCTCGCCGACGAGGTCGTCACCTTTCCGGTCGATCCGGGCTTTTCCTCGCTCAACATCGCGCAAGCCGTGCTTCTGATGTCCTATGAATGGATGAAGTCGGGCCTCGCCGACGAGACAGCGACCAACTTCTCCGGACCGGAGCTTATGCCCGCAACCAAGGAGCAGTTGCACAGCCTGTTCACCTATCTCGAAGGCGCTCTCGAGGCGCGCGGCTATTTCCGCCCGGAAGAGAAGAAGCCGAAGATGGTCGACAATCTGCGCGCCGTGCTGACGCGGGCCGGCTTCGCCGAACCGGAGTTGAAGGTGCTGCGCGGCATCATCTCCTCGCTCGACCGGTTTTCGCCGGCAATGCCGCGCGGCGATGGCTCGCCGGGGGACGATCCGAGGCGGTTGCCCGCGCGGAAGAGGGCGGCGGACAAAGAAAGTTAAAATCTGTAAGCTGCGATCCTTCAAAGTAACCGAATATTATGCGGTCTTGATCCATCGTTATTGAAACGGTGGGGTAGCAGATGTTCACGTCCAATATTGGCCGTCTGCGTTTCTTCTTCTATTCATTCGGCCTGTTCATGGCGGAGGCAGTGGCGATCGTGCTCTGCATTGCCGTAACGATCGGTTTCGCCGGGTTGATCAATTCGATGCCGGGGCCTTCGCGGCAAGGCTTGGCCGGCGCCGCGCTTATTGTGTCTCTCATCTTCGTTGCGTTGCGCGGCAACATCGCCTGGCGCCGCAGTCGCGACGCCAACGGAGCCAAGTGGATCCTTTGGACCTACATCGTCTTCTCCGCCATCTATGCCTTGCTGCAGGCCGGCACGCTGCTGGTGATCGATTTCGGCAATCCGGAAAGCGCCCCGAGCGGCTTGAACCTGCTCGGTCTCTCCTTGTTAGGCCTCTGGGCCACGATCCTGTGGGCAAGGCCTGTCGCCGGCAGCGACATCGACGAGTTGACATCGGTCTTCGACTTCGACGGTTCGGTGCCGCCAACAATTGCGGATCGGACGGCCACGGTCGCATCGACCCCTCGCAGTGCGGCGCCAGCCGCGCGCCCGTCGCCGGCGCCGCAGCCGTTTGGCCGGCCTCGGCCCGCCGGCTTCGGCAAGCGTGGGCTTTGAGCTGACTTGCGCAAAAGCTGCTTGCATTTGTCACTTCAAGACCATGATCGTTCAGGATAGAAGCGCCGTTGGCCAAATCACTGGCCAACTCCTTCCTGCGGCCGGATCACAATGAGCGATCGATCAAGCCAACGCCCGATCCTGATGTTCGATTCCGGTGTCGGCGGGCTCACCGTACTGCGCGAGGCGCGCGTCTTGATGCCGGACCGGCGCTTCGTCTATGTGGCCGACGACGCGGCGTTTCCCTACGGCGCCTGGGAAGAGCCGGCGCTCAAGGAACACATACTGGCGCTGTTCGGCAAATTGCTCGACCGCCTGCAGCCGGCGATTTCGGTGATCGCCTGCAACACCGCCTCGACGCTGGTGATTGACGCGCTGCGCGAGAAATTTCCTGGCCACCCCTTCGTCGGCACCGTGCCCGCGATCAAGCCGGCTGCCGAGCGCACGCGTTCGGGCCTGGTGTCGGTGCTGGCGACGCCTGGCACAGTCAAGCGCCAGTACACGCGCGACCTGATCAGCAAATGGGCGCAGAAATGCCATGTGCGCCTAGTCGGCAGCGACAGGCTCGCCCGGCTGGCCGAGATCTACATGCGCGAGGGCTTTGTCGACGAGGAAGCAGTGCGCGCCGAGATCGCGCCCTGCTTCATCGAGCGCGACGGCCAACGCACCGATATCGTCGTGCTCGCCTGCACGCATTATCCGTTTCTCGCCAACCGTATGCGCAAGACGGCGCCTTGGCCGGTCGACTGGATCGATCCGGCGGAAGCCATCGCGCGGCGGGCCATGTCGCTGCTCGAACCCGTCGGCGAGCCGTCGGGTGAGGGGGAACCCGACATCGCCGTCTTCACCTCCGGCAAGGCGGATTTCGCCACGAGGCGGCTTATTCAGGGCTTTGGCCTGACCGTGCGCTAGGCGGCGACTGGGAAAGGACAAGCTCAGAAGCCAGCTGGTGCAGCAGCAGGTTCGAAGACGACGCTGCGTTGATCCGGATCGGCCGAAACCAGCTTTAGACTGAGATCGTCACCCTGCCTGAGCCCGGAGACCTTTATGGTGGCAACGACAGGCATGTCGGCAAGCTGCACACGCACGCCATGATCGACGAAGTCGGTCACGACAGCCTTGAACGTCTCACCCGCGTGTTCCCTCAGCATTACCGCCTCGGCAAGGTCGACTGCCGCGTGGCTGATCTGCGAAGCGCGGGCATCCGCGCGCCCCATCACCTTCGGCAATCTGGCGAATGCGTCGGTGACAGCCTGCGGCACGGGCTGGCCGTTGGCGATTGCCAGCGTGCAGCGCACCACATAGCGGTCGGCCAGTCGCCTGAGCGGCGCGGTGGCGTGGGCATAGGTCGCGGCCATCGCCTCATGCCAGGGAACAACGCCCTCCTGATAGGGTTGGTAGGACGCGCCATTGCCTGCACGGCGGATTACCAACATCAGTGCGGCCTGTTGCGGATCGGCCGGATCGAGCGTGCGCTGATAGTCGCGCAAGCTGGTGGAGGCCGGCCAGGATAGTCCGAGAGCCTGCGCCGCGTTGCGCAGCCGTTGCACCTTGGAAGCGTCCGGCCCAGACATCACCCGGAACAAGCCGGTCCGGTGCGCCAGCATGGCGTCGGCAATCGCCATGTTGGCGGCCAGCGAAAGCGCGGCGTTGTCCTGCTCGGATTGCAAAAGCGGTCTGAACGAGAGCCGGAATGTGCCGTCAGCGAGCCTTTCCACCTCCTGCTCGGGCGGGTCGACGCGCGAAGCGCCGCGACGTTCTTCGTTTGCCGCCATGCGCCGGGCCAATTCCGCGAAGCCGGCGGGAACATCCGAGGTTTGCACGCTGTCATAGGCGAGCTTCGCGCGGCTTTGAATGATTGCCCGCTCCGCGCCATCCAACTTCACCGCACCATCCTGCGCGACCCGAACCGTGAAGACGACGGCCGGACGCGGTCCATCGGGCAACAAGCTCGCCGCGGCCTCGGCAAGCACCGGCGGGTAGAGCCCGGCTTTGCCGTCCGGCAAGTAAAGCGTCTCGCCCCGCGTCCAGGCTTCGAGATCTACCGCCTCGCCGTCCTCGACGAACCAGGCCACATCGGCAATGGCATAATGCAGCAGAAGATCGCTGCCGCTCGCCTCGATCGAGAACGCCTGGTCAAGATCGGTCGATCTCGCCGGATCGAGCGTGACGAAGGGCATCGCTGTGCGATCGGCATGCTGGTCGGGCATCCGCCTGGCCGCCGCCTCCGCCGCGGCCATTACATCCGGCGGAAATCCATCCGGCACGTGGAACTCGGTACGGATTTTCGATAGACCGGTGGAGAGTGCCTGTGGGGGATCGGTCAGCGATTTCATGCCGCCGTCCTACACTGGCCTTCCGAGCACGGCCAACGAAAATCGCCAAAGCCGGCCGCCACCCCCGACATCACGCGGACCAAGGGCTAGCGCTGGAACTGCTGCCGAAGCGCGGCGTTTCTCCTGCAGAGAAGGAGAATCCACCATGCCTGCCACATCGCAAGCTCAGCAAAAAGCCGCCGGCGCGGCGCTTGCAGCCAAGCGCGGCGAGATCAAGAAAAGCGAGCTCAAGGGCGCTTCGCGCGACATGTATGAATCGATGAGCGAGAAGCAGCTCGAGGAATTCGCCGAAACCAAGCGCAAGGGCCTGCCCAGCAAGAAATCGTAGGCTGTCGTCGCGGGCAACTCTCTCGGTGATTGAGGCAATGCGGCCGAGCGCCTACCACGATATCGGGACCTGAGATGGAAAAAGCCCGCGGGGATGAGCCGCGGGCTTCGTCTTGATGATTGTCGTTAGTCGATTACCGGCGCCACCAGCAGTGCCGCACCTTGTAGCGGACGACGTGACGGTGGCCGTGCCGCCAGACTACTCTTTTCTTCACCACGACGCGGCAGACCTGCTTATGGCCATGCCAGTGCCTTGCCATTGCCGGCTCCGGCGTCATGACCGCCATGGATCCCGCCAACACAGCGGCTCCGGTCAGGGTAAGGAAGAACTTCTTCATGGGAATTCGGACTCCTCTGCTCCAGTCCCTTCATCAAGTGTCAGGGCGAGCTTACGTCCAGTGATCGCACCCCGCCCGAATGCCGTCGCGCCCGCCGGCACCGGATGCAACGCTGAATTGTTATCGGGTTGCTCGTCGCGTCGCCAGTCACAAGCTTGACAGCGGTTAAATCTCTGTTTAACAGGCCCACCAACACCGGGTGGCGACGCCCGGTGGTTTCTTTTGCATGGCAAGACCTCACCGGCCAGTCGGCGGTCTTGTTCGAACTGACGTGTCCCGTGGGTTTTCCGTCGCGTTGCGTGGAAAACCCTGTCAGGTCTCGAAAACGGAGGCCAGAGGAGGGCGCGTTTCCTTCGCCCGGAGCCATGGGGTTTCGGGTATATTGTTTTGAAAGGGAATGCGATGAGCAAGCGCGAATCCGCGAAATACAAGATCGACCGCCGTCTTGGCGAAAACATCTGGGGCCGCCCGAAGTCCCCGGTCAACAAGCGTGAATACGGCCCCGGCCAGCACGGCCAGCGCCGCAAGGGCAAGCTTTCCGACTTCGGCTTGCAGCTGCGCGCCAAGCAGAAGCTGAAGGGCCATTACGGCGACGTGTCGGAAAAGCAGTTCCGCAAGGTCTATGAAGAGGCCAACCGCCGCAAGGGCGACACCTCCGAGAACCTGATCGGCCTGCTGGAATCGCGTCTCGACGCGATCGTCTATCGCGCCAAGTTCGTGCCAACCATCTTCGCCGCCCGTCAGTTCGTCAATCACGGCCATATCAACGTCAACGGCAAGCGCACCAATATCGGTTCGTATCGCTGCAAGCCGGGCGATGTCATCGAGGTGCGCGAGAAGTCGAAGCAGCTGGTCATCGTGCTGGAATCGGTCGCTCTCGCCGAGCGCGACGTGCCGGACTACATCGAGGCCGATCACAACAAGATGACCGCCACCTTCGCCCGCGTTCCCGGCCTGTCGGACGTTCCGTTCGCCGTCCAGATGGAGCCGAACCTGGTCGTCGAATTCTATTCGCGCTGATCGAAGTCAATCAGCTGCATCGAAGAAGGCCGCCCCCGAGGCGGCCTTTTCTTTATCGGCCGTGTCCGCTAAGCCGGGCGGCAACGAGGACCGTGGGGCATATGCGCCATGAACATGCTGCCAGATACCAAATCACTTGGCGTCAAATCGCTTGAACCGATCGCCGACGAGGAGGAGGGCGGGTTTCATCCGCTATTTCGCGACGTGCGGTCTTCGGTCGAGTTCAACAAGCTGCGCAAGCGGCTCTTGAGGCTCACCCGTCAGGCGATCGAGGACTTCGCCATGGTGAAACCTGGTGAGCGCTGGCTGGTGGCGCTCTCCGGCGGCAAAGATTCCTATGGCCTGCTTGCCCTGCTGCTCGACCTCAAATGGCGCGGCCTGCTGCCGGTCGAGCTGCTCGCCTGCAACCTCGACCAGGGCCAGCCGAATTTTCCAAAACACATCCTGCCGGACTATCTCAGCGCCAACGGCATTGCGCACCGCATCGAGTACCAGGACACCTATTCGGTGGTCACCGACAAGCTGCCCGAGGGCAGCACCTATTGCTCGCTCTGCTCACGGCTGAGGCGCGGCCATCTCTACCGCATCGCGCGCGAGGAAGGGTGCTCGGCATTGGTGCTCGGCCACCACCGCGAGGATATCCTCGAAACCTTCTTCATGAACCTGTTCCACGGCGGCCGTCTCGCCGCCATGCCGCCCAAGCTGATCAATGACGAGGGCGACGTCATGGTTCTGCGCCCGCTCGCCTATTGCGCTGAAGCCGATCTCGAGAAGTTCGCCGGCGCGATGAAATTTCCGATCATCCCTTGCGACCTCTGCAGCAGCCAGGAGGGGCTGCAACGCAATGCGATGAAGGCGATGCTCGACGACATCGAAAAGCGCATGCCCGGCCGCAAGGACACGATGATCCGCGCCATGACCAATGTGCGGCCCTCGCACCTGCTTGACCGAAAACTGTTCGACTTCGCCGCGCTCGATTCGCGCTTCACCACGGGGCAAGACATTTCCGATGACATTTGACGACCGCGCGATCGACTGGCTGGCCGACCTTCTCGCCGATGCAGCCAGGGCCGAAATCATGCCGCGCTTCCGCCGGCTGGGCGAGGGCGATGTCCGCCAGAAGACCTCGGCCGCGGACCTGGTGACCGAAGCGGACGTCAATGCCGAAAGGCTGATTACCGCCAGGCTGCGCGAGCGTTACCCCTCGGCGATGATCGTCGGCGAGGAGGCCTGCTCCGACAATCCGGCCCTGCTTGCCGGTCTCGGCGATGCCGAGCTTGCCTTCGTCATCGATCCGGTCGACGGCACCTTCAACTTCGCCTCCGGCGTGCCGCTGTTCGGCGTCATGCTGGGCGTCGTCGTCAAGGGCGAGACAGTCGCCGGAATCATCCACGATCCGGTCGGCAAGGACTGGCTGATCGGCGCCAAAGGGGCGGGCAGCCATATCCGCCACGCGCATGGCGCGCTGGAGAAGGTGCGGGTCGCCAAGCCTGTGCCGATCTCGCAAATGACCGGTGCGGTCTCCTGGCAGTATCTGAAGGAACCGGAGCGCTCGCGGCTCGCGCGCAACCAGACCAAGGCGCTGTCACAGTTCGGCTACCGCTGCGCTGCGCATGAATACCGGCTGCTGGCGAGCGGCCACGCGCATTTCGTCGTCTACAACAAGCTGATGCCTTGGGATCACCTTGCGGGCGTGCTGATCCACCAGGAGGCCGGCGGTCATGCCGCGCGGATTGACGGCGGCGCCTACCTGCCGTCGCATGTCGATGGCAGCCTGCTCGTCGCGCCGGACAAAGATAGTTGGGACGAACTGCGCCGCGAGCTCTGGGCTGAATAGACCGAACGTTCTTTGCGTCACACCGGCGGGTTGTGCGGCTGGAATAGCCGACCGCGTTCGGCAAACAGGATCATCAGCAGCGCCGCGACCGAGACGCTGCAGAAGCCGGCGGCCAATGGCGTGACTGTGCCGTTATAGGCCTGGCCGATCAGCGTGCCGAGGATGCCGCCGAGAAAGGTCTGCATGAAGCCGAGGATGGAGGACGCCGTGCCGGCAAGCTCGCCGAGCGGCTCCATCGCCAGCGCGTTGAAATTCGCGCCGAGGCAGCCGAACGGCACCATCGCGCAGGCGAAGAAGGTAATGAACAGCCAGAGCGGCATCTGAATCTCCAGTGAGACGACGAGCCAGATCAGGCTGATGGCGAGGAAGAGAAGCAGCGCGCTTTGCGACAGGCGGCGCATGCCGATCTTGCCGACGAGCCGCGCGTGAGGAAGTTCGAGAGGGCGAGCACGCCGGCGACACCGGCGAAGATCAGCGGGAACAGCTCGCCGACATGGAAGACGTCGAGATAGATCTGCTGCGCCGAATTGATGAAGCCAAACATGGCGCCGAAGATGAAGGTGCTGGCAAAGGCATAGCAAAGCGCAATGCGGTTGGTGAGCACAATGCGGAAGCCCCCGACAACCGCATTAACCGTCAGTGGCCGGCGGTATTCCGGATGCAGCGTCTCCGGCAGGCGCAGCAGCGACCAGCTCGAGACGATCAGCGCGCCGACGGCATGGTGGCGAAGATCCAGTGCCAGGTGGCGAAGAGCATGATGAACTGGCCGATGCCCGGCGCGACGACCGGGATCGCCATGAACACCATGAAGATCAGCGACATCACCTCGGCCATGCGGCGGCCCTCGAACGTGTCGCGCACGATCGAGACTGCGATGACGCGGGTCGCCGCGGCGCCGATGCCTTGCACGACACGGCAGGCGAGCAGGATGGCAAAGGTGGGCGCGACAGCGGCGGCGGCAACCGCCGCGACATAGATGATGAGGCCGGCGACCAGCGGCGCGCGGCGGCCGAAACGATCGGAGATCGGGCCGAAGAAAAGCTGTCCGGTACCGAAGCCGAGAATATAGGCGGTGATCACGTACTGGCGGTGGTTTTCATTCTCGACGCCTAGCGAGGCGCCAATCTGCTGCAGGGCCGGCAGCATGATGTCGATGGCCAGAGAGTTGAGCGCCATCAGCGCCGCGCAGAGCGCGATGAATTCCCAGCGCGGAATGGGCAGAGCCCGTTGCGACGCTTCTATCTGCTTGTCCACGGCAAAATCCGATCTTGCAAACGAACATGCGCCGGTGGACCGGCGCATTTATTCGTCTCGTTCCCAAATCGGGAACTACATTGCCGAGGTGGGGGCGGCCCCGGGTGTCGCGTGTCTGCCGGCTAAATTGCCGGCCGGCGCGAACTCAACTCAGGCGGCGCCTTTGACGCTGACGCCCTTTTCGACGAGGAAATCCTGCAACTCGCCGGCCTGGAACATCTCGCGCACGATGTCGCAACCGCCGACGAACTCGCCCTTCACGTAGAGCTGCGGAATGGTAGGCCAGTTGGAGTAGTCTTTGATGCCCTGGCGCAGTTCCGCCGAGTCGAGCACGTTCACGCCTTTGTAGTCGGCCCCGATATAATCGAGGATCTGCACAACCTGGCCGGAAAATCCGCACTGCGGGAAGCCTGGCGTGCCTTTCATGAAGAGCACGACGTCGTTGCTCTTCACTTCATTGTCGATGTAGTCGTTGATGCCAGTCATGGACAATCCTTTCACGCCTGTGGGAGTCAGGCTCGAAACATGTCCATCAAATAAACCCATAGGTTGGCTGAAACAAGACGTTAGCCGCGACGCTACGCGGATGGCGCAAGGGATAACGCGATTTTGGGCCAAGTCCGGTTGGCGGCAGGGCTCAGTCGGGAACGCTGGTCTGCAGGGCAAGCGCGTGCAGCACGCCGCCCATATTGCCCTTCAGCGCGTCATAGACCATCTGGTGCTGCTGGACCCGGCTTTTGCCGCGGAAGCTTTCAGCCACCACCTCGGCCGCGTAGTGGTCGCCGTCGCCGGCCAGATCGCGAATCGTCACCTTGGCGTCCGGAATGCCTTCCTTGATCAACCGTTCGATGTCGCGGGCGTCCATTGCCATGACAAAAATCCTGTTTTCGAGCGGGCGAGCAGTGCAGCCCGTGCGATGAGAGTCGGTGATAAGCCTAGAGCCTTTCCAGCCTCGATTGAAGCGGTTCCATCACCGAGCGCTCATGGCATGTTCTGATCCGGATGAGCCGCGTCGGCGGCGGGCACGTCCTCACGCGTCGAGTAGGCGCGACCGAGGCTGAAGGTCAACACATAGAGCGGGATGTTGATCGCGATACCGACCATGGGCAAGTAACTGGTCCATTGCCACATCGGGGAGAAAAACGGCTGGCCATAGCCATCGCCCATAAGCGAGGAGCCATAGGACCAAAGCGCTCCGGTGACGATCGTAACGGCAAAGAGCTTGATGCAGGTGACGATATGCCTTGCCCGCGCCGGCTCCGGCAAAAGGCGCTCCCAAAGGACCAGGCACAGAATCGGAACCGCATAGACGAGGCTCTGAACGGCCAGCATCGGGAGTGTTGCGTTGGCCGCTGCAAGGAACTCGCCCCGCGTTTCGAGCCGCGGACAAACCTCGCTCGAGGTCGTCGACAGCAAGAGAAAGACGAACGGGCCGAGAAACCAGAAAAAGAACAGTGACGGCCAGAAGACGGCTGCAAGCAGCGCCCGGACCGCCAATCTGGTCAAATGGCCTGATCCATGAAGCGCGGGAACCAGCCCTCATGGGCGGCGGTCAATTCGCTGACCGGGATCGCGCGCGCCTCGCCGAGCTTCAGCGTATTGCCGCCCGTCGTGCCGATCCACGGCGCGAAGATGCCGAGCTTGCCCTGTTCCTCGCGGATTCTATCCCATTCGCCGCTTTGCGGGTCGATCGACAGCGTCAGCAGGTAGCGGCCCTGGTCCTCGCCGAACCAGACCGGGATCGGATCGGTGCCGGTGAGGCCCGGAATGGCGACGCCGATGCCGGACGCCATCGCCATCTCGGCCAGCGCCACGGCGAGGCCGCCATCCGAGACGTCATGCGCGGCGGTGACGATGCCGGAAGCGATCAGCGCGCGAACATGGTCGCCGACGCGCTTTTCGTGTTCGAGGTCGACGGGCGGCGGGGGGCCGTCGGCGCGGCCGTGGATGTCGCGCATATAAACGGACTGGCCGAGATGGCTGCCCCATGTCGGCGGCGCGCCGACCAGCACGATCATCTGGCCCTCGGCGGCAAAGCCGATGCGGGCCATCTTCGACCAGTCCGCGATCAGCCCGATGCCGCCGATGGTCGGCGTCGGCAGGATGCCGCGGCCGTTGGTCTCGTTGTAGAGCGAGACATTGCCGGAGACGATCGGGAAGCCGAGCGCGCGGCAGGCATCGCCGATGCCCTTAATTGCCCCGACGAACTGGCCCATGATCTCCGGCCGCTCCGGATTGCCGAAATTGAGGTTGTCGGTGGCGGCGAGCGGCAGGGCGCCTGTCGCCGTCAGGTTACGCCAGCATTCGGCCACAGCCTGCTTGCCGCCTTCGTAAGGGTCGGCCTCGCAATAGCGCGGCGTGACGTCGGAGGAGAAGGCGAGCGCCTTGGTCGGATGGCCGTCGACGCGCACCACGCCGGCATCGCCGCCCGGAAGCTGCAGCGAATTGCCCTGGATCAGCGTGTCGTACTGCTCCCACACCCAACGGCGCGAGGAGAGGTCCGGTCCGCCAAGCATTTTCAGCAGCGCGTCCGCGACATCGGCCTTGGGGGCATCGCTTGTGGCGAGCGCCGCGGGCTTCTTCGCCTCGACCCACGGGCGGTCATATTCCGGCGCCTGGTCGCCCAGTTCCTTGATCGGCAGGTTTGCAACCTCGTCGCCCTGGTGCAGCACGCGGAAGCGCAGGTCGTCGGTGGTCTTGCCGACGATGGCGAAGTCGAGGCCCCATTTGCGGAAGATCGCCTCGGCCTCCTCTTCCTTCTCGGGGCGCAGCACCATCAGCATGCGCTCCTGGCTCTCCGACAGCATCATCTCATAGGCGCTCATGCGCTCCTCGCGCACCGGCACCTTGTCGAGGTCGAGCTCGATGCCGAGATCGCCCTTGGCGCCCATTTCGACCGCCGAGCAGGTGAGGCCGGCCGCACCCATGTCCTGGATGGCGATGACCGCGCCCGATGCCATCAGCTCGAGGCAGGCTTCCAGCAGGCATTTTTCGGTGAAGGGATCGCCGACCTGGACGGTCGGCCGCTTCTCCTCGATCTTGTCGTCGAATTCGGCCGAGGCCATGGTGGCGCCGCCGACGCCGTCGCGTCCGGTCTTGGCGCCGAGATAGACGACCGGCAGGCCGACGCCCTTGGCCTGCGACAGGAAGATGGCGTTGGTTTTGGCGAGGCCCGCAGCAAAGGCGTTGACCAGGATGTTGCCGTTGTAGCGCGGGTCGAAATTCACCTCGCCGCCAACCGTCGGCACGCCGAAGGAATTGCCGTAGCCGCCGACGCCCGAAACCACGCCGGCGACCAGATGCCGGGTCTTGGGATGGTCTGGCGCGCCGAAGCGCAACGCGTTCATCGCCGCAACCGGCCGCGCGCCCATGGTGAAGACATCGCGCAGGATGCCGCCGACGCCGGTCGCTGCTCCCTGATAGGGTTCGATGTAGGATGGGTGGTTGTGGCTCTCCATCTTGAAGACGACGCAGTCACCGTCGCCGATATCGACCACGCCTGCGTTCTCGCCCGGTCCCTGGATCACCCGCGGGCCGCTGGTCGGCAGCGTGCGCAGCCATTTCTTCGATGACTTGTAGGAGCAGTGCTCGTTCCACATCGCCGAGAAGATGCCGAGCTCGGTGAAGCTCGGCTCGCGGCCGACCAGGTCGAGGATGCGCTGGTATTCGTCAGGCTTCAGCCCATGCGCGGCGACGAGCTCGGGGGTGATCGGCACGGAATTGGAAATGGTCATGAGCGGCGATTGGTATCCGTGGGAGAGGGGATTTTTCGAGTCTCCTCTTATCGCAAGCTTTCGCGCGATACACCCCACCGGATGACGAAAAACGCCGGAAAACCGCTGCGTCGGCGAATGCTCGAACCGGCAGCGCCGGGGCGTTCAGGAAAAACTGTCGTAGCCGGCGCGGCCTTCGTCGAGCAGGCGGCGGATGACCGCGACGCCGCCGGCGACATCCCGGCTCTGCCGGGGTTGCGACACGCCGAAGCGGACGCTGTGGAAGACCTGCTCGGAACGACCAGCCTTGAACTCGTCCTCGTCGTCGATCAAGACGCCCTGCGCCAGGCAGGCATTCTTGAAGGTGCCCGACAGCCATGGATCCGGCAAGGTCAGCCAGACAAAGGGCACATTGTCCCTTGTCTTGAAGTCGAAACCCGCCAGCGTCTCGCGCACAACATGGAGACGCGCCTGGATTTCAGCAATACAGCGCGTGCGGATCTCGCCGGCCTGGCCTGACATCACCAGCCTCGTTCCGACCTCCGCCAGCAGGAAAGGCAGGCCGCCGGTCATCATCTTGTGGGCGACGCGGATGCGGTGGCGGTAGGCAGGCGGGCAGGACAGCCAGCCACCACGCACACCGGCCGCGACCGATTTCGACAAGCCGCCGGCAACGATCGTGCGCTCCGGCGCATATTCGGCAAGCAGCGGCGTCAGATCGTCGGTCAATTCGCCATAGAGGTCGTCCTCGATCACCGCGACATTGTATTCACGCGCGATGCGCGCGATCGCGAGGCGCCGTTCCGCCGAGAGCGTCACCAGCGTCGGGTTCTTCGCCGTCGGCATCACGAACATCATCTTCGGGTGTTTCTGCGCGCAGACGCGCTCGAAATCGTCGGGATCGAGACCCTCGTCGTCCGCCGAAACCAGCGCCGTGCGACGCCCGATCAGTCCGGCGCTTCGGGAGATCTGCGAATAGGTAAGGTGCTCGAAGACGACATAGTCGCCGGGCATGGTGAGCGCGGCGATCGCCGCCATCACGGCGGCATGGGTGCCAAGCGTCGGCACGATTGAATCGGGCGAGGGCCGGAAGGAGTTGCGCGCCAGCCAGCGGCTGCCGGCCTCGAACCAGCGTTCGGGAAAATCCCTAGTGTAGCTCGATATGTCGTGCGGATGCTCCTGCGCCGTCCGCGCCAGCAGTTCGGCAATGACCGCACCCTGGCCGACATCGGGCGCGGCGGTGCTGTCAAAGCGCAGCTTGCCCGCCGGGGCATCGATGAGGCGGGTGCCAAGCGCGGCGGGCTCCAAGTCGGGCTTTGGGCTCTCGGAGCGCTGCGCGAGCACATAGGTGCCGCGTCCAACCTCGCCGCTCACCAGCCACGTTCGCGCAACAGCTGATAGGCGCGACCGACCGTGCCGACGGTCGTGCCGATGTCATAGGCGAGGTCGCGCTGCGGCGGCAGTTTTGTACCGGCATCGATGACGCCCTTGTCGATATCTGACTCAATGCTGTCAGCAAGACGCTGATACAGGGGGCCTGAGCCAGAAGAGAGATCGGGGAGCCAATTTGTCATGGTGACAATTTTCTATATTGCACCGCGCGATGAGTCAATCGATATGACATCGCGGGTGGCACGGGTACAATTCATCAGTTTGGCAGAACGAGACATGAATACAATTGATGCATTCCATCGCGACGGCGCTGAATTGTATGGCCATTCGTCGGTTCGGCGCGGCTTCATCGGCCGGCTGGCGCTTGTGCTTCGTTCCATCACAGGGCAGATCGGGCGGATGCTGGAGCGCCGTCGCGGGCGCCTTGCGCTGCTGGAGATGACCGACGAGCAACTCAAGGATATCGGTATCTCGCGCTGCGACGCTCACCACGAAGGCATCAGGCCGTTCTGGGAGTGACCGCTACCGGGTTTTCCGCAGCTGCGCGACGCCGTGATCGGCAAGCACGGCGATGACGCCCAATCCGGCAAACAGGACGGTGAGGCCCAGCGACCATATGGCGACGCTGATCGCACCGTTCTTGGCCACGTCGAGGAAGGGGTAGGGCACTTCGCCGGCGAATGGCGCCCGTATCAGCGCATAGGCGAGATAGGCCAGCGGATAGATCATCCACCAGGAAATGTCGCGCCAGCGCGTGCTGCCGTCAGCTCCAGCTATCAGCCACCACAGCACGAAAATCGGCGGTGCCACGTAGTGGAGCAGGATATCGGAGAACAGGAACAGGCCCTGCGGCTGCCACAGCTGCGCCAGGACCGTCCGGTAGATGATGAAGACCAGGGTTATGGCGACCGCGACGCCCGCTCGCACGCGCGGTCGGGCAAAGGCCGGAAACCAGGCATAACCGGCGGGAGAGACCAAGGAAGCGTGGACCATCACAGCGGCGACGTTGGTCAGAACGGTAAAGAAGCTGAAATAGAAGATGATCGAGCCCAGCAGGCTGCGGCCGGCCGCCATCGCCCACGGTAGGGTGGCGGCGAATTGCAGGACAAGCGCTGTGACGCCGATGACCAATCCCGCGATCTGCAGGAACCGGCCCATGCCGAGTTCACGCGGCAGCGGCGCAGGACGGATTGCCGGCCTGCCAGCGGGCAATGTCGGAGCCGATGCGCGCGCCGAGCGGTTCGGCCATCAGCGGGCCGAACACATCGACCTTGCTGGAACTGCCCTGCGCCTGCACGACCAGCAGCGGCTTGCCGCCATAATGCTTAGCTGGCACCAGCAGGAAGCGCGGCGTGCCGCTGTAGGAATTGAGCTCATTGGCCATCTGGTAGGCTTTGAAGGCCGGGTCCTTGCTGGCGATCCAGCATTTATGCGCGGCAATCGCGACCTGCTCCATGGCAAGCAGCGAGGCGCTCTTGCCAGACGGCGCGGGCGCGGTCTTCGAGCCGGACTGGCAAGAGGCGAGCGCGAGGCTGGCGGCGGCCAGGAGAGCAAGGCGAGCAATCGTCAGTCTCATGGTCAGGCCGCCCCGGTTGGTCTGAAGGAATTGTTCTGAAGGAATTGTCTGAAAAGGATCAAGCGGCGATGCCGAGCGCGCCTTCGAACAGCGCCCGGCCGTCGCTGCCGCCATGCGCTGCCTCGATGAGGTTCTCCGGATGCGGCATCAGGCCGAGTACATTGCCCTTCTCGCTGACAATGCCGGCAATGTCGTTGATCGAGCCGTTGGGATTGGTGCCCTCGGCATAGCGGAACACCACCTGGCCTTCGCCTTCGAGGCGCGCAAGCGTCTCGGCGTCGGCGAAATAGTTGCCGTCATGATGCGCGACCGGCGAGCGGATGATCTGTCCCGGCTGATAGCGACGGGTGAACATGGTGTTGGCGTTGGCGATTTCCAGCTTCACATGCCGGCAGACGAATTTGAGCGATGAATTGCGCATCAGGGCGCCGGGCAGCAGCCCAGCTTCGACCAGGATCTGGAAGCCGTTGCAGACGCCGATGACCATCACGCCCTTGGCGGCCTTTTCCGCGACCGCCCGCATGACGGGCATGCGCGCCGCGATTGCACCGCAACGCAGATAGTCGCCGAAGGAGAAGCCGCCGGGGACAGCGATCAAATCGACATCGGGGATTTCCGTGTCGGTCTGCCAGACGGTCGCCGGCGCCTGTCCGGAAATCTTGGTCAGCGCCGCGATCATGTCGCGGTCGCGATTGAGGCCAGGCAGGAGGACGACGGCTGATTTCATGGCAGATCTAAGGCCTTTGGGCTTCAGCGGATTGGTTAGAGACAAGGCGTCGTTCTATGCGCTCAAGGCTCGCGTTCTGGCGAGTCATCACACGATAGATATTCTTCAAATCATGCTCGGTTGCAATTATGTGCCCGCGGATCGAGCCAAGTTCGGATTTGACTTCCGAAAAGTCCTTGGAAAGCTCACCAAGCTGCTGGTCTACGCGCTTCAAAAGCCCGTAAATCTGCTCGCTTGTGACTTCCTCCATAAGCCTCTCCGGGTGCAACCTCAGGTTATGGCCACACTATAGTTCTCAATCACCGTGTTGGCCAGAAGCTTGTCGCACATGGCCTTGAGGTCGGCTTCGGCCTTGGCCTTGTCGGTTCCGGTGAGCTCGATGTCGAACACTTTGCCCTGACGCACCTGGCCGACGCCGTCGAAGCCCAGACCTGAGAGGGCGTGCTCGATCGCCTTGCCCTGCGGGTCGAGAACGCCGTTCTTGAGGGTGACAGTGATGCGGGCTTTCATCGATACTCCTGGATGATCGGCAATGCGGCGGCGGACCTGCCTTGCCGGCAGGCCGCTTGTAATCAGTGTTTCGTGCCCTTCGACGGCTCGGAGGAGGCGACGAGCACCGGACCGGTCGGGCGCGGCGGCTCGTTCTCGTTCATGATGCCGAGCCGGCGGGCGACTTCCTGGTAAGCCTCGACCAGCCCGCCCATGTCGCGGCGGAAACGGTCCTTGTCGAGCTTGTCCTGCGTGGCGACATCCCACAGCCGGCAGGAATCCGGCGAGATCTCGTCGGCGACGACAATGCGCATCATGTCGCCCTCGAACAGGCGGCCGCATTCGATCTTGAAGTCGACAAGCTGAATGCCGACGCCGAGGAACAGGCCGGAGAGGAAGTCGTTGACGCGGATGGCCAAAGCCATGATGTCGTCGATTTCCTGCGGGCTTGCCCAGCCGAAGGCGGTAATGTGCTCTTCCGACACCATCGGGTCGTCCAGCGCATCGGCCTTGTAATAGAATTCGATGATCGAGCGCGGCAGCACCGTGCCTTCCTCGATGCCGAGGCGCTTCGCCAGCGAGCCGGCGGCGACGTTGCGCACCACCACTTCGAGCGGGATGATCTCGACTTCCTTGATCAGCTGCTCACGCATATTGAGCCGGCGGATGAAATGGGTCGGGATGCCCATCCGATTGAGGTGGTTGAAGATGTGCTCGGAAATGCGGTTGTTGAGCACGCCCTTGCCGTCGACCACCTCGTGCTTTTTCTTGTTGAAGGCGGTGGCGTCGTCCTTGAAGAATTGAATCAGCGTTCCCGGCTCAGGTCCTTCATAGAGGATCTTGGCCTTGCCTTCGTAAATGCGGCGGCGATTTTTCATCTGATTTTTTCTCTGGATTGGCGGGCAGGCGGCAAGCGACCAGTTCCTGTCCGTCTGCCTAAATTAGTTGTGGCGACGGTAGCGTTCAATGCCGGTGTCTATAGCAATCGTAATGTTTGCTCAATCGGCAAATCCTGCCGATCAACCGGTTTCGGGACCGAAATGCCGCAGCGCAGCATACGATCAAGCATATTGACCGGCCCGCGACCTTTTGGTTTGTGCTTGGCCAGTACACATATTCATCGCCAAGCGAATCGGATTGACCGGAGGGACGTCATGAGCAGCATGAAAGACCGCGAAGAGGGCTTCGAGCGCAAATTCGTCTTCGACGAAGAGCTTCGCTTCAAGGCCTCGGCGCGCCGCAACCGGGCGCTCGGCCTCTGGGCCGCCGAAAAGCTTGGCAAAACCGGCGCCGATGCCGAGGCCTACGCCAAGCAAGTGGTCGTCTCGGATATCGAGGAAGCCGGCGATCACGACGTCTTCCGCAAGATCCGCAAGGATTTCGACGCGGCCGGCGTCAACCAGTCGGATCATCAGATCCGCCGCACCATGGACGAGCTGATGGCGCAGGCGATCGAGCAGATCAAGAACGCCTAAGTCTTTATGAGCATGATGTCGTCCGAAAACCGCTTCACACTTTTCGGCATCATGCTCTAGCTGGACCAATCGACCGCCCGACTTAACCGGGCGGTTTTTCTTTGCCTTGCCGCCGTTTCCGGCTGAAACTACGGATTGTTAACAAGGAAAGTTCCGATGTCGCTCAAATCCCGCCTGGCTGCCGACGAAACGCTGTTCACCGCCTGGTCCGGCGTGCCGGACGCGCTGACGGTCGAAATCATCGCCAAGCAGGGTTTTGATGCCGTCACCCTCGACATGCAGCATGGCGGCCATCATGAGGACAGCGTGCTGCGCGGCCTGGTGCCGGTGCTGGCCGCCAACAAGCCGGCGCTGGTGCGCGTTCCGGTTGGCCGCTTCGACATGGCGAGCCGCGCGCTCGATTTCGGCGCCGAGGCGGTGATTGCGCCGATGGTGAATTCCGTCGCCGATGCCAGGCAGTTCGCCGCCGCGATGAAATATCCGCCGATGGGCGAGCGTTCCTGGGGCCCGACCTATGCCTTCCCGCGCCACGGCAAGGGCGACCATGCCGAATGGCTGCGCGACTCGAACCAGCGTACCATGGCCTTTGCCATGGTCGAGACGCGAGCGGCCTTCGAGGCCCTCGACGGCATCCTCGACACACCCGGCATCGACGGCATCTTTGTCGGCCCGTCGGATTTCTCGATCGCCTGGTCGAACGGCACCACCGTCAATTCGACGCTGGAAAGCATGATGGAGACGGTCGCCTCGATCGCAGAACGGACGCGCAAGGCCGGCAAGCATGCCGCGATCTACGTCATCGAGCCGGCCGTTGCCGGGCGCGTCGTGTCGATGGGCTATCGGCTGCTCGCCATGGGCTCGGACCACACGCTGATCTCGCTCGGCGCCAAGACGCTGTTGAAAAGCATGCGGGATTCCATCGGCGCCTGAGGCGCAGCACTGGCCAGTTTCAGGGTTCTTTCAGTTCCGTCAGGAACTTGGCGAAGGTCATAGAGCCTCAGGCCAGGGGCCGAAGCCTGAATCCGCATTAAGATGGCCGGCCTCGCCGGCGTCGATGAACAGCGACCCCCAGGCGGCGGCGATGTCCTCGGCGACGTCGAAAGCGCAGAACGGATCGTTACGGCTGGCGATCACGATCGACGGAAAGGGCAGGGGCTCGCGCGCATAGGGGCCGAAGGTCATCAGATGCCTGGGCCTGATCTCCGGGTTGGCGACGTCGGGCGGCGCCACGAAAAAGGCTCCGGCGATCGGCTTCTCGAATTGCGGAATGGCCTGCACCGCCGCCGCCACGCCCAGCGAATGCGCGACGATCACGACGGGCCGCTCGGCCTCGTTGACGGCCTTCGCCACGCTTGCCGTCCAGTCCCCACGCACCGGCTTCGACCACTCTGCCTGCTCCACCCTGCGCGCCGTCGATAGCTTCGACTGCCAGCGGGTCTGCCAGTGCTCGGGGCCGGAATTGGTGTAGCCCGGCACAATGAGAATATCTGCGTCCTTGACTTTCATGGCGCGGATGTAGCGAGCGGCCTTGTCTCATGCAACCATGCCAATGGGATGCAGCAGATCACAAATGTGAACAACGTGTTCGATTCTTTCCATCTTGTGTGAACGATCACAATCGACGATCTGAGGAAGAAACAGGAACGACTAATAAAAGCTGGCGCGACCGCTCTCTGGCGAGGTCGGCGTCCCGAACGGAGAGTTTGATGAGCGAACTGCCTTTTGCCGCGACTACGCCGGTCAGCGTTTCGCGTGTCGGATTGAAGGCGCGCGACGCCGAAAGCCTTGCCGCCTATTACCGTGCCGTCGTGGGCCTGCAGGAACTGAGCCGCGCCGATGGCGCGATCACGCTCGGCGCCGCCAACCGTCCGCTGATGGTGCTGGAGCAGGACCCCTCGGCCAAGCCTGACGATCCGCGCAGCGCCGGCCTGTTCCATACGGCTTTCCTTTTGCCGTCGCGCGCCGATCTCGGCCGCTGGATCAACCATGCCGCCACCAACAGGATCGGCATCGAAGGCGCGTCGGATCATCTGGTCAGCGAGGCGCTTTATCTGACTGACCCAGAGGGCAACGGCATCGAGATCTATGCCGACCGTCGTCCGCAGGATTGGAAATGGAATGGCGACAAAATAGCCATGGCGACCGAGCGATTGAACCTGCCCGCCGTTGTGGCCAGCGTGCCGACGGGCGACGCCGGCTGGCACGGCGCGCCGGAGAACACCATCGTCGGCCATGTCCATCTGCGCGTCGGTCGTCCGGAGGATGCCGAGGCTTGGTGGCATGACGAATTCGGCTTCGATACGGTGGCCAAATATGGCGGCCAGGCGGTGTTCCTGTCGTCGGGCCACTACCATCACCATATCGGCGCCAATGCCTGGCATAGCGCCGGCGCCGGCCGCCGCGACCCCTCTCGCTCTGGCCTCGCCTGGGTCGAGATGCGCTCGGACAATGTGAAGGCCGAGTCGACACGGGAAGACCCGTGGGGCACGGTGATCAGGACCGTTCCCGGCAAGGCTTGATCGGGCGTCTCAGATCTTCGCGCGACGCTGGCAAATTGGCGAAAGCGGCGGCGAGAGCATCTTTCTCCCCGTCACTATACGGGGAGAAATGCCCGGCAGGGCAATGAGCGACTATCTGAGGTGTCAAGTTGCATTTGCGAACTCGCTTCGCGCATCGCGTGCTTTTGCATTGAGAATGACGAGCAGCTTTCTGGCG
>NZ_LPWA01000034.1 GCF_001510895.1 Mesorhizobium loti | reverse complement strand
AAATGTGTCGGCCTGAACGCGCGCGGGATCGGTGAAGAACCTGTAGCCGCCAAAAAGCTCGTCGGCCGCCTCCCCTGACAGGGCCACCGTCGAGTGTTGTTTGATCGCCCGGAACAGAAGGTAGAGTGAGCTATCAAGGTCGCCCATGGTCAATGGCAGATCGCGGGCGTTGAGCGTGGCAGCCTGCACGGTTGGGTTCATTAGTTCGTCTGCGGACAATGTGATGTCGGCGTGGTCGGTATCAACGAACTTCGCGACATCCCGGACGTACGGCCCGTCGGGTGTGCCGCGCCCCGGGCCGGGGGTAAAGTTGTCGGAATAGCCGACGAAGTCGAGGGCGAAGGAGCGGATACGTTTGTCGGTGAAGCGCGCGGCTAGTGCGGTCACGGCCGAGGAATCAAGCCCGCCCGACAGGAGCGTGCACAGCGGCACATCGGCGACGAGCTGTCGCTGAATAATGTCCTCAAGCAGCTCTCGGACTCGCCGGACGGTCGTAGGCACGTCGTCGGTATGCCCGCTGTCGGTGAGCTGCCAATAGCTCATCTCCTGGATGCCTTCGCGGGCCACGCGCACGATGTGGCCTGGCCGCACCTCACGCATACCGCGGAACACGGCATTGTACGGGTCGGCGAAGTAGCACAGGCTGCGACGAAGCCCCTCGGCGTCCATAACCCGTTCCGCGAGACTATTGGCGAGGATCGCCTTTGGCTCGGAGCCGAATAACACGCCATGCTCGGTGGGGTAGTAGTAAAGCGGCTTGATACCGAGCCGGTCACGTATGAGAAACAGTTCGCGCCTAACGGTGTCCCAGAGTGCGTAAGCGAACATTCCGTTGAGTTCGCTCACAGCAGTACGGGGATCGCGATGGCCCCACTCGCGGTGGGCGTGCAGCACCACCTCGGTGTCACTGCTCGTGTCGAACTGATGGCCCAGGGCGGCGAGCCGTTGACGTAGCTCGCGATAGTTGTAAGTTTCCCCCGTGTAGACGAGCACGAGCGCGGGTCGGCCGTCCTCCTCTAGCGTCATCGGCTGGCGACCGCCCTGGATGTCAATGATCGCCAGCCGACGGTGTCCCAGCGCCGCGGGCCCGTCAACCCAGGTCCCCTCGTCGTCCGGACCGCGGTAAGCCATGGTGGCCGTCATGTGGGCAAGTTCCCTTCGAGCGTCGGGAGCTCCTAGGTCACGATCGAAATCAATCCATCCGCAGAGGCCGCACATGTTTGGCTCCTTCATTAGTTAACTGTCGCACAACTTCGGGATTACGGGGCACCGCACACCACGGACGTCATCGGACCGCGCGCTCAAAGATACGGAACGTCTCTTTGAGAAGCTCCATGAAGAGACCGATTTCCGGTTCACTGATTATGAGCGGGGGGGCGGCCATAAACCATTCCCCGAACTTTCCGCTCGCCGCGCGGCGGGAATAGATATGGAGGCCAAGATCGCGGGCGATTTCGGAGACGCGGTAAGAGGCCTGCCTGGAGGAGGCGAAAATCGCCTTAGTGGCTTTGTCCTCGACGATCTCTACTGCGTTCAAAAGTCCCATGCCGCGCACGTCGCCGATAGTTGTGCTTCGGTCCTTCAATGCGTTTAGCTTTTGCCGAAGGATGACGCCCATGCGCTGGGCATTTTCCATCAGATTCTGGTTCACCAACTCAGTGAGAACAGCAACTCCGATCGCTGACGAAAGGGGATTACCGGAATAGGTGTGGCCATGCAAAAAGCCACCAGATTCGACGACCTTGTCGACGATCCTGTTAGGGGCAATCATGGCGCCGAGTGGCGTGTATCCGGCGCTCAAGCCCTTCGCGCAGGCGACGAGATCAGGCAGGGCGTCCGGCCAGTGATGGGCGGCCAGGAAGGTTCCAGTTCGGCCGGCACCACACATCACCTCATCGAAGATCAGCAGAACGCCGTAGCGGTCGCAAATCTTCCGGACCTTGGAATAGTAACTGTTCGGCGCGACCAATGCGCCGGTCGCAACACCGCCGACCGGCTCCATGACGAAAGCGAGTACCGTGTCCTCACCTTCAGCGAGAATCTGCCTTTCGAGCTCGTTCGCGCAGTAGTCGCCATAGGAGTCGAGGTCGTGGCCCTCGGGGACGCGATAGCTCAATGGTGCCGGAACCTTGGGCATTATCCGCATAATCGGGCCGAACATCTGGTCCCGATCCGGATCCCCGGTGATCGCAGCGGCCCCAAGCGTCGAACCATGATAGCCCGGCATGCGCGCGAGAATCTTCGAGCGCTTCGGTTTGCCCGTGACCACGGCGTATTGACGAGCCAGTTTGAGGGTCGCTTCGATGGCCTCCGAACCGCCGGAGACAAGAAAGGTCTGGTCAAATCCCGGGCCCGCAAGCTCCGCGACCATCCTGGATAGCGTTTCGGTCGCCTCGCTGGTGAACGCCGTACGGACGACATAGCTAAAGCGTTTCGCTTGTTCGATCATGGCGTCGCCTATGCGCTCGTTGCCATGGCCGATGTTGGCGGCGACTGCGCCGGACGACCCGTCGAGATAGCGCTTGCCGTCGGTATCCCAGAAGAAGATGCCTTTGGCATGCGAAATCGTCGGCGTTTTAGTGACGCCTCGCCCGGCGTAGAACGCCCCACCGGAAGATTCCTTTTGA
>NZ_LPWA01000033.1 GCF_001510895.1 Mesorhizobium loti | reverse complement strand
GGGCCTTGCCTTCGCCTTCGGCTGGACACCCTGCATCGGTCCGATCCTCGGCGCTATCCTGACGGTTGGCGCCACGTCGGCAACCGTGGCCGACGGCGTAGCCCTGCTTGCCATCTATTCGCTCGGCCTTGGCGTCCCGTTCCTGCTTGCGGCCCTGTTCACCGACAGCCTGACGCGGCGGCTGAAGGCGATGCGGCGCGCGGGCTCGATGCTGCAAATCGCCGCCGGCGGGATTATGGTGGCCATGGGTGCCGCGATGATCACCGGACGGATGTCGGCCTTCTCGTTCTGGCTGCTCGACCGGTTTCCCATTTTCACGCAGATCGGCTGAAAGGTGCACCATGGCAAAACGATCCGCCAGACCGACTATTTCCCGCCGCACTTTCTCCATCGGCGCCGGGAGTCTCACGCTGCTGTTCGGCGCAGGCATGCCCGTCGGCGCCGCCGAGATGAAGACCCTGGACGAGCGCTTCGACTACCTGAGCAAGAACGGCAACAGCACATGCTCGCCCAAGTTCGCGGACTCGATAGCCAAGATGCCGGTCACAGCGCGGCTGCGCGGCTCATGCTGTTCCGAGATGGAACGCAAGCGCTATGCCGAGCAGGTACAGGGGCTGACCAAATACGCTGCCATACCGGAAATTCCGCCCGACCCATACGACATCGCCGCCGGCGTCGCGCAGAAGGCAATGTCCCATTACGATCTGGCGCTCTCGCCGGATCAGCAGCGCGCCTATCAATACGCCATGGACCACTCGGAAGAGAAAGGCCCCTGCTGCTGCCCGTGCTGGCGCTGGAAGATGTATGGCGGCCTGGCCAAGTTCCTGATCACGGAGCGTGGCTTCACCGGCGAGCAGATCGTCGAGGTCTGGAATCTGTCCGACGGGTGCGGCGGCTCTGGCTAAATTGCGCTTGACCTTCCAGTAGCTGGAAGGTCTAGCAATTTGCTGTGCTCGGAAATCAGGTGGAATGAACCAACGCGGCATATCCCTGGAGCGGCAGATCCTGGCAGCCTTCAAGCTGGCGCAGGATACCGGCAAGCTTGCCACCGCCGATCACCTCCTTTGCGCTTTGGAATGTCTCTGTGGTGACGAATGCCGGGGAACTGCGCTCGGCGAGGCCTACAAGACGATCTGTTCCTGCCGTTCTGTTCGGCCATTGGGGCGCGAGAATGATTAGCGACGAGAGAGTCCCAACGTCTGTCGTGGAACGACTACCGGATATCGACGTTCAACGTCATAAGGTCGCAAGTCTAAGGCTTGACTTGCTTTCGAACATATTGGGCTGCATGATGTATACGCCATGACGAACTGGTCGCTGCGACAGGCTTTTGCATTGATACTGACGGTCTTCGTGACTGTCGGTTTGAGCGCATCCGTCGTTCAGGCCAACGAAATGGCGGTGAAAATGGCGACCTCATACGGAATGAGCGTCAACGGCCATGATAATTGTCACAATTGTGGCGGAGGAGACTTCGGCAAAAGCAAGCCGATGGTGTGCACGGTAGCCTGTGTCGCGCCAGTCTTCATCGCGGTTCCTCAGGTTGGGCCGACAATCTTCCAGGACAGCGGCAAGCTCTTCCCCGCCAAGATAGCTTTGCTGGTGGGAAGCACGTCTCCCCCCGATCCTTTTCCTCCTCGATCCATCGATCTGGTCTGACGCAGCGGCAATCGTTTTGACGGTTGGCGCCTGCGTCTGATCGCGTTCGCGCGCGCCCCGGCGCGCGGGGATATCTCTTCGGGGTGTTCTTCGGCAATCGCCGGCCGACGCGTCTCGTTACCCATCGACGATCGCGGAAGGATCGAATGCGCATTTCAAACCAACGGCCATCTCGCGCGCAGGAGCGTTCTCCTGGCGGACCGCGGGCGTGCCGTGCGTTGCCGGGTTACGGACCACCATGCGTCCGGCCCCGGCGGCCGTCCTCCGCGCGCTTAAGTTCGACCATTCAATCAGGAGACCACCATGAAAATCACTGTTCGCCTCGCAGCCCTTGCCGTGTTGACGGCGTTTCCGATGCCGGTCCTCGCGGCGCCGATTCAGGCCGTGATGTACAAGAATCCAAGCTGCAGCTGCTGCGAGACCTATGCGGCCTATCTCGAAAAGAACGGCTTCAAGGTCGACATCAAGCCGACCAACGATCTGGCCCAGGTAAGCGCCGGGCTCGGCGTTCCTCCGAAGTTGCAGGGCTGCCATTCGGTGGTGATCGGCGACTATGTGGTCGACGGCTTCGTGCCGGTCGACGTGATCAACAAGATGCTGACGGAGCGGCCGGCCGTGACGGGCATCGCGCTGGCGGGCATGCCGATGGGCTCGCCCGGCATGGGCGGCGAAAAGACGGAGCGTTTCGCGATCTACTCCTTCACCAAGGACGGCAAACCGCCGGCCGTTTACGCGACGGAATGAACCGAGGAGCTCGTCGGAAAGGACTGCTGCCATGAACCAGCATCCGACAACGGCCGAGGCAGGTCCGGCGGAGAGCATTGCTCCGCCGGCCAACCTGTCGCGGCGACGATTACTCACGGTGCTCCCCGCGGTGGGGTTCGCCGGGCTGCTCGTCCCGCTCGGCTGGGGACTGACCCACGACCCGTCGGCGCTGCCGTCGGCCCTGATCGGCAAGACAGTGCCGAGATTCAGTCTGCCGCCGGTGCGTGGGCGCATCCTCGGCCTGGCGAGCAGCAATCTCTTTGGCGAGGTTTCGCTGGTGAACGTCTTCGCCTCCTGGTGCGTCGCCTGCCGCGCCGAGCATCCTGTGTTCAT
>NZ_LPWA01000032.1 GCF_001510895.1 Mesorhizobium loti | reverse complement strand
ACAGCGCCGACCGCGAAGAGAAGCGAGTGACCTGCGGGACGGTCCAGAAAAAAGTGCAGGAGTGGCTTGACCTCAACGACCCCAATCAGAGAAGGCTCTAAGACCCGGCTCTACGGTTGTATCTTTACACACAACGCCGGCACAGGGTCGCTCAACCCATCACGTCACGGATTGAGGAGTTCGGGAGTCCTCGGCCAGATTTGGGGGGAGAGGTGCTCAGAGTCCCTAATTGGCGCAAGGGCATGTGACGCTTTGCGATGCATCGGCGGGCCAGGCCTTTAGAAAGCGATCTCGTCCATTGCTATGAATGGCCGACTTACTTGCGCGCGACAACCACGAGGCGCGGGCCGGAGGGTGTGAACTCTCGGCCTTCCTGGCCATAAGCTTCAACAGTCTCGAACCCCGCGTTTCGTAACATGCGAACATATTCAGAAAACCCATAGTGTCTAACAGAAAGACGTGTTCGTCTAACGGACCCATTGCGGACGACGATCCTCTCGGAATTTCGACGATCGGTAAGCGCGTTGTACTCTATTGTATCGATTCTTAGGTCGTCGTTACACTGCACGATCTCGTAGGTAGGCCACTTGTCGCGTAGAAAAGCGAAGCGGTTGAGCTGATCGATTAGCAGACGCCCCCCCTTTCGAAGTGAAGAAGCGGCTTCAAAAAGAACTCTCTCATTATCCGCTTCATCGAAATAGCCAAACGTCGTATACCATAGAAAGGCTGCGTCAAAGCGTTCTCGCCAGGGAACGGAACGTATGTCGCCAAGAACGTACTCAACATCTAAGCGGCGTTCGGCCGCTTCTGCTTCCGCTTTTCTCAAGACGACTGGCGAGATATCCAACCCGGTTACCTGCGCTCCTTTTTCCGCTAATCGGTTGGTGATGCGTCCATAGCCGCAACCGAGTTCAAGAACTGAGCTGCCTTGCCTAAGTGAAAGAAGATCCCAAATTGCTCCTGCTTCCCGGTCACTCTTCTCTGGCGGATTTACCACGTCGCTAAAATGCAAATAATCTTCGCTGAAGTACGTTTCAATCTCAGATGTTGATATTGGGGATATAGTGTCGTAAGTCATTTGTAAGACTCCGTCATGAGTGCCTGTGAGGCAATCTAAATATCCTGATTGATTCCAATTGGTAATTCATTTTCGCTTCTCGATGTCTTAGATAGAACGTCAAGGCACTTGTATTGCCGCCTTACTAGCCATGTCGTACTGGATTTTACTTTGCTTCGCAGCGGAGTCCATGGCGGGGCTCTGCCATTCGCAAGATAGATGTGCGTTTAAGCTGTAGTCCATCGCCCTTCTCCTTCTCTCATGCGATCAGCCAAGAGGACCTGCTCGCAGGCTTACTTGCCCCGCGTCCCGCGTTGGGATTGTCCAAGACAAAGCCGGAAAATTCGAGCCCCTTGACGAATGTCGACGCCAGGCCCGGTAGATATTTGAAGCCGGCGCAGCCGCAAACCTCGAACATGATGCGAAATCCTTCGGGCGGTTCGCTGGCGCGAAAGAACGGTGTTGGCGGGGGCGGGCAGCGTTGCCGGTACGCGCAATCATTATTGGATTTCTCCTCAGTCCGTAACATGTTTGTGGACCACGCTGCATATACCGTGCCAAAGGAAAATTATGTCAAAACAATAGATCGCGCTAACGCTGCTGTATCGCACGCCCGGCATTCGTCGGATATCGGACGGAGCGGAACGTGCGGATTACGACAAAGTCGGCATGCATTCCGGTTTGAAGCCGGCCACCCTTGGCGTCATTCGAATGGTGTGGAGGATGACGTTTCGGGATGAGGCGCGCTGAGCGAGATCAGCACACTGGTTTTTCGCAGGAGCATGACCCATCGCGACCCAACCACCGTTTCGCCCGCCTTGTGAATTCTCCACCGGCTAAAAGCCGGTGGCTTCAGGTTACGGCTCAAAGCCGGATCCGTCCGCCCCTTGGCGGACAGGGCGCAAACTCAGGTCACGTTGAAGTTGTCGTCAGGTTCGGGTGGCGTCTGGTTCTTGATGTATTCGACCCACATCTCGTCGGTAACGTTCCCGCTCGTCGCCGCCCAGTAACCCCTCGCCCACAGATGCTGGCCCCAGTAGCGCCTGCGCAGTATCGCGAACTCGCTCAGCAGCTTGTGCGAACTGCGACCCTTAAGGTGCTGCACCGCGCGCGATACCGACAGGCTCGGCGGGATCGACACCAGTATGTGCACATGGTCCGGTTGATCGACCCGGCATGCACGACCATCTCATGGGCCAGCGCCGTCTCCCGCAACAACTCACGGCATCGGTTGCCAACGTCGCCGCCAAGCACCGCATAGCGATACTTCGTCACCCAGACCAGGTGATACTTGCAGTCCCAAACCGTGTGGCTGCCGCGCTTGTACGCTTCCATCCGGCCAATCTATACCGGAAACGCCCCATCCCAGCCGCCTAAAGGCGTGGGGTTTCCTGATCCCCTATCGGGGACTCTAAAGGCGATGGCTACCATCGTTCACTTTGCAACGGGGCGCGGGCACGATTGCAGCTCAAGCGGGGTTTGAAGGTTCTGGCGGAACTCGGACCCCGCGCGACAATCAATCTGACGAACGCTGATGCGCATCGTCTTGTCGTCCGGAAAGTCGATCGGCAAGCGTCGGACAATCTGCTCCGGGCTCCAAGCCCTGGCCCATCGCCGATCCTTTCGCGGGCCATGCCGGCGGCTCGTCCACGGAACGGCGGGACCAAGAACGGCGGCGCCACTCGGGGTCGTCGTCGCCAGTCCGAAGCTCTTCGAGCCGCTGCCGCCGATCCCTGCGCAGCGGCTGATAGTTCGTGACGCCTTGTGAGAACAGCAGTCCCTTGATCCG
>NZ_LPWA01000031.1 GCF_001510895.1 Mesorhizobium loti | reverse complement strand
CAAGAGCGCGTATCCGGCTATCCAGGATCCGAACTACGACAGAATGCTGCGCGCCCGGTTCACCGCGCTGCTGAACGACCGCAATGCGGCAGTGGCACCGCTGTTGTCCGTCGCCGGCTCCCGAGCCTTGCTCAACGCGACTGGCAATCTTAGGGAGGTGGAGCACATCCTGACCCTCCAGGATTTCTTGACCGATTACAGCGTTAGCCTCACGGTTTGAGAAGACGGAAACATGCACAAGAACAGAAAAGGCTACCGGTATGGAACTTTTCTGTACTGGCAGAACTGTTCACTTGGAGTGAAATCTCCATGAGTTCGCAGCAGGGGACAGCAATGAAATGTCACAAGGGGATTGCCGTGAACGGTGTCTCACGGGCCCGGGTCCGAGGTTCAGGAATCGGACGTAGTGGTGTCTCCGGACGACGGCATCCCCCACGCGGCGGTTCTGAAGCAGGATCCGCACGCCGCCCGTGAAGCACGGGAGAACAACTTAGAGATCGCGATCGGCCGCGAGGTCCGCGCCCGCCGCGCGCAACTGGTCTCACCATAGCCGATCTTGCTGCAGCCACCGAATCTCGCTCGGCATGTTATCCAAGATCGAGACCGGCAACACATCCCCTCGCTAACAACGCTCAAGGCGCTCTCCCCCGCGTTAGGGTTTTCACCACGACGGGCTCGAATTCCTCCACATGCTGGAGGGCGAGGTCATCTACCGGAACGGGTACAATCTGTTTCGAATGACGCCGGGGCTTTTCTTCGACGCGGATGCTCCGCATGACCCCGAAGAGCTTATCCGCCGCCCGATATGGTATCTTTCGACCAATTTCTACCCCCAAAGCACTGTCGCGGATTGAGTGAAGCCTCTGCTGCTTCGGTAGCGGGGTTCGCACCATTTGGCGCGTGTGTGGCGGGCTGTGCCGCGAGGGGCGGGTTGTGGCTCAGCATCCGTGAAAGCTACGGATCTGGCGTTTCGTCCTTGAGCATTGCCCAGCGCACGGTGACGCTCGTCCAATGATTGCAGCCGACGCAGCGTTCGTTCGCCATTCGGGACGTTTCGCCCAGCTCTGTTTAAACCACGCGGGCCGCTGCGACGCCGTCCTCATATGGGAGCCGTCCACATGGGCGCGACGCCAAGAGATGCCCTCCCCTTGGCGGCATCAGCGCGATCGATGACATGGCGCTGTCGGACGCTACGCTGGAGGCCTGGAGGCCGCCAATATGCGAGTAGCGGTGACGCTTGCGCCTCCGCTGAACCTCTCGTTTCAAACGGCTCCCATCAGGCACACTGCCGATGGAGAACTTTGCACCTCAGCCATCCTTCGTCGCGCCGCCAGACCAACAACTCCCAGTTCCTCGTTGTGTGCTAGTCCAGCCGTCGCAGATCCTTCGCACAAATGTAGACAATCTTTGCATCCGCACATAGCTGACAGTGATAGGTTCACTCCACGGCACGGCCGTTACCAATTAACGCTCGGAGCGCTGAGGCCGCAACGTTGGAGTAACAGCAATGCAAAGAAAAGTGCTCATCCTGGTTGAAGGACATAGGAGTAATGGTTCGCTCTACATTCGAGAGGCTCAGCGTCTTGGTTTTCATCCAATTACCCTGGCCGCTGATCCGGCACAGTACGAATATCTTGCAGCGGAAGAGCTTGACACAATCTGTGTGGATACAGCCAATATCGATGCGCTGATACGCGAATGTTCCCGGCTACATGATTCGCATGGCATTGGTGGCATTACCGGCTTTGCAGGCGACGACGAATGGGTCTCTGCGACAGTTGGCCAACTCTGCCGGCATTTCGATCTACCGGGACCGAACCCAGCATCGATTGAACAATGTTGTGACAAGTTCGTTCAACGCCAGCTCCTGGCAGATGCAGGTGTTCCAGTCCCTGCCTATCGCATAGCAACGAATGCTACGGACGTAGAAAGCTCTGCTGCGGAGATCGGGCTGCCTGTGGTTCTTAAGCCAGCTATAGGCAGCGGCAGCATGGGTGTCCGATTGTGCCGAAACCTCGATGAGTTAGCGGAACATACGACCTATCTGTTTGGCGGGAAGCACATATGGCGGTCTCGGCCGAGGTTACTGGTCGAACAATTTGCAGAAGGCCCTGCATATTTCGCTTCGGTAGTGGGACACGAAGTTATTGGGATTGGAACCACTGATTTCGATCCGCCGCCACATTTCGTCTTTCGAGAGTGCACTTTTCCGGCCCTGCTGACTGAGTGGGAGCATGAGCGTATCGCCGATGTTTCGCTAAGCTGTTTGCGAGCTCTCGGTCTTGGCTGGGGGCCAAAAAGCATTGAAGTCCGGTGGACCAAATGTGGCCCTGTCGTCATTGAAGTCAATCCGCGTCTCAGCGGTGCGCCCACTCCTCAACTAGTTAAGCTGGCTTACGGTATCGATCTCATTACCGAGCACATCAAGCTTGTCATAGGCGGCGATGAGCCGAACTTGCACAAAAGAGAATCGCAGATAGCGGTTGCGCGATTTCTTAATGCTGATCGCGATGGCACCCTCGTTTGCGTCGAGGGCGAAACCCGGGCAGCTGCTGTAACGGGTGTCGCTGAGGTCAAATTGCACCTTAAACCTGAGACGGAAATCGTCAGGAAAGGCGACTTCCGAGACCAGATTGGATATATCACCGCCGCTTCACCCACCCTTGCTGAGGCCAGGGCAATGGCTCAACGTGCCGTCAACTTGGTCAGTTGGTCGATCACACCATTTCCGGCCCTTGGCGAACAGAAATAAATCCCCGCGCCGAGCGGCTTGCGCATTTGCAAAAGATCCCATGGGCTGGATGACGGCCGGCGCTTTTGCAGAATGAGGTCGTCTCAACTCCTTCAGAAAGCGACCCATGCATATGACGACACGACCC
>NZ_LPWA01000030.1 GCF_001510895.1 Mesorhizobium loti | reverse complement strand
TGCTCATCTTCTTCCATCACTTGGTGTCCACCTATTTGGGTGGACACCTTGTGCATCAGAGCACTCAACGGCAAAAGGTGCGGCGAAATTCGCGCTTACCATCATCGAGTGATAGCGGCTGTCGAATCGCTCAACCCCGCGCCATGAGGCATAGGCTGCTTAGCCAACTGCGAGCCTGTCAAGAGATTGTGACATCGAGCAAGCCGGCATCACCAGTCGCGGAAGATCGACGGGTCGGTCGCCTCGTAGAGGCGCATATCCACGGAGCGTGGTCACGGGCATAATGCCGCCGGCAGTCGAGGTGATGAACACCTCGTCAGCCCCTTTGATTTCAGCACGATTAATATCAGCAGCCGCAGCCGACAGCCCAATCTCGGCGCAAAGATCGAAGACAGTGCGGCGCGCGATGCCGGTAATACCCCGTAAGCTGGTGTCCTAAGAGATCCGTCCTTTACAACGAACACATTGAAGCCTGGGCCCTCCGCAATGTGCCCGTTCGCATCTAGACTAGGATCAGCGCTGTCTCCGCTCCCATGGCGTAGGCAGCGAAAAGGCCCTTCACGAGATCGAGCCAATGATAGTTCTTGATCGCGGGATCGACCGATTTCGGCGGGATACGGACGGTCTCGCCGATCGCGACGTGCAAGCCTCTTTCTAGCTGCTCCTTGCTGGCGGCCGATGGGGACCGCAAAAACGCGATGAAGCGCATCGCCCATATTCAGTCGCGATCCCCGCCAAGCGGAGAACCTGAGGATGAGGTTGAGCCGAGCAAGTATTAGCTCTCCACTTTGCCGGCGGAGATCTCCATCACCGAACTGGTGGATCTGGCCAAGCTGCGCTGGCGCATCGAGCGGGACTATCAGGAGCTGAGGCAGGAGCTGGGCTTGGGGCACTACGAAGGCCGCGGCTGGCGCGGCTTCCACCACCACGCCAGCCTCTACATCGCCGCTTACGGATTCCTGGTCTCGCTTCGCGAGACGATTCCCCCCTTAGCAGCAGCTCAAGCCGCGAGCCGCCAAGCGCCTGGCCTTCCCGCAGGTTATCGACCCGCGGCGCCTCCGATCCGGCCCGAGCGACACGTTCCGACCTCGATCCCAACGCTGCGGCGACGCCTCACCGTGGCTCTGGCCCAGCGCCTGCAACGATGTACTAACTGCCGACACGATGGCGCAAGCGACTGGCAGTGGCTGATTCTTGCCGGCGGCTGGTTAAGATTGATTTGATTGTGCTAGACGGTTGCTTTGTCTGCGTCGAATGGTCGGACAACTTACATCCTCACACAGGATCTACTGCGCCCTCTACATCGCACAGTTGCTTCAGTGCGTCGTTTCGCCCGGCGGGTCTCGCAATGTCAGCGCCACTATACGCTCGGCAAAGTCGGGTACGAGCGGCCGAATGCGCGAGGGGTGCGTCTTGTCGCGCAGCACCCCTCGAAGCCTTGCCGCATCATTTCGACGGTGCTCAAGCCATCGGCGCTCAACAGGATGATCCGCGCACGCCAGACGCTGCTTCTGCGGCGCATTGCGATTTGTAATCAGTGCCGTCAGGCGTTGGCGATCGGTCGGCGAAAGCCTGAAGGATACTTCGGTGCCGCATGCGCACCCGCCCAAGAAATCCCTAGGCAGACTCTTATGCCAGATTCGGGAAAATATTACACATTTATTATTCCGATGTTCGACGCTTTAATTGCTGCTAGGGTTCTGTTAGATGAGTCCAACTTTTTCAACACATTCTTTATGTGGAAATTCACAGTATTGTCCGAAATGTGTAGAATTTTGCCTATTTCCCACGACGATTTTCCTCTGGCCACCCATGAAATACACTCCTTTTCTCTTAGCGATAGCCTGACTGGCTCTTCGGCGTCGTTCGAATTCGTGAAATCGGCGATCCTGAGATGGAAGTGCAAGGCTACGAGCTCCAAGTATGTGATAGTGATATGTTCGAATTCTCGATCATGTACATGAGCAAAGCTCACAACTGCAAGGCTTCCATCCGGGCGGTGCAATGGAACGCTAATCCCAGACTTTAAGCCAAACGCCGCAGCCTCGTCGAAAACTCGACGTTCGTCTTCCGTCGTGCGTGAATCATTGTACACATCGCTCCAACGAAAGGCTCCTGTCCGATTTCGACTCGTCCTAAAGATTGGGTCGATTTTGTCGTAACGCATCTCTAAATAGCGCTGCTGCCATTCGTCAGGATAGTTCAGCATGCCTCGGACCGGCTTCAAACATTTGGAAGGAAGAGAGCCATATGCGATCCATTGGCAATCAAAATTTAGGGCAAAATCACATACCAGGCCGAACAACTTTTCCGGTTTGACAATATCATCGGCCTGATCGAGAAATCTGCCGAGTTCGAATGCAAACGCCGCCTTGGTCACCACTGGCAAATCCGCCGAGGAAACCAAAGAATCGGGAACTCCGATTGCCAACTTTCCAAATTGACGGCCTGCGGTCATTGGCGGGTTTTCCATAATCTCTGCCTAGCCAAAATCTCGCCGGTGTGTTCACTGGTGCACAAAGCTGCCGGCTTAAGGCGCCCTCTTGGCAGACGGGCACCTCCAACTCTCTACTCCATGCCCCCGGGGGGGAAGTTTTTTTGGGTTAGTTTTAGTTTTTGAATGCTTCGTAAAGTGATAGATTGTAAAAACTTGATTGCGATCGAGAGTCGCGCCACCGCGAGGTGGTGAAGCTGAGCGGTAACGAAGGCGCTCGCGAGCACCCTCAACTGACCGATGACGATCAATTGCCTTGCACCAAGGGCTTCCTGAGCGTTGCGCAGTCGAAAAGTGCAACAGGAAGGAAATCGGTCGATTTCCGGTTCATTGATTATGAACGGGGAGGCAGCCATAAACCATTCCCCGAACTTTCGACCCGCCGCGCCGCGCGAATAGATATGGAGGCCAAGCTCGCGGGCGATGTCGGAGATGCGGTAAGATGCTGATGCGCCTGTTAACCCGCTTGATGCACGGCGGTGAGCTTTCGAGGGCCTGAGGCGGCGCTCTGGTCACCGTTGCGGTACGTTTTGACAACCCTCGTCGGGCGCCGGGGTTGA
>NZ_LPWA01000029.1 GCF_001510895.1 Mesorhizobium loti | reverse complement strand
CAGTTTGCGATTGAAAATCGGCGCGCCCTCGGCGTCGGCGCCATGAATTTGAAAAACGTTCTTGGCCAAATCCAGGCCGATGGTGCTAATCTGCTTCACGGAACGGCTCCCTTCCTTGTGGCGTTGCTCGCAACGACCACGTTTTAGCACTTAGATGCTGTCGGTAGCGGGGCCGTTCCACACCATCAATCTGGGGGAGAGGCGCATTGCGTCGTCAAAAATGTTCCTGAATGTTCAACCGTTGCCTCACATAAGTTGCTCCCTACCGAGGGGTATGAGCGGGGGCAACTATGGGACGGCTGAGCATGGCGACAAGGAAAGAACTGACGGCTGCGGTTTCAGAGCGCTATCGTGCTTCGACGCGAGCGGAGAAGGCGAGAATTTTGGATGAGTTCGTCGTCGTCACGGGCTTTCACCGCAAGCACGCGATGCGGCTGCTACGACGCGGTGAGGGGCCATTTGCAGGCCGGCGAGCGCGGCCGCGGATTTATGATGAAGCGGAACGCAATGCGCTCATATTGCTTTGGGAGGCGTCTGACCGGGTCTGCGGGAAGCGGCTGAAGGCGTTGTTGCCCGTCCTTCTCGAGGCGATGGAACGGCACGGTCATTTTGACCTGGCGCCAGAAATCCGGGGCAAATTGCTGGCGATGAGCGCGGCCACGATCGACAGGACGCTGGGACCGATCCGAGAAGGCTTGGGACGTCCTCGACGACGGCCCGCTGCGCACGCCCTGCGACGGAGCATCCCCATTAGAACGTCGGCGGATTGGGACGATCCAGCGCCAGGCTTCGTTGAGGCAGACCTCGTCGCCCATAGCGGCCCTTCGACTCGCGGCAGCTTCATCCAAACCCTCGTGCTCACCGACATCGCGACCGGCTGGACGGAATGTGCGCCGCTGCTGGTTCGCGAACAGACGCTGTTGAGCACGGTGCTCACGGAATTGCGCAAGCAACTGCCCTTCGCGCTTCTCGGTCTGGATACGGACAACGACACCGTTTTCATGAACGAGACGCTGAAGGCCTACTGCGACGCCGCCAACATCGTCTTCACGCGCTGCCGCCCCTACCGCAAGAACGACCAAGCCTTTGTTGAGCAGAAGAATGGCGCCGTGGTGCGTAGGATGGTCGGATATCGTCGGTTCGAGGGGCTGGAGGCCGCCACGCTGTTGGCGAAACTCTACCGATCAGCGCGGCTGTTCGTGAACTTCTTTCAACCGTCGTTCAAGTTGATCGCGAAGCAGCGCGACGGCGCGCGCGTGCGCAAGACGTACAGCCCGCCGGCCACGCCGCATCAGCGTCTGGTTGCCGACGCTCGCACCTCAGATGCAGTCCGCTCCCGTCTGCAGGAAATCTACGCCGGGCTCGATCCTGTCGTGCTGTTGCGCGATATCCGCGCCATGCAGGAGCGGCTCGCTGCGCTTGCCGATACTCCGCCGGCCGTGCGCCCTGACGGGGCAGCTCAGCCGATCGACCTTTTCCTGGCGAGTTTGCGAACTGCATGGAAGGACGGTGCTCTCCGGCCGACGGATCGCCCGATCGTGAAAGCCAAAAGAGGCCGACGTCGTCCCGACCCTCTCGTCAAGGCGGCTGCGGACTTGCGAAATTGGTTCGAAGCCGAACCATGGCGGACCGGCAGCGAACTTCTGTCACGACTGCAGGCCGAGTATCCCGGCGATTACCCGGACAAACTGCTTCGAACGCTTCAGCGCCGGCTGAAGGTCTGGCGCAGCGAACAGGCGGACGCGTTGCTGTTTGGCCCCTTGAACAAGGAGCCGCCGATCCAGGAGATCGCAAGGCCACACTGAGGCGCTTGGCACTCGCGAAGGAGGCCGGGCGCTGCGAAACCCCGGCCATCTACGCGCCCGGCCTCCTTCGCCCCAAGCCGGGAGCAAAAAATGGATGAGGCAACGCTCGAATCTCAGGGAGCATCGGTATGTGAGGCAATACGCACTCTCACCTTGATTGCCGCGCCATACCCGCCCCTCTCGTCAAGGCGACTGCCGACTTGCGAGATTGGTTCGAAGCCGAACCATGGCGAACCGGCAGCGAACTTCTGTCACGACTGCATGCCGAGTATCCCGGCGACTACCCGGACAAACTGCTTCGAACACTTTAGCGTCGGCTGCAGGTCGGGCGCAGCGAACAGGTCGACGCGTTGCTGTCTGGCTCCTTGAACAACGAGCCGCCGATCCCTGAGATTGCAAGGCCATTCGGCCGGCTGGCTGGCCGATTCGCAAGCGGAGGCATGTCATCGTCGCTCCCTCGTTCAGGGCCCCGCATAAGGTGTGCTGATGTCGCCCAGAACCGCTCCAGCCAGCTCTATCAGCAGACAACCCAGTCAGCACCTCAGTCGGTTTTGCAGTGCCAGCCGATCGACAACGAGGCTGTCGAGGTGCAGCATGCCTGGCCGTCTCCTTTGCGCCAAGCGCCTAACCAATGCCCGCGTCCCGTCCAGCACAAAGACACCGCAATCATAGCCGTTGCTCTGCTGGGTCATGCGGGCTAGCTCCAAACGAGCGCCCAGCCGTTGTGCGAGCAGGGCTGCAGGCGCGTCGTTGTATCCCACGGCGGAGTCGTAATGATAGGCAGCCGGCCTTGCCCGTTCGCGACGATCAACGAGCAGCAGCGACCAATGGCTGCCGCGGCGATTGGGATCCGAAACACTGGCATCGCTCACAGGCAGGAACAGGAAGTCGGCTGTGTCATTACCATCCTGATTATGGACAAGGCGCTGGAAGGCGCGCGCCGCCACGCTCTCCGAGCCCAAGCGCAGATGATAGTGGGCTATGAGCGGATCCACCAGCCGCGTCCGGGAGGCGAGATCCGGATTGTCCCGCTGCAGCTCCTGAATCAGAAGCGTGTAATCCGCCGCGATATGCTCGTCGCTCAGCCAATCCCTGGCGCCGAGCTCTAGCCCACCGTGGCCGTGGGACGAGGCTGTCTGATTCAACGCCGCTATATGAGCATCGGCCGATGTGCTCGAAAACGCCGGTGCATAGTGAGCGTCGTCACGCAACTCGTGCGGCGTGGAGGGCAAATCAACCAGAGGGTCAAGACCGCGATAGATGTCCGACGGAGACCTCGCAGACGAGGGCGCGGAGGTCTGCATCTGCGTGCTGAGCCAATCCCAAGCGCCCTCGAACGGGGTATCCGGCGCTGAGGGAGGCTCTGCAGAGGAGCGCGCGGAGCTCTGCATCTGCGTGCTGAGCCAATCCCAAGCCCCCTCGAACGGGGTAGCCGGGGCCGAGGCAGGCTCTGCAGACGAGCTGGACTGCTGGGAGCCTTCCTCGGCGA
>NZ_LPWA01000028.1 GCF_001510895.1 Mesorhizobium loti | reverse complement strand
TCAAGGGCCTCACACCCTATGAGTTCATCTGCAAACGATGGACTTTGGAGTCGGATCGATTCACCATCGATCCAATCCATCAAATGCCGGGACTGAACAACTAGCTAGTCGACGCTCCTTGAGACTGAGCGTCAAAATGAGGCAGGAGCGCCCCGGATCAAGCCAAGGTTTGACCGGAACGGCTGTCTGAGTCTGCCGGTTAGGCGACCGGTGAGGTCAAAAACGGCGCCGAGGATGAGACCCGATGCCGCGCCCAGGGGGATCACGGGCTTGAGACTTGCAAAAGCCGGATTTTGCCGTCAGCCTGAGCGGGCAATGGCTCGATTGTCGCCGAAACATCTTCTGGTCATGCTGCTCGCGGTCTTCCTGACCGCCGGGTTCAGCCTGTCTGCCGTCCAGGCCAGCGTCATGTCGGCCCGGATGGCGGGCGAGAGCGCCATGGCCATGCCTGCCGCCGGCGACATGGGCAAGATGGCCGGTGGCGCCATGGGTGAGGACTGCAAGGCGTGCCTCAAGGATTCGGGCGGCAACGACGGCGCGATGCATTGTCCGCCCGACTGCATCGCGCCCGTTCTCGCGGTGCTGCCGCAGGACCTGGCCATGACGATCGTGCCGCGGATGCAGCGGCCATCGGCACTCGCCACCCCGTTGCTGCACGGGCGAAGTTTACTGCCCGACCCATCCCCTCCCCGACCCACTGCTCTCGTCTGACGCCATATCGGCCGCATAGCGGTTGATCCGTGGCGTCTGATCGCCCGCTTCGCGCCGTCGCGGCGCGGGCACGCACGGCAATCCGGCTCGCGCCGGAGTGCCTGTCGTCGATCGAGATCGCAGAGGCCGCAAGTGAATTCCGGTTCCAATCGTTTCCTGTCGCGTCGCGGCTTTCTCGCCGCGACGGCGGGAATTGTCATGTCACTGCCGATGCGCCCCACGCGCGCAGCGGCCGTGGAAGAACGCCCCCTCCGGGCCGCGCCAAGCCAGGCGCAACTGGCCGGCGCCGACGACCCGTCCACCCCGACCTGGGCCTATAATGACACCGTCCCCGGCCCGGCGTTGCGCCTGCGCCAGGGCCAGCCGGTCCGCATCACGGTCGAGAACGGGTTGACAGAGGACACTACAGTCCACTGGCACGGCATCCGCCTGCCGAACGCCATGGACGGCGTGCCGGGATTGACCCAACCGCCGATCAAGCCCGGCGAAACCTTCGCGTATGAATCTGGTACCACCCGCATGCCGACAGCCTTCAGCAGATCGGGCGCGGCCTCGCCGGTGCCCTCATTGTCGAGGAGCGCGAACCTGTCGTGGCCGACCGCGATCTTCTGTGGGTACTGCAGGACTGGCGGCTCACAAAGGACGGCCAGATCGCGTCGGGCTTCGGCAGCATGATGGACGCGGCGATGTCTGGTCGCGTCGGCAATATCGTCACCGTCAACGGCGCGCTGCCCGGCGACCAGCCGGTGCGGGCTGGCGAACGCGTCAGGCTGCGCCTGTTGAATGGAGCTCTCGCCCGCATGATGGCGCTCCGCTTCGAAGGCCACCGGCCGACGATCATAGCGATCGACGGGCAACCCTGCGAACCGCACGAGCCGCCGGACGGCCGTCTCGTCCTGGCACCCGCTATGCGCATCGATGTTGTCCTCGACATGCAGGGCGACCCCGGCAGCCGCCATGCGGTGACGGACGATTTCTATGATGGCCTGAGCTACACGCTGGCCAACCTCACCTATTCGGCCGAGCCGCCGCTGCGTGCGCATCCGCTCAATGCACAAGTGCGCTTGCCAACGAACCCGTTACCCGAACCCGACCTCGCCAGTGCCGTGCCTCAGGAGATCGTTCTCCAGGGCGGCATGATGGGTGGCGGCAAGCTGAAAGGCGTCGGCGGGATGATGGGCATGGCCACGCCGGGCATGAATGGCGACCCGGCCTGGGCGATCAACGGCATGTCGATGACCGGCGACGGTCACGCCGGCATGGCACCACTGTTCACCTTGAAGCGTGGCGCGACCAGCCGGCTCATCATTCGCAACGAGACTGCCTGGTGGCATCCGATGCACATCCATGGCTTCAGCATGCTTCTGCTCTCCCGCAACGGCGCGCCGGTGCCGCACCGGCAATGGCAGGACACTGTGCTGCTGGCGCCGAAGGATACAGTCGAGTGCGCCTTCGTCGCCGACAATCCAGGCGACTGGATGCTGCACTGCCATGTCGCCGACCACCAGATGGCCGGTCTCATGACCGTCTTCCGCGTGTCATGAGCCTCGATGTGATAATTGGCGTCGTTGGCACGGGCGGGAAGCCACAGTAACGACAACATGGCTTCGAACAAGAGATGATATCGAGACGTGCCCAGACCTACCAAAAGGGAAAAGACATGATTATCACCAAGGCAAGAACGGCGCGCGGCGTCTTCGCTAGAGCCCTGATGTTTGTCGGGCTGGCAGGCTTGCTGCTGCTTGGCCTGCCGGGCGCGCCGCAATTCGCATTTGCCGCAAGCGAGACGCCGAAGGACCAGCTCGATCAGCGCATTCACGACTACATCCTTGCGCATCCCGAGGTCATTATGGAGGCGCTTCAAAGCTTGGATGCCCGTCAGCGCGAAGAGGAGGCGGCGGCGGCCAAGGCCGTTCTATCATCACGTGCCGACGAGATATTCCGCGACAAGCAGAGTCCCGTCGTCGGCAATGCCGCCGGCGACGTCACGCTGGTCGAATTTTTCGATTACAATTGCCCGTATTGCCGGCAGATGGCGCCGCTGATGACGCAAGTGATGAAAGATGATCCGCAACTCAAGGTCGTCTACAAGGAATTTCCCATACTCGGTCCGGATTCGATCTTCGCCGCCAAGGCGGCGCTGGCGTCTGACAAGCAGGGTAAATACGCCGTGTTTCACAACGCGCTTTTCAGCACCAGGACCCGCGTCACCGAACAGGTCGTGCTTAAGGTCGCGGCCGACACCGGTCTCGATGTCGCCCGCCTGAAGACCGACATGCAGCAGCCCGATATCCAGTCATCGATCGACCGCAATGCGGAACTGGCCCAGGCGCTGCGGATCACAGGCACGCCGGGCTTCGTCGTCGGCGACCAGATCTTTCCGGGCGCGACCGACCTTGCGACGATGAAGAAACTGATCGAACAGGCGAGGGCCCTTCAGAAATGAAGTGGACACCGGCCAAAGGCGGCAACTGAGCGATGCCTGAAATTTCCAACATCGGCGTGCTGGCCGCATTCGCGGCAGGCATCGTCTCGTTCCTTTCACCCTGCGTGCTGCCTTTGGTGCCGGGCTACGTCTCCTATGTCGCCGGCCGG
>NZ_LPWA01000027.1 GCF_001510895.1 Mesorhizobium loti | reverse complement strand
GTGTGGTCTCCGGAAATGATTAGGATTGGCGTAAGCAACCAAATCCTACGTCATTTCAACGGCTTGCACCACATCCGCCAACCCCCATGAATTATCCGGGTTAACTCGACCATCTCATTGCTCCTGTTCTCGAGATTGCGCTTCACAGCCGCAATCCTTCAAAACAGAAGCGTCACCCGCAAACCGATCCGCCAAATGCCGCGTCAGCGGCTTCGTTCAATCCCTCTAAACGCCCCCAGGACTAAAGTCTGCCAAAGTAGTGCTAGACGTCATGTTCCAGGGCTGAGATCGGTGGCCCGCCCTTTCGTGCGATTAAAAGACGAGGGTTGCTTCTCAATTCGGCGTGTTGAAGTCAAAGGCCTCTCGAGCTTTCCCCTTCGCCGGCGTTGCGCATCTCCCCGAGACGAAGACACGGAAGGTCGGTACCCACCCGCGGATGAGAATCTGATCAATCGTCGTCTCTGAGCTTCACCCCCAGGTTTGTGTTGCTTCAGCTGATCCGACTGCTTCGCAAACCTGCCAAGCAGGCGAGCCTTCTTGCCTTCAATCTTGACAGTGTCCGATATGCGACAAATGTCGGACATTAGGATACAGCAATGTTAGCGCGAGCTATTGTTTTAACGGATTTCTTCCTTTGGCACCGTCTATGCGAGGTGGTCCACAAACACGTCAGGGACTGAGGAGAAATAAAATCATGGCGCTCCCCGACAACCCAAGGCTTTCGCGTCATAGTCGAGACTGGCGGCTGCGCCATCACTACGTCAAAGCCACTATCAACATTCGCCAGTATCCGGACGGCACGCTGGCGATCTTCCACGGGCACAGTGCATTGGCCTTATGATGCAATGGGCAGCGAGATCGGCGAGCCGATCTCATCCATGCTGCACCCGTGCTCGACGCCGTCAAGGCGTGGCCTGGAAGCGTCGCGGCCGGCGCCCTCGACAGTGCAAGGGCCAGCTTTGACTGCGTCTCGACATGGGCTTGGCGCTCCTTGATCTGGAATATCGGCGCGGGTGTCCCTCCGCTTTCACCCGGCCTCGCCGTCAACCCAAAGCGGAAAACTGACGTGCTACAAAAACCGTTTAACTCCAAAAGCTATCGACACCCTGGGCGAACTGCGCCTGATATATCTTGGCTTGCAAATGACGCTGCAACTTGGGCTGCCGACACGAATATTGTACGACAACAACTACAAATAAAGTGGAGCATCGAATGGAAACCCATATAGGCCAAAATATTCAAATACAAGACATCGAAAAGTACTTCAGCGAAGATTATTTGTATTTCAGCGACGCGGTAAATCCGCCAAAGAAAAGCGACCGGGAAGCGGGCGCCATTTGGAATCTTCTTTCACTTGGTCCAGGCAGCTCGGTTCTTGAGCTCGGATGCGGCTATGGGCGGATAACCAACCGATTAGCTCAAAAAGGAGCGCGGGTAACCGGACTGGACATCTCGCCGGTTCTCTTAAAAAAGGCAGAAACAGATGCTGCCGAACGCAACGTAGATGTTGAGTATGTTCTTGGCGATATCCGTTCCCTTCCCTGGCGAGAAAAGTTTGACGCAGCCATTCTGTGGTATACGACGTTTGGGTATTTCGATGAAGTGGATAATGAGCGAGTCCTTCATGAAGCCGCTACTTCACTTCGCGAAGGGGGACGTCTTCTAATCGACCAGCTCAACCGCTTCGCTTTGATGCGCGACAAATGGCCTAACTACGACATTGTGCAGTGTAAAAACGATCTAAGAATCGACACAATAGAGTATGATGCGCTTACTGATCGTCGAAATTCCGAAAGAATCGTCGTCCGCAATGGATCCGTTAGACGAACGCGTTTGTCTGTGAGGCACTATGGTTTTTCCGAATATGTTCGCATGCTAACAACTGCTGGGTTTGAGATCGTTAAAGCTTATGGACAGGAAGGTAGAGAGTTCACACCAGACGGTCCGCGCCTTGTAGTTGTCGCGTACAAGTAAATAGGCTCTTCTTGACGGTGGAAGGGCATTCTTCTCTGGTTCGCTGGTTCGTCGGGATTGGCGTTGACGATGGTCTGGGGCGTCCCATCCGGTGAAGTCTTCGCCGGGGGCGGTGGTTAGTTACGGTTGTTGATGTCAGGTTGCCGTTTCCAGCTTTGATGTTGGGCCAGCGCTTGCGACGCCACGCTTAAACCTGCGAAGGTCCAGTCCGCGAGAGCGGGCCAATCGCCGAAACATTGCTCTCCGGCGCCGACGCCTCCGCAACGAGCCGCGCCTTGTCCTTCTCCGACCAATGACGAAGCTTGCGCCGCGACCGCACCGGCTCCGCCCTCGGAACCTCAAACGTCGATGATTCACACTTTCGCTCACAGGTTTCTCCGCACGACTCATGCAGAAAATGAGCGTGCAGAATCCCGCTTTACGCCTGGCCTGCTCCGAATGCTTTGCGAATCGCCCGAGTTCCGCGCCGTCAAAGACAGCAGTGGCGACCTGATTTCCAGGTCAGACTGATCGATACGGGCCTGGCGTCATAAACGGAGCCGATCCGCTCGTTCCCGTCTCGCTCTTTGCCGGTTGCTCCGGGTTGATTTGGGACGGTGCCAACATTGCGTCGCGGACCTGCGTTGCTATCACCAAGGCTGCCAGTGAAAAAGATGGGACGATGTCCGATCGATCTGGCGCCAACTTGAGCCGCTCATGTCTCTGCTTTGGGAGGGGGATTACGTCCAGCATGTGTACGCCGCGGCGGAGCTCACCGGCGATGGCTGCGACGCGGCGCGAAACCGTTCGGTTCGTTGTCTTCGGATCGCATCGCAGCACTCCGGCAGGCTCTTGGCGGCCTGGCAGAGCAAGAAGCTTTGTGACGATGGACAAGACTTTTCGCGCCCGCCAACTGCCGGCGCATGGTGTGGAACACGGCTGGGCGGCGCTGCTTCCTCCCAGGGCGCCGACGCCGGAGCTCGATCGCAACATCACGGCCGATGTGGTGGTCATCGGGGCTGGCTTCGCCGGATTGGCCGCAGCTATGAGACTGATTGAGCTCGATCCTGCACTTTCCGTGGCGGCCATCGAAGCCGTTGTCGTCGGGAATGGAGCCAGCGGCCGCACCTCCGGTTTCCTCATCGACCTGCACCACGACATCTCTTCGGGCAATTTCGGGGTGGACGCCGCTACCAAGAGCCGCAACGAGATAACCGTCGCGCGAAGCGCCATCCAGCTCTACGCGCGGCTGGCACACACGAATGGCTGGGACAAGGACGCCTTCGATCCCGGCGGCAAGTACAGCGTGGCCATGCCCGATCCCGCATTATAATGCCCACCTTGGTATGTCATTGAAAGACAAGGTTTTGTTGATCCGGATTTGATGTTGGCGGACGCTTGCGGCTGGCATTG
>NZ_LPWA01000026.1 GCF_001510895.1 Mesorhizobium loti | reverse complement strand
AGATCATATGCCGCCCTGTGGACTATCCCGAGTTGCGTGCGCATGTTCTTCCTTTCCATGGTAATATTAAGGGAATCAGTCGGCATAGTTTGGTTCGTCAAGAACCAGCCGATGCAGTGTTTGCGATGAACAGAGCAAGTCGAAAGAGGCGCTCTCGGCTCCTGGTCGAGGGTCCGCTGGCTCCTTATTTTGAGCCCTATGCCGAGTATCTGGCCGGTCAGGGGTACTCGCAGGTTTCTTATTGGAAGAAAACGTTTCTCATCAACGAGTTCAGCCGATGGCTTGGCCGGGCGGACATCGCGGTCGAGGAGATTACGGCCGCCCATGAAGAAGCATTCCTGCGCGATCGGGCTCAACACCGCAGTCTCAAGAGGGGCGATCGCATCACGCTGTCTGGCGTGACGATCTGGCTTCGGGAAAAAGGCGTCATCGACAGCAGAGCCACGGCTTCGGTCGAGATATCTCCTGTCGACTTGGTCTTGCAGGAATACAGCTCTTACCTGCACGAAGACCGCGGCCTGACGCCGGTGACCATCGAGAATTACGCCGGATATGTCAGGCGCTTTCTGACGGACATATCCGGCGGGGACGATCTGCAACTTGCCGCCATGCATGCCAGCCAGATTGCGGACTATATCCGGCGGAAAGCGCCGCAGGACCGCACCTTCGCTTCGGCAAAGCACATCGTCACCGCACTGCGGTCGTTCTTCCGCTTCGCGCGGTACCGCGACTACATCCATACCGATCTTGCCGCGGCAGTCCCATCCGTCGCCGGATGGTCGATGGCGTCGATTCCGAGAGCGATGCCAGCCGACTGTGTTCGGGTTCTTCTGAATGCGAGCAAGGAGTGGCGAACGCCAGCCGGGTTGCGCAATCGAGCCGTCCTGTTGTTGCTTGCGCGGCTCGGGCTGCGTGCAGGCGAGGTCGTCCGGCTCGAACTGGGTGATATCGATTGGAGTGAAGGCTCGCTCAGCGTGCATGGCAAGGGCCGTGCGGAACGGCCGTTGCCCTTGCCGCATGACGCGGGACAAGCGATTGCAGCCTATCTGGAACACGGGCGGCCGGAATCGGCCAGCCGCAGAGTGTTCTTGCGCTCCCGCGCCCCATTTGACGGTTTGAGGTCGCACAGCGACATATGCCAGATCGTCGCGCGTGCGATCAGGCGTGCCGGTATTGAGCCCGGTCTCACCGGGTCGCATCAGCTTCGTCATGCGCTTGCCGTCGACATGCTGCGCCGGGGGTTGTCGCTGACGGACATCGGCCAGGTGCTGCGCCACCGCAGCCGGATGCGACACGCCGATATGCGAAGGTCGATCTGGATGCCTTGCGCGAAGTGGCCCTGCCATGGCCGGGGACTTTGCCATGAACAGCTTGCGCGACGGCATTGTCGATTACCTGGAATTGCGCCGGTCCCTTGGCTTCAAGTTGAAGAAGGATGAACTTTACCTTCGGGATTTTGCGACGTTCATGGAACGGCGTCATGCCGCGTACATCACGGCAAAGCTGGCAGCGAAATGGGCACAGCAGCCGGCATCGACCGATCCGAACTACCACGCCGGACGGTTGCGCGCCGTGCGCAGCTTCGCGCGCTATCGCATCCTGACGGATCCACGCACCGAGGTTCCCCCGACAGACCTGCTGCCAAGGCAGAGGATCACCTTCCAGCCCCATATCTTCAGCAAAGAAGAGATGGAGTGCATTCTGGCGGGTAGCTGGCGACAATGGGCCGGCGCTACATGGTTCTATTGCCTGGGACGCTATACCATCTATGGCCTGCTCAGTGTTACCGGGATGCGTGTCGGTGAAGTCCTGAAGCTCGATGTCGAGGACGTCGATCTCGACCTGGGCGTCATCACCATCCGCAACACGAAGTTTGGCAAGTCCAGGCTCGTGCCTGTCCATGAGACGACCCGCATCGCTTTGCAGCGCTACCAGGAAGAGCGTGACGCCTTCCTGGCTGGCAGGATCGTCAAAGCCTTCTTCATATCGGCGCACGGCCGCCGCATCGTCCATACCGCGCTGGACCGCGCGTTCCGGCGCCTGACCAAAAGGATCGGCATGCGCGGCGCCTCGGACCCTACCGGGCCGCGGCTGCATGACCTGCGGCATACGATGGCGGTCGATGTCTTGCGCCAATGCTATTGCGCCGGCGCGGATCCGGAGCGCCGCCTGCCGGCGCTGTCCACCTATCTGGGACACAGCCATCTCAACTACACCTACTGGTATCTGCACCAGAACCCTTCTCTCATGCAGCAGGCGATGATGCGGCTTGAGCATTATTGGGAGACCTCCGTATGACCCTCGCGCTGCCGACCTTCCCGGCGCTCCTGCAACGCTTCTTCACGCAGCGGCTGATGCAGCAGAAGCGCGTCAGCGCGCATACGATCAAATCCTATCGGGACACGTTCAGGCTGCTGCTGCGCTTCGGGCAGAAGCGGTTGCGCACGTCTCCGGATCGCCTGGCCTTCGAAATGATCGACGCCCCGTTCATCTCCGCGTTCTTGAACGAACTCGAGAAGACGCGGGGCATCACTGCGCGCACCCGCAATCTTCGCCTCACCGCCATTCGGTCGTTCTTCCGCTTCGCTGCCTACGAGATGCCGACCCACAGCGCTCAAATCCAGCGAGTCCTCGCCATGCCGGCCAAGCGCTTTGATCGCAAGCTGATCGACTTCATGACGCGCCCAGAGGTCGAGGCGCTCCTGAGCGCGCCGGACAAGAGCACCTGGAGCGGTCGCCGGGATCACGCGCTGTTGCTGATAACCTTGCAGACGGGCCTGCGCCTGTCCGAAGTGACAGGCCTGAGACGCCAGGATATTACGCTCGGCACCGGCGCTCATGTCGAAGTCCTCGGCAAGGGACGAAAGCAGCGCGCCATTCCGCTTTGTAAACCTGTCGCCAAGGTCCTCGAAGCTTGGCTCGATGAAACAAGCGCCGCCCAGGACGGCATCGTCTTCCCAACCTGCGCGGCGGGCGATTGAGCGCGGATGCTGTGGAGCGTCTGCTGAACAAGCATCTGGCGACTGCCAGCGAGGCCTGTGCTTCGCTGAAGAAGAAGCACATCACATTCCACTGCCTGCGCCACACGACGGCGATGGACCTGCTGCATGCCGGGGTGGAGCAATCCGTTATCGCACTCTGGCTGGGGCATGAATCCATTGAAACCACCCAAATCTATCTCGATGCGGATCTGGCGCTGAAGGAAAAGATCCTGGCCCGAACCATCCCCTTTGACAGCAAGCCGGGGAAGTTCCGACCCGATAACCGGTTGCTGACGTTCCTCAACCAGCTCTAGGAGGACCAAAACTATGCCGACATCCGGCACCCCAACCCCCTCACGTTTTTGCCCCTTCGACCACCACTCGCCCACGCAACTCGGGATAGTCCAAAGGGCGGCATATGATCTC
>NZ_LPWA01000025.1 GCF_001510895.1 Mesorhizobium loti | reverse complement strand
AAGCCGAGGAGACGGGGGTGGGGTCGCGCGACCTGCGCCCCACTCCCCCCACCCGACCGCTGCGCGGTCACCCTCCCCACAAGGGGGAGGGTAAGGGCGCCCCAATGCATTTCGGACCCCATCTCCTCCTCGCCGCCCTCGAAGGCCTCGTCACTTCCGCCGTGCTGGCGCTGACGGCGCTCGGGCTGTCGCTGGTGTTCGGCGTCATGCGCGTCGTCAATGTGGCCCATGGCGAGTTCTTCATGCTGGGCGCGGTGCTGGCCTGGGCGATCTCGACGGCGATTTCGGGCCATCCCGCGATCGGTTTCGTGGCTGCGCTTGTGCTCGCGCCTTTGTTGGTCGGGCTGGTCGCGTTTCTTGCTGAATGGCTGGTGCTGCGCAGGCTGAACTACAATCCCGAAAGCACCATCGTCGCCACCATCGGAATGCTCTACATCATCCAGCAGCTGGCGCTGACCTTCTACGGCCCGGAGGCGCGCCCGGTGGAGCCGCCCTTCGGCTACCGCATCCTCCTGCCCTGGTTCGGCTATTCCGGCTACAAGCTGTCGGTGGTTGCGGCCTCCGCGCTTTTGCTCGTCATCACATGGCTGGTGCTGACCCGCACCAAGATCGGCCTAGTCATGCGCGCCACGCAATATGACCGCGAGACGGCGCAGGCCTTCGGCATTCCGGTCGAGCGCGTCTATGCCGGCGTCTTCGCCATCGGCGCCATGCTGGCGGCGATCGCTGCGGTGCTGATCGTGCCGATCAGCCAGGCGCATTACCTGATGGGCCAGGACCCGCTGCTCTTGTCCTTCATCGTCGTCATCATCGGCGGCCTCGGCTCGCTGCGCGGCACCGTGGTCGCCGCCATTTTGATCGGGCTTTCCGACGGTATCATATCGATGTTCTTTTCGCCGACCTTGGCCAAGATCATCGCCACGCTGGTCGTCGCCATGGTGCTGGTGTTCCGGCCGCAAGGCCTGTTCGGGACCACGCAGCGATGAGGGATGCTTCGCCGGCGAAAACCTACGCCCTGCATATCGGCGTCATCGCGCTTCTGTTCCTACTGAACTTCATTCTGCCCGACTATCATCAGGGGCTATTCGCCCGCATCACGGTGCTGGCCGTCTTCGCCATGGGCTACAATCTGCTCTTCGGCTATGTCGGCCTGCTCAGCCTCGGCCATGCCATGTTCTTCTCGGCCGGCCTCTATGGCGCCGGGCTCACGGTCTATAATTTGGGCTGGGGCGTGCCGGAAGCCTTCGTCGCCGGGGTTGCCTGCGGCGCGCTGCTGGCTCTGGCCATTGGCCTGCTCGCGCTACGCACTTCGGGCGTGGCCTTCATGATCGTCACCATGATGTTCGCGCAGGTCTTTTATCTGCTGATCCTCTATTTTGCCGCCTGGACCGGCGGCGATCAGGGCCTGGTCATCCAGCAGGCGGCGCGCACGCTCAATTTCGGTGGTAATTCGCTCGACCTGACCAACCCGACCGTGCGCTACATGAGCGCGCTGGCGCTGTTCTCGGTCGTGCTGCTCATCACGCTTGCCATCGTCCGCTCCCGCTTCGGCCGCGTGCTGGTCGCCATTCGCGAGAATGAGGAACGCACCAAGATGCTGGGCTACGACACGGTCGCCAACAAGCTCGCCGCCGTCGTTGCCTCCGGCGCGATCTGCGCCGCGTCTGGTGCTGCCTATGCGCTCCTGTTCGGCTATGTCGGATCGAGCTTCGCTTCGGTGCAATATTCGATCCTGCCTTTGCTCTGGGTTCTGCTCGGCGGTGCCGCGACGACGCTCGGGCCGCTCATCGGCACGCTATTCATGTATTATGTCACCGACATCACCAGCGGCTTCACCTCCGCCTATCTCTTGATCGTCGGCATTGCGCTTATCCTGCTGGTGCTGTTCTTCCCGAAAGGCATTCTGGGCTCGATCCGCCAGCGCTGGCTGGGGTGGCTGCCGTGACGCCGCTGCTCATCACCAAGGGCCTGTCCCGAAACTTCGGCGGCCTGCGCGCTGTCGACGGCGTCGACTTCGCGCTGATCCCGGGCGAGATCCGCGCCATCATCGGTCCCAACGGCGCCGGCAAGACCACCTTCGTCAGCCTGCTCAGCGGGCGCATCCGTCCGTCCTCGGGCATGGTGTCTTCGACGGCGCCGATATCACGACGATGCCGGCTTACAAAAGGGTTCGCCTCGGCGTCGCCTATACGTTCCAGATCACCAGCGTCTTCGCCAATCTCACCGCTTTCGACAATGTCGCGCTGCCGGTGCAGCGCACGCTGACCGACGGACGCTCCAAGGGCGCGGTGAGAGCCGGCGTGATGGAAGCCTTGGAACGCACCGGCCTCGCCGGCCGCGCCGGCACGCTGGCCGGGCAGCTTTCCTACGGTCACCAGCGCCTGCTCGAAGTGGCGATGGGTCTCGCGCTGAAACCGCGTTTGCTCATCCTCGACGAGCCGACGCAAGGCCTGGCCGACAGCGAGATCGACAATTTCATCACACTGGTGCGCGAGATCGCCAAGAACGCCACCGTGCTGCTCATCGAGCACAACATGCCGGTGGTCATGCAGCTTGCCGACCGCATCACCGTCTTCAATTCGGGAAAGATCCTCGCCGAAGGCAGGCCCGAGCAAATCCGCGCCAACACTGAAGTGCAGGATGCCTATCTCGGAGCGACCCATGGCTGATCCCCTTATGGTCGATCGAGGACTGCTCACCATCTCCGGGCTCGACTGTTTTTATGGCGAGGTCCAGGTGCTTTACGGCCTCGACTTGGTGCTCAACAAGGGCGAGGTGCTTTGTCTGTTCGGCCGCAACGGCGCCGGCAAGACGACGACGCTGAAAGCGATCATGGGTCTGGTCCCGGCGGCGGCCGGTTCGATCAGGTTGGACGGTACGGAGCTGACCGGGCTTGCCGCGCATGATGTGCCGAAGGCCGGCGTCGCCTATGTGCCGCAAGGTAGGCGGCTGTTCGCCGACATGACGGTGGCGGAAAACATCGAGATCGGCCTGATGGCGCGGAGCAAGGCCAAGCAGACGCGTGAAAGCGTCCTCGATCTCTTCCCGCTGCTGCGGGAGCGGCTGAAACAGCGCTCCGGCACGCTTTCCGGCGGCGAGCAGCAGATGCTGGCCATGGCTCGCGCGCTCTGCCTCGAGCCGCAGGTGCTGTTGCTCGACGAGCCGACCGAAGGGCTGATGCCGTCGATGATCGCAAAAATCCGCGAGACGGTGGCCAAGCTGCGCGGGCTCGGCGTCTCGACGATCCTGGTCGAGCAGCGCGTCGACGCCGTCCTGTCGGTGGCGAACCGCGTTTGCTTCATTGAGAACGGCCGCAATCGCGAGACGGTCGATGTCGAGGAATTGCGCGCCGATCCGTCCGCGGTCAGGCGGTATGTCGGGGTAGGATAAGGCGCAGAATTCGCTGTCCGTGCCAAGACTATCGGTCGTTGCGCCGCCCCTTGTATCTGCACGGAGGAGACTTTGTGCGAGAAGAGCGACTGAGCCTCGAACCGGACGGCCATCCGATTCGAGGCTTGGCGAAGTCGCCCGACG
>NZ_LPWA01000024.1 GCF_001510895.1 Mesorhizobium loti | reverse complement strand
GGGTGGGAGCGACACTACTCCATGCACCAGGACCTTAACTTACTATGCTAGACAACCCCACCCCGCTCAAATTGTTCGCGACCCTCCCCACAAGGGGGAGGGTAATGCGGCTCCGCGCCTGACGCTCGCCGGCATCTCCAAGAGTTTTCCGGGCGTCCGCGCGCTGCACAATGTCAGCCTGTCGCTCTACCCGGGCCAGGTGACGGCGCTGATCGGCGAGAATGGCGCCGGCAAGTCGACGCTGGTCAAGATCATGACCGGCATCTACCAACCCGACTCAGGCGAGATCAGCATCGACGGGCAAGCCACGACGCTGCCCAGCGCGCATGCCGCCTTCGGTCACGGCATCACCGCCATCCACCAGGAAACGGTGCTGTTCGACGACCTCTCGGTCGCCGAGAACATCTTCCTCGGCCACGCGCCGCGCACCCGCTTCGGCACCATAGACTGGCGCACCATGCGCAAAAATGCGCGCGAGGTGCTGGAGACGATGCGCGCCGGCCATATTGACGCCGACGCACGGCTGAAGGATCTCGGCATCGCCAACAAGCACCTCGTAGCCGTTGCCCGCGCGATGTCTATCGATGCGCGCATCGTCATCATGGACGAGCCGACCGCCGCGCTTTCGATGAAGGAGATCGAGGAGCTCTTTCTCCTGATCGAATTCCTGAAGAGCGAAGGCAAGGCTGTGCTCTTCATCAGCCACAAGTTCGACGAGATCTATCGCATCGCCGACCGCTACACCGTGTTCCGCGACGGCGAGATGGTCGGCGAAGGCCTGCTCAAGGACACCGGCCAGAACGATATCGTGCGCATGATGGTCGGCCGCAACGTCGACCACATTTTCCCTGAGCGCCAACCCAAGATCGGCGCGCCGGTGCTGTCGGTCTCCGGGCTGTCGCATCCGACCGAATTCGACGATATCGGCTTCGAGCTGCGCAAGGGTGAGATCCTCGGTTTCTACGGGCTGGTCGGCGCCGGCCGCAGCGAGGTGATGCAGGCGATCGCCGGCATCACGCGCACCAGCGAGGCGCGATTTCGCTGGACGGCCAGACGATCACGCCGAAATCGGCGGCGGATTCGATCGAGGCCGGCATCGTCTACGTGCCGGAAGAGCGCGGCAAGCAGGGTGTGGTCATCGGCCTGCCGATCTTCCAGAACGTTTCTCTCCCTTCACTCGCGCGCACCTCCAGTCCGGCGTGCTGAGACTGGCGGAAGAGTTCTCGCTCGCCCGCTCCTACACCGAGCGGCTGGACCTGCGCGCCTCATCGCTCAGCCAGGATGTCGGCACGCTTTCCGGCGGAAACCAGCAGAAGGTTGTCATCGCCAAATGGCTGGCAACCACGCCCAAGGTGATCATCCTCGACGAGCCGACCAAGGGCATCGACATCGGCTCCAAGGCTGCAGTGCATGGCTTCATGGCCGAATTGGTCGCGCAAGGCCTTTCAGTGATCATGGTCTCGTCCGAGCTGCCCGAAATCCTCGGCATGTCGGACCGGGTCGTCGTCATGCGCGAAGGCCGCATCGCGGCGACTTACGACAACAAGGGCCTCGACGCCGAAACGCTGGTCAGGACAGCAGCGGGGATCGCGGCATGAAGAATTTTTTCAAATACCGCGAGATCTGGCTGCTTGCCGGCATCGTCGTTCTGATCGGCCTGATTTCGACGCGCTTCCCCGGCTTCGCCGATCCGGCCAATCTGCGCCAGGTGTTCAACGACACCTCTATCCTGATGATCCTGGCGCTGGGACAGATGGTGGTGATCCTGACGCGCTCGATCGACCTCTCGATGGCCTCCAACCTCTGCTTCACCGGCATGGTGGTGGCGATGCTGAACGCCGCCCATCCGGCGATCCCGATTCCGGCGTTGATCGCCATCGCACTGCTGGTTGGGCTGGCGCTTGGCGCCATCAACGGCTTCCTGGTGTGGCGCCTCAACATCCCCTCGATCGTGGTGACGCTCGGCACACTCACCATCTATCGCGGCGCGACCTTCGTCGTCTCCGGCGGCGCTTGGGTCAATGCCGACCAGATGAGCCCGGATTTCATCAACTTCCAGCGCGCCGCTTTCCTCGGCCTGCCGGTGCTGTCGTGGATCGCGTTGCTGGTGATCGCACTGTTCTTCCTGGTGATGACGCGCACGCAGATCGGCCGCTCGATCCATGCCATCGGCGTCAATCCAACCGCGTCGGTCTATGCCGGCATAGATGTCGGCCGCACCAAGTTCATCGTCTTTTGCATTTCCGGCATGATCGGCGGGCTCGCTGGCTATCTGTGGATCTCGCGCTACGTGATCGCCTCGGTCGAGGTCGCCAACGGCTATGAGCTCAACATCATCGCAGCCTGCGTGATAGGCGGCATCTCGATCGCCGGCGGCATCGGCTCGGTCGGCGGCGCCGTGCTCGGCGCGCTGTTCCTCGGCATCATCTCCAACGCGCTGCCGGTCATCAACATCTCGCCCTTCTGGCAGATGGCGATTTCGGGCAGCGCCATTATCCTGGCCGTGGTGCTCAACGCGCGCGGTGAGCGCCGGCAGGGCCGCATCATCCTGAGAAAGGCCGAAGCGGCATGACCGATACCCCTGCCCCGCGCCATATCCCCGACCGGCTCGACAAGCCGCTCTCCTCGGCGATCTTCTCCTGGGAGGCGCTGCTCGTCATCATCGCGGTTCTCATCTTCGCGGTGAACAGCATCGCCTCGCCCTACTTCCTCGACCCGTGGTCGCTGTCGGACCTGACCTTCAACTTCACCGAAAAGGGCCTGATCGCGCTCGCCATGGCGCTGCTGATCATCTCCGGCGAGATCGACCTGTCCGTCGCGGCTATCGTGGCGCTGGCCTCGACGATGATGGGTATGGCAGTGCAGGCCGGCGCCGGCACGCCGGTGCTGGTGGCGATCGGCATCGTTGTCGGGCTCGGCTGCGGCGCCTTCAACGGGCTTTTGGTCACCCGGCTCGGCCTGCCCTCCATCGTCGTCACCATCGGCACGATGAGCCTGTTTCGCGGCATCGCCTTCATCATCCTTGGCGACCAGGCCTACAAGGGGTATCCGGCAAGCTTCGCCTTCTTCGGCCAGGGTTATGTCTGGTGGGTTTTCTCGTTCGAGCTGGCGCTGTTCCTCGTCGCAGCGCTCATCTATTGGTTCGTGCTGCATCGCACGAGCTTTGGCCGGAAGGTCTTTGCCATCGGCAACAATCCGGTCGCCTGCCAGTTCTCGGGCGTGCGCGTCGGCCGCATCAAATTCATCTTGTTCTGCCTGACCGGGCTGATGTCGGGCATCGCCTCGGTGCTGATCACCTCGCGGCTTGGCTCGACAAGGCCGTCGATCGCACAGGGCTATGAGCTGGAGGCGATCACCATGGTGGTGCTGGGCGGCGTCTCGATCCTCGGCGGCGCCGGCAGCATCCTCGGCGTCGTGCTTGCCGCCTTCATCATGGGGCTGGTGACCTTCGGCCTCGGCCTGCTCAACGTGCCCGGCATCGTGATGTCGATCTTCATCGGCCTGTTGCTGATCATCGTCATCGCGCTGCCGATCGTGTGGCGGCGCCTGCGCGAAGGGCGCTTCGCCTGATGGAAAAATACGCCTTCAAGATGAAGCTCAATCCCGGCATGAGGGCCGAGTACAAGCGCCGTCATGACGAGATCTGGCCGGAGTTGGTGGCGCTGCTGAGAGAGGCCGGCATTTCCGACTATTCGATCCATCTCGACGAGGAGACCAACATCCTTTTCGGGGTGCTGTGGCGCAGCGAAGATCACGGCATGGCCGACCTGCCCAAGCACCTCGTGATGCAGCGCTGGTGGGCGCATATGGCCGACGTTATGGAGACCAAACCCGACAACGAGCCGGTGGCGGTGCCGCTGGAAACCATGTTCCATATGGCATGATCCGTCGCGTCGCCGTCATCGATATCGGCAAGACCAATGCCAAGGTGGCGCTGGTCGACCTGGAGCGTATGGCCGAAGTGGCGCTCCGCCGCACGGCCAATGCCGTCGCCGCGGACGGCCCCTACCCGCATCACGATGTCGAACGGCTGTGGACGTTCATCCTCGAAAGTCTTGCCGCGCTGCACCGCGAACAGCGCATCGATGCCGTCTCCATCACGACGCACGGTGCAACCGCCGTGCTGGTCGATTCCGAAGGCGAACTTGCGCTGCCGGTGATCGACTATGAGTTCACCGGCATCGACGAACTCGCGCAGGACTATGATGCCGTTCGCCCGCCCTTTGCCGAGACCGGCACGCCGCGCCTGCCCGCCGGCCTCAACATCGGCGCGCAGCTCTTCTGGCAGCAGCAGCGCTTTCCCAGCGAATTCGCCAGAGCGGCGGCAATCCTCATGTACCCGCAATACTGGGCGCTGCGACTGACCGGCGTCGCGGCCAACGAGGTAACATCGCTGGGCTGCCACACCGATCTGTGGAACCCCTGGCGGGCCGACTATTCATCGCTGGTCGACAGGATGGGCTGGCGCCATCTGATGGCGCCGGTGCGGCCGGCGAAGGATCGACTCGGACCGATCCTGCCGGCGCTCGCGCGACAGACCGGGCTCGACCCGCAAACACCAGTGTTCTGCGGCCTGCACGATTCCAACGCCTCGCTGCTGCCGCATCTGTTGGCCGACCGACCACCCTTCTCAGTCGTTTCGACCGGCACCTGGGTGGTGTCGATGGCGGTGGGCGGCAAGAAAGTCGAGCTTGATCCGGCGCGCGACACGCTGGTCAACGTCAATGCGCTCGGCGACCCGGTGCCATCGGCGCGCTTCATGGGCGGGCGCGAGTTCTCGCTGCTCACCGAGGGCCAGCCCGGCAATTGGAGCCAGGACGATGTCGCCGCTGTGCTGGCGCGAGAGGTCTTGCTGCTGCCTTCCGCTCAGCAGGGTTCCGGACCCTTCCCGCACAGTGTTGCGCAGTGGGCCAATGCGGAAGGCATGAGCCCCGGCCAGCGCTTCGTCGTCATCTCGTTCTATCTGGCGTTGATGACAGCGACCTGCCTCGATCTGATCGGCGGTGACGGGCCGACGACCGTCGAAGGACCGTTTGCGCAGAATCGGCTCTTCATCCGCATGCTGGCGGCTGCGACAGGCCGGCCGGCAATTGCGTCGGAGACCTCGACCGGCACCAGCATCGGCGCGGCACTGCTGGCGTCGGACGGTGTTGAGGCGGCGAGCAAGGGCGAGCGGACCGAGCCGACGGCCGAGCACACATGGGGCGAATACGCCCGGGCATGGCAGCAGGCCGTCGGAACGTGATCCTTTGTTACTGCCTGATAGGGTTGCGCCGCCCCTCACCTGCCTGCCGGCATCCTCTCCCCGTATAGTGACGGGGAGAGGGGCGCTCTCCTCAACGGCTTCGCCAATCACCAGCGCCGCAGAAACAGTGCCGTGGCAGCAGCCAGCCCCCTTCTCCCCGTCACATACGGGGAGAAGGTGCCGGCAGGCGGATGAGGGGCAACGCCAGCGTCGACAATTGGGCACTCGCCAAAATACGCCGCAAGTTATCACTGCTTCGAGTGATTGCCTCTAATTCCCGTAAAGCAACCCCTGCGGATCGATCTCCGGTTTGCGGCCGGCGATGAGGTCGGCCAGGAATTTGCCGGAGCCGCAGGCCATGGTCCAGCCGAGATGGCCGTGGCCGGTATCGAGATAAAGATTGCGGTATTTCGCCTGACCGAAGATAGGCACCGAGCTGGGCATCATGGGCCTGAGGCCGGCCCACAGCACAGCCTTCTTCTCGTCGAAGGCTCCCGGGAACAAGTCCTTGCCGGTTTCCAGGATGGTTCTGAAATCGCGCGGCTTGAACGTGCGGTCGAAGCCGGTGAATTCGGCCGTCGAGGACATCCGCAGCCGGTTGCCCAGCCTGGAGTAGCCGATCAGGCGATCTTCATCGGCGCCGCCCATGGTCGGCCCCTTGCTCTCGTGCTCGAGCGGAATGGTCGCGGTGTAGCCCTTCACCGGATAGACCGGCAGGTCGATGCCGTAACGGCGGCCGAGCAGTCCGCTTTCCGGTCCCATCGAGATGACGACGGCATCGCTCGTCACCGGACCGGCCGAGGTCATCACCGCGCGCACGTGATCGCCCTCGATGTCGAGGCCCTCGACCGTCGTGCCGAACAGGAATTTGACGCCGAGCTTTTCGGCAGCACAGGCAGCGAGCTTGTCGACGAACTGCTTGGAATCGCCGGTCTGGTCGATCGGCGAATAGATGCCGCCGGCGATCTTGTCCTTCACGCCGGCGAGCCCCGGCTCCAGCTCCACCAGCCGGTCGCGGCCGACGATCTCGATCGGCAGGCCGTGCTCTCCGAGATAGCGGTAATTGTCGGTGCCGGTGTCGAGGCTTTTCTGCGAGCGGAAGAAATAGAGGATGCCTTTCTTGCGCTCGTCGTAATGGATGCCGGTCGCGTCCGACAGCGCGTTGATGCAGTCGCGCGAATAGAGCGCGAGCCTGAGCTTGACGTCGGTATTGGCGCGCAGCCGCGCCACCGTGCATTCGCGCAGGAAGCGCAGGCTCCAGGCGTAAAAATAGGGATCAAGGCGCACCCTGACCTTGATGCCGAGATCATGGTTCCAGAGCCCGCGCAGGAAGGTTTTCAGCGCCGCCGGCGAGGCCCAGGCCGTAGCGTCGCCCGGCGAGACCAGGCCGGCATTGGACTGGCTGGTGCCCCGCGCCGCCGCTTCATGGCGCTCTATGACCGTCACCTCATGGCCATCGCTCGCCAGATAGTAAGCGGCCGCCGTGCCAACGACGCCGGCCCCGAGCACCAGAACCTTCATGCCGCCCCCTTCAGGATCGAATCCGGCGGCGCGCCTATGCGCACCGCTTCAAGACCCTCAATAGCGCGTCGCGACACGCCCTACGAGCCCTTGGCCCAACAGCTTGCTGTGCCTAAAGCGCGCCGCGATCCTCCAGATTCGCTCAGTGCGCTTTAGGTCTTTGATTTCACGCATGTCTTTGTCCCGAAACCGGCTCCCACTTTCGGGAGACATGCTTTAGCTCCGGGCTGAGTTCTTGCCGGTCAGGATGCGCTCCCAGGCCAGCGCGTCCTTGACGATCTGGTCGAGATCGTCGCGCTGCGGCGTCCAGCCGAACTCCTTGCGGGCAAGGTCGGAATTGGCGACCACGGCGGCGGCGTCGCCCGGGCGGCGGTCGCCCATGCGGACGTCGAAATCATGGCCGAAGGCGCGGCGCACGCTGTCGATCACCTCGAGCACAGAATAGCCGTGGCTGTAGCCGCAATTGGCGACGAGGCTGGCGCCGCCCTCGCGCAGCCGCTGCAGCGCCAGCCGGTGCGCCGCCGCCAGATCGCTGACATGGATATAATCGCGGATGCAAGTGCCGTCCGGCGTCGGATAGTCCTTGCCGAAGACCTGCATGAACGGCCGCTTGCCGAGCGCGGTCTCGCAGGCGACCTTGATCAGATGCGTGGCGCCGGGCGTCGACTGTCCGGTACGGCCCTTGGGATCGGCGCCGGCGACGTTGAAATAGCGCAGCGCCGTGTAGCGGATGTCGTGCGCGATGGCCGCATCGCGTAGCATCCACTCGCTCATCAGCTTGGAGAGGCCGTAGGGCGATTCCGGCGCCAGGCGCGCGTCCTCGCGCACCGGCTCCAGTCCGGCGCCGCCATAGACGGCAGCAGTGGAGGAAAAGATGAAATGTGGCACGCCCTCGCGCACGGCGGTTTCGATCAGCGTGCGCGTCTTGCAGGTATTGTTCTCGTAATAGCCGAGCGGGTCGCGACCGATTCCGGCACCACGATCGAGCCGGCAAAGTGGATGATAGCGTCAACTTTGTTATCCCGGATGATCTGGCCGACCAGATCACGGTCGGCGACGTCGCCGACGACGAGCTTGGCCTCGGGCGCCACTGCCCATTCGAAGCCGGTGGAAAGCCGGTCGAGCACGACGACGCTTTCACCGGCGTCGAGAAGCTCCCAGACCATGTGGCTGCCGATATAACCGGCACCGCCTGTCACCAAAACCGTCATCATCTACCTCGCTGATCAAGATTTATCGGAAACTGTCTCAACAGCCACCGTGCTGGAAACCCCGCCGCAAAGCCTGTTAAAGCGCGCCGCGTCGAAACGAATTCAAGCGACGCGCTTTGCGTTTTTCGATGCATGTCGTTCTCCCAAAACCGCTATGCACTTTTGGCCTACATGCATTAGCCGCCCTAAATGTTAAGTCTCTAACAGTTCCTCCTGCCTGAGGCATCGTATCGAAACAAACCTGGTTCACATCCCCTGAAATAGGCCACGATCCGGCATCGTTAGGAACAGGCCCGGGGCGTGGCATTTTGACCGGTGAGGCGCGGTGGACGTGCATAGGGCCAATGACTATGATCCGCCGCAAAATTGGGAAGTCGACATGAATTACCAGCGGTTCTTCGAAGACGCGATCGACCAGCTCCATGCCGAGCGGCGCTACCGCGTTTTCGCCGACCTCGAGCGCATAGTGGGCAAGTTCCCGCGCGCCATCTGGCGCTCTAACGGCCGCGCCCAGGAAATCACCGTCTGGTGCTCCAACGATTATCTCGGCATGGGCCAGAACCCGGACGTCATCGCTGCGTTTCAGACCGCGGCCGGCAAGATGGGTTCGGGCGCCGGCGGCACCCGCAACATTTCCGGCACGTCCAACCCGCTGGTCGTGCTCGAGCATGAGCTTGCCGACCTGCACGACAAGGAAGCAGCCCTGGTCTTTACCTCAGGCTTCGTGTCCAACGAGGCTTCGATCTCGACCATCGCAAAGCTGCTGCCCAATTGCCTGATCATCTCGGACGAGCTGAACCACGCCTCGATGATTGAGGGCGTGCGCCGCTCGGGCGCCGAAAAGAAGATCTTCCGCCACAACGACGTCGCGCATCTGGAAAGCCTTTTGCAGGCCGCCGGCCGCGAGCGCGCCAAGCTGATCGTGTTCGAAAGCGTCTATTCGATGGACGGCGACATCGCGCCGATCAAGCAGATCGTCGAGCTCGCCGAGCGCCACAACGCCATGACCTATATCGACGAGGTGCATGCCGTGGGCATGTACGGACCGCGCGGCGGCGGCATCACCGAGCGCGAAGGGCTGGCCGACCGCATCGACATCATCGAAGGCACGCTTGCAAAAGCGTTCGGGACGCTCGGCGGCTACATCACCGGCACGAGCGCCGTGATCGACGCCGTGCGCTCCTATGCACCGGGCTTCATCTTCACCACCGCGCTGCCGCCGGCGATCGCGGCCGCCGCCACCACCTCGATCAGGCATCTCAAGCGCTCGCAGGCCGAGCGCGACGCGCAGCAGCGCCAAGCGGCACGCACCAAGCAAGTTCTTAGCGCCGCCGGCCTGCCGGTGATGGAATCGTCCACCCATATCGTGCCGGTGCTGGTCGGCGATCCGGAGCTCTGCAAGATGGCCAGCGACCGCCTGCTCGGCGTCCACGGCATCTACATCCAGCCGATCAACTATCCCACCGTGCCGCGCGGCACCGAGCGGCTGCGCATCACGCCGACGCCGTTCCATTCGGACGCGCTGATCGCCGAATTGCAGGACGCGCTGGTCGAGACCTGGGATGCTCTCGGCATCCCCTATGCCGCCTCCGGACGCCCGGTCGTCGCCAAGAGCGATCGGATCATTCCGCTGCTGGTGCCGAAATCGGGCGGTTGAAGCCGCCTGTCACACCGTCTTCATCCATTTCGCCAGGCGATGCGCCGCTTCCTCGAGCTGATCGAGGCGGCGGTGGAAGCATAGCCTGAGGAAGGCCTCGCCGCCGGGGCCAAAGGCCGTTCCGGGCGCCAGGCCGACATTGGCGTTGTCGACGATGTCGAAGGCGGCAGTGCGGGAATCGGTGATGCCGTCGACGGTGAAGAACAGGTAGAAGGCGCCTTGCGGCACGGTGAAGCGCGCCTTGCCGGTGGTACCCAAGACATCGCAGACCAAGTCGCGCGCGGCGCGTGCGCGCTCGACTTGGCTCTCGATGAAGCCGTCGCCCTCGTCGAGGGCGGCGACGGCGCCGCGCTGCATGAACTGCGCGACGCCGGAGGTCGAATACTGGATCAGATTCTCGAACACCTGCTGCAGGGCGGGATGGGTCTTGATCCAGCCGACGCGCCAGCCGGTCATCGCCCAGTTCTTGGAGAAGCTGTTGACGAACAGGATGCGGTCTTCGTCCGTGGCGATGTCGAGGAAGGACGGCGCACGGCCATGGCTATAGTGGAACAGCGCATAGATTTCGTCCGCGATGATCCAAAGGTTCTTCGCGCGGGCAAGATCGAGGATCGCCCGCAGTGTTTGGTGGTCTGCAGTCCAGCCGGTCGGGTTTGACGGCGTGTTGATGAACAGCGCTTTCGTGCGCGGAGTGACGGCAGAGGCGATCTTGTCGACATCGCAGGACCAGCCATTGCCGGACTGGTCGAGCGTGACCGCAACCGGGACGGCGCCGGCGACCCCGGCGGCGGCGGCGAAATTCGGCCAGGCCGGCGACAGGTAGATCACCTCGTCGCCGCTGCCGGCGATGGCGTCGATGGCCAACTGGATGGCGTGCATGCCTGAGGCGGTGACGATGAACTCTTCCTCGGCGAAATGCTTGCCGAAATGCCTGGCGTAATAGCGGGCGAGCGCCTGTCTGAGGTCCGGAATGCCCTTCTGCCAGGTGTAGAAGGTCTCGCCATTGGCGAGCCCGCGGGCGGCGGCATCGCTGATGAAGGCAGGCGTCGGCAAGTCGCCCTCGCCGGCCCAGAGCGGGATCAGGCCCTCACGCAAACGACCGTGTTTGACGACGGCGACAATGCCGCTTTCGGGCGCGGCGCGGGCTTCCGCGCGCAAGGTCTGGATCAGGGTCATGCAAGAATCCGTCCGGTTTTCCATGACTGCTAACGTCTTTTACGACAGCCGCAAACAGAAAACCCCGGCCGTGAACGCCCGGGGTTTTGGTCCAGCCTATCTGTCGCGAGCTTACTTCTTGGCGAGCAGGTCGCGGATTTCGGTCAGCAGTTGGACATCCGCTGGCGGCGGCGCGGCGGCGGCAGCAGGCTTCTCGCGCTCCAGCCGCTTGCGCAGATTGTTCACCGCCTTGACCATCAGGAAGATGATGAAGGCAAGGATCAGGAAATTCAGCACCACGGTGATGAAGCTGCCATAAGCGAAAACGGCGCCCTCTTTCTTGGCATCGGCTAGCGCCGCCGAATGGACGTTCGAGGACAGCCCAAAGAAGTAGTTGTTGAAGTCCAGCCCGCCGAAGATCGCCCCGACAATCGGCATGATGATGTCGTTGACCAGCGAATCGACGATCTTGCCGAAGGCAGCGCCGATGATGACACCGACGGCCAAGTCCATCACATTGCCCTTGGAAATGAATTCCTGGAATTCTTTCAGCATTCGACCCTCCTTGCCATGACAGGCCGTGCCGCCGCCCCGGCTCTCCGGCGCCGACCCTGATCCACCATAACAAAAACCCCCGGTTGCAAAACCGGAAAAAGGGCGAAGCCACCGGTTTGTGCTTACGCTGCCCCGTCAGGCACATGCGCCGAAAGCCGCGATGGACTTGGGCTCCAAGCTGTGGTTGCGTCTAGGGCGTTCAGCGTTTGATGGAAACGCTGAACCGCTCTAAGTATTTGTTCTTACGCAATTCCGGATGGAAAACCGCAACACACTTTTCCTGGAATTGCTTGGGGCGGACCGGATGAGGAACCGGTCAGGGAGGAAGTTCGAACCGTGCAAGGCTGGTTCGTCGTTATCATCGCGATCGCCTATGTGACGCTGCTCTTCGCCATTGCCAGCGTCGGCGACCGGCGCTCGGCGGCAGCCGGGCCCGGCCGGGCGCGGCCCTTCATCTACGCGCTCAGCCTCGCCATCTACTGCACGTCCTGGACCTTCTTCGGCTCGGTCGGGCTCTCCTCCGAGCGCAGTCTTGAGTTCCTCGGCATCTATACCGGCCCGGTGCTGGTCTTCGTGTTCGGCTTCCCGTTGCTCAACCGCATCGTGCGGCTGGCCAAGAGCGAGAAGATCACCTCGATCGCCGACTTTCTCGGCGCCCGCTACGGCAAGAGTTTCGTGGTCGCGGCGATCGCCACGCTGATCGCGACGATCGGCGCGGTGCCCTATATCGCGCTGCAGCTGAAGGCGATCTCCGGCTCGGTCAGCCTGATGATCGAGCACTATACCGGATCGCCGCCTTCGTTCGATCCGTTCGTCAGCGACATCTCGCTGGTGGTGGCGATGCTGCTGGCCCTGTTTGCGGTGCTGTTCGGCACGCGCCATGCCGACGCCACCGAGCACCAGGACGGGTTGGTGCTGGCGGTAGCGGTCGAGACCGTGGTCAAGCTCGCCGCTTTCCTCGCCATCGGCCTGATGGTGACTTTCCTGATCTTCGGCGGCCCCGGCGACATGCTGACGACGCTCGCTGGAAACGCCCAGGTGCGCAAGGCCATGGGCTACAACACCTCCTTGGCCACCTGGCTGGTGCTGACGACCTTGAGCGGCTTTGCCATCCTCATGCTGCCGCGCCAGTTCTACGTCACCATCGTCGAGAACCGCAGCGAGGCCGAACTGCGCACCGCGACCTGGGTATTCCCGCTCTACCTCGTGGCGATCAACCTGTTCGTGCTGCCGATCGCCTTTGCCGGCCTGTCGCTGGTCGGCACAAAGACCAGCAGCGACCTCTATGTGCTGTCGCTGCCGCTGTTCAGCGGCCACGACGTGCTCGCCATGGCCGCCTTCATCGGCGGCCTGTCGGCGGCGACCGCCATGGTCATCGTCGAGAGCGTGGCGCTGTCGATCATGATCTCCAACGACCTCGTCATCCCGCTGTTCGTGCGCCGGCTGCTCAAGACCACCTCTTCGCAGAACGAGGACTGGTCGACGCTGATCCTCAACGTGCGCCGCGCCTCGATCTTCATCATGCTGTTCATCGCCTTCCTCTACTATCGCGAGAGCACCAACAGCGCGCGGCTGTCCTCAATCGGGCTGATGTCGTTTGCCGCGATCGCGCAATTCGCGCCGGCGCTGATCGGCGGGCTGATCTGGCGCGGCGCCAATGGCCGGGGCGCGCGCTCGGCATGGTCGCCGGCATTCTGGTGTGGGGCTATACGCTGCTGCTTCCCTCGCTCGTGACCCCCGAGACCGATATCGTCGCCCACGGCCTGTTCGGCTTCGAGGCGCTGAGACCGCAGGCGCTGTTCGGCACCGTCGGCGAGCCGCTGAACCATGGCGTGCTGTGGAGCCTGTCGATCAACACGCTGTTCTTCGTGCTGGGATCGCTGTCCCGCGCGTCCGTGCCGCTGGAACGCATCCAGGCGGCGATCTTCGTGCCGCGCGAGGCCAGCCCGATGCCGAGCCTGCGCCGCTTCCGCACCGCCGTCACCGTCAACGACCTCAAGGACACGATTTCCCGCTATCTCGGCGTCGAGCGCACCGAGCGTTCCTTCCAGTCCTTCGAGAAGAACGCGAGCGTCTCCCTGCATGGCAAGGAACAGGCCAGCATGGACGTCATCCGCTTCTCGGAGCAATTGCTGGCAAGCGCCGTCGGCTCGTCCTCGGCGCGGCTGATCCTGTCGCTGCTGTTCCGCCGCAACGACCGCGACTCCAAGGATGCCTTCCGGCTGCTCGACGACGCCACCGAGGCACTGCAGCACAATCGCGACCTGCTGCAGATCGCACTCGACCAGATGGAGCAGGGCATCACGGTCTTCGACCGGGATTTCCGGCTGATCTGCTGGAACCGGCAATACCGCGCGCTGTTCGACCTGCCGGACGAGATGGGCCAGGTCGGTGTGTCGCTCGACCAGATCCTGCGCCACCTCGCCGAGCGTGGCGACATTCCCGCCGACCAGCGGGTGACGATGCTCAACCGGCTGACCAGCTTCGTCAGTCCCTGGCAGATGGAGCTGAAGACCAGCGGCCGGATCCTGGAGCTGCGCTCCAACCCGATGCCCGACGGCGGCATCGTCGCCACCTATGCCGACATTTCCGGCCGCGTCGAGCAGGACCTGGCGCTGAAGCGGGCGAACGAATCGCTGGAGCAGCGGGTCAGGAGCCGCACCGCCGAGCTCACCCGCGTCAACGAGGAACTGGCGCAGGCGCAGATGCTGGCCGAGGAAGCAAACCTCAGCAAGACGCGCTTCCTCGCCGCCGCCGGCCACGACATCCTGCAGCCGCTCAACGCCGCCCGGCTCTATTGCTCCTCGCTGATCGAGAAGGCCGGCAGAGGTCCAGCGGGCAAGGCCGCGACCAACATCGAATCTTCGCTGGAATCGGTCGAGACCATCCTCGGCGCAGTGCTCGACATCTCGCGGCTCGACGCGGGCGCGTTGAAACCCGAGGACACCGCCTTCAGCCTCGGCGGACTGCTTGGCCAGATCGGCAACGATTTTCGCCCGCTCGCCGCCGAAAAGAAGCTTGGCCTGAAAATCATGCCATCGTCGCTCGGGGTCATGACGGACCGCAACCTGCTTCGCCGGCTGATCCAGAACCTTGTCTCCAACGCGATCAAATACACACGCGAGGGCCGCATTCTGGTGGGTGTCAGGCGGCGTGGCGAGCTGGCCGAGATCCAGGTGATCGACACCGGCATCGGCATTGCCGGCGACAAGCTGAACACGGTTTTCCACGAATTCACCCGGCTGGACGAAGGCGTGCGCGAGGCCGAAGGCCTTGGCCTCGGCCTCTCCATCGTCGACCGTATCGCGCGGGTGCTGAGGCTTGAAATCCGCATCTTCTCCTACCCGGGCAAGGGCACGCGTTTTTCCGTCATACTGCCGGTGGCAGCGGTCGCGGCGCCGCCGCGCGAGGTCGGGAAGGCGCCGACACGCCCGGCATCCTCGCTTGCCGGGCTCAATGTGTTCTGCATAGACAACGACGCGCGCATCCTCGACGGCATGCGGCTGCTGCTCGAGGGCTGGGGCTGCAGCGTCCAGACGGCGTCGGGATCGGGCGATTTGCTGCGGCTCGGCGCGCGACGACCAGACGTCGTGCTTGCCGACTACCATCTCGACGGCGGTACCGGGCTCGATGCGATCGCCAGGCTGCGCGCCGCTTACGGCCAGGACCTGCCTTGCGTTCTGGTCACCGCCGACCGTTCCAGCGAAGTGCGCGCCGCTGCAGGCAAGCTCGACATTCCGGTGGTCAACAAGCCGCTGAAGCCGGCCGTGCTGCGTTCGATGATGGCGCGCGTCAGGGCGCTGGCGCCGGCGGCGGAATGATCCTCGTCCCATCTGCCCCTTGGCGCCCCAGACTCCTGAGATAGGCGCAAAACATGTCTGCGAGCGCGTCGGAATAGGTTTCGATCTCGGCCCGCGTGCGTGGGTTTTCCGAAAAGTCGGCCCCCATAGCGCTGAGCGTCTTTATGATCAGCTCGCCGGCCGGAGCACGAACGGCATCCGAAGCCTCGGGCAGCGTCTCCTTCATGAAGGCCTCGACAGTGCGGTTCGCTGTGGCCCTTGCCTCCTGGGCCTCGGGCGCGTCGCGATAGAGGGGCGCGGCATCGTTCAGCGCACCACGCAGCGCGGCCTCCTCGCATTCCGAACGGGTGAAGGCGTGGACCAGGATGCGTAGCCGGTCGAGCGGCGGTTTCTCGACGTCATCGAGGATGCCGCACAAAAGCTCGGTCGTCTGCCGCCATTCATCGCTCTGCAGCCGGAACAGCAGCGCCGCCTTGTTGGGGAAATATTGGTAGAGCGAGCCGACGCTGACGCCGGCCTTCTCGGCGACGCGCGTGGTGGTGAAACGTTGCGCGCCTTCGCTCGCCAAAACCTGAGCAGCCGCCTGCAGAATCGCCGCGACAAGCTCCGTCGCGCGCGCCTGTTTGGGTTGTTTTCGGGTGGAAATTGAAGGGCTTGGGCGTTGGATCATGGCGGCGCTCGGGAATGCGAATTGGAAACCTGAAGGATTATTCGTATTTTTTCGAGCCAACACAAGAACGCATTGGAGACAGCCATGACCACCCTGACCGGAATCCCGCTCGCGCCCCTGCTCGCCCGCCTGTTCAAGGAAGCCGCCGCGGCGACGAGCCCGGCGGCGGCGCGGTACTCGCGCGAGGAACGGGCGCGCCTGCTCGGCAGCAAGACCGAGTACCTCAATTTCTACGGCAGCCTGAAGGATCTCTGGCTCGCGGTTTCCCCGGAGACCGGCACGCTGCTCTACATGCTGGCGCGTAGCACCGGCGCGCGCATCGTCGTCGAGTTCGGCACCTCTTTCGGCATCTCGACGCTCTACCTTGCTGCAGCACTTAGGGACAATGGCGGCGGCCGCCTGATCACCACGGAGTTCGAGCCCTCGAAGGTGACGCGGGCCAAGGCCAATCTGACGGAAGGCGGCCTTGTCGACCTGGTCGAGATCCGCGAGGGCGACGCGCTGGAGACGTTGAGCAGGGACCTGCCCGACCGGATAGACCTTCTGCTGCTCGACGGCGCCAAGGCGCTCTATCCCGAGATCCTCAGCCTGGTCGAAAGGCGGCTGAAGCCCGGCGCGCTGGTCATCGCCGACAATGCCGACTTCTCTCCCGAGTATCTGGAGCGGGTGCACTCGCCGGCAGGCGGCTACATGTCGACCCCGTTCGGTGATGACGTGGAACTGTCGATGCGGCTCGGCTGAACAGGCCCGGCACAAGCAGACCAACAACTCACGCTGCTCTTCGAGCGGCCGTAGGCGTTCACGTCAGCCAACGCGCCACCCCGGCCTTCGGCCTTTGACGCCTAAGTGACATCATGACCATTCCATCCTCCTGGCGCGGGCTGCCGCGCCCGGCGCTGCTCGGCTTGCTCCTGTTCTTCTATGCAGGCTTCGCGATCGGCACCGTGCTCAGCGCCCTCGCGTCGCGGCTGCCCTGGGTCGCCGGCATTCCGCTGGTGGCTATTGCGTCCCTCGGCCTCGGAGCCGCTATCGGAAGAACGCGAGGCCCTTCAGGTTCGCCCGAGGACAATACCGTGCTGCAGGCAAGTCCAGTCGAAAACTATCGCTGACCTGCTGTAAGCGATCGCGCGATCTGCGAGCGGCGGCACCGGGACCGCGCTGCATAAGCTCGCGATCAGGCGACCGGCTGCAGCGGATCGCCGCCGATCTTGGAAAGCTGGATGACCGCCTGGGTGCGGCTGTCGACGCCGAGCTTCTGCAATATGGCCGAGACATGCGCCTTGATGGTGGCCTCGGAAACGCCGAGCTCGTAGGCGATCTGCTTGTTGAGCAGGCCTTCGGCCAGCATGCCGAGCACCCGCGTCTGCTGCGGCGTCAGCGCCTGCAGCCGCTTGATCAGGTCCGAGATTTCCGGGTCGCGCTCGACGCCGAGCTCGATGCCGGATGGTGCCGCAATATCGCCGGCAAGCACGGCCTGCACGGCGCTGCGTATCTCCTCCATGCTCGCCGATTTGGAGATGAAGCCGGAAGCGCCGAGATCGAGCGCGCGACGGATGGTGACTGGATCATCGTGCGCCGACACCACCACCAGCGGCACCGAGGAATGGATGCCACGCAACGAGATCAGGCCGGACAGGCCGCTGGCGCCCGGCATCGAGAGGTCGAGCAGCACCATGTCGATGTCTTCATTGGCAAGGACCAGCGCCTTGGCGCTTTCGAAATCGCCGGCCTCGTGGATGGCGGCGACGTCGCCGAGGCCGGCAAGCGCCTCCTTCAGCGCGCCCCGAAACAGCGGATGGTCGTCGGCGATGACGAAGGTGTGGCCCGACGGCAAATATTCCTCCCCGGATCCCATCGCTGATTATGTGCTTCATGCGGGATCGGAATGATTATGCGGCGGCGCGGCCGCTTTTCAAGCGGCAAAGGCCGTGCGCAGGCTTTTCCCCAGAGCGGGCCGGTCTTTTTCACGGAAACACCGAACCGCTCTGATTTTTTGTTTCACGCAATTCCGGAAAACCGCTACGCACTTTTCCTGGAATTGCTCCAGAGCGGTTCAATTTTGAGAGCTCAGGTCTTTTGCGGGCTGGGCTTGGCGCCGCCGTCGCCTTCTTCCTTGTCCATGTCCTTGACGATGTTCATGAAGCTGCGGAAGAAGCGCTCCATGTAGCTCATCGTCTTGTTGAAATCCTCCTCGCTCGGAAGGTTGGATTCGAGGCGGGCGGAAGGCGTATTCTCGAGCTTGGCGACACGCTCGTCCAGTGCCTTCACCGAGCTCTGCAGCCGGTCGATCTCGTCCTGGAAGGCGGCGCGCTCGTCGGCCGCCATCTTGCAGACGAGCTGGCCGGAATGCTCCTCGCAGATCGACATGGCGCCGGTCCGAGTGTCCATGCGGACATAGCCGTTGGCCGACTTTTCCAGCCGATAGCGGTCGGTCTCCTCGGAATAGGCCGACGCGGCGACCAGCGAGCAAAGCGCAGCCGGGATCAGGATGTGCTGCAGACGCATGTTGCTTATCCTCCATGAGCCGTTGAGCCAAGAATATTACAGGTTTGCGCCTGAAATGGGGAAGAGTTTGGTTTGGTCCTGCAGCAGGTTCTTACCGGAAAACCGCGTCACACTTTTCCGGAACCTGCTTGCCCCCTTTCCCCCATGGTTCGTTCGGACTATAGCGCGACAATGTCTCAGATTATCTACAAGATTGCGCCTGAAGCCATGTGGCGCGAAGCGGAGCGAAACGGCCGCTTCACCGGAGCGCCGATCGACATCGCCGACGGCTTCATCCATTTCTCCACCGGCAGCCAAGTGCGCGAGACGGCGGCCAGGCATTTCGCCGGGCAGACGGACTTGTTTCTGATCGCGATCGACGAAGCAAAGCTGGGCGACGCGCTGAAATATGAAGTCTCGCGTGGCGGCGCGCTGTTCCCGCATCTCCACGCTGCGCTCGACCTCGATGCCGTTCTGTGGGTGAAGCCGCTGCCGCTCGGCGCCGATGGCGCGCATCGATTTCCGAAACTGGAGGGCGAATGAGCGTGCTCGACCGGATCGGCCAGAAACTGCTTTTCTCATTCGATCCGGAAACCGCGCACAGCATGTCGATCGCGGCGCTGAGATGCGGGCTGCCGGTCGCCTCGCCTCCCAGCCAAGACGCGCGGCTCGAGGTCAGGCTTTGCGGGCTCGATTTCCCGAACCCGCTTGGCATGGCGGCCGGCTACGACAAGAATGCCGAGGTGCCGGACGCGCTGCTCAAGCTCGGCTTCGGCTTCGCCGAGGTCGGCACGATCACGCCGCTGCCGCAGCCTGGCAACCCCAAGCCGCGCATCTTCCGGCTGACGGCGGACGAGGCTGTGATCAACCGGCTCGGCTTCAACAATGACGGGCACGCAGCCGCCGAAAAACGGCTTATGGCGCGCAAGGGACGTGGTGGCATCGTCGGCGTCAATATCGGCGCCAACAAGGACAGCGCGGACCGCATCGGTGACTATGAGCGCGGCGTGACCCGCTTTGCGGCCTATGCCAGCTACCTCACCGTCAACATCTCCTCGCCCAACACGCCGGGCCTGCGCAACATGCAGGCACGCGAGCAGCTCGGCGCGCTGTTGTCGCGCGTGATGGCGGCGCGCGCGAAAGCGCCGACGCAGCCCCCCGTCTTCCTCAAGATCGCGCCGGACCTCGTCGAAGCCGAGCTGGAAGACATCGCCGCCGAGGTCGCCGAGAAAGAGATCGACGGCGTCATTGTTTCCAACACGACGCTGTCGCGGGCCGGGTTGCGGAGCGCAAGCCTGGCGGGCGAAACCGGCGGACTGTCGGGCAAGCCGCTGTTCGAGCGCTCGACCGCCGTGCTGGCGAAGATGCGCAAGCTGCTCGGTCCCGAGATGGCCATCATCGGCGTCGGTGGCGTCGACTCGGCGGAAACCGCGCTGGAGAAGATCCGCGCCGGCGCCGACCTCGTCCAGCTCTACACCGGCATGATCTATGCCGGTCCGGCGCTGCCCGGCCGTATTGTCGCCGGCATGGCGCGTTTCGCGGATCGGGAGCGGCTGAGTTCAATCCGCGAGCTGCGCGACGCCGGCCTTGATAGCTGGGCGTCAAAGCCGATCTGAGACGTACAGTGTTCCAGATCGCGTCTCATTTCGGCTAGCTGTATGAGGATGTGGGTTCGGCAAGGCACCGCGAACCGGATCGACAAGGGAAGACCATGACCGACGTTTTGAAGTCCGTCGTCGACGCAATCGGAGGAACACCGCTTGTCCGGCTCGACAGGCTGACGGAACAGGCCGGCGTCAAGGGCACGATCTTAGCCAAGCTGGAGTATCTGAATCCGGGTTTTTCCAAGAAGGATCGCGCGGCGCTGGGCATAATTGAGGAAGCCGAACGCACAAGGGCGATCAGGCCGGGACAAACGGTGGTCGAGCTTACTTCCGGGAACATGGGCACGGGCCTTGCGATCATTTGCGCGGTCAAGGGCTACCCATTCGTCGCGGTGATGTCGAAAGGCAACTCGGAGGAGCGCGCGCGAATGATGCGCGCTCTGGGCGCAGAAGTGATCCTTGTAGACCAGTTGCCCGATTCGGTGCCGGGGCAAGTGTCTGGCGGTGATCTGGCGCTCGTGGACGAGAGGGCAAACGCCGTTACCGAAGAGCGCGGCGCATTCCGTGCGGATCAATTCAATCGAGAAGGAAACTGGCTTGCGCATTACCGCAAGACAGGCCCGGAAATGTGGGACGCGGCGGGCGGGGCCGTCGACGCGTTTGTGGATTTCATCGGCTCAGGCGGGACTTACGCGGGGGTTACGAAGGCGCTCAAGGAGCGCAATCCGCTGATCAAGTGTTTTGTCGTCGAGCCCCAAGGCGCCGCGGCCGCGGCTGGCGAGATAATCACGCAAGCCGAACATCCTATTCAGGGCGGCGGATATGCGATGCCCGATCTGGCTTTCCTGAAGAGCGTTCCGGTCGATGGATACCTTCAGGTTTCGGGTGACGAGGCACGACAAACCACCCGACTGCTTGCGCGGAGCGAGGGCATTTTCGCAGGGTTCTCGTCCGGCGCGAACGTGGCCGCCGCACTGCATCTCCTTTCGGGCGAGGAAGCAGGGAAAACCATCGCCGTCGTGATTTGTGATTCCGGCCTGAAATATCTCTCGACCGACCTTTGGGGCTGAGGGCGGCTGACCGCGCGGCCCTTACAGGCTTTTGCGGAAACGAACCTCGGATGCCGCCTAAAATGCGGTCCGCACCCTGAGCCGCAGCATTGCGAGCAGGCTCAATCCGCGCACCAGCAGAAACACATGCAATGATGCCCAAAGCCCGTTGTTGCCAAAGGCCGGCGCCAGTGTGATCAGGGCGGCGGAGAAGGCCAGAAAGGATAAGAGCATCATGTTGCGCATGTCGCGCGACCAGGTGGCGCCGATGAAGACACCGTCCATCTGGAAGGCGAGCACGCCGCTCAGCGCCGTGAAAGCGGCCCAGGGCAGATAGCGTCGGCGGCCTGGCGCACATCCGCCGAGGTGGTCACCAGCGCCACCAGATTGGCCCCGACCGTGAGCAGCACCAGGGTGGCGACGCCCGCAAGGCCAAAACCCCAGATCAGCGTCAGCCGCACCGCCTGCCGGAAGGGTGTCGCCGCATGCGCGCCGATGGCGCGGCCGGCCAATTGCTCAGCGGCGGTGGCAAAACCGTCGAGGAAATAGCCGGCGATGAGGAAGAAGTTCATCAGCACGGCGTTGGCGGCGAGCGTCACCGTGCCGAATTGCGCGCCCTGGCGGGTAAACAGCGCGAAGGCGGCAAGCAGCGAGAAGGAGCGGATCATGATGTCGCGGTTGAGCGACAGCATGCGCCGGTAGGCCGGCAGGTCGAGGATACGCCGGCGCGACGGCCGCTCCAGCTTGCGGAACCGCTCAAGCACTATGGCAAGGCCGAGCAGCATCGCCAGGAACTCGCCGGTGACGGTCGCCCAGGCGACGCCGGCGACGCCCCAGCCAAGCTTGAGGCCGAGCAGGAAACAGAGTGCGATGTTGATGCCGTTGAGCACGGCCTGCAGCATCAGCCCGAGCCCGCCCTCGCCGCGCCCCAGGACGTAGCCCAATATGGCGTAGTTGACGAGCGAGAAGGGCGCGGCAAGCAGCCTGATGCGGATATAGACCGACATCGCCGCGCTGACGCGCGGCTCGGCGCCCATGAACCACTGACCGGCCACGGCAAAGAGCGGCGCAAACGCGGCAAGCACGACACCCGCAACCACAGCGATCAGCACGGCCCGCCAGAGGACGGCCTGTTCCTCCAGTGGATCGCCACGCCCGAAAGCCTGGGCGACGAGGCCGGTGGTGCCGGAGCGCAGGAAGTTGAAGGTGGTGAAGACGACGTCGAACACCAGCGATCCCGCCGCCAGGCGCCGAGCAGGGCAGCGTCGCCGAACTGACCGACCACCGCCGTGTCGACGATGCCGAGCAGCGGCGTCGTCAGATAGGCGAGCGTCATCGGCACCGCGATCGCCAGCACCGAGCGATTGGTGACGATGAAGGATCTGGCGTTGGCCCGGGTCGCATCCAAAGGGACTGCTGCCTTGCTGCTTGATCGAACCGCCGATGTGCCCCAGTTTGCCGCTGCCGCGCAATCGCCATCCAGTGGCGGCCAACCGAATTCCAGCTCTGGCGCAGGCCGCCGCCCCCATCATGCCTTTGCAGATCGTCCACCACCCCGACTATGACGCTGGTTTTGCCGTCAACCACCGCTTTCCGATGAGCAAATATCCGCTGCTGATGGAGGCCTTGCGGGGCGTCGGGCTGGCCGCGCAGGAAGCGCTTTTCATGCCGGAACCGGCGCCGGCGGCATGGTTGAAGCTTGCGCATGCGGCCGACTATGTCGACCAGGTGCTCGCATGCGAGGTGCCTGAAAAGATCGAACGCGAGATCGGTTTCCCGGTCGGCCGGCGCGTGTCGCTGAGGGCGCAGCTTGCCACCGCTGGCACCGTGCTGGCGGCGCGGCTGGCGCTGAAGCACGGTATTGCCTGCAACACCGCGGGCGGCAGCCATCATGCCAGGCGCGCGCAGGGCGCGGGCTTCTGCACCTTCAACGACGTGGCCGTCGCTTCGCTGGTGCTGCTTGCCGAGCGTGCCGTCGAAAACGTCCTCGTCGTCGATCTCGACGTGCATCAGGGCGACGGCACGGCCGACATACTGAAGGATGAACCTCGCGCCTTCACCTTCTCCATGCATGGCGAGCGCAACTACCCGGCGCGCAAGATCGCCTCCGATCTCGATATCGCCTTGCCCGATGGCACCGGCGATGCCGCCTATCTCGACCGGCTCCGCGCCATCCTGCCGGAACTGTCGGAAGGAAGGCGCTGGGATATCGTCTTCTACAATGCCGGTGTGGATGTCCATTCCGAGGACCGGCTTGGCCGGCTGGCGCTCTCGGATGACGGCCTGCGCGCCCGCGACGAGATGGTGATCGGCCATTTCAGGGCCCACGGCATTTCGCTGTGCGGCGTCATCGGCGGCGGCTATTCGACCGACGTGCCGACGCTTGCCGCTCGCCACGCCATCCTGTTCGAGGCGGCGGCCCGCTATGCGTGACGCGTCGAGGCTACTTCCTGTAGCTGGCAATCCTGAGCAGGATAAAGGCCGGCACGACGATCGCAGCACCAAGCAGTATATAGCCCAGGAAGCGGTCGACGGCGTGGAAGCCGAGATTCCACAAATCGACGAAGAACTGGCGGATGCCATAGAGCACATCCATCGGGCTCCAGCCGAAGGCGTGCATGACGAGGCCGACGAGGAAGGAAACCACCAGCAGCTTCACGAGCACCCTGAGTGGCGTATCGCCGAGAAAGCGTGTCAGTGCGGACAAGGCCGTTCTCCGGTTCAAGCTGCCCCGATTCGGCAGCATGGCCTCAGAAATACGCATTCGATCGACCAGCATCAAGCAGTGCAATGTGTGCGGGCCGCCGAGCTTCATCAAGGAAAGCTTGCCGTCGGCCAGATGGCGCAGGCATCGAAACATATCCGGGTCTCGCGACAAGAGCCGATTGCTAGATGCGGGGCCACCATGCTAACGAGGCTGCTGCGCGGGTATGATGTAATGGTAGCTTGTCAGCTTCCCAAGCTGAACGCGCGGGTTCGATTCCCGCTACCCGCTCCACCTTGCGCGGCAAGGGTTTTGAGCCTGAATTTCGCATTGTTGGTTTTTGGGCGGTTTTACAGGCAGTTTACACTTGGCGTTCTCATTTCGGTCCTGCCGAACCTAGCCACGTTTCTCGAACCATTTCGTGTAGCGACGATAGATTGCCCCGGGATTCACGGGTTCGCGAGGACGCGACGCCACAAGTTGCGGCTTTGCCATGCTGTATTCCACTGGCTTCCTGCCGTCGCAAATCTCCTTGAGATTGCTAACGAACAGCGACACGTCGCCGAAGTAGTTGGGGTACAGCTGGGCTAGCTTGTTGATTTTGCCAACCTCAACCAGAACTACCTTGTCATCGTCTTGGCCGGTCGCGATCCTGAATTCAGCTTGGCCAAGTTCCTGGCTGGCGACGATGATGCTGTCGTAGCCTTCAACCATGACAGTGTGGTCTTTCCGATACCTGATCAGGAAGTATTTGCCGGCATCTTGCCGGTTGGTTTCTGCAAAGTGAGTGGCGTTTTTGATGTTTTCCAAGACACTGGCTGCGCTAAGTTGCTTGTTAAGTTCGCGCAGCTCTTTCACGCGATCGTCATGGCTGGGCATCCCCTCAACGATTGGACACTCTTCCGCGTAAGAGAATTCAGCACCTGCCAGTTCAAATAGGCGAAGCCACGATTCGTCCCCTTGACCGTGTTTGTAGTCCTCCCCGCGATAAAGACTTGCCGCCTCAACCGCTGTTGCCCATGAGTGCTGAAGGCGGGTGCGGATTTGCAGTTCAACGCGCTTGCCTTCAAAACCCTTCTGATCCTCACTGTTAGGTTGAAAATTGAAAACTATGTGGTGACTTCTATAGCCGTCCGGCTTCGGATTATCGATGTAGGGGTATTGCCTCCTAATCGAATGTGGGAATCCCTCTTCAATCCCTGCAATTAGAGTTCTGACGCCTTTAATGTCGTGCAGGATGGCACGGCACCCGGCAAGGTCGTTCATCTGGTCGAACTTGACGCTGCTATCTCGAAGCTTGCGCCGAATGGATGGCATCCGCTTCGGCCTAGCAGCCATGTCTCCCTTGATCCCATTGGCACGAAGCTTATGGCGTACCGAATAGAAGACCGATCTCATGGGTAAAATGTGAGAGTCGCGGAAGCTATTTGCGATGGTGAAAGTTTCGATGATGTCGGCATACTGCGCGTCAGTCAGATCGCCAGTAAACGCAATATCGCTAGCCAGTCGGTCACCAGTTTTACGAACCGCTCTCATGCTGAAGCCAAGGTGCGGGTACTCAGCCATTTCGCGTCCTTCCCTGCGGTCCACTGACCGTCCGGTCTCTCTTCCCAGTGAGGGGCGACAGCGGTAAGCCGCCGCCCCACAGATACTCTCTACGCTGCAGTTCCGCGGAAACGGCGCATCGCTTCTTCCCGACTGCCTGGATGTCGCTTGCCGGTGATCACCTCGGAAACACGACCGCTGTTCGTGTCGAAAAATGCGGCGATCCTATGCTGCAGTTCGCCGGCCCAACTCATGATATGGACCTGCACTGCTTCATCGAAGGTGAGCTTGTGGCCCGGTCGTCTGACTTGACTGCTCATGCCATTTCTCCGTTTGAAATAGCCGGGCAGGGATTGACTTGAGTAACGAACACGACAATGGTCGTCCCGTTGCAACAAATCCCGCCCTTACCCGGCGGCTTATACCCAGACCGGTTCCCTCTGGCAGGAGGGGCCGGTCTTTATGCTTGCGCGAAGGAATCACGCAATTCGCAATCATGATCTATAGTTGAACGCAATCGCAAACACTAAATATAGTGTTAACAGATGATTTTTCCACGAGAATGCGAAGCCGAACGGGATCGAGGCTTTTGTTTCCCTTGCATTTTTTGGCTTGGTCGAGCAGCAAAGTGCCCGTTTAGCGACCCCAATATGTTGTGGCCCGCGCCTGTGAATTTCGGGGATTCGCCAGGCTTCCTTACAGCCGCTTGGCCTCGTTCAGCTTCTTGATCCGCTCTTAGATCGCGGCGCCGCGGCTGACCGGATCGCCGAGGCGCGCTTTTTTACCTGGCCTGCAATCGGCGCAAACACAGGGCCCGATCGGGACAAAGCACCCTCCAGATGCAGTCCAGCAACCGAAGGCGAGCGCCTTGGTCTCACCGACCCCATCCTGGCGGCGGGGCCGAATCCAGACCATTGATTTGCAAAGCGCAAATGTTGGGTCTTGCCCGGGCGGGCAAGACCCAAACCCAGCAATGCACCCACCGAGCGCAGGTTGTCGACAGCTATCGTCCTCAGAGCCAGAAGCTGATCCAGACGCGGCGGCGCCAGCAGCGGACATGACGCCGACCATAGCGCCAGTAGCGGCGGCAGACCCTTCTCCAAACGCGCCGGCGACGGCGACGGCGGTAGTACCGATCGCGGTAGTACCGGCGACGGCGGTAGTAGTACTGAGCCGGCTGCAGCAGATCTGCCTGGTCATCCTCCTCGTAGATGGTCGGATCCGGCTTGTCGAGCTCGTCGAGAATACCGTTGCCGTTGGGAATACCGGCAACCGCCTTGCTTGGCCCGGCCAGGCTTGCAAGCGCTGCCGCCCCCGCAACGCCAAGCATTCCAGTCAGAAACAACCGACGTTCCATCGAAAACCTCCCGAGCTGTTGAGCATCGGCGGTCCGTCCCTCACCGAAACAGGCTCAGCGAGCCGCCGATCGGTTTGAACGTGCAAGTAGCATTCTCGTTCCATTACCCCACTTCGCGCAGAATGAAGTCGTGCAGCATCTTGGCGGCGGGCGAGAGCACGCGGTTCTTGACCGTGATCAGGCTGTAGGGCCTGACCTCGATGTCGAACTCGGTCTGCACGACGTCGATCGCTCCCGCCAGCCCGTCGGCGCTCTGGATGAACCTGGCCACCTGGACCGAAACGGGGGCGATGGCGTCGGATTGCGCCACCATCACCAGCGTCAGCAGCAGCGAGGAGGTGTTGAGGATGCGGTCGGGAAGCGGGATGTTGCGGTTCAGGAAATTGCTTTCCATCGCCTGGCGCAGCGGCGAACCGCCGGACTGGAAGACCCAGTCATAGGCAGCCGTCTCCTCCAGAGCGACCGTCCTGCCACTGGCAAGCGGATGGCCGCGGCGCACGATCAGGCAGGCCTTCTCGATGCCGATGACGCGCGATTCGAACAGCCGCGGATTGAGGTCGTCGGGGATGCGGGCGATGATGAAGTCGTGGCGCGACGCGATCAGCTCGCGGGCGAGCACGTTCGACGTCTCGACCTGCATGGTGATCTCGATGCGCGGGTAGATGCGACGGATCTCGCGAATCGCCGGCACCGCGAGCTCGATCGCGGGCGCGGTAACGGCGCCGAGGAACACCGAACCGCCCTTGCCGGCCTTGAGCTCCGAAATCTCGCGGTCGGCTTCGCGCATCTCGAGCAGGATCGAGCGAGCCCGCCTGGCGAGCGCCTGGCCGTAAGGGGTCAGCGTCACGCCACGCGGCAGCCGTTCGCACAACTTCACGTCGAGCACCGCCTCCATCTCGGCGATCATGCGCGAGGCCGCCGGCTGGGAGATGTTCATGACCTGGGCGGCGGCGCTCACCCGTCCGTGATCGTCGAGGGCGGTGATCATCCGCATGTGGCGCAGGCTCAAGCCGCTGCGCAGCAGCGTCTCGCCGTCTCCCGGGAGCTTCTCGTAACTTACTGAAATTGCATCAGGATCGTGTAATGCCGCCATGATTTCCCAGCCGCTCCGCCCGTGTTTCACCGCATGCTTAACTATACCAGTTTCGGTATAGCAACCAGCAAAGATCGCATTTGACAGTTATGTCAAAGGGACACACCCTTCGCGCGTTCCGAGGCGCAGGGATCGGCAACGAGCAAAATCGTATCGATTGAAACTGCGTCGCGGGACCGATTGGGAGGATACCGGAGATCGATAAAGTCGACAGAGGCGCGAGAGCGCTCCTGTCCGACTGCGCGGCCCGCGAAGCCCCGAGGTGTCGCGTCCATCAACCAGGGAGAGTAATGTGAAGATCATCAAGACACTGGCCGCCATCGCGGCCCTTGGCGTCGCCGCCATGACCTATTCGGCACATGCGGCCGACAAGGGTCTCGTCGGCGTGCTGATGCCGACCAAGACCTCGCAGCGCTGGATCAACGACGGCGACGCCGTCAAGTCCCAGCTCGAAGCGCTCGGCTACACGGTCGACCTGCAGTATGCGCAGGACGACATCCCGAACCAGCTCAGCCAGCTGGAAAACGAAATCACCAAAGGCCCGAAGGCGCTGATCATCGCCTCGATCGACGGCACCACCATGGCCGATGCGCTGCAGAAGGCCAACGATGCCGGCGTGGTCACCATCGCCTACGACCGCCTGATCAAAAAGACCCCAAATGTCGACTACTACACCACCTTCGACAATTTCGGCGTCGGCGTCATCCAGGCGAATTCCCTGGTCAAGGGCCTCAAGGAGCGCTTCCCGAACACCAAGCCGTGGAACGTCGAGCTGTTCGGCGGCTCGCCCGACGACAACAACGCCTTCTTCTTCTACAACGGCGCGATATCCGTCCTGCAGCCGCTGATCGACGACGGCTCGATCAAGATCAAGTCCGGCCAGACGGGCATGGACAAGGTCGGCACGCTGCGCTGGCTGGCCGCCACCGCCCAGGCGCGCATGGACAACCTGCTGTCGGCCAACTATTCGGACGGCAGCCGCGTCGATGGCGTTCTGTCGCCCTATGACGGCCTGTCGCGCGGCATCACCGCCTCGCTGCGCGCCGTCGGCTACGGCACCGACGCTCAGCCGTGGCCGATCGTGACCGGCCAGGACGCCGAGACCGCCTCGGTCAAGCTGATCATCTCGGGCGAGCAGTATTCGACGGTGTTCAAGGACACCCGCGAGCTGGCCAAGGCCACCGTACAGCTGGTCGACAAGGTGCTCTCGGGCGGCAAGCCTGACGGCCTCGACGACAAGACCTACAACAACGACGTCAAGGTCGTTCCCTCGATCCTTTTGACGCCGCATGAGGTCGACAAGTCGAACTACCAGGCGCAGGTCGTCGACTCCGGTTACATCAAGGCCGACGAGCTGAAGTAATCCGGCTTGAAAAACGAGGGGTCCTGCGCGACGCGGGGCCCCTTTTCGTTCAACGGCGGGCCCGGTATTGTTTTTGCCGGCTTCCGCAGCGCCATGCGCCGTCACGGCAAGGGGAAGCTGCGGTGCGTTGATTTTCGCGCGTGACACTTTCCGGGAACGGAAGGCATGCGCCAGGGAGTGGAATTCCTGATGAGCTCGACGATTTTGGAGATGCGCGACATCACCAAGACGTTTCCCGGCGTCAAGGCGCTGTCGAACGTCAACCTCAGCGTCGAGGAAGGTGAGATCCACGCCATCGTCGGCGAGAACGGCGCCGGCAAATCGACGCTGATGAAGGTGCTGTCGGGTGTCTATCCGTCCGGCACCTATGAAGGCGAGATCGTCTTTCGCGGCCAGGGATGCCACTTCAAGGGCATCCATGACAGCGAGCATATCGGCATCGTCATCATCCACCAGGAGCTCGCCCTGGTGCCGATGCTGTCGATCGCGGAAAACATCTTTCTCGGCAACGAGCACGCCACCTATGGCGTCATCGACTGGAACGCCAACGAAAAGCGCACCAAGGCCCTGCTCGACAAGGTCGGCCTGAAGGAAGATCCCAAGACGCTGATCACCAATATCGGCGTCGGCAAGCAGCAGCTGGTCGAGATCGCCAAGGCGCTGAGCAAGGAAGTGAAACTGCTGATCCTCGACGAGCCGACGGCGTCGCTCAGCGAGAAGGACAGCCAGGCGCTGCTCGACCTTTTGCTCGAGTTCAAGCGGCAGGGCATGACCTCGATCCTGATCTCGCACAAGCTCAACGAAGTGAACCGCGTCGCCGACAAGGTGACGGTGATCCGCGACGGACGCACCATCGAGACCCTGCCTAGGAAGGATATCAGCGAGGACCGCATCATCACCTCGATGGTCGGCCGCTCGCTCGACGACCGCTATCCGCCGCGCGAGCCGCAGATCGGCGAGGTCATCTTCGAGGTCAAGGACTGGTCGGTCTATCACCCGATCCACGCCGAGCGGCAGGTGATCAAGAACATCAACCTCAATGTTCGCAAGGGCGAGGTGGTCGGCATTGCCGGGCTGATGGGCGCCGGCCGCACCGAATTCGCCATGAGCCTTTTCGGCCGCTCCTATGGCCGGCACATCACCGGCGAGGTTTCGCTGCGAGGCAAGCCGATCGAGCTCTCATCGGTGAGCAAGGCAGTGGAAAGCGGCATTGCCTATGTCACCGAGGACCGCAAGACCTACGGCCTCAACCTCATCGACCACATCAAGCACAATGTGACTTTAGCCAACCTGGGCGGTGTCTCCAGCCGCGGCGTCATCGACGACATGCGCGAGATGAGCGTCGCCAACGACTACCGCAAGAAGACCAACATCCGCGCCTCCAGCGTCTATCAACTGACCGGCAATCTTTCGGGCGGCAACCAGCAGAAGGTGGTGCTGTCGAAATGGCTGTTCGCCGACCCGGAAGTGCTGATCCTCGATGAGCCGACGCGCGGCATTGACGTCGGCGCCAAGTACGAAATCTACACGATCATCGCCCGTCTCGCCGCCGAGGGCAAAGCGATCATCGTCATCTCGTCTGAAATGCCGGAACTGCTCGGCATCACCGACCGCATCTATGTCATGAACGAAGGGCGTATCGTCGGCGAAATGGCGGCAAGCGACGCCAGCCAGGAAAAAATCATGCGCGCCATCGTTCGCGGAGAAGGAAAAAAAGCATCATGAGCACAGAAAGCGCTCCCGCACCGCAAAGCGGCACCGCCGAGGACGTCAAGCACGGTCCGCGCATCGCCGTCTCGGCGCTGACGACAAATTTGCGCGAATATGGCCTGATTATCGCGCTGATCGTCATCATGCTGTTCTTCCAGTACACGACGTCGGGCACCCTGTTCAAACCGGTCAACCTCAGCAACCTGGTGCAGCAGAACTCCTTCATCATCGTGATGGCGCTTGGCATGCTGCTGGTGATCGTCGCCGGCTATATCGATCTCAGCGTGGGATCGGTCGCCGGCTTCATCGGCGCGCTTGCCGCGATGATGATGGTCATCTGGCCGCTCGGGATATTCAGCAATCCGCTGGTGGTCTCGATCGTCTGCCTGATCGTCGGCGCCCTGATCGGCGCCGCGCAAGGCTACTGGATCGCCTATCACCGGATACCGAGCTTCATCGTGACGCTCGCGGGCATGCTGATCTTCCGCGGCATCTGCCAGGCGCTGCTTGGCGGCGGCTCCTCGGTCGGCCCGCTTCCCGACAGCTTCAAGGCGCTGAGCTCCGGCTTCATCCCGGACGTGGTCGGTCCGCTGACGCTGATCCCGCCGACGGTGAATGCCGCCGGCAAGACCATCGTCGGCAGCGGCCTGACGCTGCACATGACGACGATCGTGCTCGGCCTGGTCGCTGTGCTGGCGTATGCCTATTTCGGCCTGCGAGCGCGCCGCAAGCGTGAGCGCCATGGCTATGAGGCCGAACCCTTCCCGCTGTTCGTCATCAAGACGCTGGTGGGCAGCGCGCTGGCGCTGTTCCTGGTGTTCCAGTTCGCGAGCTACAGGGGCCTGCCGGTGGTGCTGCTGGTGATGGGCGTGCTGATCTCGATGTTCGTCTTCGTCACCAAGCGCATGACCATTGGCCGGCGCATCTATGCGATGGGTGGCAACGCCAAGGCGGCACAGCTGTCGGGCATCAATACCGAAAGGCTGACGCTTCTGGTGTTCATCAACATGGGCGTGCTGTCGGCGCTCGGCGGCCTGATCATCGCGGCGCGCTCGGCCAGGCCGTGCCGGCCGCCGGTCTCGGCAGCGAGCTCGACGTGATAGCGGCCGTCTTCATCGGCGGCGCCTCGGCGATGGGCGGCGTCGGACAAGTCATCGGCGCCGTGGTCGGCGGCTTCATCATGGGCGTGATGAACAACGGCATGTCGATCATGGGCGTCAATGTCGACTGGCAGCAGGTGGTCAAGGGCCTTGTGCTGCTCGGCGCCGTGATCTTCGACGTCTACAACAAGAACAAGGCTTAAAAGCCGGGAGCGAGGTTCAGGAGGCATACGGGTTCTAGATCGCGACGCTGCCGGCAGCCCGTCGGCGCCAAGAAGTCCCCTGAGGGACCGGGCTCGCGAGCGCAATCCGGACGAAGAGTTTCAACCGTGGCGCGGATCGGTTCCGGGCCGCGCCGGTCAGGGTTTGCCCGTCGGCAGCCAGGCCAAGGCAAAAGAGAGAGGGTTCATCATGCTGATTTCCCAGATCCTCGACGACGCCGAGACGATCCGCGTCGTTGCCCGCAGCGGCGGCAAGACCCGGATCATCAACGGCGCGCGCAGCGTCTACTCGCTGGCGATGGAGGCGGCGCGCACCGGCACCGGTCTCGAAGCGCTGATCGAGCGCAAGGGCTACGGCGAGACGGTCGATCTCGACGCCGTCTACAAGAAAGGTCGCCTGGTGTCGCCGATCAACCACCCGGATCCCGCGCATCTCCACCTCACCGGCACGGGGCTGACGCATCTCGGCTCCGCCGCGACGCGCGACTCCATGCACAAGAAGCTCAGCGACGGCGAGGAGCAGCTCACCGATTCCATGAAGATGTTCCGCATGGGACTGGAAGGCGGCAAGCCGGCCAAGGGCCAGATCGGCGTGCAGCCGGAATGGTTCTACAAGGGCAACGGCACCATGGCGGTTGCGCCCGGCGCGCCGCTGATGTCGCCCGCCTTCGCGCAGGACGCCGGCGAGGAGCCGGAGATCGCCGGCATCTATGTCATCGGCGACGACGGCGCGCCGTTTCGCGTCGGCTTCACGCTGTCGAACGAGTTTTCCGACCATGTGACAGAGCGGGTGAACTACCTGTTCCTCGCCCACTCCAAGCTACGCAATGCCTCGTTCGGACCGGAAATCCTGATCGGGGAGCTGCCCGCCGATATCAGGGGCTCTTCACGCATCCTGCGTGACGGCAAGCTGCTTTGGGAAAAGCCGTTCTTGTCGGGCGAAGCGAACATGTCGCATACGATCGCCAATCTCGAGCATCACCACTTCAAGTATTCGGCCTTCCGCCAGCCCGGCGACGTGCATGTGCACATGTTCGGCACCGCGACGCTGTCCTTCGCCGACGGCGTCAGGACCGAGGCCGGCGACGTGTTCGAGATCGAGGCCAAGGACTTCGGCCTGCCGCTGCGCAACCCGCTGGAAATCGAAAAGCCGGTGAAGGTGGCGGTGAAGGCGCTGTGAGCGCCGATCCCCCCCTTGAGGGGAAGATGTCGCCGAAGGCGACAGAGGGGGTCGCCGCGCTTAGAGCGCCAACCTCCTCTTCGCGTCCGCAGGGCGTCGGGCTTTATGTCAGACGACCCCCTCTGACCGCTTCGCGGCCATCTCCCCCTCAAGGGGGGAGACAACCTCAATAAATATCGAAGTCGAAATACTTGGCCTGGATCTTCTTGTAGGTGCCGTCGGCGACGATGGCGTCGATGGCCGCGTTCAGCCTGTCGCGAAGTGCCGTGTCCTCCAGGCGCACGGCGATGCCGGCCTCGGTCTCGGTGCCCTTGACGTCGCCGACCAGCTTGCAGCAGCCGTCGCTTGCCTTCTTCATCCAGTCGACCAGCACGAACTTGTCCGAGATGACGGCGTCAAGACGGCCGTTGAGAAGATCGGTGACCGCCTCTTCCTGGGTCGGGTAGAGCTTCGCCTCGGCGCCGGCCTTGGCGTAGACGTCCTGGGCGTAATTGGCCTGGGTGGTCGAGGCCTGGGCGCCGACGGTCTTGCCGGCGAGCGCGGCAGGCTCGGTGGACGCGATGTCGCTGTCCTTCAGAGCGACCAGCGACAGTGGCGTGGTGTAGTATTTGTGGGTGAAGGCGACCTGCTTCTTGCGCTCCTCGGTGATGCTCATCGAGGCGATGATGGCGTCGAACTTCTTGGCCTGAAGGGCCGGAATGATGCCGTCCCAGTCCTGGGTGACGATCTCGCACTCGACCTTCATCTGCGCGCAGAGCGCATTGGCGATATCGATGTCGAAGCCCTCGACCTTGCCGTCCGGGGTGATGGTGTTGAACGGCGGATAGGCGCCCTCGGTGCCGATCTTGATCTTTTCCGCCGCGATCGCGGAGCTGGCGCCAAGCGCCAGCATGGCGGCCGCCGCTGCCGATACGATCCATCTGGATATCTGCATTTTTGTCTCCCTCGGTCGGATTTCTAGATCACCGTGACGCACCCAAGCACGGCCCGGTTGGCCGGGCAAGCACAGTCTGGTTGTAACCGCGATCATCGCGCGGCGCGGAAATGCTTGGAGAGCTTCAGCCCCTGCGCCTGATAGTTGGAGCCGAGATCGCTGCCATAGAGCGCCTGCGGGCGCTTGAGCATATGCTCGTAGACCAGGCGGCCGACGATCTGGCCGTGGTCGAGGATGAACGGCACCTCGTGGCTGCGCACCTCGAGCACCGCGCGGCTGCCGCTGCCGCCGGCGGCGGAATGGCCGAAGCCGGGGTCGAAGAAGCCGGCATAGTGGACGCGGAACTCGCCGACCAGCGGGTCGAAGGGCGTCATCTCGGCAGCGTAGAGCGGCGGCACGTGCACGGCTTCGCGAGAGACCAGGATGTAGAACTCGTCCGGGTCGAGCACCAGCTCGCCGGCGCCGCTCTTGTAGAGCGGCTCCCAGAAGTCGACGACGTCCTGCGCGGCGCGCTTGTCGACGTCGACGAGGCCGGTGTGGTGTTTGCCGCGATAGCCGACAAGACCGTCCTTGTCGCCGTCGAGGTCGATGGAGAGCGCGATGCCGCCGCCGGAAATGTTGGGCGGCTCGGTGGCGACCAGCATCTCGGCGCGATGGAGGTCGCGCAGCTCGTTTTCCGACAGCAGCGCGTTGCCGGTGCGGAAGCGGATCTGCGACAGCCGCGAGCCGGCGCGCACGACGATCGGGAAGGTGCGCGGGCTGACCTCGAGGTAGAGCGGGCCATGATAGCCGGCGGCGATCTTGTCGAACTCGTGGCCACGGTCGGTCATCACCCGCGTGAAAATGTCCAGCCGCCCGGTCGAGCTCTTCGGATTGGCCGAAGCCGACACTTCTGACGGCAGCGCCAGGCTTTCGAGCAGCGGCACGATGTAGACGCAGCCCGTTTCCAGCACCGCGCCCTCGGCAAGGCTGATCTCGTGCAGCTTCAGCCGGTCGAGCTTGTCGGCGACCAGGTGATCCGGACCGGGCAGGAAGGAAGCGCGCACGCGAAAAGCCTTATCGCCGAGCCTCAGATCGAGACTGGCCGGCTGGATCTGGTTGGTGTCGAGGGTGCGCGGCGATTTCAGCGCGTTCGCCTCAAACAGCGCCGCGATGTCCTGATCCGGGAGAATGCCTGTCTGCCGCAAGGTCTGGCTCCGCTAGAGCGTTTCACCGTTTCATGGAAACGGCGAACCGCTCTACCTCTTGGTTTGACGCAATTCCGGACGGAAAACCGTTTCACACTTTTCCTGGAATTGCTCTAAGGCAGGGCAAGCGCATAGGTGCAGGCTCCTGCCTGGTACAAACCTCTTAATCAAGCCGGCAATTGACGCAAGCGCGGCGCAGGTCTAAAGGATCGTTATCCCGTGGTGATTTGGCCGGTCGGCTTGCAGCCACGTTAAACAAGTCGCTAAAGGACCGCTGGCCGCAAGGCCGTATGGACCGGTTGCGACACATCGCGGCCGGTTTTTTTGTGTCTGGAAGCAGGGCTATGAGCACCAAGAAGCGTAACTGGAAGCCTCAGACGGCACTCGTGCATGGCGGAACGCTGCGTTCCGGCTTCGGCGAGACCGCCGAGGCGATGTACCTCACCCAGGGCTATGTCTATGAGACGGCGCAAGCCGCGGAAGCCCGCTTCAAGGGCGAGGAGCCGGGCTTCATCTATTCGCGCTACGCCAACCCGACGGTCGACATGTTCGAGAAGCGCATGTGCGCGCTGGAAGGCGCGGAGGATGCCCGCGCCACCGCTTCCGGGATGGCTGCGGTCAGCGCGGCGCTGCTCTGCAGCGTCAAGGCGGGCGACCATATCGTTGCGGCGCGGGCGCTGTTCGGCTCCTGCCGCTGGGTGGTCGAGACGCTGGCGCCGCGCTACGGCATCGAGGCGACGCTGATCGACGGCACCGACATCGCCAATTGGGAAAAGGCGGTCAGGCCGAACACCAAGCTGTTCTTCCTGGAAAGCCCGACCAACCCGACGCTGGAAGTGGTCGACATCACCGCTGTCGCCGCTTTAGCCAATTCGATCGGCGCGCGTGTGATCGTCGACAATGTCTTTGCCACGCCGCTGCAGCAGAAGCCGCTGCAGCTCGGCGCCCATATCGTCGTCTATTCGGCGACCAAACATATCGACGGACAGGGGCGCTGCCTCGGCGGCGTCATCCTGTCGGACAAGAAGTGGATCGACGAGAATCTGCACGACTATTTCCGCCACACCGGCCCGAGCCTGTCGCCCTTCAACGCCTGGACGCTGCTCAAGGGCCTGGAGACGCTGCCGCTACGCGTGCGCCAGCAGACGGAAAGCGCCGGCAAGATCGCCGACTTCCTGGCCGACCGGCCGGAGATCGCGCGAGTCATCTATCCGGGCCGGGCCGACCATCCGCAGGCCGATATCGTCAAGAAGCAGATGTCTGGCGGCTCGACGCTGATCTGCCTCGACGTCAAGGGCGGCAAGCAGGCGGCCTTCGCCTTCCAGAACGCGCTCGACATCGTGCTGATCTCCAACAATCTCGGCGACGCCAAGAGCCTGATCACCCATCCGGCGACGACGACGCACAAGAACCTCAGCGACGAGGCGCGCGCCGAGCTCGGCATCGGCCCCGGCACGCTGCGTCTGTCCGTGGGGCTGGAGGACGCCGAGGATCTGCTGGCCGATATCGACCAGGCGCTGAAAGCGGCGAAGTAGCAGCCCGCAGGCTGATCGAGAGAGCGCCTGAGCGAGGCTCAGGCAATCTCTTCCAGCTCGGTTATCGCGCTGGTGCGGATGGTCATGGCGTTGCCGCGCCATTCGACGGCGCCGCCCAGCCAGCCGCGCGCCCAGACGACGGGAAGCATAGCGTCGCGCACGATCATTGCGGTGACGCTGCGCGGCGACAGATACCAGCCTTTGGACCAGGCGAGCAGGCATTCCGGCACATAGGCTAGCGCCAACACGCAAAGCGCCGTGGTGGGCAGGCTGACGCCGGCACTGGCCGCCGCGATAAGCGCGAGCAGCAGCGGCAACGCCACACCGGTCAGGATCTCAGGCGCGAAGAACAGCGGGAAGGTGACGCGGCGCAGCCGCGCCCAACGCGCCTGGCGCGACCAGATTTCGCCGAACGCGCGCTGGCCGAGCGGCTGCTCGAACGGCGAGGCGACGAGATTGACGCGGAGTCCCAAGCCGTTGACCACCTTGGTGGCGGCCGCATCCTCGGCGATCTCGGCGGCTAAAGCCTGGATGCCGCCATGGGCATCGAGCATCGGCTTGTTCCACAACATGCTCTTGCCTTGGGCGAAGCCAAGGCCGATCGCCTCGCCGGCGTATTGCCAGCGCGCCTGCAGCGTGTTGAGGAAGGCGCATTCGACTTCGGCCCAAAACCCATCCGGCCGCGAGCCGATAGGCGTCGAGCAGACGAGGCCTGTATCCGGCCGCCAGGCCGCCATCAGATGCTGGACGTAGTCCTTGGGCATCAGCACGTTGGAATCGGCGAGGATCACCCAATCATTCCGGGCCGCCTGCCAGCCCTTGACGCAGTTGTTGAGCTTGGGATTGGCGCTGATCCTGTCATCGCCGACGAGCAGACGCGCCGGAACCTTGGGGAAGAGCGCGATCGCGGCATTGATCAGCTTGATCACGGGGTCTTCGGCGCCGGCAACGCAGAAGATCAGCTCATAGCGCGGCCAGTCGAGCGAAAAGGCGCGCTTGAGCGTCTCCTCGGCGAACGGCTCGACGCCGCGCGACGGCACGATGATGGAGACCGGCGGCTGCTTCTCCGCGGGCGGAGGAATGAGGCGCCTCGGCTTCAGCCGCGACGATGCAAGCAGGATGCTGGCGAAATTGGAAAGAAGAAGGGCTGACGAGGCAAAGGCGGCTGCGAGAGTCAGTTCCATCGAGATCCGGTCACTCCCGAAGGCCGCCTGCGGCCGTTTCATCAGTCGACAGAGCGGCCCGAGTCGCCCGGCACGGTTGGCGCACACCAACATTGTCATGTGTCACTTAAATGACATTGTTTTTCTGCAGGTGCGCTTTGAGGGACGGCAGGACGGGCCACGCATGGCGTAACAATCGCGAAGCGCGGCAAAAGTTCCCTGCCGCAACAACCGGAGTGGCCCATGTATCGCGCCGTCACGCGCAACATCGAAGTGCAGGTCAGGCCGTTCTATCTGGAGGATCGTTCCGATCCGTCCGAGAACCGCTATGTGTGGGGCTACCAAGTGACGATCGACAACCGGTCGGACGAGTTCGTGCAGCTTATGTCGCGCTACTGGCACATCACCGACGGGCGCGGCCGCGTCGAGGAAGTGCGCGGCGCGGGCGTCGTCGGCGACCAGCCGGAGCTCAACCCCGGGGACAGCTACCAGTACACGTCGGGATGCCCGCTCTCGACGCCATCCGGCATCATGGTCGGCCACTACACGATGCGCAACGGGCGCGGCGAGACGTTCGACGTCGCCATCCCCGCCTTCTCGCTCGACATGCCGGGGACAAAGCGGACGGTGAATTAACTGCCGGCGATTGGCGAAACCCTGCACGACAGCATCTTTCTCCCCGTCACTATACGGGGAGAAATGCCCGGTAGGGCAATGAGGGGCGGCGCCAGACCTACGGGATTATCTTTGATATCTACGACGGTATTGCAGTGAAGGCGCTATCTTCGCTGATGGTCGCGCTGCCCCTCATCCGCCTGCCGGCACCTTCTCCCCGTATAGTGACGGGGAGAAGGAAGAAGCCTCACTGTGCCGCGAATTCCGCCGGGTCGAAGTCGTACTGCGTCGAGCAGAATTCGCAGGCGACGTGAATGCCGCCGTCCTCGGTGCTGTCCTTGATCTCGTCGGCCGAAAAGCCTTCGAGGATGCCGCGGATCTTCTCGCGCGAGCAGGAACATTGGTCGGAGACGGGCACACCACGGAAGACGCGTACGCCATGTTCGTGGAACAGCCGGTAGAGCAGCCGCTCGGCGCCCACCGTCGGATCGATGAGCTCGGTCGGCTCGATGGTGCCGAGCAGCGCCAGGAGCTCCTGCCAGGAATTGTCGGCAGGCTGGTGCGCCACCTCGCGCGGATCGCCGTCGCCGCCCGAAATGTCGGGCACGCGCATGCGCTCCGGCGCCTGCGGCAGGAACTGCGCTAGGATGCCGCCGGCGCGCCATTGCTCGCGGGCGCCGCCGTTGCCCGGCGTCACCAGCTTTGCGACCGACATCTTGAGATCGGTCGGGATCTGCTCGGACTGGCGGAAATAGATGCGCGCGGCTTCTTCCAGCGACGTGCCGTCGAGCTGCACGATACCCTGATAACGCTGCGTGTGCGCGCCCTGGTCGATGGTCAGCGCCAGCACGCCGGTGCCGAGCAGTTTTTGCTGCGAGGTCTCGCCGGCGGCAACCAGCGCCTGCAGCCGGTCGGCGTCGAAGCGCGCATAGGCGCGCAGCGCATGCGGCGTGGTGAAATCCGCCACCAGCATGTCGACCGGCCCATCCGTGCGCGTCTGCAGGATGAACTTGCCCTCGAACTTAAGCGACGTGCCGAGCAGCACGGTCAGCACGCAGGCTTCCGCCAGCAGGCGCGCGACCGGTTCGGGATAGTCGTGGCGGCTGAGGATGGCGTCGAGCATCGGCCCGAGCTGCACGGTGCGGCCGCGCACGTCGAGCGGCGCCACTTCGTACGGCACGACATGGTCGTCGCCGGCGAAGCCGAATTCACCGAGTTTGGGTTGATGTTCAGCCAATGGGCGGGTTTCCAGCATGACAAAGCTCCGGGGCGCGTCCATCCCGCTTTCCAGGCGGCATGGGGCAAAGCGCGTTCGATTTGCGTGATGGCCCGCAAATAGGCATCACGCATCCGCGGATCAAGCTGGCCCGGATCAAGTCGGCCCTTCTCAAGCGCCCAGGCACCAGGCCAGCACCGCCTTCTGGGCGTGCAGCCGGTTTTCGGCCTCGTCGAACACCACCGAATGCGGTCCGTCGATCACTTCGTCGGTGACCTCCTCGCCGCGATGCGCCGGCAGGCAGTGCATGAAGAGCGCGTCGGACTTCGCTTTGGCCATAAGCGCTGCATTGACCTGGTAGGGCAGGAAGACGTTGTGGCCGCGAGCGCGATGCTCCTGGCCCATCGACACCCAGCTGTCGGTGACGACGCAATCGGCCTGGTCGACCGCCTCCTCGGCCGAGCGGGCGAACCTGACCTTGCCGCCATTGGCCTTCGACCAGTCGACATATTTCTCAACCGGCTCGCTGCCCTCCGGCACCGCGACATTGAGATTGAAGCGGAACCGCGCCGAGGCTTCGAGCAGCGAGTGCAGCACATTGTTGCCGTCGCCGGTCCAGGCGAAGGTCTTGCCTGCCACCGGACCGCGATGCTCTTCGTAGGTCATGATGTCGGCCATGAGCTGGCAGGGATGGGTATCGTCGGTCAGCCCGTTGATGACCGGAACGGTCGCGTTCTGGGTAAGCTCCAGCAGCCGGTCATGCGAGGTGGTGCGGATCATGATGGCGTCGACATAGCGCGACAAAACCTTGGCGGTGTCGGCGATGGTTTCGGAACGGCCGAGCTGCATCTCGGTGCCGGTCAGCATGATGGTCTCGCCGCCGAGCTGGCGCATGCCGACATCGAAGGACACGCGCGTGCGCGTCGATGGCTTGTCGAAGATCATCGCCAGCACCTTGCCTTCGAGCGGCTTAGAACGCTCGCCGGCCTTGAGCCTGGTCTTTCGCGCCACCGCATCGTCCAGCATGATGCGCAGGTCGCCTGCGGAAACGGCTGACAGATCGGTGAAGTGGCGAACGCTCATCGGCAAGATTCCAGAGTTATTTCGCGGCTTCGGCCGCAATCGCGTCGGTCAGGCCCTTGGCGCCAGAGCGGATGCGCTTCAGCGCCTCGCCGATCTCCTCGTCGGTGACGGTGAGCGGCGGCAAAAGACGAATGACATTGTCGCCGGCCGGCACCGCCAGCAGGTGCTGGTCGCGCAGCGCCATGTTCACCTTGTTGTTGGGCATGACGCATTTCAGGCCAAGCATCAGGCCGGTTCCCCGGATGCCTTCGATGATCTCGGGGAATTCATCGGCGACCGCCGCAAGGCCCTGCTTCAAGAGAAGCGCCTTGCGCTGCACATCCTCGAGGAAGCCGTCGGCCAGCACGACATCGAGCACGGCATTGCCCACCGCCATCGCCAGCGGATTGCCGCCGAAGGTGGTGCCGTGCACGCCCGCCGTCATGCCGGTCGCGGCGTCGTCGGTTGCAAGGCAGGCACCCATCGGGAAGCCGCCGCCGATGCCCTTGGCGATCGCCATCAGGTCAGGCGTCACGCCGGCCCATTCATGCGCGAAGAGCTTGCCGGTGCGGCCGATGCCGCACTGGACCTCGTCGAAGATCAGAAGCAGGCCATGCTTGTCGCAGAGCTGACGCAGTCGCTTCAGCGACTGCGTCGGCACCGGGCGGATGCCGCCTTCGCCCTGCACCGGCTCGATCAGGATCGCCGCGGTCTCCGGCGTGATCGCCTTTTCGGCGGCGTCGATGTCGTCGAACGCGACCTGGTCGAAGCCCTCGACCTTGGGCCCGAAGCCTTCGAGATATTTATACTGGCCGCCGGCGGCGATCGTGGCCAGCGTGCGGCCGTGGAACGCGCCCTCGAAGGTGATGATGCGGAAGCGCTCGGGGTTGCCTTTGACGAACTGGTAGCGCCGCGCCGTCTTGATGGCGCATTCGAGCGCCTCGGCGCCGGAATTGGTGAAGAACACCTTGTCGGCAAAAGTCGCCTCGACCAGCCGCTCGCCCAGCCGGCGCTGCTCGGGAATCTCGTAGAGGTTGGAGACGTGCCACAGCTTTGCGGCCTGCCCGGTGAGCGCCGCCACCAGATGCGGATGGCTGTGGCCCAGTGAGTTCACGGCGATGCCGCCGGCGAAATCGAGATATCGCTCACCCTTGTCGGTGACCAGCCAGGTCCCCTCCCCGTGATCGAAAGCCAGGGGTGCGCGAGCAAAGGTCTCGTAAAGCGCCGAACCGCTCATTATATGCGTCTCCGGAACCGGAAATCAAAAAAGCCGCCAATGCGGCGGCCTTTGCGGCTTATCATGTTTTTCGGCCATGAAGTCAACGAAAACGTCGCGCAGAAGCGCGCGGCAAGCCTCCGACGGCACGCCGGCTCATAAGCGGTCAGGCAAGTTGGGGAAAACCGAAAAAACCGAATCGTGTTGCCTTGGGGACTCTTGTCACCGAGTCAGCGCTTAAGGTAATTGTAGTTGAGAAATAACTAGATTTCGTGCGGCGGATCTAATCACCCGGTACATGTGGTGTTGTTTGCCCGGCGGGAGCCGGGGCGGGAAAGGATTCTGACTGCCGTACGCCTTAGCAGGAGCGCGGTCTCATGAACTGGACTGACGAGCGGGTCGAACTTCTCAGGAAATTGTGGTCGGAGGGTCTCAGCGCCAGCCAGATCGCCGCACAGCTCGGCGGGGTGAGCCGCAACGCCGTCATCGGCAAGGTGCATCGCCTGAAGCTCTCGGGCCGCGGCCGCGCGACCGCAGCACCGGCGCGGCAGAAGAAAGCGACACAAGGAGCCTCGATGCAGAAATCAGTGGCTCGCGCGGCAAGTGCGACACGTCATGTGACGGCCTCCATCGGCGCGACCGCGCTGCAGGTGCAGTTCGACGCAGAGCCGGTGGCGCGCCACTATATCCGCCCGGTCGAGAATGTCGTCGTGCCGATCTCGCGCAACCTGCAGCTCGTCGAGCTGACCGAGCGCACCTGCAAGTGGCCGAACGGCGATCCGCTGTCGGAAGATTTCAGCTTCTGCGGCAACGACGCCGCCGAAACCGGGCCATACTGCAAATATCACGCCCGCGTCGCGTTCCAGCCGGCGGCGGAGCGGCGCAGGGCCCGCTGATAGCGAATAGCGAATAGCGAATAGCGAATAGCGAATAGCGAATAGCGAATAGCGAATAGCGAATAGCGAATAGCGAATAGAACAGTCGATACCCGCGTCGGGGCGCAAGCTTCTTTTGCCTATTGGCTACTCCCTATTCGCTATTCGCTTTTTCACAGCCACCCGTTCTTCTTGAACCGCCAGAACAGAAACACGCAGATCAGCGCGATCGCGACCAGCACGGTTGGATAACCGTATTCCATCTTCAGTTCAGGCATGTCGGCGAAGTTCATGCCGTAAATGCCGGCGAAGGCTGTCGGCACCGCCAGGATGGCGGCCCATGAGGCGAGCTTCTTGGAAATCGCCGTTTCCTGGCTCTGTCCGACCAGAAGGCTGGCTTCGAAGGCGAAGGCCAAGACCTCGCGCAGGCTGTCGATCTTTTCCTGCACGGTGCGGATGTGATCGGTCACGTCGCGGAACAGCGGGTGCATGGCGCCATGGATCTGCGGCAGCTCGGCGCTGGTCAGCCGCCGGCAGACCTCGACCAGCGGCAGCGCCGCGTTGCGCAGCCTGAGCAGGTCGCGGCGCAGCATGTAGAGCCGTTCGATGTCGGCGCCGGTCATCGGCTTCAGCAGCACCTTGTCTTCGATCTGCTCGACCTCGTCCTCGATCTGCTCGAGCACCGGCATGTAGTTGTCGACGATGAAATCGAGAATGGCATAGAGGACGAAATCCTCGCCCTTGGCGAGCGATGAGGGGCAGCTTTCCCAGTGCTGGCGCACCGCGGCGTAGGAGGTCGACGGGCCGTGCCGGACGCTGACGATGTAGCCGGTGCCGACGAAGAGGTGCGTCTCGCCGAAGGTAACGCGGCCGTCGATCAGCTGGGCGGTGCGGGCGACGATGAACAAGGCATCGCCATATTGCTCGATCTTCGGCCGCTGATGCGGATGCTCGGCGTCCTCGATCGCCAGATCGTGCAGGTGAAACTGCGCCTGCACCCTGAGCAACAGGTTGCGATCAGGCTCGAGCAGGCCGATCCAGACGACATGGCCGGGCCTTGCCGCCCATTCGCCAGCCTCTTCGACAGAGATGTCGGCGACGCGCTTGCCGGCGGAATAGACGCTGGACGCAATGATACCGGATGTCGGCTGCGGGACCGGGGTCAGGTTTCGAACTTGTTCCATCGCAAACCTCCCGAGACGGCGATTGACAAAATCGCTGCATTTGGAGGAGTTTAGCCTAAATTAGAAAGCCCTTCGAGAGGCTAGCTGTTCACTTAGCCGATACTGTCCCCGGGGACACCACCTGGTCGGTCTTGTCGCCCTTCGGCCGATCGGCCGGCATCTGGTCGCCGGTGACGATGTAATAGATGGTTTCGGCGATGTTGGTGGCGTGGTCGCCGATGCGCTCGATGTTCTTGGCGCAGAAGAGCAGATGCGTGCAGGGCGTGATGTTGCGCGGATCTTCCATCATGTAGGTCAAGAGCTCGCGAAAGAGCGATGTGTACATGGCGTCGATCTGGTCGTCGCGGTCGCGCACGAAACCGATCTTCTCGACCGAGCGCGACGCATAGACGTCGAGCACTTCCTTGAGCTGCGTCAACGCCAGGTTGGCCAGCGCCTCGAGGCCGCGAAACAGGCTGTTCGGCTGGCGGCCGTCGATGACCGCCGCGACGCGCTTGGCGACATTCTTGCCGAGGTCGCCGACGCGCTCGATGTCGGCGGAGATGCGGATGGCGCCGACGATCTCGCGCAGGTCCGTCGCCATCGGCTGGCGCTTGGCAATGATGACGATCGCCTTGTCGTCGATCTCGCGCTGGCCCTCGTCGAGGACGAGGTCGTCCTGGATGACCTTCTGGGCGAGGCCTGGGTCGGCATTGACCAGGGCCGCGATCGCCTGCTCGACCATGCGCTCGGCGTGCCCGCCCATGGCGGCGATGCGCTTCGACAGGAATTTCAGTTCTTCGTCATAGGCACTCATCATATGGACGGATTGCATGGATATGCCTTCCCAGTTTCTGCCGGCTGGTGCGTTCCCTCAATCTGTCGCTGATACGCGAACCGGATGACAGAAAGACGAAATCGCCGGTTGGCAACCAGTATAGAATCAGCGAGCCGGCAAATGAACAGTGAACGCCGCGCCCTTGCCGACTTCCGACTTGATCGACAGCCTTGCGTTATGACGGGTCAATATATGCTTGACGATCGAAAGGCCAAGGCCGGTGCCTTTCTGGGTCCGGCTGTTTTCGACATCGACGCGGTAGAAACGCTCGGTGATGCGGGGGATGTGTTCCTCGGCAATGCCAGGGCCGTAGTCTCTTATGGTGACGTCGATGCTGGCATCCTGGCCATCCTCGCTGCGGACGATGGATACGGTGACATGCCCGCCCGACTGACCGTATTTGCAGGCGTTCTCCAGGAGATTCTCGAAAACCTGGAAGAGCTCGTCGCGGTCGCCGGGCACGGAAAGCGGGCCATCGACGAAATCCCGCTCGATGACGAGGCCGTTCTCGCTGGCCAACGGGCCAAGGGAATCGATGACGCTGTCGATGGTCTGGCGAAGATCGACCTCGGTTCCCGGCCTGAGATAGGGTTTCATCTCCAGCCGCGACAGCGACAGCAGGTCGTCGATCAGGCGCGCCATGCGGCCCGTCTGGTTCTGCATGATCTGCAGGAACTGGTCGCGTGCCGCCGGATCGCCGCGCGCCGGGCCGCGCAAGGTCTCGATGAAGCCGGCGATCGAGGCGAGCGGCGTGCGCAGCTCGTGGCTGGCATTGGCGATGAAGTCGGCGCGCATGCGGTCGATGCGGCGCGCCTCGCTCTGATCCTTGAACACCAGGACGTAGAGATCGGTAGCATGGCCGACCGAGGATGCGCTCACCCGGTATGTGCGCTCGACCGGCAGCTTTTCCGTGTAGTCGACGACGTCGGACGCCACCGTCCCCGAGACGATGCCGTCAAGCAGGGCCTGCATTTCCGGCGCGCGGAACTTGAGCGACAGCGACATGCCGGGCGCCAGCCCGCCAAAGGCGGCAAAGGCGGCCGCATTGGCATGGACGATGCTGGCCGCGCGGTCGAAGATGATCAGCGGGTCGGCAACGGCCGCGGCAAGATATTCGCCGGAGAGCCGCTGCAGTCCGCCGGCCTCGATCGCCGCCGCGTCGTCGGCGGACTGGCGTTCGACGTCGGCCGGCAACATTGCCGCTGCGACCAGCAAGGCCAGGGCCAGCAGCGGCACATAGATCGAGATGCCGCCGAAACCGTAGACGGCCAGGACCGCAACGATGGCCGCGGCCAGCAACCAGCGGCGGCGCCGCAGCCGGGCGGCGACGGCTTCCATCGCGCCTCTTCGCTCTGCGCCCGTGTCGACCATGCGCTGCCCCGTATCTCCGCCGGTGAAAGTTCGCCCGACCGGACCGGCGCATGACCCCACAAAAATCGGAATCGATTTTCTGGAATGTTCATGCGCAAAATCAAAGTGCTACGACGCCCCACGTCCGCACTGACGCGGGCGTCGTAGAGGCTCCATAGCATGAGTCCGCAAGCTGGAAAGGGTTCGCCTCGATGAAAAATGCCAAGGAAACCGCCGGAGCGGCGCCTGCCGCGGGACCGATCAGGATCAGGATCGGCGGCAAGGAACGCGAGTTCGACATCGACAACCCGGCGCTTCCGGACTGGATCGAGGACAACAAGCTGACCGCCGGCGGCTATCCGTACGACAAGAAGATGAAGAGCGAAGACTACGACAAGGAGCTCGAGCGCCTGCAGATCGAGCTGGTCAAGGCGCAGGCCTGGCTGCAGGCGACCGGCAAGCGGGTGATGGCGCTGTTCGAGGGGCGCGATGCCGCCGGCAAGGGCGGCACGATCTTCGTGCTGCGGCAGTACATGAATCCGCGCACGGCGCGCAACGTGGCGCTGACCAAGCCGACGCCGACGGAGCTTGGGCAATGGTACTTTCAGCGCTATGTCGACCATTTCCCGACTTCGGGCGAGTTCGTCACCTTCGACCGCTCCTGGTACAACCGGGCCGGCGTCGAGCCCGTCATGGGGTTCTGCACGCCGCAGCAGCACGAGAAATTCCTCGACGAGACGCCGCATTTCGAGCGCATGATCTGCAACGAGGGTATCCACTTCTTCAAATTCTGGCTGAACATAGGCCGCGAGACGCAGCTCGAACGTTTCCACGACCGCCGCTGGTCGCCATTGAAGAACTGGAAGTTCTCGCCGATCGACATTGCCGGCATCAACAAATGGGACGACTACACCAGGGCGCGCGATCTGATGGTCGAGCGCACCCACAAGGAGTTCGCGCCCTGGATCATCGTGCGCGCCAACGACAAGCGCCGCGCGCGGCTCGCCGTCATGCAGCGGATCCTGTTGTCGCTGCCCTATGACGGGCGCGATCTCGACGCTATCGGCAAGGAAGACAAGAAGATCATCGGCGAAGGGCCATCGTTCCTGGAGAAGTAGCGTTCCCCACAGGCCGGTGATCGGCGCCTCGACGTTACAGCGCCGCGCGTCCTTCCGGTGCGCGGCGCTGAGGTTTCATGCCGGATCTAGGCGGCCAGGCGGGCGATCCGCTGCAGCCGCTTCAGCGTAGCGTCGTCCTGGAGCGCCTGCTGGAACAGCGATATCTCATGGTCGATGCGGTCGCACAGAACGTCCGTATCGCCCTTGAGCAGACCGCGTGTCTGCAGCAGCGCCGCAACCGGCTTCTTGGCCAGTTGCCTTGCCCGCGCCAAGGCCGTCTCCTCGGCGCTGCCTTCCACAATCTCGCCGACCAGGCCGAGCGCCTTGGCGTCGTCGACGCCCAGCGTGTCGCCCAGGCAGAAGAAGCGGAAGGCGCCGGCATAGCCGAGCTTCTGGGGGGCCAGGATGCTGGTCGCCGCGTCCGGCACGAGGCCGAAATCGACGAACGGCACCCTGAAGGTGCTCCCCCTTGAGGCAATCACCATGTCGCAGTGGAACAGGATGGTGCAGCCGACACCGACGGCATCCCCGTCCACGCAGGCAAGGACCGGCTTGGGGAAGGTCGCCAGCATGCGGAACATGTCGGTGACGGCGGCGATCAGCTGCTGGTGCTTGGTGGCGTCGAGGAACTCCGAGAAGTCGCCGCCGAGGCAGAAGCAGCCGGCAAGGCCGCGCAGCACGACCACGCGGACGTCGTCATTGACGGCGGCCTCGTGGAAGGTGCTCGCGAGGCTCGCATAGGCGTGCCTGTCCAGCACCGGGCGGCCGTCATGCGAGGACACGGTGACGACCAGCGTGTGGCCGCGCAGCTCCGGTTCGGGATGAAAGCTCATGACCTCCTCCATCACGAAGCCTGCCTCAGGCCAAGCTGGCCGGGATAGCCCCGGTTGAGCACCGGCAGGAAGTGGTTGCGGCGCCGGCGCACCACATCCAGCGTATGCTCGGTGAAGGTGAGCAGCGTCGCCACGACCTGCTGGTTGCCATAGGTGCGCTGGTAGCCGAGCGGCGTCGCCAGGAAGTGCAGCTGCAGCGCGCGCAGCACCCACATCGGTTCGAACTCGATGATGACCTGGTTGACGTTGCGCTTGAGGCCCCATTCGACGAAGCCGGCGATCAATTCGGTGCCGACCGTCGAAACACCGCGCTTGCCGTCGCGAAAGCCCGGCGCCACGGCATAGCGGGTCAGCTCCCAGACATGCGGCCCCGACGGGGGCGTCCCTTCGTAGAGATCCGACAGGACGTCGGTCAGAAGGTGCGCCCGTGTCGTCGGCAGCATGCGCTGATAGCCGGCAAGCTCGCCGTTGCGGATGACGAGATGATGTTCGGCCTCGTCATGGTCGAACTGATCGATCTCGAGCCCGTCCGGGCGATCGAGATCGGCCCATCCCATCTCCTCGACGAAGATCTTGTAGCGCAGGCGGTGGACCGCTTCCCAAAGGTCGGGGCGCTCCATCAATTCCTGAGTGGTGAGGGAAAAAGCATTAGCCGTCTCCTGGGCTTAAGAGGAAGATACGGCCGGGCTTTCCCGAAAATATTACGCGATCGCGTAGGCAAGAATTTCTAGGTCGGCGCCGACCGACCTCGCTAATATAGCCGCGCCTAATCGCCTCCGCGACCGCCTGCACACGGTTGGCGGCGCCCAGTTTGCTCTTGGCGTTGAGAAGGTGTTTCTCCGAGGTGTGCTCCGAGATGCCGAGAATCTGCGAAATCTCCCATTCGGACTTGCCGACGGCCGCCCATTGCAGGCATTCGCGCTCACGCGGCGTCAACTCAATGTGATCGATGACCTTGCCGGCCATGGTGTGAAGCTGCATGGCGCGGCCGATGGCGTAGGTGGACGCCAGCGAAACCATGCCGAACTCGGCCTCCGACAACTCGACGGACTCGCCGCCCAGCGAGACCATGACGATCTGACCGTCGAGCGTGACCAATGGGAAGGCGAGGCCGTCGCGGAGTTTGAACTCGCGGGCATCGCCCATGACCTCGTCGCTGCTCTTGTCGATGACGATGGCCTGCGAGGCTTCCCGCCACTGGAACGGGGCCTGCAATTGCTTCATGTGGCTGACAACCGGATCATGGTCGACATAGTTGCGCGCCACGTAGCGCTCCAGCCACTCGCCCGGCCAGTCGCAGAGCAGGACGTGGTCCTTCTGCTGGCCGCGCGGGGTGCCGGGCTGCGGCACGGTTCCGGCCATCAGCGCCGTCAGCCCGAAATTCGAGGTGACGCCGAGCAAGCGCTCGCACACCGCCGCCGCCGTGCTGGCGTGCTGCAACTGGTCTATGTATTCCAGAGTTCTATCGAACATGCTCATCGCAACATCTACCCCATGTTGCTTTCTGCTTTCATGACCGACGGTAGATGCCCGAACCACCCTTCGCCATCAACCCCCAAGCTGCAAGCTCCTTCGTCGCGCCGATGATCTCCCCCGTTGCCGGCGCGCGCTACCACTTGCGAACATGCTAAACCATACGCCGAATTCGTGGGTTTGAAATCAAAAACCGTTGTGCCTACGCCGTTTTCATACGAAAAGCCAAGAACATGACTGGGCGGAGCCTTATCGTGACATTCCAGTGGATATTTCTGGCCCTGTTGTCGGCGCTGATCGGGGTGTTGCCGCTTGCCGGCGCGACTCAGGCCGCGGAGCCGCAGGTTCCGGTGCTGTGGGATGCCAAGGAGCGGCTGCCCAAGCCCGATCTTTCCGCACTGCCGAGATTGAGATTCCTCACCACCACCGATTTTCCGCCCTTCAATTTCCTCGACGGCTCGGGCCGGCTGTCGGGTTTCCACATCGACCTGGCAAGGGCGATCTGCGCGGAGCTCGGCATCGTCGAGAAATGCCAGATCCAGGCGCTGCCCTGGAACGAGCTCGACGCCGCGTTGCAGAAGGGGGAAGGCGAGGCGATCATCGCCGGCATAGCGGCAACGCCGGAAAGCCGCGAGAAATACGCCTTCTCACGTTCCTACCTGCAGTTCCCGGCGCGCTTCATCATGCCGAAGGCCAAGGCCTTCGCCGAGCCGATCCTCGACAAGCTGCGCAGCAAGCGGGTCGGTGTCATCGCTGGCTCGGCGCATGAGAAGATGCTGCGCGACTATTTCAGCACCGTGCAGGTCGTGCCCTTCGACAAGCCTGAGGCCCTCTACGCCGACCTCAGGGCTGGCAAGATCGATGCCGCCTTCGGCGACGGCATGCGGTTTTCGTTTTGGCTTGGCGGCTCCGATGCCGCCGGCTGCTGCCGCTTCGCCGGCGGCCCGTATATGGCGCCCGAATATCTGGGCTCGGGCATGGCGATCGCCACCCGGGCGGGCGACCCGGCGCTGGCCGCCGCCTTCGACTACGCGCTGCAGGAAATCTCGATCAAGGGAACCTTCGCCGAGTTCTATCTGCGCTATTTCCCGGTCAGCTTTTTCTAAAGCGCGACAGGCATCAAGTGAGCGTGCGCAGGCGGGCCTTGGCCGCACGCGCGATCGCGGCGACGGTCAGCGTGTCGAGATCGAGCTTGAGGCGGATGAGCTGCAGCACCCGCACCTCCTCCATGCGCATTTCGAGATCGACGGCCGCGACCTCGAAAGCGGCGGCATAGGCGGTGTCGCGCAACCGCTCCGGCAACGCCTCGGCGACGCGCGCGAGCACGCCCTCCAGCCCGTCCTTCTCCTGCAGCGCCTTCTGGCAGGCTTGAGCCACAGCGACCAGCCTGTCCGGGTTGAAGTCAACGAATACCGGCCACGAACGAACGACGTCGCCGATCCGCGCCAACTCGACATCGGTCATGTCGCGGTCGGAAGCCGAGGTGATGACCATCAGATGGATCAGCGCTTCGTGCGGCGTCAGAGGCATTCAAAACTCCTTGATAACATGGCCCCAACGTAGGAACGCCATTGTGACGCCGCAAGGAAAACCGCCGCAAATCGTTGACGCTCCGGCCAGTCGCGCCTAGAGACCGGTTGAAAAATCTTACCCGCGGCGAAAGCCGGCACATGACTGGAACTTTGACATGACGGGATCAAACATCATCGATCTCAATCCCGAGATGCTTGCGGCCACGGCTGAAAGCAAGGCTTGGCCGTTCGAGGAAGCCAAGAAGATCATTGCCCGCTACAAGGACAAGGATTTTCCCGAGACCGTCCTGTTCGAGACCGGCTACGGCCCGTCCGGCCTGCCGCATATCGGCACCTTCGGCGAGGTGGCGCGCACCACGATGGTGCGGCACGCCTTCCGGGTGCTGACCGAGGACAAGGTCAAGACCAAGCTCATCTGCTTTTCCGACGACATGGACGGCATGCGCAAGATCCCCGACAATGTGCCGGATCGCGCAGCACTCGAGCCCTATCTGCACAAGCCGCTCACGGCGGTGCCCAATCCCTTCGGCGGCGACTATGCGAGCTTCGCCGACCACAACAACGCGATGCTCTGCCGCTTCCTCGACACGTTCGGCTTCGACTACGAGTTCGCCAGCGCGACCCGGTACTACAAGTCCGGCCGCTTCGACGAAGTGCTGCTGCGCGCCGCCGAGCGCTACGACGAGATCATGGCGGTGATGCTGCCGACGCTTGGGCCGGAGCGCCAGGCGACCTACAGCCCGTTCCTGCCGATCTCGCCGAAGAACGGGCGCGTGCTCTACGTGCCGATGAAGCATGTCGACGCCAAGGCCGGCACCATCACCTTCGACGACGAAGGCACCGAGACCACGCTGCCGGTCACCGGCGGCAAGGTGAAGCTGCAGTGGAAGCCGGATTTCGGCATGCGCTGGGCAGCGCTCGGCGTCGATTTCGAGATGTTCGGCAAGGACCACCAGACCAACGCCGCGATCTACGACCGCATCTGCAAGATCCTAGGCGGCCGCGCGCCTGAGCATTTCGTCTACGAGCTGTTCCTCGACGAGAACGGCCAGAAGATCTCGAAGTCGAAGGGCAACGGCCTAACCATCGACGAGTGGCTGACCTACGCGCCGACCGAGAGCCTTGGCCTCTACATGTATCAGCGGCCGCGGCAGGCCAAGAAGCTCTATTTCGACGTCATCCCCAAGGCGGTCGACGAATATTATGCCTTCCTCGGCGCTATCCGCGGCAGGACTGGAAGGAGCGGCTCGGCAACCCCGTCTGGCATATGCATGACGGCAATCCGCCGGCGATCGACCTGCCGGTGCCGTTCGCGCTGCTGCTCAACCTGGTCAGCGCCTCCAACGCGCATGACAAGGCGGTGCTGTGGGGCTTCATCTCGCGGCATGCGCCGGGCGTGACGCCGAAGACGCATCCGGAGCTCGACCGGCTGACCGGCTATGCGATCCGCTATTTCGACGACTTCGTGAAGCCGACCAAGGTCTACCGCGCCGCCGACGAAGTGGAGCGCGAGGCGCTGGCGAAGCTTTCGGAAGCGCTCGGCGCGCTGCCGCAAGGCGCCGACGGCGAGGCGATCCAGAACGCGGCGCTCAACGTCGCGCGCCGGATCGAGCGCTATCAGGACCATTCCAAGCAGAGCCCGGAAGGCGGCCCCGGCGTGTCGGTCGCCTTCTTCCAGATGATCTACCAGGTGCTGATCGGGCAGGAGCGCGGGCCGCGCTTCGGCTCGTTCGCGGCGCTTTACGGCATCACGGAGACGCGCGCGCTCATTGAGCGGGCACTGGCTGGTCAACTGGCGGCGTAACGGCACCGTCGTCCGCCGGCAGGATAGAGCTTGGCGCGGCAGGCGCCGGACCAGAAGCGGCCGGCAATGCCGGCAGGCCGCCAAGACTTGGCGCCGCGCCGAAGATACCTTTCTTGTCCGCGCGGGCTTTGTTTCCGGCCTCGACATAGGGGCCGCCCTGCGCGGCGCGCGCCCAGCCATTCTCCACCAGCCACTGGCCGACATCCTTGTTGCCGACCCAGCACTCGGTGGAAACGGCGCCGCGCCCGCCTTGCGAAGGAACGGCGCAGGCAACCGTCCGTCCGCGCAGGAAGGCACGGAACGCGGTCCGGGCACGCGTACCGCACGCCCAGGATTTGCCTTCGTCGCTGCAGGTCTCGTCGCCCTTCACGACATCGATGCCCGACACGGTGACAGAATAGCCTTTCGCTTCAATAACGCCGGCGGCGGAAGCGACAGGCTGGAACAGCTTGGTGCCGTCCTGGCCATCCGGCATCTTCGATCTGCGCGGCTTGGGCGGACCGGCCAGCGCCAGATCGCTGAGCGGCGCGCGCGGCTCGACCCGTTCCAACTGCTCCTCGGAAAGTTCGGGCGGCGCCACCACTTCGGGATCGATCGCCCGCGAATGTACCGCCGGCTTGGGCGGCAGCGGCGCGGCCGGCGCCAGGATGGCGGAGGTTGCCGGCTCCTCCGGCGCCGCGCCGGTGTCTTGCCCCGGCATCATAGCGGCGGCCGGATCGATCTGGTCGACCGCGACGACGCTTTCGTTGCCCTTCAGCGAGCGGCCCCCGGCGACGACCAGCGCCACCATAGCCGGAACCGCCAGAACCGCGAGGGCAAAATGGAGGACCCGCACCGGCCCGGACCTACTGGCTTGCCCAGACGATCCGCGCCACCCATTCGACATCGCGCATCGGGATGTCGCGGTCCGGGTGAGCGGGATTGAGCGAGACCAGCATGATCGACTTGGCGGTCTGCCGTTCGAGCACCTTGGCCATGACCTCGCCGGCGGCGGTCTTGACGACGACGCGGTCGCCCTTGCGCGTCGGCGCGCCCGGCTCGACGATCAGCACGTCGCCATTGCGGTAGAGCGGCAGCATGGAATCGCCCTGGACCTTCAGCGCATAGGAGGTTTCCGCCGCCCGCGCCGGAAGCTCCACCAGATCCCAGCCCTGCCCCGAGGGATAGCCGGCATCGTCGAAGAAGCCGCCGGCGCCGGCCTGGGCGAAGCCGAGCAACGGCACGGCCATGCGCGACTGCGGCGCGGCGGGGCTGCCGCGGCCTTCGACCAGTATGGTGAATTCTTCCAGCGAGGCGCCGGTGGCCTCGATGATCTTGGCCAGCGATTCGGTCGACGGCCAGCGCGGCCGGCCATCGGAGGACAGGCGCTTCGATTTGTTGAAAGCGGTCGAATCGAGACCCGCACGTCGGGCGAGACCGGAAGCAGAGAGCGAATAGCGCTCGGCGAGAGCGTCGATTGCGGCCCAGACGCGATCGTGTGAGAGCAAGTCCGCTCTCCTTCGAAACAGGAAAAAATGCCTCAGCGCTGTCTAGCGCGCGGCTGGTAGATTGTCCACTGGCGAAGCGTCGGATCGCCGACAATCAGGCCTGCTTGGCCTGCTCGCGCAGGTTCTTGTGCGAAACCATGAACGCCCGTTCGGCTTCGGTCGGCGGGCGCGGACTGGCGGCGTGGCCGAGTGCCGCGACGACCTCGTCGATATCGAGAAAGCCGCGGCCTCTGCGGTCATAGACACCGCCCGTAGTCAGGATCAGCGCGGCCGTTTCGCCATTGTCGAGGACGAAGCGGTGCTTGCCGATGACCGAGGTGCCTTCCCAGGTCTCGATCGACGACACCACCTCGAAGCGGCGCCACAGCCTGATCTCGCGCACATAGGCCGATTGCAGCCCGCCGATCATCGGCGCCCAGCCGTTCCGGCGCGCCAGCGCGACGAGACCGACGCGAAGAAAGACATCGATGCGGCCAAGATCAGCCAACATCATGTAGCGCGCGTTGTTGAGATGGCTGTTGAAATCGATGTCGGTCGGCAGGCAGCGGAAGGCCAGCCGACTCTGATCGCCGACCACGTAAGGGCCACGGCTGGACGCCGTGGCCATCATGCGCGCGAGGCGCCCCCAGACATACATAACTGAGCTTCAGGCGGCCTTCTTCACCTCGCCCTTCTGGTAGGGGTCGAAGCGCCGGTAGAAGGTCTCGCCCTTCTCGGCCATGTCGAGCAAAAGCTTGGGCGCCTTGAACTCGGCCCCGTATTTCTTCTGCAGGCCCTTGGCGATCTTGACGAAACGCTTGGCGCCGATGCCGTCGATATAGGAGAGCGCGCCGCCGGTGAAGGGAGCGAAGCCGAAGGCGAGGATCGAGCCGACATCCGCCTCGCGCGGGTCGGTGACGATGCCCTCTTCCATCACCCTGGCCGCTTCCAGGGCGATGGTGACCAGCAAGCGCTCTTTCAGCTCTTCATAGTCGACCTTCTCGGGCTTGACCTGCGGATAGAGGTCCTTGAGGCCCGGCCACAGCTTCTTCTTCGCCGGCTTGGCGGGATAGTCGTAAAAGCCCTTGCCGTTCTTGCGGCCGAAGCGGCCATGCGTGTCGACCATGGTGTTGATCAGCGCCATCTGCTTCGGGTCGACGGCCTTCTCGCCGAGATCCTTGATGGTCTGCTTCATGATCTTCTGGGCGAGGTCGATCGCCGTCTCGTCGGTCAGCGCCAGCGGGCCGACCGGCATGCCAGCCGCCTTGGCGGCGTTCTCGATCATCGCCGCCGGAACACCCTCGATCAGCATCTTATAAGCTTCCGACATGTAGCGGAGCACGCAACGGTTGACGTAGAAGCCGCGCGTGTCGTTGACGACGATCGGCGTCTTCTTGATGGCGCGCACGAAGTCGATTGCTGTGGCGAGCGCCTTGTCGCCCGTTTTCTTGCCGAGGATGATCTCGACCAGCATCATCTTGTCGACCGGCGAGAAGAAGTGGATGCCGACGAAATTCTTCGGCCGCGCCGAATTCTTCGCCAGCGAGGTGATCGGGATGGTCGAAGTGTTGGAGGCGAAGATCGCCGAGGACTTCAACACGGCTTCCGCCTTCTCGGTGGCGAGCTTCTTGACGGCCGAATCCTCGAATACGGCCTCGACGACGAGGTCGCAGCCGGCGAGATCGGCATAGTCGGCCGTCGGCGTGATCAGCGACAAAAGCTTGTCTTTCTCCTCGGGTTTGGCGCGGCCCTTCTTCACCTGGTCCGCCATCAGGCTGTCGGAATGCGCCTTGCCCTTCTCGGCGGACTCGATGTCGCGGTCGAGGAGCACCACCGGAATGCCGGCCTTGGCGGTGACATAGGCGATGCCGGCGCCCATGAAGCCGGCGCCGAGGATGCCGATCTTCTTGAACTTGGTGTCCGGCACGCCGGCCGGACGCGCGCGCCCTTGTTCAATTCCTGCAGCGACACGAAGAGCGAGCGGATCATCGCCGCCGCTTCCCTGGTCTGCATGATCTCGGTGAAGTAGCGCTGCTCGATACGCAAAGCGGTGTCGAACGGCACCAGCAGCCCTTCATAGACGCATTTCAGGATCGCCGCGGCCGCTGGGTAATTGCCGTAGGTCTCGCGGCGCAGGATGGCGATGGCCGGCGGCCAGAGATTGGCGCCGGCCGCCGAATAGATCGGACCGCCGGGCAGCTTGAAGCCCTTCTCGTCCCAGGGCGCCACAGGCTTCAGGCCGTTCCTGATCATCGCCTTGGCGGTCTCGACGAGCTTCTTCGGCTCGGCGATCTCGTGGATCAGGCCCATCGACTTCGCCTTCCGCGGCGTAAGCGCCTGGCCGGAGGTCAGCATCTGCAGCGCCTGCTGCTGGTCGGTCAGCCGCGGCACGCGCTGGGTGCCGCCGGCGCCTGGGAAGATCCCGATCTTCACCTCGGGAAGCGCCATCCTCACCTTGTCGGAATCGGCCGCGACGCGGCCGTGGCAGGCGAGCGACATCTCGAAGGCGCCGCCCATGCAGGTGCCGTTGATCGCCGACACCCACGGCTTGCCGCAGGTCTCCAGCTTGCGGAACAGGCCGGTCATGTAGCCGGCATTGTCGAACAGCGCCTTGGTCGCCTTCTCGAGATCCTTCTCCTTTTCGACGGCGAAGGTGGCGAGCATCTTCTGCAGCATGGTGATGTCGGCGCCGCCGGAGAAAGTATCCTTGCCGGACGTGATGACCGCGCCCTTGATGGCGGCGTCGCCAGCCACATGATCGACAACGGCGTTAAGCTCGCGCATCGCCTCTTCGGTGAAGACGTTCATCGAGCGGCCCGGCATGTCCCAGGTGACCAGCGCGATGCCGTCGGCGTCCACGTCGAGGGTGAAATTGGTGTAGCTCATCTTTTCTCTCCCCGTCAGACGCGTTCGATGATGGTGGCGGTGCCCATGCCGGCGCCGATGCAGAGCGTGACCAGGGCGGTGTTGAGATCGCGGCGCTCCAGCTCATCCAGCACCGTGCCGAGGATCATCGCGCCGGTGGCGCCGAGCGGGTGGCCCATGGCGATCGCGCCGCCATTGACGTTGATCTTGTCGTGCGGGATGTCGAAGGCCTGCATGTAGCGCAGCACAACCGAGGCGAAGGCCTCATTGAGCTCCAACAGGTCGATGTCCGACAGCTTCATCTTGGCGCGCTTCAACAGCTTCTCGGTCACATCGACCGGGCCGGTCAGCATCAGCACCGGCTCGGAGCCGATATTGGCGAAGGCGCGGATGCGGGCGCGAGGCTTCAGGCCCATCGCCTTGCCGGCTTTTTTCGAGCCAAGCAGCACGGCAGCCGCGCCATCGACGATGCCGGACGAGTTGCCGGCATGGTGGACGTGGTTGACCTCCTCGACTTCCGGATGCTTCTGCACGGCGACCGCATCGAAGCCGCCCATCTCGCCCGGCATGACGAAGGACGGATTGAGCGAGGCGAGCGACTGCATGTCGGTCGAGGGCCGCATATGCTCGTCACGGTCGAGGATGGTGAGGCCGTTCTGGTCCTTGATCGGGATCACCGACTTCTTGAATCGACCCTCTTCCCAAGCCTTGGCGGCGCGCTTCTGGCTCTCTACCGCGTAGGCATCGACGTCGTCGCGGCTGAAGCCGTATTTCGTGGCGATCAGGTCGGCCGAGATGCCCTGCGGCACGAACCAGCCGGGCAGGCCGACCGACGGATCCATGAACCAGGAACCGCCGGACATGCCCATGCCGACGCGCGACATGGATTCGACGCCGCCGGCAATGACGATCTCGTCCGCCCCTTGCGCGATCTTGGCGGCGCCGAAATTGATGGCGTCGAGGCCCGAGGCGCAGAAGCGCGAGATCTGCATGCCGGGCGCCTTGGTGTCGTAGCCGGCCTCGAAGGCGGCGGCGCGCGGAATGACGGAGCCCGCCTCGCCGACCGGATCGACACAGCCGAAGATGATGTCGTCGACATTGCCGGTATCGAGCCCGTTGCGGTCACGCAGCGCCTCAAGTGTCTTGGCAGCGAGCCGCACCGCCGGCACCTCGTGCAGCGACCCATCCTTCTTGCCCCTGCCGCGCGGCGTGCGCACGGCGTCATAGACGTAAGCTTCGGCCATATTTCTGCTCCTTGGGTTTGCCGGCCACGACGCTCAGAGAGAGCGCCCGATCAGCAATTTCATGATCTCGTTGGTGCCGCCGTAGATGCGCTGGACGCGGGCGTCGCGATACATGCGGGCGATCGGATATTCATTCATGTAGCCATAGCCGCCATGCAGTTGAAGGCATTCGTCGACGACTTTGCCCTGCAGGTCGGACAGCCAGTACTTGGCCATCGAGGCCGTGACCGAATCGAGGCCGCCAGCGATATGGCGGGCAACGCAGTCATTGTAGAAGACGCGGCCGATGGTCGCCTCGGTCTTCAGCTCGGCCAGCTTGAACTGGGTGTTCTGGAAATCGATGATCGCCTTGCCGAAGGCCTTGCGTTCCTTGACATAGTCGATGGTGAGCGCCAGCGCCCGCTCGATCATGGCAATGGCGCCGGTGCCGATCTGCAGCCGCTCCTGAGGCAATTGCTGCATCAGCTGGACGAAGCCCTTGCCTTCCTCGTGGCCGAGCAGGTTCGAGGTCGGCACGCGCACGTCGTTGAAGAACAGCTCCGATGTGTCGTTGGCCTTGAGCCCGATCTTGTCGAGGTTGCGGCCGCGCTGAAAACCTTCGACCTCGTCGGTCTCGACGACGATCAGCGAGGTGCCCTTGGCGCCCTTTTCCGGATCGGTCTTGGTGACGACGATGATCAGATTGGCGAGCTGACCATTGGTGATGAAGGTCTTGGAGCCACTGATCTTGTAGTGGTTGCCGTCCTTCTCGGCGCGTGTCTTGACGCCCTGCAGGTCCGAGCCGGCGCCGGGCTCGGTCATGGCGATGGCGCCGATCAGCTCGCCGGTCGCCAGCTTCGGCAGCCACTTCTGTTTCTGCTCCTCGGAACCGTAATGCAGAATGTAGGGAGCAACGATCGAATTGTGCAGGCCGATGCCGAAACCGTCGACGCCGACATGACCGATCGCCTCGATGATGGCGCTCTCATGCGCGAAGGTGCCGCCGGAGCCGCCATATTTCTCCGGCATAGAGGCGCAGAGCAGGCCGGCGGCTCCTGCCTTGAGCCAGCTCTCGCGGTCGACCATCTCGTTCTTCTCGAACTCGTCGTAGCGCGGCGCGATCTCTTCCGCCATGAAGCGGGTCGCCATGTCGTAGAGCATGCCGACTTCGTCCGCCGCCCAGGCGGGCTTCGGCAAGCCAAGAATTTCGGCTGGATTGCTGCTCATATTATTTCCTCCGTTGCGCCGGCGTCCCCCTCCCCCTTGAGGGGAGGGTGGCCGCGAAGCGGTCGGGAGGGGTCGCCGGCGACACGCTCGGCCTTGTCCTTAACAGACTGCGCCACATGCCATGCACTGTTAATAACGTCGGGCTCGTCGATCCGGACGATCACGTAACCGAGAGACTGCAGATAAGCATCGCGAACCATGTCATGGCGCTTTCCTGCTTCAGTTTCATGCAGATCGCCGTCGACCTCGACGATCAGTTTGACCCTCGGGCAAACGAAATCAACAATGTACGGGCCGATCGGCGATTGCCGCCTGAACTTCAGGCCTTCATTGGCAAGTTCGCGCAATTCATACCAGAGTAAGGACTCCGCCTTCGTCGCATGAAGACGAAGCGAGCGTGCCTTCTGCCGCATCTCGAAACTCACTCGCGTCCGGGGCATTGCGATGGTCCTCCTCCCAGTGCGCATCGTCAGAATTGGCGTCGAACTCGTCGCGGGCGACCCCTCCCGGCCCTTCGGGCCACCCTCCCCTCAAGGGGGAGGGGGACGCGAGATTTCTAGAACGCTTCCGCAGGCAGCGCCATTAGCGTGTCCGCGCCACTGGAAATGCGGGCGAGCCGCGTCGCAGTCTCCGGCATGATCCGCTCCATGAAGAAGCGCGCCGTCACCAGCTTGGTGTCGTAGAACGATGCTGCGCCATTGGCGCCTTCGGCGAGCTTCGTTTGGGCGGCCTTGGCCATCTGGCCCCACATGTAGCCAAGCGCCACCAGGCCGAAGAGATGCATGTAGTCGGTCGAGGCGGCGCCCGCATTGTCGGGCTTGGCCATGGCATTTTGAACCAGCCACATGGTGGCCGCCTGCAGGTCGTTGAGGCCCTTCTTCAGCGCCTTGGTGAAGGGTGCCATCTTCTCGTCGGCGCGGTTATCCTCGCAGAACTCGCCGACTTCCTTGAAGAAGGCCTGCACCGCGCGACCGCCATTTTGCGCCAGCTTGCGGCCGACGAGATCGAGCGCCTGGATGCCGTTGGCGCCCTCGTAGATCATGGCGATGCGGGCATCGCGCACGAATTGGCTCATGCCGTGCTCTTCGATGTAGCCGTGGCCGCCGAACACCTGTTGCGCCATCACGGCGTGGTCGAAGCCCTTGTCGGTCAGCACGCCCTTGACCACCGGCGTCATCAGCCCGGTGTAGTCATCGGCCGCCTGGCGGTCCTTGTCGTCACCGGAGCGGTGGGCGACGTCCGACTTGATCGCCGTCCACAGCGCCAGCGCGCGACCACCCTCGTTGAACGCCTTCATAGTCATCAGCGAACGGCGGATGTCGGGATGGACGATGATCGGATCGGCCTTCTTGTCAGGCGCCTTTACGCCCGACAGCGACCGGCCCTGGAGGCGATCCTTGGCGTAGGAGACGGCATTCTGAAAGGCGATCTCGGAGACCGAAAGCCCTTGCAGGCCAACGCCGAGACGGGCCTCGTTCATCATCGTGAACATGGCCTTCAGGCCGCCGTTCAACTCGCCGAGCAGGGCGCCCTCGGCCTCGTCATAGTTCATGACGCAGGTCGAATTGCCGTGGATACCCATCTTCTCCTCGATCGAGCCGCAGGAGAGCGCGTTGCGCTCGCCGGGATTGCCCGAGGCATCGAGCTTGAACTTCGGCACGATGAACAACGAGATACCCTTCACGCCTTCCGGCGCGCCCTCGGCGCGGGCCAGCACCAGGTGGACGATGTTGTCCGCCATGTCGTGCTCGCCGGCCGAGATGAAGATCTTCTGGCCGGAAATCTTGTAGGTGCCGTCGCCGTTGGGCACCGCCTTGGTGCGCAACAGGCCAAGGTCCGTGCCGCAATGCGGCTCGGTGAGGTTCATGGTGCCGGTCCAGACGCCTTCGATCAGCCTGGGCAGCCAGGTGGCCTTCTGCTCGTCCGTGCCGTGGGTGACGATGGCCGCGATCGCGCCCTGCGTCAGGCCGGGATACATCATCAGCGCCATGTTGGCCGAGACCATGTATTCGGAGACCGCGGTGTGGACCGTGTAAGGCAGGCCCTGGCCACCGAACTCGGCAGGTGCAGCGAGCCCCATCCAGCCGCCCTCGCGATACTGGTCGAAGGCATCCTTGAAGCCCTTGGGCGTCGTCACCGAGCCGTCGTCATGGCGCACGCAGCCTTCCATGTCTCCGACGCGGTTGAGCGGATGCATGACGTTTTCGGCAAGCTTCGCGCCCTCGGCAAGGATCGCCTCGAGCACGTCGGGCGTGGCATCGGAGAAGCCAGGGAGATTGGAATAGCGCTGATAGCCAAGCACGTCGTTGAGCACGAACAGCGTGTCCTGGACGGGCGCCCTGTAGATCGTCATGCCTTCCTCCACCCTTGCGGTCCTGGCCAGCCAGCAAGTTCCCGATCCGGTCCGGACGGGAGGCCGAGCCAATGTCGACGCCCGATAGCAAAAATTGACGTTTGCGTAAACGTCAATATTGTCACAGCCGGGAAAATTTTGGTGAACACAGAGCGCAAGGCAACAAAAAAGCCGCGCGGCCAAGGCCACGCGACTCTCTGTTTCGGGGTCGTCGCTGAGCGATTAGCCGGCGGCGCTTGCCTGCGGCGCGGCCCGCTCGGTGAGCATCTGGCGAACGACCGTCATCGAATTGCTCAACTCGTTGATGGCGTCCTCGATCAGCGTCCGCTGCTTCTGCAGGCGGGCGAGCTGCTTCTCCGACTTGTCAAGCGCCAGCCGCAACTGCTTGGTGTTGGAGCCGGTCGGATCGTAGAGGTCCATCATCTGCTTGACGTCGCGCAGCGAGAACCCGACCTTGCGGCCGAGCAGGATCAGCTTCAGCCGGGCCTTGTCGCGGCGCGTATAAAGACGGGTCGAGCCGTCACGCTTCGGATTGAGCAGGCCCTTGTCCTCATAGAAACGCAGTGTGCGCAAGGTCACGCCGTATTTCTTGGCCATCTCGCCGATGCGGACGAATTCCTCACCGGCCTCGGCCGGTATGTCATTGCTATTGGCCGCGGCTTCGCCGGGCGAAACAAGTTTCATGGTCACTGGCTTTCCCCTGATGGCGTCGCGGTCGCGGACCAAGCGTCGCCTGAGTGGAAGCGGGGGCGTGCTTCCAATCGTGGTTTCGACAAATCAATCGCAAGAGGCACGGCTTCGCACCTTTTACGTTTACGTCAATTCTATACCGATAGCCGACACCTGACGCAAGGGCGTTGTCGGTACGGAACTTTATGCCGCACCAGGCAGGCGGTTCAGGCTTTATGCGCGCAAGTCATCCGGTCCGCCTGACAACTTCCCAGGGCAAGTAACGCCGGCGAAGCCGCTTGGAGGGATTGCCGATCGCAGTGAGCTGCTATTGCAGCGAGCGTCGCATGCCGCCAGGGGCCGTATTGTAAATCGAGATCCGCCGCCTGCTCAAACCATGGATACAGCCATGTCAGCCGGGGACAATGGCTGCCGGCCAACCGAGCTCCACCGCAATTAATTCTTTACTAAGGACGTCGTTAAGGACGTTCTTACCGAATTGCCGTCAAAATGCTTGCTTGAGGGGTGGGGGAACGGCAAATGCGGGAAGAGCTTGCGGCAAGGGTCGACCTGACATCATCGCGCGACCGCCGAGTTGCCGGGCGCCCCGCGGTCTGGTTCTTGGCCAAAATCCTCTTCCCCGACCCGGATTTGATGCACCTCGACGCGTTCGCGTTTGACTTTCCGATCCGGGCGTACCAGTGCGGCGGCGACGATGTTTGAGCCAGTCGATCTGAAAGCGATTGTGATCGTATTCTTGATCTTCGTTCCGCTGGAGCATCTGATGCCTTCGCATGAGGGGCGACGGTATCTGCGGCGGGGCTTCGTAACCGACCTGCTTCACCTGCTGATAACCGGGCTGCTGTTCAAGGTCGGGTTTCTGCTTCTTGTGGCGGCATGCTTGGTTGGCATCGATTCAGCCGTGCCGAGCATTGTGGGCGAGACGGTGCGGGCACAGCCTGTATGGCTGCAGACCGTCGAGCTGATTGTTGTATCCGACCTGGGCTTCTACGTTGCCCACAGAACGCTCCACTCCGTGCCGTTTCTTTGGCGCTTCCACGCGATCCACCACAGTATTGAAGAGCTGGACGCCCTGGCGGCTCACCGTGTCCATCCCCTCGACCAACTCTTCGTCAAGGCCACATCGCTCCTGCCGGTCTACGCCCTTGGTTTCGCATTGGGGCCAATCATAATAGCTGCGCTGATCTACCAATGGCAGTCGCTGCTCATTCACTCGAACATCAGGATCGGGTTCGGGCCGTTCAGATGGGTTGTCGCCTCGCCGCTCTTTCATCATTGGCACCACGCCAACCAGCGCGAAGCCTTGGACAAGAACTTCGCCGGCCAGCTTTCCATTATCGATGCAATATTCGGCACGATGCACATGCCCGAAGCGATGCCAACCAGATACGGAACTGACGACCCTGTGCCAGATACGTATATCCAACAACTGGCCTATCCGTTCACCGGACTGAAAGAAGGGTCCACAGCCTCACAGATGGTGGAATTTGACTCATGACCAGCCGACTTGAAGATTTCGCCGGCCGCGCAGCCATAGTGGCCATTTTCACGTTCTTGTTGGTGCGGCAGGTCGCGACGATCGCCCCGATCATTCGGGCGGAGGATGCAATGCCCGGCAGGTCGCTCATCCTGACCTCAAAGATCGCTGCCTTGATCTTCATCTCGTTGTCTCTGCTTTTCACGCTGATCAGGTTACCTGCCAAGGCAAACACGCCCGGCCTTTCGCCCCGCGTCGTGTCGATCGCAGGAACTTTCATGATGTCTCTGCTGGCCGTGCTTCCAGTCGGGACCGTCACAACTGACGTCCTGATGTTCGGCACCGCCATGATCGTGTCAGGCACACTGCTTTCAGCCTATTGCCTGTTGTGGCTGGGTCGCTCGTTTTCCATCATGGCAACCGCTCGAAAGCTCGTAGTCACCGGGCCCTACGGGGTTGTCAGGCACCCTCTCTACGTCGCGGAGTTGATCACGATTTCCGGTGTCGTGATCGTCAACTGGTCGATCGCCGCGGTGCTTCTCGGCGTCTGCTGGTTTGCGCTGCAGTTCCAACGCGCGATGAATGAAGAACGCGTGTTACGCGCCACGTTCCCCGAGTATAACGAATACGCCCAGCGTGTACCGATGCTACTCCCGTCGTTGGTCAAAGCGTCTGGACCGGTGAAGCAATAATCGGCGCCTGATGTCACCTGTTCTTGCGGCAAGTGGGCGAAACTTTCCGCAGCGCCCGGCAAACGGCCCATCATTTATGCGCGACTTCTTAAGCTTGGTTAACGCCTTGTTTACCACGTTGGGCGAAATGTGCGCATGTCGGTCACCCGTGTTTATCCTGTAGCGAATTTTTCACGGTCTTCGAAGCGTGGGTGAAAACCCGGGAAGCCCGTCTTCCTCCGCAGCAGAACCGCGCGGCCGCCTTCGTTCCCGGCAGGACTTTGGGAAACCGGCCACGGCCGGTCATTCTGAACACGGGCGCATCGATGAACAGCAAGCGGTCCTATCTCGATACACTCAACGCCGGCAGGCAACGCCGGCCGCACACCTCGCTGGAGGAGCTGAACCGCTCGCTCGAAACGCTGGAGCAGCGGCTGGAGCGGACCCGATCTGACACGCCCGTACGACCCGATCCGCGGCGGCCGGCCGCCGAGCCACGCTATGCCGCCGCGCAACCTTATGATCAGCGGCGCTGGTACGAGGACCCCTACGCCACGCAGAGGGAGCAAAATCGGGGGGAGCAAAATCGGGACCCGCAAAACCAAACACCTTCCAGCGTCGGCCCCAACTATCAGGCCATCGCCCGCGACATCGACCGGGTGCGCGGACAGGAAGACGGCGTCGCGATGGTCGGCAAGATCGCCGTCGAACTGCGCGGCCTGCGCGAGGAACTGCGCCACCAGATGACCGCCGGCCTGCAACGCGAATTCGATGCGCTGCGCAAGGATATCGATCGCGCCATGCAGGCGAGCAGCCACCATGGCACCCCCGCCGACAAGAGCAGCGCCGAGCTCGGCCTTGAGTTCGAGCGGCTTTCCGGGGCCATCCACACGCTTGCCGAAAAGAGCGGCGACCGCAGCGTCAATCTGCTGCGGCTCGAACTGGAGCAGGTCAAGACGGCGCTCGACACGCTGGCGCGCGAGGAAAGCGTGCGGGCCGTCGATCAAAGCGTGCGGGCCGTCGATCGCCGCTGGGACGATTTCGACCGCCGCTGGAGCGCCTTCGAGGATCGCGTCGACGCCGACCAGCGCCAGCGCGCCGAGGGTCCCAACCTTTCGGTCCTCACCGACCGGCTCGAACAGATCAGCAGCGCGGTCAACAATCTGCCGCAGTCGCTATCGCTCGCCTCGCTGGAGGAGAAGGTGCGCACCCTTGCCGGCGCGGTCGACCGTTTCGCCAGCCAGCAGACGATGCGCGGCGGCGAGACGCTTGCCATGATCGACGAGCGACTGGACGAGATCTCGCGCGCCATTGTCGCCTCGACAGTGGCCGCTCAGGCCAATGCCTTCGACCCGGAAACTTTCGGCCGGATCGAGAAGCGGATCACTTCGCTGGCGCAGCAGATCGAGGAGGTCGCGCAGTCGCGGCCCGGCGCCGAGGTCATCGACCGCCTCAACCTGCTGTCCAGCCGGGTGGACGAGCTCGCCGGACGCACCAACCTGCCGGAGCAGGCGATGGAGCGTCTGGGCAAGCAGATCGCCTTGATCACCGACAGAATAGACCGCGCGCCGGCCATGCCCGACGCCGACCATATCTTCCAGGGCCTGGAGCAGCGCTTCGACGTGCTGTCCAGCCTGCTCGAGCGCCGGCAGGGCGATGCGATCGAGCAGGGCAACATGCTGTTCCGCGACCTCGAGCGGCGGCTGGACGAAGTCGCCGACAGGCTCGACCAGCGCATGCAGCAGGATGACGGCGCCGGCATTATGGAGGCGATCGACGCCCGCTTCACCGCGCTTGCCAAGCGCATCGAGACACGCGCGCCCGATGCCGCCAACGACATGGCGATCCGCGGCCTGGAAAGCCGGCTCGAAGACATTTCCAGCCGGCTGGAATCGTCCGCCGCGCAGGTCGCCGGCATCGATCCGGCACTGATCCGCAGCCTGGAATCGCAGGTGACCGCACTTTCGGCGCATCTTTCGAAGCCGAGCGCTGCGCTGCCCGATTTCGAGGACATCAGCCCGCGCCTCAACGAGATCGAAAAGTCGCTGGCGGGCACGCGCGATTCCATCCTCAGCGTCGCGCGCGAGGCGGCGGAGAACGCTGTCAGGTCGCTGGCCGAGTCGGGTTCCAGCACGGCCGCCTCCAACGCGGCCGCCGTGGGCGGCCTCGCCCAGGACCTGAAGACGCTCGAAGCGCTCACCCGCCGTTCCGACGAGCGCAACTCGCGGACCTTCGAGGCCATCCACGACACGCTGCTCAAGATCGTCGACCGGCTCGGCTCCCTAGAGACTGGCGAACCGAGCGAAGCGGTCAGCGAACTCGTCGACCCGCAGCCGGGCGGCAGGCGGCCCGCCCGCCCCGGCAAGATCGCGGTGCAGGACGCGCCGTCGATGGATATCGACCAGCCGCTGCCGTTGACCGGGGACATCGCCGATCTCGACGAGCGCGCCGCCTCCATCCTGCGCAACGAGCCGGCAAGCGAACCGGCCGCCAGGGGCGAACCTGGCCCGCGCACGCCCGCCGAGGCCGCGGCGGCCGCCGCCATGGCGGCGCTCGGGTCGGATGCGATCGGCGAGAAGACCGAGAAAACCGACCGCAAGAAGTCGATGTTCAGCGGACTGGCGCGCGCCTTCAAGGGCAAGAAGGCCGAGGACACGCCACCGCTTGCCGGCTCGGCGCCGGTCGGCGACGTCCCGACCGTCGACATCGACGAACCGCTCGATCCCAAAGCGGCCAACCGGCCGCTGGAGCCGGGCTCGGGCGCGCCGGACCTCAACGCCATCATGAAGCGCGTGCGCGACGAGCGCCAGCCGGCCAAGCGCAGCGAGACCGACGCCGCCAAATCCGATTTCATCGCGGCCGCCCGCCGCGCGGCGCAGGCCGCCGCCGCGGAAGCCGACGCGCTGAAGCGGCAGTCGACGATGACCGGTCCGGTGAAGGCGCTGAGGATCGGCGACCTGCTCAAGGCGCGGCGCAAGCCGATCCTGATGGCGGCCGCCGCAATCATGATGGCGCTGGCCGGCTTGCAACTCGGCAAGGCCTTTTTCTCCGATCCAAAGCCGGTCGCCCGCAACGATGTGGCGCCGATTGTCTCCACACAGACGGTCAATACCGCCTCGCTCGATACCGCCCGCGCGCCCAAGGCCGACACGGAAGCCGCCAAGCCAGAGAGCGCACCCGCCCGCGTCGTCAGGCAGGCCGAGACCGCGAAGGACGATCCGGCGCCACAGGCTGCCGCTCAGCCGTCGGGTCCAGAGATGCCCGCCGCGGCGACGCCGGCCGGACCGACGCCCGCTCCGATGGCTCTTTCCGCGCCAGCCCAGCCGGCCCCGACCCCGATGGCTTCGGCCATGTCGTCCGAGCCGGTCTCTCCGGCCGTGAACGGACCGGCCATGGACACGGATGCGGATGCGCAGCCTATGACCAGCGCACCGGCTGCCAGCACTCCTGCAGCCGGTGCTGCTCCGGCCGGCACGCCGACTGGCACGGCAGCGGAGACGACGGGCACCGTCCCGCCGGCCGACGGCCAGCCCGCAATTTCGGCCGCCAAGATCGACATCCCGACCGACATCGGCCCGGTCGCCCTGCGCGACGCGGCCGCGGGCGGCGACGCCAAGGCGCTGTTCGAGATCGGTTCGCGCTACGCTGAATCACGCGGCGTGAAGGAAGACATGGCGGCGGCCGCCAAATGGTACGAGAAATCAGCCGAACTGGGCTTCGCGCCGGCCGAATACCGCATCGGCAATTTCTACGAGAAGGGCATCGGCGTCGCGCGCGACATCAAGAAAGCCAAGACCTACTACCAACTCGCGGCGGAACAGGGCAACGCCAGCGCCATGCACAATCTGGCGGTGCTGTTCGCCATGGCGGCGGACGGCGTGACCGACAATGAATCGGCGGCGCACTGGTTTCAGGAGGCGGCCGATCTCGGCGTCAAGGACAGCCAGTTCAACCTCGGCATCCTTTCGGCCAAGGGCGTCGGCATGAAGCAGAACCTGGAGGAATCCTACAAATGGTTCGCCCTCGTCGCCAAGACCGGCGACAAGGACGCCGCGTCCAAGCGCGACGAGATCGCCAATGCGCTCAGGCCCGAGCAGCTCGAGCGGGCCCGCGCCGCCACGGAACTGTGGAAGGCCAAGCCCCTCAACGCGGCCGCCAACTCCTCCGACATTCCGGAATCCTGGCAGGACAGCACGCCGCAGACCACCGCCAGCATCGACATGAAGAAGGCGGTGAAGAATATCCAGCTGATCCTCAACAAGAACGGCTATGAAGCCGGCGGAGCCGACGGCGTCATGGGCGACAAGACCAAGAGCGCCATCATGGCCTTCCAGACCGACAACAAGATGAAGCCGACCGGCGAGATCGACGCGCCGCTCGTCAAGGCGCTGCTGGCGCGCAAATAATTGCGGGCGCGTCGCTTCCGCGACGGCTTGCCACAGATTTGCCTGTTAACTGATTGAGATGGTTTTTGTTTCGGCGCCGTGGCGGGTCTGACCCCGCCGCCGCGTCGGCGCAAGAAAAAATTGGCTTTTCAGTGCGAAACTGCTTTTTCGGTGCGAAACCGCTGGGGACGGCGGCATTCGCCGAGAGGCAAACTGATCGAGACAGACGGGTGGGCATCTATCTCCCGATCGCGGAAATTTCCGTCAACGTCTTCGTGCTGCTGGCGATGGGCGCGGCGGTGGGTTTCCTGTCGGGCATGTTCGGCGTCGGCGGCGGATTCCTCATCACGCCGCTCTTGATCTTCTACAACATCCCGCCGGCCATCGCGGTCGCCACCGGGGCCAACCAGGTCATCGCTTCTTCCTTCTCCGGCGCGCTTTCGCACATGAAGCGCGGCACGCTCGACTTCAAGCTGGGCGGCGTGCTTCTGGCCGGCGGCGTCGTCGGCTCGACCGCCGGCATCTATGTGTTTGCGCTGCTGCGCCGGCTCGGCCAGTTGGACCTCTTCATCTCGCTGCTCTACGTCGCGCTGCTCGGCACGGTCGGCGGCCTGATGCTGGTCGAGAGCGTGAATGCGCTGCGCGCCACGCGCAGCGGCGCAGCACCCGTGCTGAAGAAATCCGGCCAGCACAACTGGATCCATCGGCTGCCGTTCAAGATGCGCTTCCGCGCCTCGAAGCTGTTCGTCAGCGTCATCCCGGTGCTCGGGCTCGGCGCGGCAATCGGCTTCCTGTCGTCGATCATGGGCGTCGGCGGCGGCTTCATCATGGTGCCGGCGCTGATCTACCTGCTCAAGGTGCCGACCAACGTCGTTATCGGCACCTCGCTGTTCCAGATCATCTTCACCTCGGCCTACACCACGCTGGTGCATGCCACCACCAACCAGACCGTCGACGTGATCCTTGCCTTCCTGCTGATGGCCGGCGGCGTTGCCGGCGCGCAATATGGCGCCAAGGCCGGCCAAAGGCTGCGCGGCGAGCAGTTGCGGGCGCTGCTGGCGCTGCTGGTGCTGGCGGTCGCCATCCGCCTTGCCATCGACCTGTTCGCGACGCCACCCAACCTCTATTCGCTCGCGGGCCTGAGCTGATGACGGGATTGAGAGCGTTTGCCGCCACCGCCTCGCTGTCGCTGTTCCTTGCCCTGTCGCCCGCGACGGCGCAAACGCCGCCCGCCGCCGAAGGTATCCAGATCGGCCTGTCGACCGACGCCATCTCGATCACCGCCGGCTTCTCGGGCGCCGACCTCACCATCTTCGGATCGCTCGAAAATCCCGATCCGCTGGTCTCGCGGCAAGGGCGCTACGACGTGGTCGTCGTGCTCGAAGGGCCGCCGCGGCCGGTCGTCGTACGCCGCAAGGACAGGGTGCTCGGCGTCTGGATCAACCTGGAATCGGAGACGTTCGAGAACGTGCCGGTGTCCTATTCGGTCGCCACGACGCGGCCCTTGCAGGACATTGCCGACCCGAACAAGTACAAGCAGCTCTCGCTCGGCTCGCAGAACCTCTACATGAAGCCCGCCGACGAGACCGACAGCCCGGCGACGATCGAGGAGTTCACGGCGGCACTGCGCGAGCGCAAGACGGCGACCGGCCTCTACAGCGAGAATGTCGGCGGCGTGCAGTTCCTGTCGCAGAGCCTGTTCCGCGCCACCGTACGGCTGGCGCCCAACATTCCGGTCGGCACGCACAAGGCGCGCGCCTTCCTGTTCAAGAGCGGCATGTTCGTGAAGGAGAGCTCCGCCCAGCTCGAAATCCGCAAGTCCGGCTTCGAGCAGTCGATCTTTCGCGTCGCTCACGACTATTCCTTTCTCTACGGCGCGTTCGCCGTGTCGCTTGCGATGCTGACCGGGTGGCTCGGACGCCTAGTCTTCCGCAAGGATTGATGCTTCGCGGGAAAAATGGAAATACCGATTTTCCCGTGAAAAGAGGGTTTCCCTTTTCCCGGTTTTGCGATAAATCGCCGCCTCCCAACCCTAGGGACAAGCACTCACATTCAATTTCGGCAGAGCGGTCCGGCTATCCGGGCGACGGCGTGTCTATGCGTTTTCCTGCCGCCATGAAGCAATGACAGGAGGCTGCGATGCAATCGGCATTCGGCGGCATCGATTTCGGCACGTCCAATTCCACGGTGGGCGTGATCCGCAACGGCCGGGCACGACTGGTGGCGCTGGAGGGCGAACAGCCCACCCTGCCGAGCGCGGTGTTCTTCAACTTCGAGGACGGGCACACCTATTTCGGCCGCCGCGCGATCGCCGACTACACCGACAGTGTCGAGGGCCGGCTGATGCGTTCGCTGAAAAGCGTGCTCGGCAGCTCGCTGGCGAGCGAGAAGACACGCATCAAGGCGCGCCTGATCGGCTTCGTCGATATCATCGGCTTCTTCATCAGCCATTTGAAAAAGCGCCTCGAAGAGGATGCAGGCAGCCCGGTCGAGCGCGTCGTGCTTGGCCGCCCGGTACAATTCGTCGACGACGATGCCGAAGCCGACGCCAAAGCGCAGGGCGAGCTCGAACGGGCGGCGCGCGCGCAAGGCTTCAAGCACATCGCCTTCCAGTTCGAGCCGATCGCCGCGGCGCTCGACTATGAACAGAACGTAGCCCAAGAAGAGCTGGCGCTGATCGTCGACATGGGCGGCGGCACCTCCGACTTCTCGGTCGTGCGCGTCTCGCCGGAGCGCGCCCGCTCGGACGACCGCAAGGGCGACATATTAGCCAATCGCGGCATCCATATCGGCGGCACCGATTTCGACCGGCTGCTCAGCATAGCCCATGTCATGCCCGATCTCGGCTATCTGACGCCGACCAAGGACGGCAAGCGCAATCTGCCGGCGAGCTACTTCATCGACCTCGCAACCTGGCAGCGCATCAACCTGGTCTACACCGCTAAGGCGATGTCGGATCTTAAGCAGATCCGTTTCGAAGCCGAGCGGGCCGACCTCGTCGACCGTTTCATCCACATTGTCGAACATCGTTACGGGCATGCGATGGCCGGCCTGGTCGAACGAGCCAAGATCGCGCTGACCGACCAGGCCTCGGCCGAGGTGAAGGTGTCGCTGCCCGGCGCGCGCTTCGCGGCCGGGATCACGCGCGAGGGCCTGGAAGAGACGATCGGCGGCGATATCGAAAAAGTGACCGCAACGGTGAGGCAGACGATAGCCGACGCCGGCGTTCCCGCTTCCGCCATCACCGCCGTGTTCCTCACCGGCGGCTCGACGGCGATCCCGCTGGCAAAGCGGCGGATCCTTTCGCTGGTACCGCAGGCCGCCGTCATCGAAGGCGACATGTTCGGCTCGGTCGGCCTCGGCCTGGCGCTGGATGCGCGGCGGAAGTTTGCTTGAAGCTTCCTAGCCCTTGCCGGTCGGCTGCAAATCAGCCTTGCCGGTCAAATGCGCCTTCAGCGCCATCTGCGCGAGGCTGGCCTGCCGGTCGCGATGGGCGATCATGGCGAAATCGCGCTTCGGCAGATCGACCGGCACGGACCTCAGGCTGCCCTCCGCCAGGGAGCGCGCGACGACGAGCTCCGAGATGATTGTGGCCCCCGCGCCAGCCTCGACCGCCTGACGCACGGCTTCGTTGCTGGGCAGGACCAGGAAAATCTGCAGCTCCGCCGGCGAGACGCCTTCGCTCCTCGCAAAGTCCTCCAGCGCCTCGCGCGTGCCCGATCCGCCTTCCCTGATGATCCAACGCAACGCCCTGATGTCGAGGTTCCCGGCCAGGGTCATCGGAATTTCCGGGTGCGAGCGCGCCACCACCAAAATGGGGCGATCCTCATCGACCGTGGCGCGCCGCAGGATGTCGGACTCGGTGCGCCCCTCGACCAGACCGAAATCGGCCCGGCCGTCCAGCACATTGGCCTCGACCTGCCTTGTGTTGCCGATGGTGACGCTGAGGCGCACCGCCGGATAGGCCTCGTGGAAGGAGGCCAGGCGGCGTGGCAGCCAATAGCTGGCGATGGTCTGGCTCGCCGCTATCGACAGGCTGCCGGTGACGGTCTGAGAGACATGCTCCAGCACGTTATGAGCGGCCGCAGCGCGCTCGAGGACCGCCTTGGCCTCGGGCAGGAAGCGATGGCCGGTCTGCGCCAGCTCGATGTTGCGGCCAACCCGGTTGAACAGGCGCACGCCATGCTGGCTTTCAAGCGCGCGGATGGCCGCCGAGGCGGCGGACTGGGAGATGCCGAGCAGCTCGGCCGCCTTGGTCATATGGCCGTGCTCGGCGACGGCGACGAATATGCGCAACTGATCGAGGGTCATGGCCAACTAAGAAGCAAAACCGATCGGAATTACAAGTGCCGCTTGTTAGACAGATCAATTGCTTTGTTCTAAGTTTTTGCCAAAGCTTGGAAAAAATTGGCTGCGCTACAGCCAAGGTTGGAAATGATCGGGCGCTTCAAATCCCTTTTCGCGCACTGGACCCGCCGGCTAAGGCGGCAGCTCGCCGGCGAGCGCTACCACCCCGAGCTTCACTACATGCGCGGACCGGGGCCGAAGACGAAAGCCAGGATGGCGGGCGGTAAGAGCGCTCGCGGGTCATGAGCAGCGGTGCGCCGCGCGGCGCCAACTCCGCACCCTCCCAGCGGCCGCTGGCCGATACATGCGCGCCGAACGAAGGCGACGGCGTCGACACCTCGCCGAGCGTCTCCGATCGCATCGCCAAGACCACCTGCTACATGTGCGCCTGTCGCTGCGGCATCGACGTCCACATCAAGGACGGCAAGGTACGCTACATCAACGGCAACAAGGACCACCCGGTGAACCGCGGCGTGATCTGCGGCAAGGGCAGCGCCGGCATCATGCAGCATTACAGCCCGGCGCGGCTGAAGAAGCCACTTCTGCGCACCGGCCCACGCGGCTCCGGCGAGTTTCGCGAGGTCGAATGGGACGAGGCATTCGCCATCGCCACCGAGCGGCTGTCGACGATCCGCCGCACCGACCCGAAAAAACTCGCCTTCTTCACCGGGCGCGACCAGTCGCAGTCGCTGACCGGCTGGTGGGCGAGCCGGTTCGGCACGCCGAATTTCGCCGCCCATGGCGGCTTCTGCTCGGTCAACATGGCGGCCGGCGGGCTCTACACGATCGGCGGCTCGTTCTGGGAGTTCGGCGAGCCCGACTGGGACAACACGAAATACTTCATGCTGTTCGGCGTCGCCGAGGACCATGATTCCAACCCGATCAAGATCGGCCTCGGCAAGCTCAAAGCGCGCGGCGCCAAGGTGGTTTCGGTCAATCCGTGCCGCACCGGCTACAACGCGATCGCCGACGACTGGATCGGCATTAGGCCCGGCACGGACGGATTGTTCGTGCTCGCCATCGTCCACGAACTGCTGAAGGCCGGCCGCGTCGATCTCGACTATCTGTTGCGCTACACCAACGCGCCGGTGCTTGTCGTGCAGGAGCCCGGGTCCGCCGATGACGGACTGTTCGCGCGCGACGATGCCGGCAACTTGCTGGCCTGGGACAGGGTCGCGAAAGTCCCCGTCAACGCAACCGACCCGGATGCCAGACCAGCGCTGACCGGCAGCTACACGATCAATGGCCGGCGCTGCGTGCCGGTGTTCCAGCTGATCGCCGACCGCTACCTGGACGAGAGCTATTCGCCGGACGCGGTCGCCGCGCGCTGCGGGGTCGGCGCCGACACCATCCGCCGGATCGCGGCGGAGCTGGCGCATGTCGCCTTCGAAGAGACGATCGAATTGCCGGTCGCCTGGACCGACTGGGCGGGCCGGCGCCATGAAACGATCAAGGGGCGACCCGTCTCGATGCACGCCATGCGCGGCATCTCGGCCCATTCCAACGGTTTTCACACCTGCCGCGCCATCCATCTGCTGCAGGTTCTTCTCGGAACCGTGGACGTGCCTGGCGGCTTTCGCTTCAAGCCGCCCTATCCCCGTTGCGCGCCTCCGGGGCCAAAGCCTGGCGGCAGGAATGTCCGGCCGATGACGCCGCTGGAGGGCATGCCGCTCGGCTTCGTCTGCGGGCCCGACGATCTGCTCGTGGACGAGACCGGCGCGCCGACCCGCATCGACAAGGCCTATTCCTGGGAGGCGCCCTTAGCCGCGCACGGGCTGATGCACTCGGTCATCCGGAATGCCTGGGCCGGCGATCCTTACCCGATCGACACGCTGATGATGTACATGTCGAACATGGCGTGGAACTCCTCGATGAACACCGTCGAGACGCTTCGTATGCTGACCGACAAGGACCCGTCGGGCGCGTACAAGATCCCCTTCATCATCTATTCCGACGCCTATTATTCCGAGACGGTGCCGTTCGCCGATCTGGTGCTGCCCGACACCACCTATCTCGAACGGCACGACTGCATCAGCCTGCTCGACCGGCCGATCAGCCATGCCGACGGACCGGGCGATGCCATCCGCCATCCCGTGGTGCAGCCGGATCGCGACGTGCGGCCGTTCCAGTCGGTGCTGATCGAGCTCGGCGCGCGGCTCGGCCTGCCTGGCTTCGTCAGCGAGGACGGCTCGGCGAAATACCGCGACTATGCCGACTACATCGTCAACCACGAGCGCACGCCAGGGATCGGTCCGCTCGCCGGCTGGCGCGGCAGGAACGGCGACGCGTTCGGCAAGGGCGAGGTCAATCCGGACCAGTTGCAGCGCTACATCGACAATGGCGGTTTTTGGCACCACGATTTTTCCGCCGACCAGCGCTACTACAAGATGGGCAATCGTGCCTATCTGGATCTTGCCGTGCAGATGGGCTTCATTCAGAAGGCAGAGCCGATCGTCTTCCAGCTCTATTCCGAGCCGATGCAGCGCTTCCGGCTTGCCGCCCGCGGCCACGGAAAAGCACAGCCGCCGGACTCCGAGCGCGGCCGCATCGAGACCTATATGGACCCGCTGCCGTTCTGGTACGCGCCCTTCGAGGACGAGACCGTTGATCTGCAAAAATATCCGCTGCACGCGCTGACGCAGCGGCCGATGCACATGTACCATTCCTGGGGCTCGCAGAATGCGTGGCTGCGGCAGATCACCAGCCAGAACCGCCTGTTCGTGCACCGGGAGACGGCCGGCAAGCTCGGCCTCGCGGACGACGACTGGGTGTGGATCGAGAGCGTCAACGGCCGGGTGAAGGGGCAGATCAAGCTGATCGAAGGCGTGAACCCCGACACGGCCTGGACCTGGAACGCGATCGGCAAACGGCGCGGCAGTTGGGGACTGAAGGACGATGCTGCCGAAAGCAACCGGGGCTTCCTGCTCAACCACATCATCGGCGACCAGACCACAGCCGATGCCAGCGGCAAGCGCTATTCGAATTCCGATCCGGTCACGGGACAGGCGGCGTGGTTCGACGTGCGCGTGCGGATCGTCAAATGCGCGGCGGAAGAGGCCGGCTTCACCGAGCCGCAGTTCGAACGCTTCCGGCCGCCGCCAAATGTCGAGCCGTCGCCGGATGTGCTTCGCTTCGGCGCAGCGTTCCGCATGAAGGGGGAAGTCGCCGAATGACCTGCCTTCCCGCCTACACCGAGAAGAAGCTTGGCCTCGTCATAGACCTCGACACCTGCGTCGGCTGCCAGGCTTGCGTGACCGCCTGCAAGGAATGGAACACGGGCGGCCACATGGCGCCGCTGACCGATCGCGATCCCTATGGCGGGCATGTCGACGGCGTCTGGTTCAACCGCGTGCACACTTATGAGCACACGACCGAGATGGGCGGCCGCACGGTGAGCTTCCCGCGCTCCTGCCTGCATTGCGAGCAGCCGGCCTGCGTCACCGTCTGCCCGACCGGCGCCTCCTACAAGCGCGCCTCGGACGGCATCGTGCTGGTCGACGAGGATAAATGCATCGGCTGCAAATTGTGCAGCTGGGCCTGCCCCTATGGCGCGCGCGAGTTCGACACGGATGTCGGCGTGATGAAGAAATGCACGCTCTGCGTCGATCGCATCTACAACGACAACCTGGCCGAAGAAGACCGAGTGCCGGCCTGCGTCGCCGCGTGCCCGACCAGTGCCCGGCATTTCGGCGATCTCGGCGATCCCACCTCCGCCGTCTCGCAACTCGTGGCGAACCGCGGCGGCGTCGACCTGATGCCGGAACTTGGCTACAAGCCGACCAACAAATACCTGCCGCCGCGTGCCCATACCGAGCACTCAGCAAAAGTGAACGCGCCGGCGCTGGAGCCGATCCGAGCCGAGGGTGGGTTCCTCGGCTGGATCGACCGCATGCTTTCGAACTAGCCGATCATGCACCCCGCCTTTTCCGTCGTTTTCTTCACCACCGCCACCGGCGCCGGCTACGGCCTGCTGGCGCTGCTCGGCGTGCTTGGCGGGCTGGGTTTCATCCAGCCCGATTTCTGGCTTGGCCTTGCCGGCATGGCGCTTGCGCTCGGCCTGATCGCGGCCGGTCTGCTCTCCTCGACCGGTCACCTCGGCCGCCCCGAACGCGCCTGGCGCGCCTTCTCGCAATGGCGCAGCTCCTGGCTGTCGCGCGAAGGCGTGGCCTCGGTCGCGACCTTCATTCCGGCCGGGCTGTTCGGCATCGGCTGGGTACTGCTTGGCAGCACCGGCGGTTGGGTGGCCGTTGCCGGGCTGCTGGCAGCGGTCGGCGCGGTCGTCACCGTCTGCGCGACCGGCATGATCTACGCTTCACTGAAGCCGATCGCCCAATGGCACAGCCGCTATACTTTGCCGGCTTATCTTATTTTCTCAGGGATGACAGGCAGCGTGCTGCTGAACGCCCTTCTCCAGGGTTTCGCCGTGGGTTCGACGGCGATGCTGGCTGGTGCCCTGCTTGCCACGCTTGCCGGCTGGGCCTGGAAGCTGGCGACCTGGCGGTACAACGACCGGCTGGAGATTCCGACCACCGCCAATACGGCGACGGGCCTCGCTGGCGGCACGGTGAGGTCGATCGAATGGCCCCACACGGAAGAAAACTACCTGCTCAAGGAGATGGGATTCCGCATCGCGCGCAAGCACAGCGCGAAGCTGAGGCGGATCACGCAAGCGCTGGCGTTTGCCGCCCCGGCTCTCTTGCTTGCTATAGCCTTCGCGTTGTCATGGCCTTTCACGGCAGGCGTGTCAGTGCTTGCAACGCTCTTGCAGTTCGCAGGTATGCTGGTCGAACGCTGGCTGTTCTTCGCCGAAGCGAAGCACACGGTCACGCTCTACTATGGCAGGGAGTGAGGTTCAGCCCGGCCGCAGCATCGAGCCGGAGATGGCGAAGATGCGCTCGGTGCCCAGCATATAGGCGACAAGCGTTTCCAACCGGAACAGGCCGGCATAGGCCCGATCGAGCACGTTGAGCGAGCCCGTATAGGCGCCGAAGGCCGGCATGATCATGCGGCCGCCGTCGCCGGCGAAGCAGCGCCGCCTGACCGAGCGTCCGCGCTGCACGATTCGGGCGCAGGGGTGCAGATGGCCGGCGATCTCACCCTCCACCCGGACCTTCGAGGGTTCGTGCCGAAACAGCAGCGTGCCGATGGCGAGTTCCCTGACTGTCTCGCCGGGCAAGTCGGCGGGCGCATCCGGATCGTGGTTGCCGGCGACCCAGAACCAGTCTCTGCCGGCCATCAGCGTCTCAAGGCGGTCGCGGAAGGATTGATGCATGCGCTCGGCGCCGCCGCCGTCGTGGAAGGAGTCGCCGAGGCTGACGACGATGCGCGGCTGATAGTCGGCAATCACCGCCTGCAGCTGGAGCAAGGTGGCTCCGGTGTCGTAAGGCGGGATCAGCGCGCCCCGCCTGGCGAAGGACGAGCCCTTTTCGAGATGCAGGTCGGAGACCGCGAGCAGGCGAAGATCGGGGAAGTAGAGCACGCCGCGCCGATCGCAGACCGCGCGTTCGCCGGCGATGCCAACAAGGTCGGCCTCGGCGATCAGCGTTGCGCGCGCCAGCGAAAAATTCATCCCCTCTCCGTTCTCCCTGTTTTACGCAATTCCGGACGAAAACCGCTGCACACTTTTCCTGGAATTGCTTCTAACTTCGTCCCATAGCCTCTTCGACCAGATCGGCGGCTTCCATCAAAAGCGTATCGTTGGCGCCGCCATTGACCGATTCCTTGCCGATCTCCAGCATCACCGGCACCGCCAACGGCGAGATCTGGTCGAGATGCTTATGCACGATTCGACCGCGCACACGCGAGAGCATCTCGCCAAGTCTGCTGACATCGAGCAGCCCGGCCGAGGCGTCGGTGCGCGTCGCCTGCAGCAAAATATGGTCAGGTTCATGGCTGCGCAGCACGTCGTAGATGAGATCTGCCGAGACCGTTACCTGGCGACCGCTCTTTTCCTGGCCGGGATAGCGCTTCTCGATCAGCCCGGCGATGACGGCGCAGGTGCGGAAGGTGCGCTTCAGCATCCAGCTGTCGTTCAGCCAGGCCTCCAGATCGTCGCCCAGCATATCTTCGTCGAAAAGTGCCGCGAGCGACGGGTTCTTTGCCTTGAACAGCGCCGCCATATCGTCCAGCGCCCACACGGCGAGCGAATAGTCGGTGGCGACGAAGCCGAGCGGCCTGGCATGCGCGCGCTCCAGCCGGCGCGTCAAAAGCATGCCGAGCGTCTGGTGCGCCAGCCGGCCCTCGAAGGGGTAGGCGACCATGTAATGCCGGTTACCGCGCGGAAAGGTCTCGACAAGCAAGTCGCCGCGCTTCGGCAGCACCGACTTTTCCTTCTGCAGCCGCAGCCAGTCCGCCACCTGCTCGGGTAGAGCCCGCCAGCGGTCGCTGTCGGCCAGCATGCCGCGCACCTGATCGGCGAGATAGGTCGACAGCGGGAATTGCCGCCGGCATAGGACGGCACGATGATGTTGGCGCCGGCGCCATTGGAGACGACGCATTCGTTCTCACGGATGCCTTCGAAGCGCAGCACCTTGCCGGCGAAGAGGAAATTGTCGCCGGGGCGCAAAGTCTCGGCGAAATACTCCTCGATCTTGCCGAGCACCGGCCCGCCGCGGCCGGCCATGCCGCGCCCCTGCCGGACATAGCGGATATTGAGTTCCGGCATCTCGACGATGGTGCCGACATTCAGCCGGTATTGCTGGGCGACGCTCGGATGCGAGACGCGCCACAGCCCGTCCTTGTTGCGGCGGATGCGGGCGTAGCGCTCGTAGTTCTTCAGCGCATAGCCGCCGGTGGCGACGAAGTCGATGACCCGCTCGAAGGTCTCGCGCTCCAGCGCAGCATAGGGAGCGGCGCTCCGCACCTCCTCGAACAGAAGGTCGGCATCGAACGGTCCGCCGCAGGCGACGCCCAGCACGTGTTGAGAGAGTACATCGAGCGCGCCCTTGACCAGTGGCGGCGTGTCCTGCGCGCCGAGATAATTGGCATCGAGCGCGGCGCGGCATTCCAGAACCTCAAAGCGGTTGGCGGGAATCAGGATCGCCTTCGACGGCTCGTCCATGCGGTGGTTGGCGCGGCCGATGCGCTGCGCGAGCCGGCTGGCGCCCTTCGGCGCGCCGACATGCACCACCAGATCGACATCGCCCCAGTCGATACCGAGGTCGAGCGTGGAGGTGGCGACGATGGCGCGCAACGCGTTGTCGGCCATCGCCTTCTCGACGCGCCGGCGCTGGCCGACATCGAGCGAGCCATGATGCAGCGCGATCGGCAAAGAATCCTCGTTCGCCCGCCACAGCTCCTGGAACAAAAGCTCCGCCTGGCTGCGCGTGTTGACGAAAAGAAGTGTCGTGCGGTGCTCTTTGATCGCCTCGTAGATTTCGGGGATGGCATAGCGGGCCGAATGCCCCGACCACGGCACGCGCTCGCGCGAGTCGAGGATCGAAATATCGGGCTTGGCACCGCCGGCCACCGTGATCAGCCCGGCCATTTCACCGGGTGGGTTCTGTGCAACCAGCCAGCGCCGCAATTCGTCCGGCTCGGCGACCGTTGCCGACAGGCCTATGGTCTGCAGCTTGGGAACGAAAGCGCGCAACCGCGCCAGGCCGAGCGCCAGCAGGTGCCCGCGCTTCGAGGTGACGAGCGAATGCAGTTCGTCGAGCACGACATAGCGCAGATCCTCGAAGAAGCGCTTGGCATCGTTTGAGGCGATCAGCAGAGCGAGCTGCTCGGGGGTGGTGAGCAGGATGTCGGGCGGCACCAGCTTCTGCCGCTGGCGCTTGTGCGAGGGCGTGTCGCCGGTGCGCGTCTCGATGGTGACGGGCAGCCCGATCTCCTCGACCGGCTTGCCGAGATTGCGCTCGATGTCGACGGCCAGCGCCTTGAGCGGCGAGATGTAGAGCGTGTGGATGCCGCGATGCGCTTCGCCGGGCTTGCGGCGTGGCCGCCCAGCGAGTTCGGTGAGCGACGGCAGGAAGCCGGCCAGCGTCTTGCCAGCGCCGGTCGGCGCGATCAGCAGCACCGATTGTCCGCCTTGAGCCTTCACCAGCAGTTCGAGCTGGTGGACGCGCGGCGACCAGCCTTTTGCGCCGAACCATCTGACGAATGGTTCCGGCAAGAGAACGGCGGCATTCTGTTCGGCGAGGCGCGGCTGCTCTGTCACGTGCCAGAGGTAGCGCGACGGCGCACGCTCGCCAAGGAAAATCGGAACAAAAGGGGATCGTTACAGCGGTCCTCGCCCCGTTCACGGGGAGGGGATGCCGACAGGCAGGTGAAGGGCAGCGCCAACGATCGTAGGCTCGCGCCGCCCCTCATCCACCCTTCGGGCACCTTCTCCCCGTGAAACGGGGAGAAGGAAAGATCACGGCCTCCTGAACCCCGTCGGGCCACCGTAGAGATAGCCGATGCGCTCGACGGCCTCCTTCAACCCCTCGCGCGAGACCAGCATGGTGTGGCCGTTGGCGTGGATCATGTCCTTCGCGTCGGTCATGATCGCGACATGGCCTTTCCAGAAGACGAGATCGCCGCGCTGCAGTCCGGAAAAATCCGGGCCAGGTTGGAACGGCGTACCGATGCTCGCCGCCTGCATGTCGGAATCGCGCAGCACCTCCCTGCCGGTCATGCGCATCGACAGTTGCACGAGGCCGGAGCAGTCGATGCCGAAGCCGGAGACGCCGCCCCACAGATAGGGCGTGCCAAGGAAGCTCTCGGCGACCGTGACATAGTCGTCGGCCAATTCCGCGACCGGCCACAGATGGCGGGCGATGATCGCCTGGCCGGAGGGCAGCAGCGCGTAGTGGGTGCCGCGCGTCTCTGCGGAACCTGTCACCGTCACCGTCGAGCCCATCGACAATTGTCCAACGATCGGAAAGCGCAGGTCGGGCCCCGGATAGAGGAAGGTGCGCGGCACGCAGACGATGTGGGTGGGGATTTGCTCGCGCGAACCCAGCACATTGTCGGCGACATAGCCGACATAGCCGTCGCGCTCGGCCTGCACCCAGGCCCAGCCTTCCTTGTACTCGAAGACAAGCACATCGTCGCCGAACAGCACCTGGGTATTCACGCCGGCGTCCGGGCGGGGCGCCTTGCGCAGGTCGGCGACAGAAGTTGTGATCCGCGCCGGCCGGCCGGCAACAAAGCGGTCGGCGGCGACCTCTCCTTTCAGCCTGGCATCGGCGAGATCGGAACGAAAGGCGTGAAGGCGTGCATCCCTGGCGGTCAAATCGGCAATCCGGTCAAAATCGGTAACTCAGCTTTGATTGAGCATGATCTTTTCCGAAACCGGTTCCCACTTTTCGCTGACGCGGTCCTTCGGTTCGGGATCATGCTCTAGATGGGCAGCTCATGCGCCCGGTCAACGATACCATCGCCGAAGCGCTCGACAAAGAGCGCTCCTTCCACCGTGCGCCGGATCAGCACATTGCGCTTGTCGAGCTCGTCGCGGTGGCGCGAGACCAGCTTCAGCGCGCCCATCGTATCGAGCGCTCGGGTGATGACCGGCTTGGTGACGTTGAGCCTGGCGGCCAGCCCGCGCACCGTATGCGGCGGCGGATCGAGATAGATGGTGAGCAGGATCGCCGTCTGGCGCATGGTGAGATCGGGCGCGCCATCGCGCACCTGCGACAGCAACACCTGCTGCCACAATCGCAAGGCCTGGCTCGGACGCATCGAGATCGACATGCCGTAAGCATGCCGGCAAATTGTTTCGGTTCCGTTTCAGTACCGGCGCTTTTCGGATTAGGGCTCACCCGAACCGTGTCGAAATGATCCGCTCCAGCGCACGAATGCCTTGCGCCTCGCCGCCCGTCAATCCGTGCGGACGATCGGCAGGGTTCCAGGCAAAAATGTCGAAATGCGCCCAGCCGGGCGTCTTCTCGACGAAGCGCTTGAGGAAGAGAGCCGCGGTGATCGATCCGGCAAAACCGTCGGTGGTGACATTGTTGATGTCGGCGATCTTCGAGGACAGTTTTGCGTCGTAAGGGCGCCACAAGGGCATGCGCCACAATGGATCCTCGACGGCGAGCGAAGCTGCCGCCAGATCGGCGGCCAAAGCCTCGTCGCCGGTGTAGAAGGGCGGCAGATCGGGGCCGAGCGCGACACGCGCGGCACCGGTCAGCGTCGCCATGTCGATCAGCAGGGACGGCCTCTCTTCGTCGGCGAGCGCCAGCGCGTCGGCCAGGACCAGCCGGCCTTCGGCGTCGGTGTTGCCGATCTCGACCGTGATGCCCTTGCGGCTCCGCAGCACGTCCCCCGGCCGGAAGGCATTGCCGGCGATCGAATTCTCGACCGCGGGGATCAGCACGCGCAGCCGGACATTCAGCTTCGCCGCCATGATCATGGAGGCGAGACCCAGCACGTTCGCGGCGCCGCCCATGTCCTTCTTCATCAACAGCATGCCCGACGAGGGCTTGATGTCGAGGCCGCCGGTGTCGAAGCAGACGCCCTTACCGACCAGCGTCACCTTCGGCGCATCGCTCGGCCCCCATGTCATGTCGATCAGCCGCGGCACGCCGGTCGAGGCGCGACCGACGGCATGGATCATCGGGAAATTCCGCATCAGGAGATCGTCGCCCTTGACGACGGAGACGTCGGCACCGTGTGTGGCGGCCAATGCCTGGACGGCCTCCTCCAGTTCATCCGGCCCCATGTCGCTGGTCGGCGTGTTGACGAGATCGCGCGCCAGGAACACGCCCTCGGCGATGCGGCGCGCCAGCGCGCCGTCGGCTCCCGACGGCAGTTCGAAGCGCAACGCCCTGCCGGATTTCTTGCCGTAGCGGGTGAAGACGTAGCCGCCAAGGACGAGGGCCAGCGCCGCAAGATCGGGCGCAGGCAAATCCCCGGCAAAATGCCATTCGCCCTCCGGCAGCGTCCGTGCCAGGGCGCCGATGGCAAGCTGGCTCTCGCCGTCGCCGGTGCCGAACAGAGCGCCAGCGAGCGCGCCACCCTCGCCCGGCAGGATCAGCGTGCGCCCTGCCTCGCCCGAAAAGCCGTTCGCCCTTGCCCAGGCGATGGCGGAAGGCGAAAGGCCCGCGCCGTCGAGGCCGTCCTTTGCCACCAGATGAACCGGCAAGGCGTTCTCGGATTTGCGTTCGACAAGTTCGACGGCCATTCGACAGTCTCCCACTCAAAGTTTGTTCTCGTCTCCACTGACAGAGGCGTCGCCGGTGGGCAAGTGACAGCGTCGGTCCGGACGCGGCTGGCTCCGAGAAGTTGGTCGTTTCTCTGACGAGGGCCCTCGCCAATACGAAGGAACTTCAGAGGCCTTCTTAACCGTCCGTTAGGGTTAACAGAATATTTCTGCGGGAGGGAAGACGGCCAGACAATGGCCGCGCAGGAATGGAGACCAGCGCCGATGCCGATCAAAGCGTTGAACGTCACAGGCAAACGGTTGATCACCGCGGCATTCATCGCAGCGCTGGCGGCCAGCGTGGCGGGCTGCGGCAGCACCAGCAAATTCACGACCGGCTCCATCTCCCGCTCCGACAGCAGGCCGCTGGAGACGATGTCGGCCAGCGAATTGCACAGCGCAACGACAAGGCTTGGCGATTCCTATGCCAGGAACCCGAACGACAAACGCATCGCCACGAATTTCGCCGCGGCGCTGCAGATGGATGGCGACGCCGACCAGTCGCTGGCCGTGATGCGCAAGCTCGCGATCGCCTACCCCAAGGACCGTGACGTGCTCGCCGCCTACGGCAAGGCGCTCGCCGCCAACGGGCAGTTCGAGCAGGCGCTCGATGCCGTGCGCCGCGCCCAGACGCCGGAATATCCGGATTGGCGCCTGGTGTCGGCGGAAGCCGCGATCCTCGACCAGATGGGGCAGCGGGACGAGGCGCGTCAGGACTATCGAAAGGCGCTCGAACTCAAGCCGAACGAACCTTCGATCCTCTCCAATCTCGGCATGTCCTACGTGCTTGAGGGGGATCTCCGCACAGCCGAGACCTATATGCGTTCGGCCGTGCAGCAACCGAATGCCGACAGCCGCGTGCGGCAGAACCTGGCGTTGGTCGTCGGCCTGCAGGGCCGCTTCGACGAGGCCGAAAAGATTGCCTCGCAGGAGCTTTCGCCGGAGCAGGCGCAGGCCAACATCGCTTATCTGCGCCAGATGCTTGCCCAGCAGAACGCCTGGAGCCAGCTCAAGAATCAGGACAAGGACAAGGCGAAGGTCGCGACCAACTGACCGCGCGGAGTTGCATCCGCGATCACATATAAAAGGCCGCACGGCGCGCCGCGCGGCCTTTCATATATCTGAGCGGATTTTCTACTCGCTGCTGGAATTGTGCTGGTCGCCGAAGATGCCGCGCTGGCTGACCTGGATGCCGGCAGGCCCCAGAATGATGGCGAACAGAACCGGCAGGAAGAACAGGATCATCGGCACGGTGAGCTTCGGCGGAAGTGCTGCCGCCTTCTTCTCGGCCGCGTTCATGCGCATGTCGCGGCTTTCCGAGGCCAGCACGCGCAGCGCATGCGCCACCGGCGTGCCGTAGCGCTCCGCCTGAACCAGGGCCTGGGAAACCGACTTCACCGATTCCAGGCCGGTGCGGCTTGCCAGGTTCTCATAGGCGACCTTGCGGTCCTGCAGATAGGAGAGCTCGGCGTTGGTGAGCACGAATTCCTCAGCGAGCGCCACCGACTGGGCGCCGATCTCGTCGGCGACCTTGCGAAGCGCTGCTTCCACCGACATGCCTGATTCGACGCAGATCAGCATCAGGTCGAGCGCGTCCGGCCATGCCAGTTGGATCGACTGCTTGCGCTTTGTCGCGCGGTTGTTGACGTAGAGGATCGGGGCATAAAAGCCGCCATAGGCGACAAGAACGCAGACGAACAGCTTGATGAACGCCGGACGGTCCGCCAGGCCGCCGAGAAGGAACACGTAGACCGCCGCCAGCGCGAATCCGATGAAGGGCAGGATCAGGCGGAAGAACAGGAAGCGCGTCAGCGGATTCTGGCCGCGGAAACCCGCCACCTTGAGCTTCTGCAGCGTGCCTTCGTCGGCAAGCGCGCGCTTGAGGTCCAGCCGCTCGACGATGTTGCGCATGCCGATCGACTGCTCCTCGCGCAGGCCCTTGCGGCGGCGGTCGGCTTCGCTGGCGAGGCGCGCACGCTGCTTTGACCGCAGCTCGTCACGTTCGAGCGCCACGCTTTTCATGCGCGCCTTGAGCTGATTGCCGCCAAGCGCCGGCATGAGCGTGAAGACGGTCGCAAAAACCGCGATGCCGACCAGGAGCGCGATAAGAAAGGAAGGATCGGTTAGCGTCTTGACGACCTGGTCTGTCATTGGGTCGGCGTCCCTACACTTCGAAATTCATCATCTTGCGCATCACCAGGATGCCGATCGACATCCAGACGCCGGAGCAGCCGAGGATCAGATTGCCGACGCTGGTCGTGAATAGCGGCATGATGTAGTTCGGGCTCGAAAGGTAGACGAGAAAGGCGACGACGAACGGCAAGGCGCCGATGATGACGGCGGACGCCTTCGCCTCCATCGACAGCGCCTGCACCTTGGCCTTCATCTTCTTGCGATCGCGCAGCACCCGCGAAAGATTGCCCAGCGCCTCGGAGAGATTGCCGCCGGCCTGCGACTGGATCTGGATGACGATGCCAAAGAAGCCTGCCTCGGCACATGGCATGGTCTCTGACATGCGCAGCGTGGCATCGGGGATCGACATGCCCATCTGCTGGGAATCGACGATGCGGCGGAACTCGGCCCGGACGGGTTCGGGAGATTCGTTGGCGATCAGGCGGATCGCATCGTTCAACGGCAGACCGGACTTGACCGCGCGCACGATGATATCGAGCGCGTTCGGGAACTCCTCGAGGAAAGCCTTCACCCGGCGCGTGCGGCGAAACGACACGAACCAGCGCGGCAGACCGAAGGCCCCGGCCAAGAGAGCGCCAGGCAGGACCAGCAACGGCGCACCGGCGAAATAGACGAGAAATGTAAGCACGATGCCGCAAATCACCGAGTAGATGTAGAAGCGCTCGATGGAAACCGTCATGCCGGCCTGGCGGATCTGGACTCTCAGTGGCGGCTTCTTGATGTTGCGGTCGTTGGATTTCTGCTTTTCATCGAGCTGCTTGAGCGAATCCTGGAGGCTTTTGCGCCGCCGGACCGCTTCCGCGGCCCGGTCGCGCGAAGCCTTCACCACCGACCGGTCGGTCTCGGCCGCCTTGACCGTCTCAAGCCGCTTGCCGGCCTGCTTTTCGTTATCGATGCGCTTGAACAGGAAAGCATAGGCCACCGCGCCGGCGCTTAAGCCGGCAAGCACAACGAAAGCCAGAACCGTGGTGTCAATTCCGAACATCGACCGGGGCCCCTACACGTCCAGATGCATCAGTCAGCGCGTTTCTCCATGGCCTCGAGCGCATTGGCCAGACGCTGCTCCTCGCCGTAGTAGCGGGCACGATCCCAGAAATGCGGCCGGCCGATGCCGGTGGAGACATGCTCGCCGATCAGACGGCCGCTCGAGTCTTCGCCCTTGATGTTGTAGAGGACGAGATCCTGGGTGATGATGACGTCGCCTTCCATGCCGATCACCTCGGTGATGTGGGTGATGCGGCGCGAGCCGTCGCGCAGACGGGCCGCCTGGATGATGACGTCGACCGAGCCGACGACGATCTCGCGCACCGTTCTCTGCGGCAGCGAATAACCGCCCATGGCGATCATCGATTCAATACGGTTCAGGCATTCGCGCGGGCTGTTGGAGTGGATCGTTCCCATCGAACCGTCATGGCCGGTGTTCATCGCCTGCAGAAGGTCGAACACTTCCGGACCGCGCACCTCGCCGACGATGATCCGTTCGGGCCGCATGCGCAGGCAGTTCTTGACGAGGTCGCGCATGGTCACCTCGCCCTCGCCTTCGAGATTGGGCGGCCTGGTTTCGAGACGGACCACGTGCGGCTGCTGCAGCTGCAGCTCGGCCGAATCCTCGCAGGTGATGACCCGCTCCTCGCGATCGATATAGTTGGTCAGACAGTTGAGCAGCGTCGTCTTGCCCGAACCGGTACCGCCCGAGATGACGACATTGCAACGGACGCGGCCGATGATCTTGAGGATCTCCGCGCCTTGCGGCGAGATGGCGCCGAACTTGACCAGCTGGTCGAGCGTCAGCTTGTCCTTCTTGAACTTGCGGATGGTGAGCGCGGTGCCGTCGAGGGAGAGCGGCGGCGCAATGACGTTGACGCGCGAGCCGTCGGGAAGACGCGCGTCGCAGATCGGGCTCGATTCGTCGACGCGGCGGCCGACCTGGCTGACGATGCGCTGGCAGATGTTGAGGAGCTGCTGGTTGTCGCGGAAGCGGATGCTGGTCGGTTCGACCTTGCCGTTGACCTCGATGTAGACGTTCTTGGAACCATTGACCATGATGTCGGCGATGTCGTCGCGAGCGAGCAGCGGCTCCAGCGGCCCATAGCCAAGAACGTCGTTGCAGATGTCCTCGAGCAGCTCTTCCTGCTCGGAGATCGACATCGCGAAGTTCTTGATCGCGATGATGTCGTTGACGATGTCGCGGATTTCCTCGCGCGCGCTTTCGGGATCGAGCTTGGCGAGCTGCGACAGGTCGATCGTGTCGATCAGCGCGGAGAACACCTGGCTCTTGGTGTCGTAGTAGGTCTCGCTGCGCTCACGCTGGACCCTTCTCGGCGGCTCAGGCGCCATCGGCGGTGCCTCCACCGGACGACGAACCGGCGGCGCGGCAGGCGTGCTCGGCACCGGCGCGGCCGGCCGATCGGGTGCAATCGTCCCAGCCGGAGCGGAAGCGGCGGGAGGAGGTGCCGGCGGACGGAATTCGGGAGCTGCCCGGCTGCCGTCGTCTGTGCCTCTTTTACCAAACATGATCGACTACCCGATGCCGCTTTGCGAGCGTCACTTCTTGTTGCGCGAAAGCTTGCCGAGGATGGAGCCCAGGCCTGCCTTCTTCTTCACCTTGATTTCGCTGCGCCCGGTCAGCACATGCGCGATTTCGTTGATCGTGCCGACGACCGGACTCTTGGCGTCCATCTCGCCAGCATGCGGCCATTGTTGGCCGCGTTGCCGAACAGCAGCGGCTCGAAATTGATCACCGCCATGGGCGTGATGCCGAGCGGTTCGGAAAAATCCGATGCCGCGATCTCCGGCCGTTTCGGAACGCCTGCCTGATTGATGATCAGCTTCGGCGGCGGGTCGTTCGGACGCAGCCGCTTCAGCATGTCCACCATATTCTTGGTGTTGCGCAGATTGGCGAGTTCGGGCGTGGCCGTGATGACGATCTCATCGGCCTTGACCAGCGTGCTCTTCGTCCAGCCGCTCCAGACATGAGGGACGTCGAGCACGAGCAAAGGCGCGCTGCGCTGCGCCGTTTCGATGACGTGGGAGAAGGCGTCCGGATCGAAATCGTAGACGCGCTCGAGCGTGGAGGGTGCCGCCAGCAGGGACAAATGCTCGGCGCACTGCGCGAGCAGCCGGTCGAGATAGACCTCGTCGACGCGCTCGGGTGAAAACACCGCCTCGGCGATGCCCTGCGCCGGGTCCTGGTCGAAGTTGATGTTGGCGGTGCCGAAGGCGAGATCGAGATCGGCAACGACGACTTCCGACTTGAACAATGACGACATCGCCCAGGCGACGTTGTGGGCGATCGTCGAGGAGCCGACGCCGCCCTTGGCGCCGATGAAGGCAATGGAGCGGCCGATCGGATCGGATTCGGGATCGACGAAGATCGACGACACGACGCTGACGATGTCGGTCATCGAAACCGGCGCGATGACATATTCGGAAATGCCGGAACGGATGAGCTCACGGTAAAGGCCGACATCGTTGTAATGGCCGATGACCACGACCTTCGAGGACGGATCACAATATTCGGCGAGCTGAGTGAGCTGTTCGAGCAGCTGTTTCGGCTCGCTGCGCGATTCCAGCAGGATCAGGTTGGGTGTCGGCGCCGACTGGTAGAATTCGATCGCGGTGGCGATGCCGCCCATGTGGACCTTGAGATGGGCCTTGGCCATGCGGCGATCCCCGCCGGCACGCTCGACGGGGCTGGCGACGCCCTCGGTCTCGCAGAAGGCCTGGATCGAGATGCGCGGCACCGGGCGCAGCGCCTGCATGGCGGCGATGTCCTGTTGCGAGAGATCGCCGGCATCCGCGGGCGTGTCGTAGGCAAGATTGCTCATCGTCATGCTCTTTCCGTCATCCGGCGCGGCTCAGTAAGTCACTTCCGAATTGCCGAGGAATTCATCCGAAATGCCTCGGGCACGATAGACATCGATCACCGCGCTGCGGTTCTCTGCATCGATATCGGACTGCTTGCGCGGCCCGATCAGATCGTTGGGATTGGCCATCTGGGCTGCAAGGTTGTTCTGGTAGGAACAGCCGAAGTCGGCGTAATGCCTGTTCTCCGATGTCTGCGCAATGTCGTCCGGCCAACGCCCGCATTTGTCGGTCTGGGCCCTCACCGCGACAAAGGCGACGCGCACCGGCGCCGAGCCTCCGGCACGGCAGACTGATAGGATGTCATGACGATCCGGTTGCGCTTGACGCCGGCAGCCATGGCAAGCCGGGCAAAATCGCGACCGGCCGCCTGGGCGGCAAGCTGGTTGGCGGATCCGACCGGCATTGCGATCGTCAGCGTCGGCGCGGCGCTCTTGTCATAGCCCTCGAGGAAGCCGAGCAGTGCGTCGCGTTGGGCGCCGGTCATGCCGCGATCGCCCGCGCCTACCGGCAGATCGATCTTCTGGTTCTTCTCGGCGATAACGATCGGATGGTTCGTGCGGTAATCATCCGGGATCGCCCCGACCGTCACACTGTCGCGATTGGCGCAGCCGGTGAGCGACGCTGCGAGCACGATCGCCAGCGCCGGGACGACAGACCTGCGGATCCTCTCGCGGCCCGATCCTGCCGGGGCGATCGCGATGGCCTTATATGCTGACTGAGACATGTCCGCTTTCCCGCTCACTTGTAGATGAAGCCGACCACGCCGTGGTAACGGCCGGGTGGCCTGTCGGTCTGCATGGTGCCGTAGACGCGATTGACGCGGCCGAGGAACATGCCGGCGCGTCGCTCGGCGGATTGAAATTGTCGTCGGGCTTGGCCAGTTCGTTGCGCGCCACCGGCCGCGCCAGATAGGGCGTGATGATGATGACCAGCTCGCTCTCATTGCGCACGAAGTCCCTGCTGCGGAACAGTGTGCCAAGCACGGGAATCTTGGTGAGCCCGGGCAATCCGTTGACAGCCTGCCTGACGTCGTCGCGCACGAGACCCGCGATCATCATCGAACCACCGGAAGGCAGTTCCACCGTCGTATCGGCCAGGCGCTTGCGCAGCGACAAAGCGTTCATGCCGGGGCTCGTAACGCCCTCGGAGAGCGAAACCGATCCCTCGGTTGTCGGCTCGGAAACGGCAGTTCGCACTTTCAGGCTGATGCGGCCTGGTGACAGCACCACCGGCTGGAACTCCAATCCGATGCCGTATTCAATCTTCTCGATCGAATAGGTCTTCAGACCCGTCTGGTTGTCGGTGGAGACGTTGGCGGAAACGCTGTTCACCATGTTGTATTCGCCGCCGACCTTGAAAGTCGCCTTCTCGCCGGACACCGCGGTGAGTGTCGGTTCCGCCAGCGTCTTCATGACGCCGGCCGATTCCATGGCATTGATGTAGGCCTGTATCGAGGACGTCCCGACATTGAAGCCCGAATTGGACAGCTGCTTGCCGAGGCCGGTGAAATTGTCGCTGAGGGCGCCCCAGGAAATGCCGTTGCTGCCGCCGCTGCCGATCATGTTGACGCCGAGCTGTTTCATGACCGAGCGGCTGACCTCGGCCACCGTCACCTTCAGCGTCACCTGATCGTCACCGATGATCTGCAGCAGATTGACGATCTTGGAGACCCGGCGCTCCTGGTCGGGATTGTTGATGTCGACCCCGCCATTGGCCGACCCGCCGGCGGCAGTCTGCGAATATTGGCCGGTCGTGGCTTCACCGCCCGAGACGAAGATGGTCGCCAGGTCGACGGCGCGCTTGGCGTCGAGCGGCGTGTCCACCATGCCGGTGAGGATCACGTTGTCGTTCAGCAGCTCGACCTTGATCTCGGAGGACGGAAGGAAGCGCTTGAGATACTCTTCCAGTCCGGCGACGTCGCGTTCGACCGCCAGGTCGAGGCTGGCGATCTGCTCGCCGTTGGGGCCGAAGACGAAGATGTTGGTTTCGCCGACCGCCTTGCCGAACAGGTAGATGCGGCGCGCCGTGCGCGTCACCGCGTCGGCGACCGCCGGGTTGGCGACGAGGATGTCGTAGGCGTCGCTCGGCAGATCGATGACCACCGACTTGTTGAGACCGAGCTTGACGCGTTGCGTGGCAACCGAGGCCGTCACGCCTGTCGCTCTGTTCGCGGCGTTGGCCTCGACGAGGCCGGGCGCATTGCCGCCGAGCAGGAACAGGCCGATTGCCGCCGCCGCCATGACCGGCAGTTTGCCGTTTAGCCTCATTTCCTTGCTCCCACTTCGGAAACTTCGCCCGACTTGATCAGCCGCACCGTGCCGCGCCGGCCGTTGCCGTTCACCAGATAGTCGGCCTCGCCCAGGTTCTTCTCATTCGTGTCCACGATCGGGCGCAGCGCCAGTGTCAGGCGGTCAGCCATCTGCTGCGCCACCGTAATGATTTCCGCCTGCTGCGGCGTCAGCTCCAGCGTCGCGGTCTGGCCGACCCTGGTCTTCTTGCCTTCCTCGTCTTCCTGGATGGTCTGGTCGATAGCCAGGACGCGGATGTTCTTGAGGATGGTCTCGGTGTTGAAGCCGCTGCCGCCGTTACCGGTGTCGCCGCGCCGGGTCATGATGACGTCGACGAAATCGTTGGGCAGGATGAAGCCGCCTGCCGATGTGTCGGCCGATATGGCGGTCGCGACCGCGCGCATGCCGGACGGCAGGATCGACGACATGAAGCTCTGCCCCTCGCCGACCAGCTTGGAGCGCCGCAATGGCTCACCGGTATACATGGCCACACGCGCCACCGAGCCCTTGAGCTTTTCGACCGCGTCCGGTTCGGCGGCCCGGGTGATGAAATTGGCGTTGACGCCGCTGGCCGGCCACCGCTCCCAGCTAATGTTGTCGCCGAGCTGACTGCCCATGCGACATCGCCGGAAAGCACCAGCACGTCCTGCAGCGCGATCGCCGGCTGCTTGGGAGCGTCGACGACCACCTGGGGCGGCGGCGCCGCCACCATGTTCTTTGCGACATAACCCGCGCCACCTGCCGCGGCCACAGCCACGCCAAGAATAATCAGTCGGGATGCTGGCATTCGTCCGAACCCTTCGCCTCAAGGCAAACCACCTCGCCAGGCCGGACTTTGCAGCCGCAATCGTCAAAACAAGGTTAATGCAATGCTTACGATCGTGATTAATTTAAGGTTTACTCAAATTGGACGGAACTAGTTGCCGTTAACAAAAAAGGCGGCCTCGCCGCCTCAAAAACTGCCTTTATCAAGAAATGAGCCAAAGCATGTCTTCCGAAGTGGGAACCGGTTTTCGGGGCAAAAGACATGCGTAAAATCAGAAACCCGAAGCGCACTGAGCGTATCTGCAAGATCGCGATGCGCTTTAGGTGGTGAGCCTGTCCAGCGCCCAGACCATCAGCGGAGAATCCGGAAAGGCGATGAGCCCGCCGAGACCGAGCGCGACGCCGTAAGGAATGCCTACGCTCTCGTCGGCGAAATGGCGCAAGAAACGGCTGTGGCCAGTGTAGATCGCAAGCGGTGATTTGCGGTAGGCCAGAATGGCAATCGTCAGCAGGCCGCCGATCAATGTCGAGGTCACCAGATAGCCGACAAGACTGATGTTGAGCCCCATCCATACCGCGGTCGCCGCCAGAAGCTTGGCATCGCCGCCGCCCATGCCGCCGAGCGCGAACAGGCCGAAAGTCACCGCCAGCACCAGGGCACCGGCCGCGAAATGCCCGCCATAGGTCGCCCAATCCATCCCGGTCAACGGAGCCACCAGGGCGAATGTCGCCAGGAGCAGCACCGGCACGCGGTTGGCGATCGTCATCGACAAGATGTCCGAGATCGCCGCAAACAACATGCAGAAAGGAAAGACGACGAAGATCGAGGCTTCAAGCATGGCGGTCTGTGGGTGCGGTTACCAGCTACAACTTAGGTATGCTGGATTAACAATTGATGAGAATAGATGTTCGAAATCGCCAACCAAATGAAGAAGGGCCGCAAAGCGGCCCTTCCATAGCAAAAAGCAACCCGGTTCCACAGCCTATTACGGGGTGCCCGTCTTGACGGCACTGGCGATCTCTTTGAACTTGGTGTTCAGGGCGTTGCCGAGCTGGCCGGCGCCGACCATGATGGCGAGCGCGATGAGGGCGGCGATCAGGCCGTATTCGATGGCGGTCGCGCCGGATTCGTCCTTCACGAAACGTGCGATAAGATTAGACATTCGAGAGCTCCTACTCCACGTGTTACAGCACTTCCGTCAACTTCTCTTGCCGGTTGATCGGATGCTGCGAATCTAGGGAGAAGCTCTTTCAATCGGCTTAATAAACACCCTTACCGATTCCTTTCCGGAGGCGAACCCCTTGCTTGGTTAACCGTGGCCTAAACGTCGAAAGGCGGACCGGGGGCAGAAAAAAGCGCGGAGATCCGGCCCACCCGCGATTTTGCTAAAACAGCGCATGCTGCTGGCGCATGGCCCTTGAGGCGACCATCCTTACCGCAGCCATGCAGCGTTTAACCGTCGGTTCACCAATTTCGTTCATGTTCCGGTTAACAGTCTGCCGCTCCGGAGCGCCTCAATGACCTTGTCGAGATCGCCATTTCCAGTCGCCGTGCTGCTGGCAGCTGCCGCTTTCGTCGTGCCGGCCAGTGCCGGCGCCGGCATCGAAGTCACCATGAACCAGGCAAAGATCGTCAAGTTGTCGCGCGCCGCCGATACGATCGTCGTCGGCAATCCGGCGATCGCCGACGCCGCCGTGCAGGATGCCTCGACGGTCGTGCTCACCGGCAAGGGTTTCGGCGTCACCAATCTGGTCGTGCTCGACCAGGACGGCAGTCCGATCATCGATGAGCAGGTGACGGTCGTGCGGCAAGCTGCGTCTTCGGTGCGCATCTACAGGCGCGCCGAAGTCCAGACCATGTCCTGCACGCCCTATTGCGAAAGCTCGTACAAGAGCGAGGCCGAGAGAACTTCCGAAACCGAAATGAACGCCGCCCGCTGAGGTCGACGCGGGCAGGCGCGCGCGACGTTAATGGCGGGTTAAAGGCGGTCAGGCGAATTTAACGCTCGTCCAAACCGGACCTCAATGGGTTTTCGCTATGTTGCCGCCGACATTGCGAGGGATCGGCAGGGACGGGACATGAGCAAGGATCCGGCACCGGGGGGTGGCATGGACGGTAAGGGACGGGCAAAGCCTCGCCATGGTTTCTTCAGCGACAGGCGCGGCAGCACGGCATTGGAGTTCGCGATGCTGGCCGTGCCGTTCGCGCTGCTCGTTTTCGCCATCCTCGAAAGCTGCATCTCGTTCGCCGGCCAGGAGGTGATGGCCAACATCACCGACGACATCGCCCGCCAGCTGCGGACCGGGCAGCTCAGGAAGGCCAACGTCACCGAAGCCTCGATCAAGACGCTGATCTGCGACAGGATGGCGATCATGGTCACCACGAATTGCCCGGGGTCTGGAGCGACCGCGTCACTGCTGGTGGACCTGCGCGAGTATCCGACCTTCGCCGACGCCGCCGCGGCCGGCTTCAAAATCCAGAACGGCGAAATTGTGCTGACTGGCACGAGCTCCACGACTTTCACGGTCTCTCCCGGGCTGGCGGAATCGAAGAACATGCTCAGGGTGTTCTACAAATGGCCGGTGATGACCGATTTCCTGGCCAAGCAGATGGCCAATCTGAACGACGGCAAGACACTGCATTTCGCATCCGTGACCTGGCAGAACGAGCCATTCGACAACTGAGACTGCTCGACGGCTGAGACTGCGGGCGGGTGGAGGTAAAAATGTACCGTGCGGGGGCACACCGGGGAATTTCGGCCATCATGGCGAAGGCGGCGCAGTTTTGCCGCGATCGCCGAGGGCGTCGCGGCAATCGAGTTCGCGTTCATCGTGCCGGTGCTGCTCATCATGTATTTCATCACGATGGAAGCCTCGCAGGCGATCGAAACCAGCAAGAAGGTCAGCCGCATCGGCAGCATGGTGGCGGATCTCGTCACGCAGCAGACGACGGTCAAGAAAGCCGACCTCGATGCGATCATGAAGATCGGCACCTCGACGCTACAGCCCTACAACCGCTCCACCCCGACGATCATCATTACCGGAATCCAGATCACCGACGAAGCGTCGCCCAAGGTGAAGGTGGCATGGTCGCGCAAGCTTGTGGGCACCACCTATAGCGCCGACGCGCTGAAAGACAGCATCACCACCGTTCCGGCGACGCTGAATATCCGCAACACCTTCCTTGTTCGCGTGGAAAGCGACCTCGGCTATAAGCCGATCATCACCTGGTCCGCCGACAATTCGAAGACGCTTGGATTGACCTCGGCCTTCAACAACATATCGATGGGCGAAACATACTATCTGAGGCCCCGCCGCGGTCCCTCGGTTCCCTGCAGCGACTGCTGAACGATTATTCCCGGCCGCCCGCTTCGCGCCGCACGATGGCCAGCGCCGTTGAGTAGTCCTTTGATACGGCCAGCTCGAACCCGCCGGAATGCGTCGCTTCCAGGAGATCGTAGACATCGGGGGTCAGCGACTTGAGATTGGTCAGGAAGACGGCCAGCCGGCGCTTCGCTTCGGCATCGAGATCGCTGCGCACCGCGTGAGGCCCATATCGCAGCGGAGCCGAGGCCCATAACACCCGAAGCGACGTCTTCGGGATGCCGGCGGCCTCGAGCCGCATGATCGTGCCGCCCGTATCGGTGGGCTGGCCATCGGCGCCGACAGGTTCCCAGCCGAGCAGGCCGTCGGCTTCGCCGCCGCCGAGCATCGTCTCGGCCGCGGTGGCCGAAGGCGCGCGCGCCAGGAAAGGTGAATCGTCCGCGATCTTCACGCTCGCTGGCCGGAGCCCCGTCAGCGGCAGCAGAGAACCTCCCACATTGTCGGCAGGCGCGATCGCGATCCGATGCGAAGCCATGGCGGCGAGGTCCGGCACCTTGCCGTCGCGCGTCACCAGCACGGAGCGGATGCCGACGGCGCCATCGGCATCGATCGGCGCCACCAGCGGCTCGACACAGCCGCAGCGCTCTGAGGCCGCGGCATAAGCGAGCGCCGAATAGATCGCATATTGGACGCGGCCGCTCGCCTGCGCCTCGATCAGCGCCGCATAGTCGCGGGCAACCACGAACTCCACCTTCATGCCGAGCGCGTTCGTATAGGCATCCGTCAAGCGTGCCAGGCCGGGAACCGTGTTGCCGCCTCCAGGCTCGGCGACGATGCCGATGCGAAACGTGCCGATGTCGTCGCGCCAGTCGGCGCGCGCCGGCGAGGCCGCTGAGAACACCGCGAGGGCCGCCGCGCATGTCCTCAAAGTCCGGCTTGCCGCGGATCTTGTGCCCTTGCCCATCCTTGCCGCACTCCCACCGACACTGCGCTCGATCGCGCGACTATGGCGCCAAGCCGTTGCGGTTTGGTTTCCGATTTGCCAACGCCACTGCGGAACCTTATGTCTGGCTGCCTAAGGCGCATCGCAATCTTTCAGATTCGCTTCATGCGCTTTAGGTTTTTGATTTTACGCATGTCTTTGTCCCGAAACCGGTTCCCACTTTCGGGAGACATGCTGGACTGGCAACGACGGCACCCTATGGCGCGGGCTTTCCTATTCGTTCTCGATTCCTTCGGCGTCGGCGGAGCGGCTGATGCCGAACGCTACGGCGATGCCGGTGCCAACACGTTCGGGCATATCGCGCGGGCCTGCGCCGAGGCCAGCGCGGATCGTGAAGGTTTGCGCCGGGGGCCGCTCGCCGTGCCCAACATGCTCTCGCTCGGGCTTGCCCACGCCGCACGGACGGCAGCGGGACTGCCCGTAGGTTTCGATGCGCCGCTGCTTGCCTCGTCCTTCCATGGCGCTGCCCAGGAGGTGTCGAGCGGCAAGGACACGCCGTCGGGCCACTGGGAGATTGCCGGCCTGCCCGTGCGTTTCGACTGGGGGTACTTTCCCGACACCGTGCCGGCCTTCCCGGCCGAGCTGACCGACGCGATCATCCGCGAAGGCAAGGTGCCGGGCATCCTCGGCAATTGCCATGCGCCCGGAACCGAGATCATCGAGCGCTTCGGCGAGGAGCACATCCGCACCGGCAAGCCGATCTGTTACACCTCGGTGGACTCCGTGTTGCAGATCGCCGCGCACGAGACGCATTTCGACCTGGAGCGACTTTATGAGCTCTGCCTGACGGTGCGCCGGCTGGTCGATCCGCTCAAGATCGGGCGGGTGATCGCACGGCCCTTCGTAGGCGAGACAAGAGCCACCTTCCAGCGCACCCACAACCGCCGCGACTATGCCGTGCCGCCGCCGGAGCCGACCCTGCTCGACCGGCTGACGGAGCGCGGCAGCAAGGTCATCGCCATCGGCAAGATCGGCGACATCTTCGCCCATCGCGGTATCTCGGAGGTGCGCAAGGCGGGCGGCAACATGGCGATGTTCGACAAGGCGCTCGGCGCCATGGACGACGCCGGCGACGGCGATCTGGTCTTTGCCAATTTCGTCGACTTCGACACCGAGTTCGGCCACCGGCGCGACGTTGCCGGGTATGCCGGAGCGCTCGAGGCTTTCGACCGCCGGCTGCCGGAGGCGCTGTCGCGTATCGGGCAAGGCGACCTGCTCGTCCTCACCGCCGACCATGGCAACGATCCGACCTGGCGCGGCACCGACCATACGCGCGAACGCGTTCCGGTGATCGGCATCGGGCCGGGGCTGAAGGGCGGCGTCATCGGGCTCAGGCCGACCTTCGCCGATATCGGCGAAACCATCGCGGATCATCTCGGCCTCGCGGCTGGCCGCCACGGCAGCTCTTTCCTAGCGACGATAGGCGGCCATGCCCGAACTGCCTGAAGTGGAAACGGTCCGGCGCGGGCTGCAGCCGGTTCTGGAAGGGGCCCGCCTCGTCAAGGTCGAGACACGCAGACCCGACCTTCGCTTTCCCTTTCCCGAGCGCTTTTCGGAGCGGCTTGCCGGCAAGACCGTGACGGCGCTCGGCAGGCGCGCCAAATATCTGACGATGCATATCGAAGGCGGTCCGGTGCTGATCTGCCATCTTGGCATGTCGGGATCGTTCCGCGTCGAAATCGGCGGGGGCACCGACAATCCCGGCGCCTTCCATCACGAGCGCTCAAAGAGTGCGGCGCACGACCATGTCGTGTTCGACGTCGCTTCGCCGAAGGGCGAGCGGTCCCGCATCATCTTCAACGACCCGCGCCGTTTCGGCTTCATGCTGTTTGCCGAAGGGGCGCCGGACACGCATCCGATGCTGGCGGGGCTCGGCATCGAGCCGACCGGCAATGCGCTTGACGGCCCCCTGCTCGCCTCGCTGCTCGCGGGGCGCAGGTCGCCGCTCAAGGCCGCACTTCTCGATCAGCGGCTGATCGCCGGGCTCGGCAACATATATGTGTCGGAGGCGCTGTGGCGCGCCGGCCTGTCGCCGCTGCGCGAAGCCGGCACCATCGCCGGCTCCGGCAAGAAAGCGAAACAGCAATGCGAAGGCCTGGCCGAAGCCATCCGCTCGGTCATCGCCGACGCGATCGCCGCCGGCGGATCCTCGCTGCGCGACTATGTCCAGACAGACGGGTCGCTCGGCTATTTCCAGCATTCCTTCGCGGTCTATGACCGCGAAGGCGAGCCATGTCCGAAGCCTGGCTGCAGCGGCCACATCGAGCGCATCGTGCAGAGCGGCCGCTCGACCTTCTATTGCCGTACCTGTCAGCGGTGAGCTAGACCGGTCTCCTCAATCGAAGCGAGGAGACGATGCCATGGCCTATGAAACCATTCTCGTGGAGACACGCGGCAAGGTCGGGCTGATCACGCTGAACCGGCCGAAGGCGCTCAACGCGCTGAATTCGCAAGTGCTGGCTGAGATCGTGGCCGCGGTGAACGCGTTCGGCGGCGATGCCGGCATTGGCGCGATGGTCCTTACCGGCTCGGAAAAGGCCTTCGCGGCCGGTGCCGACATCAAGGAAATGCAGGCGATCTCCTTCGTCGACGCCTACACACAGGATTTCTTCGTCGGCTGGGAGGAACTGACGCGCGCGCGCAAGCCGATCATCGCGGCGGTTGCAGGCTATGCGCTCGGCGGCGGCTGCGAGCTGGCGATGATGTGCGACTTCATCATTGCCGCCGACAATGCAAAATTCGGCCAGCCCGAAATCACGCTCGGCGTCATGCCGGGCATGGGCGGATCGCAGCGGCTGACGCGCTTCGTCGGCAAATCGAAGGCGATGGACATGTGCCTGACCGGGCGCATGATGGACGCCGCCGAAGCCGAACGCTGCGGGCTGGTGTCGCGGGTGGTGCCGGCAGGCGAGCTCACCGAGGAAGCGCTGAAGGCGGCGGGCAAGATCGCCGAGTTTTCACTGCCTTCGGTGATGATGACCAAGGAAGCCGTCAACCGGGCCTATGAGACGACGCTTGCCGAAGGGCTGCGCTTCGAGCGTCGCCTCTTCCATTCGCTGTTTGCGCTCGACGACCAGAAGGAAGGCATGGCCGCCTTCGTCGAGAAGCGGAAGCCGAATTTCACCAACCGCTAGTGCGTGTCTCCCCGGGAAGAGCGTGGGAAAACGACCTGCAGAAAACAACGACCCCTACCGCGTCGTGCGTTTCAGCGCGGCGCGCTACAAGGCGCCAAAAAGACCACGAAGCGGCGTTGACGCGCCGGAAAAGCTGAACTATAAGCCGCACCAACCGAGGCGGCCCCGTGGCTGCCCGTTTGTTTTTTGCGCCCTGCGGCATCCCGCTGGCGCTCACCAGATCAGAAGAGAGGCATCATGGCCAACACGTCCTCGGCCAAAAAGGCAACGCGCAAGATCGCCCGCCGCGCGGCGATCAACAAGAACCGCCGGTCGCGCGTCCGCACCTATGTCCGCCAGGTCGAAGAGGCGCTCGCCGCCGGTGACAAGGCCGCGGCCCTGGAAGCCTTCAAGGTCGCCGAGCCGGAATTGATGCGCGCCGCAACCAAGGGTGTCATCCATAAGAACACGGCTTCCCGCAAGGTTTCGCGGCTGGCCCAGCGGGTCAAGGTGCTGTCGGCCTGACCGACTTCCGTTTAGAACCATTATCCTTGAACCCGGCCGCATAGGCCGGGTTTTTTCGTTTGCCGGCAAGTACTTAAAAAGAACGGGTGTATAACGTCGCTCGGCGCGAATTTCAAAGTTGCGAATGTTTTGCCGGCATATACATAATCGCTCATGTTGACGCCCGCCGAATGCGGGCATGGCCTTAAATTAGCCTGTCAAAAATTCCGCTTATTTTTCAGAAACTTACGGATGGTCATCCACAGCTTGTTCAACGCGCGGAGGAGCGGCGGGGGACAAGTAGCTGTCAAGAGAATTATTTCAGAAAATTTCGTGTCAGCCCGCCTTTTTCATATTCGCCGGAAAAGGGTTTGAATCACAAAGGCTTTGTCAAAATGTGCCGTGGCGACACCTGCTTCGAGCACGTCTCCGGTAACCAGATTCGTTAAAAATCGGTTAGACGTGGCCTTGCCCTATCCACAGCGATTTCGGTAATGTCCATCCATCGAAGGGACGGGCTTTAGCCCCTGACCCAGCCTGAATCGGCCAGCACAAAATGGCGGAATTCATGACGTGGAGCAATTCCGCGTGCGGCTTGGTCTGTCTCTTCGGTGGGTAGGGGACTGGCGTAATTGTACATGGCAGTCGACGTTGGCCGGCGTTTTCGCCGGACGGTGTTGTATTGCCTTGGCATGATCAAGCCGGCTTGCAAGAGCCGGCATCGGTCCCTTGCCCAACGTTGCGACGATATCGCCGGCGGCGGCGATGACAGCGCAGCGAAAAAAACGTCGCCGGATCCAGGGTGCAGGAGGCGCACTCCCGGCGGAAAAAGGGTACGACAAGACAAGGAACTTGATCATGCAGAGCGGCATCGAACGGGAGATAGCGGGCGAGCTCCCATTCCCTACAACTTTCGTCGGAGGGGACGGCATGGCGGCATCCAGCGACGCTGAACAGAAGTTCGAGCGGGTCAAGGCCCAGCTTAAGGCGCGTTTGGGAGCCGAGGTCTATTCGAGCTGGTTTGGCCGCATGAAGGTTGCCGAGGCCTCGCGCGGCATTGTCCGGATTTCCGTACCCACGGCCTTCCTGCGGTCGTGGATCAACGGTCACTATCTCGACCTCATCGCCGAACTGTGGAGGCATGAGGATCCCGACCTTCTCAAGATCGAGATCGTCGTGCGGACCGCAACGCGGCAGGGCCGCAACAACGTCGAGCCGGAGATCGCCCCTGCGCGCAAGATGACCAAGCAGGCGCAGACAGCGCTCGCTGCCGGCACCGCGAGCGCCGGTCGGGTGGAGCGGGCGCCGACGCCCCGCCAGGGCGTGCCGGCGGAGACCGAATTCCGCCACAATGTGCTGGGGTCGCCCCTCGACCCGCGCTACACTTTCACCTCTTTCATCGAAGGGCCCTCGAACCGGGTGGCCTTCGCGGCGGCCAAGGCGGTGGCGGAATCGCAGTCGAGCGCGGTGCGCTTCAACCCGCTTTTCCTTCACGCGACCGTCGGGCTCGGCAAGACGCACCTTTACAGGCGATCGCGGCGGAATCGTTGCGGCACAACCCGAAATCGCGCGTGGTCTATCTGACGGCGGAATATTTCATGTGGCGCTTCGCCACCGCGATCCGCGACAACAATGCCCTCACCCTCAAGGAGCAGTTGCGCGACATCGATCTTCTGATCATCGACGACATGCAGTTCCTGCAAGGCAAGTCGATCCAGCATGAGTTCTGCCATCTCATCAACATGCTGCTCGACAGCGCCAAGCAGGTGGTGGTCGCCGCCGACCGGCCGCCGTCGGAACTGGAATCGCTGGAGCCGCGCGTGCGTTCGCGTCTCAATGGTGGCGTGGCGCTCGAAATGTCGGCGCCGGACTTCGCCATGCGCCTCGGCATGCTGAAGCTGCGCCTTGCCACCGCCAAGATCGACGATACCTCGCTCGACATTTCGGACGAGATCCTCGACCACGTCGCCCGCACGGTGACAGGCAGCGGGCGCGAGCTCGAAGGCGCCTTCAACCAGCTTCTGTTCCGACAGTCCTTCGAGCCGCAGATCACCATCGACCGCATCGACGAGATCCTCGGCCACATCTACCGCTCGGGCGAGCCGAAGCGGGTGCGCATCGAGGACATCCAGCGCATCGTGGCGCGCCACTACAACGTGTCGAAGACGGAGCTGCTGTCCAACCGGCGCACGCGCACCATCGTCAAGCCCCGCCAAGTGGCGATGTATCTGTCGAAGGTGATGACGCCGCGCTCGCTGCCGGAGATCGGACGGCGCTTCGGCGGCCGCGACCACACGACGGTTCTGCATGCCGTGCGCAAGATCGAGGATCTTTCCGGTGCCGACAACACGCTGGCGCAGGAACTTGAACTGCTCAGAAGGCTGATCAACGAGCAGGCCTGAGCGCTTCGCCGGCTTTATCCCCAGAAAGCCCGCGCAACCGGCCCGAACCGGTGTCGCGGGCTTGCGCTTGCAGGCTTTTTACTGTCAGCTTACACAGATTCTGAGCTTTTCGGAGCTTTCGCGGGATGCCGCTCCCTGGTGACCCGCTCATTCATTGAAGCGAGCCTGTTTCGTCATGCGTGTTATCCTGGAACGGTCCAACCTCCTGAAGTCCCTCAACCACGTTCATCGCGTAGTGGAGCGGCGCAACACCATACCGATCCTGTCGAATGTACTGCTCAGCGCCGAAGGCGCCAGCCTGGAAATGAAAGCGACCGACCTCGACCTCGAAGTGACGGAAGCCACGCCCGCCAAGGTCGAGCGCGGCGGCGCGACGACCGTCCCGGCGCACCTGCTCTACGACATCGTGCGCAAGCTCGCCGACGGCGCCGAGGTGATGCTGAAGACCGACGAGGACGGCAACGCGATGACCGTCACTTCCGGACGCTCCAGCTTCCGCCTGCAGTGCCTGCCGCAGTCCGATTTCCCGGAGCTTTCGGCCGGCTCCTTCTCGCACATCTTCCGGCTCGACTCGGTGGCGCTCAAGGGCCTGATCGAGAAAACGCAGTTCGCCATTTCGACCGAAGAGACGCGCTACTATCTCAACGGCATCTTCCTGCACACGCATGAGGCCGGCGGCAAGCTGAAGCTGCGCTCGGTCGCGACCGACGGCCACCGGCTGGCGCGCGCCGAGATCGACGCGCCGGCAGGCTCCGAAGGCATGCCCGGCATCATCATCCCGCGCAAGACGGTGAGCGAGCTGCAGAAGCTGGTCGACGACCCGGATGTCGCGGTGACGACGGAGCTGTCGGACACCAAGATCCGCTTCACCATCGGCAGCGTCATTTTGACCTCTAAGCTGATCGACGGCACTTTCCCGGACTATCAGCGGGTCATTCCGACCGGCAACGACAAGAAGCTGATCATCGACCGCCAGAGCTTTGCCGCCGCCGTCGACCGCGTCTCGACCATTTCGTCCGAGCGCGGCCGGGCGGTGAAGCTGTCGATCAACGAGGGCCAGCTCACGCTTGCCGTCAACAATCCGGATTCGGGCAGCGCCACCGAGGAACTGGCGGCCGACTATACGTCGGACCCGATCGAGATCGGCTTCAACGCCAAATATCTGCTCGATGTCGCAGCCCAGCTCACCGGCTCGGAGGCGAAGTTCATGCTGGCCGACGCCGGCTCCCCGACGCTGATTCACGACATGGCCGACGAGACCGCGCTCTACGTGCTGATGCCGATGCGGGTGTAGCCGCATCCGGTTTCGCGCCGGCTGGCGATGGAGCGATGAATACGGCGGCTTGCACGGGCGGATAGCGGTTGCCGGAACAGACCCATATAAGTAAGCTCACACTTACCAATTTTCGCAACTATGCAGGGCTTTCGCTTGAGCTCGGCCCTGGCGCCGTGGTGCTGTCGGGCGACAATGGCGCCGGCAAGACCAATCTGCTCGAAGCCATCTCCCTGCTGACGCCCGGACGCGGGCTTCGCCGCGCGCCCTATGCCGACGTGGCGCGCGAGGGCGGCGACGGCGGCTTTGCCTTGCACGCCCGGATCGAAGGACCGGAAGGCCAGGTCGAAATTGGCACCGGCGTTGCCGGCGGCGATGGGGCCGGAGACGGCGGCAGGCGCGTTCGCATCAACGGCACGCCGGCGAAGTCGGCCGAGGATATGCTGGAATGGCTCAGGGTCGTCTGGCTGACGCCGGCGATGGACGGGCTGTTTCCGGGGCCGGCCGCCGACCGCCGCCGCTTCCTCGACCGGCTCGTGCTGGCGATCGACCCCAGCCATGGGCAGCGGGCACTCGACTATGAGAAGGCCATGCGCGGCCGTAACCGCTTGCTTACCGAAGGTTCCCGCGACAGCGGCTGGTTCGACGCGATCGAGACGCAGATGGCCGAAACCGGGGTGGCGATCGCGGCGGCGCGGGCGGAACTGGTGCGGCTGCTTGCGGCCATGATCGACAGGCTGCCCGGCAGCGGTCCGTTCCCGCAGGCCGACATCAGCCTCTCCGGCGAATTGGAAGGCGAGATCGCCGTCGCGCCGACGGTCGATATCGAGGAACGTTTCCGCGCCGCGCTTGCAGGTGGCCGCGAGCGCGACCGCGCCGCCGGCCGCACACTCGACGGTCCGCATCGCTCGGACCTCGTGGTGCGGCACAGGCCGAAGTCGATGCCGGCCGATTTGTGCTCGACCGGTGAGCAGAAGGCGCTTTTGGTCGGCATCGTGCTGTCGCATGCGAGGCTGACCGGCGAGATGTCTGGGCTGACACCGATCCTGCTGCTCGACGAGATCGCCGCGCATCTCGACGGCGGCCGGCGCGCGGCCTTGTTCTCCATCCTCGAGGAGCTGAATTGCCAGGCCTTCATGACCGGCACCGATGCGGCGCTGTTTTCCAGCCTTGCCGGACGGGCGCAATTCCTGACGGTCGATCACGGCAGCGTCGGGCGACCGGCTAGCCTCTTGAAGCGACTTCGGCACTTGCGTGCATGACAAAGCTTCGCCTTGCATGTGGCATGACAAGGCTTCGCCTTGCATGTGCATGACAAGGCTTTGAGCGAGCTATAAGGTCCGGCCATGAACAATGCCGCCCTGACCGACGAAGAGCTTGAACGCTATGCCCGCCACATCGTGCTGCCGGAAATCGGCGGCCCCGGCCAGCAGAAGCTGAAGCGGTCGCGGGTGCTGGTGATCGGCGCCGGCGGGCTGGGCGCTCCGGTGCTTGAATATCTTGCCGCGGCCGGCGTCGGCACGCTCGGCATCGTCGACGACGATGACGTCTCGCTGTCCAACCTGCAGCGGCAGGTGATCCACGGCAGCGACACGATCGGCATGGCGAAGACCGACAGCGCTTCGGCGGCAATCATGCGTATCAATCCCAATGTCAGGGTGGAACCGCATCGCTTCAGGCTGACGGCTGAAGACGCCCCTGCCCTTGTCGCCCGCTACGATGTCTCGTCGACGGCTCCGACAATTTCGAGACGCGCTATGCGCTGGCCGATGCATGCGCCCTGGAAAAGAAGCCTCTGGTCACCGCCGCGGTCGGCCGTTTCGACGGCTCGGTGACGGTGTTGAAGCCATATGAAACGGGCGCCGACGGCAAGCGTAATCCAAGCTACCGCGACCTTTCCCGGAAGCGCCGCCCGAAGGGCTGGTGCCGTCCTGCGCCGTTGCCGGCATCGTCGGCGCGCTGACCGGCGTCATCGGCACGCTGGAGGCGATGGAAGCGATCAAGCTGATTGCCGGAATCGGCGAGCCGCTGGTCGGCCGGCTCTTGCTGTACGACGGGCTCACCGCCCGTTTCGACACCGTCCGCTACAAGGCGGTCTGAACCGATGGACCAGCCTGCCGCTCTCCTTGTCACCGAGCTTCCGCCCGACTTCGCGCGGTGGGACGAATTGCTGGCGCTGATCCTGCGCGCCTTCGCCTATATGGACGGCGTCATCGACCCGCCATCCTCGGCGCATCTGCTGACGCGGGAGAATCTTATGAGCAAGGCAAGGCAGGAGACGACGTTCCTGGCCGTGGAGAACGGCCAGGTCGTCGGCTGCGTCTTCGCGCTGGAGCGGGCGACGGACTTCTATGTCGGCAAGCTTGCCGTCGAGCCCGGCCTTCAAGGGCGCGGCATAGGCGGACGGCTGATGCAGGCCGTAGAGGATTTTGCCCGCCGGCGCGACAAGGATGCCATCGAGCTGCAGACCCGCATCGAACTGACCGCAAACCACGCGGCATTCGCCCGGCTCGGCTTTCGCGAGACCGGGCGCACGGCGCACGAAGGCTACGACCGGCCAACCTCGATCACCATGCGCAAGGTGCTGTCTTGAGCCTCCTGCTCAGTTCCGAAGAACAGACAATCGCCGCCGGCAAGGACGGCGCTGGGATGGCGATGCGCATCGTTGCCGAAAGTGCCCGCCTGCTCGGCGCCCCGCGGCTGATCCCGATCGCTTCGGCGCATATCGACGGCGCGCTCTATCACGGCGATTCCGGCACGCTGTTCGCCGAGCGGCTGGTCGAAGGCGGTGCCAGGGTGGCGGTGCGCTCGACGCTCAATGTCGGGGCGCTCGACCTGATGGGCTGCTCGCGCATTCGACTGGAAGAGCCGCAGCGTGGCATGGCGCGGCGGATGATGGAGGCCTATCGCAAGCTTGGCTGCGAGCAGAGCTGGACCTGCGCGCCCTATCAGGCCGGACATAGGCCCGCGCAGGGCAGCGATGTCGCCTGGGGCGAGTCCAATGCCGTGGTGTTCTGCAACTCGGTGCTGGGCGCCCGCACGAACCGCTATGGCGACTTCCTCGACATTGCCTGCGCCATCACGGGACGGGCGCCCGACCATGGCCTGCATCGTCCGGAAAACCGCAGAGCGCGGCTGGTGTTCGACATTTCTGGTCTTCCTCCTTCCTTCCTCGCTTCCGAGACCGCCTGGCCGGTGCTGGGCAGCCTCTACGGCCGCGAGGTCGGCAATGCGGTCGGCGTCGTCTCAGGCATCGCCAATCACCCCGGCGAGGACGCGCTGAAGGCCTTCGGCGCCGCGGCCGCATCGTCCGGCGCGGTCGGCCTGTTCCATATTGCCGGCGTGACGCCGGAGGCCCCCGACATGGAAACCATTTTGGCCGGGCCGGAACCGGAGGCAGTGATCCAAGTCACGCCGCAGATGGCGGCAAAGGCCCGCGCCGGCCTTTCGACTGCGGTCGCGTCGAAAACCATAGACGCGGTCGCGATCGGCAGCCCGCATCTGTCTGATGCCGAATTCTGCAGGCTGGAGCGGCTGATCGCCGGAAGACGGCTGGCCGTGCCGATCTATGCCTGCACCGGCCGCCACGTGCTGGCCTCGCTGGAGCAGGACGGTAGACGAAAGCGCTCGAGGCAAGCGGGGTCGTCATCGTCGCCGACACCTGCGTGGTGGTGACTCCGATCATGCCGGATCTCGCCGGCGGCGTGCTGATGACCAATTCGGGCAAGTTCGCGCATTACGCTCCCGGCAACACCGGCTATGCGGTGCTCTATGCCTCGCTCGCCGACTGCGTCGAAAGCTCGGTAACTGGCAGGCCGACATTCACGGATATCGCCGCATGAGCGCCGCCGAAATCCTGGTGCCGGGCAGGGCCGGCGAAGGCGAAGCGCTGGTGCTGACGGCGCCGATCAGCTTCTGGGGCGGCGTCGACCCGAAAACAGGCCGCATCGCCGATGTCCGCCACCCGCAGCATGGCGAGGTGATTTCAGGACGCGTGCTGTTCCTGCCGGGCACGATCGGCTCGTCTTCGGCTTCGGCGGTGCTGATGGAGCTGGTCCACAACGGCCGTGCGCCGGCCGCCCTGGTGCTGCACGAGCCGGACGCCATCCTGCTGCTTGGCCTGATCGTCGCCCGGGAAATGGGCTGGGAAACGCCGATGGCGGTTCGGCTTGGGCGCGGCGTGTTCGACAACTATCGCGGAAGCACCGTGCAAGTTGCCGACGACGGCGCCCTTACAGTCGTCGCCTGAACACCCGAGAGCGGTTCAGCGTTTCACGGAATCGCTGAGCCGCTCTAAGTATTTGTTTTTACGCAATTCCGGACGGAAAACCGTTACACACTTTTCCTGGAATTGCTCTAGGTATTTTCAGGTCCGAAGTGGCAGAACGCGGTCCGGCGGGCGGTGGCCGTCGAAGAAGGCGCGGATGTTGATGATCACCTTCTCGCCCATGTCGATGCGGCCTTCGAGCGTGGCCGAGCCCATATGCGGCAAAAGAACGACCTTGCCCCTGGCGGCGAGCTTCAAAAGCTTGCTGTTCAGCGCCGGCTCGTGCTCGTAGACGTCGAGGCCGGCGCCGGCGATCTTGCCGTCATGGATCAGCTTGACCAGCGAGTCCTCGTCGATGATGTCGCCGCGCGCGGTGTTGACGATGTAGGCCGAGGGCTGCATCAGCGCCAGCCGCCGGGCGGACAAGAGATGGAAGGTCGCTGGGGTCGACGGGCAGTTGACCGAAATGATGTCCATGCGGGCCAGCATCTGGTCGAGGCTCTCCCAGTAGGTCGCTTCCAGCTCGTCCTCGACCGCCGGCAGCACACGGTGGCGATTGTGATAGTGGATCGACAGGCCGAACGCCTTGGCGCGTCTCGCAACCGCCGTGCCGATGCGACCCATGCCGACGATGCCGAGGCGTTTGCCCCAGATGCGCCGGCCGAGCATCCAGGTCGGCGACCAGCCGGCCCATTTCTTCTCGCCGGTGAGCACATTGGCGCCTTCGGCCAGCCGCCGCGGCACGGCGAGCATCAGCGCCATGGTCATGTCGGCGGTGTCTTCGGTGAGCACATTCGGCGTGTTGGTGACGGTGATGCCTTTCTTGGCTGCCGCGGCGACGTCGATCTTGTCGACGCCGTTGCCGAAATTGGCGATCAGCTTGAGGTTCTCGCCGGCCTGGGCGATTAGCGCGGCATCGATGTGGTCGGTGATGGTCGGGACCAGCACGTCGGCTTCCTTGACGGCCGCCACCAGTTCCGGCTGGGTCATCGGCCGATCCTCGACATTGAGGCGCGCATCGAACAGCTCGCGCATGCGGGTTTCGACCGGATCGGGCAGCTTGCGCGTGATGACGACGAGGGGCCGTTTTTTGCCTGCCATTTTATCCCCGAAGCTTCCTCGAAACCGATCTCGTTGAGACCTCTTTAACCAAGACCGGCGAAACTTATAGCCGATCGCGGTATCAGCCCACTCCTGTAACAAGCGGTGCCGCCGAAGACAAAGAAAAAGGGGCGCTCATCCCGACGGACTGGCGCCGAAAGGAACAAAGGTGTCTGGTTTCGCGTCGCTTCGCCTGGCTTTCAGCGCAGCCGTTCTCGGCGCTATGCTTTGCGCGTCGCAGGCATCCGCGCAAAGTGCTGCCGCCCCCGCGCAAACGATCACTCTGGGGCCGAGCGGCCTGCCGCTGCCGCGCTTCGTGAGCCTCAAGCCGGCGCGCGTCAACTCGCGCGTCGGCCCGGGCGCAACTACTCCGTCAACTGGATGTACATGAAGGCCGGGTTGCCGATGGAAGTCATCCAGGAATTCGACACCTGGCGCCGCGTGCGCGATGCCGACGGCTCGGAGGGCTGGATCAACCAGTCGCTGCTCTCGGGTCGCCGCACGGCGATCGTCGCGCCCTGGCAGCGCGGCAAGGGCGGACGAATCAATCTGCTCGACGATCCCAACAAGGACGCCAATGTCGTCGCCATCATCGAGCCGGGGGTGATAGGCTCGATCAAGAAATGCGACGGGCAATGGTGCGAGATGACCTTCGACGGCCATACCGGCTGGATGGCCCAGTCGCAGGTCTGGGGCGCCTATCCCGGCGAGAAGTTCAAGAACTGATCAAGGGTGCGCCGATCGTCCGTCCTGATCCGACTCTCGACGCACGCTAGCCTGTCGCGCCGTCCCCATGGCGTCCAATGCGACCGAGATGCGTGTCCTGAAAGCCGGTGGATAGTTTCAGGCCGTAGCCAAGGGCGCGGTCGATGGCGATATGCGCGATCCAGATCAGCGCCACCGCTGTCGCGGTTGCAGCGGCAAACAGGACGCCGGCAAGCGCAAGGACAAGCGGGGGAATCAGGATGTGCAGGGCGTTATAGGCGATGGCGCCGACACGCGGCCCGGCGAGATAGCCAAGCATCGACAGGTCCGGCGCCAGGATGAGCAGCGCAAACAGCCACCACGACAAACCGGCCATTGCGTAGAAGATGATGGCCACCGCGGCAGCGGCGACCCATTCCAGCCGGACCATCAGATCGACGGGCCGCATCGCGAACGATCAGTCGCGGCGCTTGGGGCGCAGCCTCACCACGATATCGACATTGGCGATCTCCATGCCTTCCGGGGGTTCCGGCAGGTTGGAGACGCTCACCGGGCCGCTGGCGATATCGAAGATCCGGTTCTCGCCCTCGACATAGAAATGATGGTGATCGGAAGTGTTGGTGTCGAAATAGGTCTTGGACCCCTCGACCGCGAGGATGCGCAGCAGGCCGGCCTGGGTGAACTGGTGCAGCGCGTTGTAGACGGTCGCCAGCGAAACCGGCACACCGGCGGCGATCGCCTCTTCATGCAGATCCTCGGCTGAAAGGTGGCGGTCGCCCTTGGCGAACAGCAGATCGGCCAGCGCAATGCGCTGGCGCGTCGGCCTCAGGCCGGCTTCGCGAACCCGCTTGTCCACAGCGACATTTTCCTTCCGGCAGCCCGAATCCATCTATCCCGTCAAAGCTCGTGGCCCAGCCCCATAGACAGGCCCAGAATGGCAAAAAGACGTCATCGCCAAAAACTGGACACCTCTCGACATATATTCTGTCGCCCAAATGCGATCAATAGCGCGCATTGACCCAGGCAGACGCACAGGTTAAGCGCAAACGCCGGTTTCCGGCCGCAAACAGAGTGTGTTAGGAAACCAACGACATGGGCGCCCTGCCGCCCGGAATGGAAACGGGGACGGAGTTAATGGCGGGTCAAAAGTCCAGCTACGATTACGAGGAACTGCTTGCCTGCGCCCGCGGCGAGCTGTTCGGACCGGGAAACGCCCAGCTGCCCTACCCGCCGATGCTGATGTTCGACCGCATCACCGAGATCAGCGAAACCGGCGGCGCCTTCGACAAAGGTTTCATCCGTGCCGAATTCGACATCAAGCCGGACCTATGGTTCTTCGCCTGCCATTTCATCGGCAATCCGATCATGCCAGGCTGTCTCGGCCTCGACGCCATGTGGCAATTGACCGGCTTTTATCTCGGCTGGCTCGGCGAGCCGGGCAAGGGCATGGCGCTGTCGACCGGCGAGGTGAAGTTCAAGGGCATGGTGACGCCGTCGGTCAAGAAGGTCGAATACGGCGTCGACTTCAAGCGCGTGATGCGCGGTCGCCTCGTGCTCGGCATCGCCGACGGCTGGCTCAAGGCGGATGGCGAACCCATATACGCGGCAACGGATCTGAAGGTCGGCCTGTCCAAGCAGTCGGCCGCCTGATCGCCATCGCCACGGGGCCTCGCGTGTCCGATGGATGCGCAAGGACGCCGCGGCAGTTTATTTTGCGTATGATCGAAGGCGAAAACCGACTAGGTTTTTCGCCAAAGTACGCCGGAAGGAGTTGCGAATGAGACGTGTCGTAGTGACAGGCCTCGGCATTGTGTCGTCGATCGGCAACAACGCCAACGAGGTGCAGTCCTCACTTTACGATGCCAAGTCCGGCATCAGCTTTTCCAATTCCTTTGCCGAGCACGGCTTCCGATGCCAGGTGTGGGGCGCGCCGACGCTCGACCCATCGGCGATGATCGACCGCCGCGCCATGCGCTTCCTAAGCCAAGGTGCCGCCTGGAACCACGTCGCCATGGACCAGGCGATCGCGGACGCCGGCTTAAGCGAAAGCGACATCACCAATGAGCGGACCGGCATCGTCATGGGCTCCGGCGGACCGTCGACCAGGACCATCGTCGAAGCCGCCGAAACCACCCTCAAGAACGGCAGCCCGAAGCGCATCGGCCCGTTCGCTGTGCCGAAGGCGATGTCATCGACCGCTTCGGCCACTTTAGCCACCTGGTTCAAGATCCATGGCGTCAACTACTCGATCTCGTCGGCCTGCTCGACCTCGGCGCATTGCATCGGCAATGCCTATGAGCTGATCCAGTGGGGCAAGCAGGACATGATGTTCGCCGGCGGCCATGAGGATCTCGACTGGACGATGTCGGACCTGTTCGACGCCATGGGCGCCATGTCGTCGAAGTTCAATGACAAAGCATCGGCCGCTTCGCGCGCGTATGACGTCAACCGCGACGGCTTCGTCATTGCCGGCGGCGCGGGCGTCCTGGTGCTGGAAGAGCTCGAGCACGCCAAGCGCGCGGCGCCAAGATCTATGCCGAGGTCGTCGGCTACGGCGCCACCTCCGACGGCTACGACATGGTTGCTCCTTCGGGAGAAGGCGCGGTGCGCTGCATGCGGCAGGCGCTTGCCACGGTGTCTTCGCCAGTCGACTACATCAACACGCACGGCACCTCGACGCCGGTCGGCGATTCCAAGGAGATGGGCGCCATCCGCGAGGTGTTCGGCGACAAGATGCCGTTCATCACCTCGACCAAGTCGCTGACCGGCCATTCGCTCGGTGCCGCCGGGGTCCAGGAATCGATCTACTCGATCCTGATGATGCAGGGTGGCTTCATCGGCGAGAGCGCCCATATCGAAGAGCTCGATCCGGAATTCGAGGGCATGCCGATCGTGCGCGAGCGCATCGACAACGCCAAGATCGACACCGTTTTGTCCAATTCCTTCGGTTTCGGTGGCACCAACGCAACGCTGATTTTCCAGCGTTATTCCGCATAAGGATCTGCCTTTTATGGACGGGTTGATGAAGGGCAAGCGCGGGCTTGTCATGGGGGTCGCCAACGATCATTCGATCGCCTGGGGCATCGCCAAGAAATTGTCCGAACACGGGGCGGAACTTGCCTTCACCTACCAGGGCGATGCCTTCGGGCGGCGGGTCAAGCCGCTTGCCGAAAAGCTCGGCGCTTCGCTGGTCGTGCCTTGCGACGTCGAGGACAGCGCCTCTGTCACCGCCACCTTCGAGACGCTCGGCAAGGCCTGGGACGGGCTGGATTTCGTCGTCCATGCCATCGGATTTTCCGACAAGAACGAACTCAAGGGCCTCTACGCCGACACCAGCCGCGACAACTTCGTCCGCACCATGGTGATCTCCTGCTATTCCTTCACCGAGGTCGCCCGCAATGCCGCCGCGCTGATGCGGAACGGCGGCTCGATGATCACGCTGACCTATGCCGGGTCGGTGCGGGTCATGCCCAACTACAACGTGATGGGCGTCGCCAAGGCCGGGCTCGAGGCGAGCGTGCGTTATCTCGCCAATGACTACGGCCCGCGCGGCATCCGGGTGAACGGCATCTCGGCGGGGCCGGTGCGGACGCTCGCCGGTTCCGGCGTATCCGACGCGCGCCATATGTTCTCCTATCAGCAGCGCAATTCCCCGCTGCGGCGCACGGTGACCATCGACGAGGTCGGCGGCTCGGCGCTCTACCTGCTCTCCGACCTGTCTTCCGGGGTCACCGGCGAGATCCACTATGTCGATTCCGGCTATCACATCGTCTCCATGCCGGCCCTCGAGGAACTGAAGCAGAACGGCGGCGACCGCGAATAATTCGCTAACGCAAAAAATACTTTCCAGTAAAATTGGATTCATCGGCGGAAACTCATTTTAAGGAGAGATCCGCTAGAAGGCCCTGTAGTTCAGGGACCTTGCATGCCTCCAGTCAGCAACCCGAAGCGAACACCGCTGTTCCGGCTGATCACCATCGCCAGCTCGGGCATGGGCAGTTTTATCCTCGGGCTCTGGGGGCTGCGCTTCGGCTTCGGTGACGGCCTGGCCGGCATGTCTGCTGAGACGATGGCGGGCATTATCGCCGCGTTGTGCGCCCTTTCCGCCGGCGGCGCCGCCATGTCCTTCTTCGCAGGCGTTGATGAATCGGCCGAATATGTCTTCAAGGAGACGCATTTCGACAAGATGACCGGCCTGCTGACGCGCCAGGCGATCGTCGGAAAGGTGGCGGCGGCGGCAGCGGAAACGATAGAGACCGGCGAACCGGTCTATTTGATCGACGTCGACATCGACCGCTTCAAGCAGATCAACGATGCCATCGGCTACAGCCATGGCGACGAGTTGATCCGCGCCTTCACCAAAAGGCTGAAGGAGAGCATGCCGGAGGATGCCGTAATCGGGCGGCTCGGCGCCGGCGAATTCGCCGTGTTGCTGCCGGACCGCGAGATCCGTGGATCGCTCGAACGGTTCCTCGAAAAACTCTTCAACGAGATGATGGAACCCTACCAGCTCCAGACGCACCTGCAGTCCGTCAGCATGTCCGTCGGTATCGTGGCAATGCCGAAGGACGGCGTCGATCCGGTGCTCGTCCTTCGCCGCTCGAACCTGGCGCTGCAGAATGCGCGCGCAAGCGGCATCGGCAACTGGTCGGTTTTCCATGCCGATATGGGGCGGGTGGCGGACTACCGGCAATGGATCGAATCCGAGCTGAAGACCGCCTTCGACCGCGGCGACTTCAGTCTCCACTACCAGCCGCAATTCGACCTGCCGAGCGGCCGTGTCGTCGGCTACGAAGCGCTGATCCGGTGGAAGCATCCGGAACGCGGCATGATCCCGCCGATGGAGTTCATTCCGATCGCCGAGGAAACCGGCATGATCAACCCGATCGGCGAATGGGTGCTGCGCAAGGCCTGCAGCGACGCCCAGTATCTGCCACAGGATTGCTTCGTCGCCGTCAACATCTCGCCGGTCCAGTTCATGACCAAGGACTTCGTCGGCATCGTGCGCGAGACGATGGCATCGACCGGCATCAAGCCGTCGCGGCTGGAGCTCGAGGTCACCGAAACGGCGATGATGCAGGACCGCGACCGCGCGGCCGTCATCCTCAAGCAGCTCGCCGATATGGGCATCTCGGTGGCCGTCGACGATTTCGGCACCGGCTACTCCAATCTGAGCTATCTGATCGACTTCTCGTTCGGCAAGCTGAAGATCGACCGCTCCTTCGTCAGCCGCATCGACACCGACTCCAGCTCGGGCGCCGTGGTCTCGACCATCGTCGGGCTGTCGCGGGCGCTGGGCGTCGGCATCATCGCCGAAGGCGTCGAGACCGAGAACCAGGCAACGCTGCTCAGAGCCGCCGGCTGCGAGGTGGTGCAGGGCTATCTGTTCGGACGTCCTGCGCCGCTCAAGATCGAGCTCGGCCAGACGCGACCCGCCCACACTACGCGCGAACCAGCACGCCTCGTCAGCCTGCAGTAACCGCCTCAGCGCCGCGCCGAAAACACCTTGAACATGCCGTCGCGCGCGACTTCGGCGTGGCTGGAGAACGTGGCCGCCAGCACCTCCTCGTAAGGAAGCTGGCGATTGGCGACCATGACCAGCCGCCCTCCTGGCTTCAGCGCCTTCGACGCCGCGCGGATCATGTCGGCGCCGATGCCCGGCTCCGCCGCCCGGCCGCTGTGAAAAGGCGGGTTCATGACGACTGCGTCATAGCGTCGTTCGACGGTTTCGGTCAGCAGATCGGTCCACAAGAAACGTGGCGCTGGATCAGCGTGGACATTGATCCTGGCCGCTTCCAGGGCTTCGAAATCCGCTTCGTAGAGGTCGAGACCGGAGAGGCCCCTCGAACGTTCCGCCACCTCCGCCGCCAGATAGCCCCAGCCGGCGCAAAAATCGGCGACGTTGCCGCCGAGACCGTCGGGCAGGTGCGCGGCGAGCAGCTTGGAGCCGGCGTCGATCCGATCAAACGAAAACATGCCGGGCGCGGTGCGGAAGCGTCCTTCGACGACGAGGTCGGGGTTGGCGGCGCGAAGCGCCCGGGCCGCGTCCATGCCGGCCTGGCGGAACCAGAAGGCGACGCCGTGATGTTTCGGCAGGTGCGCCTCAAGCGATACCAGCGCGTCGATGCGCTTGCGCAGGCTGTCGATGCCATCGTCCTTGCCGCCGGCGACGACGATCAGCCCTCCCGGCGCCACGCGCTCGATGGCTTGCGCGACCCGCAGCTCATTCTGGCCGCGATGCCGGCCGGCCAGCACCAGGGCCGCGTCGAAGCCGGACCCTTCCGCCCGCGGCGTGACTGTATAGCCGGCCGCCTGCAGGGCGCGAAAATGCGGCCGGAAGCCCTGCACGAGACGCAGCCCGGCGTCGAAGCCGGCAGGCAAGCGGAAGCCGGGCTCGGCACCCAGGAACAGCACGCGAGCATCCTTTCGCGGCAAAGGGAGCGCCTCGGCCTCGAACGGAAAAAACAGCGTCTTCAGCGGCTCTGAGGCCATTCACACAACTCTTCAAACAAAAACGGGCGGACCTTGCGGCGCGCCCGTCTCGATTATCCCGAGCCTTGTTCCATCCCGATGAAATCGGGATGGGGCTCTATCTGTTTGTTTGGGCATGATCTTTTCCGAAAACCGGATTCCACTTTTCGGGATCATGCTCTGGTAACGCAGATCAGGCGGCGTCTTCCTCGCCTTCCGGCTTCTTCTTCTCCTGAACGATCTCCTTGCCGGTCGCCTGGTCGACGACCTTCATCGACAGGCGAACCTTGCCGCGCTCGTCGAAGCCCATCAGCTTGACCCAAACCTTGTCGCCTTCCTTGACGACGTCGGAGGTCTTGGCGACGCGCTCGTTGGCGAGCTGCGAGATGTGGACGAGGCCGTCGCGCGGGCCGAAGAAGTTGACGAAGCGCCGAAGTCGGCCGTCTTGACGACGGTGCCCTCGTAGATCTCGCCGACTTCCGGCTCGGCGACAATGGTGTGGATCCACTTCTTCGCCGCCTCGATCTCCTTGGCGTTCGCCGAAGCGATCTTGACCGTGCCGTCGTCCTCGATGTTGATCTTGGCGCCGGTCTTCTCGACGATCTCGCGGATCACCTTGCCGCCGGAGCCGATGACGTCGCGGATCTTGTCGGTCGGGATGTGCATGACCTCGATGCGCGGCGCGAACTCGCCAAGCTCGGCGCGCGCGCCGGAGATCGCATGCGCCATCTCGCCGAGGATATGCAGGCGGCCGTCCTTGGCCTGGCCGAGCGCGATGCCCATGATCTCCTCGGTGATGCCATCGATCTTGATGTCCATCTGCAGCGAGGTGACGCCGTTGGCGGTGCCGGCGACCTTGAAGTCCATGTCGCCGAGGTGGTCCTCGTCGCCGAGGATGTCGGAGAGCACCGCGAAGCGCTCGCCTTCCTTGATCAGGCCCATGGCGATGCCGGCAACCGGCTTGGCGATCGGCACGCCGGCATCCATCAGCGCCAGCGAGGTGCCGCAGACGGTCGCCATCGAGGACGAGCCGTTGGACTCCGTGATCTCCGAGACGACACGCAGCGTGTAGGGGAACTGGTCGGCGGAGGGCAGCATCGGGCGGATGGCGCGCCAGGCAAGCTTGCCATGGCCGATCTCGCGGCGGCCCGGCGAGCCCATGCGGCCGGTTTCACCAACCGAATAGGGCGGGAAGTTGTAGTGAAGGAGGAACTTCTCCTTGTACATGCCGGTCAGCGAATCGACATACTGCTCGTCCTCGCCGGTGCCGAGCGTGGCGACGACCAGCGCCTGGGTCTCGCCGCGGGTGAACAGCGCCGAACCATGGGTGCGCGGCAGCACGCCGACCTCGGAGACGATCTTGCGGACGGTCTTCAGGTCGCGGCCGTCGATGCGCGAGCCGGTGTCGAGGATGTTCCAGCGCACGACCTTGGCCTGGAGCTCCTTGAAGACGCTGCCGATCTGCTCGGAAGCGTACTTGGCTTCCTCGCCCTCGGCCGGAGCGAACGCTGCCTTGACCTTCGCCTTGACGGCGTCGACGGCGGCGTAACGCGACTGCTTGTCGGTGATCTTGTAGGCCTCGCGCAGCTCGTCGCCGACGATCTTCAGCATCTCGCCTTCGAGCTCGGAATAGTCCGGAGCGGTGAAGTCGCGCGGCTCCTTGGCGGCGACCTCGGCCAGCTTGATGATCGCATCGATCACCGGCTGGAAGCTCTTGTGGCCGAACATGACGGCGCCGAGCATCAGGTCCTCGCTCAGCTCCTTGGCCTCGGATTCGACCATCAGCACGGCGTCGGCGGTGCCGGCGACGACGAGGTCGAGCTTCGATTCCTCCATCTCGTCGATATGCGGGTTGAGCACATATTCGCCGTTGATGTAGCCGACGCGGGCGCCGCCGATCGGGCCCATGAAGGGCACGCCGGAGAGCGTGAGCGCGGCCGAGGTGGCGACGATCGACAGGATGTCCGGATCATTTTCAAGATCGTGCTGGACGACGGTGACGACGATCTGGGTGTCGTTCTTGTAGCCGTCGGCGAAGAGCGGGCGGATCGGGCGGTCGATCAGGCGGGAAACCAGCGTTTCCTTCTCGCTCGGACGGCCCTCGCGCTTGAAATAGCCGCCCGGAATCTTGCCGGCGGCGTAGGTCTTTTCCTGGTAGTTGACGGTGAGCGGGAAGAAGTCGAGGCCGGGCTTCGGCTCCTTCATCGAAACGACGGTGGCGAGAACCACGGTCTCGCCATAGGTGGCGAGCACAGCGCCGTCAGCCTGGCGGGCGATCTTGCCGGTTTCCAGGATGAGCGGACGGCCGCCCCATTCGATTTCCACTTTGTGATGATTGAACATATCTTGTCCTTCATATGCGGAAAGGGCCACGCCGTCTCAACGGTCGCGGATCATCCCTTCCCTGGCTTCCTTCGGGCAGCCACGGGCAAGACAACGGGAAGCTCGATAGGTCCGGCAACAGCCGAGCGAGCATCCTGCAATCCTGCCCCATGACCGTCCATGGGCGGTTCCGAGTTGCCCTCTGCACTCCCGGAACCGGGTCTGGCCGACCGGTCGGGCCGGCCTTGCGCATGACGCCGAAAACCCTTGTTTCCGGAACGCGCCATGCGCGAATGCAAATTTCGTTTTCAGCATCGGAACACCGGACCATCCGATGCGCCAATGCGCGACCGGCGGGCCCTCCGCAGAGAGAGCCCGCCGGTCAATTCGTTAGCGACGCAGACCGAGCTTGTCGATCAGCGTCTGATAGCGCGCGTCGTCCTTGCGCTTGAGGTAATCAAGCAGGCTGCGGCGCTGGGAGACGAGAGCAAGCAGGCCACGGCGGGAATGGTTATCCTTCTTGTGGTCCTTGAAGTGCTCCGTCAGGTTCTTGATGCGCTCGGAAAGGATGGCAACCTGGACTTCCGGGGATCCGGTATCGCCCTTGGCGGTTGCGAATTCGGTCATCAATTCCTTCTTGCGATCGGCAGTAATCGACATCGTGTTTTTCCTTATCTGTTCGAGGAAACGGGACGCCCTCAGCCGGGATGTCGTCCAGCAGGGGCCGGTGCAAGCAACGCGTCAAGGCGCGAAGCTGCGGCGCATATAGTGCAATTTCCGGCAAAACGCCAGCCTAATTGTCAAGCCGGCTTGTCGCAGGTCTTGTCGCAAAAACAGAGGGTTCTGCTGCTACAGCCACTTCTTCCATTTGAAGAAGGCGACGAGCCCGACCGCGACGACCAGCATGAATAACAGTGCCGCCGGGTAGCCATAATAAGACTTCAGCTCAGGCATGTTCCAGGGCGAGCTTTCCGGCTCGAAATTCATGCCCCAGACACCGACGAGGAAAGTGAGCGGCATGAAGATCACCGACACGATCGTCAGATAGGAAATGACATCGTTGGTGCGCGCCTGGGTCAGCGACAGGTGCATTTCGATCAGGCCGGTCAGCATATCACGCTGGTTCTCGACCAGCTCGATCAGGCGCAGCGAATGGTCGAGCGTGTCGTTGAAGAAGATCTTGGTCTCGGCCTTCACGAAGGGCACGTCGTTGCGGATCAGCGTCGCCAGCGCATCGCGCATCGGCCACAGCACGCCCTTCAGCACGTTGGCGTCGCGCCGCAACTCGTGAAGCTGCCGCATCTGGTGCTTGTGCGGCGTGTTCAGCATCTGGTCCTCGATGCCGTCGACCTGTTCGCTCGCCGCCTCGATCGGCGGGAAATAGCTGTCGACGATGGCATCGATCAGCGCGTAGGCCAGATAGTCGGCGTCGCGCGAGCGCAGCCGGTTGGGCATGGCCGCCGCGATGCGCTTGCGCACCGGATCGAACGGGTCGCCCTCGCGCTCCTGGAAGGTGACGACGAAGTTCTTGCCGAAAAACACCGCGATCTGCTCGTAGCGATGGGCGGTGACGTCGTCGATCATGCGCATTGCGACGAAGGCGTGATCCTCGAAGAAATCCACCTTCGGCCGCTGGCCGGTGTTGACGACGTCCTCCAGGGCCAGCGGATGCAGGTTGAAGATCCGCCCGATCTCCTCGATCAGCGGGATGTTGGCAAGTCCGGTGCAGTCGAGCCAGACGACAGGCCAGCGGTCGCAGTGGGTGTTGAGATCGTCAATGCTGGCATTGTCGATGGTCTTGAATTTTCGGGCGAGATCAGCGTCAGCCTGAGCTCGCTGCGCCGCGCCGCCGGATCGGCGATCAGCGTGCCCGGCGATGCCCCGACCGGCGGCCGGCGGGTTTCAGCGGCGCCCGTGTCCTGGCGGTATCAGCCTTTGCCATGATTCCTCTGGGCCATGATCTCCTCGGGGCGCAACCGTCGACCCGAGATTAGCCGAGCGCTACTACCCGGCAAAGACCCGCTTGGGCTTGAACATGCCCTGCTCGATGGCACCGATGGCGACGAGCTTGCCCCGCGCGGTGGCGCAAGCCTCCTCGGCCTCGACCGGTGCGTCGCGGCCACGGATGATGACCGGATTGCCGAGGCGGATCTTCGTTGCCGCGTCGTCGCTGACCGCAACCTGCGGCAGGCAATCGAGGGCAGCGGCGGTGTCAACCAGCAGAGCGTCGATGGCGTCGAAATCGATTGGAGCCTCTTCGCCCGTATCGTCGTCAGTCTTGCCGCCGAAGCGCGCCGCCTCGAGCTCGGAGACGGTGACAAAGTCCTCTGCCGTGAAAGGCTCGACCTCGACGCGGCGCAGCTCGGCGATGTGACCGAAGCAGCCCAAATCGCGGCCCATGTCGCGCGCCAGCGAGCGCACATAGGTGCCCTTGCCGCATTCGACTTCGAAGACGGTTTTGTCGGCAGCATGCTCGACAATGTCCAAGCGGCCGATCTCGATCTCTCGCGCGGGGATGTCGACCGTCTCGCCGTCGCGGGCAAGGTCGTAGGCGCGTTCGCCGGCGATCTTGATGGCCGAGAATTGCGGCGGCGTCTGCATGATGACGCCGGTGTATTTCGGCAGCAGCGCCCTCACCTCGGCCTCGGACGGGCGCCGGGCGGAGCTGTTCGTCACCGGGCCTTCGAGGTCGTCAGTCGAGCGCTCCTCGCCCCAGGCGACGGTGAAGCGGTAGATCTTGGCGCCATCCTGCACGTAAGGCACGGTCTTGGTCGCCTCGCCGAGCGCGATCGGCAGCATGCCGGAGGCCAGCGGATCGAGCGTGCCGGCATGGCCGGCCTTCTCCGCCTGGAACAGCCATTTGATCTTGGAGACCGCCTCGGTCGAGCCCATGCCGGCCGGTTTGTCCAGCACCACCCAGCCGGAAACCGGCCGTCCCTTCTTCTTGCCGCGCCGCGCCACTTATTCCTCGTCCTTGTCGTTGTTTTTATTCTGATCGTCAGGGCCGAGATCGCGCGCGACTTCGGGCGACTTCAGCAATTCGTTGATCCTGGCGAAATTGTCGAAGGATGTATCGAGCCGGAAACGAAACTCCGGCATGTATTTCATCTGCCTGAGCGCACCGGAGACGCGGCCACGGATGAATTTCGCGTGTCTGTTGAGCGCCTCGACCACGGAACCGGCATCGCCGGCGCCGAGTGGCGAGACGAATGCGGTGGCGATCTTGAGGTCGGGTGACATTCGCACTTCCGAAACCGAGACGACGCTGTTCTCGATCACCGGGTCGATGATCTCGCCGCGCTGCAGGGTCTCGGAAAGCGCATGGCGCACCTGCTCGCCGACGCGCAGCATGCGCTGGGAAGGGCCTGATGGTGTCGGACGGGACATTTTCTTCGGTCCTGAAATCGTGAAGCGCGGGATGGGACCGCGCCACATGTCTCAATGTGCATGGGGGTCTGGGCGGCAGCCTTTCGGCCGCCACCCGGGTCATTCGGCAAGTATATCCGAATTTAGAGCGTCCTGCTCACCATCTCGACGCGGAAGCACTCGATGACGTCGCCGACGCGCATGTCCTCGTAGTTCTGGAAGGCCATGCCGCATTCCTGGCCGACCGGCACTTCCGAAACCTCGTCCTTGAAGCGCTTGAGCGTCTTCAGAGTGCCTTCGTGGACGACGACGTTGTCGCGGATCAGGCGGACACCCGCGCCGCGCTCGACCTTGCCCTCGGTGATACGGCAGCCGGCAATCTTGCCGATTTTGCTGATGTCGAAGATCTCGAGGATCTCGGCATTGCCGATGAAGGTCTCGCGCCGCTCCGGCGAGAGCATGCCGGAGAGTGCCGCCTTCACGTCGTCGACGAGGTTGTAGATGATCGAGTAATAGCGGATCTCGATCCCGGCAGCGGCTGCAGCGGTGCGCGCCTGCGCATTGGCGCGGACGTGAAGCCGATGATCGCCGCTCCGGAGGTCTCGGCGAGCGAGACATCGCTTTCGGTGATGCCGCCGGCGCCGGCATGGACGATGCGCGCGCGCACCTCGTCGTTGCCGAGCTTTTCCAGCGCGGCGTTGATCGCCTCGATCGAGCCCTGCACGTCGCCCTTGATGACCAGCGGGAATTCCTTGAGCCCGCTCGTCTGCAACTGAGACATCATCTGCTCGAGCGAGCCGCGCTGGCCGGCATGCTTGGCCACCGCCTTCTCGCGCGCAAGGCGCTGGCGATATTCGGTGATCTCACGCGCGCGCGCCTCGTTGTTGACGACGGCGAAGCGGTCACCCGCCTGCGGCGTGCCCTGGAGGCCGAGCACTTCGACCGGCATCGCCGGCGGCGCTTCCGGCACATGCTCGCCGCGATCGTTGACCAGCGCGCGAACACGGCCCCACTCGTTGCCGGCGACGATGATGTCGCCGGGCATCAGCGTGCCGGTCTGCACCAGCACGGTGGCGACAGGACCGCGGCCCTTGTCCAACTGCGCCTCGATGACCGCGCCTTCGGCGGTGCGGTCGGGATTGGCCTTGAGGTCGAGGACTTCGGCCTGCAGCAGGATCGCTTCCAAGAGCTTGTCGAGATTGGTGCCCTTGGTCGCCGAAACCTCGACGTCCAGCACCTCGCCGCCCATCGATTCGACGAACACCTCGTGGCGCAGTAGCTCGGTCCGCACCTTCTGCGGGTCGGCGTCACGCTTATCGATCTTGTTGATCGCCACGATGATCGGGACGCCAGCCGCCTTGGCGTGATTGATCGATTCGATCGTCTGCGGCATCACGCTGTCGTCGGCCGCCACCACCAGCACGGCGATGTCGGTCACCTGGGCGCCGCGGGCGCGCATCGCCGTGAAGGCGGCGTGGCCGGGCGTGTCGATGAAGGTGATCTTCTGACCGTTTTTCTCGATCTGGTAGGCGCCGATATGCTGGGTGATGCCGCCGGCCTCTCCGGAGACGACATTGGCGTTGCGGATGGCGTCGAGCAGCGAGGTCTTGCCGTGGTCGACATGGCCCATGATGGTCACCACCGGCGGACGCGACACCAGATCCTCCGCACGGTCGGCGATGTTGAACAGGCCTTCCTCGATGTCCGACTCAGCGACGCGGCGAACCGTATGGCCGAATTCGGAAGCGACCAGCTCGGCCGTGTCGGCGTCGATGACGTCGCCCGGCTTCAAGATCTGGCCCTGCTTCATGAAGAACTTGACCACGTCGACGGCGCGCTCGGACATGCGCTGCGCCAATTCCTGGATGGTAATGGTTTCGGGCAGGATCACTTCACGCATGACTTTCTCGCGCGGCTCGTTGTGCAGCGCGCGTTTGAACTTCTCCTGGCGGCGGCGCATCGACGACAGCGAACGGCCGCGGGCATCCTCGTCCGACAGCGCCGAATTCAGCGTCAGCTTGCCGCGACGGCGGTCTTCCTCGCCCTTGGTGGGCTTTGCCGGGCGTGCCACTTCGGGCGTGGCAACGCGGCGGGCCGGCGCACCGGCGGCACCGCCACCAGCACCAGTACGCCTCGGCTTGGCCTCCTCCTCGTCATCGGCGGTGGCGAGATCGGCAGCCACTGGCGCGCGGCGGCGGGCCTCTTCCTCTGCCCGGCGGCGGGACTCGGCCTCGGCCTGGAGGCGCGCTTCTTCCTCGGCCTGACGGCGCGCGGAGTCCTCACGCTCGCGCTTGCGGCGTTCTTCTTCCTCGGCGCGGCGCTTGCTCTCTTCCTGGGCGCGCTGGCGATCCTCGATCTCACGCGCTTGGAGCCTTCGAGCGCCCTGCGGCGCGCTTCCATCTCGCCGCGCGACAATTCGTTCAACACCATGCCAGAGCGTTCCGGCGGCGGGGGCGCTTCGGCGCTTCCTGCACGGCTGGCGCAGGTGCCGCGGCGGCGGGCTTCGGCGTGAAGACGGACGGCGCCACAGGCTCCGGCTTGTCGCCGGGCAGCGAGAACTTGCGCTTCTTGGTCTCGACCACGACCGACTTGGTGCGGCCGTGCGAGAAATTCTGGCGCACGGTGCCCTGCTCGAGGCCGGGGCGCTTCAGCGTCAAGGTCTTCTTCGGCGTAACGCTCAACGTCTTGTCGTCGCCCGATTTCGTATCGCTCATTCCATATCCTCTGCGGCATCATCTTCGTCAGCAACGGCCGCAAGCATTGCCAAATCGTCCGGGGTTCCGCCCCGAAACCGGTCGAGCGCAACCATGCGCTTCTCAACCGCCTTACCCGCGTCCTGCGCGAGGACGGCAGCATGTATCACATTTGTACCCCCCAATGCCAAGCTCAACTCGGCCTCGGGGAAAAGTTTGTAGGCAAGGATGGCGGGGCCGCCGAGATGGACGGTCGCCCGCCGCGCCTGAGTGATCTTGCGGACGCCATCGTCCGAGGCTTCGGCCGCGTGCAGCACGAAGAGCGCCTGCCCGTCGCGCACGGCAGCCTCTACCTTGGCGGCGCCGAGAACGACCGCTCCGGCCTTGCGAGCAAGACCCAGCATGCCCAGAGCGGATCGGGAAAGCAGCCCGTCGACCATATCGCCAAGATTGGCGGGAACCGAGACCTGCGCCTTGAAGGCGCGGGCAAACAGGTTCTTCGCCGCTGCCTTGTCGATATGTAGGCGATCAGCGGTGACCCAGCAACCGCGGCCGGGCAGATTTCTTTTGATGTCAGGAACGACGGCCGAATCCGGGCCGACGACGAAGCGGATCAGCTCATCCGCTTCGGCCTGCCTGCGCGTGACGATGCAGGTGCGATCGTTCATCTCGTCCACGGACCCTGCGATTGGTAGTCACCTCACGCACCGACGGTTTCGCCGGCCGCGACGTCTTCAGCGGCCAGTTCTTCGTCGGAAATCCAGCCGACCTTCTTGCGAGCGGCCAGCACCATCTGTTCGGCATCGGCGCGCGAGACGCCGTGATCGGCGAGCACGCCGGGATAAACCTTGGTCTCGCCGTCCTTGCGCTCCTTCCAGCCGATCAGGTCATCGGCGGCATAGCCGGCGAAGTCCTCGATCGTCTTCACGCCGTCCTCGCCGAGCGTCACCATCATGGCCGTGGTGATGCCGGGGATCTCACGCAGCTCGTCCTGGACGCCCAGCGCCTTGCGCTTCTCGTCATGCTCGGCCTCGATCTTCTCCAGATATTCGCGGGCGCGCGACTGGATTTCCGAGGCGGTGTCCTCGTCGAAGCCGTCGATCGAGGAGATTTCGCCCGAATCGACATAGGCGACCTCCTCGACGCTGGTGAAGCCTTCGGAGGCAAGCACCTGGCCGACCATCTCGTCGACGTCGAGGGCTTCCATGAACAGCGCCGAACGCTCGACGAATTCCTTCTGGCGGCGCTCGCTCTCTTCCTGCTCGGTCAGGATGTCGATATCCCAGCCGGTGAGCTGCGAGGCAAGGCGCACGTTCTGGCCGCGGCGGCCGATGGCCAGCGACAGCTGGTCGTCCGGCACCACCACCTCGATGCGCTCGGCGTCCTCGTCGAGCACCACCTTGGCGACTTCCGCCGGCTGCAGCGCGTTGACGATGAAGGAAGCGGCCGAAGGCGACCACGGAATGATGTCGATCTTCTCGCCCTGCAATTCGCCGACCACCGCCTGGACGCGGCTGCCGCGCATGCCGACGCAGGCGCCGACCGGATCGATCGAGGAGTCGCGCGAGATAACGGCGATCTTGGCGCGCGAGCCCGGATCGCGGGCGACCGACTTGATCTCGATGATGCCGTCGTAGATTTCCGGCACTTCCATGGTGAACAGCTTGGCCATGAACTGCGGATGCGTGCGCGACAGGAAGATCTGCGGGCCGCGCTGCTCGCGGCGCACGTCATAGACATAGGCGCGGACGCGGTCGCCATACTTGTAATTCTCGCGCGGGATCAGCTCGTCGCGGCGGATGATCGCCTCGCCGCGGCCGAGATCGACGATGACGTTGCCGTATTCGACGCGCTTGACGGTGCCGTTGACGATCTCGCCGATACGGTCCTTGTACTCGTCATACTGACGGTCGCGCTCGGCCTCGCGCACCTTCTGGACGATGACCTGCTTGGCCGACTGGGCGGCGATGCGGCCGAAATCCATCGGCGGCAGCTGCTCGGCGATGAAATCGCCGAGCTGGGCATCGGGGTTGCGCTCGCGCGCCGTGGAAAGGGCGATCTGCGTCGCGTAATCCTCGACCTTCTCGACCACTTCCATCAGCCGCTGCAGCTTCATCTCGCCCGTATTGGGATTGATGTCGGCGCGGATGTTGGTTTCCTGACCGTAACGCGAGCGCGCCGCCTTCTGGATCGCGTCGGCCATGGCGGCGATGACGATCTGCTTGTCGATCGACTTTTCACGCGCGACCGCATCGGCGATCTGCAGCAGCTCGAGCCTGTTGGCGCTTACAACCATTGTCTTTCTCCCGACTCGCTGCGGGCACGCGGCCCGAAAGCTCAATCAACTTTCCTGTTCTGTTTCGTTTCCTTCACCGGCAGCGGCATCTTCCGCTTCGCCCCGGCGCTTTTTTTGCTTCCTTGCGGGCCCTGTTGTCCTTCGACAGGGCTTCGCGGATGAGGTCGTCGGTCAGCACGAGCCGCGCCTCGGCAATCGCATCATAGGGCACGCGCACCGTCGGCTCTTCGCCATAGGCCGCCTTGTCGCGCTCCAGCAGGATGCCGTCGGCGTTCGCCTCGGCGATCTTGCCCTTGAAGCGCTTGCGATCGCCGATAAGGACCGACGTCTCCATCTTGACCAGGTGGCCGGTCCAGGTGGCGAAATCCGCCTTGCGCACCAGCGGTCGGTCGATGCCCGGCGACGACACTTCGAGATGATACGCCTTTTCGATCGGATCCTCGACATCAAGCGCGGGCGACACCGCGCGGCTGACCTCTTCGCAATCCTCGACGGTCATGGTGCCGTCCTCGCGCTCGGCCATGATCTGCAGCGTCAGCCCGTTTTGTCCGGTCAGTTGCACCCGCACGAGGCGGAAGCCGATGGCCTTCAGCACCGGCTGCACGATCAGCGCAATGCGCGCATCGATGCCGCTTTCGCGGATGATACGGTCGTCGGCTTCGCTTGCCGCTGCGGTCATAAGATTCCTGTCGCTTCGTCGCTCCGGCCGGCAGGTAACAAAAAAGAGCGGGACCGCGAGGACCCACTCTTCGTCATACCGACCAAGAATTTGAAGCTGATATAGACGATCCCGGCCGGCGTTTCAAGCCTGACGGTAGCACCGGCCAAACTTCACCGCAGCGGGATCAGCATTGTCTCTGGAGCATGACGGCCATGCGCCGGCGCCCCTGTGATTCCAGCCCGCTCGTCCCCATGTATGCTGCGGTGCAAAAAGAAGGTCGCGCGCGGTGGCGCGCGAAAGGTGTTTGTGATGGACCGCGGATTGTTTTTCGTAATCGGTGATTTTCTAACCACGTTCGGCAGCGCCGCAGCCGCATCGCGCGCCGTCGAGGCCGGCCGCAAGCCACGCCGGGGCGATCTGAAGAAGCTCGGCATCGACCCGACCGCCTTCGACAGGATCGGCCGCTTCTAAGCGGCCTGCGGAGGCCTGACCATCGAACGCGCCGAATGGCAGCGCTTCAACCTTCCCTTTGGGCTTCCACGAGGGACGCAGCAATTGCTGCGATCGAACGAAACAAGACAAGGGGATCGTCCTTCGTTGGGATAAATCCCCGCCGCTGCCAGAATAGAGCCGCCTCCTCATCGATTGCATTGACTATCAGTGCGCGCCCGCCAATCAGTTCTGCGGCCTGAACGCAGCGCTGAAGGGCATGCTTCACCAAGCCGGTACCGATGCCGAGCCCAGCCCATTCGGTATCGGTCGCAAGCTGGCCGAGGAGGAGACAGGGCACCGGATCCGGCGGTTGCCCTGTGCGAATCGACCGGGGCAAGATCGACGGCACGACCGCCGTGGGCGCCAAACCATAGTATCCGACCACGCGGCTGGCTTCTTGGACAACGAGAACGGCCGTGAAACCCTTCTCCTGGTTGGAGAGGGCGTGCGTTTTCAGCCAATGATCAAGCGTAGGTTTCCCGCAGGAAAATTCGGAAACGTCATGGGCTGCGGTGAGCGTTTCGGGAGCCGACAAGGCCACGGCTTAGCGCTTCGTTGTGTAACCAGCTTCCCAGGGCGCGGGCCGCTTTGCCAACTCCACAATGTCGGGAACCGGAGCGGCCGGGGCTGACAGAACCTCCATAAACTGCGCGAACCCTTCCGGGCTCATGCGGATAAGACGGTTGTCCATCAACACATCCTCGGCGGCACGCACGGCTGCATCGCGCACGAAGTCCGTGCGGGAACGGCCGCGGAGAGTGGCGGCACGATCAATCATCGCCACGTCCGCTTCCGGCAGGCGCATCGAGATCGGATATTCCTTACGTTCGACTGGGGCGGCCATAATGTCTCCTTGCCGGCAACATAGCGGCCCGTAGTGCTAAATGCAATACGCCGCAGCGAGCCATCGAGGCTGGCCGCAAGCCGCGCCGCAGCGACCTGAAGAAGCTCGGCATCGACCCGACCGCCTTCGACAAGATCGGCCGCTTCTGAGCGGCGGATGGCCGGGGCGCTTCGCGGCCCTCCCGAGATTTCCAGGGCTACTTCCGGACAAAGGTCAGATAGGCAGGCCGCCTTCCTTCGCGGATGGCCTTCGCCTCGTAGCGTGTGCCGGGCCAGCCCTCATAGGGCCGGTGCCAGTCGGCAGCCTCGCTCGCCTTCCAGGCGAAGTCGCCGTGGGCGCGGCAGTTAAGCAACGTCCAATTCACATAGCTGTCGATATCGGACGCGAAGCGGAATCTGCCGCCCGGCTTCAGCACGCGGGCGAAGCGATCGAGATTGGCCGGGCTGACGAAGCGCCGCTTCCAGTGCTTCTTCTTCGGCCAGGGATCGGGATAAAGCAGGTCGATGCCGTCGAGCGAGGCCGACGGCAGCCAGTCGAGCAGGCGCGTGGCGTCGTCGTCATAGACTCTCAGATTGGCGAGCGGACGCTTGTCGAGCGCCGTCATCATCTTGGCCATGCCGTTGACGAAGGGCTCGACGCCGATGAAGCCGGTCGCCGGCGCCTCCGTCGCGCGATGCAAGAGATGCTCGCCGCCGCCGAAGCCGATCTCAAGCTGAAGGGCAGAAACCTCCGCCTCGAACAGCGTCTTGAGATCCGCCGGCGCCTCCGCCGTCAGGTCGAGCCTGTAGGTGCGCAGGCCGCTTTCGAGCGCCGCAGCCTGCTGCGGGCGAATGGCCTTGCCGTGCCGGCGGCCAAAGAAAGCTTCGGTCGCGCGGCTCGGCCTGTCGTTTGGCTCCATGGATACGTTTGGCGACGCCGTCAGGCGGCTATCGCATCGGAAACCGCGTCCTTGAGGGCCTTGGCGAGGTCGGTCTTCTCCCAGGAGAAGGAACCGTCGCGGCCGGCCTTGCGGCCGAAATGGCCATAGGACGAGGTCTTGGCGTAGATCGGCTTGTTGAGGTCGAGATGACGGCGGATGCCGGACGGCGACAGGTCCATCACCTTGCGCAACGCATCCTCGAGCCTGGCCTCGTCGACCTTGCCGGTGCCATGCAGGTCGACATAGACCGACAGCGGCTGGGCGACGCCGATGGCGTAGGAGAGCTGGATGGTGCAGCGGTCGGCGAGCTTGGCCGCCACCACGTTCTTGGCGAGATAGCGCGCCGCATAGGCGGCCGAACGGTCGACCTTGGTGGTGTCCTTGCCGGAGAAAGCGCCGCCGCCATGGGGCGCCGCGCCGCCATAGGTGTCGACGATGATCTTGCGGCCGGTGAGGCCGGCGTCGCCGTCGGGTCCGCCGATGACGAACTTGCCGGTCGGGTTGATGTACCAGTTGCAGTCTTCGGCGACCTTGAGATCGCCAAGCGCCTCGATGATGTAGGGCTCGACGACCTTGCGGACCTTCTTGGAATCCCAGCTCGAATCGAGATGCTGGGTTGAAAGGACGATCTGCGTCACCTCCGCCGCCTTGCCGTCGGCATAGCGCACGGTGACCTGGCTCTTGGCATCCGGGCCGAGCTTGCCGGCCTCGCCATCGCCTTCATGGCGGGCGGCGGCGAGCAATTCGAGGATCTTATGGCTGTAATAGATCGGTGCCGGCATCAGGTCCGGCGTCTCGCGGCAGGCATAGCCGAACATGATGCCCTGGTCGCCGGCACCTTCCTCGCCCTGGCGGTCGGCGGCGTTGTCGACACCCTGGCCGATATCCGGCGACTGGCCGTGCAGCAGCACCTCGATCTTGGCCGTCCTCCAGTGGAAGCCCGCCTGTTCGTAGCCGATCTCGCGGATCGCCTTGCGGGCGACCGACTTGAACTTGGTCGGATTGACGACCGGGTGGCCCGACGCATCCTTGAGGATGTTGCCCGCCTTGTCCTTCTTCAACAGCGTGTCGGGAACCCTGACCTCGCCGGCGATGACGACGCGGTTGGTGGTGGCCAGCGTCTCGCAGGCAACGCGCACCTTCCACGGGTCCATGCCCGTCTTCTTGGCCTCGCGATAGACAAGATCGACGATCTCGTCGGAGATACGGTCACAGACTTTGTCGGGATGGCCCTCGGAGACGGATTCCGAGGTGAAGAGATAGTTCTGCCGCGTCACGGGTGTCCCCTCTTGAAAAAAGATCGGCAGGGCTGCCGATTTTGGCGCGCCACGTGTTAGCGGTGCCGGGCGCTACTCGTCAAGCGGCGCGACGGATCTGGCATGAATATCGGCACAATCGGCTTGTGCCACCGACGGCAGGACACCGCCGGCGACATGAGCCTGGAATCACTCGGCATCGTCCGGCGAAAGGGACTTCACGAGATCGATGATCCGGCGCCGTACCTTGACGTCCGGAATCTTGACGAAGGCGCGATTGAGCTGAAGCCCCTCCGGGCTGCCGCAGAATTCGATGGCGAAGGCCATCGAGCGTCCTCGGCGAATCCTCGATTGCCGGCCCCGGCCTCCTGACCGGGGGCGCCTCGAAGAAGAAGGCGACGGGAACGCTCAGGATGGAGGCGATCGCCTGCAGACGCTGGCGCCGACCCTGTTCGTCCCCTTTTCGTACTTCTGTATCTGTTGAAACGTGATGCCGAGATTTTCACCCAGCTTTTCCTGGCTCATTCCAAGCATATTGCGACGCAACCGAATACGACTCCCGACATGGATGTCGATCGGATTTGGCTTCTTCTTGTTTTCTTCTGTCATTTTTTCCTCGCCGAATTTTTCCGGCTTTTTCTATTTTTCCCGCCCAAACGAAGCCGGAGCCACCTGCCCCAACAGACCCCTCCAGCCGACTTCGAGAAAATTTTAGGCGTTACAGTATGAGTTTCTAATGTGCCGACTGTCAATTCACCCGTAGCCGCTGCCTTACATTCAATGTGAAGGCCGTCAGGGCAAACAGCAACATGATCAGCAATCCGTTAATGCGCCGCTGGTCGGCGGACAGGAGGGCGCACCCAGAGATCGGCACATGCGCGTCGATGGCGCCGCGCGCGTCGACCGCAAGCGCATCGACGATGCGCCCGCGCGAATCGACAACGGCGGAGATGCCGTTGTTGGCCGCACGCAACAATGGCAACCCGTTCTCCACCGCGCGAATCTGCGCCTGCCTGAAGTGCTGGTAGGGGCCTGGCGTGTCGCCAAACCAAGCGTCGTTGGTGACGTTCACAATAAGTTCGGATGACGCAGCGTCAACCGCCACAAGGTCGGGAAAGATGACCTCGTAGCAGATGAACGGAACGGCGCTGAGGCCGTTCGGCAGCGCAATCGGATGCCGCTCGTTGCCGGCGGCGAAATTCATCGGTCCGGCGACGAGCTGGCCGATGCCGAAACGCTCGAACAGACCGGCAAAAGGCAGATATTCGCCGAATGGCACCAGATGCACCTTGTCGACGGCGTCAGTGATCTCGCCCTTGTCGTTGATCGCCACCACGGAATTGTAATAGCGGCTGCCGGCAGTGCCCGTGCCGCCCTCCTCGCGCACGACGCCGGCAATCAGCATCTGCCCGTCGCCCAGCATATCGCCCAGCGCCGTCAGCGCGTCCGGGCGCTCTGTCAACAGGAACGGCACGGATGTTTCGGGCCACAGGATCAGCTGCGGCTTGGCATGGCCTTGTTCCGGTGCTTTCCCCGATATCCCCAACAACGTGGCGAAGATGCGGTCGCGCACCGAAGCATCCCATTTCTCGCTGAGATCGACGGCCGGCTGGACGATGCGAACATCGATCGAGCGGGTGGCCGGCTCAGCCGGGCTTGCGAGCCTGAAATAGCCGAAACCGACATGGGCGGCGACAAGGATGGCGAACAGGGCAAGGCCCAGCCTGAGATGCCGGCGCGCGACGACAAGAGCAGGGAGCGAAAAGACGAAGACGGCAAGCGCGTTCATGCCGATCATGCCGGTCACCGACACGCTCTGCATCAGGAGCGGCACCGGCATCGCGGCATAGCCGACGGCGTTCCACGGAAAGCCGGTGAAGAGGAAGTCGCGCAGCCATTCGGCAAGGCCGAAGCCGAAGGCGAGCGCCGCGATGCGGCCGATGTCGCTGCTCCAGAACAGCCGCGCCACGACCGCCGCGAAGCCGTAGAAAAACGCGAGCGCCAAGGGAATGCCGACAACGGCGAAAGGCAAGGCCCAGGCAAAGTTGTCGGCCTCGACCAGAAGTGCCTGGCCGATCCACCAGAGGCCGGCGAGGAAATAGCCGAAGCCGAACCACCAGCCGATGGCGAAGGCCGGCCTGAGGCGCTTCAGCCACCCGTCCGAAGCCTCGCCTGTGGCGCCGTCGAGCAGCCAGACAAGCACCGGGAACGAGACGAAGCAGACGGCGAAGAAATCGTAAGGAGCCTGTGCGAGAACCGCGAGCGCGCCCGCGACAAACGCCACCAGCGATCGCCGCCACCCCCATAGCAGAATTATCCGGCCGGCAAAGCGCTGCATATAGCTTCCCAGTCTAGCTTTCCGAGTCGCGCGAATCAGGGAGCCAGAGATTTAACAGGCCGCGCCGCCTGCTCCAAACCCGGACGAGCGCAACCTAATTCACGGTCGCGCTATCGATGCCAGCCTTCGATACGCAAGCCGCTCAGCCGCTCCGCTTCCTCCTTAGGTACCACGCGCACGGTCTGGGTGAAGGTCCATACATGGCCTTCGGGATCGCGGGCGCGGTATTGCCGTTCGCCGTAGAAATGGTCGGCCGGTTCTTCGAGAATTTCAGCCCCCGCCGCACGCGCGTGCTCGCAATGGGCGTCGAGGTTTTCCCTCAGGCGGATGTAAACCGACTGCGTGTTCTTGCCGCTGAGCGAGGCGGGGCTGGCAACGTGCTCGGCCCATTCGGAATCGACGATGATGTAGCCGTCGCCAAACCGCATTTCGGCATGGACGAGCCGTCCATCCGTATCGCTCACCACCATGCTCGGCTCGAAGCCGAACGCAGCCTGAAGCCAGGCCAGAGCCGCGCGCGGATTTCGATAGAAGACGCCGGAACCGAGGACGGCATGCTTGAACGGGTCGTCGATCGGCATGACGCGACGATATCAGGCCTGCTCGGTGCGCGCCGCGCGGCGGCGCTGCCGCTCGCCCTTCGGGCTCTGCACGATGCGCACCCGCTTGACGCGGCGCGGATCGGCGTCGAGCACGTGGAACTCGAAGCCGGGTATGGCCTGCACCACCTCGCCCCTGGCCGGCACGCGACCGAGCGTGTTGAAGATCATGCCGCCGATGGTGTCGACATATTCGCCATGCTCGCCGGCGGCGAAATCCTCGCCGATCATCTTGGCGACCTCGTCGATCTCGGCCTTACCGTCGACCACGAACACGCCGTCGCCGGCCTGGGTGATCATCGGCTCGTCGTCGTCGTGCTCGTCCTCGATGTCGCCGACCACCATCTCGACGATGTCCTCCAGCGAGGCGAGGCCGTCGGTGCCGCCATACTCGTCGATGACCAGCGCCATTTGGGTGCGCGTCGTCTGCATGCGCCCCATCAGGTCGGAAGCAAGCATGGAAGGCGGCACGAACAGCACCGGGCGGATCAGGTCGAGGTCGCCGATGGTGCGGCCAAGATCGACCTGGGCGAGATCAAGAACGGTCGGCGCCGGGGTCTTCCTGCTCGCGCGGCCCTTCTTGACGCGGGCGAGCTTGGTGATGTGGGCGAGAACGTCGCGGATGTGGACCATGCCGCGCGGGTCGTCGAGCGTCTCGGAATAGACCGGCATGCGGGAATGGCCGGATCGTTCGAAGAGCCCAAGCAGATCGCCAAGATTGGTGGTGATCTCGACCGCTTCGATGTCGGCGCGCGGCACCATCACATCCTCGACGCGCACTTCGCGCAGCCGCAGGATGTTGTTGAGCATGGCGCGTTCGCCGGGCGAGAAGGATTCGGCGTCGCTCGCCGTCTCGGCGAGCGCATCGGCGATCTCCTCGCGCAAATTGGTGCCGTTGCGGTGCCGGAACAGGCCAAGCACACGATCGAAGAGCGAAGGACCGGCATGCGAAGGCTCAGCGGCCACGCTGCCGGTCAAAATACTCGGACTGGAGCCCTCTTCCGACTTCTCGGAAGGCTTGGCCGCACTGCCGGCGTCCGGACGGGCGGCAGTATCTGGTTTGTCGTTCATCGCCATCAGGTCAATTGGTCTTTTCTGTTACGCGTAGGGATCGGGAATGGCAAGCCTCGCAAGCGCTGCGCGCTCGATCGCTTCCATCGCCTCGGCCTCGGCGTCGGTCTCGTGATCATGGCCCAGAAGATGCAGCAGGCCATGGATGACGAGATGGGTGATATGGTTCGCCAACGGCTTGTCTTCCAGGACAGCCTCGCGTGCGACCGTCTCGGAGGCCAGCACGATGTCGCCCAGCATCGGCGGCAGCTTGCCGCCTTTGGGGAAGGAAAAAGCCGGGAAAGACAAGACGTTGGTCGGTTTGTCCTTGCCGCGCCATTCGGCATTGAGCGTCTGGATATGGGCATCGTCGGAAAAAACGATGCTGAGCTCCGAAACGCCCTTCGCGCCGGTCTCGGCAAAGGCGGCCGCGACGGCGCGATCGACGAGGCGCGTCAGCTCGGCCTCCGCGGGCCAGTCGCCTGCCTCGACGAAAATATCGATGTCGACCGGCGTTCCGGCGGAAAATTGAGTGTTGTCAGCCATGCGGCCTTTTGATCAGCTTTCGGCGCCGAGGCCCCTGGCCAACTTGCCGTCGCGGTCATAGGCCTTGACGATCTCGGCGACCAGCGGATGCCTGACCACGTCGCCCTCGTTGAAACGGACGGTGACGATGCCCGGCACGCCGTCGAGGATGCGCAGCGCCTCGACCAGGCCCGATTTGGTGTTGGGGGGCAGGTCGATCTGCGTCGGATCGCCGGTGACGATCATGCGCGAATTCTCGCCGAGACGGGTCAGAAACATCTTCATCTGCATCGGCGTGGTGTTCTGCGCCTCGTCGAGGATCACCGCCGCATGCGCCAGCGTGCGGCCGCGCATGAAGGCCAAAGGCGCGATCTCGATCACCTCGGCGGCGATCGCCCGCTCGACCTTGTCGGCCGGCATCATGTCGTAGAGCGCGTCGTAGAGGGGCCTGAGATACGGGTCGACCTTCTCCTTCATGTCGCCGGGCAGGAAGCCCAGCCGCTCGCCGGCCTCGACAGCCGGACGCGACAGCACGATGCGTTCGACCATGCCGCGCTCGAGCAGCATCGCCGCATGCGCCACCGCCAGATAGGTCTTGCCGGTGCCGGCCGGGCCGATACCGAAGACCATCTCGGAGCGCTCCAGCGCGCGCATATAGGCGTCCTGGTTGAGCGACCTGGCATAGATCGTGCGCTTGCGCGTCGCGATCTGCGCGGCGGAGACCTTGCCCTTGCGCTCCATGGTCGGCAACGTCAGCTGGTCGTCGGCGGCGATCGCCATGCGCACGGCGCCGTCGACATCCGACTGGCCGATGTCGGCGCCCTTCTGCAGGATGCCATAGAGCGTATCCAGCGCGCGGCGCGCCTGCTCGGCGGCCGAGGCCGTCCCTTTGATGGCCAGCTGGTTGCCGCGCGAGCGGATATCGACGCCGAGCTTCTGCTCGAGCCTCGCCAGGTTCTCGTCGAACTGGCCGTAAAGGGCGCTGGCAAGCTTGTTGTTGTCGAAGGTCAGTACGATGTGCGCCATGTCGGAGGCCCCGGATGTCTGGTTCTGGGGCGGATTCTTCAGTTCAGCAGCGCTCAACCGTCTCTCCTCATCTGCCGAGGCTTGTGGCTATGCATGTCGTCGTCCCAAAACCGCGGGCACTTTTGGGCGACATGCACTCAGGCCAACTCGGCGAACAGGCTGTTTGGACCTGTCTTCGTGATTCGTACGTCAATAATGTCACCGATTCCACCGGCCTTGTCGTCAACAATAACCGGCTGCAGCCAGGGCGAGCGGCCGACCTTCTGGCCGGCACGGCGGCCCGGCTTCTCGATCAGCGTGCTGACCGTGCGGCCGACCAGGCCGGCAATGAAATTCTGCTGCTGCTCGTTGATCGCCGCCTGCAGGCGCTGCAGCCGCTCATCCTTCACCGCCTCGGACAGATGGCCGTCCATCTCGGCGCCCGGGGTGCCGGGGCGCGGCGAATATTTGAACGAGAAGGCCGAGGCGTAGTTCACGTCGCGCACCAGCTTGAGCGTCGCCTCGAAATCCTCATCCGTCTCTCCGGGGAAGCCGACGATGAAGTCGCCGGACATGGCGATGTCGCTGCGGGCAGTGCGGATGCGCTCAATGAGCGCCAGATAGTCGCGCGCCGTGTGCCTGCGGTTCATCGCCTTGAGTATCCGATCGGAGCCAGACTGCACTGGCAAATGCAGATAGGGCATCAAGGCCGGCAGGTCACGGTGGGCGGCGATCAATTCGTCATCCATGTCGCGCGGATGGCTGGTCGTATAGCGCAGCCGCGCCAGGCCAGGGATTTCCGCCAGGCGGAAAAGCAGGCGGCCAAGCCCCCATTCCTCGCCGTTTTCGCCCTCGCCGTGCCAAGCGTTGACGTTCTGGCCGAGCAGCGTCACCTCGCGCACGCCGGCCTCGGCCAGGCGCTCGGCCTCGGCGACGATCTGCGCCACCGGCCGGGAGACTTCCGAACCGCGCGTATAGGGCACGACGCAGAAGGTGCAGAACTTGTCGCAGCCTTCCTGTACCGTGAGAAACGCGGTGACGCCGCGCTTGGCGACCTCGGCGCGCTTCGGCTGCGGCAGATGCTCGAACTTGTCCTCGATGGCGTAATCGGTCTCGACGATCTTTGCGCCGCCGCGCACCCTCGCCAGCACGTCGGGCAAACGGTGATAGGTCTGCGGGCCGATGACCAGATCGACCGCGGGCGCGCGGCGGATGATCTCGGCACCCTCGGCCTGCGCCACGCAGCCGGCGACGCCGATCAGCATTTCGCGGCCGGCCTCGGCGCGCTCGGCCTTCATGTCGCGGATGCGGCCGAGCTCGGAATAGACCTTTTCGGCCGCCTTCTCGCGGATATGGCAGGTGTTGAGGAGCACCAGATCGGCGTCTTCGACGGCGTCGGTCGCGACATAGCCGTCAGCAGCCAGAGCATCGGTCATGCGCTGGGAATCGTAGACATTCATCTGGCAGCCATAAGTCTTGACGAAGACTTTTTTCGCCGCCGGTGCAGTGCCGGCCGAGTGCTCGGGCGCAGTGCCGACGTCGTGGCTTTCAATCGTGTTCAATTCCATCGGGCGGCTTCTAACGCCTTTCCGTGACAAAAAACAGACGATTCTGGGTGGTCATCGGCTTGGAGCGGGATCGGCGAGCGTGGCTTGCATCATCTCGCGCACCTTCGCTTCCATCAATCTTGCCGTTTCCTTGCGGTTCGAACCCTTGGAGAACGGCACCGGATCGCCGAAATGCACTTCGGCATCGAGCGAGCCTTCGGCAAGCAGACCCTTCAGATGCGGCATCAAATCCTGGTCGCCGATCCAGGCGGCGATCGGCCGGTGGCGGCGGCCCATCGGCACGCCGTGCAGGCGTGTGTAGGCAATCGCCACCGGCTGGATGAATACCTGTTCCGCGGCCCCTTCCGAGATCGCCATGGAGGCCGCGCCGAACAAAGTGCTCTTGAACGGCAGCACCAGATTGCCGTCACCGGTGGAGCCCTCGGCGAACAGCACCATCGCATCGCCCTTGGCCATGCGCCTGGCGATCTCGCTCGCCTGGTCGCCGGAGGTGCGCTTGCGGTCGCGCTCGATGAAGACGGTGCGCTGCAGCTTGGACAGCATGCCGATCAGCGGCCAGCCTTCCATGTCTGCCCGGGCGATGAACTTCACATCGACAAAAGAGCCGAGCACCATGATGTCGGTCCAGGAGATGTGGTTGGCCGCGATGAGCAAGGGACGCTCCCTGGACAGCTTGCCCTTCACGTGCACGCGCATGCCGAGCGCCTTGAGGATCATGCGATGCCAGATTTTCAGAACGACCGTCTCCGACCAGAGTCCGGTCTTCATCGAAAGGAGCTGCAGCGGCACCATCACCAGCGAGCCGACGACGACGAGGCCGAGCGCCAGGAAAATCCGCAATTTCTTGATCATTCGCTCCGGCCCTAGCCATTACAGCGCCGCGCGCCCTCGCGGGCGCGCAAAGGACGCTGTAACACTCTTACTTGGCACATGATCCTTTCCGAAAATCGGTCCCGATTTTCGGGATCATGCGCGCCTCTGGCTAGCGAAGATCGCGGCGCATGACAAGCGCGCCGGTCGGGCCATGCTCGGTCGACCGGTAGTAGTTCGGACGCTGACCGACCTGGCGAAAGCCCAGCCTTCGGTAGAGCGCGATCGCCGGAGCATTGGTCTCGTCGACTTCCAGGAAGAGCGCCTCGGCGCGCTGCGCGTGCAATTCGCGCAGCACGGCATCCATCAACTGCCAGCCGAGGCCCTGGCGGCGATGCGCGCGGGCGACCGCGACGGTCAGGATCTCGCCCTCGCCGGCCGCGAGCCGCGCCAGAACGAAGCCGACCGGAGGCTTTGCGCCCTGCCCGGTCTCGCGCGCCGCGTAGCCGAACACGGTGTCCTGTTCGAGGAGCGCCGCGAACTCGCCGTCGGTCCAGGGCCGGACGAAATCCTCGCGATGCAATACCGAAACGGCAGCGCTGTCGGCGACCGTCAGCGGCTCAAGCGCATAGTCCCTGCGACGCGGCCGAAGAAAAGGTATGCGCATCAGGACTCTTTTTCTCCTGAACCCCGCTTTCGGGGACTCCGGCTTTGTTTTTCCGGACCATGACCTTTCGGCTGGTCCTGTCTCGGCAAATGAAACCAGCCTGCGGCTTGGCGTCGGCGCCGCGCAGATAAAGCGGCTTCGGCTTTTCGCCTGGCCCCTTGGCGGCGGCGAGCCGGGCGTAGGTCGCGATGTCTGCCGTGGCGGCGACCGGCCCGATGTCGAAGGTGGGCCCTGCTGCCGCGGCAATCTGCGGCGCGGCGGTGCCGGCTATAACCGCGGTCGCCTTGCCTGCCATTGCGGTCGCTTCGGAAAGCGTGGTCACCGCAGGACCGTAAGTCAACACTAACGCTTTGTCGAAAAGAGCTGCATGGATCTCCTCGCGGCCGGCGTCGAGCGCGGCAAGCACGGGGCGGCCGGGGAAGGCATTTGCCGCTTCCGCCGCCAGCGCTTCCAGCGTCGTCACGCCGACGGCCGGGATCTTCAGTGCCAAAGCCAGGCCGCGCGCGGTGGACACGCCGACGCGCAGGCCGGTGAAGGAACCAGGGCCGATCGAGACGGCGACGGCACCCAAGCCTCGGTAACCGATCCCGCTGGCCTTCAGGGCAGTCTCGATGACGGCCATCAGGTGCTCGGCATGGCCTTTGCCCAGATCGAGCACCTGGCGGCCAAGCTCGATGCCCGCGTCCGCGTCATAGACGCAGGCGGCACAGAGACTGGCGGCGCAGTCGATGGCGAGCAGCTTCATATGGGCAGCTTCATGTGGTCGGTCAAAAACACATTCCCTGTGCCCGGCATGGCCCGCCGCCGCAAGGGCCACGCCGCATAAATGTTAAGCGGCTTTGCTTCCGTCAGCCGCGATGCGCAGCATGTGGTTGTCCCAGACAAAGTCGGGCTCGGAGCGCGCCGTGCCGGCCTCGCCGACAATCTCACCCGCACCCGTCGTCGCCATGAAACCGGCGCCGTCCGGGGCCAGACCGCAAACCTCGACAAGCGATCGGGTCGCGACCACGCGCCCGCTGGCGGCATCAATCACAGCCAGCGAATTGCCTTCGGGCGAGGTGACGGCGACCGTGCCGGCGGCAGGATTGGCGGCGACCGAGCCGATATAATTGCGAAAACCGGATAGAACCTCCTGCGGCATCTCCAGCAGTTCGAGCTCCTTGCCGCGCGCGGCGCGACCGACCAGCGCCGGGCGGTCGGTCGCCGGCCCGCGATACTGGCATCCGAACCAGACGGTGCCGGCCTGGTCGCGATCCATGTGACGGATCGAGAGCTGGTGCAGCGCCGGCGGCAATTCGTGTTTTTCGATCAGGTCGCCGGTGAGACGGTCGACCAGCGTGTAGGAGGGCTTCATCGTCGCGATGTTCAACTCGGCGCGACCGTAATCCGGATGGGTCTCGATGCCGCCATTGGCGATGGCGAGCGTCCTGCCGTCGCCGAGTAGCAGCAGTTCATGCGGCCCCATGCCATAGGTCGGGAATTCGCCGATGCGGTTGAATTTCGCCTTCGCGTCATAGACGCCGACGACGCCGGCGGCGTTGTCGAAATCGTTCTCGGTGGCATAGAGCAGCGCGCCGTCGGACGAGAACACGCCATGGCCGAAGAAATGCCGGCCAGCGATGCTGGCGATGGTCAATGGCTTCGCGTGGCCGGCATGGTCGAAGACCACCGCGAAGGTGCCGGGCTGGCGGGCGAAGACGACGGAGCGCTTCGACACCGGGTCGAAGGTGACGTCGTGGCCGCGGTCGGGCAGATCGATGCTGTGCAGGATCTTGCCGGCCTCGGAGAGCACCGCGGCGCCGAAGCTGCCGTCGCGCTTGACGAAGGCCGTGGCAAAGACGGCGTCTACTGCCAGCGTATCCGACCAGGCGCGCGGCGCGCTGGCGGCGGCGAAGCTGGCGCCCGCGGCCTTCAGGAAATCGCGGCGATCGATGAGCGCGGTCCTCACGGCATCAATCCCCATCCAGCGATGAAAAGCCGGCGGTCAGGCCGAATTCGGCGGTCATCCTGGTGCCGATCAGGGTCGAGAGGCTGGAGGTGATCAGCGCGAAATGCTCGAGCTTATCGCGCGGCGCCGGATCGGCGAGCGCCTTGTCGATCGGGTCGGTGACGGACTTCGCCGCCGCCACGCCATTGGTGAGCTGGATGTGGATGGATTCCGCCATCCACCGAGCATCGGCGGGCAGCGCATCCCCGAGCTTCGAAGCCTCGAACAGCTGATCGATGCCGAACAGATTCCCGGCCAGAGAATTCGCCGTGTTCTGAGAGCGCCAGTAGATCGCCTGCTTCGGCTTGTCGGCGTCCGGCTTGGCGCCAAGGAAACCCTTGAGGCGGACGTCGCGGATCATTTCCAGCTCGTTGATGAACACGCCGACCAGTTCGGTGACCGCTTCGATGCCGTCGCGGTAGAGCGGGTTCTTCGGACCAGGATTGGCCCAAAGCGAGGCAAAGCCGTCCGGCTGGCTCCAGGCGTCGCGCACCTCGTCGGCAATCGCTTCGATGTTGCCGGCGACCGCCGCACCATAGGCGCAGCGGTAGGGTTCATCCTTTTTGGCAAGCGCCTCTGCGCCGTCGCCGAACAGCACGTATTCCAGCGCGCCCAACCCCTGCATGGCGACGCTCTTTCCCGCCAGTTGCGCGGGATCGGTGGCGGAGGGATCCTTCGCGGCAAGCGTCGCCTGCACCTGTCTGAGACCGATGCTCTTGCGGTCCGGCCAATAGAGCATGCGCTCCAGCCGGTTGTTCTCCTTGATCGGCCCGAAGGCGATGATCTCGGCCACAGACCAGGCTTCAACCGTGGCGGAGAAGTCGCTGCGCGCCGCTTCGAGATTTTGCTCGGAAGGTGCCGCGCAAAGCTGGCGCATCGCCTTGGTCAAGCTCGCGGCATGATCGTCGAGGCTGGCGTAGGCGGGTCGGACAAAACCGTCGATGGCGCGACCGATGACATCGGAGGTTTTGATCGCGGCCGAGGCAGGCCAAGCAGCCACCAGCAGGAGGGGAAGGGCAAGCGCGGCTGCCAGGCGTTTCGACATCATAGCGACTCCAAAAATTTGATCAGCGCATTGCGATCGGCCGCGGCTGCGGCGGCAAAGCGGTCGCGCGCCTTCCGGCCTTCGCCGCCATGCCAGAGGATCGCTTCCCCGAGCGTGCGGGCGCGCCCGTCATGCAGATAAAAGCTGTTGCCGTTGACTGTCGCGGTCAGGCCAATACCCCAGAGCGGCGGCGTGCGCCATTCGCTGCCGCTCGCTTCCCCGACCCGCTGCCCGTCGGCGAGACCCTCGCCCATGTCGTGCAGCAGGAAGTCCGAATAGGGCCAGATCAGCCGGAAGGCCTGCGCCTTATTGGGCGTGCCGCGCATGGTGACGAATTTCGGAGTGTGGCAGGAAATGCAGCCCATCTCATAGAATTGCTTTTTGCCGGCAAGAACGTCCGGCTTGCCGAGATCGCGCCGCGCCGGCACGGCCAGGTTCTGCGAATAGAAGGTGACGAGGTCCATGACCGGGGTCGGCGCTTCCGCCGTGCCCAGGCGCTGCTGCACGCCGTTCGGCATGACAAGACAGTCCTTTTGCGCGTTCGTGCAGTCGCCCCAAGGCTTCGGCTCCTCCGGCGTCGAGATGCCGATATCGCCGGCGAAGGCATCGGCGGCCTGCTGGCGGATCGATGCAGCCTGCGCCTTCCAACCGAAGCGGCCAAGCGCCAGTTCGCCGCTCAACGCGTCGCGCACGATGTTGGGTCGGCCCGAAATGCCGTCGCCGTCGCGGTCGTCCGGATCGGCATGGGCGAGGATGTCGGCAGGCGCAATCTGCTCGATCAGGCCGAGGCCGATCATCGGCGGCGTCATCCGCGGCGAGAGCGTGGTGCGTGGATCGAGCGGGCCATAGGCCAGGCCCTCGACCGTATAGGTTGGCTTGCGCAGCGAAACGACGGAGCCGTCGCCGAGCGTCACCTTCTCTTGCGCATAGTCGACGCGCATGCGGCCCTCGCCCTTGAGGCCGGGGACGGCAAGATCCTGCAATTGCGAGCCGTAGACCGGATCGGGGAAGTTCAGCACCCTGTGATCAGCGAGCGCTGCCCTCTCTTCGGCATTGCTTGCGTCGCGCGCCAGCCGCAGGAACATCGACGTGGAGCCGATGCCGCCTTCCGGGGGCCGGCCGCGACCGTCCTTCAAATGGCAGTTCTGGCAAGCGCGTTCGTTGAACAGCGGGCCGAGCCCGTCGGAGGCCTGCGTCGAAGACGGCGACGACACCCAGTTCTTGCGGAAAAGCGCATTGCCAAGCTTGAAGGTCGCCTCTTCCTCGAAAGAGATGTTGGCGGAAGACTGCGAGAAGGCGTCGCGGTTGACGTCCTTTCTGGACGTGCCGGCGCCGCCCTGCATCAGCTCGAACGGCTCGGGCTTGGAGAAATCCTTGGTCGGCCGGGTAACGGCCAGCACGCGCGCCTGATCCTTCGCCGTCAGATCGGTGCGGCTGGCGGCAGGACCCGCGGACCCCGGCCCGCCGGCCGTGGCCGAAGCAGAAAGCGTGATTGCCAGCAGGAGCAAAACCCCGCGACAAATCCGGTCTCGCGGGTCCTTCTGAAGCGACAGGCCAGCAACTTCGGCCTGCCGCGCGCGGCGCGAGAAATCTACGGGGCGCCGCATTCCCGCATGTCCTTACTCCGCCTCGTTGGCCGAGTCGGCATTGAGCTGGCCGTATTTTTCCTCGCCGATCGAGGCGAGCAGGTCGAGCTGCGTCTCGAGGAAGTCGATATGGCCCTCCTCGTCGGACAAAAGGTCCTCGAACAGCTTCATCGACACGTAGTCTCCCGCCTCCTGGCAGATCTCGCGCGAGCGCTTGTAGGAGGTGCGCGCGTCGTACTCACCGGCGAGATCGGATTCGAGCACTTCCTTGACGTTCTGGCCGATGCGCAGCGGCGCGACGGACTGCAGGTTCGGATGGCCCTCAAGGAAGATGATGCGGGCCACCAGCCGGTCGGCGTGGTGCATCTCCTCGATCGATTCCGCCCGCTCCTTCTTAGCCAGCTTCGTGTAGCCCCAGTCCTCGAGCAGACGATAGTGGACCCAGTACTGATTGACGGCCCCAAGCTCCAGAAACAGGGCTTCGTTAAGCCGCTCGATGATCTGCGGTTCGCCTTTCATGGAATCTGCTCCCGTATTGGACCCGCAAGCCTCTCACGCGGTCCAGGTGTGAAACGATATCCGCGCCGCTCCCCTCTGAACGGGCATGGTAGTTCTCGGTGACCCGAATGATCGTTTCCACCACATTTGGAAAGCAGCCGCAACAGCGACCGCGCTTGCGCATGGCATGATAGACCTTGGCCGGCACGATAAGCTGCCAGGGATCTTCATCCAGCAGATCGACGATCGTCTGCTCGATCTCCTTTTCGGTGATGATGTTGCAATGGCAGATCAGCATTTACTTGCTCTGGCTGACGGCGCCGGACCGGCGCCGTTTGGCTGTACTTGCCCGACAGTCTACTTGAACACCTTGTCCGGTGCATCGAGGCTGTCGGAGCCCTCGAAGGCGATGGCGTTGAGCTTGAGCGAACCGACGGCGCGTTCGATCGACTTGGTCTGGTCGATCAGCGCATCGATCGCCGCCTGCACAGTGGCGTTGCCTTCCGCATTGCCTTCGGCGATCTGCTGGTCATAGGCCTCGCCGGCCAGCGCGCGCGCCTTGATCGCCTCCATCTTGGCGACCGTGACGTCGAGCTTGTCCGACAGTTCCTTGTCGATCGCCGGATCGGCGGCCTTCACCATGTCGGCCACCGACGGGCCGGAAACCACGGTGCCGTCGAGACGCGTGTAGCTGGCGTGGTAGGCGGCGCGGATGCCGACGGCGTCATAGAGATGCGAGTTGTAGGTGTTGTCGGAGAAGCAGTCGTGCTCCTCCTCCGGGTCGTGCAGCAACAGGCCGAGCTTCATGCGCTCGCCGGCCAACTCGCCATAGGAGAGCGAGCCCATGCCGGTGAAGATGGTGGAGATGCCGGCGTTCGGCTCGCCATCGACGAGATTCTTTCGGGCGGCGCGTCCTCCTTCCAGTCGTTGACCATCTCTTGCAGGTCGGAGACCAACAGGTCGCTCGCCGACTTCAGGTACTCCGCACGGCGGTCGCAATTGCCACCGGTGCAATCCTTGAGATCGTAGTCGGTGTAAGGACGCTCGCCGGCGCCGGGACCGGTGCCGTGCAGGTCCTGGCTCCAGAGCAGGAATTCGATGGCGTGATAGCCGGTCGCGACATTGGACTCGACGCCGCCGGCCTCCTGCAGCGTGCCGGAGAGGAATTCGGGCGTCAGCTTCGAGGCGTCGACCTTCTTGCCGTTGATCTCGATCTCCTTGTTGGCGATGACGTTGGCCGTATAGAGCGCGTTTTCGTCCGACTCGGTGCCGTAGCTCTTGGCGACATAGTCGATCAGGCCTTCGTCCAGCGGCCAGGAATTGACCTTGCCTTCCCAGTCGTCGACGATCTTGTTGCCGAAGCGGTAGACCTCGGTCTGCTGGTAAGGAATGCGCGCCGCTTTCCAGGCCTCGCGAGCGGCGTTCAGCGTCTCGGCCGAGGGCGTGGCGATGAGCGCGTCGACGGCCTTGTCGAGCGCCTGCGCGGTGATCAGCGAATCCTCGTATTTGGCCAGCGCAATGTCGGCATAGGTCTTGATCACCGCCTTCGCATCGGTTTCGGCTTTCGCCGGCAGCACGAACACGGCGGCCGTCAACGCCGCCGTGGCGCCGATCGCGGCCAGTCTGCTGCCCCAACGCGGCGCAACAATCCGCGGCGAAATTATCGCTTTCATCAATCCCATCTCCTCAGAAATTCAATGACATAGGCATGCGGCCGCGGGCGCGCGGCGCCAGCGCAAGCTCGAATGACCGGAAAGGCAAAGTTGCCGCGCTACGGCGCGGCCAATCAGCAAAAGACACCGAAATGCCTCCAATCGAAAGGGTTCAAGGCCCAGACATCAAAGGAACGCGCCGGGAGCGCGGCCCTCCATAAAGCGTCGGAACGACTGGAAGTCAACTGGCGCGGCAGAGAAAATTCAATTGAAACAACAGTTTAGAATTATTCTAAACTGCAATTATCAACTTTAAGCCCACGACGTCACCGAACATCCGGATTGACAGGCGGCCATTCTGGGTGCGACCCGGACCAAGGCTCTTGCGGCGGCGGCAGACAATCGCCACCTGGCGGAAGATCCTAGATTTCAAAAGCAAAAGGACTGCGATGAAGAACGGGGTGGTCATTGTCGGTGCGGGTCATGCCGGCGTGCAGGCAGCAGCCAGCCTGCGTGAAGAAGGCTATGACGGACCGGTCGTCCTGATCGGCGACGAAACCGAGCTGCCCTATCACAAGCCGCCGCTGTCCAAGACCTTTATCAAGGACGCCGAGGCGAAGCCCCAGCCCTTGCGCGGCGAAGCCTTCTATTCCGCCAATGCCATCGACTACCGGCCGGGCTTGCGGATCGACAGGATCGACATCGGCGCGCGCAAGCTCGACGTCTTCGGCGGCGGCACAATTCCCTTCGACCGGCTGGTGCTCGCCACCGGCTCGCGGCCGCGGCTGCTCAAACTCGACGGCGTGGAACTCGCCGGCGTCGTGTCGCTGCGCTCGCTGGCCGACGCGCGGCTGATCCGCGAATTGAGCGCGCAGAGCGAGGATGTGGTCATCCTCGGCGGCGGCTTCATCGGTCTCGAGATCGCGGCGACGCTACGGGCCGCCGGCCGCAAGGTCACCGTAGTCGAGGCCGTCGACCGGCTGCTCGGCCGCGCGGTGGCGCCGGTGATCGCGGCCCATGTGCGCCAGCGCCTGGAGGCGATCGGCGTGCGCATCCTGACCGGCACCACTGTTTCCCGCCTCGAAGGCGAGGCCGGCCGTGTCTCGGCCGCGATCACCTCAAACGGCGAACGGCTGCCCGCGCAATTGGTGATCATCGGCATCGGCGTGGTGCCCAATGTCGAATTGGCGGAGGCCGCCGGCTTAGCTACCGCCAACGGCATCCGCGTCGACCAGCATATGCAGAGCTCGATCCCCGAAATCCTCGCAATCGGGGACGCCGCCTCCTACCGGCACTGGTTCACCGGCGCCGACGTGCGGCTGGAATCGGTGCAGAACGCCACCGATCAGGCGCGGCTAGCCGCGCGCACCATCCTCGGCCATGCCGAACCCTTCTCCGCCGTGCCGTGGTTCTGGTCGGATATCGGCGACATGAAGCTGCAGATGGTGGGCCTCACCCAAGGTGGCGACAGCCATGTCGTGCTGGGCGAGCCGGCCGAGAACAAGTTCTCGATCTACCATTACGCGGGCAACCGGCTGCTCGGCATCGAATCCGTCAACCGCCCGGCCGATCACATGCTCGGCCGCAAGATGCTCGGCGCCGGCTTCTCGCCATCGCCGCAAACGGTTGCGGGCGGGCCGGATGCGCTGAAGGCGGCGCTTGCAGCCTTTCAGAACATGGAGCCAGCCAAGGTCGGCGCGTAAGGTTGCCAATTTTTGCCAAGCGCCGTAAAATGAGTGGATGACCACGATGAATATCTCGCTGCCCGACAGCTTGAAGCATTTTGTCGACCAGCAGGTGACGGAGCGCGGCTACGGCACGAGCAGCGAGTATGTGCGTGAATTGATCCGCCACGATCAGGATCGTCAACGTCTGCGCGGCTTGCTCCTCGAGGGCGCATCATCCCCGCCGGGAGCTCCCGTTGACGATGACTATTTCGCAGCACTGCGAAAACGAGCGCAGGGCCAATAGATTAAGTGGCCCCAAAGGCAATTATTCCTCGAAACCTTGCTTTGAAGGATATCGAGGATGCCGTTGATTATTATGCACGGGAAGTTGGTTTGCAGGTGGCGTTGGGCTATGTCGAGGATCTTCAAAATGTCTTCGAACTCATAGCCAGCCATCCGGCATCGGGCTCTCTGAGGTATAGCTACGAAATTGGATTGCCCGGTCTGCGGAGCGTGCAATTCAAGCGCCATCCATATCTGATTTTCTATCTTGAACAGACCGACCATATCGATGTGTGGCGGGTTCTGCACGCCAAGGTGGATATTCCAGCTTGGTTACAGAATCCGAACTCCTGACGGCACATTTACCCGCTTCAGCGTCAGCGGTCAGGAGGGATGCGGGCCGTCCTTCACGCAGCGCGCGCTTCGCGGATCGACGCCTCCAGAATATCAAGCGCCTCGGTCATGACACCGTCCTGGATGGTGATCGGCGACAGGAAGCGGATGACGTTGCCGTAGACGCCGCAGGTGAGCAGGATGAGGCCCTTGTCGAGCGCCTTCAGCCTGACAGCATTGGCAAATTCGGCCGACGGCAGGCCCTTCTTGACGTCATTGAACTCGACGGCGTTCATGAAGCCCGGGCCGCGGATGTCGACGATCTCCGGCACGTCGTCGCGGATCGATTCCAGCCGCTGCTTCAGCCTGGCGCCCAGCGCATTGGCGCGGTCGCAGAGCTTCTCCTCCTCGATGACGTCGAGGACGGCATGGGCCGCTGCGACGCCGATCGGGCTGCCGCCATAGGTGCCGCCGAGACCGCCGGGGCCGGGCGCGTCCATGATCTCGGCACGGCCGGTGACCGCCGACAGCGGGAAGCCGCCGGCAAGGCTCTTGGCCATGGTGGTGATGTCGGGCGCGACATCGTGATGCTCCATGGCAAACATCTTGCCGGTACGGGCAAAGCCGGTCTGCACCTCATCTGCGATCAGCAGGATGCCGTGCTGGTCGCAGATCTTTCGCAGCGCCGTCATGAAATCGCGCGGCGCCTCGTAGAAGCCGCCCTCGCCCTGCACCGGCTCGACGATGATGGCGGCGACCCTGGCAGGATCGACATCGGCCTTGAACAGCTTGTCGAGCGCGGCGAGCGAGTCGGCGACCGACACCCCATGCAGCGCAACCGGAAACGGGGCGTGGAAGACATCGGCCGGCATGGCGCCGAACCCGACCTTGTACGGCACGACCTTGCCGGTCAGCGCCATGCCCATGAAGGTGCGGCCGTGGAAGCCGCCGGAAAAGGCGATGACCGCCTGGCGGCCGGTGGCGTTGCGGGCGATTTTTATTGCGTTCTCGACCGCCTCGGCACCGGTGGTGACGAAAACCGTCTTCTTGTCGAATTTGCCGGGCAGCATGCCGTTCAGCCGCTCGGCGAGGCGCACATAACTCTCATAGGGCACGACCTGGTGGCAGGTGTGGGTGAAGCGGTCGAGCTGCGCCTTGACCGCCTCGATCACCTTCGGATGGCGGTGGCCGGTGTTGACCACGGCGATGCCCGACGAGAAGTCGATGTAGCGGCGGCCCTCGACGTCCCAGATTTCCGAGTTCTCGGCGCGATCGGCGTAGATCTGCGTGGTCATGCCGACGCCGCGCGAGATCGACTGGTTCTTGCGTTCGGAAATGGCTGAATTCTTCATCTCATCCTCATCGGGCAGGCGCCCGTTCCGTTTGATGCCGTCAAAGCCTCTTCTGACCTTATTTCAGTTTTTCCTCAAGTCGGCACATTGATCCAGTCGATTGGGCCTGCCTGAACGCGGCCGATCTTGACCAGCCCGGCGATAGACGTGCGGAAATGGTTTCCTTTTCCCGCCGATCGATTATCCTCATTTTATCCGCGACGTGCCGCCGCCAGCAGCGGCTCTCTGCGAGCCGAGGGGAACCATGAGCAGGATCGCGACATCGTCCGCCTTGCCGTCTTCGCCGCCCCGCCCTTCGTCTCGTCCAAACGTCTTGCCGCTCTTCATCTGCGCCGCAGCGCTTTCGATGGCCGGCTGCCAGAAACAGCAGGCAGCGGACAAGAAGCTGCCGGTGATGGTGACGACGCAGACGGTCGCGCTTGCCGACTATGCGCCACGGACCTCGCTGACCGGCGTGATCGCGGCCCGCACGCTCAACAATCTGTCGTTCCGCGTCGGCGGCCGGGTCGCCGAGCGGCTGGTCGATGTCGGCCAGCATGTCGACCAGGGCACGGTGCTGGCCCGCATCGACCCGCAGGAGCAGGAATCCGACCTGCGTTCGGCGCAGGCCGATCTCGACGCGGCACAGGCGCAGCTCACCCAGGCCACGGCCACCTACCAGCGGCAAAAGACGCTGCTTTCGCAGGGTTTTACGACCAGGCGCGACTTCGACAGCGCCGACCAGACCATGAAAGTGGCGCAAGGCAGCGTCGACGCGGCGCAAAGCGCTCTGGCCAACGCCAAGGAAAACCTCTCCTACACAGAGCTCAAGGCGGGTGCCGCCGGCGTGATCACCGCGCGCCAGGTCGAGTCCGGACAAGTGGTGCAGGCGGCGCAGACCGTCTTCACCGTGGCCGAGGACGGCGACCGCGATGCCGTCTTCAACGTGCATGAGACGCTCGTTGCCAGGACACCGTCGTCGCCGGCGGTGACGATCACGCTGCTCTCCGACCCGCAGGTCAAGGCGATAGGCAAGGTGCGGGAAATCTCGCCGGCGGTCGACACCGCGTCGGGTTCGATCCGGGTCAAGGTCGGCATAGCCGACACCCCGGCCGGCATGCCGCTCGGTGCCGCCGTGATCGGCACCGTCAGCGCCAAGGCGGTGAAGGCCGTCCTGCTGCCTTGGCAGGCGCTGATGTCCACCGCAGGCAAGCCCGCCGTCTGGATCGTCGATCCATTGAGCAAGGCGGTGACGACGACACCGATCGAAGTGCTCGCTTTCGATTCAGGCGTGGTCGTCGTCGACAAGGGGCTGAAAGAAGGCCAGAACGTCGTCACCGCCGGCGGGCAACTTCTCAGTCCCGGCCAGACGATCGAGATAGCGGGGGCGGGACAATGAGCCGGCTGCCTGGCGTTTGTGCCCTCATCCTCGTCGCATCGCTTGCCGCCTGCTCGCGCTCGGAGGAAAAACCGCCCGAGATCATCCGGCCGGTGCTGTCGGTGGTCGTCGAACCGAAGTCGGTCGAGACCTTCGGTTTCGCCGGCTCTGTCGAACCGCAATACAGTGCCGACCTCGCCTTCCGCCTGCTTGGCCGCGTCGTTTCGCGCGACGTCAAGGTCGGCGACATCGTCAGCAAGGGGACGACGATCGCGGCGCTCGATCCGACGGCGCTGGAACTCGCCGTCCAGGCATCGAAGGCGGACTTGTCTAACGCCGAGGCGCAATTCGCCAATGCAGCGGCCAGCGAGGACCGGCAGCGTCAGCTGCTCGCGTCAGCCAACACCTCGCAGGCTGTCTTCGACGCCGCGCAGCAGGCGAGGCAAGCGGCCGCGGCTGGGGTCGAGCGAGCCAACGCGGCTTTAGCCAAGTCGCAGGAGCAGCTCGGCTATGCCAGGCTGTTTTCCGACTTCGACGGCGTCGTCACCGCCGTCGGCGCCGAAGTCGGCCAGACGGTTTCGCCCGGACAGACCGTCGTCACCGTGGCGCGCACCGATCCGCGCGAGGCGGTGGTCGACATTCCCGACCAGCTGACCGGCGATCTCACCGTTGGCACACCGTTCCAGATCATCCTGCAGTCGCTGCCCACCATCACGACCGAGGCCAAATTGCGCGAGATCGCGCCGCAGGCCGAAGGCTCGACCCGCACCCGCCGCGTGCGGCTGACGCTTGTCGATCCGCCGGCGGCATTCCGGCTCGGCTCGACGGTGACGGCGACCCGCATGACCAAGGTGGCGCCGACGATCGAATTACCGATGTCGGCGCTGCTCGAAAAGGACGGCGCCGACAAGGTCTGGATCGTCGATCCGCAGTCCTCGAGCGTGAGCGCACGCGAGATCAAGATCGCGTCGAAGAGCGGCGGCGGCTTCACGGTGGCAGAGGGGCTGGAAGCCGGCATGCGCGTCGTCACTGCCGGCGTCCACAGCCTCGTTGAAGGCCAGAAGGTCAAAGTGCCGGAGGGTGGGGTCTGATGAAAGGCTTCAATCTTTCCGACTGGGCGCTCAGCCACCGCTCGCTGGTCTGGTATTTCATGCTGGTCTTCGTGGTGGCCGGCATCTTCTCCTACCTCAACCTCGGCCGCGAGGAAGACCCTGCCTTCACCATTAAGACGATGCTTGTCCAGGCCAACTGGCCGGGCGCCTCGGTCAACGAGACGGTGCGCCAGGTGACCGACCGCATCGAGAAGAAGCTGGAGGAGCTCGACAGCCTGGACTACACCAAATCCGTCACCACGGCGGGCAAGACCGTCATCTTCGTCAACCTGAAGCAGAACACCAAGGCGCGCGATGTCGTGCCGACCTGGCTGCAGGTGCGCAACATGGTCAACGACATCTCCTCGCAGTTCCCGCAGGGCGTGCAGGGGCCGTTCTTCAACGACCGCTTCGGCGACGTCTACGGCAACATCTATGCCTTCACCGCCGACGGGCTGACGCCGCGCCAGCTGCGCGACTATGTCGAGGATGTGCGGACCAAGATCCTGACGGTGCCGAACGCCGGCAAGGTCGATCTTGTCGGCGCCCAGGACGAGGCGATCTATCTGGAATTCTCTTCCAGACAGATCGCGGCGCTCGGCCTCAACCAGCAGCAGATCGTCGCCAGCCTGCAGGCGCAGAATGCGATCACGCCGTCGGGCGTCATCCAGTCCGGACCGGAGCGGGTCAGCGTGCGCGTCGGCGGCCAGTTCACCTCGGAAGAGAGCCTGCGCGCCATCAATCTGCGCGTCAATGATCGTTTCTTCCGACTGAGCGACGTGGCGACGATCAGGCGCGGCTATGTCGATCCGCCGACCTCCCTGTTCCGCTTCAACGGCCAGGATGCGATCGGGCTCGCCATCGGCATGAAGCCCAACGCCAATCTGCTGCAATTCGGCGAGGCGCTGCACGAGGAGATGCAGAAAGTGCTGGCCGACCTGCCAGTCGGCGTCGGCGTGCATCTGGTCGCCGACCAGCCGGTGATCGTCGAGGAAGCCGTTTCTGGTTTCACCCGAGCGCTGTTCGAGGCGGTCGCCATCGTTCTCGCCGTTTCCTTCATCAGCCTCGGTATGCGCGCCGGCTTCGTCGTGGCGCTGTCGATCCCGCTGGTTTTGGCCATCACCTTCACCGTCATGGCCTATCTCGGCATCTCGCTGCAGCGCATTTCGCTCGGCGCCTTGATCATCGCGCTCGGCTTGCTGGTCGACGATGCGATGATCGCGGTGGAAATGATGGTGGCGCGGCTGGAGGTGGGCGACAACCTGCGCAAGGCGGCAACCTATGTCTACACCTCCACTGCCTTTCCGATGCTGACCGGAACGCTGGTGACGGTCGCCGGCTTCATCCCTATCGGCCTCAACTCGAGCGCCGCAGGCGAATACACCTTCACGCTGTTCGTCGTCATCGCCGTGTCGCTGCTGGTGTCGTGGATCGTGGCGGTGCTGTTCGCGCCGCTGCTCGGTGTCACCATCCTGCCGGCGACGATGAAGGCGAAACATCACGACCAGCCGGGGCGGTTCACCTCCATGTTCCGGCGCGTGCTGGTGTTTTCGGTGCGCCGCCACTGGCTGACCATCGTCGCGACGGTGCTTCTGTTCGCCGCCTCGATTGCCGGCTTCGGCCTTGTGCAGCAGCAGTTCTTCCCGCCATCCGACCGGCCGGAGTTGATCGTCGACTGGAACCTGCCGCAGAACGCCTCGATCGCCGAGACGCGCGACCAGATGCAGCGCTTCGAGCAGCGGGCGCTGGCCGGCAATCCCGACATCGACCATTTCTCCTCCTATATCGGCCAGGGCGCGGTGCGCTTCCTGCTGGCCTATGACGTGCAGCCGGCCAATCCCTATTTCGGCCAGACGGTCATCGTCACCAAGAGCATCGAGGCGCGCAACCGGGTGAAGCCGGCGCTGGAAAAGCTGCTGCGCGAGGAGTTCGTCGGCACCGATGCTTTCGTCAAGCCGCTCGAGCTAGGGCCGCCGGTCGGGCGTCCGGTGCAGTACCGCGTCGGCGGCCCGGATATCCAAACCGTGCGTGAGCTGGCGCAGCAGTTCGCCGGCGCGATCTCGGCCAACCCGAAGCTTGGAGCACCGACCTTCGACTGGAACGAGCCGCAGCGGGTGCTCAGGGTCGACGTGCTGCAGGACAAGGCGCGCCAGCTCGGCATCACCTCCTCCGACATCGCCAGCGCGCTGAACAGCACGGTTGGCGGCGCGACGATCACCCAGGTGCGCGACGCCACCTACCTGATCAACGTCGTGGCGCGCTCGCGCGAGGCGGATCGCAGCTCGATCTCGACGCTGCAGAACATGCAACTGCCGACCGGCAACGGCGACGCGATCCCGCTCGCCGCGGTCGCCAACATCCGCTACGACCTCGAGCAGCCGACGGTGTGGCGGCGCAACCGCACGCCGACCATCACCGTGCGCGCCGGCCTGGTTGGCGACGTGCTGCCGGCGACCGTGGTCAACGAGCTGAAGCCGTCGGTCGACGCCTTCATCGCCAAGCTGCCGCCGGGCTATTCGGTGCAGACCGCCGGATCGGTCGAGGAAAGCGCCAACAGCCAGGGTCCGATTGCGGCGGTGGTTCCCTTGATGCTGTTCATCATGGCGACCATCCTGATGGTGCAGCTGCAAAGCTTCCAGCGCCTGTTCCTGGTGGTGGCGGTGGCGCCGCTCGGCCTGATCGGCGTGGTGGCGGCACTGGTGCCCAGCGGCGCGCCGCTCGGCTTCGTCGCCATCCTTGGCGTGCTGGCGCTGATCGGCATCCTGATCCGCAACTCGGTCATCCTGATCGTACAGATCGAAGATCTCGTCGCCGAAGGCAAGGACCGCTGGGCGGCGGTGATCGAAGCGACCGAGCACCGCATGCGGCCGATCGCGCTGACGGCGGCGGCGGCGAGCCTGGCGCTGATCCCCATCGCGCGCGAGGTGTTCTGGGGACCGATGGCCTACGCCATGATGGGCGGCATCATCGCGGGCACGGCGATCACGCTGCTCTTCCTGCCGGCGCTTTATGTGACGTGGTTCAGGATCAAGGAGCCGAAGCGGGATGGCGCGATGGCAGACGCGTTGTTGCCGCGGAGACCTGAGGCAAGGTCGAGTTCCTTCACACCCCCCTCTGGCAAGGGGGGAGATCAGCAGCTTTGACGCCCCGCTCAATCTTTGCAAGCGGTGGCGATTGGCGAAAGTCGGCGTGACATCCAATCTCCCCCCTTGCGGGGGAGATGTCCGGCTACACCCTCACAAACCCCTCGCTCGCCCTGAGCAGATTGCGCGTATAATCCTCGCTCACACGGTGGCCGATCAGTTGGCTTGCGGTCAGCGTCTCCACTGCCTCGCCATTCTGCATCACCATCAGCCGCTCGCACATATGGGTGATGATAGCGAGGTCGTGGCTGACCATCAGGAAGGTGAGCTTGCGCCGCCGCCGCACTTCTTCGAGCAGGTTCAGCACCTCCGCCTGCACCGAGGCGTCGAGCGCCGAGGTCGGCTCGTCAAGCAACAGGATCGAGGGTTCGAGGATCAGCGCGCGGGCAATCGCCACGCGCTGGCGCTGGCCGCCGGAGAGCTGGTGCGCATAGCGGAAGCGGAAGCCGTTGCCGAGGCCGACTTCGTCGAGCGCCCGCTCGATGCGTTTCTCGCCGTCGGCAATGCCGTGGATGGCGAGCGGCTCCTGAAGCAGGCGGTCGACGGTCTGGCGCGGATGCAGCGATCCGTAGGGATCCTGGAAGACCATCTGCACGTCGCGGTAAAAGGCCTTGTCGCGGGTTTTGCCAAGCGTCTTGCCGTTGACGGTGATGGTGCCCGAGGCGATCGGAGCCAGGCCGGTGATCGCCCTGAGCAGTGTCGACTTGCCGGAGCCGCTCTCGCCGACCAGCCCGTAGGACTCGCCTTCCCGCACTTCGAGGTCGACGCCTTTCAGCGCGCGAAAGCGGTCGAAGACCACCTCCAGCCCTTCGATGACGATCGCCGCCGTCATGCCGCCCACTCCGGCTTGCGGTCAAGCACCGGCAGCGGATGCCGCTCGAAGCCGATCCTCGGCATGCAATTGAGCAGGCCGCGCGTATAGGGATGCCGGGCGTCGCGCAGCTCGGACGCCTTGAGCTGCTCGACCACCTTGCCGGCATACATGACGACGACGCGGTCGCAGAAGGAAGAGACCAGGCGCAGATCGTGCGAGATGAAGATCAGCCCCATGCCGCGCTCGGCGACCAGCCGGTCGAGGATATTCAGCACGTCGAGCTGGACGGTGACGTCGAGCGCCGAGGTCGGCTCGTCGGCGATCATCAGCTCCGGCCCGGCAATCAGCATCATGGCGATCATGGCGCGCTGGCCCATGCCGCCCGAGACCTCATGCGGGTGTAGGTCGAAGACACGCGCCGGATCGCGAATCTGCACCGCTCGCAGCATCTCCAGCGCCCGCTCTCGCGCCTCGGCCTTGGAGACTTTTTCGTGCGTGCGCAGCGTCTCGACGATCTGGCGGCCGATGGTCATCACCGGATCGAGCGAATATTTCGGATCCTGCAGGATCATGGCGATACGATTGCCCCGCAGCGCGCGGCGCTCGCGGGGCGGCGCGGAGAGCAGATCGATACCGTCGAAACTGAGCTTCTTCGCTGAAACCTGCGCTTGCGGTGGCGTCAGGCCCATGATGGCGCGGCCGGTCTGCGACTTGCCGGAGCCGCTCTCGCCGACAATGCCGAGCCGCTCGCGTCCGAGCGAGAAGGAGACGCCGCGCACCGCCTGCACGACCCCGGTGCGGGTCGGGAAGGTGACGCGCAGGTCGTCGACTTCGAGCAGCGTGCTCTTGTCGCCGGTCACTGATCCCCACTCCTTGGATCGAGCGCGTCGCGCAAGCCGTCGCCGAGCAGGTTGAAGCCGAGGCTGACGATCAGGATGGCCGCGCCGGGTGCTGCCGCCACCCACCACTGATCGAGGATGAAGCGGCGGCCCGATGCGATCATCGCGCCCCATTCGGGCAGCGGCGGCTGCGCGCCGAGGCCGAGGAAGCCGAGGCCGGCGGCGGTGAGGATGATGCCGGCCATGTCGAGCGTCACCCGGATGATCAGCGAGGAAATGCAAAGCGGCATGATGTGGCGCAGCACAATGCGGAAGGGAGAAGCGCCCATCAGCTGCACCGCCTTGATGTAGTCGGAGTTGCGCACCGTCAGCGTCTCGGCCCGCGCAATGCGTGCGTAGGGTGGCCAGGAGGTGATGGCGATCGCCAGCACCGCATTCTCGATGCCTGGCCCAAGCGCCGCGACGAAGGCCAGCGCCAGCACCAGCTTCGGGAAGGCGAGGAAAATGTCAGTGATGCGCATCAGGATCGCGTCGGTCCAGCCGCCGGCATAGCCGGCGACGGTGCCGACCAGCAGGCCGATCGGAGCCGCAATGATGGCGACCAGAATGACGACGTAGAGTGTCCAGCGCGAGCCGTAGACGATGCGGGAATAGATGTCGCGGCCGAGGTCGTCGGTGCCGAACCAATGAGCGGCGCCCGGCGGCAGCAAGCGGGCATTCTTCAGGTCACCCACGGTCGGCGAGTAAGGCGCCAGCACGCCGGCGAAGGCGGCGACCACCACCAGCGCGAGGATGATCAGCAGGCCGACAAGGGCCAGCCGGTTGGCGGAGAAGCGCCGCCACGCCACATAGGCGCGGCCGAGTCGTGCCTGCACGCGCGAGGCCGGCCGCTCGCTGAGCAGCCATTCGCGGCGGGAAAGGGGGCCGGCGTCGGAGGCGGTCATGACGATGCCTCTTGAAGCTGTCGACCCCTACTCCGGTCTGCTTCGCAGACCACCTCTTCCCCGTTCGACGGGGGAGAGGAAAGGCGCCAAGCGCGCGACCAGCTTTTCCTCTCCCCCGGGGAGGAGGAGAGGTGGCCCGAAGGGCCGGAGTGGGGGTGATTGGCCGCGGCCAAGCCCGAAAGTGCGATACCTCTGCTCATCCGGCCTTGGTCCTCGGATCGAGCAGCCGGTAGAGCAGGTCGGACAGAAGATTGATGGCGATGAAGACCGAGCCGATGATGATGGTGCCGCCGAGCACCGCATTCATGTCCGCATTCTGCAGCGAGTTGGTGATGTAGAGCCCGATGCCCGGCCAGGAGAAGACGGTCTCGGTCAGCACCGAGCCTTCGAGCAGGCTGGCATAGGAGAGCGCGATCACCGTCACCATCGGCACCGCGGCATTGCGCAGCGCGTGGCCCCAGATGATGCGTGTTTCGGACAGGCCCTTGGCACGCGCGGCGACGATGTATTCCTGCGCCATCTCGTTCAGCATGAAGGAGCGCGTCATGCGGCTGATATAGGCGAGCGCGAAATAGCCGAGCAGCGAGGCCGGCAGGATGATATGGCGGTAGGCGTCGTAGAAGACGTCCCACTGGCCCTGCATCGCGGCGTCGAGGAGATAGAAGCCGGTGACCGGCGTAAAGGTGTATTCGTAGACGACGTCGAGCCGCGCCGGAAAGGCGACCCATTGCAGCTTGGCGTAGAACAGGACCAGCCCAAGCAGCCCCAGCCAGAAGATCGGCACGGAATAGCCGATCAGGCCGATGATGCGCACGATCTGGTCGATGAGGCTGCCGCGCCGCACCGCGGCCAGCACGCCGAGCGGAACGCCGATGACGGCGCCGATAATCGTGCCCAACGTGGCGAGCTCGATGGTGGCCGGGAAGACGCGGCGGATGTCGGACATCACCGGATTGGTGGTCAGCACCGAAGTGCCGAAATCGCCGCTCAGCGCACTTTTCACATAGATGTAGAACTGCTGGATCAGCGGCAGGTCGAGGCCCATCTCACGGCGGGTGCGCTCGACAACGGCGGTAGGAGCCCGGTCGCCGAGCACGGCCAGCACCGGATCGATCGGGATGACGCGGCCGATGAAGAACGTCACCGCGAGAAGACCGAGATAGGTCGTCACCACGATCACCAGGAAGCGGCCCAGCGATGAAAGGAAGGCGACGGCACGGGCGCTACCGCGCCCCGCCGCCGCCTGGTTTTCAGCTACGCTCACGCGGCGCGTCCGAAAACGCTATTCCTTCGAGACCGGCCAGACGAAGTTGGTGTCGAAGCTCGGGCCGAGCGCGAAGCCCTTGAGGTTCTTGCGCAAGCCGGCCACTTCCAGCTGCTGGTGGATGATGACGAAGGGGCTGGTGTCGAGGATCTTCTGTTGCAGGTCCTTGTACATGTCGGCACGCTTGGCCGAATCCTTCTCCAGCAACGCCGCCTCGGTCTGCTTGGTCAGGTCCGGAATGTCCCAGGCGTTGCGCCAGGCGAGTGTCTTGATCTTGGCGGCGTCGGAATTGTCCGGGTTGGAGGCAAAAGTCTGGGCGTTGGAGTTCGGGTCGAAATAGTCCTGGCCCCAGTTGCCGATATAGATATCGTGGTTGCGGGCGCGGTACTTGGTCAGCGTCTGCTTGCCGTCTCCGGGGATGATCTCCAGCTTGATGCCGGCCTGGCCGAGCGTCTGCTGGATCGATTCCGCCATGCCGGTGGTCGGCTGGCCAGTGCGCACGTCCATGGTCACGCTGAAGCCATCCGGCAGGCCGGCCTTGGCCAGCAGTTCCTTGGCCTTGGCGAGGTCGAACTTGAAGGGATTCTCGTCGACCGCGCCGAGGTCGCCCTTGGGCAGGAACGACTGGTGGATCTCGCCGATGCCCTTGAGGATGGTCGAGCTCATCGCGTCATAGTCGATCAGATATTTGAACGCCTGTCGTACCTCCGGCTTGGCGAGGTTCGCGTTCTTCTGATTGAGGCTGATGTAATAGACCGTGCCCTTTGGCGCGCTGGTGGTGGTGAGGTCGGCGTTCTTGGCGATGGCGTCGAGGTCGTTCGGCTCGAGGTTGCGGGCGACGTCGATGTCGCCGGCTTCGAGCGCCAAGCGCTGCGCCGAGCTTTCCTTCATGTTGCGGTAGATGACGCGGGCGAGCTTGGCCTTCTCGCCATTGTAGTTGTCGTTGCGCTCCAGGACGACGGCCTCGTTGGCGCGCCATTCGCGCAGCTTGTATTGGCCGGAGCCCGCATAGCCGGTCTTCAGCCAGGCATTGCCGAAGTCGTTGTCCCATTTGTAGTCGGCGCTGGGCGTGACGGCGGCGACATGCTCCTTGACCAGCTTGCTGTCGACGACGGAAGCGACGGTGGCCGACAGGCAGTTCAGCACGAAGCTCGGCGCATAGGCCTTGTCGACAACGAACTGGAAAGTGGTGTCGTCGACCGCCTTGGCCTTTTCGGTGACGTTGTCGCCGCTGATGCCGAACTGGTTGATGATGAAGGCAGGGCTCTTGTCGAGCTTGATGGCGCGCTCGAAGGAATAGGCGACGTCGGCCGCCGTGATCGGATTGCCGGAAGCGAACTTCATGCCGGGCTTCAACTTGAAGGTATAGGTCAGGCCGTCGTCCGAAACGCTCCAGCTCTCGGCGAGGTCGCCCTTGACCTTGGAGGTGTCGCTGAGGTCGAGACGGACCAGGAGATCATAGGTGTTGCCGGTGACTTCGGCGGTCGACAGCTCGAACGCTTCGCCCGGATCCATCGAGATGATATCGTCGATGGCGAAGCCTTCGACCAGCGTGTCGGCAGGCGTGACCGCGAAGGCGGGCACTGCCAGCAGCGCAGACATCGCCACACCCGCAAGCAAGCTACGGAGCGCAAACTTTTCCAGCATCATGGTGATCGTTCCCTGTTTTGTTGACCTGAGTTCCCGGCTCAGGGCGGCATTGTTCTTCTCGAAGCCGACGGCGGCTTGGACCACTTACCGTCGTGGTTTTTGTCCAGTTGGTCAACACCCTATTCGGCGGCGCGCGAACCGGCAACGCGCATTTTGCGAGATCGCTTATTGGGCCAGAATGGGCCGCCGCGAGTCGACCCGTGCGCCGGCTAATCGAAGCCTCCAATCAGGAAGAATCTGCTAGACTTTGGCCCTTGAAGGTCGCCGTCATTTCAGCTGCGCAACAAGGCTCGCGTCGGGAAAGCAGGTCGCCGCCTTGCCGTTCTTCGCCTGCCAGACGCCGATCGAGCGACGCGTCTTGAAGCCGGGCAGGCCGTCGGCGCTGCCGACATCGTAGCCTTTCGCCTCCAGCGCCCGCTGGAGCGATGCGATATCGGACCGGTGGAGATCGCCGACCGGTCCCCAGGTGCCGGCAAAGGTGGCGTCACCCTTGCCGATACGGTCGGCGGCGTGGCCGATGAACAGCGCATAGAGGTCGCTGGTGTTGTATTCCTTCAGCACATAGAAGTTCGGCGTGACGATGAAGGCCGGACCGCTGCGCCCGGCCGCATCAGCAGGAAGCCCTCGGCTTTCAGCTCGCTGGCCTGGAACGCTTTGCCGTCGGCGCGCCTGATGCCCATCGCCACCCAGTCGGAAATCTTCTTGCCCTGATCGGGTCCCTCGAGCGAGCAGGAGACGTTGGCCGGAGCAATCACCTCGGTCCCCCAGCCACGGCCCCTCACCCAGCCATAATGGACGAGATAGTTGGCGATCGATGCGAGCACATCGGGCGTCGAGTTCCAGATGTCCGGCCTGCCGTCGCCGTCGAAATCGACGGCGTGCTTGAGGAAGGATGTCGGCATGAATTGCGGCTGCCCAAGCGCACCGGCCCAGGACGATTTCATCGCATTGACCGGAGCCAGCCCGTGCTCGACGATCTCGAGCGCGGCCAGCACCTCGGTGCGGAAGAAGTCCTTCTTCGTCGACATGAACGCCTTGGTGCCCAGCACCTCGAAGGCATCGTAAGGCATCTTGGCGGCGCCGAAGCCGGTCTCGCGGCCCCAGATCGCCAGCACAATGTCGCCCGGCACGCCGTAGCGCTTCTCGATCAGTCCGAGCACCCTGGCGTTGGCGCTATCGCGCGTCCGCCCGCCGGTGGTGACGGCGCGGATGATCTTCTCGGCGAAATAGTTGGCGGGCGGTCCGAACTCGGCCTGGTGCTGCTTCTCAGGCGTCGTCGGCTTCTCGCCCGGCATGACGAGGTCCGGCAATTTCAGGTTCGGCTTCACGCCGATAAAGGCCTCGTCGAAGGTCTTTTTGGAGATGCCCTTGGCCTTGGCTTCGGGCCAGAGGTCGGTTTGCAGCCAGGCCTGGAACTGGTCGTCGATGGGGGCGGCGTGGGAGGGGATCGAAGCGCCCAGCGCCATAACGATTGCAAGGGAAAGCGCAATAACCAATCCGTAGAAGCCGCGTTCTGTCGCGCCCCCCTCTGTCCTGCCGGACATCTCCCCCACTTGGGGGGAGATCGGCTGTCGGCTCGGCTTTCGCCAATCACTAACGTTGGGGGGAGAGCGCCGGCGCCGAAGCTGCCAATCTCCCCCCTTGTGGGGGAGATGTCCGGCAG
>NZ_LPWA01000023.1 GCF_001510895.1 Mesorhizobium loti | reverse complement strand
GCGCCGGAACGATCAGCGGCAAGATGAACGGCAACATTCTGCGCTTCGGCTGGGTGCAGAAGGATGGCACCCGGGGGAGCGGCAAGTTCGTGCTCGCCGACGACGGCCAGTCTTTCGACGGCAGCTACAATTTCGGCAGCAACCCCGATGCGGTGGACGGCTCCTGGAATGGGACGCGGCAGTGACCGCAGGAACCTGAAATTTCGTCAGGGCCAACTCTGGTAACCACATCGATGAGGTAGTGGCATGTCTTCCTATCGAGCGCTGCGCTTCGCAGGCCGCCTGCTGATTGCCCTCTGTCCCCTTGCCGCGCCGTTCTTGGCGACGAACGCATTTGCCGAGCGCGAGGCCGGCTCCTTCGGCGGCCCGGGTGGGGCCCCGTTTCACGGCAGCTGCTCGCCCAAGGCCTTGGCCGGGGTCTTCCTGTGGGCCGGCAAAGCTGTGGACAAGGTCGAAATCGACTGCGGCACGCTCAACCAGAACGGGACCGTCACCGACGTCATAGGCGACGCCCGCTTTCACGCAGGCGGTGGTGGCGGCGGGTATGGGGGCCAGTTTTGCCCGCCGAACGCGCTGGTGACCGGCATGAGGGTGTGGAAAGACCACAACAACATGGTCAACAGCTTCATCCTGCGCTGCACCTCCATGACCGACGGCACCAACACCTGGACGACCATGCAGGCGGGGGGAGAAGCCATAGACGATCCCGTGAAGATCCTCTGCAAGAAGAACGAGATCGGGATCGGCGTCTACGGTCGCGCGGGAAGCCTCATCGACAATATCGGCCTGCTCTGCGCCGACAACCCGATGATGGTCGCCGCCGCACCGCCGCCGCCAGTCGTGCCGGAGAAGCCGATCAAGCATACCGGCAAAGCAGGAGGCGAGGGTGCGGCTCCGATGCCGGGCGGGGTGCTCTCGTGCCGGGGCGGCGGCGGCATGAAAGTGACGATCAGCGGCCAGACGGCGGTCTTCATCGCCTTCACGCCGGCCGCGCAAACCGCCAACGCCACGCAGCCCGGACCCGGCGAATGCGCCTGGCCGGATCGGCTGTTTGCAACGAACGAGGCGCACCGGTTCGCGCTCGATCCGAGCAAGCCCAATGCGCAGCTGCTGATGGATGCGGTCCGGACCGGCGGCACTTTCCAGCTGACGGCCAAGCCGATCGGCACCTTCATCATGGTGCAGGCGATCGACGGAGTGCAGGTTGTGGACAGCACACCGCTGTCGCCGGGGCCGGTCGCTGCCGGCGACGCTGGGGGCGGTGACACCCCATCGACGCCGGCGGACATGGGGGGCATGCCGCCGATGCAGCAGGCGGGGGGCTCCTGCGGCGGAGGCGGGGCGGCAGCGACGGTGGTGATCAACCAGCCGGGCGTGGACAAGGTGAACGTGCGCAGCGGTCCCGGCGGCCAGGTGATCGGCGTGGTGCCGGAAGGCGACACGGTGTCGGTCATCGGCCCATGCGGCGCGACCGGGGCGGCGGGCTTCACCAAGCCGAAGACTCAGCAAAGCGGCGGTGGTGGCGGTAACGGCTGGTGCCAGATCAGCGCCCCGGTGGCCGGCTGCGTGTCTTCCCAGTTCCTTGCGTTCGGCGGCGATGTCGGCACGAACCTGCCCGGTGGCGCGGCCGGGTTTGCGAAGTCGAAGGGCAAGCCGCAGGCATCGGCGACGGCGGGCTTCGGCGGAAGCTGGAGCGCCAATGCCGACAATGTCGCCTACAGCCTCTCGCTCAAGCAGAACGGCAACGGCGTTTCCGGCCGCTACCAGGGCGACGACGGCAGCGCCGGCAAGATCAACGGCAAGGTGAGCGGCAACGTGCTGCGCTTCGCCTGGGTGCAGATGGACGGCACTCGGGGGAGCGGCAAGTTCGAGCTTTCCGGCGACGGCCAGTCGTTCGAGGGCAGCTACAACTTCGGCAGCAACCCCGATGCCGTGGAGGGCTCCTGGAATGGGATGCGGCAATAGGCAAGGGAGTGCATGATCATGACAGGTTACACCATCCGCCGATTCCTCCCGCCATTGGCAATGTTTGGCATTCTCCTGCTGCCGGACGTGACGCTGGCCGCCGCCCTCAAGCTCACATGTGGGCGCGCCGATGTCGTGAACCCCAAGTGGAGCGTACCGATGACGTTTGCCTACGCAGGCGGCGACGCTGGCCCGGTAACGGTCAGCGGACCTTTCGGTGACTTTTCGATCGCTGTTAAGCGCTCGTCCATGTCAATCCAGGGTGAGGCCGGCGAGGCTCTGGACGGTACCGCCAAGGTTCGCGTCAAGCTGCCAACTCTCGCCGATCTGGAAGCGTGCATCGAGCAGACCCGCGATCCGGCGGCGAAGCCGGATGACAACGATGCTTTCCTCAACGCGCGCGATGCGTGTCAGCAGAAACTCGCCCCGGCGCCGGAGGGCGTCGATGTCGTGGCGGGACTGAGGATCGGATTGCTCGCCGACAAGGGCGATTCGAGCGGCGAGGACGGCTTTGTGGATCTCAGGCTCAGATACGAGGGGGAAAGTCGTGCGCCTGACGGGGCGATGACCGTCGAGCCTCTTCCAGCTCAATGCCTTTTGGAAAAGTGACGCGGTCTTGGAGTGCATCATGCCCCTAATGTCAGTTCTGCGGACATCGGTCGTCGGCCTTATGGTCATGTCATGCATGGCAATCGGCACCTCAGCGTCCGCTCGCGACCGTCCGGGAACGCCGACGGACACGCAAATATATGGAGGGTTGGGGCTTGGCGTTACGGTGAGATGGAGAAATACGGCGGGAAAGGAATTTAAGATCGGCGGAACAGTCACCGAACGACACCCCGGATGGTTTCCCGAATCGGTCGGCTTCGAAGTTGAGATGACTAAAAACGGTAACAAGTATGCGCCGCCGATATCGTGCATACCTCGGGAGGTTGGGGCCTGTTGGAACCCTTTCTTCTTCGAATACCACACGACGCCTGATCAGATCAACGAGACCAGCTCAATCAATATAGTCGGCTTCAAGATCAAAGAAGTAGAACCAAATACCAAATACTGTTTCAGAGTCAGGGCACGAAGGAAATCTGACCAGGTTGTTTCGGCTGCTTGGTCGGGCACGTCCTGTGTCACGACGGGGTCACCTCTGCCGCCGCCGGAGAAGCCCATCAAGCATACCGGCAGGGGCAACGCGTGTGTCGCCTACGGCGATCGCATGTCCGCCATTGCCAGCGAGGCGCGCGGTCTTGGCTGTAAATTCGTCCAGATCGCCCCCTGGAATAATCCCCACGACTATTGGGTGCAGCGATGCGTGGCGCACTCCGGTGATGGTGTTGCCGATTCCGAAGAGGCTACGTTCAAGCAGCGAGTGAATGACTGTAAGCCTGCGGGCGTAGGTAGCGCCGGTGCGGCAGGTGGCGGTGGTGACCGGGCCGATGTCTCCTGCGGCGGGGGGACAGCGACGGTGGTGATCAACCAACCGGGCCTCGATAAGCTCAATGTGCGCAATGGTCCCGATGGCCAGGTGACCGGCACGGTCCCGGAAGGCGAGACTGTGTCGGTGACCGGCCCGTGCGGCGAGACAGGCGGC
>NZ_LPWA01000022.1 GCF_001510895.1 Mesorhizobium loti | reverse complement strand
TTCGGAAATCCGCCGCGCGGCAGCGACCGGCATCTATGACATCCGCGGCGCCGGCGCCAAGCGCAAGCTGCCGCATTTCGACGACCTCCTGTTCCTCGGTGCCTCGATCTCGCGCTATCCGCTCGAAGGCTATCGCGAGCGCTGCGACACCTCAGTGGTGCTGGGTTCCCGCCATGCCAGGAAGCCGATCGAATTGAAGATCCCGATCACCATTGCCGGCATGAGCTTTGGCTCGCTGTCCGGTCCGGCCAAGGAAGCCTTGGGCCGCGGCGCCTCGCTCTCCGGCACCTCGACCACCACCGGCGACGGCGGCATGACCGAGGAAGAGCGCGGCCATTCGCAGACGCTGGTCTATCAGTACCTGCCCTCGCGCTACGGCATGAACCCGCGCGATCTGCGCCGCGCCGATGCGATCGAAGTCGTCGTCGGCCAGGGCGCCAAGCCGGGCGGCGGCGGCATGCTCTTGGGACAGAAGATCTCCGATCGCGTCGCCGAGATGCGCACGCTGCCCAAGGGCATCGACCAGCGCTCGGCCTGTCGCCACCCCGACTGGACCGGCCCCGACGATCTCGAGATCAAGATCCTGGAGTTGCGCGAGATCACCGACTGGGAAAAGCCGATCTATGTCAAGGTCGGCGGGGCGCGGCCCTATTACGACACCGCGCTTGCGGTGAAGGCCGGCGCCGACGTGGTGGTGGTCGACGGCATGCAGGGCGGCACCGCCGCCACCCAGGAGGTGTTCATCGAGAATGTCGGCCAGCCGACGCTTGCCTGCATCAGGCCGGCGGTGCAGGCGCTGCAGGATCTCGGCATGCACCGCAAGGTGCAGCTGATCGTCTCTGGCGGCATCCGCAACGGCGCCGATGTCGCCAAGGCGCTGGCGCTCGGCGTCGATGCGGTGTCGATCGGCACCGCAGCGCTTGTCGCGCTCGGCGACAACGATCCGCGCTGGGAGGCCGACTACAATGCGCTCGGCACCACCGCCGGCGCTTATGACGACTGGCATGAAGGCAAGGACCCGGCCGGCATCACCACGCAGGACCCCGAGCTGATGAAGCGGGTCGACCCGATCGCGGCCGGGCGGCGGCTGGCGAATTACCTCAAGGTGATGACGCTGGAAGCACAGACGATCGCGCGCGCCTGCGGCAAGAACAGCCTGCACAATCTCGAACCGGAGGATCTCGTCTCGCTCACCATCGAAGCCGCCGCCATGGCCGGCGTGCCGCTCGCCGGCACCAACTGGATACCTGGAAAGGGAGGTTTTTGAGGGGCGGCTGGCCGTCCCAGGAGAACGAAAACGTCAACGGGCGCCACAAAAGAAAATCGTCCGGCGCCATATAGGGGAATAGCAATGAACAAGATGGTCGATCCGAATGTAGACGCCAAGATGAGCGATCTACGGGAATTCGCTGCCGCGCGGGGCGTCAAATATTTCATGATCTCCTACACCGACCTGTTCGGTGGGCAGCGCGCCAAGCTGGTGCCGGCGCAGGCGATCGCCGACATGCAGAAGGACGGCGCCGGCTTTGCCGGTTTTGCCACCTGGCTCGACCTGACGCCGGCGCACCCGGACATGCTGGCGGTGCCGGATGCGTCCTCGGTCATTCAGCTGCCGTGGAAGCCGGACGTCGCCTGGCTGGCTTCCGACTGTCTCATGGAAGGCAAGAGCGTCGCCCAGGCGCCGCGCAACACGCTGAAGCGGCTGGTCGCCGAGGCGGCGGAACTTGGGATGTCCGTCAAGACCGGCGTCGAGCCGGAGTTCTTCCTCGTTACCCCGGACGGCAAGCAGATCTCGGACGAGTACGACACCGCGACAAAGTCCTGCTACGACCAGCAGGCGGTGATGCGCCGCTACGACGTCATCGCCGAAATCTGCGATGCCATGCTGTCGCTTGGCTGGGGCCCCTACCAGAACGACCATGAGGACGCCAACGGCCAGTTCGAGATGAACTGGGAATTCGACAATGTCCTCGCGACCGCCGACAAGCATTCCTTCTTCAAGTTCATGGTACGGTCGATCGCCGAAAAGCACGGCCTGCGCGCCACCTTCATGCCGAAGCCCTTCCAGGGCCTGACCGGCAACGGCTGTCACGCCCATATCTCGGTGTGGGACCTCGAGGGGAAATCCAACGCCTTTGCCGACAAGAGTATGGCGCTGGGCTTGTCCGAGCAGGGCCGACACTTCCTCGGCGGCATCATGAAGCACGCCTCGGCACTTGCCGCGATCACCAACCCGACGGTCAATTCCTACAAGCGCATCAATGCGCCGCGCACCGTCTCGGGCGCAACCTGGGCGCCGAACACGGTGACCTGGACCGGCAACAACCGCACCCACATGGTGCGCGTGCCTGGCCCTGGCCGCTTCGAGCTGCGCCTGCCCGACGGCGCGGTCAACCCCTATCTGCTCCAGGCGGTCATCATCGCCGCCGGTCTCGACGGCATCCGCTCCAAGGCCGATCCAGGGCCGCGCAGCGATGTCGACATGTACAGGGAGGGGCATACCGTCAAGCATGGCGCCAAGCTGCCGCTCAACCTGCTTGATGCCCTGCGCGCCTACGACAAGGACAAGTCGCTGAAGGCAGCGATGGGTGAAGAGTTCTCGTCGGCTTATCTCAAGCTCAAGCAACAGGAATGGAACTCCTTCGTGTCGCACTTCACCCAATGGGAGCGTGACAACACACTGGATGTCTGAGCCTTCCGTTTTCACGGTTGTTCCAAGATGCGGCGCCGTTGGCGCCGCATCGCGTTTGGATACCCCAGTTCTCCGCGCGGACTGGCCAGTCGGTATTTAACCTCGGCAAGCCACAGCCAATTGCCCACCACCGAGACTTGCCTGCTTATCCAATCTGCGATCCGTCCATGCGCCTGCTGAAGCCGCTCCCAAGCTTCAAGGAAGCTCGGCGTGCAGTCACTTGGACGTCTGAAATAGCCAGCCGAGAGCCTCTTCTATCTGCGGCAATTGCCTCGTTGGGAGTGCCCTGCAGAAAATCCGAGTGGTCTTCTGCCAGTCGGTAAACCTGATGCATGTCGCCCAGAAGTGTGCAGCGGTTCTGGGGCAACGACATGCATCAAAACAAAGACTTAAAGCGCGTCGCCTGAATCCGTTCAACGCGACGCGCTTTAAGCGGGACTGACCAGCAATTCCTTCGGCCGAGGGCGTTCCCTCGGGAATGTCAGATTCTGCAGGCTGAAGGGGCAGGGCTATTGCTGGAGGCGTTGGCGGCAACGAGGCCGCAAGCTCTCGCACAGCCTTTCGCGATACCAATTACGGCCAAGGCGCGCTCTCTCACCCTCACGCGTCACCTGTCGGGCGGTTCGAATTCCATCATTCTGAATCCACGCCGGGAAAGAGGCGCCGCGCGACAGAATTCATCGGCGTAGCAGAAACAAAAAGGGCGCCGCGGCAGCGCGGCGCCCTTGGCCATTTTCGCCTCGAGGGATGCTTAGAACAGGCCTTCGATCTGACCGGCCTCGTTGAGGAAGATCTTTTCCGAGGACGGCGCCTTGGGCAGGCCCGGCATGGTCATGATCTCGCCGCAGATGATGACGACGAAGCCGGCGCCGGCCGAAAGCCTGACCTCGCGCACCGGCACGGTGTGGCCGGTCGGCGCGCCGCGCAGGTTCGGGTCGGTCGAGAAGGAATACTGGGTCTTGGCCATGCAGACCGGCAGGTTG
>NZ_LPWA01000021.1 GCF_001510895.1 Mesorhizobium loti | reverse complement strand
AAGAAACCAAAGGTGGCCATCGTTGCCGTCATGCGCAAGATCGTCGTCACCCTCAATGCCAGGCTCCGGGATGCCATCATTCAACAGAGTTGATGACGAAGAACGGACGGCGAGAGAGCGCCCCCTTTGCCCTGTCGGGCATCTCCCCCACATGGGACCCACGTGGGGGAAATCAGCTCTCAGCCGCCGTAGAGCCCGATCTCGTCCGGCTGGAGCGGGGCGGCTCTTGCCTCGTCCTTGCCATCATCACCCACCTGCTTCTCCAGCGCGGCGTCCAGCCTGTCGCTGCCTTGCGGATCGACGATCGCGTTGACCAGCGTATCGAGCGAAACGCCAAGCTGGTCCAGGCCAAGCTGCTTTTCGATTTCGGCGATCGCGGAGGGAGACTGCCGTTTCAAGGCCTCGACCGCATTCTTGACGGCCGAACCGTAAGACGTCACGGACTCGAAGTCGGCCTGGTCGATGCCGAACTCCTTGCCTGCCCGCTCCATCAACCGGACCTTTGTCGCCGTGACGTTGAGGCTGTTCACGCTGAACATGGATTGAGAGATTTTGGCCTGCCCCTGCGTCAGCGGCGAACCGGAGCCGGAGTGGTCGGATCCGGAGGCGCGATTGATGCTCGCGACAAGACTGTCCGCAGCCGATCTGGGCGTCAGCGCCGGGGTTTGCTGCTGCAGGACCAAAAACGCGTTGTTCAGCGTGGGAGGTGAAGACATTCTCGGCCTCGACGGCGCCCGTCCGTCATGGAATGGGCGCCGGACAATCGAGCCAAGACATCATGCCTTGACCAAAGCAAAAGTCGGATCGGCAAGGCAATAGCGCAACTATCCTAAGAATTTGCTAGAGCAGCCAATCTCCCCTTTGCGGAAGGTTGGCTCTCAATTAAAGCGCGTCGCGTTGAAACGGATTCAGGCGACGCGCTTTAAGTCTTTGTTTTGATGCATGTCGTTGCCCCAGAACCGCTGCACACTTCTGGGCGACATGCACTAGTCGTCGCCACCGCCGTCCCCGCCGCCACTACCGCCGCCGTCGCCGCCGTCGTGGCCGCCGCTGTCTCCGCCCTGGTGATCACCATCGTGATCGTCGCCCTGATGATCGCCATCTTCATCGTCGCCCTGGTCGCCCTCATGCGAGTCCGACTCGACGCCCTCATGATCGGCCTCGTCACTCTCCGCGACGGCATGCTCGCCGCTTTCGCCGGCGGTGGCGCCGTGGTCGTCATCATCGTCGGTCACGGCTGCCGTCACCTGGCCGCCATTGTCCGAGCCCGCGAAGGATGGCGTTGCAAGGATGCCGAGCAGGCCGATGGCAGTTGCCGCAAGCAAGGGAAGGTTCTTCATGGTCGCTCCGATCTTATCGTCGGCGCGATCATTGCCACGCCGGATTACGGCGTCCTTAAATGAGTGATCGCAATTTTAGCAATTGCTTATTTTATACCGCCCAGCCGGGCGTGCGGTCTTTCAAGCGCGGTTCGCGCCATGATTGCCTCGAGCGGCTCGGGCCGGTGCAGGAAATAACCCTGGCCATAGGCGACGCCCATGCCGATGAGGATCTCCAGCGCGCTCTTTTCCTCGATCTTCTCGGCCACGACGGCGCAGCCCATCGAGCGGGCGATACCCGCGATCGCCGAGACGATCTCGCGGTCGAAGCGGCTGTCGGCGATGTGCTCGACGAAGGAGCCGTCGATCTTGATGGCGTCGATGGGGAAGCGCCTGAGATACTCGAAGGAGCTCATGCCGGCGCCGAAATCGTCGAGGCTGACGCGGCAATGGCGCAGCCTGGCCTTGCGCACGAATTCTTCCGCCGCGTCGAAATTGGTGACGGCGGCGGTTTCGGTGATTTCGAAGCCGATGGCCGACGGCGGCGCGCCGCTCTCAGCGATGGCAGCGTCGACGAAATCCCAAAGCTGCGGATCGGAGAGCGTCTGCGCCGACAGATTGAAGCCCAGCGAGATGGCGCCGGAGAGCATCGCCTTGCCGTGACGCGACAGCGCCGTGCGGATGATCCACCGGTCGAGCCGGGCGGCGAGGCCGAAGCGTTCGGCCACCGGTATGAACTCGCCCGGCGGGATCAGCTTGCCGTTGCGGCCTTCGAGCCTCGCCAGCACTTCGACATGGCGGCTCTCTTCCCAGGGCCGGCCCAGGCGATGGATTTCCTGGCCGAACAGCTTCAGCCGGCCGCCCTCCATCGCGTCGACCAGCTTGGCCGCGAGCCGCGCGGCGTTGAGGCCGCCGGAGCCAGAAGCCGTTTCGGCCGAGAACACCGCGAAACGATCGCGTCCGCCGGCCTTGGCGGCGTAGCAGGCGTCGTCGGCGCAGGCCAGCGCGTCGGCCACAGTCATCTTGGGATCGCGCACGAAGGCGATGCCGATGCTGGCCGCCAACCTGCGGGAGGTCACGGCGGGACCGAGATCGGCGTCACGCACGGCGGCGAGCACGGCACGCGCGAGCCGTTCGGCGCAGGCGTCGTTGCAGTTCGGCACCAGCAGCGCGAACTCGTCGCCGCCGAGGCGCGCCGCATGCGCCGAGGACGGCAGGCTGGCGCGAATGCCCGCGGCGACGCTCTTCAGCGCGACATCGCCCGCGGCATGGCCGGCATAGTCGTTGAGCGCCTTGAAGTAGTCGAGGTCGACATAGAACACGGCAAGCGGCAGCCGGCCGGCCGAGCCGATGTTTTCGGCCAGCAACTGGTCGAAGGCCGAACGGTTCAACAGCCCGGTCAACGCATCGTGATGCGCGGCGTAGGCCAGCTCCTCGGCGCGCCTCTTCTCGTCGGTGATGTCGCGCACGGTACCGAGGATCTGGCCGTCCGAGCCGGCGGCGGCGATGAAGCGCACCAGCGACTCGACGTGTCGGACCACGCCGTCGCGCCGCACGATGCGGTATTGCGTGGCGGTGACGCGCTCCGAGCCCGGTGGCGGCAGGTGCGCTTGCTCGGTGGCTTCCTTGTCGTCCGGGTGGAGGTAAGTGTGCCAGAGATCGGCCGCTACCTCGTCCGTATCGCTGACCAGGCCGAAGATTTCTCTGGTGCGGGCGTCCCAATAACTTTTGTTGGTGCCGATGTCGTAGTGCCAGATGCCGGTGCCGCTGGCGGCGAGCGCGAGGCGGAAGCGGACATTGACCTCATCGAGCGCCGCCTCGGCTTCTTTCTGCCTGGTGATGTCGGTCTGCACACCCATCAGGCGCAGCGGCTTGCCCTCGGCGTCGCGCTCGACGATGCCGCCGCGGTCGAGCACCCAGACCCAATGGCCGTCCTTGTGCTTCAGGCGCAGTTCCGTCTCGATGGAATCGACGAGGCCGGCAATGTGGCGGTCGCCGCTCGCCAGCGCCCGCTCGCGGTCGTCGGGATGGGTGAGCTTCAGCCAGAGATCGGACGAGTTTGCGAGCTCGCCCTCGGCATAGCCCAGCATCCGCGACCAGGTCGGCGAATAGTAGCAATCGCCGGTCGACAGATTCCAGTCCCAAAGGCCGAGCTGCGCGCGATCGAGCGCCAGCGCCCAGAAGTCGCCCTTACGTGTCTCGTCGTCCGCCATGCCCTGGTTTCTTCTCGCCCCCGTCGCGCAATCCTGCACGAAAGCTGAGAAGAAAGGGTTACCGGTCTTGTCTCCCCCTTGAGGGGGAGATGTCGCCAAGGCGGACAGAGGGGGTGGCTAGCGCATGAAGCGCCAGCGCTTTTTTCGACAAAAGAGCG
>NZ_LPWA01000020.1 GCF_001510895.1 Mesorhizobium loti | reverse complement strand
CCGATGTTGCCGGGACATTCCCCCGCGCGCACCGCCACAGCCGCATATGCCCGTGCCATGCCCGACATCAGCATGACGGAGGCCGGACGGGCAGCGGATAACGCGATCGCTGGCGCCTCAGCGTGGCGAATGCATTGCGCATGGCATGGCGCCAAAACCTTCGGTTTGCTCGTCGCATCGGTTCTGACCGGTGTGAACAAGCAGATTGAAGGAAACACAGATGACAAAACGCAAGCGCAGACACCGCCGAAGTGTCGATGTTCGGATCAACTGGTTGCATCCACATGTGGATGGCTTCCGGGACTGGCTCGGCACCCGGAATTACTCACCGGCCACGATAGTGGAAGTTGTGCGTCTGCTGGCGCTGTGGACCGATTGGGTCCGCGCATCAGGCTTCGGCGTCGAAACACTTGGCGCTGCATTCTCCGCCTCGGCTTCGGTATTCGGCGGTAGCAAGAAAGCTCGCGCACCCCAGGGAGCGGCGGCCTTGTTCATAGCCTATCTGCGCGACGCAGATGTCTTGCCGTCAGAGCAGCGGCCCTTGCTGCGCGAGACCTGGCCGGAGCTCGCAGCCTTCCGGTGCTGGATGCAGGAGCAGCGCGGAACCAGGGATTCCACGCTCGATCTTTACGAGCGCATCATTGCCGACCTCCTGGAGAAGCTGGGCACGAATCCCGCGAGCTACACGGTCGTGGCGATCCGCGACTTTGTCCTTGAGCGCGCCAGCACGGTTGGCCGGTGGCGGGCACAGGCCATCGCTGTCGCGGTTCGTGCATACCTCAAATACATGGTGGCGACCGGACAATGCCCGATCGGTCGCGAGCGAGCTGTTCCTACCTTTGCCAACTGGGCGCTGGCCAGTACGCCGCGCTTCCTGACCGAAGCCGAAATCGACCGTCTTCTCGGCGCCTGTGCTGATGAAGACCGGGTGCGGGATCGGGCGGTCATCCTTCTGCTGGCTCGTCTGGGGCTCCGCGCCGGCGAAGTCGCCAATCTCACCTTCGACCAGATCGACTGGGCACAAGGTCAAATCGTCCTTGCCGGAAAGTCCCGGCGTGAGGAACGTTTGCCGCTGACGCAGGAGATCGGGGACACGATCCTTGCCTATATCGAGCAGGCACGGCCACGCATCGCCGCAAGCCGGGTGTTCCTGACGAGCACCGCGCCCATCAGGCCCATCAGCCGCATCACCGTGAAGTGCATCGTGAACCGGGCGCTTGACCGGGCCGGGATCAAAAGTGCTCATCGCGGCGCACATATCCTGCGCCACTCCGCGGCGACGGCGATGCTGCGCAACGGCGTCAGCCTCACGGGCATTGGTGCTGTGCTGCGACACCGTTCTCCATCGGTGACTGCCCTCTATGCCAAGGTGGACATCGGGCTTCTCTCAGAGATTGCCCAGCCTTGGGGCGGGAGACTGCCATGCTGAGCGGCGAAGTGCACCGCTACATCACGTTGCGCCGGTCCCTGGGCTACAAACTATCCAGGGCAGATCGGCATCTGCGTGGCTTCGCAGGTTTTGCCGATTTGCGTGGAGAGGCCCATATCCGAACTCCATCCGTGATTGCCTGGCTGGAAGCAGCCTCATGGACTCCCGGTGGACGGGGACGCCGATTGCGCGACGTTATCCTGTTCGCACGCTTCCTGCATACGGAAGATGCCCGGCATGAGATTCCAGGTTCCGATCTGGCTCAGCCTCGTCGGCAGACCCGGCCAGCGCCCTATATCTACTCGGCCGACGAAATCGCGCGCATCCTTGATGCCGCGGGCAATTTGCGGCTGCAAAAGCCCAACCCTCTGCGCCGGGAAATCTATGTGATGATCTTCGGGCTGATCGCGGCAACAGGATTGCGCATCTCCGAAGCGCTTGCCCTGAAACTCCAGGACATCCAGCCCGATGGTGTGCTGCACATCCGCGACACCAAGTTCCGAAAGAGCCGGCTGGTGCCGCTGCATACGTCGGTCAGGGAAGCCTTGCAACGCTACATCAAGGCTCGACGCCGGCGTGGCGGCGATAGTGATTGGCTGTTCCCGTCCGTGCGGCACCGCCAGATGTGCCCCCGCATGGTGAACTACACGTTCGGTTGCATCTTGCGGCGGGCAGGCATTGCGCTGGAGCGGCAATCCCAGCCCCGTATCCACGACCTTCGCCACACGTTTGCAACCCGGGTTCTGGTCCAGTGCGGCGCTGATCGTGGTGTTGTCGCACGCCACTTCGTCGCCCTGTCCACATACCTGGGACATGCCGACGTCAGGAACACATACTGGTATCTCGAGGCGACGCCGCAAATGATGACGGACATCGCTTTGGCTGCCGAGACGCTGGTCGGGGAGATGCGCGCATGACACAGCTCGCTCCTCTCATTACCAGCTTCCTGCGGGAGCACATGCCTCATCAGCGTGGCTACAGTCCCCGGAGCTGCGAAACCTACGCGTTCAGCTTCAAGCTGCTGTTCGAGTTTGCTGCCAGGCGGCTTGTCACCCGCCCGTCGCTGCTGACCATTGAAGATCTCGATGCGACGCTGGTTCTCGCCTTCCTGCGCCATATCGAAACCGAACGTGGCAATGGGATCACCACGCGCAATGTTCGGCTCGCCGCGATCAAGACGTTCATGCGCTACGTCGAATACCGTGTGCCGTCCGCACTGGAGCAGATCGCCCGGATCCACGCCATCCCTGCAAAGCGACATGACCAGAAGCTTATACAGCATCTGACCATCGAAGAGGTCCGCGCCATCCTGAATGCTCCCGACCTCGCGACACGTTCCGGCGTACGAGATCGGGCAATGATGCATCTCTGCTTCGCCGCCGGTCTTCGCGTGTCCGAACTGGTTGGCGTTCTGACGGAGAACCTGTCGCTTCAAAACGGAGTAAGCGTGATGGTCCAGGGCAAAGGCCGCAAGGAACGCTGCCTGCCGCTCTGGAAGGAGACCGCGCGGGATCTTCGTGCCTGGCTCAGCGTCAGGGGGACTGTTCGGGTGCCGGAACTGTTCGTCAATGCGCAGGGAGAACCCATGAGCCGCGCCGGCTTCGAATATGTGCTCGACAAGCACGTCCGTAAAGCCGCCGAAACCTGCGCGACACTGCGCAGCCGGAATGTATCGCCGCATCAGCTTCGCCATAGCTGCGCCGTCGTCATGCTGCAGGCCACGCACGATGTGCGAAAAGTTGCACTGTGGCTCGGTCATGCCGATATCCGCACCACCGAGGTTTACCTGCGCATGGACCCGACCGAAAAGCTGGAAGCGGTCGAGGCGGTCGTGCCGCCGGAACTGAGGCGCGGCCGCTTCAAGGCACCAGATGCACTGATCGCCTCCTTGCTCTCGGATAAGCAGGGATAGCATCGCCGGAAAAGGGCACCGTGCTTGCGAGCGCGGTGCTCAACGCCGCCAGAAATGGCATTCCACCAATCTGCACTGTGCCGACCCGTTCTGTACGGCCACCGGTCCGGCCTCCGTCATGCTGATGTCGGGCATGGCATGGGCATGTGCGGCTGTGGTGGTGTGCGCGGGGGAATGTCCCGGCAACATCGC
>NZ_LPWA01000019.1 GCF_001510895.1 Mesorhizobium loti | reverse complement strand
ATCGTTGCTCACGATCGTCTGAAATCGTTGCTCATGATCTCGTGAAATCCGTGCTCACGATGCGGTGAAATCTGTGCTCACGATCGCCTGAAATACGCAGTCTGGTGCTGTCACTTTATCACCAGGGTCAATCGACCGTGGAGCGGATCGTCGCGTTGCTGCGCGACTTCGGCGTGTCGATCTCCAAGCGCCAGGTCGTGCGGATCCTGACCAGCAAGATCGACGCCTTCGTCGCCGAAGCGAAGCAGGTTCTGACGGCCGGGCTCGCTTCGGCCGGTTGGGTCAGCGTCGACGACACCGGGGCCCGCCATTGGCGCGGTCAATGGCGTGTGCACGCAAATCGGCAATGACCGGTTCGCCGTGTTCACGACCACCAAGTCGAAGAGCCGGCTGAACTTCCTGCGGCTCCTGCACGGCGGGTCGGCCCGGTGGGTCCTGAACGCCGCCTCACGCGCCTACATGCTGGAGCGCGGGCTGCCGGTGGTCACGACGGATCTTCTGCATGCCGGGCGCGAGCCGTCCGGGTTCGAGGACGAGGCGTCATGGGACGCCATCTACGCGCCCATGGCCTGGAGCCCAAGGATGGCCCCCTGGACCCGTTCCGCATCGCCAGTGAAGGCGCGTTGTGGGGCGGTCTGACCGAGGCAAAGGCCCTCGACGGCACCGTCATCCTCAGTGATGGGGCGGGCCAGTTCGCAATCGGCGAGCACGCGCGGTGCTGGGTCCATATGGAGCGGCAGATCCATGCCCTCGATAGCTTCACCGAACCGCAGCGCCGCGCCAAGACCCTGATCCAGAGCCGGATCTGGTGGCTCTACAACGACATCAAGGCGTGGTGTCTGGATCCGACGCCCCGAAGAGCCAGGGAACTGGCCCGGCGGTTCGACCGGATCGTCGGCATGAAGACCAGGTTCGTGACCCTCGACCGTCTCCTCGCGCGCATCCGGACCGACCGCCAAAGCTTCCTGAAGATCCTCCACGCCCGGACATTCCGCTCCACACCAACGGCTCGGAGAACGATATCCGCAGCGTCGTGACCCGGCGCAAGATCAGCGGCGGAACCCACAGCGACCGGGGCCGTGCCGCCCGCGACACCATGCTCAGCATGATGAAAACCTGCAACAAGCTCGGTGTCAGCTTCTGGGATTATCTCGGCGACCGCCTCGGCATCCCTGGCAGCAAGGTCCCACCGCTTCCCGTTCTCCTCGCCGCTTGCTGAACCCCAACCGCAGATCGACGCGCCCAAACGCCACCGGTTTTGCCCCGGTTACGCCGAATCATCCTATCGTATTGATAATCAAGGTAATTTTGGGGCGTCATTCGATGACGCGCTGCATCGCTATGGATACTGTTTCCGAGCTTAGCGCATCGACAGGGACCAACCATTGCGAGCCGGTAAACGCCTGTATTGCCGGCAAGATGCCCTTCAGTACCAAGCTCTTTGCTGATCCGACGCAAATTCCAAAGTGTGCCGCAGCCTTCGCAAGGCTGATCATTTGACCGTCCAATGATGCGGGGTCGTAGTCCGGCAAGCCCGAGCGTTCGCGCATTTCCCGTACACGAACGGTCATCCAGGTCTCGCCGTCGCCGGTCTTGCAGCGCACAAGCGGTACTCGCCGCGCTCTAGGCCTTGGAGTCGCGGGCGGCAATTCCACGTTGGCAGCAAGCTCAGCTCATACTGCCCCGCGCGGCAATACTGCCGCCGGGTGGTCTCCGTCCGAACCATGTTGTGATCCTGCTCAAGTCTGCAGCTCAAGCGAACCACAACGGGACGGAGCCACTCGACCGACTCCACCGCCCAATCCCGAATTTTGGGTCAGACTGCTCTTATGACTTTCGAAGCCATGCATTTGGAGCGCAGGTTAAATTGGTCCCGAACGCGTCCGTATAGTAAGTATCAACTAGAAATCTGGATTGCTCGACCAACTCCAAACCGTCTATAATCTCTTTATCCGCACGCATTGTGGCGTCTTCGATGACGTAGTAGTCGCCAGATAGAAGAAATTGACTTAAGTAGGAAAATACAGGAAATATTTCGATATTGGCATCGTCGACTACAATCCAAGGGTGAGGTAGGTTCACCAGAAGGTCCTGGTCGAAATTGGAAACATCTGAAAGATCGACTTGATGGAACTTGAGCATTGGATGAATTGCATCTTCATGGATGCATTCAGTATTAATATCGAAAGAATGAACTCCACCTTTATTATCACATAGCACAGACATTTGATCTGCAAACCACAATCCGCTTCCACCCTGAAGAGAACCGAGCTCAAGAATCGTCTGCGGCTGTAGCTCCCAAATAAGCCTCGTGTACAGATGTAGGTCAAAAGGAGTCTTGATATTGAGTAACCCCTTGTATGTTTGCGCTAACGCTCCGACTTTCGTTGATCTGTTAGGGAAAAGCTTTGCATGAAAGTATGAAGCCCATCCACGTTCTGACGGCTTCGCAAAGCGGTCTGAACACTCACCATTCACAATGCTGCTTATTGCGATTATCCAATCAAGATTTCCACCAGGCTTCGTTTGATCCGGGTAGTTCTTGTGGGCGGCTTCCCAAAAAGCTCTATATCCGGAAGCGAGTTTCATAGGTCCATCTCCATACGGCGTCTGTTATTTTCTCTATAAGGGGCAGATTAAATGGTCCCCGTAACCAACCAAACCACGGCTTTCTTCCCTTGGCGAGCCACCAAATCAAGTAGGGATAAAGCACGTAAGGAACGTCGTTGTAGCAACCGCGCTGTCCGCATCCGCAAACCAGATGGTTCTTAGTTCGCGGCGAGCGTCGCAGTTTTGGCTGTGCCGATAGCGTACGCAATTCCCTGAGTGGAGAACACCGACTGCCAGACGTTCTGTCTCTCAGCTTTTCGCGAGTTGCGGGGCTTATGAAAGATATTGATGCGCTAGGTCGCAAATTCATAAACTATATCATGCTGATGTAAGCTTCTTTTGGAGGCGTTGACGCGGCGCTACGGACGATTTTGAATGGTACCATCGCGCCTCATCCGACCGTGCCGCTCAAGCCAGGCCCGACCGCGATTGTTGAACAGATCGGCATGCGGGCACCCCGGAACCAGATGCGCCTGTAGGATTCCATGCACCTCGTTCTTAACTCGCGTGCATCCGGTCGCCCGCGGATTACGGGCGGACCAATATCCCGCGTGCGGCGGGTGGGGCTCAGGACGACGAGACCATTCTTTTGAGACGGCATTTCGCCATGCCGGACATCGGTTCGCCGACCTGGATCTGCCAGGAGTTGATCGGATCCTGGCGGATTTCTGGAAAGGGTTACGAGATCGTCGGCGTCAGGTGCTTTTCATGATCGCCCCTTCGATGACCACGCCCGAGATCGCATACTTCCACAGCGCGACCAGCAGCTTGCGCGCCAATGCAACGATAGTCGATTTTTTCATGCGACCGCCATTGCGCTGCACTCGTTCGCCAAACCATCGGGCCAGCGCGGAGCTCGGTTGATGCCGCAGCCAGAGCCAGGACATCTGTATCAGCGTTGTCCGCAGCCTTGGATTTCCGGCTTTCGAGACGCCTTGCTCGCGATCGATGGAGCCGCTCTGCCAGGGCGTCGGAGCCAGTCCGGCATAGGCGGCGACCTGGCGGCGATTATCAAAATGCCGGAACAACCCCTCCGACCACAGGATGGCGGCAAACTCGGCGCCGACACCCTTGATTGCGAGCAGCAGCTTGACTGCTGAGGGCTTCGCCTCCGCAGCTTGCGCCGCAATGAGCGCGTCGCGTTCTTCCTCGACAGCCTTGATCTGATCGATGAGAAGTTCGAGCCGTTCAAGTTCCCGGCATATCTGGGCCTTCATATGCGCGGGCAGCGCACGGTCGTCGCCAGTCCGAAGCTCTTCGAGCCGCTGCCGCCGATCCCTGCGCAGCGGCTGATAGTTCGTGACGCCTTGTGAGAACAGCAGTCCCTTGATCCG
>NZ_LPWA01000018.1 GCF_001510895.1 Mesorhizobium loti | reverse complement strand
AAGAAACCAAAGGTGGCCATCGTTGCCGTCATGCGCAAGATCGTCGTCACCCTCAATGCCAGGCTCCGGGATGCCATCATTCAACAGAGTTGATGACGAAGTGTCCATGCGGCCGTCCCGGACACCCACACCGAACGAAAATCCTCCCGTCACCTTTCCCGGGTAAATCCATGCCCCAGATAGCGGCAGGAATTGAAACCTGCTTTCGTGTGCGAGCGCGTTAGTATAGTAATCTTATCAACATTAGGGAGAGAGAACGATGCGCGACCACCTGAACCGCATACCACCGGTCGTTCGCGGCGCCAGCCGGACGGCGGCTCAGGCTTGATCGCGGGCCCTCGATAGCTTCCGAATCCAAGTCATGGTTGGACGCGGCAACTCCATCATCATTGTCGGCGGCGGCGCCAGCGGCGTCGTGCTGGCCGCGCATCTTTTGAAATTGCCCAATCCCGATCTGCGCGTCACCCTGATCGAGAAGCGGCCGCATTTCGGCCAGGGCATGGCTTATTCGACGCTGCTCTCCGCGCATGTGTTGAATGTCAGGGCCTCCCTCATGAGCGCATATGCCGACGACCCGGAAAACTTCGCGCGCTGGGTGCTGGAGCGCGGTCTCGCCAAGCCGGACCAGGGACCGTTCTACGCGCCGCGCAGCCTCTATGCCCGTTATCTGAAAGAGCTGCTCGACGATCTCGAGGAACGCGAGCGCGAGACCGGAAGGCTGCGCCTGATCCGCGAGGAGAGCCTGTCGATCGCGCCGACCTCGGCGGGCGTCGAGGTGGCCCTGGCCAACGGCACCAGCGTCGTCGGCCATCTCGCCGTTTTAGCCACCGGCCACGACGAGCAGCCGGGCGCCTTCCAGGGCCGCGCCATCCGGATGGGCTCGGACGCCGACACCGCGCTCGACCCTGATGCTCCGGTCCTGGTGCTCGGCACGGGCTTGAGTATGGTCGACGCGTTCCTCTCGCTCGAGCAGCGCGGCCATCGCGGCGAGATCGTCGCGGTGTCGCGGCGCGGCCTGTTGCCCTCGCCGCACCGCAAGGGCAACCCGATCAAGCTCGACATCGCCGACATCCCGCTCGGCACCCAGCTGTCCTATTTCGTCGGCTGGTTCCGCAACCTGATCCGCGAGAACCAAAAGGCCGGCGGCGACTGGCGCGACGTCGTCGACGGTTTACGGCCCTTCAACCAGAAGATCTGGCAGAACTGGCCGTCCTCGGCCAAACGCCGCTTCGTCGAGCATACCAAGGCCTGGTGGGACATCCACCGTCACCGCATGGCGCCGGAGGTCTATGAGCGCGTCACCGAAGCGGTCCGCTCGGGCCGCATCCGCCTCGTCGCCGGGCGTGTCGTGGACATCGAGCCGAACGATGGCTTTGCCGTAAAAATCCAGCAGCGCGGCACGCAGGCGCTCGAAACGCTCGAAGTCGACCGCATCTATGACTGCATGGGCATTGCCCGCGACATCTCGACCACCTCGAACGGCGTCGTGCGCTCGCTGGTCGAGCGCGGCCTGGCGCGGCCGGACCCGCTGCGCCTCGGCCTCGATGTCACCGCCAGATGCGAGCTGATCGCGGCCGACGGAACGGTATCGTCGAAGCTCCTCGCCGTCGGACCGCTGACGCGCGGCACCTTCTTCGAGATCGACGCCATTCCGGATATCCGCGTGCAATGCGCGAAGCTCAGCAAGCAATTGCTGGGCTAATGCATGTCGCCCAGAAGTGTGCAGCGGTTCTGGGCCAACGACATGCATCAAAACAAGGACTTAAGCGCGTCGCCTGAATCCGTTTCAGCGCGACGCGCTTTAGGTTCTGGCCTTCAGCCGCCAAGCGCCTCGCACACCACCCGCGCGGTTTCGGCGCCGGAAAAATTCTGCTGGCCGGTGACGAGGTTGCCGTCGCGCACGGCAAAGCCGCGCCACAAGCCGGCCTGGACATAGTTGGCGCCGATCGCCTTGAGCTCGTCCTCGATCCGCCACGGCATCAGATGCTTCCCGCGCTCGAGCGCGCCCATCTCCCAGGTCGCCTTATCGGCGAAATCCTCTTCTGCGTTGGCAAAGCCGGTCACCGTCTTGCCAGCGGCAAGCAGCGATCCGTCGGCGCGCCTGGCATAGCGCAGGATGGCGGTGCCATGGCAAAGCGCGGCCGTCACCTTGCCGGCCTCATGGAAGGCGACGAATGTCCGCTGCAGACTGGCGGCGCGCTCGTAGGTGAACATCGGCGACTGCCCGCCGGCAACGACGATCGCATCGAAGGCCCCGACATCGATCTTCGACACCGGTCGCGTGTTGTCGACCAGGGCTGCCAGTTTCGGGCTCGAAATGAAGCCGAGCGAAATGAGATCGGTCTCCGAATAGCCCGACGGATCGCGCGGGTCGCTCAGCGCATCGGCCTCGCATTTGCCGCCGTCCGGCGAAAAGATCTCGACCTGATAGCCGCGTTCGGTGAAGGCGAACCACGGATGGGTGAGCTCGCTCCACCAGAAGCCGACCGGCCAGCCGGTCGTGGTCGAGACGGCCGGATTGGCGATGACGATCGCCACGCGCTTCGGCTTCCGGGCATAGACCGGATTGGGATCCCGCACACTCATGGTCGCTCCTCCTTGGTGAAGTCTATGCCCGACAGCGCGGCGGGTCGCCTCGCCACATGGCCGGGTAATTTCCGCTTTCGTCGCGGTCCGGCCTTGCCTACGATCGGCGGTATGACCCAACGCGGTAGACTCTATGGCTGTCCGGTCGAGTTCGCGCTCGATGCGCTCGGCGGCAAGTGGAAGACGGTGATCCTGGCGCGGATCAAGGAACGACCGCTGCGTTATTCCGAATTGCGCCGGATGATCCCCTCGCTTTCCGACAAGATGCTGACCCAGCGCCTCGCCGATCTCGTCGAGATCGGCTTCGTCGTGCTCGAGACGTCGCCCGACGGCAAGGCGCGCTATGCTGTGACCGAGCGCGGCCGCGACCTCGCCGCGGCCCTCCAGGCGCTCTACGACTGGGGATCCGTGCATGGCCGCGCCGAAGGCGTGCGCTTTCGCACCGATATCGAGGCGGCGGCTTAGCGGGACGATCTTGTCAGCCGGCATCGGCAAGCGCGCCGCGAAAGCCCGCGACGTCGGTGATGACAGCTTCGCCGAGAAAACGAAGCGTGGCCATCGAGCGGTCGCGGGCCTGCCTGTTGCCGAAGCCGCATGCGTCCTCGATCACCAAAGCCGCAAAGCCGTTGTCGGTCGCCTGGCGCACGGTCGGCTCGATGCCGATCTCCATGGCGATGCCGGCAAGGGCCACGGCGCGCACGTCGCAATCGCGCAGCGCAAAGCCGAGCGAAGTGGAATCGAAAGCCGACATGGTCAGCTTGTCGAACACCGCCTCATCCGGGCGCGGCTCAAGCTCGGGCACGATCCCTGTCGCCTCGGCGTCGCGCGGAAACCAGGGCTCGACCGCGTCGGGATCGTCGCGCCGCTGCCAGGCCATCGCGGTGCGCAACTGCGTGGCGCCCATCCATTTCAATGGCAGCGACAAGTGCCGCGTGAACGCCACTCGCATGCCGGCCGACCGCGCCGCCTCCAGCACGGTGCCGGTGCGCTCGATGATCGCTGCGGCACCCGCGACCTGGCGGCAGATGCCGATCTGCATGTCGTAGACCACCAGCGCCATGCGGCGCGGATCGCACCATTCGGCCAGGCTGGTCGCGATCTCGACGCCTTCGCTTGACCGGATCATGCTACCGTCCGGTCCCAGGGTTTGCGATGTCGACGGTCGGATCGAACAGGAATTCGAGCGGCAGCGGCGCGTCGAAGGCGATGAAATGCCATTCCAGCAGTCCGGCCTTGGACAGCGGGAAGTCATCGGTGTAGCGCATCGCTTCCTCGACGCTGGCGAGCTCGAAGACGATGATGACGCCCCCGACATCGGCGCGCGCATAGTTCTCGCGCACGATGCCTGCCTTCCAAAGCCGCCAGACATTCGAGACCTCGTCGCGCAGATAAGGCCTGAGATCGTCGAGCGTGACGCCGGGTTTGAAATTGTCGTAGGCAAGAATCTTCATCGGCTGTTCCTTGCATTGGCCCTGCGGCGTTCGGCTAGCATGGCGAAATCGGCGGCGGCAACGAACGACATGGTTCGTTGAAACGGTCCCCTGACTGGCCTCTGTGCCGAAGGCGCGACGATCACAGGCCGCGGCGGTCGAAGCATAATCTCCCCCCTTGAGGGGAGGATGGCCGGCAGGCAGAGGGGGTCGGTCCGGACCGGACTCGGCCTAACCTGAAAGACGTTGGC
>NZ_LPWA01000017.1 GCF_001510895.1 Mesorhizobium loti | reverse complement strand
ATCGTTGCTCACGATCGTCTGAAATCGTTGCTCATGATCTCGTGAAATCCGTGCTCACGATGCGGTGAAATCTGTGCTCACGATCGCCTGAAATACGCAACGATGGGTCGTCGAGCGAACTTTCGCCTGGCTGGGTCGCTGTCGCCGACTCGCCAAGGACTTCGAGGCGACCATCGCCAGCGCCGAGGCGTGGATATTCATCGCCTCGATCCGCCTCATGCTGCGCCGCATGGCTGCTCCGCGTCGTGCATGACCGAGTTTCGAGTCAGGCTCTGAGGTCAGCTGTGCTGTCCGACCCTCTCAGAAGAGCTCCGTCATTAGTTCCAGCGCCTCATTCGCCATCGAGACCAGCAACTGGCGCGCCGGCACGCTGCGATAGGCTGCCAATGCCTGTCGCACCGAAAACTACATCCGCCGGGATTGGAATGACTGGAATACGGTCGCCTCTAACGATACCAAGTATGGAATTCTACGTACGATCCGCTCGATCTTCATGGTTGATCCAAAGTGGCGGATCCAAGCTCTGATCTTGTCACCACGCCTCAACGGCTCGGCGATGTGCCGCCCATCGGACCGAACTGAGGCGCATCTGAAGATTCATTCCTCATCAGCTCATTATCGTCGGACAGCTGGTATCCAACTTCCTTGCAACTGCCGACCTCAGCCATTCCGCTAGCTCTGCTATCGTAGCCAGCGCGCCAGATCAGAAAGAGCACGCTTACGAAATAGGCCGCCTGGAGGAGCAGCGAACACGCCAGCGTCGTGACGACTACCGTGCGGATGGAATGAGAAGCGAAGTAGACAGTCACAGCACCGGCGCACAGGACCAGCCACAGGACGCGACAGAAGATTCTAAAGGGCAACGCCGTTCTCCTGGTCTATCGGCCATGTCACACAGCGACCTTGTCGGCCGCAGCATGCGTCTGGCAGTTCTTAGGGCAGACGCGCGCGCAGGCCCCGCAGTCTACGCAACGGCCGGCATGGTCGACGACCATGATCATGCGATTGAGCTCGCCGTCGAAATCGTCGTCTTCGTCGTCGCACGGGCCGAGGATTTCGCCTGCGTCGTCGACGCCGTAAAGGTGCATGACCTCGCGCGAGCAGACTTTGAAGCAGCGTCCGCAGCCGATGCAGGTCGTACCGTCGATAGCGGTGAGATACCGCGGCATCCATTTGGAGCCGTCGCGGGTGACGAAAGTGCCCGTCATCGTGAATTCTCCAGCGCGGCGAGCTCTCTTTTGGCAGCGTCTAACTCGGCAAAAGCGCCGAAGGCTTTTTCGGCAATCGCCTTGATCTCAGTCCAGTTGACCGGGAGGTCCTCGGCAAGGTCGTGCAATTCCATCTTCGCGGTTGCCGCACGCGACTGCAGCTTGCGGACTTTCTTCTGCAACTCCTCAAGGTCTGACATTCATCCTTCCTCGAAATTGGTTTCATCAGGCCATCGCTACGTCGGAGGCTTTGGCGTCTGCGGTCGCATCGTCGACCAGTTTCGTACCGGCCTCCGCGAGTTGTCGGAGCGTCTCGAAGCCGAAACGATGGACCTCTGGAAAGAATGACCCAACGCCTGGCACCGGTAAGCCCGCGCCCAAAGGCCTTAAGGGCTTGGCCTCCAGAATTGGCGATGTCACCGGGCGGTAACGCTCCGCGATCGCAAGCCCGGCGGCGGTGTAAAACATGTCGAGCCTCCACAGCGCCTGGGGATCGGGATAGCCCATGCCAGGGATCACACGGCGCTGTTTTCTGGTGACGATGAAGTCGGCCAAGAGCGCGGCGTCCGATTTGCCTTCCCATAAGCAGTAGAACTCCTGAGCACGGATCAGCCGCACGAGGCATTTGACAAACGGGGTACCAAGGGCCGCCTCGTCCTCGCTGACGGCAGCGCTGACCGCGGCATCAGACATGTTTCTAGTCCTCTTCCTCACAGCACGATTTGCTTTTTCGGCAGCGCCTACTTCGGGCACACGTGCGCGGCCGACGCCCGGCTCGGGGCAGGCAATTGCAAACAATTGATGTCACCGACCTTGGACCCGTCTTCGACCGCGAGGCCTGCGCGGATGCGCGTCCACGATCGCTTTCGCCGCGATGCGGCTGACGATCATCGCAAAAACCGAGCCTTGAAACTGTTGCAAACAATCCACCCGGTGCAGCATGGGGCCTACTTGCTGCGGTCACGCCAAGGAAACGGACGAATTGGCCAGTTAACATTCAGATTGACGCCCCTTTTAATATATTTTCCTCGGCCGGCTGCGCTTTCGCACCTTCGGGAAATTGTTTTGCGGAGCCGCGCAGAGAGTGCTGCAACACCCCTCCCACCCTTGTAGTTGGCCAAGGCCTGCAGCAAATCCGGCAGGAGATGTTGTCTCAGGCCGTCCGGGATAGGCTCCGGGCCGTCAAGCGACTTCAGTGCCAGCCGGAGCAACTCGATCGCGCGATCCTTGTCGCCGCTGTCATAATAATACCTGGCGACCGCCGGATAGGACCGGAACTTAGGGCCGTCGCCTTTCGGGGGATTTAGTGCCAGGAGGTGTTCGGACAGCTTTTTGCCCATCGCGAAGCGCTCAGCAGATGGAAGGTGCGAATGGTCGTGCGCCGGATCGAAGAGTTGGCCTAGCGCGACAAGCATCCAACTCTCGGAGTTTCTGTCGATCGCGTCGCGAACCAATTGACGCATAACGACCATGCCTTTTTGCATGTCGTACATTCTGTGAAGTAGCAGATGCACATGAGCCAGGCGGAAATTGATATCGTCCGGCGTCAAGGCGATGCGCTCTTCGATCGCTGAGAGCGCCGTCTTCCAATCCTGTTTCTTTATCGCCGCACAGAATCTGTCACTGATGGGCTTCTTCAACGCCTGTTCGCGCGCTATTGCGCCGTTTCTGGCGATCCGCGCCGTTTCGGCGGCTTTCGCTTCATCGCTGGTGCGCCAGCTGCCGCCAAGCACCTTCGGCAAAACCTCATCGAGTTGCCTCGGATGACCGATAAAGGAGATGTCGCCGTCTCGGTCGACCACGAACGAAGTCGGAATCCCGAGCGAAAAGCTGGGCTCCCGCCAAAGCTTGTTCATTTCGCCGGTGGTGTCGAAGGCGATCCGATAATTCAGACCCGAGGACGTTTCGGTCAGCCACGCGTCCAACTTGGTTCGGGCCTCAACGGCCGAGGAAGCGTCTTCATCGGCCGCGACTGCGACGACCTCAAGTCCGCTTTCTTTGAATTTCTCCTGCAGTTCCATCAGATGGAGCATCGCCGCCGCACATGGTCCGCACCAAGTTGCCCAAAATTCGACGACGTACACTTTGCCGGGTAGGAAACTCGCGAGCGGCCCGCCACGCAGCCAGGTCTCGACCTTGATCGGGGATGCCGGTGAATCCATCTGCAACGCCATGTTGCTCTCCAAAGCTATTGCCAAAGGTTGCGCGACTTAAGCGCGAGCTTGTTTCCCCTAAGCCGGGCACACGCCTTCAAGGAACGAGAGCATCACTCGTGCCGCCCCGTGTGCGTGCAGCCAGCCCTTACTCAGTGTTGCCGCATCCAGTGTTGCCGGAGCAAAGGTCGTGCCAGTACGCTCAGCGTGCAATAAGGGGTGATTTCGCTTGAAAAATTGATTCTGCGGCGACGAGAGCTGGTTGCGTTGAATCCGACATGGTTGTGCCGTTGTCAGCATTCGGACATGCGCCACGCGTTCAGCGCCGCTAGAAAAGCGGGGCCACGGACCACTTATACCAAGAGTCATAGGGTTTGACCGACGTGCGCCCACTCACGCGTTCCGATTGATGTGATGGTTTCGGGCGCGGCGATGAGCTTCTGCCAGGCCTCGGAGGCGGCGTCGATGATGGCTTCGTAATCATCGAAGACGCGGTTCGAGATCCAGTTTTGGCGCAGATATTGCCAGACGTTCTCGACCGGGTTCAGCTCCGGCGCGCGCGACGGCAGGAAGATCGGCGTGATGTTTTCCGGCATCCTGAGATTGGCGGTAGTGTGCCATCCGGCGCGATCCATGATGAGCACGGCATGCGCGCCCTTTTCGACATGCCGGCTGATTTCGTCGATATGGAGTTGCATGGCCTCGGTGTCGGCGAAGGGCAGAGCCAGAGCGGCCCCTGCGCCGCGCGCCGGGCAGATTGCGCCGAACAGGTAGGCGCTCTTGTAGCGCTGATCGGCCGGCTGGCGGGGCCGCGTTCCACGACGCGCCCATTGCCGCACGGTCCCATTCTTCTGGCCGATGCGGGCCTCGTCCTTACATGAGGGTTCGACTGTCAACGCGATTATTGCATTTGTTTCTCCGCTTTCGGATGGTCCTGCTCGCTACGATTGGTCCGGGGGCGTCCGTGTC
>NZ_LPWA01000016.1 GCF_001510895.1 Mesorhizobium loti | reverse complement strand
GCCAACGCCTTCCGCTACGAGAAATCACGTCGGCGCTTCACGCGAGACGACCCCCTCTGGCCTGCCGGCCATCTCCCCCTCAAGGGGGGGAGATCGGCAGCTCCGGCGTTTCGTCCAACTCACCCCACCGGCACTTCCAGCCCCACCTTCACCCGGTCCATCGCCACAAACGTCCGGAATCTCTTGACGTTGTTGTTCTCGAAGAACAGCCGCCGGGTCAGCGCCTCGTAGTCGGCCATCGTCGCCACGGTGACGACGAGGATGAAGTCGGCCTCGCCGGTGACGTAATAGCATTGCTGCACCTCCGGCACCGCGGCGAAGCCGCGCTTGGCGGCGTCGATCAGTTCGGCCCGCTCGCTCTCCACCTCGACCTCGACGAAGATCGTGATCGGGTGGCCGACCTTGGCCGGGTCGACCAGCGCCACATTGGCGCGGATGACGCCGCGCTCCTCCATGCGCTTGATGCGCCGCTGCACGGCCGGCGCCGACAGGTTGACAGCCTCGCCGATCGCGCGCTGCGGCGTGGTGTTGTCCTTCTGCAGGATGGCGAGGATGGCGCGGTCGAAGGTGTCGAGTTCGGGCAAGGCTGGCATTTGGCGGCATCCGGATGAAACAAACTTGCAATCAGATGGCCCAAATGGAGCGCAATTCTCGTGCGCTCCGCAATAGAGTTCAGTGCCTCGGAGAAAAACGCCATGATGCTGCTCAACCAACGTCCCGAACACAACCAGCCGCTGGTGGCGACCGATGCGCTCGCGCTCGGCATGGCCGGCGCCGACCAGGCCGAGCACTATCTCAAGGCGCGCGACGGCCATGCCGAGACGCCACTGCATGCTTTGCCGGCACTGGCTGGCGAGCTCGGCATCGCCGCGCTGCACGTGAAGGATGAAGGCAAGCGCCTCGGCCTCGGCAGCTTCAAGGCGCTGGGCGGCGCCTATGCCGTCATGCGGCTGGTGCTGGAAGAGGCCGGAAAGCGGCTCGGCCGTACGGTCGATGTCGGCGAGATCGGCGACGCAAGTGTGCGCGCGATTGCAGCGCAGATGACATTTTGCTGTGCAACGGATGGCAATCATGGCCGCTCGGTGGCGCAGGGCGCCGGCCTGGTCGGCGCTCGCTCGGTGGTCTTCGTCCATGCTGGCGTAAGCCGCGAGCGGGTGGCGGCCATCGCCCGCTATGGCGCCGAGATGGTGCGTGTCGAGGGCGGCTACGACCATTCGGTGCGCGAGGCCGCGCGCGTCGCCGCCGAGCGCGGCTGGACGGTGGTCTCCGACACGTCCTGGCCGGGCTATGAGCGCATCCCCGGCCTGGTGATGCAAGGTTATACGGTGATCGTGCGCGAGGCGTTGAAGCGCGTACCCGAGCCGCCCACCCATGTCTTCCTGCAGGCCGGCGTCGGCGGCTTCGCCGCGGCGATTGCCGGCCATCTGGCGATCCTGTTCGGCGGAGAGCGGCCGAAGGTCGTGGTGGTGGAGCCCGCGCGGGCGGCCTGCGTCTACGCCACCGCCGAGGCGGGGCGCCCGGTAAAGATCCCGCATGAACAGCCGACCGTCATGGCGATGCTCGAATGTCATGAGCCCTCGTTGGTTGCCTGGCGGGTGCTGGCTCGCCTCGGCGATGCCTTCATGACGGTCGACGAGGAGGACGCGGTCGCGGTGATGAACCGCCTGGCGCGGCCCGCCGGCAATGATCCGGCGATCGTCTCCGGCGAAAGCGGTGGCGCAGGGCTCGCCGGATTGATCCGGGCCGCCAGAGACAAAGACATGCGGGCGGCGCTCGGCCTCGATGCGGGCTCCCGCGTGCTCATCATCAACTCCGAGGGCGCGACCGACCCCGGCCGCTATGCCGAGCTGGTCGGGATGGCGCCGCAAGAGGTTGCGCGGGCGAGGCAGCCGGCATGAGCAATCTGACGATCAATGCCGACCGCCTCATCGGGCGTATCGAGGAGCTCGGCCGCGTCGGTCGCGATGCGCAAGGCCGCCTGGTCCGTGTCGCGGCTTCGGACATGGACAAGCTCGGCCGCGACCGCCTCGTCGGCTGGCTGAAGGAGGCGGGGCTCGAAGTGGCCGTTGACCGCATCGGCAACATCTTCGGCATCTGGCAGGACGACGCCAATGCCGGCCAGGCGTCGGTCATGCTCGGCTCGCATATCGACACGGTGATCGACGCCGGCATTTATGACGGCTGCTACGGCGTGCTTTCCGCCCTCGAAGCCATCGAGAGCTTGAAGGAGGCCGGCTTCGCGCCGGCGCGGCCGATCGTGGTCGCCGCCTTCACCAACGAGGAGGGTGTGCGCTATTCGCCCGATATGATGGGCTCGCTGGTCTTTGCCGGCGGCCGGGATCTCGAGGAAGCACTCGCCTCGATCGGCACCGACGGCACGGTGCTGGGCAACGAGTTGGAGCGCATCGGTTATGCCGGTCAGCGCCAGCCCGGCTTCCTCAAGCAGCATGCCTATGTCGAGCTGCATGTCGAACAGGGGCCGGTGCTGGAGCGCGAGGGCATCGCCATCGGCGCGGTCGAAAACCTGCAGGGCATTTCCTGGCAGCGCATAACGATCGACGGTGTGGCCAACCATGCCGGCACCACGCCGATGGCGATGCGCCAGGATGCCGGCGTCGCGGCCGCGCGGGTGATCAGCTTCCTCTCGGACCGGGCCAGCGCCTCACCGACGCGACGGTCGCCACCGTCGGCACCATCGCCTTCGAGCCGAACGCCATCAACGTCATTCCGTCACGGGCGACCTTCACCATCGACCTTCGTGATCCGGACGAAACGCATCTTCGCGAAGAGGAAGCGGCGCTCGCCGCCTTTCTCGACAACCTTGCCGCAGCACCGGCGTCACCATCCATGCCGAGCGCCTGGCTCGTTTCGAGCCGGTGACCTTCGATGCTGGCATCGTCTCGCTGATCGAGGACTGTGCCGTGGCCAACGGCTTCTCCTGCCGCCGCATGACCTCGGGCGCCGGGCACGACGCGCAGATGATTGCGCGCATCGCGCCGTCTGCGATGATCTTCGTGCCGAGCCGGGGCGGCATCAGCCACAACCCGGCCGAGTTCACCGCCGCCGGCCACCTCGCCGCCGGCGCCAACATCCTGCTCGGCGTCGCTGCCAGGCTGGCGGCCGACTGACTAAAGGAGGGAACGCGGATGAGCGACCTGGAGGAATTGCTCCGCGAGATGACCGCGTGGCGGCGCGATCTCCACGCCCATCCCGAATTCGGCTTCGAGGAAAGGCGCACCGCCGCTTTCGTGGCGGAGAAACTGCGCGCCTTCGGACTGCAGGTGGCGGAGGGCATCGGCGGCACCGGCGTCGTCGGCACGCTGACCAGGGGCAGCGGCAACCGGGCGATCGCGCTGCGCGCCGACATGGACGCGCTGCGCATCGCCGAGCAGGGTACGGCCGCCTGGCGCTCGCAAACGCCGGGCACCATGCATGCCTGCGGCCATGACGGCCACACCGCCATGCTGCTCGGCGCGGCCAAGCTGCTTGCCGATGAGGGCGGCTTCGATGGCACGGTGCGCTTCATCTTCCAGCCGGCCGAGGAATGGGGCAGGGGCGCGCTGGCGATGCTGGAAGACGGCCTCCTCCAGCGCTTTCCCTTCGAGGAAATCTTCGGGCTGCACAACATGCCGGGCCTGCCGGTCGGCCATTTCGAAACCCGGAGCGGTCCGGTCATGTCGGCCGAGGACAATTTCGAGATCGTGCTGAAAGGCCTTGGCGGCCATGCGGCGCGGCCGCATGCCGGGCGGGAGACGTTGGTTGCCGCCTGCGCGCTGGTCCTCAACCTGCAGACCATCGTCTCGCGGCGCTTGAGCCCGGCCGATATCGGCGTCGTATCGGTCACCGAGCTCATCACCGACGGCACCCGCAACGCGCTGCCGGGGCTCGCCCGCATCCTCGGCGACTGCCGCAGCTTCCGCCCCGAGGTGAGCGCGGCGATCGAGAAAGAGATGCGCCGCATCGCCGAAGGCACGGCACAGGCCTATAACGTAACAGCCGAAGTCACTTACACGCGTGAGTTCGTGCCGTTGATCAACGACGCTGCGCTTGTCGATGAAGCCTTCGCCGCCGCGCGGCAGATCCTGGCCGACGATGCCGTTGGCATCGCGGCTGAGCCGATGACGGCCTCGGAGGATTTCGCCCGCTTCCTGGCCGAGGTTCCGGGCTGCTTCGTCTTCCTCGGCAACGGCAACTCCGCGCCGTTGCATAACCCGTCCTATGATTTCAACGACGAGAGCCTGCTTCATGGCGCGCGTTTCCACGCGGCGATCGTGAGGAGAAGGCTAGGTAATCTTCCCCCTTGAGGGGGAGATGGCCGCGAAGCGGCCAGAGGGGGTCGCCGCGCGTGGAGCGCCATCCTCTTCTTCGCTTTCGCAAAGGCGCAGGCG
>NZ_LPWA01000015.1 GCF_001510895.1 Mesorhizobium loti | reverse complement strand
TTCGATGACCAGGAGGCCGCCGCGGCCGGTGGCGCCGGCATATTGGCTGGCGTCGCCTTTGACCACGATCTGGCCCGACATCATGTTCTCGCCGACGCCGGGGCCGGCAGAGCCATGTACGGTGATCGCGCCGCCATCATTCATGCCGGCGCAGTAATAGCCGACGCTGCCGTGCACATCGATGCTGATGGGCTGGTCGACACCGACGGCGACCGAATGGCTGCCCTTCGGATTGAGCACTTCCCAGGCCGTCTCGTTGGAGCCCGAAGCGACACTGTGCAGCGCCTGATTGAGCTCGCGCAACGACTGCTGGCCGAGGTCGAAGACACGCTTGGCGAAATCCACTTTGCGCGCTGGCGCGGTGGCCACATTCGAAATATTCATGATGCTCAGTGCTCCCAGAAATAGACGGTTGCGGGTTCCGGTTCCCAGACTTTGGCGTTCTCGATTCCGGGCAGGTTTGCGAGCGCGCGATATTCAGAGCCGAAGGCGACATACTGGTCGGTCTCGGCCATCACGGCAGGCTTGCAGGCGATCGGATCGCGCACCACGCCGAAGCCGTTCTTGGTGCCGACGACGAAGGTGTAGAAGCCGTCAAGGTCGGACAGCGTGCCTTCCAGCGCCTCGCCGAGATTCTTGCCATGCGCCATCCGGTTGGAGAGATAGGCGGCCGCCACCTCGGTGTCGTTCTCGGTCTCGAAGGTCATGCCGTCGCGCTTCAGCTCGCGCCGGACATTGTTGTGGTTGGACAGCGAGCCGTTATGCACCAGGCACTGGTCGGCGCCGGTCGAGAACGGATGCGCGCCCATCGTGGTGACCGCCGATTCCGTCGCCATACGGGTGTGGCCGATGCCGTGCGTGCCGGTCATCGAGCGCACGTCGAAGCGGTCGACGACGGCTTCCGGCAGGCCGACCTCCTTGTAGATCTCGATCGACTGGCCGGCGCCCATGATACGGATGTCCGGCCTGAGCGACTGCAGCGCCTCACGCGCGGCGTCGATCTTCTCGGGCGTCGTCCTGATCACCGCATGCGTGGACTTGACCGCGACGCTCACCGGCGCGCCGATCGCCTTGGCGAGCTCGGCGTCGAGGCCGCGGAAATCGCGCTCAGGTTTCGACGACTGTACAGTGATCTTGGCCTCATTGCCGGTTGCCGCGCCGTAGATGGCGATGCCTGCACTGTCCGGCCCGCGGTCAGTCAGCAAAACCAGCATTTCCGACAACATGGAGCCGAGCTTCGGCTCCAGTGCCTTGTCCTTCAAGAAAAGTCCGACAATTCCACACATCACATCACCTCGCGACGGTTGCAGCCTGATACTGAAAGACCTAGCAGCTTCGCGCGCGAAACTCAACTGGTATGAATTTTTTTTTCCTACAGAGAAAGGAACGGTCAATGTTGCGGCGCAAGAAGGCGTCGGCCGCCGGCTTCAGGTGCTGCAGCAGGTGCTATCGGGCTTGGAAAAGGGAAGTTCGCCGCCGATCGAACTCAATCGGCCGAAATCTGAAGCCGCAAATTCCTAAAGCATGTCTCCCGAAAGTGGGGCCGGTTTCGGGACAAAGACATGCGTAAAATCAAACCTAAAGGCACGGAGCGAATCTGAAAGATCGCGACGCGCTTTAGGCGGTCAGTTCGCAGCAAGGCGACCCGGACCGACGCTTCGTCAAATCACCCTCAGTGAAAAGAGTCGGCACCGCCTACTCGCCATTGCTCTTGCCGTAGGAAATAATGGACAGGTAGCGGATCGGCAGCTTCGTCAATTCCTCGGGACCGTGCGGGGCATCAGCATCGAAGAACAGGCTATCGCCGGGTAGCATGCGGTAAAGGTTGCTGCCGTGGCGATAAACAACCTCCCCCTCCAGCATGTAGAGAAACTCCATCCCGTCGTGCTGGAATGTCGGAAACACATCCGAATCCTCGGTGAGCGTGATCAGATACGGCTCGACCATGACACCAGCGGTATTCGAAGCGATATATCCCAGCAGATTGTACTGGTGCCCGGCCCGCGTTCCACGGCGTTCTACGTCCACACCCTCGCCCGCTTTGACAAAGACACCTTTGCGATCTTCCTCGAAGCGCCGCAAGAACGCGGTCAGCGGCACACCAAGCGCGCGCGACAATGTCTGCAATGTTGTCAGCGACGGCGATGTAATTCCGTTCTCGATCTTGGACAGCATGCCCAAGGAAAGATTGGTCGTCGCCGCCAGATCGGCCACGGTGATACCGAGCTTCTTCCGGAATGCACGCACTTCATGCCCAATGGCGACTTCAAGAACCTTCTCGCGTGTGTCTTTTACGGCATGCGGATTCTGCTTGAGGGGGGAAACTCTGGCAAGGGACCGGTCCGCCCTGCGTGTGTCAGCGCTGGCGCTCTCCTGCGCCGGCTTTTTTCTCGACTTCTTTGCCGCCATAGCTCCGCCCGTTCGGTTCGCCACTGTTTTACCCACAGTAAAGATTGGCTGAACCGTATGCAACCGGAAGGGCGCAGGTGCGACGAATGTTACCGCATCAAAACTATCTGCAGATCAGCGACATTGGTGCCGGCGGCGCCAGTCATCAGCAAGTCTCCAGAGGTTGCGAGGGCGGCAACAGCAGCGCCTGGCTCGGCCGCGGCGACGCCCGTTCGAAACAGGCCGATCGCCTCCTTGCGCAGATCCATCAATGCCGACGCGGGGCCGGGCTGCACCGTCACACCACCCGGTCCGGAGCGGCTTTGCCCTCGAAGAAGGCAGTGAGATTGTCCAGGGCCTTCATGCCCATCGCTTCTCGTGTTTCCGCGGTCGCGCTGCCCAGATGGGGAAGGAGAACCACGTTTTCCCGGTCAAGCAGGCCTCGCGCCACTGCCGGTTCCTCGGCGTAGACGTCGAGCCCGGCTCCGGCGATCACTCCCTTGTCGAGCGCACGGACAAGAGCGATCTCGTCGACCACGTCCCCGCGCGCCGTATTGATGAGGAAAGCGGTCGGCTTCATGGCCGAAAGCCTGGCCTCATCCATCAGATGCTTGTTTTCGGCTCCGCCCGGACAGTGCAGCGAGACAAAGTCCGATTCGGCGAGTACTGCCTCAATGGATGGTAGCTGCCGGGCGGACATTGACCGGGTCATGTCATCGTCGATCCTGGAGCGGTTGTAGAAGACGATATCCATGCCGAAGCCAAAATGCGCCCGACATGCCATGGCCTTGCCGATGCGCCCCATGCCAATGATCCCAAGCTTCTTGCCCGAGACTTTTGTGCCGATGAGATGCGTTGGACACCATCCCTTCCAGGCGCCGGCGCGCAGTTGCCGCTCGCCCTCTCCGGTACGGCGTGCAACGGACAGGAGCAGGCTCATGGCGATGTCGGCCGTGCAGTCGGTCAGCACTCCCGGCGTGTTCGTGACCGTGATGCCGCGTTCGCGGGCAGCCGCGACGTCTATGTGGCTGAAACCGACCCCGAAATTGGCGAGCAAGCGGGTGCGACAGTCGCCGGACGGAAATACCGAGGCAGGCAGTCGATCGCTGACGGTGGGGAGGATTGCGTCATGGGTCTGAAATGCCGATGCGAGCTCCGCTGCCGTCATCGGCACATCATCGACATTCAGCACTGCGTCGAACCGTTCGGTTAGAATGCTCTCGACCTTGGCCGGCCAACGTCGGGTTACGATCACGCGCGGCTTCATTCATGTTCCTCAATTGTGCCCATTCAATCGTGCGGAACCGCCGGCCAGCGCCAGCGGTTCGCGATTTTGCCGGCGCGTCGACAGGTCAGATCACCGCAACCGTGCCTTCGCCAGAGCGGTTTCACCGTTTCACGGAAACGCCGAACCGCTCTATCTCTTTGTTTTCACGCAATTCCGGGCGGAAAACCGCTACACACTTTTCCTGGAATTGCTCCAGGTTACGCCGCCTTCAGCCGTTGTTTCAGCACATCGGCTACGGTCGGGCCGAACGCCGCCGGCGTGGGAACGATGGTGACGCCCGCGCTGCGCAGGATTTCGACCTTTTCCTGCGCCGACTCGCCGAAGGCCGAGATGATCGCGCCGGCATGACCCATGCGGCGGCCCTTCGGCGCCGACAGCCCGGCAATGTAGGCGATCAACGGCTTCGTCATGTTGTGCTTGGCCCATTCGGCGGCCTCGGCCTCCTGCGGTCCGCCGATCTCGCCGATCATCACCACGGCATCGGTCTCGTCGTCCTGCTCGAACAGTTCCAGAATGTCCCTGAAGGATGAGCCGTTGATCGGATCGCCGCCGATGCCGACGCTGGTCGACACGCCGATGCCGAGCGCCTTCATCTGCGAGGCCGCCTCATAGCCCAGCGTGCCGGAGCGGCCGATGATGCCGACGCGGCCGGGGAGGTAGATGCTGCCAGGCATGATGCCCATCAGCGCCTGGCCGGGGGTGATGACGCCGGCACAGTTCGGCCCGACGAGGCGCATGCGGTCCTCGAAGCGGTAGCGGCGCATGTAGCGCTTGACCTGCATCATGTCCTGCGAGGGGATGCCGTCGGTGATGCAGACGCAAAGCTTGATG
>NZ_LPWA01000014.1 GCF_001510895.1 Mesorhizobium loti | reverse complement strand
GGGCAAGAGTTGGATCGCCTGCGCCCTCGGCCACAAGGCCTGCCGCGACAATCGATCGGTGCTCTATCATCGCGTCCCGCGCCTCTTTGAGGCGCTCGCGCTAGCGCGTGGCGATGGGCGCTATGGCCGCCTGCTCAAGACGCTCGGGCGCGTTCAACTCCTTATCCTCGACGACTGGGGCCTGTCGGTTCTCAATGCAGCCGAGCGTCGCGACCTCCTGGAGATCCTCGACGATCGCCATGGCCGCGCTTCCACAATCGTCACCAGCCAAATCCCCGTGCCGCACTGGCACGACGTCATCGGCGATCCCACGCTCGGTGATGCGATTCTGGATCGCCTCGTTCACAACGCCCACCGCCTTCAGCTCACCGGAGAAAGCATGCGAAAAAACACGCCCGCGCCCACGCTCTTGACGCAGCCGCAAACACCTGAATCAATGAACAGGTCGGGCGAAGCGGCCGCTCATGATCGCGTGAAATCCCTGCTCACGATCAAATGAAATGAGCGCTCACCATCGCGTGAAATGCCTGCTCACGATCAGCGAAATGCGCACAGATTTGCCGCCAAAAGGTGCCGGCCACAGAAGACGTAGAGCGGCAGATAGCAGTAGCAGTTGTAATAGCCGTGGAAGAACCGGCCCTCCTGGTGGCCGTGCAACGGATCGTCGGTGGCGTCGAGATCGAGCACGATCTCGCTGGTGGCTTGTCGTGGGCTTCCATGAACAGGTCCGCGAACAGGGCTTCCAGCGCTTGCCTGTTGTAACTGATCTTGTGATAGCGCGTCGGCGCCCCGATGCGGCCGTGCGCCAGCCGGTTCAGCGTGGATTTGCCAGCAAGGACCGTACAGTCTTCCCGCTTCGGCGTCAGGCTCTCCGACAGAAGCCCAAGAACCGGATCATGGAGAAGCGTGTCACGATCATCGACGTCCTCGTATCCCAAGGCGATCGCTGCGATGCGGTGCCCGACCAGCGTGCGTACGCTGTGGACCGTGCAATCCCGATCGCGGCTATCAATGAAGCAAGCGGCTACCCGCTCGAACAGGCCGATCGCGCTGTCGACGTGGCGAAGAAGCAGCGTACCGGCATCTGAGGTGATCGCCCCGCCGTCGAAGCCGGCGATAACTTTGTGGCCGTCGACGCCTTCAAATTCGAGCTGCCTGAAGATACACTGTGTTTGCATCGGCCCTCTTCCTTGAACCTGATAACTCTTCGTTGCAAAAGCAGTTTCTCAGATTATTGGGGCCGATGCACCAATTACTTGGAGATATTCAGGCTAACACTTGCGCACTTCCTTCCTGGTGAAAGAGTTTCATGAACAGGATGCCGCTTTTCCTCAGGGTAATACAAGAGAGTGCAACAACCTGAAAAAGGGTATAGAGCAGCGGGTCGGGAGAGTCTTTCGGATCCCGCTGTCCAGCTGTCGTGTGCGGCTGCCACACCAAGAATGTTGCCCGGCAGACGTGTGAAATCTGGAGCGACGTATGGCGTTAGCTGTCGGAAGCTGTGTTGCTCGGGACAACAGGCCAGGAACTCGACGAGAAGTTCAAGTGCGGTCTGATTCAGACGTTCCTCTCGGCCTGTGAGACATCTTCAGCCTTCGGAGCACATTCCACGGCCTTGCCGTCATCGTCCGGGCATCCGGCCCCACGTATCGTCGGTGGTCCAGCCTTGGCTCACGCGGCATTCCAGTCATCGGGCGAGGCTACCTGCCTGCCACGGCCCGCCCTTTTGTCATCGAACGTGCGGCGGAAGACTGCCAAGCAAACTGAGTTCTTTAAGCATCTGATCCGCTTCTCGGCATTTGTCAGTTCACCATCGAACCTCCTTCTGCTTGCTTCAGCATATTCTGGACGGAAACAGCTAACGTGACCTCGTCGGCGCAATTAGTTTCTGAGAGGGCTAGGTGCTCACGTCCGGTTATCCATCGATGGCGTCAAGGAACGCGACAAGGTTCTCGCCGAGTTCCGGGCACGGGTATCCACCCTCCTGCAGAATGGCTATCGGCTCGTTGAACGCGCCAATGGTCTCAGCCGCTTGCCGAAAGCCATTGGTGGTTACTTCAAAAACACTGAGGGGGTCACCACGGTAGGCATCGAGACCAAGCGCAATCAGCAGGACATCCGGTCCGAAATCTTCCACCTTTCGCATTCCCGCCGCAATTGCATCGACAAAGGCCGCATCGTCGCTGCCATGCTCCAGTGGAAGGTTGACGTTAAAGCCTTCTCCGGCACCGGAGCCAAATTCATCCGCATAGCCGCTGAAGAACACCGGAAATCTGTCGGGATCGGCATGAACGGATACCGTCAGAACGTCAGGGCGCTCATAAAAGATCTGCTGAGTGCCGTTCCCATGGTGGATATCGATGTCCAGAATTGCGACGCGTTCAGCGCCTGACATCCGCATCGACTCTGCCAGGACTGCCACATTATTGAGATAGCAAAATCCCCAGGCCATTTCCGTGCATGCATGATGGCCAGGCGGCCGACAAAGTCCGTATGCATGGCGCTGACCACGCGCAATTAGATCGCCGACATTGAGGGCGATGTCGACACTCGATCGAGCCGCCGCCCAAGTTCCGCGCCCGACAGGGCAGGCCGTGTCAGCTTGATGGAATCCGGCACGTGCAATGATATGGCTGGCGTAATGTGACGCAAAACGGTTGGGGTGTGTGTTGGGTACGATCTCCGGACCGGCGTTGGGAAGGGCAATCCATTCATTGATGCCATTTTCCAGAAAGTCGAGATACCGCGCCGTGTGTACGCGGGTCAGCGCCAAGCCGCCGGTTCGATTCGCCTCTATTGCCTCGTGTCCGGCAGCGACGGCCGACGAGAGTAGAATGTCGGCACGCTCGGGTCGCTCGGGGCTTTTGACCAGGCTGCCACGATGAATGAATGTTTGCGGATCATGACTACGATGGCGATCCGAGTATACGATCTTCATATCGACCGCCTTCTTATAGTTAGACCGTGGCCCCGAGAACCCATGGGGCAAATTCGGCCGCCCCAAAGTCGAACTCTTCGCTTTTGGTGCGTTCCCCTGAGGCAACACGCAGAATCAGATCGAAAATCCGCTTGCCGCATTCTTCGACGCTCTCACCCCCGCTGAGAATCTCGCCGCAATTGATATCCATATCGTCCTTCATGCGCTGGTACATGGCGGTATTCGATGCCAGTTTAATGGACGGTGCCGGCTTGCAGCCGAAAACGCTGCCTCGCCCGGTGGTAAAGCAGATGAGATTTGCACCGCCGGCGACCTGGCCGGTCGCCGACACGGGATCGTATCCGGGGGTGTCCATGAACACCAGACCAGGACCCTTGACGGTTTCCCCGTATTTGACAACGTCGACCAGGTTTGTTGTGCCGCCTTTGGCCATGGCTCCCAGCGACTTTTCGACGATGGTGCTTATCCCACCGGCCATGTTCCCCGGTGAACGATTATCGTTCATCACGGCACCTTCCCGTTTGAAGTAGGCATCCCACCAATCCATGAGAGCGATCAGCTTTTCGCCAACTTCACGCGATATGGCGCGCCGCGTTAGAAGATGCTCGGCGCCATAGGTCTCAGGAGTTTCGGACAGGATCACCGTGCCGCGGTGGCGCACCAGAATATCGCTCGCAGATCCCAAGGCCGGGTTCGCCGTGACGCCGGAGAGGCCGTCCGATCCTCCACACTGCAGGCCGACGATCAGTTCGCTCGCAGGAATCGGTTGCCTGCTAACCTGATTGGCTTCCTCAAGAACATCCCGCACGAATTCAACCGCGGCTTCCACGGTTTTTCGGGCGCCTCCCGTCGATTGAATGTCCATGCTGCGCACCCGTCCTGCAAGACGTTGGTCCTCCAGCAGCCCGCCGATCTGGTTGACCTCGCATCCCAGGCCCAGAACTATGACATGGCTGAAATTAACATGTCGCGCATAGCCTCCAAGCGTCCGGCGCAAGACGTTCAGTGGTTCGCCCCCCGTCATACCGCAACCTGTCTTGTGGGTCAGGGCAACGACACCATCCACATTTGGAAACTCGGCTAGCGGATCAATGCCGGTGAACGGGTTTTTCTTGAACACCTCGGCCACGACGCCCGCAACGTGACTGCTGCAGTTAACGGTGCTGAGGATTCCAACATAGTTCCGTGTTCCCGCCCCCCAGCCCTCGCGCCGGCGGATCCCCATGAACGTGGCCGGGGTATCCACATATTCGGTCTGGCGAACATCCGCGCCGAAAGCATAGTCCTTTTCAAATTCGCCGAGCGCCATGTTTTGCAGGTGAACATGCAAGCCGGGCTCTACATCTCTTGTAGCAAAGCCGATAATCTGACCATAGCGCAGAACTGGTTCGCCGCACATGATGGGTTTTATGGAGACCTTGTGTCCGGAGGGGATTGGGTCCTTGGCGAATAGGCAGGGGCCCAAGGCCGTGCCCGGCGTTATCATCCGCCGCGCGATTGCGACATTGTCGCTTTCATGCAGGACCAGCAGAGTAAGGTTGGGGCGGGGAGAGCCGACTACCGTCATTGACATCACGTACTATCTAGAATTATGTTCCATCAATGCCTATGCGAATTATTGGCTGAAGTCAACCAACCGCTGTTGGGGTCTGGCGCGATGCCATCGACAAATATGGGATAGCCGAGGCCAAGCGCATGCTCGCAGACAATGGCATGGTGGTGACGGGCCTCAATCGCGCGG
>NZ_LPWA01000013.1 GCF_001510895.1 Mesorhizobium loti | reverse complement strand
CAACGCGCTACGACAAAATCGCCGCAAACTTCCTCGGCTTCGTCAAGCTCGCAGCTATCATGCTCTGGCTCAAATGATTAAATTGTCACTACAGCCTAGCCCTCACTCCGCAGCGCTGTCGGCGATCCAGTCGGCCAGGCTCTTTGCAAAACTTCGCGGCACAAAAAGATCGCAGGCGGTTTCGGCTGTGCGCAGCAGAAGCACCGGTAGGTGGTGAAAGGCGGTCTGCCACGCGCGGCCGCGCGCGGCGGCGGGCGACAACCAGTCGACGGCGATGCATTTGGAGAGAATTTCGGGGAGGCGCATCCCGTCCATCCTGAGGCGCACCCGGCCTTCGCCAAGGAACACCGAATAGCCAAGTTCGGGATCGGCGGTCAGGGCCGGCGGTTTCGCGCCGGCCTCGGAAACCAACCAGAAACGGCGCGGAGCAACCCGGACGACCAGCACACCGGCATGGCGGACCGTCTCGCCGACTCTGGCGGGCAGGGGCGCGCCCAATGCCTGCGAGACGCTCGCCTCGAATTTTGCCAGCATCCCGTCCCAGCCCTCGATCTGGACGATCGCGCAATCGGCCGCCGAGAGGTTGAAATCTTTCAATGACAGAGGCTCAACCATGCAGTCGCTCTCCCTTGGGATCTAAGAACACGCGCGACACGATGCGGGCGCGAACGGTCTCGGCCCGCATCGGATAGGCGGCGACGACCTCGCTTCCCTCTGCCGCGACATCGCCGGCAAGCAGCGCCAGTCCGACATAGCGGCCGAGCTCGGGGCTGAAGGTGACGGACGTGATCCGGCCGCGTCCGTGGCCGGCGATGGCATCGCCAGGCAGGAACAAGATCGCGCCGCCGCGCAGTCGCTTGCCCTCCTCGACGCATTCCAGCCCGACCAGCCGCTGGCGATCGGGCGCCAGGAATGCCGGGCGATGCCGCAGTACTTCGCCGACGAAACCGGTGCGCTTGCCGGCCATCCGGCCAAGGCCGAGATCGTCGAGCGTGGTGCGGCCATCGATTTCCGGTCCGGCGACATGGCCCTTCTCGACGCGGAGCGCACCGAGCGCCTCGACCCCGTAGGGTTTCAGGCCGAATGGCGCGCCAACTTCGATCAGGCGGCTCCAGAGCCGTTCGCCGCGGCTGGCGCCGACATAGATCTCGTAGGCGCGCTCGCCGGAATAGCTGAGGCGGATGATGCGCAGCGCCCGTCCGTCGAACGCGGCCTCGATGAAGCCCATATGAGGCAGCGCCTCGTTCGAGACATCGAGCTCCGGGAATGCGGCGGCAAGGACATCGCGGCTCTTCGGGCCAGCGACCGACATCGCCGCCCATTCGTCGCTGACCGAGGTGACGGCGACACGCAGCTCCGGCCACGCCGTGTCGAGCAGGAATTCCAGCCGCGACTGCACATCGGCCGCCTTGGCGGTCGAGGTGGTCATGAAGAACTGGGTTTCGGAAAGCCTCGTGGTCGTGCCGTCGTCGAAGACGATGCCATCGTCGCGCAGCATGACGCCGTAGCGCGCGCGGCCGACCGACAGCTTGGCGAAGCCGTTGGCATAGACACGGTCGAGGAAGGCGGCGGCATCCGGCCCCTGCACGTCGATCTTGCCGAGGGTGGAGATGTCCATCAGTCCGGCGGCTTCACGCACCATGCGCATCTCGGCGACATAGGCTTCGTTCACATCGCTTCCCGCGCCGCGGTAGAAATAGGGTCGCATCCACAGCCCCACCTCGAGCATTTCGGCGCCGTCGGCTAAGTGCCGGTCGTGCATGGGCGTGCGGCGGACCGGTTTGAAATGGTGGCCGACGGCACGGCCGGCGAGCGCGCCGATGGCGACGGGCGCATAGGGCGGGCGAAAGGTCGTGGTCCCGGTTTGCTGGATCGTCGCCTGGCGCAGCGCCGCCATGGCCGACAGTGCTGCAAAATTGCTGGTCTTGCCCTGGTCGGTGCCCATGCCGAGCGTGGTGTAGCGCTTCAGGTGCTCGACCGATTCATAGCCTTCGCGATGGGCGAGCTCGATGTCCTTGGTGGTCACATCCATCTGGAAGTCGACGAAGGCCTTGCCCCGCCCCGTGGACGGGATCGCGCGAAACGGACCGGCCGCCGCCTCGCCGAGATCGATTTTGAGCGGCGCCGGTACCGCTGCCGATTTTCCGCAGGACGATGCCGCTTCAACGCCGGCGCGGTGGCCGTCCTCGATGGCATCGGCGGTTGAGAAGCGGCCGACAACCGCGCCGGCGCCGAACTGGCCGGCCGGAAAGTCGCCGGGAACGAAGGCATCGATATCGTCGCGATAGACCGGTTTGATACCGAGATGCGAGGTGAGATGCACACTCGGCGACCAGCCGCCGGACAGGCAGACCAGGTCGCAGGCAATTTCCAGATTGCCGTCCGGCCCAGCAAGTCGCGCGGCCTTCACGGCATGGCCGCCGCGCAGGTCGGCGATCAGGCTGCCGGTGCGGATCGTTATGTTCAGGCGCCTGGCCTCCGCAGCCAAGCCGGCGGGCGGAGCGCCGCGCTGATCCGCGACCGTCACCTCGGCGCCGGCGGCGGCGAGGTCGAAGGCGGCGCGGTAGGCGCCGTCATTCGTGGTGGCGACGAGGATCTTCCTGCCCGGCAGGACCGCGAAACGGTTGAGATAGGTCCGGGCGGCGGAGGCCAGCATGACGCCCGGCCGGTCGTTGTTGGAAAAGACAAGCGGCCGCTCGATGGCCCCGGCGGCAAAGACGATCGCGCGGGCGCGAAGCATGGTGAAGACCTGGCGCGCGGCACCTTCCGCTGCCGGATCGTCACGACGCTCGATCAGCCCCAGCGTGTTGCCGTCAAAGACGCCGAACGCCAGCGTCCTGCGCATCAGGGTGACGTTGTCGAAGCCCACCAGTTCGGCCTCAATCGCGCTCAGCCAGGCGGCCGCTTCTTCGTCCGCATGTTCGGACAGCAACCGGCCGCCGAGCAGAAAATCCTGTTCGATCAGAGCGACCCTCGCGCCCGCGGCCGCCGCCGCGCGCGTCGCCGAAAGGCCGGCCGGACCGCCGCCGACGACGGCGACGTCGGCAAATGCATGCCGCGCCTCGTAGCGGCCGGGGTCCGGCTCCGTGCCGGCACGACCCAGGCCCGCCGCTTTGCGGATGAAATGCTCATAGAACATCCAGGCGCGCCGTGTCGGCCCCATGAACGTCTTGTAGTAGAAGCCGGCGGAGAGGAAGGGCGCGAATAGCCCGTTGATGCTCTGCATGTCGAAGGCGAGCGAGGGCCAGCGGTTCTGGCTTTCGGCGGTCATGCCGTCCGCCAGTTCGAGCGTCGTCGCCGGCAGGTTCGGCTGGCGCCGTCCGCCGGTTCCGAGGGTGACCAGCGAGTTCGGCTCTTCGGGGCCGGCCGAAAAGATGCCGCGTGGCCGGTGATATTTGAAGCTGCGGCCGGCGAGCGTGACGCCGTTGGCCAAAAGCGCGGAAGCGAGCGTGTCGCCCTGATAGCCGGTAAGTTCGCGGCCGTCGAAGACGAAGCCCAGCGGCTGGATGCGGTCGATGCGGCCGCCGGTGACGAGCCGATTTCCGGTTCTGTTCATGCGGGCATTTTCCTGGCCATTTTCCGGGCAAAGCCGACCGATTGGATGGTGTGGTTTCTGGTGTCGCGCTCGACGACCAGCCATTGCCGGCAGCCGGTCACGTGCTGCCAGAATTCGCGGTGCGGCCCGGCCGGATTGTTTCGCACATAGACATAGCGGTACCAGGCTTCCGGGTCGGGATCGTCATGGGCCGGGCGCGCGACCGAAGCGTCGCCGCCATAGCGGAACTCATCATGGTCGCGCGGGCCGCAGCACGGGCATTCGATGCGAAGCATTTTCTCTTCTTCTCTATTGCAGCCAGGCCGAAGGGCCGACGCCGGCCTCGTCCAGCGTGCGGCCGGTGCGGAAACGGTCGAGCCCATAGGCGGCGATCAAAGGATGCGGCTTGCCGGTCGCCAGTGTGTGCGCGAAGCACCAGCCCGAGGCAGGCGTCGCCTTGAAGCCGCCATAGCACCAGCCGCCATTGAGATAGAGCCCGTCGATCGGCGTCGGGCAGATGATCGGGCTGGCGTCCGGTGTCATGTCCATGACGCCGCCCCAATGGCGCAGCAGCCGGACGCGCGAGATGCAGGGCATCAGCGCGATTGCCGCCTCCGCCACCTCGCGCACGACGCCGAGATTGCCGCGCTGGGCATAGGAATTGTAGCCGTCGAGATTGCCGCCGAAGACCAGCCCGCCCTTGTCGGACTGGCTGACATAGAAATGATCGGCGCCATAGGCCACGACATGGTCGACCAGCGGCTTCAGCGGCTCGGTGACGAAGGCCTGCAGCACGTGGCTTTCGATCGGCAGCTCCAGCCCGGCCTTCTGGCCGAGCACCGACGTATGGCCGGCGACCGCCAGCCCGATCTTGCCGGCGCCGATGCGGCCCTTGTTCGTGTCCACGCCGACGATCCTGTCGCCGTCGCGGACGAAGCCGGTCACCTCGCAGTTCTGGATGATGTCGACGCCATGGCCGTCGGCGGCGCGCGCATAGCCCCAGGCGACGGCGTCGTGGCGGGCGGTGCCGGCGCGGCCTTGCAGGATCGCGCCATGGATCGGGAACCGCGCCGTGTCGGAGAAATCGAGATAGGGCACCAGCCGCCGCACCGCGTCGCGGTCGAGGATGTCGGCGTCGATGCCGTTCAGCCGCATGACGTTGGCGCGATGGCTGAAGCTGTCGAGCTGATCCGCCGAATGGGCGGTGACGATCTGGCCGCGCTGCGAGAACATCACGTTGAAGTTCAGCGCCTGTGACAGGCCTTCCCACAGCTTGACCGAGAATTCGTAGACTGGGTGTTGCCATCGAGCAGGTAGTTCGAGCGGATGACGGTGGTGTTGCGGCCGACATTGCCGCCGCCGACATAGCCTTTCTCCAGCACCGCGACATTGCGGATGCCGTGGTTCTCGGCCAGGTAGAATGCTGTGGCGAGGCCGTGTCCACCGCCGCCGACGATGATCACGTCATAGGCCGGTTTCGGCTCGGCGGCGCGCCAGGCGCGTTGCCAGTTCTTCTGGCCGGACAGGCCGTTGCGGAAAATCGAAAACGCCGAGTAGCGCATGGTCATCGTCTAGCGAACGATCGGGCCGGTCGGGGTGCGCGTCAGCACTTCGGCGCCTGTCTCGCTCAGAAGCACGGTGTTGGAGATGAAATCGTCGCCGCGTCCGGTGCCCATCAGCCAGGACAGGATGTGGAAGCTCATGCCGGTCTCGATCTCGAGATCGGAATCGTGCCGCAAGCCCGTCACCGAATTGCCGCCGGTCCAGGACGGCGGCTGGCCGATGCCGACGAGATAGCCGCAATGATGGCGGCGATAGTGCGACAGGCCTGCCTCGTCTGCGACGCCCTGCCAGGCGGCGTAGATCTCGCGCGCCCTGGCGCCGGGCCTCAGCGCCTTGACGACGGCATTGAATGCCTTGGCCGTCACCTCGGCCATGGCGGCGTCTTCGTCCTTGATGGCGCCGATGCGGATCAGCCGGCCAAGCGGTGCATGATAGCGCGAGACGCAGCCGGACAGCTCGACGAAGACCGGCTCGCCGCGGCGATAGATGCCATCGCCCCAGGTCTGTGCTCTTCGCCGAGCCGAGCGGCAGGGCGGATGAACGGGCCGAAGCCTGGCGCGTGACCGCCGGCACGCGCCATCGCCGCAACGCATTCCGCGGCGACCTCCTGCTCGGCGGCGCCGTCATGGATCGCCGCGATCGCGGCGCCCGCGGCGGCGTCCGTGACCTTGGCGGCGCGGCGCATCAGCGCTTGCTCCTCGGCGCTCTTCACCAGACGCATCCTGTCGACCAGCCCGGAGACATCGCTCCATTTGGCGTCGGCCTGCGCTTCAAGCTTCAGGGCGAGGCCATGGCTGAGGCCCGAGGTCCAGTATTCGAGACCGATGCGCTTGCCTGTCAGTCCGAGTTCGGCAAGCACGCGCGCGGCGAGATCGGCGGCCGTCTCGCTGTCGGAATGCCCGCGGAACTCCGCCGCCTTCACCTGGTTCTCGATCGTCACCTTCTCCATCGACCGAGTGACCAGAACCGGCTTCCGGTCGAGCGGGACGATGAGAAGATGCGGCGCGAAATAGCCCCAATGGTCGAGGCCGGTGAGATAGAAGATGTTCTCCGGTGAGGCGAACACGGCGGCGTCGAGCCCGCGTTCGGCCAGCGCCTTGCGCACTTTCGACAGGCGGCCGGCGATCTCGGCTTCCGAAAAGGGATTGCGGTCCATTCTATATCCTCGAAAATGCCTGTTTCTGGGCGGATGATCAGTCGATGACGATGAGGTCACGGGTCACGTCGCAGAGCCGCTCGCCGCCACGCTCGGCAACGACGAAGGACTCCGAAATGGCGACGCCGAAATCGTTGAGCCAGACGCCGGCCATGAAGTGGAAGCACATGCCGGGCTGAAGCTCGGTCTTGTCGCCGGGTCTGAGGCTCGCGGTGCGTTCGCCCCAGTCCGGCGGGTAGGCGAGGCCGACCGGGTAGCCCACCCGGCTTTCCTTCTTCAGCTCGTTTCTGCGCAGCACGGCCTGCCAGGCGGCTTCGACCTGTTCGGCGGTGTTGCCTGGCCGCGCCATTTCGAGGCCGGCGTCGACGCCTTCGACGATCACCTTGGCCATATCGGAAAGCGCGGCCGGCGCTTTGCCGAAATGCACCGTCCGGGTCAGCGCCGCATGGTAGCGCCGCCGCACGCCGGCGATCTCGATGGTGGCAAGCCCGCTGTCCGGAAGCGGCGCGTCCGACCAGGTCAGGTGCGGCGTGCTCGTGCCTTCGCCGACCGGCATCAGCGGACAGATCGCGGCATAGTCGCCGCCGCTGCCTGCCACGCCCATGATCTGCGCGTGATAGATCTCAGCGATGACGTGATTTTGCGGCACGCCGGGCCGCATCCTGTCGATGGCGCGGTTCATGGCGTTGCTGCAGATCGCGCCCGCCTCGCGGATCAGCGCCAGTTCGCCGTCCGACTTCACCAGGCGCGCCCAGTTGACCAGGTCGTGATTGTTGGCAAAGCGCGCCCCGGGCAGGCCGCCGACGAGATGGGCATGGCAGCGCGCCGTGTAATAATGCGCGTCCATCTCGACGCCGATCCGCGCCCGGTCCCACCCGCGCGCCCTGATCAGCCCGGCGAGCTCGTCATAGGGATGCTCGACAGGGTGTTGCACCAGCCGCTCCGAGAACGGGACGATGTTTTGTTCGGGCAGGCCGGTGGTCATACGGGCGCTCTTGGCGTCCTGCGCCCTGCCGAACCAGATCGGGCGGTCTTCCTCCAGATGAACGAGCACGCATTGCGGCACGTAGAAGGACCAGCCGTCATAGCCGGTCAGCCAGCACATGTTGGCGGGATCCTGGCAGACGATGAGATCGAAGCCGGCCTTTTCCATGCGACGCTTCACGTCGGCCAACCGCCGCGCATATTCCGCCTCGGTGAACCTCCCGGACCCACTCAAACTGTCTTCCTCCCATTGCCGCGCCGGAAAGCGTTTGTGGTCGCGATTCCGGAGAAGACCGCCTCAATTGTGCACAACTGCTCGATAGTTCAGCCACGAGCTGAAGAATAAACGGCTATTTTTCGAGATTCGTACAGCGCGTCTTGCGATATGTCCAGATGAGTTGTATACGTCTTGTGAGCTTAAGCGATGGAGGAGAAACGTCGTTCGAGCCAAGCAATCATTGAAAGCAAAGGGGAACGCATGTTCATGTCACAGATATCCCGCCGCGCGGTTGTGAAGGCCGCCGCCTGCCTTGCGCTCGCCGCGACCGCATTCACGTCGCTGCCGGCCAAGGCGGAGACGACCCTCGAGCGCGCCAAGAAGGACGGCTATATCCGCGTCGGTTTCGCCAACGAGGCGCCGTTCGGTTTCGCGACGCCCGACGGCAAGCTGACCGGCGAAGCGCCCGAGGTCGCCAAGGCGGTGCTCGCCAAGATGGGCATCCCGCAGGTGGACGGTGTGCTGACCGAGTTCGGCTCGCTCATTCCGGGCCTCAAGGCCGGCCGCTTCGACATCATCGCGGCAGGCATGTTCATCAATCCGAAGCGCTGCGCCGAGATCAATTTCTCGGAACCGTCCTACGGTATCGGCCAGGCCATGCTGGTGCCGAAGGGCAATCCGAAGGGCGTGAAGGACTACACCAGCATCAAGGCCAATCCTGATCTCAAGCTCGCCGTGATGGCCGGCGCCGTCGAGGGCGGATATGCCAAGGATGCCGGCATCGCCGAAGGGCAGCTCGTCACCTTGCCCGACCAGTCCAGCCTGGTTGCCGCCGTTCAGTCGGGCCGCGCCGATGCGGCCGCGCTGACGGCGCTCTCGATCGCCGACATGGCCAAGAAGGCCGACGGCGTGGAATCGACCAAGCCGTTCGGCGAGGTCGCCGGCAAGTCGGTGAAGGGCCATGGCGGCTTCGGCTTCCGCAAGGAAGACACCGATTTGCAGGAAGCGTTCAACGCCGAGCTGAAGAAGTTCATTGGGTCGCCCGAGCACATCGCGCTGGTCGAGCCGCTCGGCTTCGGCAAGGACTATCTGCCGAACAAGACCACCGCGCAGCTCTGCAAGGGCGAATAAAGTTCCCAACTGCTGGCGGCGCGAAAGCGCCGCCCTCTTTTTCAAAGGAGCGCAGATGGGGATTCGTACGCTTGTTGCCATGCTGGTTGTCGCGCTCGCCGTGATCGGTGTGCTGGCGACGCAGGCATCTTATAGGCTGTTCCTGCCGGGGCTGCTGCAGGGCGCGCTGCTGACCGTCGAAATAGCCGTGCTCGGCAGTCTGCTGGCGATCGTCATGGGCGTGCTCGCCGCGCTTGCGCGCATGTACGGACCGGCACCGCTCAGATGGCTGGCGACGGTCTATGTCGAAATCTTCCGCGGCACCTCGGCGCTGGTGCAGTTGTTCTGGCTGTTTTTCGTGCTGCCGCAGTTCGGCGTGACGCTCGACGCGTTCCTGGTCGCCGTGCTGGCGCTCGGCCTGAATGTCGGCGCCTATGGCTCGGAATGCGTGCGCGGCGCCATCCAGTCGGTGCCGCGCGGCCAGTGGGAAGCGGGAACCGCGCTCAATATGAGCCGGGGGCAGATGCTGCGCCGGATCATCCTGCCGCAGGCTTTCATCGCCATGATCCCGCCCTGGGGCAATCTGTTCATCGAGCTTCTGAAATCGACCGCGCTGGTCTCGCTGATCACGCTTACCGACCTTGCCTTCAAGGCGCAGCAGATGAACCAGAACACGTTCAAGACCATTCCGATCTTCACGCTCGTGCTGCTGATGTATCTCGCAATGTCGCTGGTCGTTTCCATCGGCATGCGACTCCTCGAAAGGCGGGCTTCGCTCGGCCTGGCGCGGGGGAGGGCGGCATGATCTGGGATTGGAGTTTCACCTTTCAAATCCTGCCGGTCCTGGCGCACGCGGCCGTCATCTCGATCGAGGCGACGCTTCTCGGCTTCGTCATAGCGGCAACACTTGGCCTGGTCCTGGCCGTGATCCGCATCGCCGTGCCGTGGACCGCCTGGACGATCTCGGTGCTGGTCGAGCTGATCCGCTCGACGCCACTGCTCATCCAGATCTTCTTCATCTATTTCGTCTTTCCGAAATTCGGCCTCGTGCTCGACGCCTTCACCGCCGGCGTCATCGCCATCGGCATCCACTACGCCGCCTACTGCTCCGAGGTCTATCGCGCCGGCTTCGACAACATCCATCGCGGCCAGTGGGAGGCCTCGATCGCGCTCAACCTCTCATCGTGGACGACCTTTCGCGACATCATCATCCCGCAGGCGATCCCGCCGATCGTGCCGGCGCTCGGCAACTATCTGGTCGCGCTGTTCAAGGAAACGCCGCTGCTTTCGGCGATCGCGGTGCTGGAGCTCATGCAGACCGCCAAGATCATCGGCTCCGAGACGTTCCGCTACACCGAGCCGATCACACTGGTCGGTCTGTTCTTTCTGGCGATGAGCCTGGTATCGGCCGCGCTTATCCGTGCCCTCGAACGCTTCCTCAACAGAAGGACCGCACGATGACCGAGCAACCGATGGTTCGCTTCGACAACGTTTCCAAACGCTACGGCGCGTTGACCGTTCTCGACGGCTTGAATCTCGATATCGCGCGCGGCGAGAAGGTTTCGGTCATCGGCCCGTCCGGCTCCGGCAAGACCACGGTGCTGCGCATGCTGATGACGCTGGAATCGATAAATGACGGCGTCATCTGGGTCGAAGGCGAACCGCTGACACATATGCAGCAGAACGGAAAGCTGGTGCCGGCCAACCTCGCTCACATCCGGCGCATCCGGGCCAAGATCGGCATGGTGTTCCAGTCCTTCAACCTGTTCCCGCATATGACGGCGATGGCCAACTGCGTCGAGGCGCCGATAACCGTGCTTGGCATGAAGCGGGCGGATGCTGAGGCCCGCGCCGCCGAGCTTCTCGATATGGTCGGGCTGTCGCAGAAGAAGGATCACTATCCCTCCCAGCTCTCAGGCGGCCAGCAACAGCGCGTCGCCATCGCCAGGGCGCTGGCGATGCGGCCCAAAATAATGCTGTTCGACGAGGTGACGTCGGCGCTCGACCCGGAACTTGTCGGCGAAGTGCTGCAGGTGATAAGGCAAATCGGCCGCGAGCACGATCTGACGATGCTCATGGTTACCCACCAGATGGGCTTCGCCAAGGAGTTTTCCGATCGCGTCTGCTTCTTCTACCAGGGCAAGATTTGCGAGCAGGGCCCGCCGAGAGAGCTTTTCGGGGCGCCCAAGAACGAGCGGACGCGGCAATTCCTGCACGCCGTCCTGGAGGCTGGATGACGCTTGACACGGATGCCTCGCCCGCGACGATGACCGCGTCGCCCCCGCGCCCGCTGTCGGCGCGAGAACGGTTCGAACGCATCTATCTGATCTTGCGCGACCGCATCTGCCTGCTCGACTATCCGCCGGGAAGCCGGCTTTCCGAGGAAGAGCTCGCCCAGGAATTCGAGATCAGCCGCACGCCGGTCCGCCGCGTCCTGGCGCGCCTCGAGTCCGAGGGCCTGGTTCAATCCGTCCACGGCGTCGGCACGATCGTCACCGACGTCGATATCGAGGAGTTGCAGCAGGTCTATCACCTACGCCTGGAACTGGCGCTTCTGGTCGGCAAGCTTTCGCCGATTCCGCGCACGGCGGCGGACCTCGATCGGATCCGTGCGCTCATTGCCCGCTGCGATTCCGACATGCTCAATCCGGATCAGCGCGCCTTCCTGCAGCTCAACATGGATTTCTTCACCGAACTGTCCGGCATGACCGGCAACCAGCCACTGCGCGAGATCAGTGAAAGGCTGTATTTCCAGGTGGCGCGCGTCGTCCTCAAGATGATGCCGCAACTGGGTCTCGTGGAGGAGTTCACGGCCTTCCGGCGCGAGATGGAGGAGGTTCTGGCCGCGGCCGAGATCGGCGACTGGGAATCGATCGGCCACATAAGGCGCGCCCACATTTCGATGAGCTTCCTGCGCATGATGCGCCATGCCGGGGCGGAGAGCGATTAGGATAGGCGCGGAGGTCTCGTCCGGAATGCCAGCGCTTGTGGGGCGCGCTGGTGGACGCTCACGCGATCCCCGGAACGCAGCCACCATCGGCCCTGGCTGAAGTCGGCTTCATCGAGAGCATGGGCGAAGCCCGACGGATATCGACTATCCGCCGGGCGAGCCGCCCTTCAGTGGTGGGCGGAAACGCTCTTGACGTATTCGGACACAAGTTCCCTCGGCGCCGACTGACCGACGTCGCCGACGCTAAGGATGCCGACCATCCGCATACTCTTGTTGATAACCGGCAACCTGCGGATTTTCAGTTCCTCCATGTGCCGCATGGCCTTGGCCAGATCGTCGTCTTCGCGGCAGCAGTGAATGCCGGCCGTCATGACATCGCGCGCCGTCGCGGTGCGGCTGTCGAAACCATCCTCCGCCAGTCCTTTGCAGACAATGTCGCGGTCGGTCACCATTCCGATCAGCCGGTCGTTCTCTCCGATGGGAATCGAACCGATGTCCTCGGCTCGCATCAATTTCGCCAGCTCGGTGACGGTGGTTTCGGGGCTGACCCAGTCGACGCCCCTGTGCATTGCGTCTTTGACCTTCATGGCGGACCTCCCTTTCTGAGGTTGGTGCATGTCCCTCTGTCTCATGTTACCGCGGACTGGATTTTCTGGAAACAAGAACGGTCCAGCCGCTAATGTCTTCGCCACCCATCGACTCCATGCCCCGGTTAGAAAAGTTCCTCACATTCGACACCTGCCGGCGACCGGCCCGAGCGGTGCGGACGCGGCGTTGGTTCAGCGCGGATCACCGGATGGACGGGATGACAGGCCGAACGGCTTAGGCGAAGTGGCAGGTTCACGGATGGAGACGGCGCCTCCACGTGCAGCCGCGTTGTCTACGCACAGTCTGGCGCTCAAGGTGTTAACGGATGGCCCAAGGTTAAGTCATTCTCCGAACGACCCAGAGCGACCGGCCCGCATGAGCGATCCCGGGCAACAGTCGAAGGCGGGGATCATCTTTGAGCCGCTCAGCCTCGACCACATCAAGAAGCAGGACCTGCTGATCGGTCTCGTTGGCGTTCGGCGTAATCCAGCAGCGCCGATCCTCGCAGCAAAGCCCGGCCTCCGGATGTTCCTGGAGGTATTCAATCGCATATTCGGCATCCACCTTTCTCGGTGCAGCATCCACGGACATTTGCTCTTTCCTCCGCCGTCGGCGATCGCTTAGGGACTATACCTGATGATGGAGTCCGGCGGACGGATTTTTCGGGCGCGTTATCAGTTGCTGCCCGGCCGGCGCCCCGGCCGACAAGGTTCGCCGGCAGGCGAGGCCGGGGGAATTTCCTGAATACCCGGAGTAGGTAGGGCGATACGATTGCTTCGGTGCGCCGTGCTAGATTCGGATCATTGGTTCAACATGTGAGGTGCACAGATGCTCTGCAGGGCGGCCGGCCGAGAGGACCGGAAGCTGCAATTCACGAACCATGCTGTGACGCCGGAGCAGCGGCGTTGGAGGATCTAGCGCACGCTGAAGAAGCCGCTTTCACGCGCTGCATCGAAGCATAATTTGCTTGGCCGAGGCCCTTTTTTTAACGCGGCCCTAAAGGCCTCAAAGCCGCGATCGTATTCTTTTGTGCCCTGGTATTTGATAAATTTGCTCATACGGCCATATATGGCCGTAACGGGGCACAAACCAAAAGCCGCCATTATGTACCCGCCTTCGTATGCAGCGGATTTGGTTTCAGCGTTCGCAGCCAAACTAGCACTGAAAGCCATAGCCAAAATAATAGTGCTGCCGACTTTCACTTTTGTGCCCCCAATTCGCCCCTAGATGACGCCGTCTATTGCAACATTCATTCCGATTGCCGGTCAAGGTCTCTGTGGCGCGAAGCAACGTGCACGCAGCGTCATTTCTTTCGACGGCGATCGCCAAATAGGGATATTGGAGGTGGGCCGGCGGGTCGCCTAGGTAGCTCTCAACAACGCCTAACGAGTAATGGTGCCAGCTGACGTACCACGGTCCTTTGTCCGCCAATTCAAAAGTAGCTTTTATACGCTCTTGCTCATCGGGATATTGCTGCCTCAGGAGATCGTTGACCGCGTCCACTCCGCCTCTCCGGTAGGCTTGAACATAAACGTCGTCTGACATCAGCACTTCCCCTCAAAGACCTGTCCTTTACGGGCTCGCAGATAGCAGAGCCGCCTGCCACCACAGACAAAGCGAAGCCGATCCTACCGATTACGACTGCCCTGGTTTCATCGAGGGCGGACAGGACTTTGAGGAAAATCAATTGCCCTTCGGACATTTGATCGGCCCGGCTGGTTAGGTGGCCGGGCTTTTCAGCGTTTATCGGAAGCTAGGCCCAGCCGAACCTTCTCGCTGTTGGCGAATGCTTTGGCTTCTGCTTCTGACTTGAATGTCTTGATCCTTACAACCCCGTCCTCGATGACGCGCACGAACGCCGCACCCTCGACGTGGTCGAGTTCAACGGACGTCTTCCACGATTGATTGCGCATTGCTTCAAACCCAAGCCGATTGTGAAACCCAATCAGCGTCACGTCGCAATGTATGTCAGACAGCTCACACTTCGTCGGCGGCTTCGGCTTCCGGCCTTTTTTGTTGCGGTTGCTTCCTTGGGGAGGCACATCTACGCAACGGCTGTTTCGGCTGCTTCCCCTGTTTCGGCTTCTATAGAAGACGCAGAGAACGGCTTCCGGGCCGAACAACAGGAGAACAAACTGGCCGTTCCGGATTCCATGAAGCTTACGGGAGCGTTTTGTAATGCATGGAAAAACAAGGTGTTAGCCGGAAGCGTGTTGCAAAGGCGATGTAACACGAACTTCAGGGGCGCTTTCGCCTAACTATCTGTTTTTGTTTGCTTAATTGATTGGCTGGGGAACCTGGATTCGAACCAGGACTAACGGAGTCAGAGTCCGTGGGTCTACCGTTAACCTATTCCCCAGCAGGCGCGCTTGGTAGCGCGCGAAGCGGGCAGCTGTGCGCCGCGAGCGCTGCCTTGTAGCCGCCGCCGGAAAATAGTCAACCCCGTGCGACGTTTCAATCGCAGCTTTTGATAGCTCCGGCTTCAGGCGCGGCGGGGAGGGCGGCTCAGCGGTCGCCGCGGCTGTATTGCGAATGCTCGAAGAACAGCACCAGGCAGAGGCCGATGAGCAGCGGAATGATCAGGTAGAACAGCCGGAACACCAGGAGTGCCGCCAGCACACCGACCGGGTCCATGTCGGACATCCCGGCAAGGAAGACGACCTCGAACACGCCGAGCCCGCCCGGCGCGTGCGAGAGCTGCGCCACCGAGAACGAGACCACGAACACGCCGAGAACGACGAAATAGCCGGGATTGTCCGCCGCGGGCAGCGCAAAGAAGATGATCGCGGCCGCCGCCAGCAATTCGATCGGGCCGATCAGCAATTGCCGCGCCACGATCGGCAGCGCGGGGTAATGCAGCTGGAAGCTGCCGATCTTGAGCGGCTTCAGATGCAGCCAGCTGCCGAAGACATAGGCGCCGACCAGGATCAGCATGGCGAGGCCGGCGGCTATCGCCGGTCCGTGATGCGGCGCGCCTGAGAAGCGGTCGACGATCTGAGGCTCCAGCACCAGCACCAAGCCGGCCGCGAGCAGGCTGGAGAGCACGAAGGTGATCCAGCAGATCGCCACCAGCACGCCGACATCCTGGCCGGTGAGGCCCCTTGTGCCATAGGCGCGGTAGCGGATCACTGCGCCCGAGATCACCGAGCCGCCGATATTGTGCGACAGCGCGTAGGTGGTGAAAGAGCAAAGGGTAACGAACAGCCACGACACTCGTCTGCCGATATGGAGCAGCGCGATGTGGTCGTAGCCGGCGAGCGAGGCATAGGCGACGACCGAGCTCAGCGCCGCCAGTATCCAGCCGCGTAGCGGAATGGCGGCGATGCCGTCCCGGACGTCGTCGATCGAGATGCCGCGCAGTTCATGCCAGAGCAGGAGCAGCGAGAGGATGACCGCCCCGACGCCGATGACCGGCCAGAAATAACGCCTCCAGTTCATGGCGAGATCGTCATGCGTTGCCGTTGCCCAGCCTCTCTATCCCTCGTTTCAGACATGCCCGATTGAAGCCGGCTATTCAACCGGCATGAGGTTGCCTCAACGTGAGGCTGCCAAAAATCGGACCGCGCGCTCTTGGTGATTGTCAAACGCGCTGCTAGTCTGCTCTTAACTTAAAACAAATCGAGGTGCCTGCTGCGTCCTTCCCGGTTCGCGCGGCGCCGGAAGGAATTGACGTGGAAGACCACGATACCGGCGCCGGCGCGTCGGCAGTGGGCATGTCCGGGGCATCGCCGACGGAGTCGGCGGGCCCGTCCGCGGGGCGGTTCAGCCGCCATGCGGGCGCGCATGCAAAACATGCCGACAATCAAGGCGAGAACCAGAAGGGCAAGACGCGCAAGCGCCGCAAGCGCAGGCGCGGCCGCAAGGTTTTCGCGCGCGATGAAAACGGCGCCATACCGCAATCGGCGCCAGCCGTGGGTCCCGCCAACCGCACGCTCGCGCCCGCGCCGATCGTGCCGCAACCGCGGCTGCCGGTTTCAGGCGTGCCGCGTCCGCCGCAGCACGAACTGCCGGTGTTCGCCGCGCTTGATCTCGGCACCAACAACTGCCGGCTTCTGGTCGCGGTGCCGGGCCGGCACGGCCAGTTCCGCGTCATCGATGCCTTCTCGCGCATCGTCAGGCTGGGCGAGGGGCTCTCCGCCAGCGGCCGGCTCGGCCAGGCTGCCATGGACCGCGCCGTCGAGGCGCTCAAGGTCTGCGGCGAGAAGCTGCGCAACCGCAAGATCAGGAAGGCCAGGCTGATCGCCACCGAGGCCTGCCGCTCCGCCGCGAACGGCGTCGAGTTCCTCGAACGCGTCGAGCGCGAGGCCGGGCTGAAGCTCGAGATCATCGACCGCCAGACAGAGGCCCGCCTTGCGGTTTCCGGCTGCGGCTCGCTGGTCGAGCGCGACACGCGCGGCGTGGTGCTGTTCGACATCGGCGGCGGCTCGTCCGAGATCGCGCTGATCGACCTCACCCGCGGCCAGCGCTCGCCGCGGCTCGCCAACCACATCGTCTCCTGGACCTCGCTTCCCGTCGGTGTCGTCTCGCTCGCCGAGCGTTTTGGCGGCCGCACGGTGACGCGCGAGACGTTCACCGCCATGGTCGACGATGTCGCGGCGCGGCTCAGGGCCTTCGACGGGCGCGACCGGCTTGCGCATGTGCTCGCCAGCCCCCAGTTCCATCTGCTTGGCACGTCCGGCACGGTGACGACACTGGCCGGCGTCCATCTCGATCTCGAACGCTACGATCGCCGCCGGGTCGACGGGCTCTGGATGGACCGCACAAGCGTCGATCGCATGGTGGAAAAACTGATCGGCTGGGATTTCCAGCAGCGCGTCGCCAATCCCTGCATCGGCGCCGATCGCGCAGATCTCGTGCTCGCCGGCTGCGCCATCCTGGAAGCGATCCGCGGCGTGTGGCCGTCCGAGCGGCTGCGCGTCGCCGACCGCGGCCTTCGCGAAGGCATATTGAGCGAGCTGATGGCCGATGACGGTGTCTGGCGCCATGACGGGCGTGGCCGGTGATGGCGAAAAAGACGGAAAAGCCGGGCTCGGCCGGCATGCGAGTGCTGAAAACCAGGATCAAGAAGAAGAGCGGGCTGAAGGAGTCCTCGCGCCGCTGGCTCGAGCGCCATATGAACGATCCCTATGTGCAGCGCTCCAAGGCCGATGGCTATCGCTCTCGCGCCGCCTACAAGCTGACCGAGATCGACGACAAGCACCATCTCTTGAAGCCCGGCATGAAGGTGATCGACCTGGGTGCCGCCCCCGGCGGCTGGTGCCAGGTGGCTGCGGCGCGCACCAGGTCGAGCGCCGAAAACCCACATGTCGTCGGCATCGATTATCTGGAGATGGACGCGGTGCCGGGCGCCGTCATTCTGCAGATGGATTTCCTCGACCCGGAAGCGCCGCAAAAGTTGGCGGAAGCGCTCGGCGGCCAGCCCGACGTCGTGCTGTCGGACATGGCGGCCCCCACCACCGGGCACCGCCGCACTGACCATCTGCGCACCATGCATCTTTGCGAGGTCGCGGCCGATTTCGCGCTTCACGTGCTAAAGCCCGGCGGGCATTTCCTCGCCAAGACCTTTCAGGGCGGCGCCGAGAACGAGCTCCTGTCGCGGCTGAAACAGAACTTCCGCTCGGTCCATCATGTGAAGCCGCCGGCTTCCAGGGATGAGTCGGTGGAACTTTATTTGCTGGCGAAGGAGTTCAAGGGGTAGCCCTTTTCCTTCTTCCCTTGTGGGAGAAGGAAAAGGCGCTCACTTCCCGGCCGTACCCACCGTCTCCAGTGTTTTCGGCCTCGTCAACCTGCCATGCCCCGACACCGCGCTGCCGGCATCCGGCGCCAGCCGCATGAAGGTGAGCGACGCCGCCGCCGACACCGCCGCGACGATGAAGAAGGCGATGTGGAAGTCGCTCAGCGTCAGCGGTCCGCCATGGATCGAGGTCGACACTTCGAGGATGCCGCCGGCGAGCGCCACGCCGAGCGCGATCGAAAGCTGCTGGAACACGGCGGTGATCGGCGTTGCCTTGCTGGTGTTGGCGGCGGAGATCTCGGCATAGGACAGCGCATTGACGCCGGTGAAGAACATCGAGCGGATGAAGCCTCCGACCAGCAGTATGGCAAGCATCAGCGCATAGGGCGTTTCGGGGGTGAACAGGCCGTAGATGGCGATCGAGGCGGCGGCGATCAGCGAACCCCAGATCAGCACCCGGCGGAACCCGGCGACCCGGAACAGCAGCGCGGTGACGAACTTCATGCCGATGGCGCCGATCGCCGAGACGAAAGTGATCATGCCGGACTGGAACGGCGTCAGCCCGAAGCCGATCTGGAACATCAGCGGCAACAGGAACGGCACCGCGCCGATGCCGATGCGGAACAGCGAGCCGCCGAGCACGGAGGAGCGGAACACCTGGTTGCGGAACAGGGTCAGCGCGAGCAGCGGGTTTTTGGCACGCCGCGCGTGCAGGAGGTAAAACACACCGGAGACCAGGCCGACGGCAACCGTGATGAAGCCTGCGACCGGCGGCAGGGCGGGCAGGCTGACCACGGAGAGGCCGAAGACGATGCCGGACGCCGCGAGGCCGCTGAGCACGAAACCGGGAAAATCCAGCGGTGGCGTCTCGGTGGCTTCCGTCTCGGGTAGGTAGCGGGTCGCGAGCCAGATGCCCAGCAGTCCGATTGGCACGTTGATCAGGAAGATCCAGTGCCAGGTGAAATAGGTGGTGATGAAGCCGCCGATCGGCGGGCCGACCAGCGGTCCGACCAGCGCGGGCACCGTCAGCCATGACATCGCCGCGACGAGCTCGTTCTTCGGTGTCGCGCGCACCAGCACCAGGCGCCCGACCGGCGTCATCATGGCGCCGCCCATGCCTTGCAGGAAGCGCGACACCACGAAGGCCGGCAGCGAATTGGCAAAGGCGCAGGCGACGGAGCCTGCTATGAAGACGGCGATCGCGGCACGAAACACGTTCTTGGCCCCGAACCGGTCCGCCATCCAGCCGCTGATCGGAATGAAGATTGCCAGCGACACCAGATAGGCCGTCAGCGCCAGCTTGAGCGCGATCGGGCTGGTGTGGATATCGATGGCGATCGCCGGCAGCGAGGTCGCGATCACGGTCGAATCCATATTCTCCATGAAGAGTGCGACCGCCAGGATGAGCGGGATGATGCGGTTCAAGGGGAGCGCCCTGGTTTGACTTCACGAATCTCAAGGCCAGTTGGGGGCGAGCCGGCACGACCGGGCGGTATCACGCATTGGTCCGGATGTCGCATTAAATTGCTGTCACTTTTGTCCGACCGCAACCACTGGTGGCTTCAAAATTCCTATGCTCAACACTTCGCGATGGAACGCAACGACTGGCTTTTCATCGCCCGCGGGACGTGTTACCAGCCAGCGCCAATCCTGAAAGGGAAGATGAGAGTCGGCGCTGGCCATTTCGGCCCAGCGCCTTTTCCGCATTCAAAAGGACTGGCCATGGCGAAAATCATCGAGACGTCCACCGGCGCATTGGCGCTGACCTTCGACGACGTGCTGTTGCAGCCCGGCCATTCCGAGGTCATGCCCGGCCAGACCGACATCCGCACCCGCATCGCAGGTGACATCGATCTCAACGTGCCGATCCTGTCGGCCGCCATGGACACCGTCACTGAAGCGAGGCTGGCGATCGCCATGGCGCAGGCCGGCGGCATCGGCGTCATCCATCGCAATTTCTCGCCGGCCGAGCAGGCCGAGCAGGTCCGGCAGGTGAAGAAGTTCGAATCCGGCATGGTGGTGAACCCCGTCACCATCGGCCCCGACGCCACGCTTGCCGACGCGCTGGCGCTGATGCGCGCGCATGGAATTTCCGGCATTCCGGTGGTGGAAAATGGCGGCACGGGAGGCCACACCGTCGGCCGGCTGGTCGGCATCCTCACCAACCGCGACGTGCGCTTCGCCTCCGATCCGTCACAGAAGGTCTATGAACTGATGACCCGTGAGAACCTGATCACGGTGAAAGAGAATGTCGACCAGGACGAGGCCAAGCGCCTCCTGCACAAGCACCGCATCGAGAAGCTGGTCGTCGTCGACCGGAAGGGCAATTGCGTCGGCCTGATCACCGTCAAGGACATCGAGAAGTCGCAGCTCAATCCTCATGCCACCAAGGACGCGCAGGGGCGCTTGCGCGCCGCCGCCGCCACCAGCGTCGGCGATGACGGTTTCGAGCGCGCCGAGCGCCTGATCGACGCCGGCGTCGATCTTCTGGTCATTGACACCGCGCATGGCCACTCGCAGCGCGTTCTGGACGCCGTGACGCGGGCAAAGAAGCTTTCCAATTCCGTGCGCATCCTGGCCGGCAACGTTGCCACCGCCGAAGGCACGCGGGCGCTGATCGACGCCGGCGCCGACGCCGTCAAGGTCGGCATCGGCCCGGGCTCGATCTGCACCACGCGTATCGTCGCGGGCGTCGGCGTGCCGCAGCTGTCGGCGATCATGTCGGCGGTCGAGACGGCGGACAAGGCCGGCGTGTCGGTGATCGCCGATGGCGGCATCAAATATTCGGGCGATCTCGCCAAGGCGCTCGCCGCGGGTGCCAGTGCCGCCATGATCGGCTCGCTGCTTGCCGGAACCGACGAGAGCCCGGGCGAGGTCTATCTGCACCAGGGCCGCTCCTTCAAGGCCTATCGCGGCATGGGCTCGGTCGGCGCGATGGCGCGCGGCTCGGCCGACCGCTACTTTCAGGCCGAGGTGCGCGACACCCTGAAACTGGTCCCGGAAGGCATTGAAGGGCAGGTTCCCTATAAAGGACCTGTGGCTGGCGTGCTGCACCAGCTTGCGGGCGGCCTGAAAGCCGCTATGGGTTATGTCGGTGGGCGCGATCTTGCCGAGTTCCGCGAACGCGCCACCTTTGTGCGCATATCGAACGCCGGACTTCGTGAAAGCCACGCCCATGACGTCACGATCACCCGCGAGAGCCCGAACTATCCGGGCGGACTTTGATCAGGCCGGCGAACGGCCGGATCGCCTGGGGGTGTGGCGTGGCTTGACCGTGACGGTCTTGCGCCTGTCGCGTCACGCGGCGGCGCTCTCCACCGCGTCCACCGCGATTTTCATCGTCATGACGACGCTGGAGTTTTTCTATTTCCGTCGACTGAGCGGCGGGCTCCCCTCGCTCGACATGCGCGTCACGGGCTTCACGCCCGACGAAGGCATGGCGTGGCTGACAGCGCTCGGCCGGCGCGGCGGCGAGATCATCATCGTCTGGCACTATCTGACTTTTGACCTTTTGTTCCCGGCGCTGCTGTCGCTCACCTTGCTCAGCTTGATCCTGGCCTTTGGCCGGCGGCTGAGGAATTTCCGCGCCATGCCGCCGCAGTTGCAGGCGCTGTCGGCGCTAGTGCTGGTCTTGCCTTACACGCTCGCCGACTACGCGCAGAACTTCGCAATCGCGCGGCTGCTGTCCGACTTCCAACTGGCCAATCCCGATTCTCTGTCCTTCGCCTCGTCGCTGATCGTGACCAAGTTCGCGCTTCTGGCCGTTCCCGTCGCGGTCGTCGCGGTGTTGGCGCTGGCGGTTCAACGGCGCTGAGCGGGCAAGGGGATGAACCAGACCGCCATCTTCTGGCCCATGCTGGCGCATGTGCTTCTGGTCTATATCGTCTACCTGGTGATGCTGAAGCGGCGCTATCTCGCCGTAAAATCAGGCGAGGCCAAGATCAGCCAGTACAAGGTCCGCTCGACCGAGCCGGCTTCGAGCGTCACCGTCGCGAACAACCTGATCAACCAGTTTGAGCTGCCGGTTCTGTTTCACGTCCTGTGCCTGGCGCTCTTCGTCACCAATGGCGTCAACTACGTGACGCTCGCTCTGATGTGGCTCTTCGTGGTCACGCGCTATGTTCACGCCTGGGTGCATCTCACCAGAAACTACGTGCTGTACCGCAGCCGCGCCTTCTTCCTCGGCGCGGGCATACTTCTCGTCGCCTGGATATGGTTCGCGCTGCACTTGGCTGGGGCGGTGTAATGCTCGCCTTTCCTTCTCCCGCAGGGGAAGGAAAGGTCGAGGCTACAGATCGAACACCGCGATCCTGCGCTTGTCGAACTTAATGCCGATCTCGCCGCGCACCAGTCGCAGGGCCTGGTCGCCGAATACGGCGCGTCGCCAGCCTTGCAGCGCCGGCACGTCGGCGGCGTCGCCCTCGGCGGCGATGCGGTCGATGTCGTCGCTGGAGGCGAGCACCTTGGAGGCGACGCCTTCCTTTTCGGCGACGATCCTGAGCAGCACCTTGAGCAGTTCCGCCGCCGCGCTCGAGCCCTCCGGCGGCTGGAACGTCTTCGGCAGTTTCGGCATCGCTTCCTTCGGCATGGTAAGCGCCGTATTGACGGCGCCGAGCAGCGCCGTCGCGGTCGCGGACCGCTCCCAGCCCTTCGGCGTCGTGCGCAGCTTGCCGAGGGCGGCCGCATCGCGCGGCGCCTGCTGCGCGATCTCGTAGATCGCATCGTCCTTGAGCACGCGGCCACGCGGCACGTCGCGCTCGCGCGCCTCGCGTTCGCGCCATGCCGCCACCGCCTGTACTATCGCCAGTTCCTGGGGCTTGCGCAGCCGCATCTTCAGCCGTTTCCAGGCATCCTCGGGATGCGGATCGTAGGTCTCGCGCGAGGTGAGGATGTCCATCTCCTCGTTCAGCCAATGGGCGCGGTCCTCGCGTTTCAGCTCGGCGCTGAGGTGCTGGTACACCTTGATCAGATGGGTGACGTCGGCGAGCGCGTATTCGAGCTGCTTGTCGGAGAGCGGCCGGTGCCGCCAGTCGGTGAAGCGCGAGGATTTGTCGAGCCGGGCGCCAGTGATGCGCTGCACCAACTGGTCATAGGAGACACTGTCACCGAAACCGCAGACCATGGCCGCCACCTGCGTGTCGAACACCGGATGCGGCACCAGATTGCCCAAATGGACGATGATTTCGATGTCCTGGCGAGCGGCGTGAAAAACCTTGACCACCGCTTCGTTCGCCATCAGCCGGAAGAACGGTTTGAGATCGATGTCGGGCGACAGCGGATCGATCAGCGCCGTTACGCCGGGCGCGGCCATCTGGATCAGGCAGAGGATCGGCCAGAAGGTCGTTTCGCGGATGAATTCGGTGTCGACGGTGACGAATTCCGACTTTTCGAACGCCGCGATAGCGCTCTCGAGCTCTTTCTGGGTGGTGATGACGTGCATCAAATCGCTTTTGGCATCATTTTTAGGCCCCTTTCAATTTCAGCCGCGCGCGCTTTCGTCAAGCCGGCGCCATGTCATCATTCGTCGGCCGTGTCCGAATCGCCGCTTCTCCGCGCGAGCCGCGCGAATAGCGTCGAGGTGCGCAAAAGTGCCGTGAAGTGGCTGCGTTTGCCGGCCGGCACACCCGATCGCACCTGCATCCGGTAGAGGATCACGACAATGAGAATGGCGTAGACGACGGCGCTGAACACGAACAGGGCGCTCGGTCCGAAATACTGCATCACGGCCGATGCCGCGAACGGGCCGCCAATGGCCCCGAAGGAATAGAACAGCATCAGCGCCGCGTTGATAAGCACGAACTCTCCCTTGTCGGCGCGGTCATTGGAATGTGCCGCCGACAGCGAATAGAGCGGCATGGCGAAGCTGCCGAAGATGAAGACGATGACGAAGTTGAGGAACGGATCGCCGCGCGCCACGAAGGCAAGCGTCAGCGCTGCGACCATGGCACAACAGGTTGTGGTCAGCAGCACCGAGCGCCGGTCCCAGCGGTCGGAAAGGTAGCCCAGCGGATACTGGATCAGCGCCCCGCCGAAGATGCCGACGCTGACGAAGGTAACGACATCGGCCACCGACATGCCGATCTCCTCGGCATAGACCGGCGACAGCGTGCGGAAGGCGCTGTTGGTGACGCCGACGGCTATGCAGCCGATCGAGCCAAGCGGCGAGATCCGCCAGACGCGCGGCAGGTCGAGTTTGACTTCCTCGGGCGGCGCCGGGTTGGAGCGGTCGCCGAGCGAGACGGGCACCAGCGAAAAGGTGATCATCATCGACATGACGGCAAAGATGGCGAAGCCGCCTGCGCCGAACACCGGGATCAGGAATTGCGCGCCGGTCACCGAGCCGATGTCGACCATGCGGTAGATGGCGAGCACGCGGGCCCGGTCCCTGTTGGTGACGCCGGAGTTCAGCCACGCCTCCATCACAGTGAACAGACCGGCGAAGCAGAAGCCGCCGGCAAAGCGTATCGCGCACCACATCACCGGATCGATGACCAGCACCAGAAGCAGCGTGCCGACCGAGGCAATGGCGGCAAGCGCCGAAAAGGTCCTGACATGGCCGACGGCCTTGAGGATGCGGGTGACCGCCAGGCAGCCGAGCAGGAAGCCGGCAAAGTAGAACGTGCCCATCAGGCCGATCACCGGGGCGGAAAAGCCTTCCTGCGCGCCGCGCAGCGCGATCAGCGTGCTTTGCAGCCCGTTGCCGCCAAGCAGGATGCCTGCGGCAATGAGGAGCGGGATAAGCGGGCGGATAGAAGACATTGAAGAGAGGCAATCACGGATCTGTGACCTCTTCTTGGACCATAGATCCCGTCAATGCCAGCGGCAAATGCGACACGAACACGGTCACATTCTTGCCCCCGACCGAGGGACATGGGCTACCAATCGGCTAGGGGCCTCTAAGCTTTGCCGGCTCGTATTTTCATCTCCTGCACGACCGTAGACGGCGCCTCGCCTGGAATCGCATTGACGGCCTCTGCGGCAGGCCGCCGGCCAAGCGAGCCCGCGGTCAGCAGGCTGAGCGCGATGAAGGGAATGCCGATCCCGTAGGCCGAGCGGATGCCCCAATGGTCCGACACGAAGCCGAGCAACGGCGGACCGAGCAGGAAAGCGATGAAGGATATCTGCGAAAGCGCCGCGACATTGATCGCCGCCGGGCGATCCGTCCGTTGCGCCGCCGCGGAGATCGCCAGCGGAAAGAGGGCGCTGCTGCCGATGCCCAACAGGGCAAAGCCCAGCATCGAGACGAACGGCAGGGGCGAGAAGAAGACGATAAGTACGCCGGCCGCCATCGCGGCAAGCAGCACGCGCGCGACCCCGCTTGGCGAGTGGCGGTCGACAAAGGAGTCGGCGAAGAAACGCGTGGTTGCCTGCGAGAAGGCGAACAGCGCCACCGTGAAGCCGGCGACGAATGGACCGGAATCGAACACGGTGCGCATGTAGATCGCCGACCAGTCGATGCTGGCGCCTTCCAGAAGCATCGCCGAAAGCGTCACCGCGACGAGGACGAGGATCGGCAGCGTCGGCCGCGCAAACATCGGCGCCTTGTCGCCAGAGGTGGCGAAGCGGGCGGGCGCCGGCTCGAAGCCGCCGAGGAACAGCGCCATCGCAACCGCCACCATCGGCACGACCAGCGCCAGATGCAGTTGCGGCGACAGGCCGAGATGCGCCATGGCGCCGCCGAACAGCCCGGCGCCGAAGAAGCCGGCGCTCCAGAACGAATGCGCCCGGTTCATGATCCGGCGCTTGAGCAGGAACTCCGTCCTGTCGGCCTCGACGTTGAGGATGATCTCGACACTGCCGATCATCAGGCCGACCGGCAGCAGCATCAGGAATAGCGCGACCGGTCCCGGCGCGTGCGCGGCGACGGAATAGACAAGCGCGATCAGCGGCACGAGCCAAAGCAGCGCGCGGCGAAAGCCGACACGCTCCAGGACAGGCGTCGCCAGCGTCAGCGCGGTCAAGGTACCGATCGGCGTTCCGATCAGGCTGAGACCCAGCGTGCCGTCCTCGATTTCCATGGCGCGCTTGATGTCCGGCAGGCGCGGGAAAATGTTGCCCATGGCGAAAGAGTAGATCGCGAAACCGGCATAGACGCGGTGCTGAGGGGCGAGTTTCAAGCCAAAGGTCATTGCGGCATTTTCCATCGGGGAGGGTGGGACGGCATCGCCGATCCGATGCGCCTTTCTTGCATAAACGTGCAAAACATGCAAGAACATGCACAAAGAAATAGGATCGTGCATGCTCACCGAGGAACGACATCAGTTCATTCGCGACCGGCTGGCGGCGGAAGGCAGGGTGCTGGCCGGTGAGCTCGCCAGCCGCTTCGGCGTCTCGGAAGATACGGTGCGCCGCGATCTGCGTGAGCTCGCCAAGGCCGGGCAGTTGCGCCGTGTCTACGGCGGCGCGGTCGCATCGGCGCCCTTCGCCGCGGCAACGATCAGCCAGCGCAGCAGCCATGCGGTCGAGGAGAAAATGCGCCTGGCGAAGGCGGCGGTGGGGGTGCTCGCCGCCGGCCAGACCCTGTTCATCGACGGCGGCACCACCAATGAGGCGATCGCCAGGGCAATCCCGCGCGATATCGAGCTGACGGTGGCAACCAACTCGCTCGGCGTCGCGTCGGCTCTTGCCGATCTGCCCTGGTAGAGCTGATCATGCTCGGCGGCCGCTATGTCCGCGATCTCGGCACCTGCGTCGGCGGCGACACGCTTGCCGCGGTGACGCAGCTCGGCGCCGATCTGTTCTTCCTCGGCTCTTGCGGGCTCGACGCCTCGCGCGGTGTCACGGCTTTCGATTCGGCCGAGCGAGGTGAAGCGCGCCATGGTGAGGTGCAGCGCCGGCATCGTCATCGCCGCCACCAACGACAAGCTCGCCACCGCGGCTCCCTACCGTGTCGCAGCGCCGGACGCGATCAGGCATCTGGTGGTCGAAAGGACCGCACCCGCCGCCATCCTCGCCGACTTCGAGCGACAGGGCGCTGAAATCCACTTCGCGTGAGTGGCCGAAGCCGCGAGCCTGTGTGACCGGTTACCTTGACAAAGCCGGCCTCTCATGCGCTTTTCGCGCCAATTTTCAGGGCCGGGCTTTCGCCCGCAATTCCGGACTTCAGCAATGACAATGCATCGTTACCGCAGCCATACCTGTGCCCAGTTGAGAAAGAGCGATGTCGGCAATTCCGTCCGCCTGTCGGGCTGGGTGCACCGCGTGCGCGACCATGGCGGGCTGCTCTTCATCGATCTACGCGACCATTACGGCCTGACCCAGATCGTCGCTGACCCGGATTCGCCGGCCTTCAAGATCGCCGAGACCGTGCGCGGCGAATGGGTGATCCGCGTCGACGGCGAGGTCAAGGCGCGCCTGCCGGAAACCGTGAACCCCAACCTGCCGACGGGCGAGATCGAGATTTTCGCGCGCGAGATCGAGGTGCTGTCGGCGGCCAAGGAGCTGCCGCTGCCGGTGTTCGGCGAACCGGACTACCCGGAAGACATCCGCCTGAAATACCGTTTTCTCGACCTGCGCCGCGACACGCTGCACAAGAACATCGTGGCGCGCACCAGGATCATTGCCGAAATGCGCAGGCGCATGGGCGAGGTGGGGTTCACCGAATTCTCGACGCCGATCCTGACCGCGTCGTCGCCGGAGGGCGCGCGGGACTTCCTGGTGCCGTCGCGCATCCATCCCGGCAATTTCTACGCGCTGCCGCAGGCGCCGCAGCAGTACAAGCAGCTGATCATGGTCTCCGGCTTCGACCGCTACTTCCAGATCGCGCCCTGCTTCCGTGACGAGGATCCGCGCGCCGACCGTCTGCCCGGCGAATTCTATCAGCTCGACCTCGAGATGAGCTTCGTCGAGCAGGACGACGTGCTGTCGACCATGGAGCCGGTGATCCGTGACGTGTTCGAGACCTTTGCCGCCGGCAAGCCGGTGACAGAGAGATTCCCGCGCATCGCCTATGACGTCGCCATGCGCAAATACGGCACCGACAAGCCGGATCTGCGCAATCCGATCGAGATGCAGGCCGTGTCCGATCATTTCCGCGATTCCGGCTTCAAGGTGTTCGCCAACATCCTGGCCAACGACCCGAGGCCGAGGTGTGGGCGATCCCCGCCAAGACCGGCGGCAGCCGCGCTTTCTGCGACCGCATGAATTCCTGGGCGCAAGGCGAGGGCCAGCCCGGCCTCGGTTATATCTTCTGGCGCAAGGAAGGCGACAAGCTCGAAGGCGCCGGACCGATCGCCAAGAATATCGGCGAGGAACGCACTGAGGCGGTGCGCCAGCAACTCGGCCTCGCCGACGGCGACGCTGCCTTCTTCGTCGCCGGCGATCCCAAGAAGTTCGTCGCCTTCGCGGGTGCCGCGCGCACCCGCGCCGGCGAGGAGCTCAACCTCGTCGACCGTGAACGCTTCGAGCTGTGCTGGATCGTCGACTTCCCCTTCTACGAATGGAACGAGGAGGAACAGCGCGTCGATTTCGGCCACAACCCGTTCTCGATGCCGCAGGGTGGCATCGAGGCGCTGAAGGCCGAAGATCCGCTCGGCATCAAGGCGTCCAGTACGACATGGTCTGCAACGGTTTCGAGATCGCGTCCGGCGGCATCCGCAACCACCTGCCGGAGACCATGGTCAAGGCCTTCGAGATCGTTGGGCTGGACCGCAAGACGGTCGAGGAGCGCTTCGGCGGCCTCTACCGTGCCTTCCAGTACGGCGCGCCGCCGCATGGCGGCATGGCGGCCGGCATCGACCGTATCGTCATGCTACTGGTGGGCGCCAAGAACCTGCGCGAGGTCACCATGTTCCCGATGAACCAACAGGCCTACGACCTGCTGATGAACGCGCCTTCGGAAGCCACCCCGCAGCAGCTTCGCGAGCTTTCGCTGCGCGTCGCGGTGGTGAAGAAGGAAGGTTAGGAGCCGCGCCCAAGCGATTGCTTTTGCTTAGAGAATCGATCTCAAACGAAAAGCCCGGCATCGCTGCCGGGCTTTTTGTTTGAGTGTTTCGCTAGATCAGTCCTCGTTCGCCTTGACCTTGACGCCGAGCGTCTTCGGCAGGTCGAGCGGGTTGGACATGGCGCCCGCCATGATCAGCGCGAACGGCACCGATGACGGTGGCTCTGCCGAGATCTCGAGGCTCTTCGGGTCGTCGAGGAACTTGTTGACCGCCGCCGACACCTCGGCCGTCAGCTCGGGATTGTTGAGTTGGGCCATTCCGAACGGCACGATCGCCTTGGCCTGGTTGGCGACATCCTTGCCGGACATGCCCTGCTGCTTGCCGACATAGTCGAGCACCTTGCCGGTCAGCGAGTCGTCGTCGAAGCGCACCGAGGCGCCGTTGAAGGAAAGTTGCTGCAAGAGGCCGAGCATCGCCATGCCCTGCGCGGAATTGTCGGCACCCTCAGGCTGCGAGGCTAGCTGCTTCTGCATGGCCTGCATCGACTTGATGAAGTCGACCGTGTAGCCGCCCAGGTCGAAGGTCATGCCGAGCTTGCCGGCATTTTCGACCGAGATGTCATATTTCGACAGTTCCATCTTGCCGTCGCTGGGCTGCCAGGTGCCCGCCATCGAGACGGTGCCGGAGATGTTCTGGTAGCCGAGCGCCTCGATCGCTTCCTTCGACTTCGGGTCGTCGACCAGCGAGAGATCGGCGTTGAACTTTTCCGTGTTGGCGGTGAAGTCCATCGCCTTGCCGTCGGCCGGCGGGGTGATCTGGACGGCCAGCCCATCCATCGAGAAGGCGGTCTTGTCGCCGACCTTGACCGTCATGTTGGAGAGTTCGGCCGACTTGTACATCATCAGCGAGCCGAGCGGATCGGTGCTGCCTTCGGCCGGCACCTTCATGTCGTGGATGACGAAGGGGCTGAGATTGAGCGTCACGCCGTCCTTGGAATGCTCCAAGGCGGAGGTCGAGACGGTCGCGATCTCGAAGCCGCCATTGGCCTCGGTGACGCCCTCCAGCTTCACGTCGCCGATCGGCAGCGCTTCCTTCTCGGCAGCCGGCTTGATGGAGACGCCCTGCAAAACGACATTCGAGTCGTCACCCGAGGTCCCGGTCCAGGAAATATCGACGCCCTGGGCGGCAAGCGTTGCCTTGACGCGCTCGGCCACGGCCGGATCGGCGGCAAACGCGGCGTTGAGCGGCAGGGTCAGCAGAAAGGTTGAAAAAGCCAGTTTCTTGAGCATTGAGCGTTGAATTGTCATGGCGAGTTCCCTGTCCTGAAAAGTGTTTTGAATTCCTGCTCCATCACCATTCCGTGACGAACGGGACGGGAAAAAGGCGATCCCCGGCCCATTTGTCGAAAACGGCGACGAAAAGCAAATGCGGGCCGGCACGCTTTGCATGGTGCGGTGAATTTGTCATGAAGACCGCGGCTCTCCTCCGCCCGCTTGCATGCCCAGATCGCATTGCATGCCCGGATAGAGGGCGCATGTAACAGATTGATGTTGGCCGGCGCCCCCGCTTGCAGCCGATGCCTGTTGCAGATTGGGGGCAAACTGGAATGTTCGCCTCGCCGCGTCCGTGAAATCCTTCACATCACCTGTTGCGGCCTTGCGCGGCGACTGCGCGCGACGAATCCGCCGACGTCCAACCCGGCGCTTGCCGCGAATCACCCGCTCGGCTAGTCCAAATCCATGGGAAAAAGGCATTTGCCGCCTGAAGACAATGGCGGCGGCGACAACATTGAACCGGTCGATCTGAAGGAAGCGCTCGAGAAGCGCTACCTTGCCTATGCGCTGTCGACCATCATGCATCGGGCGCTGCCGGATGTGCGCGACGGGCTGAAGCCGGTCCATCGCCGCATCATGCACGCCATGCGGCTCTTGCGGCTCAACCCGGACCAGGGCTTTGCCAAATGCGCCCGCATCGTTGGCGAGGTGATGGGTAAGTTCCACCCGCATGGCGACCAGTCGATCTACGACGCGCTGGTGCGCCTCGCGCAGGAATTCTCGATGCGCTACCCGCTGGTCGACGGGCAGGGCAATTTCGGCAACATCGACGGTGATAACGCCGCCGCCATGCGCTACACCGAAGCGCGCATGACGGAAGTGGCGACCGAGCTGCTTGCCGGCATCACCGAGGACGCAGTCGACTACCGGCCGACCTACAACGAGGAAGACGAGGAGCCGGTAGTGCTCCCCGGCGCCTTCCCGAACCTGCTTGCCAACGGCTCGTCCGGCATTGCGGTGGGCATGGCGACCTCGATCCCGCCGCACAACGCCGCCGAGCTTTGCGACGCCGCGCTGCACCTGATCGAGCATCCGGACGCGCCGGTGGCGAAGCTGATGGATTTCGTCCAGGGGCCGGATTTCCCGACCGGCGGCATCATCGTCGACAGCCGCGCCTCGATCCTCGAAACCTATGAGACGGGCCGCGGCGGTTTCCGCGTCCGCTCCAAATGGAGCCAGGAGGACCAGGGCAGGGGAACCTGGAGCATCGTCGTCACCGAGATCCCCTACGGCGTCCAGAAGGCCAGGCTGATCGAGAAGATCGCCGAGCTTTTGATGGCGCGCAAGCTGCCGCTGCTCGAAGACATCCGCGACGAGAGCGCCGAGGACATCCGCATCGTGCTGGTGCCGAAAAGCCGCACCGTCGATCCCGGCATCCTGATGGAGTCGCTGTTCAAGCTCACCGAGCTCGAAAGCCGCTTCCCGCTCAACATGAACGTGCTGTCGCGCGGCAAGGTGCCGAACGTCCTGTCGCTCAAGGGCGTGCTCAAGGAATGGCTCGACCATCGCCGCGACGTGCTGATCCGCCGCTCGAGATATCGGCTCGGCGAGATCGAGAAGCGCCTGGAAATCCTCGCCGGCTACCTGATTGCCTATCTTAACATCGACGAGGTGATCAGGATCATCCGCGAGGAGGATGAGCCCAAGCAGGTGATGATGGCCCGCTGGTCGCTCACCGACAACCAGGCCGAAGCCATCCTCAACATGCGGCTGCGTGCCCTGCGCAAGCTCGAGGAAATCGAGATCCGCAAGGAATATGACGGCCTCACCGAGGAGAAGAAGCAGATCGAGGCCCTGCTGGCGTCGGACGTCAAGCAATGGGCGACGATCAAATGGGAGGTGGCCAAGGTCCGCGACACGTTCGGCCCGGAGACCGAGCTCGGCAAGCGCCGCACCCAGTTCGCCGACGCGCCGGAGCATGACTTGACCGACATCGCGCATGCGATGATCGAGCGCGAACCGGTCACCGTGGTTGTTTCGGAAAAGGGCTGGCTGAGGGCGATGAAGGGTCACCTGACCGATCATTCGCAGCTTGCCTTCAAGGAAGGCGACAGCCTGAAGCTCGCCTTCCATGCCCAGACCACGGACAAGATCCTGGTCTTCACCACCGGCGGCAAGTTCTACACCATCGGCGCCGACCGTTTGCCGGGCGGGCGCGGCCATGGCGAGCCGATCCGCATCATCGTCGACATGGAGAATGACCAGGACATCGTCACCGCCTTCGTCCACGACCCCAAGCGCAAGCTGCTCTTGGTCTCCTATGACGCCAACGGTTTTGTCGTCTCCGAGGAAGAGGTCGTCGCCAACACCCGCAAGGGCAAGCAGGTGATGAACGTCAAGGCGCCGGACGAGGCCAAGCGCTGCGTTCCGGTCGCCGGCGACCATCTCGCCATCGTCGGCGAGAACCGCAAGATGCTGGTCTTCCCGCTCGCCGAAATCCCGGAAATGGCGCGCGGCAAGGGCGTGCGCCTGCAGAAATACAAGGACGGCGGCGTGCTGGACCTGAAAACCTTCACGCTGGAGTCGGGGCTCACTTGGCAGGATTCGGCCGATCGCACCTTCACCAAGTCGCGCGAGGAGCTCGCCGAATGGATCGGCGCCCGCGCCGCCGCCGGCCGCATGGTGCCGAAGGGTTTCCCGAGGACGGGTAAGTTTGGCTGAAACTGCTAATCTCCCCCTTGAGGGGGAGATGTCGCCGAAGGCGACAGAGGGGGTCGCCGCGCGTGGAACGCCAACCTCTCTGTTGGCGAAAGGGCGTTGCCGCTCCATGCGCGGCGACCCCCTCTGGCCTGCCGGCCATCTCCCCCCTCAAGGGGGGAGATGGCCAATCATTTGGACTATCGTCACGATTGCTGCACTATGATGGTGCATAAGCATTCATCGGATTGCCGGGCAGGGGAGAAACGCCGGATTGAAGCGGGCTGAAATCCAGAAGCCGGGGCAGCGCCTGTTCGGCCTGTCGACGCCGCTCAGGGCAGCCGTCATCCCGCCGCTGTCGGCGGCGCGCTGGCTCTTGGTGCTGATCGTCGCTGCCGGCGTCTATTTCTTCCATGGCTTCCTGTTCCCGGTGCTGGCGGCGCTCGTCATCGCCTTCGCCAGCTGGCCGCTTTACCGCCGGCTGCTCGCCGCGGTCGGCGGCAATCGCACGATCGGCGCTACCCTTGCGATCCTCTTCATCCTGACTTTCCTGGTGGTGCCGATCGCGCTTGCCGGCACCTATGCCATCAATGAGCTGCGCGAATGGGTGATGTGGGCGATCGAGACCAACCGACACGGTTCCGCCACTCCGCAATGGATCGCCACCATGCCTGTCGTTGGTGAGTGGCTGAACCAGCAGTGGGCGGCCAATCTCGGTCATCCCGGCGGCATTGGCGAACTGATCCAGATGGTGAGCGGCTCCAACATCGGCACCATCTACCGTGGCGCGCTGGCCGCGGGCGGCAGTGCCTTCGGCCTGCTGCTCACGCTGCTCTTCATGCTGATCGCTCTGTTCTTCGCCTATCGCGACGGCGAAGCTTTCGCCGCGCAGGTCGATCGTCTCGGCGAGCGCATCCTGCCGACGCGCTGGGAACGCATCTCGCGCGTCGTGCCGGCTACCATTTCATCGACCGTCACCGGCATGACCGTCATCGCCATCGGTGAAGGACTGGTGCTTGGCGTCGCCTATGGCTAGCGGCGTGCCGTCGCCGGTGACGCTCGGCGCGCTTACCGGCATCATGGCACTGATCCCGGGCGGCGCGCCGCTATCCTTCACGCTGGTGTCGATCTATCTCGCCGCCAGCGGCAAGTTGTTTGCCGGCACGGCGCTGTTCATCTGGGGCGCGGTCGAGCTCTTCATCGTCGACAAGACGTTGCGCCCAAAACTGGTCGGCGGGCCGATCAAGCTGCCGTTCCTGCCGACCTTTTTCGGCCTGATCGGCGGCGTCAAGACGATGGGCTTCCTCGGCCTCTTCATCGGCCCGGTGCTGATGGCGCTGCTCGTCGCCATCTGGCGCGAATGGCTGCGCGAGGTTGAGATGATGGACGAACAGGCGCCGGCCGCGGACGAAGAGAGCGGGCCGCCGCGGATCGAGGCGACGCCCGAGGCCAGGAAAATTCAGGCCGGGTGACTGACAGCCAGAGCCACGCGGCGCCTGCGGCCCTCGTGCAATTGCCAGAGCGAATGGGCGACGAGCGTCACGATCAGGATCGTGCCGCCGATCAGACTGTTGCGCGACGGCGTCTCGGCAAAGATCAACCACACCCAGACCGGCGCCAGCACCGTCTCCAGCAGATAGAACATCGCCACTTCCGGCCCTGAGATGTATTTCGGTCCGTTGGCGAGGCAGAAGAACGAGATCGGCATGATCACGGAGCCGTTGAAGATGATCCACCATGGCTGGTTGACGTGAAGGCCTTCGCCCGAGACCATGAACAATGCGACCGCCAGCGGCAGGATGACGCCGACGAGCGCGGTGAAGCCCATGTCCTTGCCGCTGGCGCGCGAGATGGTGATGGCGATCGCGACGAACAGCGCCGAGCACAGCGCCATGAAATCGCCGAACAGATGCCCGGTGCCGACCGAGCCGCCGACAATGATCAAGACGCCAAGGATCATCGCCAGCATCGCGATCACCGTCCCGAGCCGCGGCTTCTCCCTCAGGAACAGCCATGACAGCAATGCCGCGAACACGGTGTTGAAGGCGAGGATGAAGACGAGGTCGGCGGTCGAGGTGTGATAGACGGCGGTGACGAAGGTGACGCCGGTGAGCCCGTAGCACAAGGCCACGACAAGTCCCGACCAGCCTGGGATGAGTTGTGGTGCGTTGCCGCGCAGCGCGCGCCAGACGGCCCAGATCACCAGCGCGGCGATGAGCGTGGTGCCGGTGCGCAGCATCATGATTGTCCATGGGCTGCCGTCGGCGAGCCGGATCAGTGGAATGTCGACGGTCAGCGTCAGCCCGCCGATGGCGGTGATCAGCAGACCTTTCTGGTGGTCATGGTGGGAAGACATGATAGGTCTCGCAATGATTTGCAGACGGCTGGCTTGATGGCACACTCGTCCATCGAGAGGCGGAAACACCAGCTTCCTGCCCCTTGAAACAGTTTAAGGTTGGGCTTTGGAAAAAATGTTCAGCGACTGACCGCTTCGTGGTCGTAGCGTTCCCAGCCTTTCGGGCCAAGATGCTCCTGCGGCATGAAGCGCATCTTATAGTTCATCTTGCGCGAGCCGTTGACCCAGTAGCCGAGATAGACGTGGGGCAGCCCCATCGCCTTGGCGCGGGCGATGTGGTCGAGGATCATGAAGGTGCCGAGCGAGCGGTCGTCGAAATCGGGATTGAAGTAGGAATAGACCATCGACAGCCCGTCGGCCATCTTGTCGGTCAGCGCCACCGCGATCAATTCGCCCTGACCCTTGCCGGTGATGAAGGTGTCGGGGCCGCGGCGCCGGTATTCGATGATCTTGGTATCGACATGCGTGTCCTCGACCATCATCGCATAGTCGAGCACCGTCATGTCCGACATGCCGCCGCGCCGATGGCGGGCGTCGAGATAGCTGCGGAACAGCGAATATTGCTCGGTCGATGGCTGCGCGTCGTGCATGGCGCCGATCAAGTCGGCATTGCGCTGCACGACGCGGCGCATGTTGCGGCTGGCGGTGAATTCCTGCGCCAGGATGCGCACCGACACGCAGGCGCGGCAGGACTCGCAGGCCGGCCGATAGGCGATGTTCTGGGAGCGCCGGAAGCCGCCTTGGGTCAAGAGGTCGTTCATCTCGGGCGCTTGTCGCCGACAAGGTGCGTGAACACCTTGCGCTCGAACTGGCCCTCCAGATAGGGGCACGGCGAAGGCGCGGTCAGGAAGAACTGCGGCGACTGGGTCGGATGCTGCGTCATCTAATCTTGGAAACGCTCCTGCGAATCGCCCTACCTTTGGCCCGGCCTGCGAAAAATTCAACAGGATTGTGCGGCCGCAACCGGCCCGGCCTGTTCATATTCTAGCACAACCGGCGCGGCGATGGCGGACGCAGGCACCGTCAGACATCGGTGCGCGTGACGATCGTGCCGAGAAGCAGGTCGTGCAGCGTGCGCTTGCGATCCGAAAACAGCGTGACCAGCAGCACCAGTGGCGTCAGGATGACATTGCCGGCCCAGAACAGTACCGAATGCACCACCGCGGTCAGGCCGTCGATGCGGGTGCCGTCGAGCTTCTCGAGCCGGATGCCCATGATCTTCATGCCGGTCGTTGCCTGGTCGCGGCTGCCCAGCGTGTTCCAGATGTAAAGAATGGCAACCGCCGGCACCAGGATGGAAAACAGCGCCCAGCCGAGGCCGAAGGTCAAAAGCCCGAGCACAGCGACCAGTATCGCGAAGGGGATGGTGAGCAGCGCAACGATGAAATAGTCGAGGATGAAGGCGAAGACCCGCCTTGTGCGCACGCCGCGATAGGCGCGAGTGTCCTCGAACCTCGTGGTGATGATCTCGCCGTCAAGCACGCGCGTATTCATGTCATGTCCTCGCAATAAGCCCGAAATAGGTCTCGGCCATTCGCCACTGAAATGGTGAAAGCCGATGGCGGAATCAAGATCGGCGGCTCGTAACGCACGCGCGGCAAGCCGTGGCGAGCGCGGTTGCAGCGGTTGAATTCATGGCGCGGATCGCGTTAGCCTGCTGCGGCGCAACAAGACGCCGAGGGGATGGGGTTATGGATTACGACATGCTTGTCATCGGCAGCGGCCCTTCCGGGCGCCGCGCCGCGGTGCAGTCGGCCAAGCTTGGCAAATCCGTGCTGGTGGTCGATAGGGGGCGGCGTCTCGGCGGCGTCTCCGTGCACACCGGCACCATTCCGTCCAAGACGCTACGCGAGACGGTACTCAATCTCTCGGGCTGGCGTGAGCGCGGCTTCTATGGGCGCGGCTACCGGGTCAAGCAGGACATCTCGGTCGCCGACCTGGTCGAGCGTCTGCACAAGACGCTCGACCATGAGGTCGAGGTGCTGCAGCATCAATTCATGCGCAACGCGGTCAAAAGCGTGCGCGCCACGGCCAAATTCCTTGATTCCAACAAGGTCAGCCTGACGACCGACAATGGCGACTACAGCGAGGTCGGTTTCGCCAATGCGCTGATCGCCGTTGGCACCCGGCCTCACCGGCCGCGCGACGTGCCATTCGACAAGACGCGCATCTTCGACAGCGACGAGATGCTGGAGCTCGGTCGGTTGCCGCGCACGCTGACCGTCATTGGCGCCGGCGTCATCGGCGTCGAATATGCGACCATCTTCTCAGCACTCGACGTACCGGTGACGCTGGTCGAGCCGCGCAACACCATCCTCGATTTCATCGACCGCGAGATCGTCGACGACTTCATCCACCAGATGCGCGATCGCGGCATGACCATCCGTCTCGGCAGCACGGTCAAGGAAGTCGCCTCGAAGCCCGACTATGCCGAAGTGACGCTTGCCGACGGCCGCACCATCCGCTCCGAGATAGTGCTTTATGCCGCCGGTCGCAGCGGCAATCTCGGCAGCCTCGGCCTCGACGTGGTCGGTATCGAGGCCGACAGCCGCGGCCGCATCAAGGTCGATCCGCAGACGTTCCAGACCAGCGTGCCCAACATCTATGCCACCGGCGACGTCATCGGCTTCCCGAGCCTGGCCTCGACCTCGATGGAGCAGGGCAGGGTGGCCGCCTGCCATGCCTTTGGCGTGTCGCTGCCGCCGCCGCCGGAAACCTTCCCCTATGGCATCTACGCCGTGCCGGAAATCTCCACCGTCGGCCAGTCGGAGGAGCAGGTCCGAGAGAGCGGGATCGCCTATGAGGTCGGCGTCGCTCGCTTCCGCGAAACTTCACGCGGTCACATCATGGGCGTCAACTCAGGTTTCCTGAAGCTTTTGTTCTCGGTTGAGACGCGCCGCCTGCTCGGCGCCCATATTGTCGGCGAGGGCGCCACCGAGCTCATCCATATCGGCCAGGCCGTGATCAATCTCGGCGGCACGGTCGACTTCTTCGTCAACAACACCTTCAACTACCCGACGCTCGCCGAAGCCTACAAGATCGCCGGGCTGGACGCCTGGAACAGGATGGGGCAGGGGTGAACGTCCCTGGTTCGGGCTATCGAAGCGCCGCCTAGAGCAATTCCAGGAAAAGTGTGAGCGGTTTTCCGTCCGGAATTGCGTCAAACAAGGAGATAGAGCGGTTCGCCGTTTCCGCGAAACGGTGAAACGCTCTAGACTTCCAGCTGTGACAGTAGAGCCAGCATCACATCGGCCGAAGGCATCGGCAATACCGCCTCGATCTCCGCCGGCCGCACGCCGGCGATCGTGTCGCTGCCTGCGGCGACGGTGCCAAGCGGTCCTCTGAAACCATGCTTCGACCAGGCGAGTTCCTGCAGCTTCGGGCTGGTCAGCGCTTCGAGCAGCGGGTCGACCGTCGGGTCGATGACGATCAGCGGATGCGCCGAATAGACGGTCGGGCGCGGATAGAGGATCTCCGGCTTGGCGCCGGCGCCGGCCTGCACGCGCTGCCAGCGCGCAGGGTCGGCGAGCGCCCATTCCACCAGTTGGTTCTCATAGCCCACCGCCATGGGTTCGGCGCCGAGACCGCCGGCGATATACTGGTCGAACAGCTTGCCGGACGAAGATGATTTCAGTCCCATGCTGCGGAAGATCGACTTTGCCTGCTCGCCATGCTGGGCAAGCAGTTCCTGCGTCGCCACGTCGCCGCTCATCAGGCTGAGCACCAGGCCAGCGAACATGAAGCCGGAGTTGGAGCGGTTTGGATCGGTGGACACGATCCGGGCGCGGCCGTAAAGCTCCGAAATGCCGAGATCCGACCAGTTCTTGCCGGCAAGAACGGCATCGAGCAGCGCTTTGAGGTCGAGCTGGTTGTAGCCGCCCTTGGCGGAGACTGTGACCAGACCACTTTTCTTCAGCCCCTCGACCACCGGCCCCCAAGTGTAAACCACGATCGGCGAGTTGAGCACGACCTGGTCGTTGCGGATCGCCACTCCGCTCTTGCGCGCGAGGTCGACCATGATCGAGGAGGACGGCCACAGGAACTGCGGCTTCTGGGTGAGCAAGGCGGGCTCGCGCACCATCTCGACGGAGCCGGCGACGCGGGCGTCGAGCTCCAGCCCGTAGCCGCCCAGCGCATGCGCGACATCGGGATCGGCGAGAAAAGCCTGCTTCTCGCCGCCGATGAAGCCGAACAGATGCGCCCGGTTGCCCAGATAGCCGCGGAACTCCGGCCGATCCTTCAGCGTCAGGTAGCCGCCAGTGCCTGCCGCGGCGGCGGCCAGCAATCCCATTCCGAAAGCGCGGCGTGAAAGGGCCATCAGCGACCGATATCCTCTTTCAGCGACTCCTGAATGAGTCGCAAATCGACGTCGAGCGTGCCGAGCTCGGAGTCCGCCAGGCTGTCGGCATAATGCACGAAAGCGTCCTGCAGCTTGGTGATCACTGCGCCGACATCGGCAAGCCGTTGCCGGTTGGGCGCCCGCCGGTCGCAAGCGTCGCATAGCCTTCCGCGACTTCCGCCGCTTGCGGCACGTAATAGGTTAGGAAACGCCGTACCGAGGCGGCGCTTGCCGGCTTGGCCTCGACTCTCGCGATGACATCGGCGGCGATGTCGGAGAGGTTCTTCACCTTGGCCTTGATGTCCTTGTCGGCGATCGAACTGGCCGCCGCCGCCAGCCTCTCGGCGGCCGGCTGCGACTGCGACAGCAATTCGCGTGCGAACGCCACCTGGCCGCCGCCGATCGAGCCGAGATCGAGGCCTTCGAACAGCTGGTGCGGCGCCAGCACGAAGACCAGTCCGGCAAAGACCAGCACCGAGATCGCCGCCGAGACCAGGAAGGGGAAATGGGTAAGTGTGCTGAGGCCGATCAGCAGCGCGGCCGATATGAGGCCCGCCACGATCCAGTTCCAGTCATTGCCGAACAAGCCGCGCATCGTCAGCCTTAGTTATAGCCGCGCGCCGCGCGGAAGGCACCGGCGAGGTCGCCGCTGCGTCGAAGACGCGCGCCGAGGTCGCCTTGGCCAGGCTGTCGAGCTGGCTCTTGTCGGCGTCGCCGAAGGTGATGCCGAACACCGGGACGCGCATAGGGGCCTGGCGCCATTGCGCCAGGAACGGCTCGGCGCTGCCGTCGGTGCGGCCATCCGTCATGATGACGATGGCCGGCAGATATTTCGGCAGGTCGGCGGTCGCCAGGATTTTTGCAGCGCCTGCTCGGCGCAGGCATACATGTCGGTGCCGCCGCCGGCATGCTGTTCGGCGACCGCGCTGAGCAGCTGGCCTTGGCCCGCCGGGTCGCCTGTCGCGTCGAAAATGTTGCGCACCGTGCTGTCGAAGGGCAGCACGAAGATGTGGTCGGACGGCGTCCACTGGACCAGCACCTCGCTCGCCTTTTCAGGCGTGAACAGGAACTGCGCGGCTTGCTGCAATTGTGTCTCGCCCTCGTTCTCCATCGAACCCGAGAAATCGAAGCAGAGTGCAGTCAGCGACGGCTTGCGCAGCGCCTCCTGGTAGAGGTTGAGCGCCGTGCGGATCACCGCCGGCTCCGGCATGCGGATCGACGTCACCAGTTTGCCGGGATCGAAATTCCAGTCGGGCTCGGCCGTCGCCTGGACTGCCGCGCCGCCGAGCGGCAACCGCCGGCCGGTGCCGGCGATGCGCTTGCGCACCGCGTCCGACTGCAGATAGGCAAGCAGGTCGGTGAAGAATTTTTCGACGTCGGGGCCGCGCCCGTGGTCGATGAAGCCGAGCGGGGAATCGCCGACCGCCACACCATCGGCCGGGTAGATCGCATAAAGCGGCTCGTCGCCCATCTGCTTCAGCTTGTCGTTGGTCTCCTTCAGTGTCGCCTCATAGTTCCACATTGCGTCATAGAGCGTGCCCTTGCGCGCGGTATCGACATAGAGGTCCGCCAGCCAGCCCGAAGAACCGGAAGAACGTTCGACGCCTTGCAGTAGGGCGCTGACCGTGTCGTGCACGGACGCGCTGTTGAGATCGCCTGGCTGGATCACTTCCTTGCCGCCGAGCGCGCTGGAGAGCATGGCGAGATAGGCGCTGGCGCCGGAGTTGGACTGCGTCGCCGACGTCATCAGAAATTTGAGCTTGCCGTCCTTCACCGCGGCAAGGATGTCCTTCATGAACACGTCCTTGCCGATCCAGCCGAGCTCCGCGGCCTTGGATTTACGGACGCCGAGGATGACCGGCATCTGCGCGATCGATGTGAGGTTGCGCACCTTACGGCTGGAATCGAATAGGTCGACCCAGACGCTCGAGGCCGGCCACACCGCGTCCTGGTCGAGCCCGCCGGGCTTCTGCAGCCCGAGCCCGATGTCGAGCGATCCCTGGTAGGATATGGTGCAGGTCGCGCCCTGCTTGGCGCAGAATTCCTGCACGATCGGCTCCAGCACCGTGTTTTCGGAGCCGGATACGATCGAGAATTTGACGTCGCTCGAATTGCAGGCAGCCAGCAGCAGCGAGACCGCCAGGACCAGAACGGACGTCAGCGATTTCGACATCGGATTTTCGTCAGCCCTGGGTGAGCGCTTTCTTGAGATCGGCGGTCATCTGGTCCATCTGCTTCTCGGCCGCGGCCCGCTTCTGGCGGCCTTCCTGCTGGACCTTGAGCACGCCTTGCACTGTATCGATGAGATCGCGATTGGCCTCAGCCAGCGTCTCGACATCGACAATGCCGCGCTGCGCCTGCTCCTCGATGGAGATGGCCTGATCCTTCATCATCTTGGAGGTCTGGCGGATCATCTCGTTGGTGGCGTCGGTCACCGTCTTCTGCAATTCGAGCGCCGACTTCTGGTTGGTGAGGCCGAGCAGGATGACCATCTTCTGCTTCCAGGCGGGCACCGTCAGCGCCGATGTCGCCTGCAGGTTCTCGATCAAGGTCTCGTCGCCGGCCTGGACGATGCGGATCTGCGGCAACTGCTGGATGCCGAGCTGGCGCGCCTGCACCAGATAGAAGATGCGTTTCTCCAGCCGGTCGAGCGCCTGCACCGCGTCCTGGTAGGTCTGCGCTTCGAGTGTGCCGCCCGCATCGCCGCCCTTGGCTTCGGCCGCGGCTTTCAGTTTCGGCAATCCGCCGGCCCGGTAGTCGTCGACGAATTTCTTGCCGGCCTGAACATAGGCATCGAGCTTGAGGATGGAGTCCTTGGTCTGCTCGTGCAGGTCGTCGAGTACGGCGATGTCGCGCCGCAGCGTATCTTTGTGGCGGTCGAGCTCCAGCCCGATGCGGTCGATCTGGCCGGCGACATCCTCGTATTTTTCCTTGAAACGCTCGAGCCGCGCCTTGAAGGAAGAGAACAGGTTGCTCAGGAACCCTTCCTCCTTCAGTGAGGCTGGATCGAGGTTCTTGGCCTTCATGATTATGTCGGTGAGCAGCGTGCCGGTGTCGCCGAGGTCGCGGTTGCGGATCTGCGAGAGGATCTTGTCGGCGTAGTCGCTGACCGCCTGCTGGGCGCGATCGCCGAAGACCGAAATCGCGGCGCGGTCGCCAATGTCGATGCCGCCTTCAATCCTGGCGATCTCGCCTGGATTGGCCGCGATCACCGGCAATTGCGAAGTGTCGTCGAGCAGAGTCATGCTGTTCTTGTCGGCCATTGAGACCTCCCCCACGGTGAACAGTATCTCGATATACAGTGTGTGACAGAGATATGACAATGGAGCGGCATGCCGCTTCAGGCTGTGAAATGCGTTACCTTGAACTCGTGCCTGGCCGAGGCTCTGGCGCGTCAGGCGACCGGGTTAGCTTCAGCAGCCAATGCCTGGCGATCGCGGCGTCCGCATCGCCGAACTCGTGGCCCGCAGCGACGATGCGCGCATCGACCTCGGCGCCGCGCGCACTCAGCAGCGTCACCAGGGCCGGCGCGAAGGGGCCGTAGGTCTGGTCGGCCGCGCCGGCGACGATCAGCACCCGTGTTCCGGCGAGGTTGGTCGCCGGCGTGTCGTCGAGCACCGGCATCGCCCTGAGCAATGCCGCCTGCCTCACCAGCCCGGGATGAAGCAGCATGAGCGTGGAAACCAGATTGGCGCCGTTCGAATAGCCGAGGAAGGTTGCGCGCGACAGGTCGAGGCCGTGGCGCCGCGCGGTTTCGGTTGCGAATTGAGCGAAGGCGGCCGTCTCCATGTGGATGCTCGACTGCTCGAAACTGGTCGGCGTGATTCGCTCGAACCAGCGGAAACCGTCCTCCTGGCGGATGCGGCCACGCGCCGCGACAAGCGCCGCGCGCGGCGCGATCTGCCTCGCCAGCGGCGCCAGCGTCGTTTCGTCCACCCCTGATCCATGCAGCACGAAAAGGCATTCGCCGCTCGCATTTGCCGGTAGGATCAACCGATAGGAGAAAGGCAGATCATGCCGCAGCACACTGTTTTTATTGTCATGTTCGGACATGATCATATCCTTTTGATTTTACGGTGATTTCGCTGATTTGCCGGCTTCAAAACGGAATGTTTTCAAGCTCCGCGAAAGTTGATTGAACCGGGCGCATTTCAGACCGTTTCTGCGCCGATACACTCCCGACGGGAGGAATCGAAGCGGTGCGTCGGGGGTCGCATTGCTGGACATGAACACCAGCTCTGAGGCCTTTTGTCGATGACCATCCCCGTTTCTCAGCGCGATACGCGTATCAAAGATCGCGACACGCGTATCGATGTGCTGCGCGCGCTCGCCTTGCTCACCATTTTCGTCGACCATGTGCCTGGCACCGTCTTCGAAAACCTGACCTACAAGAATCTCGGCTTCTCCGATGCGGCCGAGGCTTTCGTGCTGATCTCCGGCATCTCGGTGGCGCTTGCCTATGGCAGCAAGTTCAAGGCGGGCGGCAGGCGTCTGGCGACCCTGAAGATGTGGCGGCGCGCTGGCGTGCTCTATGTCACCCACATCGTCATCACCATGGCGGTGATCGCCATGTTCTGCGCCGCGGCGGTATTTGCCCACCGGCCGGAACTGCTGAAGATGATCAACATCGAGCCGTTGATGAAGAACACGCCGGAGGTGCTGCTTGGCATCGTCACGCTCGGCCATCAGCTCGGCTACAACAACATCTTGCCGGTTTACGCCGCGCTGCTTCTGGCGGCGCCAGCCTTCGTTCTGTTCGTCAGCTACAGGCCGGTGGCGGCATTGACCGTGTCCGGCCTGCTGTGGCTGGTCGCCGGCATCTGGCAGATCGCGCCGCCGAATTATCCCGAGCCGGGTCTCTGGTTCTTGAATCCGCTGTCCTGGCAGTTCCTGTTCAACATCGGCCTTGCCGCCATGCTGCACGTCAAGCGCGGCGGCACCATCCCCGTAAACCGGTGGCTGCTGGGCTTCGCCGGCATCTTTGTGGTCGGCGCGGCGATCTGGGTGCACAGCCCGCTGTGGGGTCAGATCACCTGGTTCGACCTGCCGGTGGTGATCGGCGGCTTCGACAAGACCTTCCTGTCGCTGCCGCGATTGCTGCATATCCTTTCGGTCAGCTACCTGATCGTCGCCCTGCCGGCCGTGTCGAACCTCTTCCGTGCCAGGCCCGACAATCCGCTGGCGATCCTCGGCAAGCGCTCACTGCCGGTGTTCGTCGCCGGAACGGTGATCGCCATGGCGGCCCAGGTGCTGAAGCTGATCAATCCGGGCGGCCTTGCCTATGACACGCTGCTGATCGCCGCCGGCATCGCCATGCAGTTCGCGCTGGCGCTCTACCTCGAATGGCTCGCCGGTCTCGGCCCGGCCCGCGCCAAGCCGGCGCGCGAGGAGCCCGCGCGCGCAGCGTTCGGCGCTCAGCCGGTGCCGGCGAGGGTTGGCGTGTATTGAAGACGACCCAAGAAGAGCAGTTCAGCGATCTACCGACGCTGAACTGCTTGGAATGGTTCAAGCTTTCGGGGCAGGGCCGGTCGAGGCCCTGACGACGAGCTCCACGCCCATCGTCTCGCGCCGCACCGCACCGTCGAAGTCGAGGATCATGTGAGCAGCCCGCCTGCCGATCTCCGTGATCGGCTGGGCGATCGTGGTCAGCGGCGGGTCGCAGAGCGCGCCGTCCGGCACGCCGTCGAAACCCACGATGGAAACGTCCTCCGGCACCCTGAGGCCCCGCGCCGTCAGCCATTCGATGGCGATCAGAGCCATCCTGTCCGACATCGCCAGGATGGCGGTCGGCCGCTCGCCGCCAGCGAAGATCGCCTCGAGGCCGGCCCGTGTGCTCTTCTCTTCATTCTCGGTCTCGTAGACCGGGATATTCGCCGTATCGACGCCGAAGCGCGAGAACTCCTCGAAATAGCCGGCAAGCCGGTCGCGCGTTCCGGTATAGACTGCCGTGCGAACCACCTCCGGCGTGGCGAAGCCGGTACGGTCGTCGGCAAAGCCCAGCGACAGCACGGCAAACCGGCGATGCCCAAGCTCGGCGAGGTGGCGCGCGGCGAGCCGCGCGCCGGCGACATTGTCGACGCCGATCGCCGATACGGTGTCGTCCTCGAAGCCGAGTTCCAGCGCGACGAAGGGCAGCCTGCGCTCGCGCGTCAGGTCGACGAGGCGCGAGCCGCCCTCGATGCAGAACAGGATGAAGCCGTCGACGAGCGCGCTCTGGATGTTCCAGGCGAGTTTTTCCTGGTTGGCGGCCGACACCAGGGCGATCCCGGCGCCGGTCGCGTCGCAGGCTTCGGAGATGCCGGCCATCATGACGCGAGCAAAAGGATCCTCGAAGAAATAGGAGAGGGGCTCGGTCGTGCCGACGCCAATGGCGTTGACCTTGCCGGCGCGCAGCAGACGCCCCTTGGGATCGGGGCCGGCATAACCCATCGCTTCCGCCACCGCCTTGACCCTTTCGCGCACCTCGGCGCGCACGATTTCCGGGCGACTGAAGACGTTGGAGGCCGTGCCATGCGAGACGCCGGCCGCCTTGGCGATATCCGCCAGCCGGATGGGTCGTGCGTGGCCTTCGATAGGTGATGCCATGTCGTTCCTCCGAATCCGGTCACATCACGAACATGACCGCGGAATGGTTGCCGGTCATCTAACATTTTTTTGGATCATTCAAATTTCCGCTTGACTTCGGTGGTGCGGGGAATATGATTTGAATCGATCCAAGTTGTTTCGGCGATTTGGAGTAAAGTTCGAGAAGGAGGGTGCCATGCATCCGGTCAACTATTTGTTTGAAGACGTCTACCGCAACGATTGGGGCATTGCCTCGGCCGCGCAGAGCGAGCGGCGTCGCGGCAGGGCCAGCCCGTGGAAGCGTGAGCCACGCTTCATCGTGGAGCGCAGGCGCGCCTAGAAGTCAGCCTTTTTCGCGTCGATCGATTGGATCGATTCAATTGAAAGGAGCCAGTCATGCATCCCGTCAGCCATCTTTTCCAGGACATCTATCGCAACTATTGGGGCATCTCGCCGGCGACCGACCGGCCTGAGCGGCAGCGCGCGGCAGAGCCGGCGACGCGCAAGCGGAGACTGCGTCCGGGGCGCGATAGTCCCCGCATCGTCTCGTAGGCGACGAGCCCACCGCGATGGAAGCGTGGATCTAGAGCATGTCTCCCGAAAGTGGGAACCGGTTTCGGGACAAAGACATGCGTAAAATCAAAAACCTAAGCGCACGGAGCGAATCCGAAAGATCGCGACGCGCTTTAGGACCGCGGACGCCACAGCGCCGAGACCGCAATCGCCAGCCAGCCGGCGATAAGCAAAGTGCCGCCGATCGGCGCCGACATCGGAAACAGCCGCGAGCCGAGGAAATCCCGGGCGAGCAGGTCGCCCGTGAACAGCAGCAGGCCGACGAGCAGCACCAGGCTTGCGATCCTGAGACACCGGTTGCCGCCGATAAGGCCGATGGCGAGGAAGACCGAAGCGTGCATCAACAGGAAGGATGCCGCCGTGCCGGTGAACGCGCCGCCGCGATGCGCGGCGGCGGCCGACAGCGCCACGCCGGCCGCGCCGACAAGCCCGCCCGCCAGCACGAGGATGCGGCTGGCGCCGTTAGAGGATTGCCCGGCAAGGCTCATTTCGATGCTCCGTATTCGGCAGGCGCCAATCAGGATTCGCCGGCCTCGATCAGCATATGCCGCGCCCGCCGCGACTGGACAATCCAGTTATAGACCGCACCCAGCGCCATCAGCACGGATGTGCCTAAAAACACCGCCCGCATGCCGAAATGGCCGCCGACGAAGCCGCCGGCGAGCGGCCCCGCGACCTGGCCCACATATTGCGCCGAGATGGCCAAGCCCAGCACATTGCCGCCGATGCCGTCCGGGATGTTGTGGCGGATGACGCTGGTGATGCAGGGCAGCAGGCCGCCGAGCGCCAGGCCCATCAGGAAGCGCAGCCCGATCAGTTGCCAGCCGTCGGTGACGAAAGCCTGTGGAATAAGCAGCAGCGCCGAGACCGCGAGCGCACCGACGACGACGTTCCAGTGGCCGACGCGGTCAGCAAGCTTGCCCAGCCATGACGAGGACAGGATGGTGCCGAGCGCGGCCGCCGACATCACCACGCCGGCGACCATCGTCACCTTGCTCTGGTCCTCGACGAGCTGCTGCACATAGACGGTGATGATCGGCTCGATCGACATGGTGGCGAAGGCGAGCAGCATGCCGGTCGTCAACATCGCCACGACCGGCCGCTTGTCGGGGATCTGCGACCAGCCGCTTTTCGGCTTTGCCGCCGAGGCAGGTTTGGGCGCCGGCGGATTTTCCTTGATCAGGAAAGTCGTGGCCAGGAAAGCGAGAAAGATCACGCCGCCGGAGAGCAGGAAGGTGGCACGGATGCCGATCACCGGCGGCAGCACGCCGCCGAGCAGCGGGCCGACCAGCGAGCCCGCCGTGATGCCGGCCGAGAGCACGCCCAGCGCCCAGCCGGAGCGGTCCTTCGGCGTCTGCATCGCAACCAATATCGTCGAGCCCGAGGAGTAGCCGCCGGCAAAGCCGATCAGGAGCCGCAGCAACACCAGTTGCCAGACGCTCTCAACCATACCTGTCAGCGACATGCAGATCGCCATGCCGAACGAGGCGCGCACCAGCATCAGCTTGCGGCCATAGCGGTCGCCGAGCCGCCCCCAGAGCGGCGCGACCAGCGCTGCGGCAAAGAAGGTCGCGCCATAGGCAATGCCCGACCATTGCACGATCGCCGCGTGCCCCTCGGCGCCCAGTTGTTCGACGTAGAGCGGCAGGAAAGGCAACAGCAGCGTCATGGCAATGAGCGTGCTGAACGAGCCAGCGAAGCAGACGGCAAGATTGCGCCGCCAATGGATGTTGTAGCCGCTCTGTTCGGAGGTGCCGTCTGCCATGTCATGCCTGCCCGGCCAACCGGGATTGCCCCGGATACCATTTTGGGATACCAATTTGGTACCCGTCATGAACCTCAACCCAGCCGCTTGTCAATGCGGCGCCGAAGAGCGGAACGACAATGTCGCAGATGCAGAATGTCGAAAGGCAGCTTCGCGAGATGATCCTCGGACTGGAGATCGGCCCGGGCGAGCGGCTGACCGAGCGCTGGATTGAAAGCCGCTTCGGCGCCTCGCGCACCCCGGTCAGGGCCGCATTGCTGCGCCTCGAGACTGAAGGGCTGATCGGCCGCGATGGCCGCGGCTGGACGGTGGCTCCCATCAACCTTGCCGAGCTCGGTCAGATCGCCGTCTATCGCGAGGCGGTCGAAGTGGCGGCGGTCAGGTTGACGGCGGCGCTGGATGACCGCAGCGGGGTCGAGGTGATCGCGGCGATGCTCGATTCCTGTGACGCCGATACGCCGCGCGAGGAATGGCACCGGGTCGGTATGGATTTTCACATCGAGCTGGCCAGGCTTTCCGGCAACGAATTCCTGTTCAGAGCTGTGCGCGATGCGATGACCAGGCTGTCGCGCGCCCGTTGGCTGGAAGTGCGCGACGAGGCGGCGCTCGGCCGGGCCTGGGCCGAGCACCATGCCATCCTGGCCGCCGTGCGAAAGGGTGATGCCGACGAGGCGGCGCGGCTGCTCTCGGCTCATATCGCCGGCAGCCGCGACCGGCTGGTGACTTCGCTGCATGACGACCGGCGCGGCCTGCGCGCCAGGGGCTTCGCCGTCGTCGCTGCCTGATCCCCCGCAACCGTTGCCGAATATTAGGACTCTCACAAGTTCGGCTGCGTGCGCGGGCTTGCAAGATGTTCGGCACAATGCTGTAGGAGGCTCGACGGCATATCTTGAAACGACGGACGCATGGCCTCGCCCTTACGCACCGCAGCGCGGGTATTTTATTTCGTACGCAACATCACGCGCGATGTGGTGCCGCAGGCTCTCTTTCGCCAGCGCCTGGCTGGCCGCCTGCAGCAGGCGAAGCTCTCCGGCAAAACGGTCCGTGATCGGGTCAACTACTATAACAAGCTCGACCATAGCTTCGTGCCGAGCGCGGCGGCCGTGCCGGCCGGTCAAATACCCAAGTTCGGCAGCATGTATTATTACGATCTGAAGGAGTTCGCGCGCTACTTCGATCGCGACCTGCTCATCGATCTCGAGTTCGGCGATGTCGTCGACGTGCCCAAGATGCCGGCGATCGTCAAGGACCGGCCGATCCGTGACGACAACGGCAACGCCGTGATCATGAAGCTCGACAAGTTCCGCCATTTCAACATGCCGAGGGACAATCTGTCCTTCGCCGACAAGCGACCGATGGCGATTTGGCGCGGCGATCTCAACAATCCGATCCGCAAGCGGTTCGTCGATACCGTGCGCGATCTGCCGTTTTGCGATGCGGGTTCGCCCAAGCCGAGCGCGCCGGAGAACTACCGCAAGCCGTATCTCACGATCCCGCAGCAGCGGCAGTTCCGCTATATCGTCTCGCTCGAAGGCAATGACGTGGCGACGAACCTGAAATGGATTATGAGCTCGAATTCGCTCTGCCTGATGCCGCCGCCAACCTACGAGACATGGTTCGCCGAAGCTGAGGTGGAGGCCAATGTCCACTACGTGCCGCTGGCGCCCGATTTTTCCGATGTCGCCGACAAGATCGCCTATTTCGAAAAGCATCCGGCGGAAGCCCAACGCATCATAACGGCGGCAAACGCTTACTGCCGCCGGTTCAGCGACGAAAAGGACGAGCAGGCGGTCTCGCTGCTCGTCCTCTACAAATATTTCGTGCTGAGCGGCCAGATCAAACCCGACCCGGAAGTCTGGCGTTTTATCGCGGGCTGACCCCCGCGCCTTTAGAGCAATTCCAGGAAAAGTGCGTAGCGGTTTTCGTCCGGAATTGCTCCAAACAAACACTTAGAGCGGCTCAGCGATCTATCAAACGCTGAGCGCTCTGGGGCGCGGTACACTGTGCGGGCCCTCAGATATCGCTGCGGTCGAGCACCAGGTCGGCCGGGCCGAAGCGGCCCTTGGCGGTGAATTGCTGGTGCCAGTAGGGGTAGAGCACCGGCGGCCGGCTGACGGCGTCGAGGCGCAGGCGCTCGTCGAGCGACAGCGTCAGGCTTGCCGCGGCAAGATTGTCCTTGAGCTGGGCTTCGTTGCGGGCACCGATCACCAGCGAAGAAACGGCCGGGCGGCCGAGCAGCCAGGCAAGCGCCACCTGGGCCGCCGAAACGCCGCGCGCCTTGCCGATCTCGATCAGCACGTCGACGATCCGCCACAGCCTGTCCTCGTCGCGGATCGGCGGTTCCGACCAGCCGCCGAGCTGGCGCGCCGTTGGGCTGTCGCGGCGGTATTTGCCCGAAAGCAGGCCGCCGGCCAGCGGGCTCCACACCAGCACGCCAAGGCCCTGGTCGACAGAGATCGGCAGCAACTCGTACTCGGCCTCGCGCGCCTCCAGCGTGTAGTGGATCTGCTGCGTGACGAAGCGCGGCTGATGATGGCTGTCGCTGATCGAGAGCGCCTTCATCACCTGCCAGCCGGAATAGTTGGAGCAGCCGACGTAGCGGACCTTGCCCTGGCCGACCAGCGTGTCGAGCGCCGCGATCGTCTCCTCCAGCGGCGTGACGCCATCCCATTCGTGCAGGAAATAGATGTCGATGACATCGGTCTTGAGCCGCTTCAGGCTCCTCTCGCATTCGCGGATCAAATGATGGCGCGACAGGCCTTCGTCATTGGGGCCGTTGCCGATCGGCATGCGCGCCTTCGACGCGATCAGCACATCGTTCTTGCGCTTGCCGCCGAGCGCCTCGCCGACGATCTCCTCGGACAGGCCGTTCGAATAGACGTTGGCGGTGTCGATCAGGTTGATGCCGGCATCGATGCAGGTGTCGATAATGCGCTTGGCTTCCGAAAGATCGGAATTGCCGACGGCGGCGAACGGGCCCGTGCCGCCGAAAGTCATCGTGCCGAGCGTCAATGTCGAAACCTTCAGGCCGGAACGGCCAAGGGTGCGGTATTCCATGTCAGGTCCTCGCGATTTTGTTTGAAGGGGCGCCGTGGCGGGCACCGGAAAGAGGCGAGGGCATTTGTAGGACAATTCAAGCGGCTTGTCGCCCCGCCATCGATACGGTTCGATCACATATCAGCTGGTCCAACGTCGTTGGGCCGCTTGCAATAAAACCGTCATTGCGGGTCTGTATCTCAGTCGGCTTACGGAGTTGCGTTTCCGGCCATGTCCGGAAGGCGTCCGAGGCAAAGATGGCTGACAGGCAGGAGCAGCGCGATGAACGAACTCAAACCGAATTCCGGGCCGAATTCCGGAGCCAAGGACTGGTTGGAAGCCGAACTCGAGGACACGCTCGACGAGGATTACGAGCTGGAGATTTCCGAGCCTGCGCTCTCGCTCGAGATCGCCAAAATCTACAAGAAGTCGCATCCGCCCTCCATCGAGCGGATGGCCTATTTCCGCGAGCTGCTGCGGCTGCAGTCGGAACTGATCAAGCTGCAGTCCTGGGTCGCCTACCACAAGAAGAAACTGGTGGTGATCTTCGAGGGCCGCGACTCCGCCGGCAAGGGGGGCGTCATCAAGCGCATCACGCAGCGCCTCAACCCGCGCATCGCCCGTGTCGTGGCGCTGCCCGCGCCGACCGAGCGCGAGAAGTCGCAATGGTATTTCCAGCGCTATGTGCCGCATCTGCCTGCCGGCGGCGAGATCGTGCTGTTCGACCGCTCCTGGTACAACCGCTCCGGCGTCGAACGCGTGATGGGCTTTGCCAATCCCGAGCAGGTGGAAGAGTTCTTCCACGACGTGCCGGAATTCGAGCGCATGCTGGTGCGCTCCGGCATCACGCTGGTCAAATACTGGTTCTCGATCACCGACGAGGAGCAGCAGATGCGCTTCCTGATGCGCATCCATGATCCGATGAAGCAGTGGAAGCTGTCGCCCATGGATCTGCAGTCGCGCGTACGCTGGGAGCAGTACACCAAGGCCAAGGAAGAGACCTTCGCCCGCACCAACATCAAGGAAGCGCCGTGGTTCATCGTCGAGGGCAACGACAAGAAGCGGGCGCGGCTGAACTGCATCGACCACCTCTTGCAGCAGATGCCCTACGAAGACGTGCCGCACGAGGAGATCACGCTGCCCGAACGCGTCTTCAACCCGTCTTACGAGCGTCAGGTGCTGCCGCACGAACTCTACGTGCCGGCGAAGTATTGAGGCGCCCCTCCTTCTCCCCGTTCACGGGGAGAAGGTGCCCGAAGGGCGGATGAGGGGCGGCGCCGGCTTGGACAGTTGAATGCGGCCGAGCCCTAGATCGGCCACGTTATTTGCTAACGGCGGTGTTGTTGGCAGCGCAATCCTTGGATGGACAGCGCTGCCCCTCATTGCCCTGCCGGGCATTTCTCCCCGTATAGTGACGGGGAGAAAGGGCTATATCGCCGGTCTCGCCATACGCCAACGCTCACGCCCGTCCGATCATCACATGCGTCGCATCGGCCGTCGCGACCTGGCTGGTGCAGCGGTAGCCGAGCTTCAGCATGTCGAGGCCGGCGAAAAGATGCTCGCCGGAGCCGAGCAGGACCGGCGAGATGGCGAGGTGCATCTCGTCGATCAGCTTCTCCTGGAGGTACTGCCGGATGGTCGAAACGCCGCCGCCGACCCGCACATCCTTGCCACCGGCTGCCGCTTTCGCCCGTTCGAGCGCTGAATGGATGCCGTCGGTGACGAAGTAAAACGTCGTCCCGCCTTCCATGACGATCGGTGCCCGCTTGTGGTGGGTGAGCACGAAGACCGGCACGTGATAGGGCGGGTTGTCGCCCCACCAGCCTTTCCAGTTGTCGTCCGGCCATTCGCCGCGGATCGGCCCGAACATGTTGCGGCCGAGGATCCAGGCGCCGACATTCTCGAAGCTGCGCACGGCAAAGCTGTCGTCGGTGTCGGTGGTGCCACCATCCTTGCCGATCACCATCTGGCGGAAAGTGCGGGTGCCGATCATCCATTTATGCAGGTTCTCGCCGCCGACACCGAGTGGGGTTTCGAGCTTCTGGTCGGGACCGGCGCCGTAACCGTCGAGCGACAAGGTGAATGCGTTGACACGCAGCTTGGACATCATTGCCTCCTGGACCAGTTGTATTTTGCAATCAGTTACGGATTAGCTTAACTGATTGCATAGTGCAAGCAGTATTTTCCGGCGAGCAAAAGTCAACTGCCCGAGCGGGCATCCGGGTCACGCGGCGAGAGTTAAGCGGCGGGGGAAGGAGCCTAGCCTTTCAGCATCTCCGCCACGGTCGGCGCGAAATAAGTGAGGATGCCGTCGCAGCCGGCGCGCTTGAGGGCTAGAAGCGATTCCAGCATCGCCTTTTCGCCGTCGATCCAGCCATTGGCGGCTGCCGCCTTGATCATCGAATATTCGCCCGACACCTGATAGGCGAATGTCGGCATCTGGAGCTCGTCCTTCAGCCGGCGGATGATGTCGAGATAGGGGAGCCCCGGCTTCACCATCAGCATGTCGGCGCCTTCGGCCAGATCCTGCTCGGCCTCGCGCACTGCCTCATCCGAATTGGCGTGGTCGATATAATATGTCTTCTTGTCGCCCTTGAGCAGGCCGGCGGTGCCCACCGCCTCGCGATAGGGGCCGTAGAAGGCCGACGCAAACTTCGTCGCATAGGACATGATCGCCACGTCCTGGAAACCGTTGGCGTCGAGCGCGTCGCGGATAGCACCGATGCGGCCGTCCATCATGTCCGACGGTGCGATGATGTCGGCCCCGGCCGCAGCCTGGATGACCGCCGCGGCGGTGACCTGTTCCACCGTCTCGTCATTGACGATGATGCCGTCGCGCAGGATGCCGTCATGGCCATGGCTGGTGAACGGGTCGAGCGCCGCGTCGGTGATGATGCCGATCTCCGGCACCGCTTCTTTGATGGCGCGGGTGGCGCGGTTGATGATGTTTTCGGGGTCGAGGATGTGCGATCCGGTCTGGTCGCGCAGCGAAAGCTCGACGTTGGGGAAAGTGGCGATCGCCGGAATGCCGAGCTTTGCGGCACGTTCCGCCTCCTTGACCGCGAGGTCGACGGAGAGCCGATAAACGTCCGGCATGGCGGCAATCGGCTCGCGAATATTCTTGCCGTCGACGACGAAGATCGGCCAGATCAGGTCGTTCACCGAAAGCTGGTTTTCCTGCACCAGACGCCGCGACCAGTCGGCCTTGCGCATGCGCCGCAGCCGCCGGCTGCCGGTGATCTCGTCGACGCTGCGCGCGCCGGCAGGTTTTGCGGGAGTGAATCTGTTCATCGCCAAAACTCTTCTTTGTTCCGGCTTTTACCACGCGCCCCACCGCTGACCAATGCGACACGATTGTGCCAGGGTCGGAACTCAGTTTCCTCCCCCGCCACGGGCGGGCGAGAGGTGTCCGCGAAGCGGGCGGAGAGGGGCCTTCGTAGGGCGCTCCCGCTCTCCGTCGCGGCTTCGCCGAGCCATCTCTGGGGGCGAGGAAATTCTCGTTACGGCTGCCCATTGCCCGACAGGATCTGCGCCGCGCCCCTGACGGCCACGCGAAACGCTTCGTCGAAGCTGACGCCGCGCACCTGCCACTGATAGGTCTTGCCGCGATCGCTGAGCCGCCAGTCGGCGATCCAGCCGAGTTCCTTGTCGCTCCATACGATGCTGCCCGCGAGCGCCCTGGCCGATCCCGCCTTTTTCGCGACTTGGTCGAGCCCTGCCATATCCGTCGCGGAGAGCGCCCTCTCATCTAACCCGGCAAGCTGAGCGGCCTTGGGAAAGGTGACGCGCATCAGCAGCGGACCGGTGGCGTTGGCGAAGGATTCGCGCATGGTCTCGCCGCGATCCTCGTCGGCCGTCAGCACGAAATGCCTCGCGCCTTGCTCGGCCGTCAGGAAGACGGCGAGCGTCGGCCGCTCGCCGCGCCAGGGCTTGCTGCCGAGCTGCGCCAAGAGCTTGTCGACCACGGCGGGCTTGTAGAGGCAGGTGAGGTCGTGCGGCCGGTCATGCGTGCCTTGCTCGTCATGGATCGGAACGCCTTCCAGCCGGTCATGGTAGCGGAAGGATTGGACGAAGTCGGCCGCCTTGCCGCGCAGCGCCAGCATCTCCGGCTTCTGCGTCAGCCGCTGGTCGCCGGAAACCTTGACCAGCACCTTGTCCAGGCAATCCTTGAAGCCGATTTCACGGTTCGGCTCGCCGGTGCCGGTGACGATGGTCTGCGCCTGGTAAAGCTCGGCCGTCGTTGCGGCAAGGGCGGCCGACACTCCCAGCCAAAGGAGGCCTAGCAATCCAGCCACGGGACAAGGAAATCCAGGCATGTCGATTTGCTCGAAATCTGTCGGGCCGCGTGGGCGCAATCGTTTGCCGGTTTCGTAACATCTGGCGCTCCCAGCCGCCAGCGCAATGACCGCCGGCATTGACGCATCCCTATGCCGCCTTTAGCACTCTCAGTCCCCTGGAAGGGCGGAGAGAAGGATTCTCTGGTGATGGATTTTGGCGGAGGCGACGAGATTCGCTTCGAGCGTTTGGGCAGAGCGGGCGTCGTGACGCTGACGCGGCCGCAGGCGCTCAATGCCGTCACCCATCGCATGGTCAAGGCGCTCGGCAAGGCGCTCGACGCCTGGGAGGGCGATGCCGGCGTCAGCGTCGTCGTCGTCAAGGCTGAGGGCAGGGCGTTTTCGGCCGGCGGCGACATCCTGCACATTTACGAGGCCGGCCGCGCCGGCAAGCCGCCGGTCGACTTCTTCGCCGACGAGTACCGGCTCAACGCCCGCATCAACAGGTTCAAGAAACCCTATGTCGCGCTGATCGACGGCATCGTCATGGGCGGTGGCGTCGGCATCTCCTTCCACGGCTCGCATCGCGTTTTGACCGAGAACGCGCAGTTCGCCATGCCGGAAGTCGGCATCGGCTTTTTCCCGGACGTCGGCGCCAGCCATCTCTTGCCCGATCTCGGCGGCAGCTTCGGCATGTATCTGGGGCTGTCGGGAAACCGGATCCGCTATGGCGACGCGCTGTGGTCGGGCTTGGCCACCCACACCATCAAAGCAGAAGACCAGGCAGGCTTGCTCGACGAGCTGGCAACAAGCGGTGACCCGAACGCGGAGTTGCGCGATTTCTTCAGCCCGGCAAGGCGCGAGACCGAGCGCCAGGATCTGGACTCGATCGCCCGCCACTTTTCTCAAGCCTCGCCCGCCGACATCATAGCCAGCCTGGAACAGGCCCACGACGACGCCTTCGCCGCCAAGACGCTGGCAACCATCAAGACGCGCTCGCCGACCAGCCTAAACGTCGCCTGGCGCGGGATCAGCGCCGGACTGACGCTGTCGATGGACGAGTGCATGAAGATGGAGTTCCGCATCCTCAACCGGATGCTGGCCGGTCACGACTTCTACGAGGGCATCCGCGCCGCCATCATCGACAAGGGCTCGACGCCTGAGTGGCGGCCTGCCAGCCTCGAAGCTGTGAGCGCCGCCGATATCGATGCCTATTTCGCGCCGCTCGGGGCCGGGGAGCTCGAGCTGTGAGCGAGGTCACCTCCAGGCGCGTGGTGCTGCAGCCCTCGACCACCGAGGTCATTTTCGCCTGGTTCCAGCGGGTCATTGCCGGCTATTGCCTGCTTTTCGGAGTCCTCTACTGGATCCGGCTGATCGGCATCTATCCCGGCGAGCTCTGGCGCTTCGACCTGATGCCGGTGCACTGGCAGGTGGCCGCTGCCACGCTTGCCGTCTTCTTTCCCTTCGCCGCCGCGGGCCTCTGGATGCTCGCCTCCTGGGGGCCCGTCATCTGGTTCATCTGCGCGGCGACCGAGACCGTCATGTATGCCGGCTTTCCCGACCTCTTCGGCCACCGGCTGCTGATCGTCGTCTCGCACGCCTGTGTGGCGCTGCTCTATATCGTCTTCCGGCTGATCATCTGGCTGCAGAAGCGCCAGCTCAGGCAGTAGGTTGCCGGGCGACCCCGGGACCCTAAATTCGGGTCTGTGATATGCCCAAAAACCGTTGGCTAAATCTTTAGGTTAATTGTTCTTGCTCGCGTGACCGTTCGTTAAGCCTCTTTCGAAACCTCTTACCGGTAAGCTCTTGTTAGCCCTGGCGTTTAAGTCGAATTTTATGAGTATTCGATAGTGTCGCGATCAAGGTGAAGAACAAAAAAATCACCGGGCGACAAACGAGAGGCAAAGACAATGATCAATTCGCGTCCGGCGGCGAAGACCGCCAACGTATCCGACGACCGCCGCGAGGCGATCCGTTCGCTGTACATGGAATCGCTGCAGCTGGTGGAGCGTCTGCATCGCCGTCTGCTTGACGTGATCAAGGACGAGTTCGACCGCAACGGCCGCTCCGACATCAACGCCATCCAGGCGCTGCTGCTCTTCAACATCGGCAATTCGGAGCTGACCGCCGGTGAGCTGCGCTCGCGTGGCTATTATCTCGGCTCGAACGTTTCCTACAATCTGAAGAAGCTGGTCGACCTCGGCTTCATCAACCACCAGCGCTCGCGCATCGACCGCCGCTCGGTCCGCGTCTCGCTGACGCCGAAGGGCAACGAGGTGGCGGACGTCGTCGCCGGCCTCTACGAGCGCCATGTCGGCTCGATCGAGGCGGTCGGCGGCATCAACACCGACGAGTTCAAGCAGATGAACCGCGCGCTGCAGCGCCTCGACCGCTTCTGGAACGACACCATCGCTTACCGGATGTAGGTGCTTTCGAAATCTGAGACATCGAAGCCGCGCCGAAGAAGCGCGGCCGGGGAAGAAAGTCGGGGGGCCGGTGCCGAAAGGTGCCGGTCTTTTTCTTGCGCAGGGAAAAGCCCTGGGGAGTTGACCCGCGGACCGCGCGTGTGGAAGCTCTCGGCCAAACGGGAGGGGTATCGTGCGCTATTTCCTGCTTTTGCTTTCCGCTTTGATCCTGGCTTCGCCGGCTGACGCGAGGACGCTCTACTATGGCGGCAGGGCAGGCATGGAGGTCACGATCGTCAAAAAGTCCGGCATCGGCACCTCGCATGCCAGCGTGTTGACCAAGCACACCAGGCAGAACGCAATCGGCTTTTGCCGCGACTATGTCGGCAAGGTGACCGAGGATTGCATTGCCAAGGAACTGAAAACGCCCTTGCACCTGGAGATCATCGCGGATTGCAAGAGCGGCAAGTTCACGACGTTTTATGGCGCCAACATGCTGTTCCAGGGGCGCAGCCCCGCCGGAGGTGCCACGGACTATCTGATCACCGACACCGACGAGAACGTGGTTCTCGATGGTTCGGGCGCCTCCGGCTACGACTATACGCTCGATCAATTCAAAGCCCTGTGCCCGAACCGGGTGAAGTAACGACAAGCCGCCCAGAGGGCCCCGCCGAACCGGTGGCCGCCGGCGATGCCAAAATGCATCGGTCCCTTTCCCTTCATCTTCTCGCTGCAAGCAAATCGCGAGCCAAGGCCACGTTGCCGCCATAATCGCAGTGAAAGCGAGAATGCGGGTGACGCTGCGGGCTCATGCCTTGCGCTCATTGAAACCGACGCTGCGGCCGCGCGTTTCTGGCGGCCGAATGATGCGGGACATGGTTGGCTAATTGTTAAGATTGCCGACCCTAGAGTGCAGGCAACCCGCCAGTAGAGCGAACTGAGCGAGATTTGATACAAGCTACAATGTCTGGAACGTCCATGAGAACCAGCCGCCGTTTCTTCCTTACCGGAGCCTCCGCGCTCGCCGCCGCTGTCGTCGCCGGCCATGCCAGCGCGCAGGACGTAGTCGGGGATATCCTCAAATCCTCGACCCGCGGCAATTGGGACGATCAGTTCGACGCCCGCGCCAACAACACAACCAAGGTCGCTTCGACGCTGCCGATCTTCAGCCAGCAGACCGTAGCCTTCACCGAGCAGGCGGTGGCGCAGTACCAGAACATTGTCGGCCAGGGCGGCTGGGAGCAGGTTCCGGCGACCAAGAAATTGCAGCTCGGCGTCGACGATCCGGATGTCGTGCCGCTGCGCAAGCGGCTGATGATTTCGGGCGACCTGCCGCAGAGTGCAGGCATTTCGACGGCCTTCGATTCCTATGTCGACTCGGCGGTCAAGCGCTTCCAGCTCCGTCACGGCCTGCCGGCCGACGGCGCCATGGGCAAATACACCTATGCGGCGATGAACGTCTCGGCGCAGATCCGGCTCGGCCAGCTGCAGACCAATCTGCAGCGCCTGAAGGAAAAGGCCGGCACGCTGGGCAGCCGCTATGTGCTGGTCGATATTCCGGGGGCGCAGATCGAGGCGGTCGAGAACGACCGCGTCGTGCTTCGCCACACCGCGATCGTCGGCAAGATCGACCGTCAGACGCCGATCGTGAATTCCAAGATCAACGAGATCATCGTCAATCCTTACTGGAACGCGCCGGTCTCGATCGTGCGCAAGGACATCATTCCGCTGATGCGGAAGGACCCCAACTACCTCAAGGACAGCCATATCCGCCTGTTCGCGCCCGATGGCAGCGAGGTGGATCCGATGACCGTCGACTGGTCGACGGACGATGCCGAAAAATACCGCTTCCGTCAGGATCCGGGCGCCGGCAACGCCATGGCCTCGGTCAAGATCAACTTCCCGAGCCCGGACGGCGTCTACATGCACGACACGCCGCAGCAGAGCCTGTTCGGCAAGCTGATGCGCTTCGATTCCTCCGGTTGCGTACGCGTCCAGAACGTGCGCGACCTCGTCACCTGGATCCTGCGCGACACGCCCGGCTGGGACCGCCAGCATTTCGAGGCGACGATCAAGACCGGCGAGAACACGCCGGTGCAGGTCGTCAATCCGGTGCCGGTCCACTTCCTCTATCTGTCGGCATGGTCGACCGGGCCCGGCGTGGTGCAGTTCCGCGACGACATCTACGGCCTCGACGGCAACAGCGAGCTGCAAATTACGTCTGCCCTGTAAATGTTTGATATATCGAACAAAAAGGCCGCCAATTAGGCGGCCTTTTTTGTTACATCAGCCAGTCCAGGCCGGCAGGTAACGCGGTGTCGGTGGCGGGTTCGATAGCCAGTTGGTCGGCCCCTGTCTGGACGCGACGCCGGCAATTGCGCATGGTCGGTCTCAGAGCCGGAATCGCACCATGGAAGTCGCTATCTTCATTCTCGTCGTGCTCGCTTTCGTGGCGCTTTCCGGCGCGCTGGTGCGGCTGGTGCGGGTGCCGCTGCCCGTGCTGCAGATCGCCATCGGCGCAGCCCTTGCATGGCCGGCGAGCGGCCTGCATGTCGAGATCGATCCGGAACTCTTCCTGCTGGTCTTCATCCCGCCGCTTCTCTTCGGCGATGCCTTCGCGGCGCCGAAGCGGGAGCTGATCGAGCTGCGCGGGCCGATCCTCGATCTTGCGATCGGATTGGTTTTCTTCACCATCATCGGCTTCGGCTACGCTTTGCACTGGCTGGTGCCGAGCATCCCGCTGGTGGTCGCCTTCGCTTTGGCCGCCGTGTTGTCGCCGACCGATGCGGTCGCCGTATCGTCGATCGTTGATCGCAATGTCGTTCCGGCGCGGCTGATCCACATATTGGAAGGCGAATCCCTGCTCAACGACGCCTCCGGCCTGGTCATGTTCCGCTTCGCCGTGGCCGCCGCGCTGACCGGTAGCTTCTCCCTCGCTGCCGCCTCGTTGAGCTTCCTCTATGCCGTGGCGGCCGGCATCGTCGCCGGTGTCGCGGCGCTGTTCATCGCCGCCAAGGCGCTGCAGGTTCTCGGCCGCATCCGCGGCACGCCGGCGGAGGCGCAGGTGCTGGTCATGATCCTGCTGCCCTTCGTCGCTTATCTCATCGCCGAGCATCTCGGTGCCTCCGGCATCCTGGCGGCGGTCACAGCCGGCCTGCTCACCGGGACCTCCGGCATTTTCCGCTTTTTGTCGGTCTCGGCGCGCATCCAGGCGATGTCGCTGTGGTCGACGCTGGCCTTCATCTTCAACGGCGCTCTCTTCATCCTGCTTGGCCTCCAGCTACCCGACATAATCCGCAAGGTTCCGCCGGAGCTCACCAGCCGGCATTGGCTATTCGAGCCGGCGCTGACCGTGCTCATTTTGACGCTCTGCCTGATCGGCCTGCGCTTCCTCTGGATCTGGATCGGTGACACGGCGTCGGTGGGCGCCGCAAGGCTCGGCAAGCGCAAGGCCGAGCCCTTTGGTTTCCAGGTCAGGCTTGCCGGATCGGTAGCCGGCGTGCGCGGGGCGATCACGCTGGCCGGTATTCTGTCGCTGCCGCTCGCCCTGCAGGATGGCTCGCCCTTTCCGGCGCGGGACGTGGTGATCTTCCTCGCCGCCGGCGTCATCATCTGCTCGCTGGTCATCGCCAGCCTCGCTTTGCCGAGGATCGCGCGCGGGCTGGTCGAGCCGGGCGAGGATCCCGTTGCTGCCGAAGAGCGCCGGGCCCGTGTCGGCGCCGCCAACGCGGCCATCGCCAAGATCGAGAGCCTCGCCAATGAAGGCGGCGAGGGGGAAGCCGCTGAAGCCCGGCTTGCGGTCGCCGACAGCATCGTTGCCGGCTATCGCCGCCGCATCGCGGCCTCCGACGAGGCCGATGAGGCGCGCGCCGAGGCCCGCGAGGCAGGGCGGCTGGAGCTCGAGCTGAGGCACGCCGGCATCGAGGCGGAGCGCGCCGCCGTGCGCGCCATGTTCCGCGGCCGCGAAATCAACGACCACACGATGCGGGCGCTGCTTTCCGAAATCACGCTCACCGAAGCCCTGCTCAAAAGCCGGCAGGACCGGAAATAGCGTTCAGCCGATTTGCTTGGCGCAATCCGGCAAGCAAATTTCGCGCCGCAAACGTGGCGGCCTCCGAACAACTGTGTTAATGGCGGCGACCTCGCAGACCTCCGGCCCCAAGGGAAAGCAAGCCATGTCAAATGCCGCGGCAGCCTCCAGCAAATTTGAATCCTTCTTCGAGACCACGCTTGCCGACGCCGATCCGGAAATTTTCGGCGCCATCCGCAACGAGCTAGGCCGCCAGCGCCATGAGATCGAGCTGATCGCCTCGGAAAACATCGTTTCCCGTGCCGTGCTCGAGGCGCAGGGATCGATCATGACCAACAAATATGCCGAGGGCTATCCGGGCAAGCGCTACTATGGCGGCTGCCAGTTCGTCGACGTCGCCGAGGAACTGGCCATCGAGCGCGCGAAAAACTGTTCGGCTGCAACTTCGCCAACGTCCAGCCGAATTCCGGCAGCCAGATGAACCAGGCTGTGTTCCTGGCGCTCTTGCAGCCCGGCGACACCTTCATGGGCCTCGACCTGAATTCGGGCGGCCATCTCACCCACGGCTCGCCGGTCAACATGAGCGGCAAGTGGTTCAAGGTCGTATCCTACGGCGTGCGCAAGGACGATCATCTGCTCGACATGGATGCGATCGAGAAGACCGCGCAGGAGACCAAGCCGAAGCTGATCCTGGCCGGCGGCACCGCTTATTCCCGCATCTGGGACTGGAAGCGTTTCCGCGAGATCGCCGATTCGATCGGCGCCTATCTGATGGTCGACATGGCCCACATCGCGGGTCTCGTCGCTGGCGGCATGCACCCGTCGCCACTGCCGCATGCCCATGTCGTGACCACCACCACGCACAAGTCGCTGCGCGGTCCGCGCGGCGGGATGATCCTGTGCAACGACGAGGAGATCGCCAAGAAGATGAATTCGGCGGTGTTCCCGGGCCTGCAGGGCGGTCCGCTGATGCATGTCATCGCCGCCAAGGCGGTGGCGCTCGGCGAAGCGCTGAAGCCGAGCTTCAAGGCCTATGCCGAAAGCATCGTCGCCAACGCCAAGGCGCTGGCTTCGAGCCTGCAGGAAACCGGCCTCGACATCGTCTCGGGCGGCACCGACAACCACCTGATGCTGGTCGACCTGCGGCCGAAGAACGCCACCGGCAAGCGCGCCGAGGCCGCCCTCGGCCGCGCCAACATCACCTGCAACAAGAACGGCATTCCCTTCGATCCGGAAAAGCCATTCGTCACCTCCGGTGTCCGCCTCGGCACGCCCGCCGGCACGACGCGCGGCTTCGGCCAGGCCGAATTCCGCGAGATCGGCAAGCTGATCGCCGAGGTGCTGGACGGGCTCAAGGTGGCGAATTCCGACGAAGGCAATGCGGCGGTCGAGGCAGCGGTCAAGGCCAAGGTCACGGCGCTGACGGATCGGTTCCCGCTCTACCCCTATCTCGGTTGATCCCCTCTTTCTGTTGACCCCTCTCTCGGTTGCCCCCTCTTTTGGTTGACCGGGCGCCGTGCGTCATCTTTTATCCTGCGCCGTGCGCCGCCTTGAACGGGCGGCGCGGCTTGTTGGAGACTTGATGATGCGCACTTTCCGTCTTGCCGCCTTGGCCCTGCTCGGTTCGCTGGCCGGTTTCGCCGTGTCCGGCGCAGCTGCCCAGGAAGAGACGCAGCCGGATCCGAATTTGCCGGCCACCAATACCTTCGGCCGGTGGACCACGATCATCGACACGCTCGACACCGGGCAGGATGCGCACAAGACCTGCGCAGCCTCCACCGCTTTCGTCGACGGCATCGGCAATGCGGGCACGCTGACGCTGTCGATCTCGACCGGCGATGCCCTGCCACCCGACGCCTATCCGGCCATCATGATCAGCGTCGACAACAAGGATCTGCCGACGGGCAAGAAGATCGCGGCGACGTTCGGCGACCCCGGCGTCAAGGTTTCGGCGACGGTCTATTCCAACGACGGCGTCAACGGTCGCCCGAGCTGGATGGTCGACAACCAGGCCAAGACCAGTCTGGCTTTGCTGCGCGCCATGCGCAAAGTCACCTCGCTCGACGTCACCTTCGGCAAGTCGACCGTCGCCAGTATCCCGATGGACGGCTTCACCAAGGCCTATCGCAACCTTGGCACGTCCTGCGGCTTCGCCACGAAGGATGTCGCGCCCTGAGGCGACTGAGGTTCGGGGCAGGGCGCTGGCAATCTTGCTCGCGCCTCGCTATCTCTGAGGCACAAAAGGCTCTAAGCCTTTCCGCCCACTAGAGCGAGACGACGCTTCCTTGAATCGCCACCTCGCTCTAAGATTTGTTTTTGAAGCATGATCCCGAAAAGTCTGCAACTTTTCGGGATCATGCTCTGGAATCGCGAACCCAAGGCTCTCCATGCGCTGCCCCTATTGCCAGTCCGAAGATACGCAGGTGAAGGATTCGCGCCCCGCCGAGGATGGCGCGGCGATCCGCAGGCGCCGCGTCTGCCCGGATTGCGGCGGCCGCTTCACCACCTTCGAGCGCGTGCAGCTGCGCGACCTCGTCGTCATCAAGAAATCCGGCCGCAAGGTGCCGTTCGACCGCGACAAGCTCCTGCGCTCCGTCGAGATCGCGGTCCGCAAGCGCAATGTCGATCCTGAGCGCATCGACCGCGCGGTGACCGGCATCGTGCGCCAGCTCGAAAGCTCCGGCGAGACGGAAGTGGCTTCCGGCGAGGTCGGCCGTCTGGTCATGGAGGCGCTGAAGTCGCTCGACGACGTCGCCTATGTCCGCTTCGCCTCGGTCTACCGCAATTTCCGTGAGGCCAAGGATTTCCACGAATTGCTGGGCGAGCTGAAGGGCGACGAGGAAAAGACCGAAGAGGACGCCGGCTGAGATGGCGAAACCTCGACTGAGCAACGCCGAGCAGGCTGCCCTTGATCGCCGTTTCATGGCCGCGGCGATCCGGTTGTCGCGCCGCAATGCCGGTCGCACTTCGACCAATCCTTCCGTCGGCACGATCATCGTGCGTGACGACGGCGCCGGGCCGATGATCGTCGGCACCGGCGTAACCGCCATCGGCGGCCGGCCGCATGCCGAGACCGAGGCGCTGGCCGAGGCCGGCGAGCTGGCGCTTGGCGCCACCGCCTATGTCACGCTGGAACCCTGCGCTCATCACGGCCGCACCCCGCCTTGCGCCAACGCGCTGATCAATGCCGGCATTGCGCGCGTCGTCGGCGCGGCGAGCGATCCCGATGCGCGCGTCTCCGGCAAGGGCTACGCCATCCTGCGCGCCGCCGGCATCGCGGTGGTGGAGAAGGTGCTCGCCACCGAGGCGGCCGAACAGATGGCCGGCTATTTGATTCGATCTTTGAAAAAACGCCCGGAAGTGATCCTGAAACTTGCGCTTTCGAGCGACGGCAAGATCGGCCGGAAGGGCGCCGGTCAGGTCGCGATAACCGGCGAGATTGCGCGGCGCGAGGTCTATCTGATGCGCGCCGAGGCCGATGCCATCCTGATAGGCATCGGCACGGCGCTCGAGGACGATCCGGCGCTGACCGTGCGCCTGCCAGGGCTGGAGAACCGTTCGCCGGCGCGCATCATCCTCGACCGCCAGATCCGGCTCCCGGAGACATCGAAGCTGGTGTCCGGCGTCGACCGCGTGCCGCTCTATGTCGCAGCGTGTCTCGAAGCGACCCGCAGCGGCGGGCGGTTCTGGAACGTGCCGGCGTGCGCTTCATCGGCACGGAAACCTATTCAGGCGAAGTGGCCCTGCCGGAATTGCTGGAAGATCTTGCCGCCCTCGGCATGGCGAGCGTGCTGGTCGAAGGCGGTGCCAAGATAGCCAAGGCTTTCCTGGAGGAGAACCTGGTCGATCGCATCGTCCTGTTCCAGGGGCCCGACGCGATCGGCAACGACGGCATTGCATCGCCGATCGACGCCGCCCATATCCCGCCGGGGTTCCGCAAATTGCGCGAGATGCGCTTCGGCGAGGACAGCTACGCCGAGTGGGCAAGGGATTTTTGATGTTTACTGGGATTGTCACGGACGTAGGGACTGTTGCCTCGGTGAAGCCGCTCAGCGAAGGCATCGGCCTGCGCATCGACACGGCCTACGATCCCGAAACAATTGCGATCGGCGCTTCGATTTCCTGCGGCGGCGTCTGCCTGACGGTCACGGCGTTGCCGGAGCATGGCGCCAACGCGCGCTGGTTCGAGGTCGAAGCCTGGGAAGAAGCGCTTCGGCTCACGACCGTGTCGAGCTGGAAATCCGGCACCAGGGTCAATCTCGAACGGGCGCTGAAGATCGGCGACGAACTCGGCGGCCACATCGTCTCAGGTCATGTCGACGGCACGGCCGAGATCGTCGAGCGCAAGGAAGAGGGTGACGCCGTGCGCTTCACGCTTGAAGCGCCGCGGCATCTGGCGAAGTTCATCGCGCCGAAAGGCTCGATCGCGCTCGACGGCACCTCGCTCACCGTCAACAAGGTTGAAGGCACCCGCTTCGACGTGCTTCTGATCCAGCATTCGCTGAGCGTAACGACCTGGGGAGAGCGCAACGCCGGCGGCCGCGTCAACATCGAGATCGACACGATGGCCCGCTACGCGGCGCGCCTGGCGGAGGCCGCGAAAGAGGGGCTGTGAATACCGTCACGCGATTCCGGCGAGGTGGTGGTCCGAACTGCTGAAAATTCGGAGGTCCTGCGGAGGCAACGCGCCTTTCGCCATGGCTTGCCGCTTGGCTTCTGGTCACCCCCCACGTAAGCTTTCTTCCTGGCCGGAGGGAAAGCCATGACCAACCCGTCGCAACAAATCATGAGGCTGGGTTTCGGGTTTGCCGTGTCACAGGCGCTACGCGTCGTTATCGAGCTCGGCATCCCCGATCTTCTGGCTGCCGGCGAGCGGTCGGTGGACGACCTGGCCGCAGCCACGAAGGTGGATGCCGGAGCGCTCTATCGCGTCATGCGGCTGCTGGCGCCGGAGGGGGTGTTCACCGAAATTCTGCCTCGTCATTTTGCCTTGACGGAAGTTGGCGCAGCGCTTCGTTCCGATCGGCCCGGACCGCGTGACTTCATCCGGATGGTCAACAGCGAGGCTTATCTTGCGTTCGAGCAGCTTCTGCATTCCGTCCGCACCGGAAAGCCGGCCTTCGACAAGGTATTTGGAAATCCGAGATTCGATTGGCTCTCGGCCCACCCGGAACAGGCTGCTCTGTTTCAGCACGCCATGGTCGCCTTAAGCCAAGGTAGCAACGAAGCGGTCGCGGCTGCTTATGATTTCGGTCCATTCACGCGGGCCGTCGATGTCGGGGGCGGGCATGGCCAGCTTCTCTCGGCCATCCTTGCCCGCAATCCCCATTTGAGCGGCGTCCTTCTCGACCTGCCCTCTGGAGTGGCGGCGGCACGCCAGGGGACTGGAGGCGAGCTGCCGCGCACCGACTTCGTCGCCGGCGACTTCTTCGACAGCGTCCCGGTTGGCGACGTCTATGTAATCAAGAAGGTGATCCACGATTGGGACGATGAACGCGCAGGAATGATCCTGCGGCGCTGCCGCGAGGCCATGCCAACGCATGGCAGGGTGCTCGTGGCCGAGACGCTCGTACCCCCGGGCGACCAGCCGGCCCAGGTCAAGTTCCTCGATGTGGTTATGCTCGCCGTCACCGGCGGCCTGGAGCGGACGGAGGCACAATATGCCAGCCTGTTCGAGGGCGCCGGACTGCGGCTCGAGCGGGTGATCGATACCGGAGCACCGATCTCGATCCTCGAAGCTTCGCTTGCCTAGCCAAAGAACGTTCCGAAGGTCGCGCTGCGCGGGAGGCGAATCCGTCGAGAGATACCGGACCGGAGTCGGTTCGACAATCTTCCGCTTGCGATCAATCCGGCTTCGGCCTAAGTCACCGGCAACCCCCCGGAGACTTTTATGGCAGGCACATCCCAACACGGCAAAGCGTTCATTCGTCCGAAGGCGAAGGCGCATCTGCTTATTGTCGAGGCGCGTTTCCACGACGACCTCGCCGACGCGCTGCTCGAAGGCGCGACCAGCGCGCTGGACGAAGCCGGCGCCACCTATGACGTCGTCACCGTTCCCGGCTCGTTGGAAATCCCGGCCGTGATCACTTTCGCTCTCGATGGCGCCGGCGAAGGCGGCACGCATTATGACGGCTTCGTCGCGCTCGGAACCGTCGTTCGCGGCGACACCTATCATTTCGACATCGTCGCCAATGAATCGAGCCGTGCGCTGATGGACCTTTCGGTGCAGGAAGCGATCGCGATCGGCAACGGCATTCTGACCACCGAGAACGACGACCAGGCCTGGACGCGCGCGCGTCGCACGGAAGGCGACAAGGGCGGCTTTGCCGCGCGCGCGGCGCTGACCATGATCGCGCTGAAAGAGAAATTCGGAGCCCAATCGTGAGCGAGCCTGCCCAGACCGGTGCGGTGCGCCACGCCAACAAGCGCGGTGCCGCCCGTCTTGCCGCCGTCCAGGCGCTCTACCAGATGGATGTCGCCGGCAGCGGCGTTTTCGAGATCACCGCCGAATACGAGGCCTTCCGCCTTGGCAAGGAAGTCGACGGCGCGCTCTATCGCGAGGCCGACGCGCAATGGTTCCGCGCCATCCTGACCGGCGTCGTCGAGAACCAGAAGACCATCGACCCGGTCATCCGCCAGGCGCTGACCGAGGACTGGCCGCTGTCGCGGCTGGATTCGACGCTGCGCGCCATCCTGCGCGCCGGCGTCTATGAGTTGATGAAGCGCGAGGACGTGCCGGTGGCCGTGATCGTCTCGGAATATGTCGACATCGCCAAGGCTTTCTACGAGGAAGACGAGCCGAAGCTGGTCAACGCCGTGCTCGATCGCGTGTCGCGCCGGGTGCGCGGCGAGGGACGCGGCAAGGACGCGTCGTGACCGCCACGGCAGTCGTCGCTGGCGCCGGCAGGGAAGGACGCCGCACGGCGTTGCTGCTTGCCGCCGCGCAGGCGATCGTCGGCTCCGCCGCGCCGATCGCGATCTCGCTCGGCGCGCTCGCCGGACAATATCTGCTTGGCCCCGACAAATCGCTGGCGACGGCGCCGGTCACCGGCTTCAACCTCGGCGTGGCGCTCGGCGCGCTGCCGGCGGCCGCCATCATCCGCCGGCTTGGCCATCGCGGCGGCTTCATGACCGGCACCGTCATCACCGCGCTTGGCGGGCTGATCGCGACGCTGGCGCTCTATCAGGCTGGCTTCTGGCTGTTTGCCTTCGGTCTCGGCGTGATCGGTGTTGGCGGCGCCTTCGTTCAGCAGTTCCGCTTCGCCGCCGCCGACAACGCGCCGCCGGAATTCAAGGCGCGCGCCATTTCCTTCGTGCTGGCGGGCGGCATCGTCACTGCAATCCTCGGGCCGCAGATCGTCATCTACACGCGTGAGCTTCTGGCGCCGGTGATGTTTGCCGGATCCTTCGCCTCGATCCTGATCCTCGCTGCAGTCGGCGCCGTCATCCTTTCCTTCCTGCACATGTCCAGGCGGGCAGGCAGCGCCGCGCAAACCACCGCGAGCGACGCCCGTCCGCTGGTCGAGATCGCCACCCAGCCGCGCTTCGTCGCGGCGCTTTTCTGCGCCGTCGGCAGCTACGCGCTGATGAGCTTCGTCATGACCGGCGCGCCGCTCGCCATGGTCGGTTGCGGGCTCTCGACCGACGATGCCACGCTCGGCATTTCCTGGCATGTCATGGCGATGTTCGGGCCGAGCTTCTTCACCGGGTCGCTGATCCACCGCTTCGGTGCCGAGCGCATCGTGGCCATCGGGTTGGTTCTGCTCATCGGCTGTGCGGTGGTGGCGCTTTCCGGCCTAGCGCTATGGCAGTTCTGGAGCGCGCTGATCCTGCTCGGCCTCGGCTGGAATTTCAGCTTCATCGGCGCCACCGCCATGGTCGCCGCCAGCTACCGGCCCTCCGAAAAAGGCAAGGTGCAGGGCTTCCACGACTTCGTCCTCTTCGGCTCCGTCGCTTTAGCCTCCCTGTCGTCGGGCGTGGTTTACAACGCCTGGGGCTGGACCATGCTGAACTGGCTGGTGTTCCCGGTCATCGCGTTGTGTTTTGTCGCGCTCGGCACGTTGAAGATTATCGACGTGACCAAAGCCTGAAGCCGCCCGGACGGACGGCTTCCGCATTCGTTCAGGCAGCCCGGCCGAAAAAAGCGCCTGGGTTACGCGTTCGGCGGGAGAACCTGCAGGACCCGCGCTATGAACATGTGGAACTCGTCCATGTAGTTGCGCAGGAAAGTTTCGGTCGATTCTACCGTGACTTCGCCGTCGTCGGTGATCAATCCCGAAGTAAACTGGATGTAGGCTTCGGGAGCGTTCATCTGGGGTGAGTTGCAGAAGCTGAGGACGCTGCGCAGGCTCTGCTGGGCGACGGCGGTTCCGATCGCGCCCGGCGATGTTCCGATGACCGCGGACGGTTTGCGGGAAAATGAATTCTTGCCATAGGGGCGGCTGGCCCAGTCGATTGCATTCTTCAGGCCGCCCGGGATCGAGCGGTTGTACTCAGGCGTGACGAAAAGCACTGCCTGGACGGATGCGATGGCCTTCTTGAATTCCAGGGCGACTGGCGGAAAATCGGCGTCGTAGTCGTAACTGTAGAGTGGCAGGTCCTTAAATGAGATCTCCGTCATTTCAAGTTCCGGAGGCGCCAACCGAACAAGCGCCTTCGCAAGCTTGCGGTTGATGGACCCTTTGGCAAGACTGCCGATGAGGTAGCCGACTTTGTGTTTGGCCATGACACGCTCTCCATGTGTTTCGCCCGGCGCCCCAGGGCATTATCGAACGCGCGATCACTGACCGCCAGCCGGATGTTGCGGGCGACGGTTGCGAACAAAATTATTGCGTGTGTCTCGCTAGTTATGAAACCGTGTACCCCGACGGCGCGTTAAAGCCATGCTCATATGCGGCCACCGATCCATCGGTTCATAGCAAGGGATTTTCACAATGTTTTCAATCGGAAAGCTCGCCGTAGCGGCGATCGCACTCGGCATCACCGCAGCCTCGGCGCAGGCCCAGGTGGTGGTCTCTTCGAAGATCGACACCGAGGGTGGTGTGCTCGGCAACATCATCCAGCTGGTCTTGAACGCCAACAACATCAAGACCACCGACCGCATCCAGCTGGGCGCCACACCTGTGGTGCGCAAGGCGATCACCGCCGGCGAGATCGACATTTATCCCGAATATACCGGCAACGCCGCCTTCTTCTTCCAGAAGGCGGACGATCCGGTGTGGAAGGATGCCGCCAAGGCCTACGAGACCGCCAAGAAGCTCGACTATGATGCCAACAAGATCGTCTGGCTGTCGCCGTCGCCGGCCAATAACACCTGGGCGATCGCGCTGCGCAAGGAAGTGGCCGACGAGAACAAGCTCGCCACCCTATCGGACTTCGGCAAGTATGTTTCGGGCGGGGGCAAGGTGGTGCTCGCCGCCTCGGCCGAATTCGTCAATTCGGCTGCGGCCCTGCCGGCCTTCCAGACCACTTACGGCTTCAAGCTGAAGCCGGACCAGTTGATCACCCTCTCGGGCGGCGACACTGCCGCGACCATCGCCGCGGCCGCCAACCAGACCAATGGCGCCAACGCCGCCATGGTCTACGGCACCGACGGCGGCATCCAGCCCTCGGGCCTCGTTGTGCTCCAGGACGACAAGGCCGTGCAGCCCGTCTACCAGCCGGCGCCGATCATCCGCGAGCAGATCCTGAAGGAACATCCGGAAATCGAGTCGCTGCTGAAGCCGGTCTTCGCCAAGCTCGACCTCGTCACGCTGCAGCAGCTCAACGGCCGCGTGCAATTGGGTGGCGAGCCCGCGAAGGCGGTGGCCGAGGAATTTTTGAAGACGAACGGGTTTTTGAAGTAACCGCAAGCTCGTCGAAAAAGCGTGACGCCGGTGCGAGGCGCCCCCCTCTGTCCTGCCGGACATCTCCCCCACAAGGGGGGAGATCGGATGTCGCGTTGCTTTCGCCAATCTCCGGCGTGGCAAGGAGAGCGCCAGCGACGAAGCTGCCAATCTCCCCCCTTGTGGGGGAGATGTCCGGCAGGACAGAGGGGGGCGCGACGGAGCGTGACCTCTCTGAGTTCGAGCCTCAAAATTGCTACCGCGCGGGCAGCCGATGACCTTGCGCTTCGACAAACTCGGCGTGGTCATCGCCGCGATCGTCGCCTATGCGACCTTCGCGGCACCCTTCGCCACGTTCCGCGCCAACCGCATCGTGCCGGGGCAGGCGCGCTCGATCCTCGAGGCGCTGCCGTCAACGCTCGGCCCGCTGCTTCTGGCAATAGTCATCGTCGGCGGCATCGTCGCGCTGCTGCGGACGCCGCTGATCCTGAGGCTCGTCACCAGCGTGGTTGCGCTGATTGCGCTCGCGATCCTGATCGGCACCGCCGGCGGTTTCCTGACGCCTGCCGGCAATACCTTTGCCCGCGTCGCGCCGGCCTCGGGCTTCTGGCTGCTGATCTTTGCCTTCACCTTGCTTTTGGCCGATGTGCTGACCAGGCTGAACCTCTCGCCATGGGCGCGCGTCGCGTCCTCATTGTCGCCGCACTCGCGATCGGCGCGCTACTGGTCTCGGGAAGCTGGGACAGCCTTTCCATTCTCAAGGAATATGCCAGCCGCGCCGATAGTTTCTGGGCCGAAGGCTCCAAGCACGTCACGCTGGCGCTCGGCTCGCTGGCGGCAGCGGTGGTCGCCGGAGCTCCGCTTGGCATCCTCTGCCACCGTGTCGAGAACCTGCGGGCAGGGGTGCTGAACGTGCTCAACATCATCCAGACCATTCCGTCGATCGCGCTGTTCGGCCTGCTGATCGCGCCGCTCGGCTGGGTTGCCGCGCATGTGCCGGGCGCGGCCGCGATCGGCATCAGGGGCATCGGCACCGCGCCGGCCTTCGTCGCGCTGTTTCTCTATTCGCTGCTGCCTGTCGTGGCGAACACCGTGGTCGGGCTTGCCGGCGTGCCGCGCGCTGCCAACGATGCCGCGCGAGGCATGGGCATGACCGATCGCCAGCGCCTGTTCGACGTCGAGTTCCCACTCGCCTTTCCGGTGATCCTCACCGGCATCCGCATCGTGCTGGTGCAGAACATCGGACTGGCCACGATCGCGGCGCTGATCGGCGGCGGCGGTTTCGGCGTGTTCGTCTTCCAGGGCATCGGCCAGACGGCGATGGACCTTGTGCTGCTCGGCGCCGTACCCACCGTGGCGCTTGCCTTTGCTGCGGCCATCATCCTCGACGCAGTCATCGAAATGACCTCTACCACGCGCAGGGCGGACCCCGCATGATCGAGATTGAAGGCATCACCAAGCGCTATAACGGGACGGCCGTCGTCGACGATGTCTCGATGGTCATCGAACCGCGCACTGTTTGCGTCATTGTCGGCACTTCCGGCTCCGGCAAGACGACGCTGCTCCGGATGATCAACCGGCTGGTCGAGCCGACTGCCGGAGTGATCAAGCTCGACGGCGCCGACAATCGCTCGCTGCCAGGATATCAGCTGCGTCGCAGCATCGGCTACGCCATCCAGGGCCATGGCCTGTTCCCGCATCGCACCGTGGCGCAGAACATCGCCACCGTGCCGCTGCTGCTCGGCTGGGACAAGGACCGCATCAAGCTCGCGTCGAAGAACTGATGACGCTCTACCAGCTCGACCCGCAGGCCTATGGCCCGCGCTATCCGCATGAACTCTCCGGCGGCCAGCAGCAGCGTGTCGGCGTCGCGCGCGCGCTCGCCGCGGAACCCAATGTGCTTCTGATGGACGAGCCCTTCGGCGCGCTCGACCCGATCATACGCACCAAGGCGCAAGAGGATCTGCTGGCGATCCAGAAGCGTTTCGGCACCACCGTCATCCTCGTCACCCACGACATGGAGGAGGCGGTGCATATGGGCGACAAGATCGCCGTCATGGATGCCGGCAAGGTGCTGCAATACGCCAAGCCGGCGGAGATCCTGGCGAGGCCCGCAAATGGTTTTGTCGAAACCCTGGTCGGCTCCAGCGAGCGGCCGTTCCGGCTGCTGTCGCTCGGCCGCGTGCGCGATGCGGTGGAGCCCGGCGGCGCCGAAGGCGAGGCGATCCCCGGCGATGCCAGCCAGCGCGACGCATTGGCCGAGCTTTTGTGGTCGGGCCGCCCGGCGCTGCCGGTGAAGGGCGCCGACGGCAAGCCGCTCGGGCGCGTCACCGTGGAAGGGCTGGTGAAACGCGCGAGGCCTGCATGAGGGCCTGGCTGCCCGCGCTGTTGAGGCTGGCGCTTCTGGTGCTGCTGGTGGTCTTCATCGCCAGCCCGGACCTGTTCGAGCCGTTGTTGAAGCCCCTGACCGAGAACGGCGCGCCGGCAATCTACAACCAGGGCAGTCTGCTGACGCTGACATTGCTGCATCTGAGGACCGTGCTCGTCGCCACAGTGGCCGCGACGATTGTCGCCGTCGCGCTCGCCATCCTGGTCACCCGGCCCGCCGGCGCCGAGTTCCTGCCGTTGTCGCGCAGCCTGGTCAATATCGGCCAGACCTTTCCGCCGGTGGCGGTGCTGGCGCTCGCCGTGCCGGCGGTCGGCTTCGGCGAGAAGCCGACGCTGATCGCGCTCTTCCTCTACGGGCTGCTGCCGATCTTCGAGAACGCGCTGACCGCGCTCACCACGCTGCCCGGCAATGTCATGGAAGCCGCGCGCGGCGCCGGCATGACCGGCTGGCAAAGGCTGATGAAGGTCGAACTGCCGCTGAGCGCCCCCGTGATCCTCGGCGGCATCCGGCTGTCCGTGGTCATCAGCCTTGCCACCGCCACCATCGGCTCGACGGTGGCCGCCAAGACCCTGGGCGAGGTGATCATCGCCGGCCTGATCTCGAACAATCTTGCCTTTGTCCTGCAGGGCGGCCTGATCGTCGCGGCGCTTGCGGTGCTGATCTATGACGGCCTGTCGGCGATCGAAAGCTACGCCGCGCGGCGGATGGGGCGGGAGGCAGGGTAGAAACGGGCTAACGCGGCGTCAAATCGATCTGGCAGGGTAGTCAAGGGTAAGTTCGAGCTTCACGCCGTTCGCATTGCAGACCCACCGGCGACGGATGACGGCGAAGTCGTGTCGGGCGCCGGCAGTCTCCAGCGAAACAAGATCACCGACCGCGCAATCGCTGCCTGGATCGAGCGTTTCCACCAACCCCGTGATGGCTTGCTTGCTGGCGTAATGTTTCGCGCTGGCCGTCAGCGTGACCGACACTGAGCCCCCGGTTGCGCGATCTTCGGGACTCGGCGATTGATCTGCCCGATGCCCCGATCTTTCAGCAGGAGTTCTTGCCATGACCTTGCGTCTCTCCAAGATCGTCATGTGTCGGTGTCTCGCGGCGTTCGCCTTTCTGGTCGCTTTCGGCAACATCACCGACTACGGCTCGAACTTCGCCTTTGTCCAGCATGTGCTGAACATGGATACCACCTTTCCAGGCAACGCGCTGATGTACCGCTCGATCACCAACCCGGCGCTGTGGACGGCCGGCTACTGGCTGATCATCCTCGGCGAGGCACTGACTTGCCTGCTCTATCTCGTCGCCGCCTGGAGCCTTTGGCGGGCGCGCAAGGCGAGCGCGCAGGATTTCAACGACGCGAAGAAATTTGCCGTCATTGCCGCCACGATGGGCTTCCTGATCTGGTATTTCGGCTTCATGGTCGTGGGCGGCGAATGGTTCGCCATGTGGCAGTCGAGCATCTGGAACGGCCAGCAGAAGGCGTTCATGTTGTATATGACCATGCTTGCCGTGCTCATTTTCGTCATCCAGCCCGACGGCGATTTGCGCAAGGGCTGATTTACGCCGCGTCATTTCAATCGATCTAAAAGGACGGCGGTGCCCGCCGGTGAATCGCAATTCTCGTCTTTTGGGCGAAAGCCGGGCAAAAACCGAACAATATCTTGACGTTCCGAGCCCTGTTTCGCATACACCGCAGCCAAGGGGTGGATTCCGTGCGCGGCATTCATCCCCGTTCCAAGGCCCAGGGAGGGGTTCTTTTGGGCCATCAATCGAGGAAAATCCGGCAATGACCATCATTACCGCCGTCATCGCCTGCGGCTTGCTTTCTGTCCTTTACGCCATCTGGGCGACACGTTCGGTCCTCGCGTCCGATCAGGGCAACCAGCGCATGCAGGAAATCTCCGCCGCCATTCGCGAAGGCGCCCAGGCCTATCTGGCGCGCCAATACACCACCATCGCCGTCGTCGGCATCGTCGTGCTTCTGCTCGCCTGGTGGCTGCTGTCCATCACGTCCGCGATAGGCTTCCTGATCGGCGCCGTGCTCTCGGGCACTGCCGGCTTCATCGGCATGCACGTCTCGGTGCGCGCCAATGTCCGCACCGCGCAGGCCGCGTCGAACAGCCTCGCCGCCGGCCTCGACATCGCCTTCAAGTCCGGCGCCATCACCGGCCTGCTGGTCGCGGGCCTGGCGCTCCTCGGCGTCTCGATCTACTACTTCATCCTGACCGGCCCGATGGGCTTGCAGCCCAATGACCGCGTCGTCATCGACTCGTTGGTCTCGCTCGGTTTCGGCGCGTCGCTGATCTCGATCTTCGCCCGTCTCGGCGGCGGCATCTTCACCAAGGGCGCCGACGTCGGCGGCGATCTCGTCGGCAAGGTCGAAGCCGGCATTCCTGAAGACGATCCGCGCAACCCAGCCACCATCGCCGACAATGTCGGCGACAATGTCGGTGACTGCGCCGGCATGGCCGCCGACCTGTTCGAGACCTATGCGGTGACCGTCGTCGCCACCATGGTTCTGGCCTCCATCTTCTTCGGCGGCACTGCCGTTCTCGGTGCGGCGATGCTCTATCCGCTCGCCATCTGCGGCGCCTGCATCCTGACCTCGATCGTCGGCACCTTCTTCGTCAAGCTCGGCTCCAACGGCTCGATCATGGGCGCGCTCTACAAGGGCCTGATCGTCACCGGCCTGCTGTCGATCGTTGGCCTCGCCATCGCTACCTCGGTAACGCTCGGCTGGGGCGAGATCGGCAATGTCGGCGGCATCGCCATCACCGGCAAGAACCTGTTCATCTGCGGCCTGATCGGCCTTTTGGTGACCGGTCTCATCGTAGTGATCACCGAATACTACACCGGCACCAACAAGCGCCCGGTGAATTCGATCGCCCAGGCTTCGGTGACCGGCCATGGCACCAACGTCATCCAGGGCCTCGCGGTCTCGCTGGAATCGACCGCGCTTCCGGCGCTCGTCATCGTCGGCGGCATCATCGCCACCTATCAACTCGGCGGCCTCTTCGGCACGGCGATCGCCGTTACCACCATGCTCGGCCTTGCCGGCATGATCGTGGCGCTCGACGCTTTCGGCCCGGTCACCGACAATGCCGGCGGCATCGCTGAAATGTCGGGCCTACCCAAGGAAGTACGCCACTCCACCGACGCGCTGGACGCGGTCGGCAACACCACCAAGGCGGTGACCAAGGGCTATGCCATCGGCTCCGCCGGCCTCGGCGCGCTGGTGCTGTTCGCGGCCTACTCGAACGACCTGAAGTTCTTTGCCGCCAATGGCGACAAGTATCCCTACTTCCAGGGCATGGGCGAGGTCTCCTTCGATCTCTCCAATCCGTATGTCGTCGCCGGCCTGATCTTCGGTGGCCTGATCCCGTATCTGTTCGGCGGCATCGCCATGACCGCTGTTGGCCGCGCCGCCGGCTCGATCGTCGAGGAGGTGCGCAAGCAGTTCCGCGAAGACAAGGGCATCATGGCCGGCACGTCGAAGCCGAACTATGCGCGCGCCGTCGACCTTCTCACCAGGGCGGCGATCCGCGAGATGATCATCCCGTCGCTGCTGCCGGTGCTGGCGCCGCTCGTCGTCTATTTCGGCGTGTTCTTGATCTCTGGCTCGAAGGCCTCGGCCTTCGCGGCGCTCGGCGCCTCGCTGCTCGGCGTCATCGTGAACGGCCTCTTCGTCGCCATTTCGATGACGTCCGGCGGCGGCGCCTGGGACAACGCCAAGAAGTCGTTCGAGGACGGCTTTACCGACAAGAGCGGCGTCAAGCATCTGAAGGGCTCCGAGGCCCACAAGGCCTCGGTCACCGGCGACACCGTCGGCGATCCCTACAAGGACACCGCCGGCCCGGCCGTCAACCCGGCGATCAAGATCACCAACATCGTCGCGTTGCTGTTGCTTGCCGTGCTCGCGCACGGCTGATCGAAGCCTTCTTTCCAAAAACAGAAACCCGCGGGAGCGATCCCGCGGGTTTTATTTTCGACCAAGTGGTGTCGTTGAAACGAAAGGCCCGCCAGAGCGATTCGGGGGTCTTCGTCGTCTGAGTTCCCGGGTACCGGATCAGGTGCCCGGCGCGCCGCCGCCCGGGATGCCGGGCGCCAGCTTGCTGGCGCCGTTGATGATCTGGCTGAGGAAGTTCTGGTCCTTGCCGCCGGTCGGCGTCGTCCGCGAGATGAAGTCGAAGATCTTGCCGTCTTTCAGGCCGTAATTGGCGATCTGGGTGACGCGGCCGTCGGCGCCGAAATAGACCGCCAGCACGTGCTGGTCGACCAGCCGCGGCTTGTCGAAAGCGACATAGCGCTTGCGCGTCTGCGATATGTAGTAAAAGGCCTCGTTGTCGAAGGTCGCCGTCGTCGACGGCGTGCCCAGCGCCAGAAGCACCTGCTCGCGGCTCGAGCCGACCGGCACCGAGTCGACCGCCGCCTGGTCGATGACATAGCCTTGCGTCAGCGTCTCGCTCGGGCTGAGATCGCCGATCATCTTGGATGAATTGCAGGCCGAAAGCGCGGATACCGCCACCAGCAGAGAGGCTACGCCCACCGGCAGGGGCGTAAGAAACGACTTGAATTTCAGCGCACCCAACAACAATTCTCCATCACATCCCCGCAACTTGCGCTGGGCCGCAAAACCGGTAAACCAGCTTGCATGCCGATGCAACAAGGCCAAATCAAACACAAGGTCCCCGGGAGACCACCCTCAATGTTCCAGCGCCTTTTTGGCCGCGAACGTCATGCCAACCGCGCCATCACGGAGGCGCTCTACGCACAAATCGTGGCGGCGGCGCGGCAAACCGTGTTTTATTCCGACTGGAATGTGCCGGATACGCCGCTCGGCCGCTTCGAGATGCTGGCGCTGCATATGTTCCTGTTCCAGCACCGGCTGCGCGGGGAGGGCGGCGCGGCTACTGAGATCGCGCAGGTGCTGATCGACGAGTTCTTCCTCGATGTCGACCATTCGCTTAGGGAACTGGGCATCAGTGATGTCGGCGTACCGAAGCGCATGAAGAAGCTGGCAAAGATGTTCTATGGCCGCACCGCGGCTTATGACGACGCCTTGCGGGACGACGATCGCGCCGCCCTCAGCACGGCACTCGCCCGTAACGTCAGGCCCGATGCCGGCGAGTGGATCGAGGCGCCGCTGCTGGCGAGTTATGTTTCCGCGGCATCCCGGCAGCTTGCCGCGCAGTCGACCGAATCGATCGCGGCTGGCACCGTGGCGTTCCCGGTCGCCGGAGCCGTGTGAAGGAGGCGAGAATGAAACACGCCGAACCGCAGAGCCCCGTATCTTTCGTCGCCAACGTCACCCGCCTGCCGCAAAAGGGCTTGCCGGTTGTGATCGAGGCCGACGAACGCCAGCGCGCGGCCCTTGCCGCTGAATACGACCTGCTCTCGGTCGAGAGCTACCGTGCCGAACTCCTGGTGGCGTCCTGGAAACGCAACGGCGTCAAGGTTAGCGGTCGCGTCGAAGCCGATATCACCCAGGCCTGCATCGTCACTCTCGATCCGGTGGCAGCCCATATCGACGAGCCTGTCGAGGCGCTCTTCTTGCCGGAGCAGTCGAAGCTCGGACGCGAGGGGTTCGAGGGCGGCGGTGAGATCGTTCTCGATGCCGACGGACCGGACAGTCCCGAAACGTTTTCCGGCGACACCATCGATGTCGGTGCGCTCGCCGAGCAATTTTTCGGTCTGGCGATCGATCCTTATCCGCGCAAGCCCGGAGCCTCGCTCGAGGCCGAGGGCGACGATCAGCCTGAGGAAAGCGAATTCCAGAAAAAGCTGCGTTCGCTGCTCGGAAAATCCTGAAGGCGGCCGGGATTTTGGAAAAGTTGGTTGTGCGGCTGCCCAAAACCGCTATTTTCGCCGAACCTTCGCGAGCCCCCTTACCTCGGCAGGCGCACGCCGCCAGCCAGGCAAACCGTGAGAAAAACACCGCGTGATCAGGATTTCCATCGATGCCATGGGCGGCGATCACGGACCAGGCGTCGTCATCCCGGCGCTGATGACGGTCGCCATCCGCCGCCCTGACATCCGCTTCGTCATCTATGGCCGCGAGGACGCCGTGCGTCCCGAACTGGCCAAGTTCCCCAAGCTGGCCGAGGTCAGCGAGTTCATCCATTGCGAGATCGCGGTGAGGATGGACGACAAGCCGAGCCAGGCGCTGCGCCACGGCCGCTGGAAGTCGTCGATGTGGAAGGCGGTCGAGGCGGTGAAGAATGGCGCCGCGCAGGCCTGCATCTCGGCCGGCAACACCGGCGCGCTGATGGCGATGTCGAAATTCTGCCTGCGCACCATGGCCACCATCGACCGCCCGGCGATCGCGGCGCTTTGGCCGACGACGCGCGGCGAGAGCATAGTGCTCGACGTCGGCGCCACCATCGGCGCGGATGCGCATCAACTCGTCGATTTCGCCATCCTCGGCACCGGCATGGCGCGCTCGGTGTTCGGCATCGAGCGGCCGAGCGTCGGCCTGCTCAATGTCGGCGTCGAGGAGATCAAGGGCCAGGAGGAGGTCAAGGAGGCCGGGCGCATGCTGCGCGAAGCCAACATGGCTTCGATGAACTACCGCGGCTTCGTCGAGGGCGACGACATCGGCAAGGGCACGGTCGACGTGGTCGTGACCGAGGGCTTTGCCGGCAACATCGCGCTCAAGACCGCGGAGGGCACGGCGAGGCAAATCGCCGGCTACCTGCGCGCCGCCATGAGCCGCACGCTGATGGCCAGGATCGGTTATGTCTTCGCCAAGGGCGCCTTCGACCGCCTGCGCGAGAAGATGGATGTCGGGCGCTCCAATGGCGGCGTCTTCCTGGGCCTGAACGGCATCGTCGTGAAGAGCCACGGCGGCGCCGATTCGGACGGCTTCGCGGCGGCGATCGAGCTCGGCTACGACATGGTGCGCAACAATCTGCTTGACCGGATCGAGGCCGACCTCGATCTGTTCCATGCGCGCAATCCGACTGCCCAGGCAAACAGGAAATCCGGCGTCGCCGTCGACGCCGAGGAATAGGAACGAACCTTGATCAGATCAGTCGTGCGCGGCAACGGTGCCGCGCTGCCCCGCCGCATCATGAAGAATGCCGACTTCGAAGGCATGGTCGAGACCTCCGACGAGTGGATCGTCCAGCGCACCGGCATTCGCCAGCGCCACGTCGCGGCCGATGACGAGACGACGGCCTCGCTGGGCGAGGCCGCGGCGCGCGCCGCGCTCGACAGTGCCGGTCTGACGCCTGCCGACATCGACCTGATCGTGCTGGCGACGTCGACGCCCAACAACACGTTTCCCGCGACCGCGGTGGATATCCAGAATCGGCTCGGCATGCATCACGGCTTTGCCTTCGACATGCAGGCCGTGTGTTCCGGCTTCGTCTATGCCGTCGCCACCGCCGACCTCTATATCCGCGGCGGCCTGGCAAAGCGCGTGCTGGTGATCGGTTCGGAAACCTTCTCGCGCATCCTCGACTGGAGCGATCGATCGACTTGCGTGCTTTTCGGCGACGGCGCCGGGGCCGTTGTGCTCGAAGCCGCGGAGGGGACGGGCGGCATCGCCGATCGCGGCGTGCTGGCGGCCAGCCTGCGCTCGGATGGCGCCCACAAGGAGAAGCTTTTCGTCGACGGCGGCCCATCGACGACGGGCACGGTCGGCCATCTCAAGATGGAAGGCCGCGAGGTGTTCAAGCACGCGGTCGGCATGATCACCGACGTCATCGAGGCAACCTTCACTGACGCCGGCATCACGGCGGAAGACCTCGACTGGTTCGTGCCGCATCAGGCCAATAAACGGATTATTGACGCTTCCGCCAAGAAGCTCGGGATTGCCGAACAGAAAGTGGTGGTCACCGTCGATTTGCACGGTAACACCTCGGCTGCCTCCGTGCCGCTCGCTTTGTCGGTGGCCGTCGCCGACGGCCGCATCAAGAAGGGCGACCTGGTTCTGCTCGAGGCGATGGGCGGAGGTTTCACTTGGGGCGCGGTGTTGCTCCGCTGGTAAGTGCCGAACGCGCGGGTTCGGTCCTTGACCTTGCCGGATCAATTACTTAGGCTCTGCCGCTGGCTGTATCGATTTACGTTTTTTGAGCTGATGGGACGGTTGCATGGGGGGAAAGACACTTACGCGTGCCGACCTTGCCGAAGCCGTTTACCGCAAGGTTGGTTTGTCGCGAACTGAATCGGCCGAGCTCGTCGAGGCGTGCTGGATGAAATTTGCGAAGCCATCGTTCGCGGTGAAACGGTGAAGCTGTCGTCCTTCGCGACCTTCCATGTCCGCTCCAAGAATGAGCGCATCGGTCGCAATCCGAAGACCGGCGAGGAAGTGCCGATCCTGCCGCGCCGGGTGATGACCTTCAAGTCGTCGAACGTGCTGAAGAACCGCATCCTGCGCTCGCACCAGAACAGCAAGGCCAAGGGCGGCAAATAACGCGCCGGCAAATACGGTTGAAAACCGCCGTCAGTTTGACGCCGGGCTTGAATATCGTTTCATAAATCGCTGAAATAAGGCTCGATTCGGCATAAGTGCCGGATCGTCGTCCAGCGTGAGGATTCGCCCATGGACAAGAGCCCCGATGCCTTCCGCACCATCAGCGAAGTCGCGGAAGATCTCGATCTGCCGCAGCATGTGCTGCGTTTTTGGGAAACGCGCTTCAACCAGATCAAGCCGATGAAGCGCGGTGGCGGCCGCCGTTACTACCGGCCGCAGGATGTCGAGCTGATCAAGGGCATCCGGCACATGCTCTACGATCAGGGCTACACGATCAAAGGCGTGCAGAAGCTGCTGCGCGAGAATGGCAACCATTTCCTGGTCGCCATCGGCAATGGCGACATGGCCGCGGTCGAGGCGATCGCGCAACGCCGGCAGGCCGATCAGGTGCCGCTGACCGCGGCCGCCCAGCCGCGCGGCGACGAGGATGCGCTTGTCGGCCAGCCCAAGGTGAAGCCCAGCCGTCGTTTCTTCGGCCTCGGCAAGGGCGACGACGAAGGTCCCGTGCAGCCGGACTCCTCGAAATTGTCGCGCGATAACCGGGCCTTGCTGCAGGAAGCGCTGTTTGACCTCCTGGAGTGCAAACGCCTGCTCGACCAGGTGCGTTGAGCTTCGATCGCCGGCCCTGCGACCTGAGCGGTCAGCGCTGCTGAGAGTCGGAACTGCGTCGCGCCCACGCGTTAGGCCTTCTCTGCAGAGGAAGGATACCTGGCATGGCGTTGTTTGCGGCCGATCACGATCTGGACAAGCGGTTTGCGGCGCTCGCGCGGCAGTTCGACGATCTCAGGGAAGCCCTCGCCAAACGCGGCGACGCCTATTACGAGGACGGCCGAGAGGCGGCGTCCGATTATTATTCGCAACTCGCCGAACGCCTCCATGAGACGCTGCCGGCAATCAGGCGCAGGGGCAGGACGCTCGAGCGCATCGCGCGCGATCATCCGGCCACCGCGGCCGCCGTGGGGCTGGTCGCGGTCGGGCTGCTTGCCGGCCTTCTCATCAGCCGGCGCTGACTTTCACCGGACTGCGAAACAGAAATGGCGGCCGCTCGCGACGGCCGCCATTTCCGTGTCCCCTCCCGATTTCATCGGGATGAAACAGGCTCTGGCCCCGATCAGTCGGCGAGCTTGATCCGGCTCTTCGGGTCGACCTGAGCCGTCGCCGGGCGGCACTTGCCATAGACGGTGCCGCTGGAGTCGGTGCCGTCGACATATTTGCCCTTGCAATTGAGCTGCAGCACCACGCAGGCGCCATGGCCCTTGCAGACAGCGCCGTCGTTGCTGGGAAGAATGCCGGCGAAGGCCGGGGCGGAAACCGAGCCGAAGGCCGAAACGACGAGGGCGGCGGCGAGCGCGATACGCTTGAAGTTGGTCATTGAGCATTTCCTTCCATTGGTTGTTGGGATCGCCTTCCTGGCGTCCCGGTTGGTTGAGGAGCGCCTTCGTGGCGCCCATGACCGCTTGGTGTCGCGTCCAATGGGAAGGTTCATATCCCGAGCGATTTTTTTCGCCTGGCAGATGGCGGGCGTTGTTTGGAAGGTGTCAGACGAAGGATTCGGTAGCAGCGCGGGCTGGGCATCCGGCAGAAAATCGATCCTTACAGGAAATCGACCCTTGCATGATCAAGGTCGCCGCCAATGCACCGGCGCCAGCGCAATGGCCGCCGGGCATAGTCAGGCAGCGCGCCGTGATGACGCGCATCAGGTGCGGACGAGAAGTCGGGATTGTAACGACGAGGTCGCGGCTGACGCCGAAGCTGGTGGGCTTGGCCTGCAAAGCGAAAATCCGACGGGAAGACCGCACCCGGTCAACAAAGGCCGGCCTTCCCATCGGCAAAAGAGGAAAGGATCAGGCCTTCTTCGCAGCCACCTTGTGGTGGTGACGATGATGATGGTGGTGGTGGTGCCGGTGATGATGCTTGCGGTGATGATGGTGATGCTTCTTCACCGGAGCCGCATCGGCGCTGGTCGTGCCGAGGATCGGCATCGTGAACGCCAGGGCCAGAGCCAGCCCGAGCGCGGAGAGGAGGGACTTCTTCATGACTTCGTTTCCTTTTTACGCGGGCGTTCCGAGATTCACCGCACCAAATCGGTGACCCAAGCCTCGCGATCGGGACTATCCTCCTCGATTTTTTCGACACTTTTTCCGGACTGTAGATTTTTGTTTCTGGATTGTTTCCGGCTGAACTTCGACGGCGTTGCGCGTCCGAAAGGACGCGCAACGGATGGCGTGGCACCATGACCTTTTGAAACATGCCGGCCGGTATGCCGGCCTTTTCGCTCACATCGGCGGGGCGATGCCGTGATTGCCGACCACCACGCGGCGCGAGACGAGCTTGCCGTCGCCGCCGCGCTCGGCGCTGACGAAAACCGCCATGCCCGGCTTGAGGTCCGCCGGCTTGGCGGTCGCGAATTTCACGATCGGCGTCGATTGCGGAATGGCGATCTCTTTCTTCTGGCCATTGCTATAGGTGAGCGTCACGGTTCGTCCGTTAATCTCGGTCACGTCAGCGACAGTGCCGTTGGTCATCCGGCTGTTGGGCTGCAAATCCCAATCGCGGTCGCCTTCTCCGGTGCCCTTCAATGCGGCGGGGAAGATCACGACTTCCAGCGCGCCGCTGCCGCCGTCGGCCTTGGACACCGATGCAATGCCGAGGAAATCGCCCTGCTTGATATCGGCGGCCGATGCCTTGGCGACGCCGGAGATCATCCAGTCGGGAGCAAGGGTGACCGTATCGGTCTTGCCGTTGTGGGCTTTCACCGTCAGCGCCGTTCCGGCGAGGTCGACCACCGTGCCGCGCACGCGCACGTTCTCGGCCTGCGCCGAAACGGCAAAACATGAAATCGTGCCGAGCACGATCGCGAATAACTTCAGTTTCATGGCATCCGATCCTTCCAAAGGGTTTGACGCCGCCCGCCGTCGACTCAAGCGACAGAAACCTAACGAATTGGGGCAGGCAAAAAGCCGGCGGTTCCGGCCCTCAGCGCTTCAAAAGAACTTGATTGGGCGTCGCGCCACCTTACATATTTCTGGCCTGAGCCTCGGCCTCCGGCCGGCGGGACCGGTTCACGATGGCGTGACGGTCGTAACGGCCCCTCTTGGCAAATCAATCGTTAACGGCCATTCTCCGCCCGTCTCAGGCAACGCCACATTTCATCTGTCTTGTTTCATCCCAAGGAGTTGCCATGCCCAACACCGCACGAAACGCTGTTTCCAACAACATCATTGCCGCGAACGGCCTCAATCCGCTGAAGGCCGTGCGCGAAACGAGGGGATATACGATCGAGGAGCTTTCCTTGACCTGCGGCCTGGCCGTGGGCGAGATCGTCGACATCGAGGACGGCAAGGACGCCGACCCCGCCAAGCTCAGACGAATCGCTTCCGCGCTGCAAGTGCCGGAAGAGGAATTGATCACGGTGCCGACCGAAGAGAATCGGCCCACACAGCAATAGAGACGCAAGAAGCGTCCGCATGAAGAGCCCGCCACGGCCTCGCCTGGCGGGCTTTTTTGCACCTTCGACGCATGGTTCCTGGCTCTTGCCGGCAGCCGAGACGCCATGTGTCAATCCCGATCGGCGCCGCGAATCGGCGGCGTCGGTCAACATGCCTGACGAGGTTTCGCTCATGAGCTTAGAATCGGTCCGCGCCTTCTTTGCCGAACATGCGCCCGACATCGAGGTCGTGGTCACCCACGCGAGCTCGGCGACAGTGGCGCTGGCGGCGGAAGCGCATGGCGTGATGCCGGCGCAGATCGCCAAGACCATCTGCCTGCGCGTCGGCGAAAAAACCATGCTGGTCGTGACCAGCGGCACCGCCAGGCTCGACAACCGCAAGTGCAAGGACACGCTCGGCGGCAAGCCGCGCATGCTCGACGGCGAGCAGGTGCTTGCCGCGACCAGCCATCCGCCAGGCGGCGTCTGCCCCTTCGGCCTGCCGGCGCCGCTGCCGGTCTTTTGCGACGTGACGCTACGAGCCTTCGACGAGGTCGTCCCCGCCGCCGGCGCGACGAACGCCGCTGTGCGGATTGCGCCGCAAAGGATGGCGGATCTTGCCGGGGCGAAATGGGTCGATGTGTGCCAGTAGCGGACTCTCGCTCGTCCCTTCCTGTGTAGAGTCCGTGGCCGGCACCGCGCGGTAACGTAAAATTCCGCGTTTTCTTGGGGAGGACAATGGAGAGGACCCGAGGGTGGCGGGCTAACATGGGTAAGGGCGGTCCGGGCTAGGAATTGCGTGCCATCCTGCGCGAAAGGCCGGATGGCCGCTGTTCACCTTGCCACGGGGCTGAATGCCCCAGAAGGCATGATGCACTTCACAGGCGTTAGCACGATTCCGAGGTATGCTTGTCGGTCGGAATTTCCCGACAGCAGCTTTTTGGAGATGACTCATGCCTGGTGGTGCGCCCGAAAATGAAGAAATGAAAGACGTCTTTGGAAAGGACTCGGACCAGTTCGGCGAACATAGCTTGGCGGACGCCTGGAAGACCGGAGGCCCCTTCGTAGATGGCACTGACAGCACACAAGAAGGTGCGACGACTTATTATGCGTTTTGCCAAGATTGTCCCAGCGACGGAGTAAAAGGAGGCTGGATGGGGCCAAATCGCTCAACGCGGGAACAGGCTCAGGGTGACGCGGAAAGTCATAACCAGAGTCATCCGGGCCATGGAGCCATGGTGTATACGAACTGAGAGCTCTGCTCCGAAAAACCATCGTCCGGTTGCCGCGCGAGGCCTGTCTCGAAGAGACGGGCTTTTTCCTCCACTGGCTCCGCCACAGTTGCGCGCTTTGTCCAACCTGCACGGCGGGGAATCTTGCTTCGCCGGATGTCAGGTTTTTTTCGGCTGGCAATCATTGTTTCCAGCCATTGGAAGGATGCTGAATACAAGGTACGCGACCCCGGAGGGAAAGCGGAGCTGCTGGCTACAATCCGGCTATATTTTTGTAGCCACCTCTGGGGGATGTGGCTAACTCTTTGTTTTTGATGGTCGGAGTGGCCGGATTCGAACCGACGACCCCTTGACCCCCAGTCAAGTGCGCTACCGGGCTGCGCTACACTCCGGACCGGGTGGCGATGTATCGTGATAACCCCGTGTGGGTCAACCGAATTCGGCGGTTATCTTGTCGATGATAATGCAGGCGCGCGAACGGCCCGCGCCAGCCGCAATTCCTTCTGATGCCGGTATTCCAGCGCGATCGCGCCCCAGACCAGCCCGAGCAGCAGATAGAGATGGCGCCAGTGGTCGATGTCGATGAAGGTGCCGAGCCCGATATTGCCGAGATAGGCGACATAGGCGCAAAGCAGATAGGGCTGCCAGGGCCGGTCGCGCAGAAGGATGCGGAAGCCGGCCGCGATCGTCCATAGGGTCAGCGTCAGGAATGAGACGAAGCCCAGCCAGCCATAATCCATCAGCGCCTTCAGCCAGATGTCGTGCGTGTCCTCGCCGTAGATCGTGCCGAAGACCAGCGGGCCGATGCCGAACGGATGCTCCAGCGCCAACTGGAAGCCGATCGTGTAGCGGGCGAAGCGGCCGAGGCGCGCGGTGTCGTAGCTCTGCTCCAATTGCGCGCGCTGAGTGAACATGTCCGACACGCCGGGCAATTGCAGGATGACGAGGATGGCGATCACCAGCAGCGCGAGCGCGGCGATCGTCATCACCACGACCCTCACACGGAACATGCCGCTGGCGCTTTGCAGGAAGAGGCATGCGGTGAGCAACACCGCCGACACCGCGAACATGCCCCAGGCGCCGCGCGAGAAGGAGAAGAAGATGCCCGCCGTGATGATCAGCAGCGGCACCGCCAGCAGCGGCATGCGCGGCACCGGACCGGTAAGCAGCAGATAGAGCAGGTAGATGCCGGGCAGCACCAGGAACGGGCCGAACACGTTCGGGTCCTGGAAGGCGCCGGCGGCCCGGTCATATTTGGTGAACATTTCTGCGCCCGGAAAGGCATGGAAATAGCCGGCAATACCGAGCAGCGACGTCGCGACGGCTGAGACCACATAGGCGATGAAGATCAGCCGGTAGAGGTCGGGCTGGACCGACGTCACCGAGGCGAAGAACACCGCGCTGAAGGCTAGAAACAGCGAGACCGCGAGATAGAGCGGTGTGTTGGCGAGTTCCGCCATCTGCGTCATTGCGATCATGCCGCCGATGTTCATCGCCACCAGGAGCACGAGCAGCGGCAATATCGCCCGCGATATTTTCAGCCCGAACAGCGCCCAGACGGCGATCAGCCCGGCCATATAGATCTCATAAGGCGCGGGCTCGCTGATGACGAAACCGGAAAGCAGGATGCCGACGGCGATCGCTGCCGACGAAATCAGCGCGATCAGCTTGGCGTTGACCGCCGAAGGCGGCAATTCATGCGCGACCGCGCTCAATAGGCGTTTTCCGTGTTGAGCAGGCGGACCGGCGTCAGGAACAGGATGCGCAGGTCGAACAGCATCGACCAGTTCTCGATATAGTAGAGATCGTATTCGGTGCGCATGCGGATCTTCTCATTGGTGTCCATCTCGCCGCGCCAGCCATTGATCTGCGCCCAGCCGGTGACGCCGGGCTTGACCTTGTGGCGGGCGAAATAGCCGTCGACCACCTCGTTGTAGAGCAAATTGTGCGATTGCGCGGCGATCGCATGCGGGCGCGGTCCGACCAGCGACAGCGAGCCGAGCAGCGAGTTGAAGAACTGCGGCAGCTCGTCGATCGAGGTCTTGCGGATGAAGCGTCCGACGCGGGTGACGCGCGGATCGTTCTTGGTCACCGTCTGCTTGGCGGTCGGGTCCGATCTGTCGGCATACATCGACCGGAACTTGTAGACCTCGATGATCTCGTTGTTGAAGCCGTGCCGCTTCTGCTTGAACAGCACCGGGCCCTTGCTGTCGAGCTTGATGGCGATCGCGGTGGCGAGCATCACCGGCGAGAAGAGGACGATGCCGACGAGCGAGAAGATGATGTCGAAGCTGCGCTTGGCGACCGAGTCCCAGTCGTTGATCGGCTTGTCGAAGATGTCGAGCATCGGCACCGAGCCGATATAGGAATAGGCGCGCGGGCGGAACTGCAGCGCGTTGGAATGCGCCGAGAGCCGGATGTCGACCGGCAGCACCCAGAGCTTCTTCAGAAGCTGCAGCACGCGCGATTCGGCCGTCAGCGGCAGCGACACGATCAGCATGTCGATGCGCGCGATGCGGGCGAATTCGATCAGCTCGGAAATGGTGCCGAGCTTCGGGTAGCCGGCGACGATCGGCGGCGAACGCTTGTCGCCGCGGTCGTCGAAGATGCCGCAGATGCGGATGTCGTTGTAGGGCTGTTTCTCGACCGAGCGGATCAGCATTTCGGCCGACTTGCCGCCGCCGACGATGACGGCGCGGCGCTCCATCCGCCCGTCGCGCGCCCAGCGCCGGATCAGCCTGGACATCACGAGTCTCAGGCCGAAGATCAGCACGAAGCCGACCACGAACCAGCTGCCGAACAGAAGGCGTGAATAGTCCTCCGAAGCCTTCATGGCGAAGGCGGTGAGCGCCATCAGCGCGAATGTGCCGGCCCAGACAAGCAGCACGCGGCCGAAATTGGCGAGGGGGCGCATCAGCGCCGCGATCTGGTAGCTGTCGGTGACGTCGAGCAGCACTACCGCCAGAAACGAAGACGCCGCGATCGACAGCGGATATTGCCAGGCGAGATAGTTGAAGAAGCCGACATAGTAGAAATAGAGGCCGAGCCCCGAAAGGAACAGCACCGCGAATTCGACCATGCGCAACACGCCGCTGACCATGATCGGCGACATCGTATCGCGCCGATACTGCGAGGCGACCTGGCGCGCGACATCATTGATGCCACTGGGCACTTGACCCTCGGCCGTGCCGTCGAATTTGCGCACCGCATCCATGGAAAAGCGGCGCGCGGGATCGATCTCGTTCATGGGATTGTCCGCGAGCTACGCAGAAGTGGATAGCAAAAGAGAGCTAAGAAAGCCTTGAAACAACCGGTGGTTTTGAATGCGTGTCGTTGCTTGTGAGGACTGACGATCTTCTCTCGGCGCTAGTCAATTAGTAAACTCTAAAGTTTCAGCGCCGCGAAATAAGCCTTCTCGATCTCGGCTGCCATCACGTCAGCGCCGAATCGCGCCCTCAACTCGCCGCCCTGCGGCATCAGCTTCCGATAGGCGCCGAGATCGTCGAGAGCCGTTCCGAGCTTGTCGGCGAGCTGGCCGGCATCCGGCCATATCAGGGCAGGGGAGCCTTCGCCGAAGATCTCCGGAATGCCGCCGACGGCCGTCGCGATCATCGGCATGCCGGCGCCCAGCGCCTCGAGCACGATGTAAGGCATGGCCTCCGCGCGGGACGGGACGACGATCAGCTCGGCCAGCGCGAAGGCGTCTCTGGCCGGCATCGGCGCCAGGAAACGGACGTGGCCGGCAAGCCCGAGCCGTTCCACCTGGGCGTGGTAGCGCGGCAGGTCGTCGCCCGCGCCGACCATCACCGCGCTCAACGGGCGGCCGAACTCGCCACCGGCCCGCGCCAGCGCGTCGATGAAGATGTCCGGGCCTTTGAGGTCGCGCATCATGCCGATATAGAGAAGATCGGCGGCATCAGCCGCCGTCGCCACTTGTTCGAACTCGGCGGCGCGCAGGCCGTTATAGACCAGCCTGTTGGGGACTGGCGGCTCGCCGACCTTCCGGCGATAGGTTTTCCGCTCATAGTCGGAGACGAACAGCAGGCAGTCGGTGAAGCGCGCCATGAAACGCTCCAGCGCGAAGAACAGCTTTCCGGTGGCCGTCGTTTCGTCATAGTGAAGCGAGCCGCCATGCGGCGAATAAAGGCGGGCCACGCGAGACCTTGAAACCCGCAACAGTGAGCCGAACAGACGGGCATAGGCGCCACCCTTGGCGCCGTGCCCGTGCAGCACGTCCGGCCGCAATTCCTTGATGATTCCATATGTGCGCCAGGCCGCGGCGATGTCGCCCGGCCCGATGTGACGCTGCATCGGCGTGCGATGAATGCCGAGCGCCAGGCTCTCCTTCATCGCCTCGAACAGCCGCTCCTCATAGTCGCCGCCCGTTGTCGAATCGCAGACGATGCCCACGGAATGGCCGGCGGCGACCTGCGCCTCGGTCAGGTCGCGCACGTGCCGGAAAATTCCCCCGACAGGTGAGCGGAAGCAGTGGACGATGCGGAGATTTGCCGCCACGTCGGTTTTCAGAACAGCCGTTCGCGGACGTAGACGGTGTCGCCGGGCAGCAGCGGGTCGGATGTCTGCACCCTGCCGGTCATGACCTTGCCGTTGATATCGCGGGTGATGTCGACGCTTTCCTGGTTAGCGCGCGGCGTGAAGCCCCCGGCGATCGCGATCGCCTTCTGCACGGTGAGACCCGGCACATAGGAATACTGCCCGGCGGCGCCGACCTCGCCCATGACGAAGATAGGCCGGTAGCGATCGATCTCGACCGAGACGTCGGGATCGCGCAGATAGCCCTGGCGCAATTTGTCGGCGATTTCCTTCTCGAGCTGCTGGGCGGTGTGGCCGCGCGCCGGCACGGCGCCGACGAGCGGGAAGGAGATGTAGCCGGACTGGTCGACGCTATAGGTGTTGGTCAGCCCGTCCTGCTCGAACACGGTGACGCGGATGCGGTCGCCGGCGCCGAGTCTATAAGGCTGGTCGAGCACCTCGTGGAAAGCGGCCGGCGTCGGGCGGTAGCTGGAACAGCCGGTAAGCAGCGACAGGGCAAGCATGGCGCGAAAGAGATGAGCAGTGCTTTTCATGATCGGACACGAACCTTCGTCGCTCTCGCCGCCGTGCTGCGGCCACCCCAGGAAGTGCGTCCGTTATCATCCTGTTAGGGTTAATGGCCGGTAAAGGGCCGTGCCTGGAAGCGGCGACCGCCGGTAAAAAAATCAATTGTTCTATTGCTTTCGCCCGATGTTCTTTGAGTGCTGTCTAATAAGCGCGCATTCTGATCTTAACGGCTGAGTTACCATAGTTGTTTACGGTCCATCCTCGACTCAAGAGTTCCGGAGCAGGATGCATGTCCGTTCAGTCCGCGGCCGCAGATGTCGATGTCGACCTGAGACAGCTCTTTGCCAGCCTGGCGAGGAACTGGCTGCGCATTGTTCTCGTCACACTCGTGGTCACCGGCCTGGCGTTTGCTCTCGCCTGGCTGGCCACGCCGCAATACAAGGCGGTGGCCAAGCTGGAGATCGGACCACGCGAATCGGTCTTCACGCGGCCGGCTGGCTCGACCAATGACGACAAGCCGGCGACCGACGAGGAGGCGGTGGCCACCGAGGTCCAGATCATATCGTCCCCCGACATCCTCAAGAAGGTTGCGGCGGACCTCAATCTGGATAAATTGCCTGAATTCGACGAGACGCTGAAGATGTCGGCGCTCAGCCGCGCCCTCGTCCTTGTCGGCCTGAAGAGCGATCCTTTCGATATTCCGCCGGAAGAGCGCGTGCTCAAGGCGATGCACGATAGGCTTAACGTCTACGGCGTTGAAAAATCTCGTGTTATTGCCGTCGAGTTCTCTTCGAAGGACCCAAAGCTTGCCGCGCAGGTCGCGGACGCCATCGCTCAGGCCTATCTTGCCTCCAAAGGCAACGCAAAGAAGGAATCGAACACCGCCGCCACCGGCTTTCTCGGCCCGGAAATCACCGATCTGCAGAATCGGGTGAAGGAGGCCGAAGCCAAGGTTGCCGCCTACCGCGCGCAATCCGACCTTTTGATGGGCGGCAACAATTCGGTGCTCGCGACTCAGCAACTCTCCGAACTGTCGACCGAGCTTTCGCGAGTACGTGCCAATCGTGCTGCTGCCGAGGCGACCGCTGACAGCGTGCGCAAGGCGCTGCAGAATGGCGGCACGCTCGACAGCGTGCCGGAGGTTCTGTCTTCCGAATTGATCCAGCGCCTGCTCGAGCGGCAGGTGGAACTGAGGACCAACATTGCCGACCTGTCGACGACCTTGCTCGACAACCATCCGCGCATCCGGGCGCTGAAATCGCAGCTCGCCGATCTCGACGGTCAGATCCGCAACGAGGGGCAGAAGATCCTGAAGGGGTTGGCGACTCAGGCGCAGACGGCCAAGGCGCGCGAGGACCAGCTCGTCGCGGAGGTCAACACGCTGAAGGCCGCCTCCGCCCGCGCCGGCGAGCAGCAGGTGGAACTCGATGCGCTGCAACGTGACGCCAATGCCCAGCGCCAGCAGCTCGAATCCTACATGGCGAGCTACCGCGAGGCGGCATCGCGCGCCGACCGCAACTATCTGCCGGTGGATGCCCGTCTGCTTTCGAAGGTACAGGTGCCGACCGAGCCCTATTTCCCGAAGATCGGTCCGATCACCGGTGCCGCGGCGGCCGCGTCGCTGCTGCTGATGGCGATCGGCACGCTTCTGAAGGAATTGTTCTCCGGCCGGGCCATGCGGCCGGCCGCAGGCGCCAGATTCGAACCGATCGAGCAGGTGGCGATGCCGGTGGCGCGGACCGAGCCGAAGGTCGCCGAGCCCGAGGACGAGGACGGCGACGATTCGGTCGCCGAAGACCGGGTCGGGCAGGGCGCCGCGATGGTGGCAGCGCCTGGCGTGCCGGCAGGGGCGGAAGCGCCTCGGCCGTCGCAGTCCAGGCTGGGCGAGATCGATGTCGACAAGGCGGCGGAAAAGCTGATCGCCTCGGGCGCCGCGCGTGCCATCTTCGTCTCCCCTGAAGGCGACGAGGCCGCCGCCACCGCCGTGCTGGTGGCGCGCGAGGTGTCGGATGCTGGCTTGCGCGTGCTCTTGCTCGATCTCACCGCCTCTGGTGCCGCATCGCGCCCGATGCTGGAGAGCGGGCTTTTCCCCGGCATCACCAATCTGCTTGCCTCCGAAGCGCAGTTCAGCGACGTCATCCACCCCGATCTTTATTCCGACGCCCATGTCGTTCCGGTCGGCACTGCCGATCCGGTCCGCGCGATGCGCGCCGCCGACCGCCTTCCGATCATCATGCAATCGCTGACCACCGCCTATGACCTCGTCGTCGTCGAATGCGGTCCGGCCGACGCGCAGGGCATCAGCCGCCTCGTCGGCGACGGCACGGAAGTCTTCCTGTCGATGCTCGAAGCCGATGATGAGGTGACGCAGGCGGCGGTGAAGCTGATCGAGAACGGCTATCCGGATGTCACGCTGGTGACCCCGGTCGGTCGGGAGCCAGGAAATCCATTGCCGGGGCGCCGGTCGGCGGCCTGAGAGCCGCGCGCACCGCCTTCTGATTCTGCTGCGAGCCCTATGCCGTCGTCCGACAGGCGAGCCGACGCTAGTTCTCGTCCTCGGCAACAGCAGGCGCGACCTGTCCGGCGGCCTTGCGGCGCAGCATCTTGGTCAGCTTCCAGACTGTCGGATTGTTCTTGATGAACGCCTTTGCCCGCGCGCCTTGCCGGTGCCCTGTCGCCAGCGCCCGACCCTTCAGCGTCAATGGCGCCAGGACTTCGAAGTGCTGGACCTCGACGTCGCACCAGAGCCGCTTGTAGGGCTCGTCGCCGACCGAGAAATCGTAGACGTCGAAGCCGAGCTCGCAGGCTTCCTGGATGTTGTCGAAGAACAGGAAGTCGCCGGGGCTGGTGAAGGCGAGATCGTCCTCGGCAATCGCTCCGAACTCGCAGATCAAGCGCTTGCCCGAGCGGCTGGAGCCGGTAACCGCGCGAAGTTTCCCTGCTACATCCAGCCCATGCAGCAGGAACGATGGCTTTTCCTCGACAAGCGCGTCGGCAAACAGCGCCCGGAAGAAGGCACGCACCTCTTCATCGCCGAAGACGTTGGTGATGCCCATCTTGGCGAAGCGCACCTCCTTCATGTCGAGGAACGCGTCGAGCAGCCTGTCGACCTCCTCGCGGCTTCGCGCCTCGATGCGGCCGAAGCTGCCGACGGCCTCAAACTTGCGCGTCTGCGAGCGGTGCTTCTTGCGCTTGCGCTTTCCACTCGCGCGGGTGAGCAGCGCATCGAATCCTCCGTCGAGATCGACCGCGAGCGCAAGGTTCGGGCTCGGAAAATTCGGCAGCGCGGCGAGCGGATTGGCGACGCCGTCGAGATCCGGCAGCTGCCGCTGCAGCGAAACGAGGTCGATGTCCGGCCGCGCCTTGGCGATGGCCGAGAACAACGAGCGGATCGCCGGACCGTCGATGGCCGGCAAAAGCCGCGAGTCGGCGGCGGGGAAATTGCCGTTGGCATGACGTCCGCCTGCGAAACGGGCGACGCGGAAGGGGCCGCTTCGGACGACTTCCAGCGCCAGCGAGAGCGCTGGCCGGCTGTAGGCGTTCAGTGTGGCGATCACCATATCGGCCTTGGTCTCGGCCGCCCAGTTGCGCACCCAGGACGCGCTCTGCGCCGGGGCAAATAGCGCCGAAGCGCAGAACGCCGCATAATCCGCGAGGCTCGCGCCATCGCTCGCTGCTGCCGTCATCGAGGCAACCGCACGCGCCGGTGCTTCGTTGGCCGCGACCCGATTGCCGTCAAATGACGTGGCGGCGTCAACCATCCCTCAATCCTTAAGACGTATTGGTTGCAACTTGGGGTTCGCGTAGGCGCAAGTCGTGCATGAATGAGCCTAAGCGAAAAAGGTGAAGGAATGATCGACGGGGGCGAGGCGATCCGCAAACTGGCCTTGAACGTTGCGCGCTACACCGGCCTCGCTCCGCTGGCGAAGCCGTTTGTCGGCGGCATCGGCGCCCTCCTGATGCTGCATCGCGTGACCGCGACCCCGGAGAAGCCGAACAGCGTCAATCGCCATCTGAACATCGCCCCTGCTTTCCTCGACAAGCTGATCGCCGACATGAGGGGAAGGGGCTATGCCTTTGTTACTCTTGATGAAGCGATCGAGCGCATCAAGATTGGCGGCAAGGGCGGTCAGTTCGCCGCAATCACCGCCGACGATGCCTATCGCGACAACATGACGGAGGCGCTTCCGGTGCTGGAAAAGCACGGCACGCCTATCACCATCTATGTCGCGCCTGGCTTGATCGACGGCGCAGCCGACCTCTGGTGGGACGTGGTCGAGGATATCGTCGACACCAGCTCGCGGCTTACGCTGAAGACGGCAAGCGGGTCGACGGTCGTCGATTGCTCGACGCCCGGCAGAAAGATTCAGGCTGTTGCCCGGCTGAATGCCTGGCTGACCCTCAAGGTCGCCGAGGAAGAGCAGGGCGCCGCGCTGCGCGAACTGGCGTGCTCCAACGGGATCGATCTGAGCGTCGGCCGTCCCGGCATCCTGATGAGCTGGAACGAGATCCGCACGATGGCCGCGCATCCGCTGGTGACGATCGGCGCGCATACCATCAATCACCGGAACCTCAAGAGGCTTTCCGAGGCGGACGCGCGGCATGAAATCGGCGATGTGAGACGCATCCTTAAGGAAAAACTCGGGCGGGAGCCGCGCCATTTCGCTTACCCCTACGGCTATGCCAGCGCGGTCGGCTGCCGCGAGGTGGGGTTTGCCCGCGACGCCGGCTATGTCTCGGCGGTGACGACCCGGCACGGCGTGCTGAGAGCCGAGCATGCCGGCTTCCTGCACGCGTTGCCGCGCATCTCGGTCAACGGCCGCTACCAGAGCGTCGCCCATATCCGCACGATGCTGTCGGGTGTGACGACGCCGCTCGCCAATGCCGGCAAGATGGTTGTTACGATTTGAGGTGGCTCAGTCTTTCTGAGGCGACTCCAGGATCAGCCATTTGATGATCCCCATCGCCGGCAGCACCCAGAGCAGGCCGCTGAGCAGGAAGAACAGGAAATGCGCCATCGAACCATATTCCGCGAGCCTGGTCACCGCGATTGCCGAAGCGATCAGCGCGTAGATGATGACCAGCGCCACCAGCAGGATGGTTCCGATCAGCTTTTTCAGGCGAATGGGCATGTCGCGGTCCCGTTGAGCAGCTTCGCTTAGGCTGATTGGGCGGCGCGCGCAACCGTCGAGGTTCGGCGCGACGGCGTGCCGCGCTGTGCGGCCTTGCCAGCGAGGCGGTCATGGTCCACCAATCCAGCGTTTCAATTGCCGGGAACCTTCCCATGGCTGCCATCACCGCCACGGCTCCATACGCCGCCCGCGTCCGCGATCTGCGCAACCGCGCGCTGGTGCGCGGCTGGCTCTATTTCGTGGTGCTCGTGCTGTTCGCGCTGGTGTTGGTTGGCGGCGCCACCAGGCTTACCGGTTCCGGCCTGTCGATCACCGAATGGCGGCCGATCCACGGCGTGATTCCGCCGCTCAACGATGCCGAATGGCAGGAAGAATTCCAGCGCTACCAGCAGATCCCGCAATACACCGAGCTCAACCAGGGCATGAGCATCGAGGCTTTCAAGTCGCTCTTCTGGTGGGAATGGGTGCACCGCATCCTCGCCCGCAGCGTCGGCGCGGTCTTTGCCCTGCCGCTGCTGTTTTTCTGGGCGACGCGCCGCATCGAACGCGGCCTCGGGCCGAAACTGGCCGGCATCCTTCTGCTTGGCGGCCTGCAGGGCGCCATCGGCTGGTGGATGGTGGATCGGGCCTGGTCGACCGCGTCTCGGTCAGCCAGTACCGGCTGGCGACGCACCTGACGATCGCTGCGCTGATCTTCACCGCAACCATGGTGGTCGCGCGGGGCCTTGCGCCGCATTCGGAGCCGGCCGCCGACCGCTCGACACAGCGGCTCGCCGGTTTGATCGTGCTTTTGGCTCTGGTCCAGATCTATCTCGGCGGGCTGGTTGCCGGCCTCCATGCTGGCCTCTCCTACAACACATGGCCGCTGATGGACGGCAAGGTGATCCCATCCGACCTGCTGCTGCTCGAACCGGCATGGCGGAACTTCTTCGAGAATCCGAAGATGGTGCAGTTCGTGCACCGGGTCGGCGCCTATACGCTCTTTGTCGTGGCGCTCTGGCACATGATCGCCACATGGCGCCGCCAGCCCGGCACCACGCATGCCCGCCGCGCCACGCTTCTGTTCCTTCTGGTGCTGGTGCAGGCCTCGATCGGCATCGGCACGCTGCTGATGCAGGTGCCGCTGCATATGGCGCTCACCCATCAAGGCGTCGCGCTGATGGTGCTTGGCTTTGCCGCCGCGCACTGGCGCGGCACCAAGGGCGCTTATCCGCTGCCGACCGAGATCGCCGTCAGAGGCTGAGGCGGACTGTCCGGATCGCTTCGGCGATCGACAGCTCGCGATTTTCATCGACTGCGTTGCTGTCCTCGCGGTGCCAGGCGGCCGACAGGCAGCCATAGGCGGTCGCATGGTCGAGGACGGCGCGCGGAGACTGCCCGAGTGTCTTTCCAAACACTTCGGCCATATGCGCGATGCGACGCGGATCGAGGCAGAGGTCGTCGCGATCGAGTGGATTGTAGAACATGTTCGCCGCATCGAAGCCGGGGTCGCCGAGCACGCCCTTGGGATCGATCGCCAGCCAGCCGCGCGGCCCGAACAGGACGTTGTCGTGGTGCAGGTCGCCATGCAGCGGCCTGACGTCATGCGGTTCGGCAAGCAGCCGCTCGGCGATTGCCGCCGCTTCGACGTAAAGCGTGTCCTTGCCGGCATCGCGATCGGCTTTGGCTGCCCGAAACAGGCTGACAAACCTGTCGCGCAACGGCTGCAGGTCCGGCGGCGGATGATGTTCGGAAGACGAGAGCAGTCTTGCCATCACCTCGGCCGCGATCGCGGTAGCGGCATCGTCGCCGTGCTCGGCGAGATGCTGTGACAACAGCCGGTCGCCTGCATATTCGAGCAGCATGCGATTGCCGTCACGGCCAAGCAAACGCACCGTGCCTTCGCCGCGCCGCCAGGCAAGAAAATGCTCGCCGCGCAGCTCGTCCGCGACATCGTCGAAGGGCTTCAGGTCCTTGACGACCGCAGGCGAGCCGTCCTCGCGCGTCACCTTCCAGATGCGGCTGGAGAAGGTCTCGGCAATGAGCTCGGGAGCGCTGACTTTCCAGCGCTCAGGAAACGCCGGCATCGCCGCTCAGTGCTTGAGGCCGAGCATCAGGTCCAGGTTCTGCACCGCCGCACCCGAGGCGCCCTTGCCGAGATTGTCGTAGACGGCGAGCAGCAGCGCCTGCGCCCGCTCGTCGTTGGCGAACACATAGACCTTCATCCGATTGGTGCCGTTATAGACCTCCGGGTCGATCTCAGGCATGCGCTCCATATGCGTGTAGGGCGCGACCTCGACCACGCCGCCATCGATCGAGGCGTAATGATCGGCGATCGCCGCATGAAGCTCGGCGCCCGTCGGCACCCGGTCGAGGCCGCCGAGTTGCAGCGGCACGACGGTGATCATGCCTTGCGCGAAATTGCCGACAGCCGGCTGCATGATCGGATCATGCGACAGCTTCGCATAGGTCCTGAGCTCCGGCACATGCTTGTGCTGCAGCGTCAGGCCATAGGGCAGGAACTCCGGCGCGTCCTCGCCCTTGCCGACATAGTCCTCGATCATCGGCCGGCCGCCGCCGGAATAGCCGGAAATGCCGTTGACGGTGACCGGGAAATCGGCGGGCAACAGACCAGCGGAGACCAGCGGCCGCAGCGTCGCGATCGGCCCCTGCGGCCAGCAGCCGGGGTTGGCAATGCGTTTCGCGCTGGCGATCTTCCTCGCCTGATCCTTGTCCATTTCGGCGAAACCGTATTCCCAGCCTTCAGCCACGCGATGCGCGGTCGAAGCGTCGATGACCTTTGTCGTGTCGTTCTCGATCAGCGACACGCTCTCCTTGGCGGCGGCATCCGGCAGGCAGAGGATCGCGACATCGGCGGCATTGAGGAATTCGGCCCGGGCCGCGGCTTCCTTGCGGCGCTCGGCGGGAATGGAGATGATCTCCAGGTCGCCGCGGTCGGCCAGCAGCGCCCTGATCTGCAGGCCTGTCGTGCCATGCTCGCCGTCAATGAAGATTTTCGGTTTCATCGGTTACCAAATTCCCTGCGATTTCAAGACTATATGCCGTTGGCGTTATGTAGTACGGCATGAGTGCCGTTATTCAGGTCCACAAGCCGCGCCTTCCGTTCGGCCACCAGGCCAAGATAATGCATGGCAATGATCGATCCAGCGATCGCCGTAATATCGGCATGATCATAGGCCGGCGCAACCTCGACGACGTCGGCGCCGACGATATCGACCTGGCCGAGCTGGCGCAGTGTCGAGAGCATCTTGGCCGAGGACGGGCCACCGGCCACCGGCGTGCCAGTGCCGGGCGCGAAGGCCGGGTCGAGGCAGTCGATGTCGAAGGTGAGATAGGTCTTCCTGCCGCCGGTGCGGTCGACGATCGCGTAGGCGATGTCGGAGGCGCGCATTTCCTCGACCTCGTGGCCATAGAGGATCTTGATGCCGAACGTATCCGGCGCATGCGTGCGGATGCCAATCTGGATCGAGCGGTCGGGATCGATGATGCCTTCCTTCACCGCGCGGGCGACGAAGGAGCCATGGTCGATGCGCTTGCCGTCATCCGGCCAGGTGTCCTGATGCGCGTCGAACTGTACCAGGGCCAGCGGCCCATGGATCGCGGCGTGCGCCTTGAGCAGCGGCCAGGTGATGAAATGATCGCCGCCAAGCGTCAAAAGGAAAGCGCCTGACTTCAGGATCTTGGCGGCCTCGCGCTCGATCGTGCCGGGGGTCTTCTGGTGGTTGCCACTGTCGAGCAGGCAATCCCCGTAGTCGACCACCGCGAGCTGTTCGAACAGGTCGCGCGAGAACGGGTATTGCGGATCGTTGTCGAGGATCGCCGAGGCGCGGCGGATCGCCTGCGGCCCGAAGCGGGCGCCGGGCCGGTTGGTGACGGCGGCGTCGAAAGGAATGCCCCACACGACAGCGTCCGCGCCCTTCACGTCCTTCGTGTATTTGCGCCGCATGAACGACAGCGCGCCGGCATAGGTCGGCTCGAACGACGCGCCCGTCCTGGAGCGGGCGGTGAAGGCGTGGTCGATCTCTTTATTCGCCATTACGGATCCTCGGTTGTCATCGGGCAGCCACAACTACAGAACCGGCACGCAACATGCCAGTCACAGCTTGCGGAGACGGAATGGCGCTCGCCGAGTGCCATGGCAACACAGGATTTGTACCATTATGACCGAGGTCGCCTTGCTCAACCTCGCACCCCCGCCGGCGGCGACCCGCGCCGGCACGGTGGCCGGCGAGCGCTTCCTGGTGCTGGATTCCTGGCGCGGCATCTGCGCGCTGCTTGTGGCGCTGTTCCATTTTCCGACGACGTCGATGATCTCGCAGAGCGCCTTTGTCGGCGGCTCCTATCTGTTCGTCGACTTCTTCTTCGTGCTTTCGGGCTTCGTAATAACCAGCTCCTACGGCAGCCGACTGGGTGAGCCGGGCGAGCTTGGCCGCTTCGCGCTGGTGCGTTTCGGCCGCATCTACCCGCTGCATCTTTTGATGCTTGCCGCCTTCGTCGCCTTCGAGGCGGTCCGGCTTGTGCTCCCGGCCCTTCACGGAACAGGTGCGGCGCCCTTCACCGGTGGCTTCGATCTCAAAAGCCTCGTCGCCAATCTCCTGCTGCTGCAGGGCATGGGGGTTGAGGATCATCTGAGCTGGAATGCGCCGAGCTGGAGCATCTCGGCCGAGTTCTTCACCTATCTGCTGTTTGCCGGCGTGGTGTTCGCGACCGGCCGGCGCGCCTGGATATGGTTCGTCGCTGCGGCCGTGACGGCGCCTTTCTTCCTGCTTGCCTTCTCGACCCGTCATATGGACGTGTCCTTCGATTTCGGTTTCATCCGCTGCCTTTACGGCTTCTCGCTCGGTGCGCTGCTTGCCTGGTTTCAGCACGATTCCATTGCAGAGGCGCGACAGGCGCAGGCCGGCGGGGCATGGCGCGTCGCCTGGACGTTGGCCGAGCTCGCCATGATCGCGGTGATCGGGATGTTTGTTTCGGTCGCCGGAACGAACGACGCCGGCATTGCAGCCCCCGTCGTCTTTGCGCTGGCGCTCTACCTCTTCGCTCATGAGGGCGGCTTGATCAGCGCACTACTGCGCAGCCGTCCGATGCTGCTGCTCGGCTCGCTCTCCTACTCGATCTACATGGTCCACATCTTCGTCCAGGCGCGCATGATCAATGCCGGCGGCCTGATCGAGCGCAAGCTCGGGCTTGGGATTGTCGGTGACATGACCCTGCGCGGCGATCAGGTGACCGGCTTCGGCATCGGTTCGCCATGGATCGGCTTCGTGGCGTTAGCGGCAATGTTGATCGCCGTCATCATCGTGTCCTGGCTCACCTGGCGCTTCGTCGAAATGCCGGCGCTGGCCTGGTTCCGCCGCCTTTCCAAGCGGATTTGACCAAACAGCTAATGCATGTCGCCCAGAAGTGTGCAGCGGTTCTGGGACAACGACATGCATCAAAACAAAGACCTAAAGCGCGTCGCTCCGTTTCAGCGCGACGCGCTTTAGCCGGCTTCGTTCACCGCCCTGTCATGGGCATCGCCTAACCGGGTCCCGACCCGGAACGGAGCGATTCCCTGATGCGAACACTCTGGCTGAGCCTTCTTCTGTCCGCCACGCTTGCGACTGCCTCGAGTCAGACCTTAGCCGGCGAGACGCGTGCCGCCCAAATCCTCGACCGTTTCGAGCATGCCAATCAGTGGCGCGACCACGTGATGATCGCCGCGCATCGTGCCGGCAGCATGCAGGCCGGCAAGACGCTTTACGCCGAGAATTCGCTTGCCGCGGTCGAGGGTTCGATCGCGATCGGCGCCGAGATCGTCGAGGTCGACATCAGGCGCTCGAAGGACGGCGAGTTCGTCGTCATGCATGACAGCTGGCTCGACCGCACCACCACCTGCAAAGGCGAGGTGGTGAAATATACGCTGGCCGAGCTGAAGAGATGCCGGCTGGTGATCGAGGGCACCGGCGCCGTCACCAACGAGCCGGTGTCGACGCTGCGCGAAATGCTGCTGACCACCAAGGACAGGATTCTGATCAACCTCGACAACAAGTTGGAGGTGACCGACCTGCCCGGCATGATCGCGGTAGCGCGCGACCTCGGCATGGCCGATCAGGTGATCGTCAAGGAGAACCTGTGGAACCGCCAGCGCATCGATGCCGCCAAGGTGGCGCTCGCCCAAGCCGGCGGCGGCTTTCAGTTCATGCCGATCCTTGCCGACGACGCGGTGCATGATGCCGGTTTTGCCGGTGATGTCGACAGGGCGTTCGCGCCGCGCGCCATCGAGCTGATCAACTGGCGCAATGGCGCCGAGACGCTGACCGCGAGCGGCGGCCCGCTGTTCAGCACCCGCATGCGGGCGACTGCCGTGCGTGGCGACTGGCACCTCTGGGCCGACACTTACGCCATCGTCAACAAACCGGGCGGCTTCCTCGCCGGCGGCCGCGGCGACGAACTGGCGGTCGCCGCCAGCCTGCCGCGCGAAGCCTGGGGTTTTTGGGTCGACCGCGGCGCCACCATCATCCAGACCGACGAGCCGAAGGCAGCGATCGAATGGCTGGCGGCGAACGGGTATCGAGTGCCTTACACCACGGACATCAAGCAGGCTGAGCCGGCGCATACGGCGAGCATTAATTAGAGCTGACGCCGGAACTGCGATCTCCCCCCTTGAGGGCAGGGGAATCGCATATGGCGATTTTCTTGGTTTTCCAGACACTTGGCCGCGTGCCACGAAAATCGTCGACGCGGGCAGTTCTCGGTTTGATTCTATTCCGTTCTCGATCCGATTCCGCCGCAATACCGCGATCCGCCGCCTGCAAACGTGTCTCGCAACCACTAAACCGTTGCAAAGACTCGGTAATTCCATATGCGATTGCCCTGCCCTTGAGGGGGAGATGGCCGGCAGGCTAGAAGGGGTCGTCTCGTACAGAGCGCCAACCTCGATCTGCCGCGCCGCGCCCAGTCGAACCGACCCCCTCTGTCGCCTTCGGCGACATCTCCCCCTCGAGGGGGCAGATTAGCCCGGCGCCTCACGCCGCCTTCGCAACGCCATCCAACTCTCTGAGCACCTCCGCCGACAGCTCCAGCTCCGCCGCCGCGAGGTTCTCCCGCAGATGCCCGACCGACGACGTTCCCGGGATCAGCAGGATGTTGGGCGAACGCTGCAGCAGCCAGGCGAGCGCCACCTGCATCGGGGTCGCGCCGAGCCGTTCCGCGACGCCTGACAAGGTCGACGATTGCAGAGGGCTGAAGCCGCCGAGCGGGAAGAACGGCACATAGGCGATGCCGTCGCGGGCAAGCTCGTCGATCAGCGCATCGTCTTGCCGGTGCGCCAGATTGTACTGGTTCTGCACGCAGACGATCTCGCAGATGCGACGGCCCTCCGCGATCTGCGCGCGGGTGACGTTGCTGAGCCCAATATGGCGCACGAAACCCTTCCGCTGAAGTTCTGCCAGGGCCGTCAGCGGTGCTTCGATGGAACCTTCTGCCGGGCCATGGGTGTCGAACATGATGCGAAGGTTGACGACATCCAGCACGTCGAGTCGGAGATTGCTCAGATTGTCGTGCACGGCTTGCTTGAGCTCTTCCGGCGAATAGGCCGGCAGCCAAGACGCGTCGCTGCCGCGTCGGGCGCCGATCTTGGTGACGATGACGAGATCGTCGGGATAGGGCACCAGCGCCTCGCGGATCAGCCGATTGGTGACATGAGGACCATAATAGTCGCTGGTGTCGATGTGATTGACCCCACTCGCCACTGCGTCGCGCAGCACCGCGATTGCCGCGTCATGATCCTTCGGCGGACCGAACACACCTTTGCCCGCAAGCTGCATGGCGCCATAGCCGAGGCGGCGGACCGGGCGGCCGCCGAGTTTGTAAGTGCCGGATTTGTCGATGCTGGACATGTCGTTTCTCCTGTCTGTCGACGAAGGAAATATGTCATGTCCGCTGTTTCGATAATGACCTATAATAGGAACAGCTTGTACGGATTTGCGAACAATGGCTGACCTCAACGATCTCCAGGCATTCCTGGCCGTGGCGCGCGCCGGCGGCTTTCGCGAGGGAGCGCGCGCGACGGCGAGCAGCGCGTCCGTGCTCAGCGAAGCCATCCGCCGTCTGGAAACCCAACTTGGTGTGCGGCTCTTCAATCGTACCACGCGCAGTGTCGCCCTGACCGAGGCAGGCGCCGGCCTGCTGGCACGTCTTGGCCCGGCGCTGGGTGAGGTGGAGGCCGCGCTCGACGTCGTGAACGGCTTTCGCGACAGACCGGCCGGGACCTTGCGCCTCAATGTGCCGATCAGCGCCTCGCGGCTGGTCCTGCCAAAAATCGTTCCGGGATTTCTGGCAGCTATCCCGCCATTCGCCTGGAGGTGATTGCCGAGGAGAACTTTATCGATCTGCTGGTGGCCGGCTGCGATGCCGGCATCCGCTATGACGAGCGGCTGGAGCAGGACATGATCGCCGTGCCGATCGGACCACGCACGCAGCGCTTCACCACCTCCGCCGCGCCGGCCTACCTTGACCGGCACGGTCAGCCGCGGCATCCCCGTGACCTGCTTGGCCATGCCTGCGTGCGCGGCCGCTTCCCGAGCGGGGTCATGATACCCTGGGAGTTCGAGCGGGATGGTGAGGTGGTGCGGGTCGATACCACGGGACCATTGCTCGTCAGCATCGGTGGAGGCGTCGATCTCGCCATCGATGCGGCGATTGCCGGCGTCGGCATTCTCTGGCTGTTCGAGGACTGGGTGCGTCCGCATTTCGAGAGCGGCGTGCTGGAACCGGTGCTGGAGCCGTGGTGGCAAAACTTCTCGGGGCCGTTTCTCTATTATCCCGGCCGGCGGCTGGTGCCGGCGCCACTGCGCGCCTTCATCGACTACATCAAAACGCCGGCCGGGCACTGGTAGCGGAAACAAAAAGGCCGCCCGGAGGCGGCCCTTCGAAAGTTTGGAACCCGTAGCGCTTAGCGCTTGGAGAACTGGAAGCTGCGGCGGGCCTTCGCCTTGCCGTACTTCTTGCGTTCGACGACGCGGCTGTCGCGGGTCAGGAAGCCGCCCTTCTTGAGCACGGAGCGCAGCGCCGGCTCGTAATAGGTGAGCGCCTTGGAGATGCCGTGACGCACGGCGCCGGCCTGGCCGGAGAGGCCGCCGCCGATGACGGTGGCGACGATGTCGTACTGGCCGGCGCGGTTGGCGGCGACGATCGGCTGGTTGAGTATCATCTGCAGGACCGGACGCGCGAAATAGCTCGCGAACTCCTTGTCGTTGACGGTGATCTTGCCGGAGCCCGGCTTCACCCAGACGCGCGCGATGGCGTTCTTGCGCTTGCCGGTGGCATAGGCGCGGCCCGACTTGTCGAGCTTCTGGACATGGACGGGCGCAGCCGGCTGCGCGGCGGCAGTGGCAGTCCCGAGTTCTGCGAGCGAGGAAAGCTCAGCCATTACGAGGCCCTCTTGTTCTTGGAGTTCAGCTTGGCCACGTCGAGCGTGACGGGCTGCTGGGCGGCGTGCGGATGTTCAGCGCCTGCATAGACGCGGAGATTCTTCATCTGGCGGCGGCCGAGCGGACCGCGCGGGATCATGCGCTCGACGGCCTTCTCGACGACGCGCTCAGGGAAGCGGCCCTCGAGCAGCTGGCGCGCGGTGCGCTCCTTGATGCCGCCGGGGTGGCCGGTGTGCCAGTAATAGACCTTGTCGGTGTACTTCTTGCCGGTGAACACCACCTTGTCTGCATTGATGACGATGACATTGTCGCCGTCGTCGACATGCGGTGTGAATGTGGGCTTGTGCTTGCCGCGCAGATGGTTGGCGATGACAGTGGCGAGGCGGCCGACGACGAGACCTTCGGCGTCGATCAGCACCCACTTCTTCACCACATCCGCAGGCTTCTGCGAAAAGGTAGCCATGGTTTTGCTCTCAGGTTGACCTCTCTCATCCGCGAGGGACAAGGAAAGGCGTTTTTTGTTGCTTGGATTGACGGAGCGGCCAGGCCATCCGCCAATAACAAAACGGCGGCCGTTGCGGGCCGCTGCTTCGCGAGGGCTTATAGGCGAGGGCGCTTGGCGCGTCAAGGCGTTTGAAAACTATGTCGGCACGAATAATAAAGCAAAAACAACGGCTTGAGCGAGAGGTATTATTTTACCCCATCATTGGATCGCTTCGGCGGGATCGAATAGGTACCCGTGGCGTGCGCCACTGTGTGCCTGTCCGGGCCGGCGACGATGTCGATGTCGAACACCATCAGGCTCTTGCCGAGTTTCAGGATCTTGCAATGGCCGTCGATCGGCCCGGCCTCGGCCTTGCGGACAAAATTGATGTTGAGGTTGGTGGTCACCGAAAGCGCGTCCGGCCCGGCATGGCTGAGCACGCAGACATAGCCGCCGATATCGGCCAGCGTGAACAGCGATGGGCCCGAGACTGTGCCGCCCGGGCGCAGATGCCGCTCGTCCGCATTGAGCCGCACCGTGCAGCCGCCCGGAAACACCTCCAGCGCCTCGTAGAAGGCGAACTGGTCGTTGAGTTGCGGATAGACGCTTGCCATCAGCGCATTGACTTCCGCCGCGGTGAGCAACGGCTTCAGATTGCTTTGGGCGGGCATCGGCGGCGTCCTATATGAGTTGGCAAGCTCCGGGCGACACGCCTGGACCAAACGGTGCGACGGAGAAAACACGTCTCGCGGCTGTTCTTCAACCGGCAGCGTGATAGTTCTGTTGCTCCATAACCGGCGAGAGCAAATCGAGAGGTTGTAAAAGTGGCTGAAGTCGTTGCCATCAAGCCCACCGCCGACGGTCCCGTTCTCGCCAGCCAGGACAAGGGTATCCTGCGGCTGACGCTTGCCAGCCCGCCGGCGAACGCGCTGTCGCTGGCGACAATGGCGGCGCTGGAGGCCGAATTCGACCGTGTCAAGGAAGACAAATCCGTTCGCGTCATCATCCTGGCAGCGTCCGGAAAAGTGTTCTGCGCCGGCCACGACCTCAAGGAAATGACTGCGCATCGCGCCGAACCGGACCGTGGCAAAGCCTTTTTCGAAAAGACCTTCGCTGCCTGCGCGAGCCTGATGCAGACGATCGTGCGCCATCCGAAGCCGGTGATCGCCGAGGTCGATGGCCTGGCGACAGCCGCCGGCCTGCAGCTCGTCGCGAGCTGCGATCTTGCGATTGCCTCGCACGAGGCGACCTTCTGTACGCCGGGCGTCAACATCGGCCTGTTCTGCTCGACGCCGATGGTGGCGCTGTCGCGCAACGTCTCGCGCAAGCAGGCGATGGAAATGCTGCTCACCGGCGAGACGATCGACGCGGCGACGGCCAAGGAGTTCGGCCTCGTCAACCGCATCGTGCCGCGCGAATATCTGAATCAGGTTGTCAGCAAATACGCGCAAACCATTGCTTCCAAATCGTCTTTTGTCGTCAAAACTGGCAAGGAAGCTTTCTACGCCCAGGCCGAGATGGGTCTCGCCGACGCCTATGCCTATGCCGGCCGCGTGATGGTGGAGAACATGCTGGCGCGCGATGCCGAGGAAGGCATCGGCGCCTTCATCGGCAAGCGCAAGCCGGAATGGACCGACGAATAGATATCCGGAATGGAGTGGCGTTCTTCCACCGCTGAAGGTTCGACGTGGCTGCCCGCAAGCAACTGACGCGGCTGAAAGCGCCCTATCTCAAGCGCATTCTGCTTGAGCCGGCGCGGGTCGCGGATTGGGACCAATATCCCTGGAACCTGCCGATCTTTCGGGAGCGCGAATTTGAGTTCGAGTTCACGGGCGCCATCACCATCATCGTCGGTGAGAACGGCACCGGCAAATCGACACTGCTCGAAGCCATCGGCGCGCTGGCCGGTTATGACGAGGCCGGCGGCGGCAAAGGCTATATGCCTGTCGACCACTCCGGCGCCGTCGACAAGAGTGGTGCAGCGCTTGCCGGTGCTCTGCGTGCCCACTGGCTGCCGAAGGTCACCGCAGGCTGGTTCTTTCGAGCCGAATCCTTCTACTCCGTAGCGCGCTATCTCGATCGCTCGGCGCTGGATGCTGGCGCTGCACCACCGGATTTCCTGTCGTGGTCGCATGGTGAGGGTTTCATCCGCTTCTTCGAGGAGCGCTGCCGTCGCCAAGGCATCTACATCCTGGACGAGCCCGAAAGCGCGCTCTCGCCGACGCGCCAGATCGAATTGTTGAAGCTGCTTCAGCGCATGGAGCGGTCCGGCACCGCGCAGGTGATCATGGCGACGCATTCGCCGCTGCTGATGGCCTGTCCGGGAGCGCGGCTCTTCCGCATCAGCCGCTTCGGCCTCGATCCGACCGATTTTCACGACACCGATCATTTTCGCATGATGCGCGACTTCTGCAGCGATCCGGCTGCCTTTCTCGCCGAAGCGCTGTATGAGGACGAACCATGAATCACGACGCCTACGACAACACCTACATTGCCGGCATCCTGAATTCGGTGAAGACGATCGCCATGGTCGGCGCCTCGCCCAATGACGTGCGGCCGAGCTACTTCGTGCTGAAATACCTTTTAGCCAAGGGCTTTTCGGTGTTGCCGATCAATCCCGGCCATGCCGGCAAGCAGATCCTTGGACAGACGGTCTATGCCAGCCTGGCCGACTTGCCGCATCCGGTCGACATGGTCGACATTTTTCGCGGTTCGGCAGCTATACCGGGCATCGTCGACCAGGTGCTGAAGCTCGATCCTCTGCCGAAGGTGGTCTGGATGCAGCTCGGCGTGCGCCATGACGAGGCCGCCGCCCGCGCCGAGGCCGCCGGCATCAAGGTGGTGATGAACCGCTGCCCGAAGATCGAGTACGGCAAGCTGTCGGGCGAGATCGGCTGGACGGGTGTCAATTCCGGCGTGCTGTCGTCGAAAAAGCCCGTGATGCGGCAGGGCTTCCAGAGTTTCGGCGTGCGCCAGAAATAGACCGGCTATCGGCTGCGCAAAACTATTCCGGGAAGAATTGGATTTTCCTCGGCGTTCGCCGCAGATCGCAGGCCGAAAGGTATTTTCTTCTTTGCATTCACGACCGCGCTTCGCCAAGAATGCCCGGCGATTTTCGAGAGATTAGGAGAGGGAGGTTTCGATGACCCGTACGCCCGGTTTCAACACGCTCGCCGTTCATGCCGGCGCCAAGCCCGACCCGGCGACGGGCGCGCGCGCCACGCCGATCTATCAGACCACGTCCTACGTCTTCGATGACGCTGACCACGCCGCCTCCCTGTTCGGGCTGAAGCCTTCGGCAACATCTACACCCGCATCATGAACCCGACGCAGGCGGTGCTTGAGGAGCGCATGGCAGCGCTCGAAGGCGGCACGGCAGCGCTTGCCGTCGCCTCGGGCCACGCCGCGCAGGTCATCGTCTTCCACAACCTCATGCGGCCCGGCGAGAATTTCATCGCCGCCAACAAGCTCTATGGCGGTTCGATCAACCAGTTCGGCCACGCCTTCAAGAATTTCGACTGGCAGGTGCGCTGGGCCGACACCAACGACATCTCGACGTTCGAAAGCCAGATCGACGACAAGACCAAGGCGATCTTCATCGAGAGCCTCGCCAATCCGGGCGGCATCTTCGTCGACATCGAGAAGATCGGCGACATCGCCCGCAGGCACGGCCTGCCGCTGATCGTCGACAACACACTGGCCTCGCCCTATCTGGTGCGGCCGATCGAGCACGGCGCCGACATCGTCGTGCATTCGCTGACCAAGTTCATCGGCGGCCACGGCAATTCGATCGGCGGCGCCATCGTCGACGGCGGCACCTTCGACTGGTCGAAGTCGGGCAAATACCCGATGCTGTCGGAGCCGCGTCCCGAATATGGCGGTCTCGTGTTGCACGAGACCTTTGGCAACTTCGCCTTCGCCATTGCCGCGCGCGTGCTCGGCCTGCGCGACATCGGCCCGGCGATCTCGCCCTTCAACGCCTTCCTGATCCTCACCGGCCTTGAAACCCTGCCGCTGCGCATGCAGCGCCATTGCGACAACGCGGTGAGCGTTGCGGCCTGGCTTTCGAACCATCCGAAGGTCGCCTGGGTGAACTATCCCGGACTGCCGAGCGACAAGAACAATGCGCTGCAGAAGAAATACTCGCCGCAGGGCGCCGGCGCGGTGTTCACCTTCGGCCTCAAGGGCGGCTACGAGGCAGGCGTCAAGTTCGTCGAGGGGTTGGAACTTTTCTCGCACCTAGCCAATGTCGGCGACACCAAGTCGCTGGTCATTCACCCGGCATCGACCACGCACCGCCAGCTTTCCGACGAGCAGAAGATCAAGGCCGGCGCCGGACCCGACACTGTCCGGCTGTCGATCGGCATCGAGGATGTCAACGACATCGTCGCCGATCTGGAGCAGGCGCTGAGCAAGGTCTGACCGCGATGTCGGCTTTCCTTGCCGTGAATACCGAAAACGTCGAGCCGGAGGCTGGCGCGCCGGCTCCGGACCGCGTGATTTCGGGCGATCCGAAATTCCGCACCTGGAATGTCGAGGAGCGCGACGGTGGCCTCTATGCCGGTATCTGGGAAGCGACGCCCGGCAAGTGGCGCATCGTCTATGACGAGTGGGAGTTCTGCCACATCCTGTCGGGCGTCTCGGTCATCGCCGAGGACGGCGGCGAGGCGCGCACCGTGCGGGCTGGCGACAGCTTCGTGCTGAGGCCTGGCTTCAAGGGCACCTGGGAGGTTCTGGAGACGACGCGCAAGGAATATGTGATCAAGCTGTAGCGCCAGGCGCACAGAGGCCGGAAGGCTTGTGCCTCAGAAGGTCACGGCCAGCTTCTCCAATCCGTGGAAATGATAGCTGTCGCGGAAGCGCGGCTCGTCGGCCAGGCGCAAATTGGGCAGCCTGTCGAACAGTGTTTTCAGCGAGACTTGCAGTTCCAGCCTCGCCAGCGGCGCGCCAATACAGAAATGGATGCCGGCGCCGAAGGAGGCATTCTTCTGGTCCGCCCGGCCCGCGTTGAAGCTTCGTGGATCGGCAAACGCCAGCGGGTCGTGATTGGCCATGCCGAGCAGCAGCGCCACCATCTCGCCGGGCCTGATCAAGATGCCCGGCGCCACTTCGATCTCCTCATAGGCGTAGCGCAGGAACATATGCAGCGGCGCGTCGAAGCGCAGGCATTCCTCGACGGTTGCGACATTTGCTTCCGGTGTGGTGAAGAAGCGACGCGGATCGCCGCCTTGCGCCAGGATCGAACGCACCGCATTGCCGGTCTGGTGCACCGTCGCCTCATGCCCCGCGTTGAGTAAAAGGATCGCCGAGGAAACCAGCTCGTCCTCGGAAAGTTTCTGGCCGTTGTCCTGGGCCTCGATCAGCAGCGACAGCAGATCGTCACCCGGCTTCCTGCGGCGCTCGGCGACGTAGCCACGCAAGAAAGCCGCGAAGGCGCGCGCGGCGCGGTTCGCGGTCTCTTCGACCTCGCGCGTGCGGCCATGCATGTACATGGCGACCATCTGATGCGACCAGTCGAGCAGTTGCGGTCCCATCTCGACCGGAACGCCGAGCATCTCGGCAATGATGGTGATCGGCAAGGGCGAGGCGTAGGCGGGCAGAAGGTCGACGCCGCCCGGCTCGAAGCGATCGATCAGCTCATTGGCCAAAACCTCGATGCGCGGCCGCAGCCGCTCGACCTGGCGCGAGACGAAAGCGCGGTTGACCAGCGTCCGCAGCCTGGTGTGTACCGGGGGCTCCAGCTCCAGCATGGAATTCGTCTCGATCGCGTCGAAGGCGGCGAGATGCGAGCGATCGTCGCCGACCCCACGGCTGTCGGGAATGCCGGCTGGGTTCTGGCGGCCGAAGCGGCGGTCGCGCAGCAGGCGGCTGACGTCGTCGAAGCCGCCAAAACACCAGAAGCCGTAGTCTTCCCAGAAGAAGACATTGGAGACGCCGTGCAGGAAGGCATAGGCCTCGTACGGGTTCTGCACGAAGGCCGGCGTGTGCGGGTCGAGCCGCACTCGGCGGCTGCCGGGATCGTAAGCGAGATAATTCGGCATCATGCTCGACCAATAGCGCGCCTTGTCCGCCCGATGCCAGACCGTATCTTGGCGACTATCGCGCCGATATATTGAGCCAAGCTAGCCATTGGAGAGGGACAGCGGGCGGCGCGCGCATGGGCTCCGGCGAAGCGCTTCAGTGTCCGGATTTCAGGATGCCCGCCACCTTGGTGGCGATCGCGGCATCGAGCGCCTGCCAATTCCCGAGAAGCTCGCGCGGGAAACGGTAGGTCAGGCTGAGGTCGTCGCCGACCTGGATGTCGCGCTCGCAAGGCGCCAGCGATTCCTCCGCACTTGGCCCGCTCAGGCAGCGTGCGACGAAGGGATCCTTGCCTGGCCGGTCGGCGACCGCCAGCACCTCGTTGAGGTAGCCGGATTTTTCGGTGAAGCCGTAGAGCGTCGTCCCGCCTGGGCCGGGCGTGCCCGGCTTGACGATCAGGGCGCCGTAGATTGGCGCAAAGCGGCCGCTCATGTCGCGCGACATCATCCGCGGCTCGAACGACAGGAAGACGATCTTTCTGGTCGTGGTGTGGTTGAAGTCGTCGCGCGCGGCGGTGCTGTAGCCGTCCATCTCGGGATAGCGCAGATAGAGGTCGAGGCGTGAGGCGATGCCGTCGCGCCTGGCCTGATCGAAACGGATGAAGTTGGCCGGCACGCTGATCACGTTGTTGCCCATGACGACCTGGCGGACGGTGGTGTCGTCGCTATAGCCGGCCATCGCGATCGATCGGCCAAGCCATTTGCCGCCGACGCTGATGGCCACCGAAAGCAGGGCCAGCGCCGCGAAGGCGTAGAAGACCCGCTTCATGAAGGTCGAGTCGACGACTTCGAATTCCTCGGCGGCGGCCTCTCTCATTGCGGTCCTCGATCCGCCCCTGTCCTCAGGTGGCACAGCTTCGCGTGGCATGGCTCTTGCAGCGCGTCGGCACGACTGTGCGGTCTCATGGTAAACGGTTGGTAAAGATGGATCCGATGTTGCTTCCTCTCTACGCTTTTGCGGTCGGCCTGACGGCTTGCGGCCTCGCTGGCTCGGCCATGGAAATGGTCTCCGGCCGCCGGCTGGCTTTCGCCGAGCCCTATGTGTCGCCCGCCCATGTCCTGCGCTCGCTTGCTGCGACCGCCTGCGCCGGTCCGTTCATGCTCGCCAATGAAGCTTTAGCCGCCAGGCGCGAGGGGCGCATTAGTACGCTGGCGCTGCTTTCCTGCGGTTGTACGGCGGTGGCCTGGGCGCTGGCGCCCGGCATTGTGTTGATCACCATTGCCTCCTGGGCGACCGGTCTTTTAGGTTCGGCTGATTTCCCGGCCTGAAACGAATCGGAGACGAAGGTGCCAATCTATGCGATCGACGGGAAGGCGCCGCGGTTCGACGATGTCGAGACGAACTGGATCGCGCCGGACGCCACGCTGATCGGCAATATCAGGATCGGACGCAATGCGGGCTTCTGGTTCGGTGTCGTCATCCGCGGCGACGGTGAGCCGATTACGATCGGCGCCGATACCAATGTGCAGGAACATACGGTCATGCACACCGATCCGGGCTATCCGCTTTCCATCGGGCAGGGCTGCACCATCGGCCATCGCGCCCTGCTGCATGGCTGCACGATCGGCGACAACAGCCTGATCGGCATGGGCGCCATCGTGCTCAACGGCGCCAGGATCGGCCACAATTCGCTGGTCGGCGCCGGCGCCCTGGTGACGGAAAACAAAGTCTTCCCGAACAACTCCCTGATCGTCGGTTCGCCTGCCAAGGTGATACGGGTGCTGGACGACGCGGCGATCGAAAGGCTGCGCGTCTCGGCCGCGCACTATGTCGCCAACGGCAAGCGCTTCAAGGCCGGATTGAAGCAGGTTTGAGAGCGAGCTGGCCGCCGTTCAGCCGCGGGTCGCCGTCGGTTCAGCCGCGGCTTGTCGTCGGTTCAGCCGCGCCCGGACATGGCATCGCGTAGCAGCGACGCCCCAGCTTCAAAGCCTGCCTCGTCGGCGCCTTCCTGGGCGGTCTCGTAGTCATCGATGCGGGTTCTGAGCGACGGATCAGCGCCCGATGCCAGGAGCAGGCGGATCGCCTCCGCGTCGCGCTGCGACACCGCATAATGCAGGGGCGTCCAGTCGTTGACGCCGCGCATGTTCGGGTCGGCGCCATGCTCGAGCAGGATCCGGACGATCTCCAGTCTGTCGGGTCGCTCGGTCGAAAGCGCCGCAATGATAGAGGGAAAACCGGCAAGATCCTCATAGTTCGGGTTCGAGCCGGCATCGAGCAAAGCGCCGAGGAAGCTGCTCGGACTCCAATAGATCGCGTATTCCAGCGGATGGCCGAGACCGAGCTCGAACGGCATCCGCTCGTCAAACCAGCGCGTCGAGCCGCCAAGCGCCCTGCCAAGGCCCTCGAAGTCGCCCGCCTTGAAGGCGTCGTCTATTGCCTTGAACAACAGGTGTCGCGCGCAGCGGTCGCCGGGGATTTCAAGCATCGCCTTCCATCCGAATGAACGGCCATACTGCTCTCATCCGCCGCAATCAGAAAGGCCTGTCGGCCCGCGATAGAAGCGGGCGGGGTAAGCATGGCCAGAAATGGCGGAGCCGGCCCGGGGACAGGGCCGGCTCCTAAAACCCGGTCGTGGGGACGGGGAGGGTGGGGACTCGACCGGGCTTTTTTGGTGGCGCCCTTAGTGGACGCTGGCGACGGCGTCCTCGCGGCCGTCGTTGATCGTAACCCAAACGCCCGAATTCTCGGTCGATTGACGTTTGAGGTAGGTGTAGACCGTGTCGTTCCAGGCGAGCACTTTCGGCTCGAGGTTGTCGAGGATGAATTCGCCGAGGCTGGTGCGCACCGTCAGCACCGCATGGCCGTCGCCGTTCGGCTGGCGCACGACCGTCATCAACAGGTCGCCTGCGGGGACACCGACAGCCATGAGCTCGCGGCGCTTCTCCAGTGCATAGTCCTCGCAGTCGCCATAGCCGTTGTCGGGATAGGCCCAATATTCCTCGACCCCGTAGATCTCCATATCGGTGCGCGGCTTGACGCGCGTGTTGACCGAATTGTTGACGTTGATGATCGTCGCCCACAGCTTGCGCGTCAGCTCGACCGGAGACCCTTTCGGCGTCCGCTGGTTGCATTCGACGGGGATGCGCTGGCAGAATTCGTAGTGGCCGACCGGCTGGGTGGTGCGACCGCCGGTATGCATGAACACCGGTCCCGCGCTTGCCGTGCCCCAGGCGGAAAGCTGCATCGCCATTGCCAAGAGCAACAGCTTGCCCCTCGTCATTTTCATTATGGCAGTCTCCCCGTTTGAGAGAGACTGTGCCACGTTGGGATTTATTTGACGCAAAAACCCGAAGTAGATATTGAGTAAAACGCCCGTAGAATAAATATAAAATTTGAACTATCCCGATTTCGGATTGTTGAGGTTTCGCCGGGCGCCCTCCCGCTTCTCGTGGCGTTTCGACATGTCGCCCGCCTGCGAGAAGGCGCCGGTCCGGCCAACAAAAAACCGGCCGCTGAGGGCCGGTTTGGTGCTTGCGTAGTTTAAAGCATGTCTCCCGAAGGTGGGAACCGGTTTCGGGACAAAGACATGCGTAAAATCAAAAACCTAAAGCGCACGGAGCGAATCTGAAAGATCGCGACGCGCTTTAATGCATGTCGCCCAGAAGTGTGCAGCGGTTCTGGGACAACGACATGCATCAAACAAGGCCTAAAGCGCGTCGCCTGAATCTGTTTCGGCGCGACGCGCTTTAGTGCCGGTCAGGACCGCGGCGCGTTGAATTCCGAATCCAAAGTTTCCGGCCGCTGGATGACGGCGAATTCGATGGCGACGCCGTCTTCGAAGTGACGCACCACCTGGCCGCGCATCGTCCCCAGCATGACCTGCACGCCGATCGCGGGCTTGACGTCGATCTCGATCGCCGCGCCCGAAAGCGACAGGTCGATGATGCGGCACTGATACTGGCGTCCGTCGGTGAGCTGCAGCACGCTCATCGGATTGCGCGGCGCGACGCGCTCATGGCGGCGGTCCTCCGGCAGGTCCAGCTCATGTTTGTTGGCGAGCCATGTGAGCTGCGCGGCAAGCTTGTCTTTCTTGCGGTCGGAAGCAATGACGGTCATGGCGAAACCGTCCTGCGAGGTCCGTGTCACGATGCCTTCGATGCGACCGATATGGTCGATATAGGCAATGATCTTCTCGCCGGGCATGCCAACGCGATCGGTGCGCAAGGCGACATTGCCGGGCGACATATCGATCACCTGGCACGGATGCTCTGTGCGGTCCTCCAGCATGAAGCGCCCGTATATCTTCACCCGCACGCGCTGGAAATTGCGCCGCTCTGCTCGGGACGGCGCGTATTCTACCGCCGCTGACCTCATGACTGCCTACACCCCGTTGGCATTCCACGCCACGATGCGCAGAATTTCACCGGAAAAAACTACAGCAAGGCAGGTTAATAAAGGGGAAAAAGCCGGCCTAAATGGCTTGGCATCGCATGTCCGCGCAAGGCAAAAAGCGAGGTCCGATCAAGGGCAAAAAAGCCTTATTCGTTGCGCCCGCCGTCGAAGACGACAAGGTGGCGGATTCGGCGCACGCGGCCGAGCGCCGGGATGGTCTCAGGCGCGTCGAACTCCGTCGGCACGAGCGACGGAACGTCGATCGCGGGCCGGTTTTTCAGGAACATCGGTTCCTTGTCAGGATCGATGACCCGGATCGCGTCGATCAAGGCATCGGCGAGCGGGTCGGCGCCCAGCCAGAACGGCTTTTCAGCCGCGCTGACGATGCCGAGGCAGCGCGGGTTTTCGACACCGCCATCCAGCGGCAGCGCAAGCAGTTCGAACTTGTTGGAGCGGCCGTTCCGGCTGAACCCCTCATAGGTCAAAAGCAGGACCGATTTCTGATCGAAGACGCCGTGGATGAGCCGCGACATCAGCCGCTGGTCCTTCTCGCGCCAGAGCGAGGGGAAGGAGAAGCCCTTGAGCTCGCGGCCGTAGTAGGCGCAAAGCCTGGTGCCTGCGAGCCGGAACACGGCTTCGCCGCGTGTGTCACGCTCCAGGATGAACGTGTCCGCCAAAAGCGACTTGATGTCCGCCGGCTCGACTTCCGAGCGCTTCGGGGCAGGGCGGCCATCACGGAGCTGGTTCCAATATTGGAACAGCGTGATTGATCCGTTCTGATTCATTTCCATTCCGCTCCGAGCAATCTGTCTTTTTTGTTGTCCCATCGGCGAACAGACAGGGCGCCCTCCGATGACCTTCATGCGGTGCGGAGCAGGATGCGTGCCAGCATCGTTAACGTTTGTTCACGGGTCGGGGCCGTTAAGGTTAACAAGTGGTTTACATTGCGTGCCGACGAGCGCCATGGCACACCAAAACCACTCCAAAACGGTCGTTTTTCGCAACGATCGGCAAGCACTTCAGTCAAGTTTACGGGGAGCAGGGGACTCGACCGGCCGTTCAGGGGAAACCCTGGACGGCTTTCTTTTGATTCTGATTCGAGCCCCATCCGATTCTGCTTGAGCGATTCGCGGTTTGTGATTCGATCGGGCGTGAACTACATGCTCGCCGGAGAAATCGAGTCTCCAGCCAAGTGCAAGGGCGCATGAGCGAACCGGCAAGCCCGACTGAACCCGAACCGCAGCCAGACGAAGAGGCGCCGAAGCCGCGACGCGAGCCGGTGTTCAACCTGCCGCCGGTGGTGCTGGCGGTGATCGCGATTTGCGCGATCGTCTTCCTGCTGCAGCAATATGTGCTGAACGAAACCCAGCAAATGACGCTGCTCTACGATGGAGCCTTCATTCCGGTGCTCTACACCGGCCAGTACGGCTTCGACTGGTTCCTGTTCACGCGCCCTTTCACCTATGCCTTCATGCATGGGGGTTTTGCCCATATTGCCATCAACATGATCTGGCTCGCCGCTTTCGGCTCGCCGCTTGCCAATCGTCTGGGCGCAACGCGCTTTGCGGTGTTCTACGCCGTGACCGGGCTGGCTTCGGTTGCGCTGTTCTGGGCAATGCACCCGTATGGCGAGATGCCGCTCGTCGGCGCCTCGGGAGCGATTTCGGGCATGATGGGGGCGGCGGCGCGCTACGGCTTCCGCATCGACCGATCGTCCGGCCGGGCGGCCTTCGCCGGCGAGCCGCTGCCGATCGCAATCGTTTTGCGCTTGCGCGGCGTCATGACCTTCCTTGGCGTCTGGATGGTGATCAACCTCGCCACCGGCTTGCTTGGCTTCGCGCCGGGTATCGACGGGCAGATCGCCTGGGAGGCCCATATCGGCGGCTTTGTCGCCGGCTTCTTCGGCATGCGCTTTTTCGATCGCCCCGAGCAGGTGGCGTGAGCCTCGCCGCACTTGAAATGCAACCAATCGCGGCGCACGATGTTCACCGGAACGTGAATGCCGGTCAGGGCAGGAGCCGGCAGGCAAGGCATAGGAGGACGCCATGACTGTGAAGGCAATTCTCGAGCAAAAAGGCCATGATGTGTTCACGCTCGGGCCTAACGAAAAGCTGAGCGAAGCCATTCGCATCCTGACCGAACACCGGATCGGCGCGCTTGTCATCACCAATGGCGACCGCAAGATCGTCGGCATCCTTTCCGAGCGCGACATCGTGCGGGTGATAGCCAGGGAGGGTGCTGCCGCGCTCGATATTCCGGTGCGTTCGGCCATGACTCCCAAGGTCAAGATCTGCAACGAGAACCACACGGTCAACGAGGTCATGGAGATCATGACCAAGGGTCGCTTCCGCCATCTTCCGGTGGAGAAGGACGGCATGCTCGACGGCATCGTCTCGATCGGCGACGTGGTCAAGCGCCGCATCGAGGACGTCGAGCGCGAGGCCGAGGAGATCAGGGCCTATATCGCTACCGCTTGAAGCAGGCGAAAGAGAAAACCGCCGGTCGCTTCCGGCCGGCGGAACTGTGGCTAGCGGTTGTCAAGTTCGGCGCGGACCAGTTCGAGCCCGCGTCGGGTAATGCGGTAGGGGCCGCCACCCATCGAAGAGACCGCCTTCTTGCGTTTCAGCTTTCGAAAAAGGTCTAGGTCGAAGCCCGGATAGCGCCAACCGTCGCGGGTCAGGCACTGGACCGAAGCGACCTTCTTCTTCTCGTCTTTTTCTATTTCGATGCGCCCGCCTTGCGCGAGCAGGTGCAGGATGCGCTGTTCGATACGCGAAATGTCCATTCTGAGAATTCCCGGGAAAACAACAAAAGCCGCCGCCGCGAGAAATCGCGGCACGGGGTTTCTGGCTTTCTGCCCTGCCTCGCTGGGAGGTCAGGGCCTTACCGGGACTGAGCGTAAGTGGACATCCACTCTCCATTGGGATGGACGTCCTATAGGCGAAGGCGGCGGAAAAGGCCAGCAGGCGGCTTTGCGCTTGTCTCGCCGGGCGGTTTGCACTAGCGAAGGCCCAACACGTTTCGTGTTGTACGAAACGAGCAATCCACGAATGCGATATTGCAGGCCTCAATGAGCATCATCGATACCCGCACGCCCGACGCAAAACGCCTGATCTCCGGCGCCACCGGCGACTGGGAAATCATCATCGGTCTCGAAGTGCATGCGCAAGTGACGTCGGAGGCAAAGCTGTTCTCCGGCGCTTCGACCTCCTTCGGCGCCGCGCCGAACGCCAATGTCAGCCTGGTCGACGCGGCGATGCCCGGCATGCTGCCGGTGATCAACGAGGAATGCGTCAAGCAGGCGATCCGCACCGGGCTGGGCCTGAAGGCCGAGATCAACCACAAGTCGGTCTTCGACCGGAAGAACTATTTCTATCCGGATCTGCCGCAGGGCTATCAGATCTCGCAGTACAAGCAGCCGATCGTCGGCGGCGGCAAGGTGATCGTCTCCGTCGGGCCCGACCGGCAGGGCGAGTTCGAGGATATCGAGGTCGGCATCGAACGGCTGCATCTGGAGCAGGATGCCGGCAAGTCGATGCACGATCAGCATCCGACCATGTCCTATGTCGATCTCAACCGCTCCGGCGTGGCGCTGATGGAAATCGTCTCCAAGCCCGACATGCGCTCCGCCGACGAGGCCAAGGCCTATGTCAGCAAGCTGCGCACCATCATGCGCTATCTCGGCACCTGCGACGGCAACATGGACGAAGGTTCGCTGCGCGCCGACGTCAATGTCTCGGTGCGCCGCCCCGGCGGCGCCTTCGGCACGCGCTGCGAGATCAAGAACGTCAACTCGATCCGATTTATCGGCCAGGCGATCGAATCCGAAGCCCGTCGGCAGATCGCCATCCTCGAAGATGGCGGCGCGATCGAGCAGGAGACTCGTCTGTTCGACCCCAACAAGGGCGAGACGCGCTCGATGCGCTCCAAGGAAGAGGCGCATGACTACCGCTATTTCCCGGATCCAGACCTTCTGCCGCTGGAATTCGACCAGGCCTATGTCGAGGCCTTGGCGCAGCATCTGCCGGAACTGCCCGACGACAAGAAGGCGCGCCTGATCGGCTCGCTGGGCCTCTCGACCTATGACGCATCGGTGCTGGTATCGGAAAAGCCGATCGCCGATTATTTCGAGAAGGTGGCCTCGGGGCGCGACGGCAAGCTTGCCGCCAACTGGGTCATCAACGACCTGTTGGGTGCTCTCAACAAGGCCGGCAAAGATATTGAAAACGCTCCGGTTTCGCCTGAGCAGCTCGGTGCGGTCATCGACCTGATCAAGGAAGGCACGATCTCCGGCAAGATCGCCAAGGACCTGTTCGAGATCGTTTGGAACGAGGGCGGCGATCCGCGTCAGCTCGTCGAGAGCCGCGGCATGAAGCAGGTGACCGACACCGGCGCCATCGAGAAGGCCGTCGACGAGGTCATCGCCGCCAATCCGGACAAGGTCGAACAGGCGCGCGCCAAGCCGACCATGGCCGGCTGGTTCGTCGGCCAGGTGATGAAGGCGACCGGCGGCAAGGCAAACCCGCAGGCGGTCAACGAGCTCGTCAAGGCCAAGCTCGGCATAGAGGGCTAGCGATGTTCGTGCGGACGGCGAGCGAACGCGATCTCGCCGCCATCCGGGTGCTGCTGGTCGAAACCTGGCATGCCACTTACGACGCCATCTACGGCGTTCGGCGCGTCACGGAGATCACCGATGACTGGCATTCGTTCGCCTCGCTCAGGGCGCGGCTGACGCGTCCCAATTCGGAATTCCTGGTGGCCGACGACGGCAAGCGCATCGGCGGCATGGCTTTCGCTTCCGCCACCACGGACCCGAAGATCGTCCTCCTGAACCAGCTTTACGTGCATCCGGATTGTCAGCGGCAAGGGATCGGCCGGTCGCTGCTCGAGGAGATCGAGGCCAGCTTCCCGGAAGCGCGGACACTGCGCCTGGAAGTGGAAGAGGCGAATGCTTCGGCGATTGCCTTCTATGAGGCGAACGGGTTCCGGCCCGCCGGCAGGACCGCTGATTGCGGCGGCGGTTCAGGAATGCCGGCAGTCGTGCTGGAAAAGCGGCTGGGTTAAAGCATGTCTCTCGAAAGTGGGAACCGGTTTCGGGACAAAGACATGCGTAAAATCAAAAACCTGAAGCGCACGGAGCGAACCTGAAAGATCGCGACGCGCGCTTTAGAGCAATTCCAGGAAAAGTGTGTAGCGGTTTTCGTCCGGAATTGCGTGAAAACAAAGAGATAGAGCGGTTCGGCGTTTCCGTGAAACGGTGAACAGCCCTAGGTCGCCCAGCGCTCGATCAGGCGCCTGGAATCTCCACATTGTCGATCAGCCTGGTTGTCCCGAGCCAGGCCGCCGCAAGCAGGCGGCCGTCGCGATCCTGCCGCCAGGGGGCGAGCGTCACGGCCTCGCGCGCGGCAACGTAATCGACCTTTCGGAAACCCGCCCGAACGAGCGCTTCCGCGGCCTCGCCCACGGCGCTTGCCTCATCCGCGCCGGACGCGAGTTCCGCCGCGGTCTGACGCAAAACCACGTTGAGCTTGCGCGCGACGCCACGCTCGGCCTCGCTGAGATAGGCGTTACGTGATGACATGGCGAGGCCATGGGAGTCACGCACCGTCGGTGCGCCGATGATCTCGACCGGCAGGTCGAGGTCGCGGCAAAGCTGCCTGACGACGCAAAGCTGCTGATAATCCTTCTCTCCGAACACGGCGCAATCGGGCGCCGCTTGCAGGAAAAGCTTGGCCACCACCGTTGCGACGCCGTCGAAGAAGGTCGGCCTGAAATCCGTTTCGAGGCCGGCAGAGGGGCCTCCAACCGAGATTTTGGTGGCAAAGCCGGCCGGGTACATGTCCGCGACACCCGGCGTGTAGGCGAGATGCGCGCCGGCTTCCCGCAGCCGGTCGAGATCGCGGGCCAGCTGGCGCGGATATTTGTCCAGGTCCTCGGTCGGCGCGAACTGGGTCGGATTGACAAAGATCGAGACGACGCAACGCTCGGCCTCTTCGAGCGCGATCTTGACCAGCGAGATGTGGCCGTCATGCAGGGCGCCCATGGTCGGCACCAAGGCGACCTTGAGACCGTCCCGGCGCCAGTTCCGGATCTGCGCTCGAAGTGCGGCGACATTGTCGACGACGATTGGCGCGCTCATGGCTTGTCCCTGTCCGATGTCGCCGAAAAGACGTGGTCCGGCCCCGGAAATACGCGGCCGCGCACCTCGGTGGCGTAGCGCGCCGCCGCATCCGAAATGGTGTCGCGCAGGTTTGCGTATTCCTTGACGAATTTCGGCACGCGGTCGACGGTCATGCCGATCATGTCATCGATGACCAGGATCTGGCCGTCGCAGTCGCCACTGGCGCCGATACCTATGGTCGGGATCGCGATATGGCGGGTGAGATCCGAGGCCACCGCCTCCACCGTGCCTTCGATGACGACCGAGAAGCGCCGGCCTTTTCGACCGCCTCGGCATCGCGAAAAAGCGCAGCGATGTTCTCCTCGGTCCGGCCCTTGATCTTGTAGCCGCCGTCCTTTTCCACGGATTGCGGCTGCAGGCCGATGTGGCCCATGACCGGGATGCCTTCGGCCACGATTGCCGCGATCTGCGCGGCCATATCGACACCGCCCTCGAGCTTCACCGCCTGGCATCCGGTTTCCTCGACAATCCGCTGGGCCGAGGCAACGGCATCCGCCGGCGAGGCCTCGTAGCTGCCCGCGGGCATATCGACGACGACACAGGCTTTTGTCGAGCCGCGCATCACCGCCTGTCCATGCGCGATCATCATCTCCAGCGAGGCGCCGAGCGTCGTGGCATGGCCATGCAGCACCATGCGACGCTGTCGCCGACCAAAAGCAGATCGACATGCGCATCGAGCATGCGGGCTATCGGATAGGTATAGGCGGTGAGGCAGACGATCGGCACGCCACCCTTGCGGCGGCGAATGTCTTCGGCACCGATCCGATTGCCGGCGGATCGTTCTTGGGCCAATCGTCACCTCCTCAACTGGCGCGGGTCAGATGTCCGCTTGCCGGGCGAGCGAGCTTTAGAAACACATGCCGTGCTTGGCAAGCGGAGGTGGCGGCATCGCCGCGCGTGTATCGATTTAGCGCACGAAGCATTTACATCGCGGGCGCGGCAAAACCCTTGCCTTCGCGCTGACCTGACGCCATAAGCAGGAAACAGCGCGGCTGCTGCCGCCACGAGGATCTGGATGAAGACTTTCCTGCTGCAGTTTTTCACCTGGTGGAACAGCCAGACGCTGGGCACGCGCTTCCACACCTGGCGTTTCGGCAAGAAGGTCGGCGAGGACGAGGCCGGCAACATCTACTATGAGGGCGGCGTCGATTCGGAAGGCCGCACCCGCCGCTGGGTCATCTATCGCGACTATTCCGAAGCCTCGAAGATCCCTCCGGGCTGGCACGGCTGGATCCATCACCGCGCCGATACGCCTCCCTCGAGCGAGAGCTATAAGGCCCGTGAGTGCAGAAGCCGCATCGGCCGAACCTGACCGGACGCCCGGCGCCTATCGCCCGCAGGGTTCCATCCTGACCAACCAGCATCGCCCCCAGGTGACTGGCGACTACGACGCCTGGACGCCCGGTTCGTAAACGCGTTTTCGGTCCTTTGTCGCCACAATTGGCGTTTAGCTGCTTGCTGATATCGCAGCCATGACTAGCCTTGGGCGATTGAGAGAATCACCCGGGCGCAACCACCGGTATCTTCGCATGAACTCTTTCGGCCGAATCTCAAAGGCGCTGTTCGCGGCAGCTTCCATTCTGGCCACCTCGACCGCCGCGTTCGCTGCACCGCAGGCGCCGGTCGCGCCCGCGACCTCCGACCGCGTCACCAACCCGGTCGCCGAATTCGCCGGCATCGACAAGATCACCGGGCGCATCATTACCTTCGACGTCTATATCGACGAGACGGTGCAGTTCGGCGCCCTGCAGGTGACGCCGCGCGTCTGCTACTCGCGGCCGGAGACCGAGCAGCCGAAGACCGATTCCTTCGTCGAGGTCGACGAGATCACGCTCGACCGCAAGATCCGCCGCATCTTCACCGGCTGGATGTTCGCCGAAAGCCCCGGTCTCAACGCCGTCGAGCATGCGGTCTATGACGTCTGGCTGAAGGCCTGCAAGCAGAAGTCGGACGTTCCGCCGCCGACCGCCGCCAAGGCCGATACGGGCAAGCCGAAGGCGCCCGCGCAGGAGCAGCCGGCCGGAACCGCGCCTGAGCCGACGGATGCTGCGCCTGCGCCGGACGGCACGGATACCACCGACGCCAACTGACCTCGGAACTCTCGTTTTCGCAATCCGTTGGTAAACGGCGACAGCGGCGGGAGGATTCCACTATGGCCAAGATTAAGCCGATCACCGTCAACAAGGAAGAGCTTCTCGATATCGAGAAAGGATTCTGGACGGGCGACTCAGCGTATTATGCGGCCAATGCCGACAGGGAGTGCCTGGTCGCCTTCCCGGGCATGGCGCAGGCAATGACCAATGCCGATTTGGCCAAGACCGCGAGCAAGCCCGATCGCTGGCGCGACCTCGACATCAGGCTGAAGGGCATGGTCGAACCCGGAAGCGATATCGTCATGCTGACCTACGAGGCACGCGCGACACGGGAAAACGGCAAGCCCTACGCCGCTCTCGTCAGCACTGGCTATGTCCATCGCGCCGACGGCTGGAAGATGATGTTCCATGCGCAGACGCCGATGGAAACATCGGCCGGCCGGTAAGGCGTCGCGTGTCAGGGGTAGAAAGTCGCGTCGCCCTTCAGGGCCTCGGCCAGCATCTTCTCATAGCGGCTGCGCGGCACGTCGACGGCGCCGAAGCGCTTGAGGTGCTCGGTGGTGAATTGTGTATCGAGCAGCGCGAAGCGGCGTTCGTTCAACCGCTCGACAAGATAGTAGAGGCAGGTTTCGAGGCGTCGGTTTCCTTGGCGAACATGCTCTCGCCGAAGAAGACACGCCCGAGCGAAACGCCGTAGAGCCCACCGACTAGCCGGCCCGCGCGCCAAGCCTCGACCGAATGGCAGTGGCCCAGCCGGTAGAGCTCGATATAGGCTTCGCGGATCGGCGCATTGATCCAGGTCGAGCGGCGCTCGTCGCGTTTTTTCGGCGCAGCCGTCGATCGTTGCCTCGAAGTCGAAATCGTAGCGGATGTCGAAGGGATGCCTGCGGATCGTCTTCTTCAGGCTGCGCGGCGTATGGAAGCCGTCGAGCGGGATGATGCCGCGCGTTTCCGGACGCACCCAGAACACCTCCGGGTCGTTCGCGCTCTCAGCCATCGGGAAGACGCCCGAGGCATAGGCTTTCAGCAGCAGGTCGGTCGGGATGCGGTAGCCGGGCGCGTAGGGACGAGTCATTGCGCCATTATAACCGCAAGACCACAACGCATGTTGCCCAAAAGTGCGCAGCGATTTGGGAGTACGACATGCATCAAAACAAAGGTTTGAAGCGCGTCATCTGAATCTGTTTCAAAGCGATGCGCTTAGGGCAGGGCGGCGTCACCTGAATATCGACAAACCCTAACCCTCCTTGGCCAGATATTCTTCGAGCCAGTGGATGTCGTAGTCGCCATTGGCGATGTCCGGATTGCCGACCAGGTCGCGGAAAAGCGGTAGCGTCGTCTTGATGCCGTCGACGACGAACTCGTCGAGCGCGCGGCGCAGCCGCATCATGCATTCCACGCGGTTGCGTCCATGCACGATCAGCTTGCCGATCAGGCTGTCGTAATAGGGCGGGATCCTGTAGCCGGAATAGACCCCGGAATCGACGCGGATGCCGAGGCCGCCGGGCGTGTGGAAATGCGTGATCGTGCCGGGCGACGGCGTGAAGGTGCGCGGATCCTCGGCGTTGATGCGGCACTCGATGGCGTGGCCGTTGAACTTGATGTCTTCCTGCCTGACCGACAGCCCGGCGCCCGAGGCGACGCGGATCTGCTCGTGCACGAGGTCGATGCCGGTGATCGCTTCGGTCACCGGATGCTCGACCTGCAAGCGGGTGTTCATCTCGATGAAATAGAACTCGCCGTTCTCGTAGAGGAATTCGATGGTGCCGGCGCCGGAATAGCCGAGATCGGCGATCGCCTTGGCGCAGATGCCGCCGATGCGCGCGCGCTCCTCGGCATTGAGGGCGGGGGAGTTCGCCTCCTCCCAGACCTTCTGGTGGCGGCGCTGCAGCGAGCAGTCGCGCTCGCCGAAATGCACGCCGCGGCCGGCGCCGTCGCCGAACACCTGCAATTCGATATGACGCGGCTTTTCCAGATATTTCTCGATATAGACGGCGTCGTCGCCGAAGGCGGCGCCGGCTTCCGACTTTGCCGTCTGCAGCGCCACTTCGAGGTCGGCCTCCGTGCGCGCCACCTTCATGCCGCGGCCGCCGCCGCCGGCCGAAGCCTTGATGATCACCGGGTAGCCGATCTCGGCGGCGACGCGCTTTGCTTCTTTCTCGTCGCTGATCGCGCCATCGGAGCCCGGCACGACCGGGATGCCGAGGCGCTTTGCCGTGCGCTTGGCCTCGATCTTGTCGCCCATGATGCGGATATGGTCGCCCGAGGGGCCGATAAAGGTGATGTTGTGGGCGGCGAGGATGTCGGCGAACTTGGCGTTTTCCGACAGGAAGCCGTAGCCCGGATGCACGGCGTCCGCGCCGGTGATCTCGCAGGCGGCCACGATCTGGTGGATATTGAGATAGCTTTCGCGCGAGGGTGGCGGACCGATGCAGACGCTCTCGTCGGCAAGCCGCACATGCATGGCGTCGGAATCGGCCGTCGAATGGACCACCACCGTCTGGATGCCGAGCTCCTTGCAGGCGCGCAGCACTCGGAGTGCGATTTCGCCGCGATTGGCGATGAGGATCTTCTGGAACATCTGCCCGCTGTTCCCCGGCTCTACTCGATGACCACGAGCGGCATGCCGTATTCGACCGGTTGGGCGTCCTCGATCAGGATCGCCGTCACCGTTCCGGCGCGCGGCGAGGGAATCTGGTTCATCGTCTTCATCGCTTCGATGATGAGCAGCGTCTGGCCTTCCTTCACCTTCTGGCCGATCTCGATGAACGCCTTCGCGTCCGGCGAGGGCGCCAGATATGCGGTGCCGACCATCGGCGAGGGCACGGCGTTCTTGGAAGGGTCGGCTACCGCCCCAGCCGCTGCCGCCACTGCCGATTGGACCGGCGCGGCAACCGCCGCCGCGGCTGGGATAGGAAGCGGAGCGGCGACCGCATGGACGGCCTGCGACTGGCGCGACACGCGCACCTTCAGATCGCCGAGCTCGACCTCGATCTCGGTCAGGTTGGTGTCGTTCAGTATGCCCGCCAGATCGCGGATCAGCTGCTGGTCAACACCGTTCTTCTTTATCGACATTTTCGAGCCTTCTGTTTGGGAGCCGGTCACAGGCGTGCCGCCAGTGCCTGCAGCGCAAGCGTGTAGCCGATTGGCCCGAACCCGCAAATCATGCCGACAGCGACCGGCGCGACCATGGAGACGTGGCGGAAAGGCTCCCGCGCGTGGATGTTGGAAAGATGGACTTCCGCGACAGGCAGCGGCGCAATCGCCCGGATAGCGTCGTGGATGGCAATCGAGGTGTGGCTGTAGGCGCCGGGATTGATGACGATGCCTGCCGCCTTGTCGCCGGCTTCCTGGATCCAGTCGACGAGATCGCCCTCGTGATTGGACTGGCGAAAATCGATCGCGAGTCCAAGCGCCTTGCCTGCTGCCTTGCAGTCCTCGGCGATGGCGGCAAGCGTCTTGCCGCCATAGATGCCCGGCTCGCGCTTGCCGAGTGCATTGAGATTGGGACCGTTCAGGACGAAAATCGTTTTCAAATATGCCGACCTCTTCGGCGCCGGCCTCAAGCCGGCGCGCCGGACCTCTATAATGGGCATAGCCGCCCGCGAAAAGAGCGCAAGTGCGTTCTTTCGCTGTCCACAACAGGCGGAAAACCGCCTGCTGGCGCGGCCCGCAATTACTTAGAGCGCGCTCTTTGCCTGCTCGATCTTTTCCGCCAGAACCTGTTGTCCGAGCGCGCCGAACACCACCTCGTTGCCGACCACGTAGGACGGCGTGCCGGTGATCGACAGCTTGGTGGCGAGGTCGTAGGTCCGCGAGAGCGCTTCGTTGATGCTCGGATCCTTCATCTTCTCGCGCAGCTTCGCTTCGTCGGCGCCGAGCGAAAGCGCGACCTTCATGGCGGTCGCCTCGGTGGCGCGGCCCTGGCCACCGAGCAGCGCGGTGTGGAATTCGCCGTACTTCTCCGGCATCATCAGGTGGAAGGCCATCGACACCACGCTGGCCTTTTGCGAATCCGGACTGAGGATCGGGAATTCCTTGAGCACGAAGCGCAGGTCCGGATCGGCCTTGGTCAGCGCCTTCATGTCCTCGATGGCACGTTTGCAGAAGCCGCAATTGTAGTCGTAGAACTCGACGATTGTGACCTTGCCCTTCGGGTTGCCGACGACGCCGTCGAAGGTGGAGTTGAAGATCTCGTCCTTCGCATCCTTGATGACGCCGAGCGCCGCGAGCCGCTGCTCTTCCTTCTGCTTGGCCTCGAGCGCGTCCTGGACCTCGAGCAGGACTTCCGGGTTCTTCAACAGATAGTCGCGGATGATGCCTTCGACCTCCTTGCGATCGATCTTGCTGTCCGTGGAGGCCACCTGGATGGCTTGCGTCGTATCGGCCTTCGCGGCCTGCGGGCTTCCTGCCACGAAGCCGAATGCCAGCATGCCGAGCGCTACCGCCACGCCGGCGCTGCCGAGCAGGATTGCCTTGTTCATGATCATTTCCTTCTGCCTGTCCCGGTCCATTTTAGTCGCCGCGCACGGCCGGGACGTTCATTTGAGTTTGTTCGATGGTGTGTAGTTTATGATATCCTGAGCGCGAAGCCAGCCGGGCTCGCCGCGCTTCAACTTCTGTTGAGCCCGCATGGCGAAGATTTTCGCATTCTTGTAGTCGGCCGAATAGAAGTGCCCTTCGGCGGTCGCGAGATCGGCGGCCGGGATTTGTCCCAATTCGCCGTAGCTTGCGCCAGATAGCGATAGGCTTCCGCATTGTCCTTGTCGCGGCCAATCCCGTTGGTGAGCTGGGTCACCGCCTTCTTGATTGAATCCGGCGTGCCGACCGCCATAAGCGCCTGGCCGAGCGAGACCAACAGCAGCCCGGACCGCGCCGGATCGAGGCTGACGGCCTTGGCATAGGCATCCGCGGCATCCTTGGGCTTGTTGACCTTCATCAGGATGTCGCCGCGCAATTCCTGGAAATAGGGGTTCTTCGGTTGTTCCTTGATCAGCGCCGCGGTCTTCGTCAGCGCTGCGCCCGGATTGCCGTAGAGATAGGTCTGCTGCGCGTCGCCATAGCGCGAGGCGAGGCTGGTCGGGTTCTTGCGCATCAGCCGCGCCACGGCCGCCTGGCCCTGCATATAGGCGGCGATCTTGATGCGCATCATGTCGTGCCGCTGCTGCAGCGCTGGCGGGTCGACATCGTTGACATAAGGGCTCGCCTTGACCAGGACTTCGAGGTTGGCGATGCGCTCCTGCGGCATCGGATGGCTGATCCGGTAAGGATCGAGCTGCGTGCCCGACAGCGAAAGCGCGCTCTGGAAGCGGGCGAAGGTTTTCAGCATGCCCATGCCGGACTGGCCGGTGGCATTGAGATAGGTGATCGCCGAGCGGTCGGCGGTGATTTCTTCGCTGCGCTGATAAGCAAGGATGCTGCGCTGCGCCATCTCGCCGCCGCCGGCGGCGACACCCATGCCCGCGCCGGCAAGGCCGCGGCTGTTGGTGGTGGCGCCGGCCACCATCGCACCCGCGCCGAGCAGCGTGGCGATGATGGCCATGGTCTTGGCGCGGTCGAGCTGGTCGCGCAATTTCTGCTGGTGGCCGCCGGCAATATGGCCGGCCTCATGCGCGATGACGCCGATGATCTCGTTCGGCGTTTCGGCCGTCACCAGCGCGCCGGTGTTGATGAACAGGCGGCGGCCGGTGACGAAGGCGTTGAAGCTCTGATCGTTGACGAGAACGATGTCGATGCCGTCATTGGCGAGGCCCGCCGCCCTGAAGATCGGCCGGGCATAGTCGCGCACCAGCGCTTCGATCTCGGCGTCGCGCACCACCGGCACGCCCTGCGCGAAGGCGCTCACGGACGTCGATACCGTGACCGCGGCGGCAAGCAGAAGTGTCGCGAATCCGCGCGCGGTTCGCCCTATTTTCGATCTGGCTATCATAGTTCGGGTCGGCTCAACATGACTGGTCCACTGGTAGACGAGCGGGCGAAGGATGGAAAGTCGGCGCCGATAACTTCCTGCGCGCTTGTGATCCCCACATCAATCGGGCATTTGTGCGGCGCTGCCCTCGAACCGCGGCAGCTCAAGGGCAAGTCTGCGACGGTTTCCGTCCGGAATTTCGCCGGATAACGGCAGTTGGAAGAGGTCAAATGGTCGTTTCGCTTTCGCGCCGGGGGGAAGTCGAGCCGTTCCACGCCATGGACATCCTGGCCGAAGCCAACCGGCTGAAGGCTACCGGCGTGCCCGTGGTATCGATGGCCGTCGGCCAGCCGTCGGATCCCGCGCCGGTCGGTGTCCGAGAGGCGGCGGCCGCGGCTCTCAAGCACGGTCGCATCGGCTATACCGACGCTTTGGGTCTGGCCGAACTGCGCAAGGCGATCGCCGCGCATTATGGCGAGCACTACGGGATCGATGTTGCGCCTGGCCGCATCGCCGTCACCACGGGTTCGTCCGCCGCCTTCAACCTGGCTTTCCTGGCGATGTTCGATCCGGGCGACCGCGTCGCCATCGCTGCGCCTGGTTATCCGGCCTACCGCAACATCATGGCCGCGCTTGGCATCGAGATCGTCGAGATCGAGCTCGGGTCGGAAGCCTACCTGCATGCCGATCACTTGAAGGCCGCGCACCGCGAGAAACCCTTGAAAGGTGTGCTGTTCGCCAGCCCCGCCAACCCGACCGGCGCGATCATCCCGGCGGATGAGCTTTCCGCGCTGGTGAAAACGGCGGAGGAGCTCGGCATCGCGGTGATCTCGGACGAGATCTACCACCGGCTGGCCTACGCCGCGCCGGATGTCACAGCACTTGCCTACGGCGCCGGCGTGACGGTGATCAATTCCTTCTCCAAATACTATTGCATGACCGGCTGGCGCATCGGCTGGATGGTGCTGCCTGAGGAACTGGTGCGGCCGGTCGAGCGCATTGCCCAGAGCCTCTACATCTCGCCGCCGGAACTGTCGCAGATCGCCGCCATCGAGGCCTTCAGGGCCACGCAAGAACTGGAAGCGGTGAAGGCCCGCTATGCCTGGAACCGCGACCTTCTGATGAAGCGCCTGCCGGAGCTCGGCTTCGCGCTCGCGGCACCCATGGACGGCGCCTTCTATGCCTTCTGCGACGTCACCAGGCACACCAATGACAGCATGGCCTTCGCGCGCAAGATGCTGGCCGAGGCGCATGTGGCGGCGACGCCCGGCCGTGACTTCGATCCGCTGCAGGGCCACCGCACCATGCGCTTTTCCTATGCCGGCGGCCATGACGACATGGTCGAGGCGCTGGCCCGTATCGAACGTTGGCTGAAATAGACGCCATGCCGGAACTCGAGCAGGCGCTGGCCGAAGTGGCCGCCGAAATGGCGGAGCGCACCGATCGTGGCAATGTCGCCACCTATATTCCGCAGCTTGGCAAGGTCGACCCGAAGAAATTCGGCATTGCCGCGGTGACCAATGACGGGCGCGTCCTCCTTGCGGGCGATGCCGATCAGCCCTTTTCGATCCAGAGCGTCTCGAAGGTGTTCACTCTGACCTTGGCGCTCGGCAAGGTCGGCGATGCGCTCTGGCACCGCGTCGGCCGCGAGCCCTCCGGCAATCCGTTCAACTCGATCGTCCAGCTCGAGCACGAGAACGGCATTCCACGCAATCCGTTCATCAATGCCGGCGCCATCGTCATCTCCGACATCCTGCTTGCCGGTCATCAGCCGCGCGAGGCGATCGGCGAGATCCTGCGCTTCGTCCAGTTCCTCGCCGACGACGACACGATCATCATCGACCGCGAGGTCGCGGCCTCCGAGCGCGCCACCGGCTACCGCAATTTCGCCTTAGCCAACTACATGAAATCCTTCGGCAATCTCCATCACGAGCCGGAGCTGGCGCTGGGCGTCTATTTTCACCACTGCGCCATTGCCATGAGCTGCCGGCAGCTCGCCATGGCCGGCCGCTTCCTTGCCAATGGCGGCCGCAACCCGGCCACAGGACATTCGGTCGTATCGACCGAGCGGGCGCGCCGCATCGGCGCGCTGATGCTGACCTGCGGCCACTATGACGGCTCCGGCGACTTCGCTTTCCGCGTCGGCATTCCTGGGAAAAGTGGCGTCGGCGGCGGCATTCTTGGGATCGTGCCGGGCGTAGCCTCGCTCGCCGTCTGGTCGCCCGGCCTCAACGAGAACGGCAATTCCAAGCTCGGCTCGATCGCCCTGGAAAAGCTCGCCAGGATGATGAACTGGTCGATCTTCGCGCCTTGATCTGCGGTTCAGGCACCGGAACTGGAAGCGACCTGAAAAGAAAAATCCCGCGCCGAACAGCGCGGGATTTTGCTAACAAATCAGCCTAACAGGTTGAAAGGCTTAGAAGAAGCCCTTTCTCTGCCACCAGCCTGCCCGCTTCGGCTTTTCTTCGGCCTTGGCCGCCTCGGTGACGCTGGACGAAACGACGGGAACGACCGGCGCGTCGATCGACTGGGGCTTGCGCCGCGTCGGGTGCGCATTGACGGGCTCCTCGGCCGAAGCGGAAGCAGCGGCTGCCGGCTCCGGTTCGGCGGCCGCAGGCGCGGCGGCAAGTTCCGCGACCGGCTCTGGCGCGGCCTCGGCCACCGTTTGCTCGGCAGTCTTCTTGGCTCGCGATGCACGGCGCGGCTTCTTTGGCTTCTCCGTCTCCGGAGCATCGTCATTGGCAGGCGAGGGCGCGGCCTGCTCTTCGGCTGCCGCTACCTGCGGCGCGCCTTCGGCAGCTTCGGCTTCCGCTTCCTCGCCTTCGATGCCATCGGCCGTCTCGCCGGTGGCATCGGCAGCGGCTTCGCCGTCTTCGCGGCGATTGCGCTTGCCGCCGCGCTTGCCGCGACGGCGCTTCTTGCCGTTACCTTCTTCGGGTGCTTCTGCAGTCGCTTCCACGTCCGCCGATGCTTCAGCCTTTGCCTCGGCTGTTGCTTCGCCTGCCGACGCAGCGGCATCCGCCGGCGCGGGGGCCGAAACAGCGTCGCCATGAGCACCATGCTCGCGGTCGCGATCCTTGCCGCCGCGCCGGCGACGACGCTTGCGGCGCTTGCGGCCTTCGCCGTCCTCCGGGCGTTGCTGATGCTGACCCTGCTGCGGGTGGCGCGGCTGTTCGGCCTCGACCGAAACCTCGTCTTCCTCCTCGACGACGATCTCGTCCTCCGGCTCTTCCGGCTCGGCATAGGTCGGCAGGCTGCGCACCTCGACAAAGCCTTCCGGCTTCTCCGCCACGGCGCCGCGGAAGATTGCGTAATGCTGCGCGCCCAGCGTCTCGTCGGCTTCGAGCGTGATGGTCAGGCCGAACCGGGCCTCGAGCTCGACCAGATTGGCGCGCTTGTGGTTGAGCACATAGAGTGCCGTCGCCGCCGGCGTGCGCACGGTGATGTGGCTGCGCGAATCCTTGAGCAGGAATTCCTCGATCGCCCGCACCACCATCAGCGCCACCGAAGAGTCGGAGCGCACATGGCCGGTGCCGCCGCAATGCGGGCAGGGCTTCATCGTCGATTCCAGCACGCTGGCGCGGATGCGCTGGCGCGACATCTCCATCAGGCCGAAATGCGAGATGCGGCCGACCTGGATGCGGGCGCGGTCGTTCTTGAGGTGATCCTTCAGCCGCTTCTCGACGGAGCGATTGTTGCGGTTCTCCTCCATGTCGATGAAGTCGATGACGATCAGGCCGGCAAGGTCGCGCAGCCTCAGCTGCCGGGCGACTTCCTCCGCGGCCTCCAGATTGGTGTGGAGCGCGGTGTCCTCGATCGAATGCTCCTTGGTGGAGCGGCCGGAATTGACGTCGATCGAGACCAGCGCCTCGGTCTGGTTGATGATGATGTAACCGCCGCTCTTCAGCGTCACCTGCGGCTGCAGCATGCGGTCGAGCTGCGCTTCGATGCCGTTGCGCACGAAGATCGGGGTGGTGTCGCGATAGGGCTGAACCACCTTGGCGTGGCTCGGCATCAGCATGCGCATAAAGTCCTTGGCCTCGCGATAGCCGTCCTCGCCGGAGACCAGGATCTCGTCGATATCCTTGTTGTAGAGGTCGCGCACCGAACGCTTGATCAGACTGCCTTCCTCATAGACCAGGGCAGGGGCCGAGGACTGCAGTGTCAGATTGCGGACGTTTTCCCAAAGCCGCATGAGATATTCGTAGTCGCGCTTGATCTCGGCCTTGGTGCGGCTTTCGCCGGCGGTGCGCAGGATGACGCCCATGCCCTGCGGCACCTCGAGGTCAGCGACGACCTCCTTCAGCCGCTTGCGGTCCTGGGCATTGGTGATCTTGCGCGAGATGCCGCCGCCACGCGCGGTGTTGGGCATCAGCACCGAATAGCGGCCGGCGAGCGAGAGATATGTGGTCAGCGCCGCGCCCTTGTTGCCGCGCTCTTCCTTGACGACCTGGACCAGCAGGATCTGGCGGCGCTTGATGACTTCCTGGATCTTGTACTGGCGGCGGACCGGCTTGCGGCGGTTGCGGACCTCTTCCAGCGCGTCCTCGGCGCCGACCGATTCGATCTCGTGCTCGTCCGAATGCGCGGATGAGACCTCTTCGAGCATGCCGCGATCGCTATCGCTGGGAGCGGCTTCGTCCGCCGATGCGACCTCGCTGGTGGATTCAGCCTGCGGCACCGCTTCGGAAATCACATCCGCATCGACGCTCGCAGCCATCGAGGAGGGGCCGCCTTCAAATGGCTGTCTATCCTCATGCTCGGCGGCTTCGCCTTCAGCAGCGTCGCTGCTGGCCTCGGGCGCCTTGTTTTCTTGTTCGCCGGCTGCCTCGGCTACGGCCTCGACGGTCTCGGCGGCCGCTTCGGCGTTCTCCGCCGGGGCATCGGTTGCTTCGCCGGCCTCATTGCCAGCTTCTTCCGAAGCGGGGGCGTGCTCAGCATTTTCGCTATTTTCCTCGGAACCGGCAGCATCGGCGCCGCGCTTCTGCTCGGCCCGGTCGCGATTCTTGCCGCCGCGCCGGCGGCTGCGACGGCTGCCGCGATCGCGCGCCTGCTGCTCCTCGCCGGCCTCGGCCTCCTCGTCGTCTTCGTCCTCGGCCTCCTGCGCTTCGGCGCGCAGCAGGGCCTGACGGTCGGCGACCGGGATCTGGTAGTAGTCGGGATGAATTTCACTGAAGGCGAGAAAACCGTGACGGTTGCCGCCATATTCGACAAAGGCTGCCTGAAGGGAAGGTTCGACTCGGGTTACGCGGGCGAGATAGATGTTTCCTTTGAGCTGCTTCTTGTCCTGGGATTCAAAGTCGAATTCTTCGATGCGGTTACCGCGAACGACAACAACGCGTGTTTCCTCCGGGTGGGAGGCGTCTATCAGCATCTTGTTGGGCATTATTTCGTTTCCTCCCGGCAGCCATCAGCCGCAGCTGGCGAGGCAGACCTCGCCGCTGTGTGCCTGGATTTGTGTGGATGCCGGATAATTGAATGTCCGCCGGCCGCTGCTTCAACGCGATGGCGGTGCCGCCCGCAGCCACAATGGCGCGGTTCGATGCGGACCTTTCCATGATTGCGCTTGAAGCCATCGGCACCCAGCAGAACCTTTTGAACCAAGCCCGGGCTGAGCCGGACCAGCTTGTTTGCTCGCACAGAGCCGGCGCGGGACATCCCGGCCGTTTTCATCGCGCAAGCGATTCCCCCGCCACGGGAGCACGCCTGCGAAAATCGTCGCGATCGCCCGAAACCCGGAAGCGCCTCTTACCCCTGGCGGGAAACTGCAGAGGCGGGCGGTTCCAGGATTGCAGTGATCCAATGTCGCTTTTATGATTTGGCGTGGTGGAAGGCAACCCCGATTTCGGATGCCGGCAAAAAGCGCTTCCGTTGGGGAAGATCGTGCTCCACCCGCTGCATGAAAAGGCTTGGTTAACCTTCTCTGGATACCAATCGTTAATCGAGTTGGCTGCCAGACAGGCCCTTCTGCGAAACGACCCGGCGCAAGGCGCCAAACCGGGAGCGACGGACAAGAGATGGGACTGGCAGGCACCGCAGACAAGGGGCGTGGCGCCGCTGGGCATCTCCGGCCTATGGCGAGGGCGCTTTTTCTGCTGGCAGTCCTGCTTGGCCTGACCGCCGCCGCGCGGGCCGATGGGCTGCTTGGCGCAACCGGCTACAAGATGGCCGGCGACGCCACCAAGATGCGCATCGTCATGACCTTCGACCGTGAGCCGGACGTGAAGTGGTTCCTGCTGCGCGGTCCCAACCGCCTTGTCGTCGACCTGCCGCGCACGCGATTCGCGCTCAACGCCAAGGACGTGAAGCCGCGCGGGCTGGTGCGCGCGGTCCGCTTTGGCGACCAGGGCCAGGGCTCGCGGCTGATCCTTACCGGCAAGGGGCCGTTCGCCGTCGACAAGCTCGACGTGCTGAAGAACGATGACGGCAGCGGCTATCGCATCGCCATCGACATGTCGGCCGCATCGGAACGGGAGTTCGATGCAGCTCTGGCCAACCAGTCGCTGACAACCGGCTCGACCGTTTCCGCCGACAAAGGCGGCCGCGTCGGCACCGGGCCGGTCTCGGCGCCCGGACATCGCTTCACCGTGGTCGTCGATCCCGGACATGGCGGTGTCGACGGCGGCGCGGAGAGTACCGGCGGCACGGTCGAGAAGAACGTCACGCTCGCCTTTGCCACCGAATTGCGCGACAAGCTTGCCGCGGTCGGCAAATATGATGTGTACATGACGCGGGAAAACGACGTGTACCTCACGCTTGACGACCGCGTGCGCATCGCCCGTCAGCACGAAGCCGATCTGCTGATCTCCATCCATGCCGACACGATTGCCGTCAAGGGCCTCCGCGGCGCCACCGTCTATACGCTCTCGGACAAGGCCTCCGACCCCGAGGCCCAGGCGCTCGCCGATCGCGAAAACCTGTCCGACCAGTTCGCCGGCATGAAGATCGAGGACGACAACAAAGAGGTCACCGACATCCTGATCGACCTGATCCGCCGCGAGACGCACGGCTTTTCGATGAGCTTTGCCCACACCCTGGTCGGCCAGCTGTCGACCAGCGTCGGCCTGATCAACAACCCACAGCGCTCGGCGGGCTTCAAGGTGCTCAAGGCGCCTGACGTTCCCTCCGTGCTGGTCGAGCTTGGCTATCTCTCCAACAGCAAGGACGAGGCGCAACTGCTGAGCGCCGACTGGCGCGGCAAGGCCGCGCAGAGCATAACCAATGCCGTTGCTCTGTTCGCCGCGGCGAAAGCCGGAGCCCGGGCTGGCGGCTGACGGGGCTGCACCCGCCCACAACCGTGAGCCGTTCCACAACCACAAGCGGCGTTGCATGACGACAACACGTGGCGTTATTATTTAACGGACCGAGTCCTGAAATTTCGCGCTGCCGTATTTTGTCCACATGGTGGCGACATGGGTTTTTCATTGCGGATTGGGAACCGCCCCGGGAAGCTTGCGCGACTGTCGGCTTCGTCTAGGAAAATCCCGAACCTCGGACTGGAGCGGGCATGATTCGTCTCATCGGCTATTTCTTCGGCGTCGGCACGACGCTGGCGCTTTTGGTCGCCGCCGGCCTGGCCATCTACATCAGCCATCTGACGAAAGATCTGCCCGACTACGAAGTGCTGGCCAAATACGAGCCGCCGGTGACGACGCGCATCCATGCGTCCGACGGCTCGCTGATGGCTGAGTACGCGCGCGAGCGGCGCCTCTATCTGCCGATCCAGGCGATCCCGGACCGCGTCAAGGCCGCCTTCATGTCGGCCGAGGACAAGAATTTCTACAACCACCCGGGCATCGACATCACCGGCCTTGGCCGCGCCATCATCGTCAACCTGCAGAATTTCGGCTCCGGCAGGCGCCAGGTCGGCGCCTCGACGATCACGCAGCAGGTGGCGAAGAACTTCCTGCTCACCTCGGACCAGACCTACGAGCGCAAGATCAAGGAGATGATCCTGGCCTTCCGCATCGAGCAGGCCTATTCGAAGGACCGCATCCTCGAGCTCTACCTCAACGAGATCTTCTTCGGCTTCGGCGCCTATGGCGTCGCAGGTGCCGCGCTCACCTATTTCGACAAGTCGGTCAATGAGCTCACCGTCGCCGAGGCCGCCTATCTCGCTTCGCTGCCGAAGGGTCCCAACAACTATCACCCCTTCAAGCATGCCGATCGCGCGCTGGAGCGCCGCAACTGGGTCATCGACCAGATGGTCGAGAACGGCTACGTCACCCGCGAGGAGGGCGCCAAGGCCAAGGCTGAGCCGCTCGGCGTGACGCCGCGCCGCAACGGCTCCTATCTGTTCGCGGGCGAGTTTTTCACCGAGGAAGTGCGCCGCCAGATCATCGCCCGCTATGGCGAGAACGCGCTCTACGAGGGCGGCCTGTCCGTGCGCACGACGCTCGATCCGAAGATCCAGCTCATTGCCCGCAAGGCGATGCAGAACGGACTTCTGAAATATGACATGTTGCGCGGCTATCGCGGACCGGTGACCCATATCGACATTTCCGGCGACTGGGGCGTGCCGCTCGGCAACGTCAAGGGTTTGGAGGATGTGCCCGAGTGGACGCTCGCTGTCGTGCTTGACAGCTCGGCCGACGGGCTGACGATCGGACTTCAACCCAAACGCCAGGTCTCGGGCGACATCGTCAAGGAGCGCGTCGAGGGAACCGTCAGCAAGGACGACATGGGCTTCGCCATGCGCCATTTCGTCAACGGCAAGTCCGTCAGGGCGAAATCTCCGGCGGAAGTGCTGGAGCCCGGCGACGTCGTCTTCGTTCAGAAGAACGACGGCTCCGACAATGCCTACACGCTCCGCCAGGCGCCGGAGGTCCAAGGCGGTCTCGTTGCCATGGACCCGCATACCGGACGTGTACTGGCCATGGTCGGCGGCTTCTCCTACGCGCAGTCGGAGTTCAACCGCGCGACGCAGGCGATGCGCCAGCCGGGTTCGTCGTTCAAGCCGATCGTCTATTCGGCGGCGCTCGACAACGGCTACACGCCGGCTTCCGTGATCATGGACGGTCCGATCACCATCCAGAGCGGCAACACGACCTGGACGCCGAAGAACTATGACGGCACGGTCGCCGGCCCCGCCACCTTGCGCTCCGGCATCGAGAAGTCGCGCAACCTTATGACGGTGCGGCTCGCCAACGACATGGGCATGAAGCTGGTCGTTGAATATGCCGAACGCTTCGGCGTCTACGACCATCTCGCGCCTTATCTGCCGATGGCGCTGGGCTCCGGCGAGACGACGGTCATGCGCATGGTATCGGCCTATTCGATCATGGCCAATGGCGGCAAGTCGATCAAACCGTCGCTGATCGACCGCATCCAGGATCGCTACGGCAAGACCGTCTTCAAGCAGGACGAACGCGGCTGCGAGGGTTGCAACGCCACGGAATGGAAAAACCAGCCCGAGCCCGAACTGGTCGACAATTCCGAGCAGGTGCTCGACCCGATGACCGCCTATCAGATCACCTCGATGATGGAGGGCGTGGTGCAGCGCGGCACCGGCGCCACCATCGCCGAGCTCGGCCGCCACATCGCCGGCAAGACCGGCACGACCAACGATGAGAAGGACGCCTGGTTCATCGGCTTCACGCCGAACCTCGTCGTCGGTCTCTACATGGGCTACGACACGCCGCGCGCCTCGGCAAGGGCGCCACCGGTGGTGGTCTCGCCGCGCCGATCTTCAAGGATTTCATGCGCGTCGCGCTCGACGGCACGCCCAATGTCGACTTCCAGGTTCCGGAAGGCATGAAGCTGATCGCCATCAACCGCAAGACCGGCATGCGCGCGGCCGAGGGCGATCCCAACACCATCATCGAGGCGTTCAAGCCCGGCACCGGCCCGGCCGACAGCTATTGGGTCATCGGCATGGGCGCCGACGGCTCCAACGGCTCCGGTGCCGGGCTGTCGCCGCAGGCCAACCAAGCCATCCAGGACGGCGGCGGCGGCCTCTACTAAAATTTCCAAATTTCGAAATGGGCCGGCCAGACCATGATCCCGAAAAGTGGATATCGGTTTTCGGAAAAGATCATGGTCAGACAAGAAGATAGCCGGCCCATTTCGCTTTACAGGCGACGGTGGCATGCCTATGTATCGCGCCGATTCCGAAAAGAACGAGAAGAACAGGACAGAACGAAGACCCATGCGCGCGGAAACGCTCAACATTGTCGACGAGATCAGGCAGGCGATAACCCTGCTGAGGAGGCATCTTTGACTGGGATCAGGCCATCAAGCGGCTTGAATATCTGAACTCGCGCGCGGAAGATTCCAGCCTCTGGAACGATCCCGTGGAAGCACAGAAACTGATGCGGGAACGCCAGAACCTGGAGGAAGGCATCGGGGCGGTCAAAGGGCTGACCCAAGCGCTCGACGACAATATCGGCCTGATCGAGCTTGGCGAGGAAGAGGGCGACGAGGGTGTCGTCGCCGAGGCCGAGGCCGCGTTGCGTTCCATGCAGGGCGAGGCCAAGGCCCGCCAGGTCGAGACGCTGCTCTCGGGCGAGGCCGATGCCAACGACACCTATCTCGAAATCCATGCCGGCGCCGGCGGTACCGAGAGCCAGGACTGGGCCTCGATGCTTTTGCGCATGTACACGCGCTGGGCAGAGCGGCGGCGCTTCAAGGTCGAGGTGCTGGAAGTTCATGACGGCGAAGAGGCGGGCATCAAGTCCGCCACGGTTCTGATCAAGGGCCACAACGCCTATGGCTGGCTCAAGACCGAGTCCGGCGTCCACCGCCTTGTGCGCATCTCGCCTTACGACAGCAATGCGCGGCGCCACACGTCTTTCGCCAGCGTCTGGGTCTATCCGGTGATCGACGACTCGATCGAGATCAACGTTTCCGAATCCGATGTCCGCATCGACACCTATCGTTCCTCGGGCTCGGGCGGGCAGCACGTCAACACCACCGACTCGGCGGTCCGCATCACCCATCTCGCGACCGGCATCGCGGTCGCCTGCCAGGCGGAGCGCTCGCAGCACAAGAACCGCGCCAAGGCCTGGGAGATGCTGCGCTCGCGGCTCTACGAGGAAGAGCTGAAGAAGCGCGAGGCGGTGGCCAACGCCACCGAGGCGTCGAAGAGCGACATCGGCTGGGGCCACCAGATCCGCTCCTATGTGCTGCAGCCCTACCAGTTGGTGAAGGACCTGCGCACCGGCGTCGAAAGCACCAGCCCGTCAAGCGTGCTCGACGGCGACCTCGACGAGTTCATGGAGGCCTCGCTGTCCCATCGCATCGAGGGCGGCGCCGGCGAGGCGGTGGCGGATCTGGACTAGGGCCTGATGCCGAAAAGTGTGAAGCGGTTTTCGGGCGACATCATGCTCTTTGATTTAGAGCCGGATTCAGATTTCAGGTTCGACCTGAAATCATCCGGCTCTAGGGCGCACCCTACGCGTCACAGCGACGGAAGAGCCGATGGTTCGTACACTTGCGGGAAAATGCTTCTGCGGCGCAGTCTGCTACGAGGTGGCCGACGAATTCGTCTACGCGGCCAATTGCCATTGCTCCAACTGCCGCCGCACCACGGGTTCCGCCTTCAAGCCCTTCGCTGGCATCGAGCGCGACAAGTTTCGGCTCACCGCGGGCGACGGCACGTTGCTGATCTACGGCGATGCCAGCGGCCACGACGCGCATTGCCGGCAATGCGGCTCTCTGCTCTATTCATTGGTGCGGGAGGGCGCCTACGTCCATGTCGCCATGGGGACGCTGATGGACGATCCAAGCGTTCGCCCGAATGCACACATCTTCGTCGGTTCCAAGGCGCCATGGTTCACGATTACGGACGACCTGCCGCAATATCGTGAACATGTCACCGGCTGAGGGCCGGAACCTCCGTCAGCAGAATTTCGTTCTTAGGCACCCCGGTCGCAGGCTTGTCGCTTAATTCTCGTTAACCAAGTCGGCGCACCCTTTTCTGTGGCTGATGCTGAAGCCCCGGTGTGATCCGAAGGGCGCGCCCACTTCTTGCGCCAGCCAAGGAATCAGCCCAGCATTCGGGCTGGGGGATAGAAGCATTTATGGCCGGACGCGGCATATCTGCGACTGACGATCCGGCCACTGGGAAGACACGTTCCGGGAACGGGCAAGCGAAATCGCTTGATGCTCGAAAGGAACGCTTCGATGTCTGCTGCCAAGTCAAGATCGGCCCAAGCCGTTCACCCGGCGGGCCGACTCCTGTTTTCCCTGCTCGTCACCGGCGTGGTCGCGGTTCTGACTGCGCCCGCTTTCGCGCACGACGCCAAGCCTACGGCGGCCATGCCGCAGGGCTGGAGCTATCCCTTTGCCTGCTGCGCCAACTACGATTGCCGCACGGCCCACACGGGTGAGGTCCTTGAGAAACCCGAAGGGTATGTAATTGCCGGAACCGGTGAGGTTGTTCCCATGACCGACAAGCGGGTAAAGGATAGCCCGGACGGTGAATTCCATTGGTGCGCGCATCAGGCTGGCTTGGATGCCGGCAAGACAATCTGCCTATTCGTGCCGCCGCGTTCCTACTAAAGCATGTCTCCCGAAAGCGGGAACCGGTTTCGGGAGAAAGACATGCGCAAAATCAAAACCTAAAGCGCATGGGGCGAATCTGAAAGATCGCAACGCGCTTTGGGGGCAAGCGCTGAACTGTCAAACCTGCTGCCAGACAGTTGTCAGGACCGCTTCTTTATGTTGCCTTGCCGCTAAAGCAATTCCGCACCGGTTTCCGTTCGGAATTGTGTGATCCAAGGGCGGCGGACGACGGAGAGGTGACGTTCATGACCATCAAGGGAAGCTGCCACTGCAAGGCGACGACATTCGAAGTTTCCGAAGCACCGCAGACAGTCACGCAATGCACATGCTCGTTTTGCTCCAAGCGCGGGGCGCTCTGGGCTTACTACGTCCCATCGCAATTCAAGCTCACCAGCCCGCCTGAGAACGTCTCCTTCTATCGCTGGGGCTCGAAAACCATCAAACACGGCTTTTGCGCCACCTGCGGCTGCGGCACCTTCACCGAAACCCCCGATTGGTCGACCGGTGAGCCCGACTTCGACAACCCGAAGATCAGCGTCAACTCCCGCCTGTTCGACGATTTCGACCTGGACAAGGTCGAAGTGGTGGTGATCGACGGCAAGAACCTCTGGTAGCACTTTGCCGTTCCGCTTTTTGCCGCAATTCATGTTACAAGGCATGCGGAAGGGCTGATTTGGCGCGGCCGCAACGGCCGCGATTTGGAGAGGGACCATCTTATGAAGAAGACCGTGCTCGTCGTCGTGGCGACGGCTGTGCTCGTGAGCGCCTGCACCACCACCGATCCGTATACCGGCGACCAGAAGATCTCCAACACCGCGGCCGGCGCCGGCCTCGGCGCCCTGGCAGGTGCCAGCCTCGGTCTGCTGGCCGGCGGCAATGACCGCCGCAATGCGTTGATCGGCGCGGGCATCGGCGCGCTTGCCGGCGGCGCGATCGGCGCCACGATGGACCAGAACGAAGCGGAACTGCGCCGCCAGTTGCAGGGCACCGGCGTCAGCGTCACCCGCAGCGGCGACCAGATCATCCTCAACATGCCGTCCGACATCACCTTCAACGTCGACCAGGACGCGGTGAAGCCGGGCTTCTACCCGGTGCTGAACTCGGTGGCGCTGGTGCTGAACAAGTTCCGCCAGACCACCGTCGACGTCTTCGGCCACACCGACTCGACCGGCGGCGACGAGCATAATTTCGACCTGTCGCAGCGCCGGGCGCTCGCGGTCGCCAATTATCTGTCGGGCCAGGGCGTCGATTCCCGCCGCTTCGCGGTCACCGGCTTCGGCAAGACGAGGCCTGTCGCTTCCAACGCGACGGCCGCCGGCCGCGCCCAGAACCGCCGCGTCGAAATCCAGCTGTCGCCGCTCACCTGAGAAAAGCCGCATCCAGTGGAGCAACTCCACTAAGCAAAACGGCCCCAATTGGGGCCGTTTTTTTGGCTTGACCCAAAGATAGGTCAAAGGTCTTAGGTCATTAGCTTGTTCTAATTGATGCTTTTCGGGAGCCATGGAAAGGACTAGCATCGATGCTGTTCCAGAGGGGATGAGGCGGGTAACTGGCCGCGCAATCAGCACTTTTCCGCCTCGGTCTTGCACGGCCGGATCAAAGTCTGGGAGGAATGCATGACAAGAACGGCTCGCTTTGGGCGCTGCGGCGTCCTCGTTTTGACTGGTCTCTTGGGCGCATGGCTCGGAGCCGCCACGGCTCGGGCCGAGGACGCCAACAAGGCCGACCTCGAGGCCCTGAAAAAATCGCTCGCTAAATATGAGGACTACAAGGCCGCCATCCGCGACCTCTATCTTTCGACCGAAGGCTGCGTCTACTTCAACGGAGAAAAGATACCGGGCACGATGGACTATCCGAAGGGCGCTATGGGCGTCCATTTCGTCAATGTTCCCAGCGTCGGCAAGAAGCTCGACCCGATGAAGCCCAATGTCTTGATCTACGAGCCGACCAAGAAGGGCTTGAAACTGGTCGGCGTGGAATGGCTGGTGCCGCTGACGCCGGACGTCAAGGAAGCGCCGAGCCTGTTTGGTCAGAAATTCATGGGGCCGATGGAGGGGCACTATCCCCTTATCCCCAAGGAGTTCGTGCACTACGACCTTCATGCCTGGCTGTTCAGCGACAATCCGAACGGCATGTTCAGCCCGACGAATCCAAAGGTGAAATGCAACAAGGCCGAGTTTCCGATGCTCGAGAAACCGACCAAGATGATGCCCGGGCCAATGTAAGGACAGCAGGGCAATTGCAGAAAAAGGTGCTTGGCTGAACCCTTCAGGCGAAGCGGCAACAAAGAAAACGGCCCCGATCGGGGCCGTTTTTGTTTCTCACGGGTGCGGCATCGAAGGTCAGACCTTGGCGACGATCCGCATGAAAGCCGGCACGTCGTCGCCGAAGCCGACGGTGGCGTCGTCTTCCTCCTGACGATTGCGGGCAGGGCGGTTGTGATCACGCTGGGAACGGCCATCGCCGCGTTGGTCGTTGCGGTTGGCGGAACCCTTGCGGTCGTTCTCGGAACGGATCGCGTCCTTGCGGGCGCGGCGCTCCGCAATGTCGGCGACCTCGGCGACCGGCTGCTCTTCGCGCGCCGTCTCCGGCGTCTCGTCCTCGCCATGCCTGGCGTGGCGGTCCGCGCCCCTTTTGCGCTCGCTGCGGCCTTTGCGATCCTCATCCTTGCGGCCGGCGCGGCGCGGCGCGGCGCGGCCACGGCGGGGCGCGTCCGCGCCCTCGCTCTCGGTCACGGTCGACAGATCGCCATCATGCCATTCGATCTTGGTGCCGATCAGCTTTTCGATGGCATCGACATATTTGGTGTCGGAGCGCGTCGCGATGGTGAAAGACTTGCCGGAACGGCCGGCACGGCCGGTGCGGCCGATGCGGTGGACATAGTCCTCGGCATGGATCGGCACGTCGTAGTTGAAGACATGGCTGACGTCCGGAATGTCGAGGCCGCGCGCGGCGACGTCCGAGGCAACGAGATAGCGCAGCTTGCCATCACGGAAATTGGCGAGCATCTGCATGCGGGCGCGCTGGTCCATGTCGCCATGCAGCGCGCCGGCGTCGAAATCATATTTCAGCAGCGAGCGGAACAGCTCGGACACCTCGACCTTGCGGTTGCAGAAGATGATGGCATTCTTCAGGTCCCCGTCTTCGGCCTTGATCAGGTTGCGCAGTGTCTCGCGCTTCTCCCACGGCTTGGTGCCGGACTTCACCAGCCGCTGTGTGATGCTGGTCGCGGTGGAAGCCGCCTTCGAGACCTCGACGCGCACTGGGGCGTGCAGGAATTTTTCGGTGAGCTTGGTGATCTCCGGCGGCATCGTCGCCGAGAAGAACAGCGTCTGGCGCGTGAACGGGATCATCTCGCAGATGCGCTCGATGTCGGGAATGAAACCCATGTCGAGCATACGGTCGGCTTCGTCGATGACGAGGATCTCGACGCCGTTGAGCAAGAGCTTGCCGCGCTCGCGGTGGTCGAGCAGTCGGCCCGGCGTGGCGATCAGCACGTCGGCGCCACGCTCCAGCTTCTTGTCCTGTTCGTCGAAGGAGACGCCGCCGATCAAGAGCGCGATGTTGAGCTTGTGGTTCTTGCCGTATTTGACGAAGTTCTCCTCGACCTGCGCCGCCAGTTCGCGCGTCGGCTCGAGGATCAGCGTGCGCGGCATGCGGGCGCGGGCGCGGCCCTTTTCCAGCCGGGTCAGCATCGGCAGCACAAAGGAAGCGGTCTTCCCCGTGCCGGTCTGGGCAATGCCCAGCACATCCTTGCCGAGCAGCGCATGCGGAATGGCGCCGGCCTGGATCGGGGTCGGCTTGGCGTAGCCGGCATCGGTGACTGCGGAGAGCACCTTCGGCGACAGGCCGAGGTCTGTGAAAGTCAACGCTTCTTGAGCGGTCTGGGTGTCTGCGGACAAGTGATGGCTGTCTTTGGCTGGTTCGGGAAAAATCGCAACACACGTTGCGGCAGGCGCCGCGCGCCTGCAAGATCGCGGTTGCAGTTAGGCGCAAGTCCGCGATTTGTCAACAGAAACGGCCGGGAAATCCAGCGATTGTGAAGACGTAACCTTAATCGCGCTGCTTATTCGTGGTCTTGTCCTTGCGCCGGCTCAATAGCGGAATGCTCCGCAAGAATACGCTCGTTCCAAGAATGGTTGGGATCAAACAGCAACGTCGCTGTCGCGGTCGGCGATTCCCGGACGGTGACCGAGGCAGTCGCCTTGACCTCGGTATGGTCGGCGGCGGCGTTCACCGGGCGTTTTTCCGACTCCAATATGTCGAAGCGCACCGTTGCCTTGTTCGACAGCAGCGCGCCGCGCCAGCGTCGCGGCCGGAATGGGCTCACCGGCGTCAGCGCCAGAAGCGGCGCATCGAGCGGCAGGATCGGCCCGTGCGCGGACAGATTATAGGCGGTGGAGCCTGCCGGCGTGGCAATCATCACGCCGTCGCAGTTCAGTTCCTCCAGCCGCACCTGCTCGTCGACGGTGATGCGGATTTTTGCGGTCTGATAGGACTGACGCCAAAGCGCCACTTCGTTGATCGCCAAAGCCGAAACGGATTCTCCATCATGCGTGACTGCGACCATTTCCAGCGGGCGGATCGTTTCGGACACCGCCCTCGCGATCCGCTCCTCGAGACCGCCGGCGCGATATTCGTTCATCAGGAAGCCGATGGTGCCACGGTTCATGCCGTAGACCTTCTTGCCGGTGCTCATCGTGTCGCGCAGTGTCTGCAGCAGGAACCCGTCGCCGCCCAGCGCAATGACGATCTCGGCATCCGCGACGGGCACCTGCCCATAGCGCGCCGACAAGGTGTCCAGCGCCGCGCGGGCGTCGTCGGTGTCGGAAGAGACGAAGGCGAAACGGCTGGTTTCTTTGCTCATGGATCCCGGACGGCGACTGCGGCCGCCTGCCGGGCCGCGCCGGCGACGGCGTAGCATGCGCCGCCCGCATCTGCAAAGGGCGACGTGCGTTGCCGTGTGAACAGAGGGCGGCGCTCGCGCTTCGTGACAGGCGTGCAACGAATGTGATGGCCGGAATGGTTAAGGCGAGGCTTAAACACTCGTAAAGCCGGAGCGCTCATGTTAGCCGACAGTGGATGGGTTGGCGGGGGCTGGCCAGTCGAGAGACCTGTCTATTGCCGGTAACGCGTCTGATCATAGTCTTCCTGATGATGGGAAGTTTCGCGCTCATGTTCGCCGAACTGGTGCGTCATTCGGAGGAGATGAGCATGCGGCCGCAGCAGCCTGCCGCCTCCCGCTGCGGCGACGCCGCCGGAATGCCCTGTCCGCAAAGGGCGCTTTAAGCCAGGGATCGCAATCGCGTTTCTAGAGCAGTTCATCGTTTCAAGGAAACGCCGAACTGCTCGAACTATTGTTTTTACGCAATTCCGGACGGAAAACCGTTTTACACATTCGGCTGCAGGTGGCACCCGGCCTTGCGCCTGTGCGCGAGATATTCGTCGATGAGCTGGCGATAGCGCACCTTGCCGAAGCTCGGGAAATGGCCGCCATGCACGGCCGAGACGTCGATGTCGCGCATGGCAAGCAGCGTCTCCACATAGTCATCGATGTCCGAGTGGTAGACGTCGTCGATCAGCGGCCCGTCATAGACGATGTCGCCGGACAAAAGGACGCCCGTCTTCTCCTCAAAGAGCGCGATGCCGCCCGGCGAATGGCCAGGCGTGTGGATGACCTTGAAGGCACGGTCGCCAAGGTCGACCACATCGCCATGCTCGAGCAGGCGGCCGGCGGGCGCGGGCAAGATGCGGTAGCGCGCCGTGTCCCAGCCCTCCGGCATACCGTCAAACATCTCGTCATTGGCGTAACGGTCGGCGACGGTCCATTCGTTGCGCGGGTCGGCGAGGATGCCGGCCTCAGCAGCATGCACGCAGCGGTCCGAGAATTCGTGGTGGCAGCCGATATGGTCGAAATGCGTGTGGCTGGCGACGCAGGTAAGCTTGCGCCCGGTGACCAGAGGCACGTGGCGCCGGAGGCTGAAATGGCCAAGCCCGGTGTCGAACAGCAGATCGCGATCGCGGCCGCGCACATGCCAGATGTTGCAGCGGAAGAACGGTTTTATCCATGGCTCGTGGATGAGCGTGATGTCGTCGCCCATGCGGATGGTTTCGTACCAATCCGGAGCTTCTATGACTGGAAGCATGCTCATTTGCTCAGTCCGCCAGCAGGATGACGTCTTGAGCGTTGCATGAAACCGCTATTGTGTCGCCTGCCTGGATAGAGGCCGAAGCCGGAGCCTTGGCGATGAACTGCAAGGCAGGATCCTGCGTCGAGGAGGCCAGCACGCGCTTGAAGCTGCCCTGGAAGACGACGTCGCTGACTTTGGCCGTACCCAGCGCGACATCGCCTTTCGCTTCGCCAAGGCTAAGGTGCTCAGGCCGGATGGCAAGCGCAACGCCGGCGCCGGCGGGCGAAGTGCCGGGTAGCGAGACCGCGCCGAGCGAAGTTATGACCGTGATGCGCCCGTCCCCGGGATCGCCGGCCTTGCCGGCAAGGATCGTGCTCTCGCCCATGAAGGTGGCGGAAAAGCGCGTCTTCGGCCGCGCATAGACCCGCTCTGGCGGACCCTCGTCCTCGATGCGTCCGTCATTCATCACCACGCAATGGTCTGCCAGCGCCATCGCCTCTTCCTGATCGTGCGTGACATGAACGAAGGCGGTACCGACCCGCTTCTGGATCGCCTTCAATTCGTCCTGCATCTGCCTGCGTAACTTGAGATCCAGCGCGCCAAGCGGTTCGTCGAGCAGGAGCACCGCCGGCTCGATCACCAGCGCGCGGGCCAGCGCCACGCGCTGCCGCTGGCCGCCGGAGAGCTGATGCGGCTTCTTGTCGAAAGCGGCGGCCAGGCCGACAAGGGCAAGCGCCTCGCGCGATTTCGTCGCCCGCGTCGCGCCGTCGACGCCCTGCATGCGCAGCCCGAAGCCGACATTGCTGCCGACGCTCATATGCGGGAACAGCGCGTAGTCCTGGAAGACGGTCGTCGTCGGCCGCTTCGCCGGCGGCACGGATGTGCAGTCCTCGCCGCGAATAAACACCTTGCCTTCGCTGGGCGTGACGAAGCCGCCAAGGATCGAAAGCAACGTCGTCTTGCCGGAGCCGGACGGCCCGAGCAGGATCGTGTAGCTGCCGGGCTCGATTATCAGCGAGACATTCTTCAGCACCGGGAACTGGCCGAAACGATGCGAGACGTTGCGGATGTCGACGAGGGGCGCGCTCATGCCTGCTTTCTCCGCAATAGCGTCAGTTCGAAAAACACCACCAGGACGATGGAGACGGCAAAGACCAGCGAGCCGACAGCGTTGGTCTTGGGATTGAGGCCTGAGCGAAGCAAGTTCCAGATCTCTACCGGCAATGTCGTCTCGAAACGGGTGAGCAGGAAGGAGATGACGAATTCGTCCCAGGAGAAGGTCATCGACAGGAAGAAGCCGGCAAAGATCGCCGGCGCCATCACCGGCACGGTGATCATGAGCAGCACCTTCCACTCGGCGGCACCGAGATCGCGCGCTGCGCGTTCGATGTTGATCTGATGGTCGCCCATCTGGCTGTAGATGATAGCAAAGCAGAGCGGCAGGTTGATCACGACATGGCCGATACCGGCGGCGATGAGCGATTTCGGTACGCCGGCCCAGTTGAACAGCACCAGCAAGCCCATGCCGATGATGAGGTAGCTGACGGTGAGCGGCAGCGTGATCAGCCCGCGCAGCAGGGCCGAACCCAGCAGCACGAAGCGGGCAAAACCCCAGGCGGAGAGGAAGCCGAGCGTGACGGAGGCAAGCGAGGAGAGCACCGCCACAAGGAGCGAATTGACCAGCGCCGATGTGAGCCGCGTGTCGGACAGCACCGCCTGGTACCAGCGCAGCGACGGACCGGTGAAGGGCGGAATCGGGAAGGAGGTCGCTTGCAGCGAGAAAAGCACCAGCACGACCACCGGCAGGAAGATGAAGCCGTAAACGGCGATGGCATAGAGCCAGGCGGCGATGCGGATGACGGCGCGCATGGTCAGGCCCGCTCGATCTTCAGCCAGCGGGCGCAGGCGAGATAGGCGACAGTGACCACAGCCATCAGGATGATCGACAGCGCCGAGGCCAGCGGAAAATCGCCGCGCCGGCCAATCTGCATCATGACCAGTTGCGGCATGACCAGTTCGTTATTGCCGCCGAGGATCTGCGGCGTGATGTAGTCGCCGATGCAGAGCACGAAGGTCAGGAAGGCGCCGACCATGATGCCCGGCAAGGTGAGCGGCAGCACGACATGCAGGAAGGTGCGCACCGGCCCGGCGCCGAGATCGGCGGCGGCCTTGCGGTAGCTCGGGCTGAGCTGCTTGAGATTGGCGAAGATGGTCAGCGTCAAAAGCATGACGAAGAAATGCACGAAGCCGGTGACGGTGGCGAAACGCGTGTTGGCGAGCTGCAGCGGCTCGGCGATCAGGCCGATGCCGGTCAGCGCCCGGTTGACGACGCCGTTCTGCGCCAGCACCAGCAGCCAGGAATAGGAGCGCACGACATAGGACGTCCAGAACGGCAGCACGGCCAGCATCAGCGCCAATCTCTGCCAGCGTTCCGGGACCATTTCGGCGAGGATCCAGGCGAAGGGATAGGCAAGCAGGATCGAGATGATGGTGACGATCGCCGTCACCTCCAGCGAGTTCACCATCGCCCGCCAGTAGGACGGATCGGTGAAGAACTGGCTGTAATTGGCTAAAGTGAACGCACCGCCTTCATGCGCCGTGAGGCTCGACAGCCCCATGGCGACGAAGGGCAGCACGAAGAAGAGAAGCGTCCATGCCAGCGCCGGCGTGACAAGCGCCCAGGGCAGGGCGCGCGCCTTGTTTCCCGTGAACGTCATCGGCCGATTTACTGCGCCTGCAGCATTTCGGTCCACATGTCCTGCATCTTCTTGTCGAGATCGGCGTTCGGCGCCGGATAGGCCTGGGCGCGCGCCAGGAAGCCCGGCTGCTCGTCGAAACGCAGGATCTTCTTCTGCTCGTCGCTCAGCGCCGCCTTCTTGTTCGACGGCATGCCCCAATAGCAGGACGACGTGGCAAGGCGCGCCTGGCCTTCCGGGCTCAGGATGTACTGGATGAACTTCAGCGCCATGTCCTTGTTCTTGGAATCCTTGAACATGGCGAGCGACTGCGACCAGAGCACCGCGCCTTCCTTTGGGATCGAGAAGTCGAGCGCCGGATTTTCCTTGGCGAGTCCTGCCGTCACCCATTCGCCGCCGCCGACCAGGATATCGACCTCGCCGGTGGCAAGAGCCGTCTGGCTGGCGGTCACCTCGCGACCAGCTTGGCATTGGCCTTCATCTTGAGTAGCTCGGCCTTAAGGGCGGGCAGGTCCGCTTCGGTGAGATCGGCGGTCTTCTTGCCAATAGCGAGCGCCGCCATGCCGATGACCGGGAGGTAATAGTCGTAGATGGCGATCTTGCCCTTGTATTTGTCGCCGGTGAGCGATGCCAACGACTGCATGTCGGCCGGATCGACCTTGGTCTTGTTGAAACCGATGGTGTTGTAGCCGAATTTTTCGGTGATGCCGTAGCGCTTGCCGTCGACGACGGTGGACTTGTCCATCTTCACTTCCGGGAAGAGGTCGGCGAAGGGTAGCTTGTCCTCGGGCAGCGGCTCGAACAGGCCTTTCTCGACGCCGCGCGGAACGTCGATGCTATCGATCACCATCACGTCCCAGTCGCCCGGCTGCGACTGTTCGACGATCGCCAGGCCGGCGCCGGTGCCCTCGAATTCCTTGACGTTGACCTTGACGTTGTTGGCCTCCTCGAAGGGCTGCAGCAGCGCCGGATCGGCATGGTCGCACCAGATCAGCGCGTTGAGATCGGCAGCCTGAGCCACGCCCGCTGCCAAGAGCAGCGCGGTGGCCGCACAGGCGGCGGCGAGATGGGATTTCAGGGCGGAAAGCGGATTCCGGGCGTTGACGGTCATCGAGTGTTCTCCCTGCCTTGCTGGCTTGTTGGAGAAAACTTGAACCAATTCTAAAATTGAGTCAATTATGATTTTCTAGCAAAGAGGCAGATATGAGCGGATTGCGCGAAAGACAGAAGGCGGACCGGCACCGCCGTATCATCGATGCGGCCACGTCGTTGTTTCGCGAGGCTGGCTATGAAGGCGCCAAGATCGAAACCATCGCCGCGCAGGCCGAAGTCTCGATCGGCACGATCTACAATTACTACCAGAACAAGGGCGACATCCTCGGCGCCATCGTTTCCATGGAGGTCAACGAGGTGCTGAATGCCGGGCGAGGCGTGGTCGCCAATCCTCCGGCCAATGTCGGCGATGCGCTGGACACGCTGATCGGCATCTATATCGAGCACTCGCTCAACTATCTCAGCAAGGAGATGTGGCGCCAGGCGATGGCCATCTCGACGCAGTTGCCCGACAGCCCCTTCGGCCAGACCTACACGGCGCTCGACCGCGCGCTGACCGAGCAGATCCGCGCATTGATCGCCCGCCTGCAGCAGATCGGCCTAGTGCGCTCGGACCTAGACGGCCCGGCCGTGGGCGAGCTGATCTTCAACAACATGAACATGATGTTCATCGAGTTCGTGAAGCGCGACGAGGCGAGGATACCGGAGCTGCGCGCGGCGATACGGCGGCAGAACCGAATCCTCGTGGCGGCGATTGGGGTGTGAGAGACGATCGAGGGCGAGGGGAAGGATGGCTCACTGCAGCCGCAGCATCCCTCAGCGGTTGATCAGCCATAGGATGGCCGAGAGCACGATGCTGATCAGTATTCCGGTCGTGATGGGGACGTAGAGCCTGAAGTTCTCGCGCTCGATCACGATATCGCCGGGCAGCCTGCCAAGGCCGATGCGGGCCAACCAGGGCCACAGCAGGCCTACGGCGACTATGCTGAGGCCAATGACGATCAGTGTTCGCGACATGGCAGCACCCTGCCGGAAATAACCTCTTGCCGGAAATATGGTGACGACGGGTCTTGCTGGCAGGGCTTCCCTCGATGTTGCTGCTTGAGTTGAAATAGAAATCTGCTACAACCTAAAGGAGCATAATGGGAGGGGTTGGATGCAGTTTCCTATCTGGCATTGGGCGATCGTGCTGCTGATTATCGGCGTGCCTGTTTTCTTTGCCGTCCGCTCGGCGAGCAAATCGCCGCAGAATCCAGGCGAGTTGGTGGGATTTGGAGGCTGGCTGATGCTTTTGGCGATCGGCCAGTGCTTGGCCCCGTTCCGTACGCTGGCCGACCTATACTCGTCGAGCGAGGGTTACCGGCAGCTCATGCCGTTGCCGAACGGCCCTTTGGCCGTCTGCGGTGAAATCGTGCTGTCGTTGGGATTTACGCTGCTGCAGCTGATTGTCCTTGTCGCGATGCTGCGGCGGAGCCCTCGTTTCAAACAGCTATTCCTGTATCAGTGGATCGCGATCCCATTTGTGTTCGCGCTCGACGCTGTTTGGAGCTCCGCGATTCTAGGCGCGCCAATCAGCCAGGTTCTGGCGGGAGAAGCGCTGGTCGCACCTATCGCGGCATTTGTTCTGACCGGGATTTGGGTTGCCTATGTCTACAAGTCCGTCAGGGTGCGGAACACATTTGGCGGGGCGGCAACCCGCGAGGCTGCTGCCTGGTAGTGCGCTGCTCTGGCTGCTTGCAGGTTGCTTGTGTGACTCTGCGGCGCTGAAATCGGATCGTCCTCAACGGTCGGACAGACTCACCACCTTCGTGTCGTGATGCCTACCTCTATTGGAGCAAACGAGGAGACGATCGAAAGTTCGCCTCGGAAGCTACAATGCCGCTTGGATTTCGCGGTCACCCGAGAGGGAGGAGATTATGAAATACCTCGTAAATTGGAACGAGCGGCCACAGGGATCGGCGATTGAATACGAGAATGTCCAAAAGCGCATCCTGAAAATCTTTCAGCACTGGGAAATACCCAGCGAAGTCAAGGTGCATGCCTTCGTGGCGCGGGTGGGCGAATGGGGCGGCAGCATGCTGCTCGAGGCAGATGACCCGCTGGTAGTCCACAAAATGTGTTCGACGTTCCCGGCGTTTCAATTCGACGTCCATCAGGTCATCGACGTTCCCGACGCGGTCCGCGTCGAGATGGAAGCTATCAAATGGCGGGATGAACTTCCTTCATGAGTGGCCGCCGACGCGGCTCATTCGCGGTGAATCATAGCAGACTTGGCGACCGATCGGGCCCTCCCGGCCTCTCCTACCAACCGGCTTCGGTCGCCGCATTCTGATCGCACGAAGAAGGCCTGGTCCTAACCGTCCTCCTCCGCCAAGGCGCCAGATATGCCTTAGTTTGGGTGGCCTGCCACCCGAAGCTGGAAGAGCGAAGGATGGTGCCCCCGGCAGGGATCGAACCCGCGACCTTCGGTTTACAAAACCGCTGCTCTACCAGCTGAGCTACAAGGGCACGGCGCTCCGGTAGCACATTTCGTGCGCCAGTAAAGACAAAACTCCGTTTTGGGTTGCTAATGGACCGCGTGGCTTAGCCGGCATGCTGAAAAGCGGCGCAGAGCTTCCTACATCTGGTCAGGTGCAAGGGCATTGAACGGGGTGTCGCATGATCAGATTCGTCATCATCCTGCCGGTCATCGTTGTGACCTGGCTTCTCCTGGTGAAGGCCATCAGCGATCTGAAGAAGGCCAATATCGACTGGACCGGCGTCGCCACTTTCGTCGGCTTCATGGTGCTTGCTTTCTGGCTGCGCCACGTCACGGGGATGGGCTGAGCAGAGTTAGCAGCAATCCGGTCTTGGCCGGGCTTTTGTTGTGCTTTTGGCTGCCGCCCCCGCGTTTCGATCGTAGTGCCGATAGAAGGGGCGGCCCTCGAAAAGGGCCGCTTCCCGCCTCTCGAGAGAATCTGAAAAAATCTTCGAACCATTTTTCGTGTCGCCGCGACAGATCATCAAGAGGCGGATGGATCGCCTCGGTCAACGAACCAAGGAGATCGTCATGTTCAAGCGCACACTCGTTTCCGCCCTGATCGCCACCACTGTCGCTGCCGGCACGCTCATCGGCACCGTCCAGCCCTCGGCCGCCCACGGCCACCACCACAATCGCGAGCTCGGCATCGGCATCGCCGCCGGTGTCGGTGGCTTCGTCCTAGGCAGCCTTCTCTCCCAGCAGCAGCCGCAGCCGGTCTATGTCGACGAATACGGCGGCGGTTCCTGGCATGTCCGCCGCTGCCTCGCCCGCTACGCCAGCTACGATCCGGGCTCGGACACCTATATCGGCTATGACGGCAATCCGCACTATTGCCGGCTCTGAGAGGAGCCCGGAACAACAACGGGAGAGGGGCTGTATGCAGCCCCTTTGTCGTTTTGAAATAAGTATTTAGAGTTAAGTCTTCGGGTCAGGACCGAGGATCGGCAATCCGGCGGTTTGGCAGGCTTTGCCGACAGGCCTGCCATTCGGCGACCCATCGCCCATCGCGACGAGTTCGAAGCTGCTTCCGGCGTCCGGGTAGATCTTGGCGATGAAAGGTTCCTCGCCGCCATAGGCGCCGGAAGCGTTCCTGGCGTTGACGGTGCCGCAGACCACGATCTCCTGGCGGCCGTTCAGCGTTCGCTGCCCGGCAAGCATCGTCCCGAATTTGGCAGAGGCGGGGTCGTGCAGGCGCTGGCGGACGCCGGTGGTGATGATCTCCTCGAGCGTCAGCGAGACCGGCATGGGATCGACGCGCTGGCCGCCAGCATCGGGCTGGGGCGCCGTCGCCACGCATCCGCAAAGTGAGGCGGCAGATAAAAGCTGAACCGTTTTCCGCATCCACGCCCTTTGGCATGCATTCGAACGCCGCGGCAAGACGGTCAAATCCGACGCAGCCGGCGGTGTACATCGATTTTGCGAGCGTCTAATCTATCCCTCGACCGCCAAATGCGGGGAGGGTGGCTTGGACAAACAGGATCCGAAGGAGACCGAGTCGAACCGGTTTTCCGTAACGGCACTGTCACCATCGTCGGCATCCTGCTGGCGTTTTCACTGGGCTTCATCACCCATTGGGCGGCCAACCCGATCCCGTGGCAGACCTACCATCTGGTTGCCGTCGTACCGATCCTGATCGGTATTGCCTTGCAGATGCGAGCGCTCGCCATTCTGCTCGACATCAAATCCCTGCAGCGCACCATTCATGATCGGGCCAGCCGGATATTCATTGCCGGCCTCATCTTCACGGCCTGCGGCGTCGGGCTGGCGATCCTGCTCGATTTCTTCGATGTGGCGACCAAGAGCCCCCTGCCGGGCGCATGATCGGAAAAATCGAGATCGATTTTCGGAAAGGATTCGCGCGCAAACAAAAGCCGTCCTGATCAGCCCGCTACCACGCCGCCGATCATCTTGGTCACCTCGGCCGCGGCTTCACGCACCAGCGGGCCGATTTCGGCAAGGCGTTCGGGCGTCACCCGCACCGTCGGGCCGGACACGGAAACGCCGCCGATCGGCTCGCCGAACTCGTTGAAGATGGCGGCGGCCACGCAGCGCATGCCGGGGTGACGCTCCTCGTCGTCGACCGACCAGCCGCGATGCTTGATGGTCGCGAGATCGTGCGCGAGGGTGGAAATGTCGGACAGCGTCTTGTCGGTATAACGCTGCAAGCCTGCCTTGCGCAGGATGGCCGCCACCCGCTCGGGCTCGAGATGCGCCAGCACCGCCTTGCCGATGCCCGAAGCATGGAAGGAGCTGCGCGTGCCCGGCCGGAAGAATGCCCGGATCGCCTGGTGCGTCTCGACCTGGCTGACGAAAACCACGCAATCGTCCTCGGCGACGCCCAGATTGGCGGTCTCGCCGGTCTTCTCCATCAGTTCCTGCATGACGATGCGGGCGCGGTCGACCAGTTTTCTGCGGCGCAGGAAAGCCGCTCCCATCCGGTAGGTCTCGACGCCGATCGACCAAAGCTGGTCGGTCGTATCGAATTCGACCATGCCGTGGTTCTCCAGCGTCGTCAGCATGCGATAGGCGGTAGAGGCGGCGATGCCGCTGCGCGCGGCGATCTCGCTCAACGACAGCCCGCTGGCCTCGGCGACGATCGCCAGGATGCGCAGCGCCCGGTCGAGCGACTGCACCGAGGCCGCCTCCGATGGGCCATTGAAGGCGCGCGGCCGCCCGCGCTGGCGCTTTTCCGTGGTTTCCATGCGCGTATTCTGGCCGATTTCCCGCCAAGCGCAATGAAAAAGTTTTCACTAATTTCCCGCAGCGATTTTCTGGAAAACAAAAAGCGAAGCGAAATCAGTGAATAAGCGAGGCTTTTTAGAAATGAAAAAATATTCTGAAAAAATTGAAAAATCGAGAGAGCGCTGGCATTCTGAAGCCAACCAACGAAGTGGAGGCTTGAAATGGCCAGGATGCGCGCTGTCGACGCCGCGGTTCTCGTTCTCGAAAAGGAAGGCATCACCAATGCCTTCGGCGTGCCGGGCGCGGCGATCAACCCCCTCTATTCGGCGCTGAAGGCGCGGGGCACCATCCGCCACGTGCTTGCGCGCCATGTCGAGGGCGCCTCGCACATGGCCGAAGGTTTTACCCGCGCCAAGGCCGGCAATATCGGCCTCTGCATCGGCACCTCCGGGCCGGCCGGCACCGACATGATCACCGGGCTCTATTCGGCGTCGGCCGATTCCATTCCGATCCTCTGCATAACCGGGCAGGCGCCACGCGCCCGCCTCAACAAGGAGGATTTCCAGGCCGTCGACATCGCCGCGATCGCCTCGCCGGTCGCCAAATGGGCGGTCACCGTCATGGAGCCCTATCTGGTGCCGATGGCGCTGCAGAAGGCCTTCCACCTGATGCGCTCGTCCCGCCCGGGCCCGGTGCTGATCGACCTGCCGGTCGACGTGCAGCTTGCCGAGATCGAGTTCGACATCGACGCCTATGAGCCGCTCGCGCCGTTCAAGCCAGTGATGACGCGCGCCCAGGCCGAGAAGGCGCTGACGATGCTGAACGAAGCGGAAAAGCCGCTGATCGTTGCCGGCGGCGGCATCATCAACGCCGATGCTTCCGATTTGCTGATCGAGTTCGCCGAGGTTACCGGCGTGCCGGTCATCCCGACGCTGATGGGCTGGGGCGCGATCCCCGACGACCACCGGCTGATGGCCGGCATGTGCGGCCTGCAAACCTCGCACCGCTACGGCAACGCGACCATGCTTGAAGCCGATTTCGTCTTCGGCATCGGCAACCGATGGGCCAACCGCCACACCGGCTCCGTCGAGGTCTACACCAAGGGCAAGAAGTTCATCCATGTCGACATCGAGCCGACGCAGATCGGCCGCGTCTTTGCCCCGGATCTCGGCATCGTCTCGGATGCGGGCGCCGCACTGAAAATCCTGCTCGACGTCGCCACCGAATGGCGCACGGCCGGCAAGTTGCGCGACTGGTCGGGCTGGGCGAAGGAATGCCAGCAGCGCAAGAAGACCATGAAGCGCAAGACGCATTTCGAGCAGGTGCCGCTGAAGCCGCAGCGCGTCTATGAGGAGATGAACAAGGCTTTTGCCCGCGATACCACCTACGTTACCACGATCGGCCTGTCGCAGATCGCCGGCGCGCAGTTCCTGCATGTCTACAAGCCGCGCAACTGGATCAATTGCGGCCAGGCAGGGCCGCTCGGCTGGACGCTGCCGGCGGCACTTGGCGTGCGCGCCGCGGACCCGGATCGCGACATCGTCGCGCTCTCGGGCGATTACGACTTCCAGTTCATGATCGAGGAGCTGGCGGTCGGCGCGCAACACAAGCTGCCCTACATCCACGTCGTCGTGAACAATGCCTATCTCGGCCTGATCCGCCAGGCGCAGCGCGGCTTCTCGATGGACTACGAGGTGAGCCTCGCCTTCGAGAATGTCAACCGCGCCAACGATCCCGAGGCCGGCTACGGCGTCGACCATGTCGCGGTTGCCGAGGCGATGGGCTGCAAGGCGGTCAGGGTGAGGAAGCCGGAAGAGTTCGCCAGCGCCTTCAAAGAGGCGCAGCGGCTGATGAAGGAGCATCAGGTTCCGGTCGTTCTCGAGTTCATCCTCGAGCGCGTCACCAACATTTCCATGGGCACGGAAATCGACAAGATCACCGAGTTCGAGGAGCTTGCCGAACGCAATGAGGATGCGCCGACGGCCATCATGATGTTGGATTAAGATCGGCCAAGAAAAGGAGAAAAAGAATGCCGCGTTTTTCAGCCAATCTTTCGATGCTCTTCGGCGAGCATGAGTTCCTCGACCGCTTCGATGCGGCAGCCCGTGCCGGCTTCAAGGGCGTCGAATATATCGGCCCCTATGACCATGCGCCCGACGTCGTCGCCGCCCGTCTGAAGAAGAACGGCCTCAGCCAAGTTCTCTTCAACCTGCCGGCCGGCGACTGGGGCAAGGGCGAGCGCGGCATAGCCGTGCTGCCCGACCGGGTACCGGAATTTCGCCAGGGCGTCGCCAAGGCGATCAGCTATGCGCATGCGCTGGGCTGCGAGCAGATCAACTGCCTGGCCGGCATCGCGCCGCAGGGCGCCGATCGCACGGTGCTGGAAAACGTCTTTGCCGACAACCTCGCCTTCGCGGCCGAGAAGTTGGAGCAGGCCGGCATCAAATTGCTGATCGAGCCGATCAACACCCGCGACATTCCGGGCTTCTTCCTGAACCACACCGACCAGGCGCTGGCGCTGATCGACCGTATCGGCTCGAAGAATCTGTTCTTGCAATACGACATCTATCACATGCAGATCATGGAGGGGGATCTCGCCCGTACCATCGAGGCAAACCTCGGCCGCATCGCGCATATCCAGCTTGCGGACAACCCCGGCCGCAACGAGCCGGGGACGGGCGAGATCAACTACCCCTTCCTCTACGAGCACATCGACCGTCTGGGCTATTCCGGCTGGATCGGCGCCGAATACAAGCCGAAAGCCGGCACTGAGGCCGGACTCGGCTGGTTCCGGGAATTCGCCGGGCAGGGGAGTGCGGCGGCTTAAGAACGCTTCCTTCTCCCCGTCACTATACGGGGAGAAGGTGCCGGCAGGCGGATGAGGGGCAGCGCCGACCTTTCGACGAATTCAAGCCAAGAACTTCAGGAGAAGAACAATGGAAACCATCGGCTTCATCGGTCTGGGCATCATGGGCGCGCCGGTGGCGGGGCATCTGCTCGATGCCGGCTATCCGGTCGTCGCCAGCGATCATCGCTCGAAGCCGCCGGCCGACCTCGTCGCCAAGGGGCTGAAGACCGTTTCCGGCCATGATGCCGTGGCCAAGACCGCCGACATCATCGTCACCATGGTTCCCGACACGCCGCAGGTAGCCGATGTGCTGTTCGGCGAGAATGGTGTCGCCTCGGGTCTGTCCAAGGGCAAGCTCGTCATCGACATGAGCTCGATCTCGCCGATCGCCACCAAGGAGTTCGCGAAGAAGATCAACGATCTCGGTTGCGACTATCTCGACGCGCCGGTGTCGGGCGGCGAGGTCGGTGCCAAGGCGGCCTCGCTCACCATCATGGTCGGCGGCGAGGAAAAGGCCTTCGAGCGCGCCAAGCCTGTGTTCGAGAAGATGGGCAAGAACATTACCCTTGTCGGGCCGAATGGCGTCGGCCAGACCACCAAGGTCGCCAACCAGATCGTGGTGGCGCTGACCATCGAGGCGGTCGGCGAAGCCCTCGTCTTTGCATCAAAGGCGGGCGCCGATCCGGCCAAGGTCAGGCAGGCGCTGATGGGAGGGCTCGCCGCCTCGCGCATCCTCGAAGTGCATGGCGAGCGCATGATCAAGCGCACCTTCGCGCCGGGCTTCCGCATCGAGCTGCATCAGAAGGACCTCAACCTGGCGCTGGAAGGTGCGAGGACGCTTGGCGTCTCACTGCCCAACACCTCGACCACGCAGCAACTGTTCAACGCCTGCGCCGCCAACGGCGGAGCCAAGGAGGATCACTCGGCGCTGGTGAGAGCGCTGGAGCGGATGGCGGGACACGAAGTGGCTTAGACGCGAATAGCGAATAGGGAGTAGCGAATAGAGGTTGCAGGCCAGCAACCCGCAGTGTTCCGGCTATTCGCTATTCGCTATTCGCTATTCGCTATTCGCTATTCGCTATTCGCTATTCGCGCTAGGAATTTCCTCGCCGCATAAAGCTTACCGCCGCCGCGTTGGAAACATTGAGCGAGTGGATCGCGCCTGGCATGTCCAGTCGGGCGAGTGCGGTCACCGTCTCGCGGGTTTTCTGGCGCAGGCCCTTGCCTTCCGCACCCAGCACCAACGCGATCTTGTCTCCGGCAAAGGTCTTTTCAAGCTCGGCCGGTCCTTCTGAATCAAGCCCGATCGTCTGGAAGCCGGCCTCGTGCAACTGGCCGAGCGCATCGGCCAGGTTCTTCACCTCGATCTGGTCGATGTGTTCCAGCGCGCCCGAGGCGGACTTCGCCAGCACGCCCGACTCCTGCGGGCTGTGGCGCGCCGTGGTGATCAGCGCGCCGGCGCAGAAGGCGACTGCCGAGCGCAGGATCGCGCCGACATTGTGCGGGTCGGTCACCTGGTCGAGCACCAGCACGAGCTTGGTGTCGCCCAGCGCGTCGAGGCGCTTCGGCTTCAGCGGTTCGGCCTCGATCAGCACGCCTTGGTGCACGGCGTCCGAGCCGGTGATCCTGTCGATATCCTTCGGCTCGACCAGCTCGGTCTTGAAGGGCAGGGCGGCGATATCGGGAATCGAAAGCCGCTCGGCGGCGTTGCGCGTCACCAGCATCTTGCGTATGCGCCGCGCCGGATTGTCGAGTGCCGCCCGCACCGTGTGCAGGCCGTATAGCCGCACCAGTCCGTCGGCCGGGCCTTCGCCAGGCGGCACAGGCTGGCGCGGCCGGAATGCGGGCGCGCCGCCGGCCTTCTGGTCGCGATGCGCGCGCCTAAGCTTGGCGTAGTGGGTATCCTTTGGCGTACCCGGCTTGTTGCTTTTGTTGTCGCTCATGCGGGCCTCTATAGCCGTCTCGTCCGGCTAAGGATATGGGCCGCGGCAATGAATGCCGAACATCCTCGAAAAACCCTGGCCGCGCCGGTTGACACCCACCGGCCTTGCCGCCATAAGGCGCTTCGCTGATTTCGGAGAAGATCCTTACTCGGGCTCCGGATCGGCATAAATGCCTCGTTGCATGGCTCCGGCGGCAGACTGGAGAGGTGCCCGAGTGGTTAAAGGGGACGGACTGTAAATCCGTTGGCTTAGCCTACGTTGGTTCGAATCCAACCCTCTCCACCACTGCCGGCCCGGAAGCCCTGAAACGAAAAGTCTCGGACCGAAAGTGCATGGCGCTTTTCGGGTGAATCCGGTACTTCAGTGTAAGGCGCGGGTATAGCTCAGTGGTAGAGCAGCAGCCTTCCAAGCTGAATATGCGGGTTCGATTCCCGCTACCCGCTCCAGATTTCCTTCCGCAAAATGCAGAGTTTTGAAGCGCCGCGCGGCCGAAGCACGCGCAGCGCCTCAATTGCTGGAAACCTAGCCGTTGAAGGCCGAGGCGACCTGATGGTTCTGCGGGATCTGGCCGTTCGGCGTCAGCTTGTCGACGATGCCGGGCAGCGCCACGGACAATTGCTGCAGCAGTTCCTGTTCGTTCAAACCCGTCCGCTGCGCGATCTCGCGGATGACCTGCGGGCCGATCGCTGCGCCAAGATCGTTGGCGTTGATCGGCTGGTTCTGGCCGGTGCCGACCCAGGAATCGGCAACGCCGCCATGCCCGGCATCCTTGAGCTTGTCGAGCAGCCCGCCCAGTCCGCCGAGCAGGCCGCCATCGGCGGAGGTTCCGGTTCCGGCGGGAGTCGGTACCGGGGCTTGAGGTTCGGCCGGCTGCTCCTCGCTCCTGCCGCTCAGCATCTTGCCGACCAGCAGCGCACCGAGAGCGATCATCAAGGGTTTGGTGATGTTGCCGCCGGGAACGGCGTTGTCAAAAAGGCCCATAGTGGATCTCCTATCAACCAAGTCCGCCCGGCGCCACAATGGCGCAACCGGGGGGAATTTCAAGCTGTCTTGAGCTTTTGACAATCATATGAAAATGATGGGCGCGGCGGGGATTGGAGGGAAAAATGGGCATCATCAGCTGGATCATTCTCGGCGTCGTCGCCGGCTTCATCGGCAGCAAGATCGTCAACAAGACGGGTCAGGGCATGATAATGGATATCGTGCTCGGCATCGTCGGCGCCATCGTCGGCGGAGTGATCTTCAGCGCCTTCGGCGCGTCGGGCGTCACCGGCCTCAACATCTGGAGCCTGATCGTCGCCGTGATCGGCTCGGTCGTCGTGCTCTGGGCCTATCACCAGTTCTCCGGCAAGCGCACGCTGTAGAGCCAAGGCCAACGCCCCAAGGGCGCTAGGCCGAGGCCGGCCGTCCGGGCCGGCCTCGGGCGGCGCGTTGCGTCGTCGGCGGACCTGCTGCCGCACCTCACAACAGTCCCACTGCCGTCCTTCGAGCGGCCCTCAGTCAAACGGCCGGGTCGGGCACGAATTCGCGGACCTCTTGAGCACAGCGGCAGGCGACGGCGACTTTGGCAGCCCACTCCAGCGCCTGTTCGCGTGAGGGCACATCGACGACACAGAAACCGCCGAGATACGCCTTGCTCTCCGGGCCATCGCTGACCGTGCCGTCGGTGGCCACCACGCTCACGTGCTCGTGGTTCGTCAGCCCGCCGCCGAACACCCACACCCTGGCGTCCTTGGCCTCCTGCATCACCGCGTGCGCCGCCTCGGCAACATCGGGCAGCTCCTCCTTGGGGAAGGTCATCGCGCCGTCATCGAACGAAATCAGATACCGCGTCATCTCGGGCTCCTCTCGGGAGGAGAGTGGCACGAGGGCCCCGGCAAGGCCAGGGTTGATCGGCGTCGATCCGGACAATGAGGTCCGCGGCCATCTGAGGACGAATTGGGTCGAACCTCAGGCGACCACCGCCAGACGCCGCCGTCTTTCGTCGAGCGACACGATCGCCAGGCCGCTGCCGATGACCAGCAGGATGCCGCAGACGGCAAGCGCGTTCGGGAATTGACTGAACACCAGCAAGCCGGAAATCACCGCCCAGACGGTGAAGCAGTAGTAGAAGGGCGCCACCACGCTTGTCGGTCCGACGCGATAGGCCATGAAGATGAAGAAGTGGCCGAAGATCAGGAACAGGCCGGCGCCGGCGGTCAGCAACAGATGGCGGCCTTCCGGCACCACCCACTGTTCGGAAACGAGATGCGCGATCCCTGAGCCGACCAGCACGACCAGAACGGCGGAGATGGCGACGATCATGCCGGGCACCTCGGCGCCCACTTTACGTCCGGCGAGGTCGCGCGCCGCGGCCATGGCCGCGTTGCCGAGAGCCAGCAAGGCATAGACCGAAATGCCCTGCATTGTCGGCTGCGCCACCATGACGGCGCCGACAAAGCCGAGGCCGATCAGCGCCATGCGCGCTGCGCCGATCTTCTCGCCGAACAGGATCGAGGACCCGACCAGCACGATAAGCGGCGTGATCTGCCCGAGCGCTGTCGAATCGGCGATCTGCATGTTGGCCAAAGCAACGACGTAGCAAAGGATCGCAGCCAGCTCGCAAAGGTTGCGGCGCAGCACCTTTCGCTCGAAGAGCAGCGGCATCTGTCTGCCGTAGCCCAACATGAAAAGCAGCGGCATCCCCCACAGCGTCGCGGCCGCGCCGCGCAGCAGCAGCACCTCATAGGGCGGCAGCCCAGTGGTCGCGAGCTTCATCATCGTGTCGTTGACGAGGTAGGACCCCGTCGAGACGATCATGAACAGCGGACCGCGGATATTTGCCGGAATGAACTGCATTTGCCGAAGAAATCAGAGGCGTGCCGCGGCGGCAATGGGCCAGCCCCGGCCGATCGGCCTTCTGCCGCAGGAAGCTGTTGATGAGGCGTCCGAGCTATGAGTGGCGACCATTTGAATTCGTCCGCGGCAATCCTATATCCGAGCCACATCCCCTGAAAACGGATCGTTGGTTCGGTCGAGTGAGAGAGCGCTCAGCCACAAGGCACTTGTGTTTTGCGGCCGTTGTCGCTAATCGCCCCGCATTCGACTGAACTGAAGGTCAAGGCCGCCCAAGGAAAGAGACTATGGCAAAAGGTAAATTCGAGCGCACCAAGCCGCATGTGAACATTGGCACGATCGGTCACGTCGATCATGGCAAGACGTCGCTGACGGCGGCGATCACG
>NZ_LPWA01000012.1 GCF_001510895.1 Mesorhizobium loti | reverse complement strand
AAAGTAAGCATCCGAGCAGTCACGCGGGCGAGAGACGCGCGCGCGATGTTGAACTGAGCTACGATGCAAGGGCGCAAGTTCAGGCGGCGTGCTGCTGAGCAGGTATTTCGGCCTGGCGCTCGGCCTTCCATTCCCACGGCAGCAGTTCATGGAGGTGGGAAGCCGGCAGGTCTGCGATACGGGCGAGAACATCGGCGAGCCAGGCTTTGGGGTCGATGTCATTCAGGCGCGCGGTCATGATGAGGGTGAGCATGGCGGCCGCCCGGTCGGCGCCGCGGTCGGAACCAGCGAAGAGCCAGGATTTTCTGCCGCAAGCTACACCGCGCAACGCTCTTTCCGCCGCATTGTTCGTCATGCAAATCCGGCCATCGTCGGCATAGCGGGCGAAGTCGGCCCAGCGCGACAGCATGTAGTCGATCGGTTCTCTCACCGGCGATGAGCGCGAGAGGCTGGCCCGCTCGGCGCGCAGCCATTCCTCCATCTCGCCCAGCAACGGCTTGGCTCTTTCCTGCCGGACGGCCAGCCGCTCGGCCGCGCTGAAGCCGTTGATGTCGCGCTCGATGTCGAACAGGCCGTCGATACGCTTCACGGCCTCGAGGGCAATCGGCGAGATCGGCTTGGCGCCCTTGCCGCGACGGGCGTTGCGCGCGACATCGGCCAGCTCGAAGAACTTCCGGCGCGCATGGGCGAAGCAGAAGGCAGGCGTTGCGGGCATCTGCTTCTTCGTCCGGTCGAACAACGGATTGAAGCCGTTGTAGCAATCAGCCTGAAGGATGCCGCTGAACTCGGCCAGATGTCTTTGCGGGTGCTCGCCGCGCCGGTCGCTGGACGCATAGAACACCGCAGCCGGCGGCGCAGGCCCCGCGAACGGCTGATCGTCCCGCACGTAAACCCATATTCGCCCGGTCGTGCATTTGCCCTTGGCCAGGATCGGGATGGTCGTGTCGTCGCCATGCAGCCGCTCGGCCTCAAACACATGCGCCTCGATCAAGTCGAAGAGCGGCTTGAGGGCGAAGGTGACGTGGCCGACCTGATCGGCCAGCGTCTGGGTCGACAGGTCGATGCCCTCACATTTGAAGCGTGTGCTCTGGCGGTTCAGCGGGATGTGCTGCCCGAACTTGTCGAACACGATCGTCGCCAGCAGATTGGGGCCGAGGAAGCCGCGGGGCGTGGCATGGAACGGCGCGGGAGCCTGGCTGATCGTCTCGCAATCCCGGCAACTGAACTTCTCGCGCACCGTCTCGATCACCTTGAAGCGGCGCGGTATCTCTTCCAGCGTTCTGGTGATGTCTTCGCCCAGTTTCGACAGCCGCGAGCCGCCGCAACAGGCGCAGGTCGCCGGCGCTTCGATGACGATGCGCTCGCGCTCGATATCCTCCGGCCAGGGCTGGCGTACCGGCCGCTTGCGCGTGAAGGCGCGCACGGCCTGCGTTTTGGTCGCGGCCTCTTGCGCCGCCAGTTCATCCTCGGCGGCCGACGCCACCAACTCTTCAAGCTGCAATTCCAACTGATCGATCAGCCGCTGGGTGCGTTCACGCCTCGGCCCATGCTTCTCGCGCTCCAGTTTGCCGATCAGCAATTGCAGATGCGCAATCAGAGCCTCGGTGCTCGACAGCCGCGCCTTCGCGTTGGCAGCTTCCGCCTCGGCCTGGAGCCGCGCCGCGCGCTCGGCCAGCAGCGCAGCATGGGCGCTGGCAAGGTCAGAAGGCAGAGAAAGCGGCGGCAACGTCATGCCGATATTGAATCAGATTTCCCAACAATCTCAATGCATAAATGCGATCAGACCCGGCTAGGGCGCCAGGTTTCCTGCGGCGCGCGCCAGTCGATTCCAGACAGCGACTAGCCATAACGATACCCCTCTTCGTGAGGCTGATCTTCCCTGAGTTCGATGTGATCGATTCCGTGTTCGCGCAGCTTGCGTACAGCCTGCATGGCGGCTTCGTCGTCGGGAAAGAGATAGCGACCGGCGGGATCATAGGACGTCAGAAGGCGGCCGCGACGAAGTTGGGTGTAAATCCACTTTGGCGGGATGCACAGTCGCGCAGCCAGCTCCATGACGGAAAGCCGTCCTTCGAGCTTGGGCCAGCGGGTGCGCTGCCGCGCCGTTCTGATGTGATGGCGAAGACGGACGCTCTGGACCGTGCTTGGGGACACTTCATCGACGCGCCGTGGCGAGCGATGGCCTTCAGCTGTGAGGATGCGGGCGATCTCATCATCATACACGCCCTTGGAAGCCAACTCGCAGATCCGCCGTTCCATCTCCTGTTGGCGAGGCAACGCGGCAACTGCATTGACGGGCATGAGGACGGTGAGCTCGGTCGTTGCGCCACCGCGCCACACGATACGCACCTCGGCCCGGTCACGGGCACTGCGGCGCATGACGACCTTGTCGATCAGGCAGCGCAGCAGCGCCTTGCGGTGGGCGCACGGCGTCGCTGGATCGGCCCAGATCGCAGGTAGTCGTCCTCCCAAGACTACGACCTTTGCCTGTAAACGGCGATCGATGCCGGCCGGCTCGGGCAGTGAAGTGGCAGTCTTGCGCTGCAGCGCTTCTTCGGCCTCCCTCAGTTCCAGGAGCGTTGCTTCCCAGCGCCGCTCCAACTCGGCGGCCACGAGCCGGTTATCCGGATCGACCCGGTTGAACTGCCGCTCGGCGAGAGACGCTTGGTAACGCAGGCGCTGAACCTGCTGTTCTTGGGCGTGGCACAGAGCCTCGTCCGCGCGACGGCGCATCTTGCGCGCGCTTGCCAGCGCCTCGATCTCGGCTGGCGCGACCGCTTCGAGGAATGCGGTCGCGACCTGGCGGTCGATCGGCGCGGCCGGCAAGCGCTGACACTCCGGCACGCCATGCTGTTGGCGCAGGTGATTGCAGGCGTACTGGCCGCCGCCTTTGTAGCGCACGAACATCTTGTGCCCGCATTCTCCACACCAGGTGATGCCGTGCAGCAGGGCGGCACCATCGCGCGGGATCCCGCGGCCTTTGATGCGCAGATAGTCGTTCCGGTTGTCGCGCAGGATGGCCTGTACCTTCTCGAAGGTCTCCCAGCTTACATAGGCGGGATACTTGTCCTTCACGACAATCCTCCATTCCGGCATCGGCCTCGGCGTCTTCTGCGGGTGCCCGGACGCGCCCGGTGGCCGAAGGCGCTTGCGGCCGTAGACGAACGCTCCGGCATAGGCCGGATTCTTCAACATGTCGGTCACCGCCGGAATCGTCGGCCGCCTCCAACATACCTCGCCATACCGATCGCGTCGCGGTAGCGAGAGGTTGCCGGCTTGCAAAGCCCGCATCGCCCGCACGGCGGTGCGCAGAGAAAGAAAGCTGTCGAAGACAGGCTGATGCGATCCTGGACCTCTTGATCCGGATCCTTGGTGACGACACCGCTGGCATCGCGCACGAAGCCCGCTGGCAAAGGCTGCGCCAACTCTCCGCGTTCAGCCTTGGCGAATAGGCCAGCCGTCAGCCGGCCACGGATAGTGTGCAATTCCAGTTCCGAGATCGTCCCCTTCAGGCCAAGCAGAAGCCGGCCGTTGGGCGTGCCGGGATCGTAAATGCCGTCCCTGTCCGCAATCAGGCAGCCACGGTGACCGCAGACATCAAGAAGCGGATACCAATCCGAGCAATTGCGGGCCAGCCGCGTCACCTCGATCGACAGAATGAGGCCGACTTCCCCAAGAGTGACGCGCGCGACCAGATCCTTGAAGCCCTGCCGGTAAGTCGCGGTGGCACCGCTCAAGCCGAGATCGGCATCGATGACGTCGATATCGGCTTCATGCCACCCGAGGTCGCGGGCGCGCTGGCGGAGCGCGTATTGCAGCCGCAGGCTTTCCTGGTTGCTGATCACCTGATGCGGGCTCGACTGGCGAATGTAGACGACCGCCTTGCGTTCCCGGTGGCCCTTCGTGATGAGATCCGAGTTCATCGCTCACCTTCCCGAGCACCGCGGCGAGATCGTCGACGACCGCCCGCCGGAGCGCGGACGGCAGCGTGCGCCAGATGTCTCGGGGCTCGACAGGCATGCGCCCTCGCTTGCCTCGGCCACCGCCACCAACTCTTCCAATGCTTCAACGCTGAGCTTCGTGCGCATCGTGCGCGGCTCTTCGAACGCTACGATATCCGTGACACTCAAGGGCAACAGCAGCGTGAGGCCGAATCGCCATTCCACGCGCACGATGCGGGCAGTGCACGACTCGCGTATGACAGAGACAACCCGAAAGCGTCGCCGATAAAGGGGATGGGTCGGTTCGACCACCTCGACCTCCCTCGGCAAGGGCACATCAGCGTCAGTATCAGGGGTATTCCTACGTCCCCTCGAGGAGATAGGAAAGCTGCGCCGACGAGATTGCCACCACGCCACCTTCGGCGGAAGGCCAGATGAACCTTCCTCGTTCCAATTTTTTCGTGAACAGGCAGGCCCCTTGGCCATCGTGCCAAACGACCTTGATCAGATCGCCGCGTTTACCCCTGAAGCAGAACAGATGGCCGCCCAGCGGGTCATGTTTCAGCACCTCCTGCACCCGCAACGCCAGAGACGGGAACCCGCACCGCATGTCCGTATATCCCGTCGCCAGCCACACCCGGACGCCTGTCGGGATCGGGATCATCACAGCGTCTCCAGCCCGCGCAGGATACGCACCAATGCATCGACGTCGACATCGCGCTCGACAATAACACGCCGGCCGTTCGCGCTCACGACCTCCATGCGCCCGCCATCTGACGCCGGCTTGCTCGTCGGGCTCGTCTCCGGAACAATCACCGCGGGGACAAAACCCTCGGTTCGCCCCGCCAGATCAAATTGCCACGCTCGTGCAAGCCGGCGCCATTCGTAGAGTTGCGAGCGCGAAATGCCATGGCGCCGCGCCGTTGCCGCACAAAATCCCGGCTCCGAGTAGCTCTCGGCCACGATTTGAAGCTTCATCTCTTTGCTAAAACGGCGGCGACGACCCGTCTCGACAATCTTAAGGCGATCCAATTCCGTACTGTCCTTTTTGACGTCAATAAGGACAGTCAGTGCCAAATCCGACGCCTCCTACAAGGCGGCACAGCTCGGATGCTTAC
>NZ_LPWA01000011.1 GCF_001510895.1 Mesorhizobium loti | reverse complement strand
GTCCGGAATTGCGGTAGAGAAAAGCATTCAGGAAAGGTGCGTAGCGGTTTGTCCGGAATTGCGGTAGAGAAAAAGCAATTCCAGGAAAGTGCGAGCGGTTTTCGTCCGGAATTGCGAGAAACAAATAGTTGGAGCGGTTCAGCTAGGAAGCTGAGCCGCTCCAGCGGCGAGGATGCAAGCAGGATGACAACGCGCCGCGCGGGCGCCGGTATCTGCTTTTTGCCTGTTGTTCAGCCGGAATACTCGGGATTCGTAATTCCCATTACAAATTCGTAATTTAGCGGTCACAAGTTCGCCTGGAACGAGCTTGAGATAGCGGCCACCCTCCCAGGGAGGCGCGCCGAATGGCCAGTGACGCCTACACATCCGCTCAGAAATTCCTGCATTGGGCGCTCTTTGCCCTGGTCCTATTGCTCTACGCCCTGACCTATGGCGAAGACCTGCTGCCGCGCGGGGATCCGACCGTCGACGCCATCTGGCGGCTGCATATCTCGTTCGGGCTTCTGCTCGCCGCGCTCGTCTTCTGGCGGCTGGTTCTGCGCGGCATGAGAGGAGCGCCGCGCCTCCCGGCGGAGATGTCCGGCCTGGAGCGCACCACCGCGAAGGTTGGACATTTCATCCTCTACGCGCTGCTCGTTGCGATCCCCGTCCTCGGCATCCTGTTGACCTGGTTCAGGGGCGACGCGTTGAGCTTCTTCGGCCTGTTCACGCTGCCGGCGCCGTTTGCTCCGGACAGGGCGACCGCACGCACCATTCGCGAACTTCACGAGCTTTGCGCGAACGGCATATTGATCGTGGCCGGCATACACGCCTTGGCCGCGCTCTATCATCACTTCATTCGCCGGGACACGATCCTGACCAGAATGCTGCCGCGGAATCGGTAGTCAGCCGTTCCGCTCGTCACGGCGGCCGTAGTCGCGCCGGTACGGCTCGGTGTCTCGCCGGCGCGCCCATCACTTTTCATTGAAGGACGTAGCGCCGGCGTGGCTGCGGATGTTCGCAAGGCGATGATAATACGACTCTTTTCGCCGACGCCGTGCGCTCTTGCCGGCGCGAAGCTTACGGATTTGTAAATCGCCCGCCGGGCCTCCATTGGCTAAGCTTCTTGGCGATCCACACCCCCGGATCATAACGGGCCAAGCTTCCACTTTGGCGCGTCAAGAGGTCCGCCGCTCCCGGCGGGCCTCTTTCGTTTGGGATTGAACCGGTTACGCGCCGCGTCGCCGCGTGATCACGCTGCGCACGGCAAGCACCAGCACGGTGATGATGATCAGGATCACCGAGAGCGCCGCGATCGCGGGGTCGATGTTGTCGCGCAGACCCATCCACATCAGGCGAGGTAGGGTGATGGCGTTGACCGAGGTGATGAACAGCGTCACGCCGATCTCTTCCCAGGAGAGCACGAAGGAGAGCAGCGCTGCGGTGACGATGCCGAACTTGATGTTGGGCATGATGACGCGCGTCGCGCGCTCCCACACACTGGCGCCGAGGCCGCGCGCGGCAAGGTCGATGCGCCGGTCGAGCTGGCTGAGCGACACCAGGATCAGCACGGTGGCGAAGGGCACCGTCATCACCGAATGCGCCATCGCGACACCCAGCCAGGTGTCGTAGCCGAAGAAGGACGAGATGCCGGAGATCGAGGTGAGCAGGAAATAGAGCGTCACCGCCGAGACCACAGGCGGCACCACCATCGGCAGCAGCACGAAGCCGACGAGGGCGGCGGTGAAACGCGGCTGGAACATCCACACGCCCAGGCTGAAGGTGAGCGCGAGCACAGTGGAAAGCAGGCTACTTACGATGCCGATCCGGAGCGAGAGCAGGATCGAATCCAGCCAGCGCGGATCCTCGATCAGCGAGCGGTAGTGGCGCAGCGACAATTCCCCGGTCGGCATGGTCAGCATGCGGCTCGGCGTCAGCGATACCGGGATGACGGCAAGCAGCGGCATAAGCAGGAACAGCGCCACCAGGACGGCTAGCGCCAGCGAAACGGGACCCGGGCGGTAGGTCGGCATCGCGCTACACCAATTGCTTCGGTTTGACGTAGCGGAACAAGAGCGCCATCAGCGCGCCGACGAACACCACCAGCACAACGCTGATCGCCGCGCCCAGTCCCCAGTCCGGGCTCTGGAAGATGCGGAGATAGATGAGCTCGGCAATCATCACGCTGCGGCCGCCGCCGAGGATCGCCGGCGTGACGAAGAAGCCGAGCGAGAAGACGAAGGTGATCAGCGCCGAGCCGATGATGCCGGAGCGCGTCATCGGCACGAACACCGTCCAGAAGGTCCTCATGCGGCTGGAGCCAAGGCCTCGCGCCGCGAGCAGCACGCGCTCGTCGAGGCTGCGCATGGCCGACGCCAGCGGGAACACCGCGAAGGGGATGAGGAAATGCGACATGCCGACGATGACGCCGAATTCGTTGCGCACCAGCGTCAGTGGTTCGGAGATGAAGCCGATCGACTGCAGCCAGGTGTTGATGAGGCCGCGATTGGACAGAAGCGCCACCCAGCCGAAGGCACGCGTCAGCACCGAGATCCAGAACGGCACCAGGATGCAGAATTCGGCGAGCACGCGCTGCACCGGGCTGCCGCGCACCCACACCACGGTGATGGCATAGGCGGCGGTGACCGAGACGACCGTGACGATCGCCGCGATCCGCAGCGTGCGGATGAACACCGATTGAACGAGGTCGTCGGTGAGCAGGGCGTGGTACTGGCCGAGGCCGGGCGTGGGGAGGGTAAAACTCCACTTCACCACGCCGAGGAAGGGCCAGGCATAGGCGAGGACCAGGAACAGGAGCAGCGGCGCCATCAACAGCGCCGCGCCCATCCTGTCGGAGAGGGTGCCTCTCATGGGGTTGAAAATCTCCGCCCGATCAGGCGGAGATGATCTTGGTATATTCGTCGAGCGCGGCGCCGTAGTTCTTGGCGTACCACTCCATGTCGAGCGGGATCTGCTTCTTCATGTTGTCCGGATCGACCGGGTTGATGCGCTTCTTGTCGGCCGGGATCAGCGCATCCGCCGCCGGGTTAGCCGGGCCCTGGCCGAGCTTGTCGAACATCACCAGTTCCTTTTGCGGATCCTGGGTGCTGGCGATGAACTTCATCGCCGCTTCCTTGCCGCCGGGATTGTTCTTGAGCACCGCCAGCGCGCCGGGCGAGATCAGGCCCTGGTCCCAGATGAACTTGATCTGGCCGCCCGAGTCCTGCTCGATCAGCGAGGCGCGCGTCGACCACACGATCGCCATCGAGGCCTCGCCGTTGAGCAGCACGCTCTGGCTTTCGGCGCCGCCACCCCAATAGGAGACGACATTCTCCTTGAAGGCGGCGATCTTGTCATGCGCGCGCTTGAGATCGAGCGGGTAGAGCGAGGCGGGTGCCACGCCGTCGGCGAGAAGTGCGGCTTCCCAGCTCGACACCCCCCATTTGTAGAGCGAGCGCTTGCCGGGGAACTTTTTCACGTCGAAGAAGTCGGCCATGCCGGTCGGCGCGTTGGAGCCGAATTTCTGCGAGTCGTAGGCGATCACATAGGAGAAGAAATAGGTCGACGCGGCGTATTCCCAGCCGAAGCCCGGCCGCATCTTGCTCTTGTCGACGATCTTGTAGTCGATCGGCTCGAGCATGCCCTGGCCGCCGAGCGTGATGGCCGAGAACGGATCGACGTCGACCAGGTCCCAGGTCGGCGCGCCGCTCTTGTACTGCGCCGCGATCGCGCCTTCGGTCGGGCCTGAGCCGTCCATCTTGACCGGTATGCCGGTGTCCTTGGTGAAGGCCTGGCCGTAGGCGGCGTCGTAAGCGGTGATAGCGTCGCCGCCCCAGTTCACCAGCACCAGTCCTTTCGTCTCGGCGAAAGCGCCGGTCGAGCGCAGCAGCATCGGCGTGCCGGCAAGCACGAGGCCGGCAAGCTGCGCGAACTGGCGGCGCGAAATCTCGCCGCGTTTGGTCCTTTCGGAAAGAGACTCGATCGCCTGTTTCCGCGTGTTGTTCATATCGTCGTTCATGTCAGTTCCCCTTGTTTTAATTGGTTTGATCCGGAAGCCGGTGCGGCGATTTCAGGCCGCTTCGGTGCTCACTGTCCTCCGTCCGGAAGGAGGAAACCTTTTTCGGCCGGCCAGGTCAGCCAGACGGAATTGCCTTTGCTGAGCGCTGCAGCCGCGACCTCGTTCGGCACCGAGACGGTGACCTTCGCGCCCTGGCGCGTGGTGAGGTCGAGCTTGGTCGCCGCACCCAGATAGGTCGAGGCGACGGCCGTCGCGGCAATGCCGTTCTCGCCCGTCGAAGCCTCCGGCGCGATCGACATGTCTTCGGGCCGGATGGCGAGGATGGCGTCCCCTTTGATCAACTCGGCCTTGCAACGCATGTTGACCGCGCGATCCTCGCAAAGACCGGTCGAGCCGTTGTCGGCAGGGCGCACGCCCTTCAGCGGCAGCATGTTGATCTCGCCCAGGAATTCGGCGACGAAGCGGTTGGCCGGCCGGTCGTAGACCTCATCCGGCCTGCCGACCTGCAGCAATTTGCCGTGGTTGAAGATGGCGACGCGCGACGACAGCGCCAGCGCCTCGCTCTGGTCGTGGGTGACGAAGACGAAGGTGGTGCCGGTCTCCTGGTGCAGCCGCTTCATCTCGGCCTGCATCTGGCCGCGCAGGCTCTTGTCCAGCGCCGAGAACGGCTCGTCGAGGAGCAGCACACCCGGCTCGAACACCAGGCGCGCGCCAGCGCCACGCGCTGCTGCTGGCCGCCGGAAAGCTGCGCCGGCAATTTCTTCTCGTGGCCTTTCAGCCCGACGCGCTCGATCATCTCGCCGACGCGCTGCTTGATCTCGCCAGCCGTTTTCTTGCGCACCTTGAGCGGGAAGGCGATGTTCTGTTCGACGCTCATATGCGGGAACAGAGCATAGCCCTGGAACACCATCCCGGCGGCGCGCTGCTCGGCCGGGCGGTCGGTGATGTCGGTGCCGTCGCTGAAAAGCCTGCCTTCGCTCGGCTGCACGAAGCCGGCCAGGATCATCAGGAAGGTGGTTTTGCCGGAGCCGGACGGGCCGAGCAGCGTCAGGAACTCGCCGCGGCCGATATCGAGCGTCAGATTGTCCAGCGCCCGGAACGAGCCGAAGCTCTTGCCGATCCCGTTCGCCTTGATCTCTGCGGCCCGGCCGGGTTGCTGCATCCTGCCTCTTCCTCAGTCTCGGGCGAAATCGTAGGCACGCCGGCCCTTCACCGCAACCGAATAGTTTTCGCCTGATCGGCAAATTTGATTCACGTCTGGTGGGATTGGGCGGATGCGGGAGCTGCTAATCTCCCCCCTTGCGGGGAGATGCCGGCCAGGCAGGAGGGGTGGCTGTCCGG
>NZ_LPWA01000010.1 GCF_001510895.1 Mesorhizobium loti | reverse complement strand
GGGCCTTGCCTTCGCCTTCGGCTGGACACCCTGCATCGGTCCGATCCTCGGCGCTATCCTGACGGTTGGCGCCACGTCGGCAACCGTGGCCGACGGCGTGGCCCTGCTTGCCATCTATTCGCTCGGCCTTGGCGTCCCGTTCCTGCTGGCCGCCCTGTTCACCGACAGCCTGACACGGCGGTTGAAGGCGATGCGGCGCGCAGGCTCGATCCTGCAAATCGCCGCCGGCGGGATTATGGTGGCCATGGGCGCCGCGATGATCACCGGACGGATGTCGGCTTTCTCGTTCTGGCTGCTCGACCGGTTTCCCATTTTCACGCAGATCGGCTGAAAGGTGCACCATGGCAAAACGATCCGGCAGACCGACTATTTCCCGCCGCGATTTCTCCGTCGGTACCGGATCCCTTATGCTTCTGTTTGGCGCCAAGATGCCGGCCGGCGCCGCTGAGACCAAGACATTGGACGAGCGCTTCGACTACCTGAGCAAGAACGGCAACAGCACATGCACGCCCGCATTCGCGGACTCGATCGCCAAGATGCCCGTGACGGCGCGGCTGCGCGGCTCATGCTGCTCCGAGATGGAGCGCAAGCGCTACGCAAGACAGGTCCAGGCGCTGACCAAATACGCCGCCATCGCGGAAATTCCGCCCGACCCCTACGACATCGCCGCCGGCGTCGCGCAGAAGGCGATGTCTCATTACGATCTGGCGCTCTCGCCGGATCAGCAGCGCTCCTATCAGTACGCGATGGACCATTCGGAAGAGAAAGGCCCCTGCTGCTGCCAGTGCTGGCGCTGGAAGATGTATGGCGGCCTGGCGAAGTTCCTTATCACGGAGCATGGCTTCAGCGGCGAGCAGATCGTCGAGGTTTGGAACCTGTCCGACGGCTGCGGCGGATCGGGTTAGACGACGGTTTCGAGCCTTTACGACAGAGAGGGATTTCGAAATGGCGGGACGCAAGGACACCGTCATTGTGACCGGTAGCACCGGCTTCATCGGCTCGGCTCTTGTCAATAGGCTGGCCGACCGGTTCCGGCTCGTTGGGTTTGATAGGGCGGCAACCCGGCAGCCGCCTCCGGCCGCAGAATGTGTATGCATCGATCTAACGTCGGAGGAAGCCATCGCGGCCGGTCTGCAGCGCGTGCGGACGGCCTACGGGAAGCGCATCGCTTCGGTGGTGCACCTCGCAGCTTATTTCGACCTTACCGGTGAACCGAACCCTCTTTACGAGGAGATCACCGTTCGTGGCACCGAGAAGCTTCTGCATGCGCTTCAGTCGTTCGAAGTCGAGCAGTTCGTTTTCGTCAGTTCGATGCTCGTGCACAAGGCTCGTCGGCCTGGCGAGGTGATCAACGAGGACGCGCCGCTCGAATCGGATCTGCCTTATCGGGCATCGAAGATCAAAGCCGAGCGCCTCATCCACGACCGGCATGGGCCGATCCCTGTCGTGTATCTGCGGCCGGCGGGAGTCTATGACGATCTCTGCCGCAACGCCTTTCTTGCCAACCAGATTGCCCGGATCTACGAAAATGACCCGACGGGCCATGTCTATCCCGGCGATTTGCGGACGGGGCAATCATTCCTCCACTTGGATGACCTCACGGAGGCGATCTCGCGCGCGATCGGGCGACGCAAGAGACTTCCCCCCGAACAGGCCATGCTTCTCGGCGAGCCGGAGGTGATCGGCTATGGCGAACTGCAGGCCGAGATCGGCCGGCTGATCCGCGGCGAGAAGTGGGAGACGCGGGTCGTGCCGAAGTCACTGGCCAAGGCAGGCGCCTGGGTTCAACAGGATGTACTCGGCGAGGATGCGTTCATCCGTTCCTGGATGGTTGATATCGCCGACGACCACTATGCCGTCGACATCTCGCGCGCCCGCAAGCTGCTTGGCTGGCAGCCGAGCCACTCCCTGCATGAAACTCTGCCTCGAATGATCGACGCGCTTAAGGCCGACCCAGCGGGCTGGTATCGAGCCAACAAGCTGAATGCCGCCAAGGTGGCGGGTGAAGGAACGAAGGCACGGGAGCGAGTTAAAGCGGTTCACTCGAAGCATGAAAAAATGATGTCGGGGCACATGGCCGAGATGGCAGGGATGGGCCAGCAAATGCTCTGGGGACATTTCCTCGTCATCGCCCTCGGCGCCTGGCTCCTCAGCAGCCCGACCCAGCTCGCGCTCTTCGATCCGGCCGGAGCCGGCACGGTGCAGGACGTTACGCGGGAGCGAGGGTTGTGGGAGCCCGCATTGCGCAACGCCCTCACGGGTTGGAGCGACATTGCTTCCGGCTTGCTGCTGATGGTCTTCGGCGCGCTTGCGCTTTCGCATCGATTTGCCTGGGCGCAATGGGGCACGACCGTCGTCGGCCTCTGGCTCCTGTTCGCGCCTTTGTTGTTCTGGACGCCGAGCGCGGCCGCCTTGACGAACGATACGGCCGTCGGCGCCCTTGCGATCGTCTTCTCGGTCCTTGTCCCGATGATGCCGGGCATGAGCCATGAAGGCATGATGGACGAAAGCACGGTGCCGCCCGGCTGGAGCTATTCGCCGTCTTCATGGCTGCAGCGCCTGCCGATCATCGCACTCGGCTTCCTCGGCTTCCTCATCGCGCGCTACCTCACGGCCTATCAACTCGGTCACATCGGGTCGGTCTGGGAGCCGTTTTTCTCAGGCGGCAACGGCAGGAACGGCACGGAATTCATCATCACCTCCGACGTCTCGCGCGCCTGGCCGATTCCGGACGCCGGGCTCGGCGCCGCGGCCTACATGATCGAAGCATTGATGGGCGCGATGGGCACGGCGACGCGATGGCGGACCATGCCGTGGATGGTGACCTTCTTCTTTGTCCTGGTGGTTCCGCTCGGCGGCGTTTCGATCTTCTTCATCATCATCCAGCCGATCATGATCGGCACATATTGCACGCCGTGCCTGATCGCGGCGGTCGCCATGCTGATAATGATCCCGCTGACACTCGACGAGGTCGTGGCGATGGGCCAGTACATGCTGCGCGCCGTGCGGGGCGGGCGTCCGTTCTGGCGCACTTTCTTCCGGGGCGGCCCGGAGCCCAATGGCGGCCCGGACGGCAAGGACCCAGGATTCTCCGCCGCGCTTGCCGCCCAGTCCGCGGCTGCGGTCCGCGGCGTGACGGTGCCCTGGACGTTGCTCGCGAGCTGCGTTGCCGGTGCATGGCTCATGATTTCGCGGCTGGTCTTCGGTACCGAGGGCGCCATCGCCAACGGCGATCATCTCGCGGGCGCCATGATCATCACGATCGCGGTCTGCGCCATGGCCGAGGTGGCGCGGCCGCTGCGGTTCCTCAACCTTGCGTTCGGGCTTTGGCTGATCGGGGCGCCGTGGCTGCTTGCGGGCGCAACGCCGGGCTCGACGTTGAACGATGTCGTGGCAGGACTTGTCGTGATCGGACTTAGCCTGGCCCGAGGACGGCGAAGCGCTGAACACTATGGTTCGTGGGATCGTTACGTCATCTGAGTTGCCGCCAAGCACGTGGATGACCAGTTCAGGGCACTTGACCTTCCAGTGGCCGGAAGGTTTAAACTCAAAGCAACCTGGAACAGGTCGAATGAACCGGCGCGACATTTCTCTCGAGCGGCAGATCCTGGCCGCCTTCAAGCTGGCGCACGATACCGGTAGGCTGGCCGTTGCCGACCATCTGCTTTGCGCGCTCGAATGTCTTTGTGGCGACGCCTGCCGGGGGACCGCGCTCGGCGAGGCCTACAGGGCGATCTGTTCCTGCCGCCCCGACCAGCCTGCGCGGGGAGAGCGGTGATGAACGACAGATTCCCAACGTCTATCGTGGAACGACTACCGGATATCGACGTTCAACGTCATAAGGTCGCAAGTCTAAGGCTTGACTTGCTTTCGGACATATTGGGCTGCATGATATATACGCCATGACGAACTGGTCGCTGCGACAGGTTTTTGCATTGATACTGACGGTCTTCGTGACTGTCGGTTTGAGCGCATCTGTCGTTCAGGCCAGCGAAATGGCGGTGAAAATGGCGACCTCATCCGGGATGAGCGTCAACGGCCATGATAACTGCCACGATTGTGGCGGAGGAGACTCCGCCAAAAGCAAGCCGATGGTGTGCACGGTAGCTTGTGTCGCGCCGGTCTTCGTAGCGTTTCCCCAAATCGGACAGATGATGTTCCCGGACGGCGCCAAGCTGTCCCCTGACAAGACCGACCTGCTGTTCGGGAGCACGTCTGCCCCCGATCCTTTTCCTCCTCGATCCATCGATCCGGTCTGACGCCGCGACAATCGTTTTGACGGTTGGCGCCTGCGTCTGATCGCGTTCGCGCGCGCCTCGGCGCAGGGACATCTCTTGGGATGTCTTTGGGCAATCGCCGGCCGACGTGTCTCGTTAACCATCGAAGATCGCGGAAGGATCGAATGCGCATTTCATACCAACGGCCATTTCGCGCGCGGGAGCGTTCTCCGGGCGGACCGCAAGCGTGCCGTGCATTGCCGAGTTGCGGACCAATGCGTCCGGCCCCGGCGGCCGTCCTCCGCGCAGCTTAAGTTCGACCATTCAATCAGGAGACCACTATGAAAATCACTCTTCGCCTCGCAGCCCTTGCCGTATTGACGGCATTCCCGCTGCCGGTCCTCGCGGCGCCGATTCAGGCTGTGATGTACAAGAATCCAAGCTGCAGCTGCTGTGAAACCTACGCGGCCTATCTCGAAAAGAACGGCTTCAAGGTCGACATCAAGCCGACCAACGACCTGGCCCAGGTGAGCGCCGGCCTCGGCGTTCCTCCGAATTTGCAGGGCTGCCATTCGGTTGTGATCGGCGACTACGTGGTCGACGGCTTCGTGCCGGTCGACGTGATCAACAAGATGCTGACGGAGCGGCCGGCCGTGACGGGCATCGCGTTGGCCGGCATGCCGATGGGTTCGCCCGGCATGGGCGGCGAAAAGACGGAGCGTTTCGCGATCTACTCCTTCACCAAGGACGGCAAACCGCCGGCCGTCTACGCGACGGAATGAACCGAGGAGCTCCTCGGAAAGGACTGCTGCCATGAACCAGCATCCGACAACGATCGAGGCAGGTCCGGCGGAGAGCATTGCTCCGCCGGCCAGCCTGTCGCGGCGACGATTGCTCACGGCGCTCCCCGCGGTGGGGTTCGCCGGGCTGCTCGTGCCGCTCGGCTGGGGACTGACCCACGATCCGTCGGCGCTGCCGTCGGTCTTGATCGGCAAGACAGTGCCGAGGTTCAGTCTGCCGCCCGTGCGCGGGCGCACCCTCGGCCTGGCGAGCAGCAATCTCTTTGGCGAGGTTTCGCTGGTGAACGTCTTCGCCTCCTGGTGCGTCGCCTGCCGCGCCGAGCATCCTGTGTTCAT
>NZ_LPWA01000009.1 GCF_001510895.1 Mesorhizobium loti | reverse complement strand
CGCAACCACGGGTAAAGCTGTCGAATGGAGGCGATGACGCCGACTGCCCCGTCCCTGTCCTGGATGTCGGCCGTATGCACCGTCAGCCCGACCAGGTGCCCCTCGGTGTCGGTGATGATATGGCGCTTGCGGCCTTTGATCTTCTTGCCGGCGTCGTAGCCACGCAAACCGGCAACGTCCGTGGCCTTTGCCGATTGGCTGTCGATGATGCCGGCGCTCGGGCTCGCCTCGCGGCCGATGGCCAGGCGTGCAGCAGCCACAAGGTGGAAGTTGATAGTCCTCCACAGCCCATTGTCTCGCCAGGCATAGAAGTAGCGTTGGACCGTCGAAACCGGCGGAAAGCGGTCCGGCAACGCCCGCCATTGGCAGCCCGTCCAGGCGATATAGAGGAGCGCATCCACGACTGCCCGCAGCTCGGTCGTGCGCGGTCGGCCCGTCGCCTTCGCTCCGGGCAGCAATGGCTCGATCAAGGCCCATTCCCGGTCCGTCATTGCATTTGCATCTCGATGCCCCGCGCGGCAATACTGCCGCCGGGTGGTCTCCGTCCAACCCATGTTGTGATTCCGCTCAAGTCTAGACAGCTCAAGCGAATCACAACGGACGGGGCCACTCAACCGCGTCCACGCCCAATCTCCAGTTTCGGTTCAGGCTCTTAGACTAGACGATGTGCATGAGCTCAATTATACTACTGTCAGGCAACGCTCGATCGAGAGTTGAACTACCTGCTCAGGATCTTTAGCCCACCAATCTTTTGAAAAAAGCTCGACTTCAACGAAGCCACTATAGCCAACTTGTTCAACCCAGCTTCGAAGCAGGGGAATATCAATCACTCCATCTCCCATCATCCCGCGGTCAAAGACAAAGTCGCGAGTAGGAACCAGCCAATCGCTCACGTGAAATCCGACTATGCGGTCCTTTCCGGCCCGCTCGATCTCTGCTTGCAGCCTGCTGTCCCACCAAATGTGATACACGTCTACTAAGATTCCTAAACCGCCTCCCAGTGCGTCGCACAGATCATTCGCTTGAGTCATCGTGTTCATGCACGACCGGTCCGCAGCAACCATGGGATGGAGTGGTTCTAGTGCCAGCACTACTCCCGAAGCCCGAGCGACCGGGAGCAACTCTGCCAAAGCTGCAGAGTACTGCGCTCTTATGCCACCAATATCTCTAGATTGCGGCGGTAACGCTCCGGGCATGACGGGCAAACACCCTGCTTCTAGCTCAGCAGCGATATCAATTGCGCGTCGCGCATCATCCATAGCAGCAAGGTGAGCTTTCCTGTCCAAGCCAATGAGGGGGCCGGCACGATTGAGCGACGTTACTGCAAGCCCGTTATCATCGAGCAACTTTTTGGACACACGCACGCCCAGTTCCTCGATACCCTCCCGCCACGCGCCGATGCCTTTGACGCCGTGGCGCGAATAGCCCTCTACCGCATCTCGAAATCCCCACTGGGTACGGGTGGTCGCTTGGTTAATGGCAATACGTTTGCGTTCCAGCACAGCTAAAGCTCCGACCATCTGTTGAGCGATGATACCGATAATGCACTTAAGGGACGCGTCGTTCTATGCGGAACGGTTTGTCATTCTCACTTCAAGATCATGCGAGCCACACGGCAACAGCACCTGGAGAAGCCTGCAACCGGGCTTGACGCAGTCGGTCAAACTCGGTATTAATTGATAGAACAATATTCTACTTGGTATTCCATGTCAATTAATCCGGCCGTTCTATCTGACGTTGCGCGCAAGCTGGCGAGGGCTCATCGCGGCGGCGAACGAGTGAAAATCGCACCCGATTTCCTGAATGCTTTGAGTCGCGGTGATGCGTTAGCCATCCAAACTGAACTGGCTCAAGCGCTGGCCCCAAGTCGAGCAGCATGGAAAGTGGCGCGTCTTGACGATGGCGATCTCATTTCCGCGCCAATCGTCGGCAATCGCCTATTCGAAAGTCCGGGCCGTCTCTCACAAGATATTTACGGATTAGGCGGGATCGAATGCGAGTTAGCATTCAGAATCGGCCACCCACTTTCGGCGACAGATAAAGAATGGAGCCGCTACAACGTACTAGACGCGATCGACGGAGTTAGTGTCGCAGTTGAGATCTGCGACTCGCGATGGGCGGTGGGTTTCGACACTCCCCGTAATGCAATGCTTGCCGACCTCCTGGCGAATGCCGCTTTGATCGTCGGCCCGACTGAAACGGATTGGCGAAGTATAGCCTTCGAAAAAATCAACGGCCGATTAATAATAAATGGAGCTATCCAAAGAGAAGCCGCTGGTCGTGCCGGCGCCGATCTCGTTGATCTCGTCGTTCTGCTAGCGAACGACCTCAGGAACCGAGGGCACGCCCTCAAAGTCGGAGACTTCATAGCAACCGGGTCTTACACAGGCTTTCACAAAGCCAGCCCTGGCGACCGCATCGTCGCAGAGTTCGGAGGTTTAAAGTCAGTCTTCGTTGTCTTGGAATAATATTCGGAGAGATACATGCTTAGCGGCAAAGGCGTAATTACTACATGGAACGGGATAACGGACAAAGCACGTATCGATTTTTACCAGTGGCATCTGCATGAGCATATGCCAGAAAGGATCAATATATCAGGCTTTCTCAGGGGTCGGCGTTACCGCGCAGCAGATGAAGCGTCATTTCCACAATACTTCACCTTGTACGAGGTGGATGAATTCGACGTTCTTAAAGGCGACGAGTATACCACAAGGCTCAACAACCCAACTCCCTGGACAAGACGGGTCACAGCGCATTTTCGGGATACCTCCCGCGGTCTTGGGCGGGTTCTAGCGTCACATGGACCTGGCCCGGGTGCGGCTCTGATTACTGTCCGCTTTGCACCCGCGAACACCGGGGCAGAAACGGAAGAAGCGCTATCCGCGCTCGCGGCGAGTTTAACGCGGCTACCGTTGGTAAGTGGAGCTCATATTTGCAAAGCCGACACCGAAGCAACTCAGATAAAAACAGCGGAAAGTATTGGGCGTACAGATTATGCTCGGCCTCCCACATGGGTCCTCTTGATTGAGGGCTGCATGCTGGAGTTTCTTGAAGCCGCTTTGGAAGCCGCGCTTGAAAGCCGTTTAGTGGATCAGCCGCAAGTGGGCAGGTACCTGCTTGAATACACTCGATTGAAGACCGACGCCACAGCCGGGTAAAAGGGGGCGGAAAATGAAACTTTTGCGATTTGGCCTCCCCGGTGCGGAGAAGCCTGGGATCTTGGACCACGAGGGTACGATCAGGGACTTGAGCAGCGTCATTCCGGATCTTTCAGGTGCCACGATATCGAGGTATGGACTCGAAGTTCTCAGGAAAGTCGACCTCAAAACACTGCCGGCTGTAGCCGCTCACACACGCTTGGGTGCACCTATAGCAAATGTCCGCCACTTCATTGCGGTAGGCCTCAACTACGTTGATCATGCGCTTGAAACAGATACTCCGATACCCAATGAGCCCGTGATCTTCTCCAAGGCGCCGTCATGTATTGTTGGACCTAACGACAATATTATAATTCCGAAAAACTCCAGCAAGTTAGATTGGGAAGCTGAAATTGCGGTTGTTATCGGAGAGGCTGCTTATGATATTTCGGAGGCGCAAGCGCTTGCAGCAGTTGCGGGATATCTGATTTGTCACGATGTTTCCGAGCGTGATTTCCAGATCAATCGAGGCGGCCAGTGGATCAAAGGAAAGTCTGCGCCAACATTTGGTCCCTTGGGCCCATGGCTAGTCACTTCCGACGAGATCGAAAACCCGCAGCAGCTAAATGTCAGCCTCAGAGTTAACGGCGTGACGATGCAGGCAGGTACGACTGCCAAGATGATATTCAGCATCGCTCACGTAGTGTCTTACATTTCCAAGTTTATGGCCCTTGAACCAGGGGATATCATAACGACCGGCACGCCGCATGGTGTGGGTTTGGGGAAGAAACCACCGTTATTCCTGCAGCCTAACGACGTCGTGGAGATTTCGATCGATGGCCTTGGCAGCCAAAGACAAGTCGTTGTGAGCCGATTAACCGCTCATCAGCGACAGCTCGCTTGACTTGTTATCGGATGATCAGTGGCTATTGTGTTGCCGTGGGTCGCACAAGATGGCAATTACAGCATTTCCCCAACTAATTCTAATTCGCAACAACCCCACGGAGAGTTGATATGACAACTAGATGGTCCGGTGTATTCCCAGCCGTAACAACCAAGCTTGAACAAAGCGGCCAAATCGACATCAGCGCTACGCAGAACAGCATCGATCGCCTTATTCAAAATGGCGTTTCGGGCATCATTGTGCTTCCAATGCTTGGCGAAAACGCCTCGATGGATATTCATGAGAAAGAGCGGGTGGTCCGTGCGGCCAAAGAGGTCGTGTCGGGGCGCGTTCCCCTTCTTTCAGGTCTTGCCGAAGCGTCATCAAGGTCGGCGGCCGAAACAGCAAAAAAGCTGGAGGCATTCGGAGCTGAAGGTCTGATGGCATTTCCAAGCATCGCATATAAGTCGGATCCGCGTGAGACCTCCGAATGGTACCGAAACCTGGCGTCTAGCTGTGGACTTCCGATAATGATCTACAATAATCCGGTAGCTTATGGTGTTGATGTTACGCCCGCAATCTTGTGCACGCTGGAGGACGTCGACCGGATAGTGTGTATCAAAGAAGAATCTGGCGACATTCGACGGGTCACCGATCTCTATAATCTCTTTAACAATAGATTTTCGATATTCTGCGGAATTGACGATCTGATCGTTGAAAGTCTCGCACTCGGCGTGACGGGCTGGGTGTCGGGCATGACCAACGCTTGGCCAAAGGAATGCGTCGAGATTTTTGAGACATGTAAGGCTGGCGACTTTTCGGGAGCGCTTGAGCTTTATCGGATTATGACCCCGGCGTTTCACCTCGATACGGATGTGAAGCTTGTTCAATATATTAAGCTGGCAGAGCACCTTGTCTATGGCGCGCCAGAGTGGACACGCTCACCAAGATTGCCGCTTGTCGGCGACGAGCGCAAGAAAGTTACCGACATCATCAATAATACCGTCGCCTTGCTCAGAGAACGCTCGAACGTAGGTAATGCCGCGGTATAGAATCGCATCCGCTGATTGCTGATGAGGCTGGATTGCTGCCCACCAACGGACAGAAATCCACTGGGCAATAAAGTAGCATGGTTAACGTAGGGAAACGTCGCGGTCCGCTTCGATTTGAGGTGAAGTCAAGGACCGAGCTACTTCTCGTTTTTGGTATTCGGGCGGTTCCTGATGCGTAGAGGTTGATTTTGGATCTGCCAGTATTGAGGATTGGTCGAGAAGATTTCGACTTCGATTGGACCTTGGTAGCCGGCGTCCTCTGTCCAGTGTCGAATTTGAGGTAAATCGATGATGCCGTCGCCCATCATGCGCGATCGAAGACGAGGTCGCGGGTCGGAACAAGCCAGTCGCTGACGTGAAACCCCACCAGCCGGTCTTTTCCGGCCCGTTTAATCTCCGCTTCGAGTC
>NZ_LPWA01000008.1 GCF_001510895.1 Mesorhizobium loti | reverse complement strand
GCCGAGGCCGGCCGGCAGCATAAAACCCTTCTGCGAGCCGCTGACGGCGCAGTCGACGCGCCATTCCTCCTGGCGGAAGTCGATCGAGCCGATCGACGACACGCCGTCGACGAAGAGCAGCGCCGGATGGTTCGCCGCATCGAGCGCGGCGCGGCAGCCGGCGACGTCGCTGGTCACACCCGTCGCGGTCTCGTTCTGGGTGCAGAACACCGCCTTGATGCGATGGGCTTTGTCCGCATGCAGCTTCTCGGCATAGATATCCAACGGAACGCCGGTTCCCCATTGGCAGTCGATGACCTCGACCTCGAAGCCGAGCCGCTCGGCCATGTCGACCCACAGATGCGAGAACTGGCCGAAGCGAGACATCAGCACCCGGTCGCCGGGGCTGAGCACGTTGGTCATCGCCGCTTCCCAGGCACCGGTGCCCGACGACGGATAGATGAAGACGCGGCCGGTCTCGTTCTTGAAAACCTTCTTCATGTCCTCGAACAGCGGCAGCGCGAGATTGGGGAAGGAGGCGGCGCGCATGTCCTCCATCGGCAGGTTCATCGCCTGCCGGACCTCTTCCGGAATGTTGGTCGGTCCTGGGATGAAAAGATGGGTGTAACCAGCCATGAAGTCCTCCTCGACAAGCGGCTGACCCGCTGTTGTCCATGCGAGGAGCATCGATCCCTAGCCAACTACCAACAACACCTGTCCGGATAGAAAATGATCCATGAGCCGGATAGGTCCTATCCTACCCGGCCGGATGGTCGACGCCCCCTATGGTCAGACGGAGCCGTTCGGCCGCGCTCCAAAGCCATACTCATGCACATGTCCGGCATGTCCGAAATGGAAGGGTGGTCGTCCGAAACCGACGTGGCGAATATCCCTAGATCCCTGAAAATGCAAAGAAATCGCAAGAAGAGGAAGCAATGCGCTACTCCGGCTTCAAAATCATTGCAGAGGCGCTGACGGGCCACCGTGGCTGGAAGCCGGTGTGGCGCGAGCCGCAACCAAAGGCGAGCTACGATATCGTGGTGATCGGCGGAGGCGGACACGGGCTCGCGACGGCATACTACCTTGCCAGGGAGTTCGGCGAGGCAAATGTGGCCGTCGTCGAAAAGGGCTGGATCGGCGGCGGCAATGTCGGTCGCAACACCACCATCGTCCGTTCCAACTACCTTTTGCCCGGCAACGAGCCTTTCTACGAATTCTCGATGAAGCTTTGGGAAGGGCTGGAGCAGGATTTCAACTACAATGCCATGGTCAGCCAGCGTGGCGTGCTCAATCTCTGTCACACGGACGCACAACGCGACGCCTTTACCAGGCGCGGCAACGCCATGCGGCTCCATGGCGTGGACGCGGTGCTGCTCGACCGGGAAGGCGTGCGCAAGATCGCGCCGTTCCTCAACTTCGACAACGCCCGCTTCCCGATCAAGGGCGGACTGCTGCAACCGCGCGGCGGCACGGTGCGTCACGACGCAGTCGCCTGGGGCTATGCCCGCGGCGCCGATATGCGTGGCGTCGACATAATACAAAACTGCGAGGTGACCGGCTTTCGTGTCGAGAATGGCAAGTGCCTGGGCGTCGAGACCACGCGCGGCTTCATCGGCGCGAAGAAAGTCGGCTGCGCGGTTGCCGGTGCGTCATCGCAAGTGATGGCAAAGGCCGGGATGCGCCTGCCGATCGAAAGCCATGTCCTGCAGGCCTTTGTCTCGGAAGGGCTGAAGCCGCTTCTACCGGGCGTCATCACCTATGGAGCCGGCCATTTCTACGTCAGCCAATCCGACAAGGGCGGCCTCGTCTTTGGCGGCGACATCGACGGCTACAATTCCTACGCCCAGCGCGGCAATCTTCCCGTGATCGAGGATGTCTGCGAGGGCGGCATGAGCCTGATGCCGATGATCGGACGCGCACGTCTTCTTCGCAGCTGGGGCGGCATCATGGACATGTCGATGGACGGCTCGCCCATCATCGACCAGACCGACATTGAAGGTCTCTATTTCAACGGCGGCTGGTGCTATGGCGGGTTCAAGGCCACCCCGGCATCCGGCTGGTGCTTCGCGCATCTGCTTGCCACGGACATGCCGCACCCCACCGCCGCAGCCTATCGTCTGGACCGGTTCCGCAAGGGGCTGATGATAGACGAAAAGGGCATGGGCGCCCAACCGAACCTGCATTGAGGGCTGGCGGCGATGATCATCAACCATCCTTTGCTCGGACCGCGCGATGCGCAGGAATTTGTCTATTTGGGCGATGCGACCTTGATCGACAGACCCGACTGGCAGGCGAGCGGCGCCGTGGACCGTTTCTACGAGTATCTTTACCTGCGCGACAATCCGGCCGGCATGCACCGAGAACTCTGGTTCCATGAACAAGGCGACCGGAGCTGGCTCGTGGTCACCCGAAACACCGTTACCCATGAGATCGCATCGGTAGAACTGGCGCGCGATGTCGCGCGAGCGAGAGGGCGCAGCAAATGAGCCAGGCTAACCGGCTTTCGGGTGGATTGATCGACCGCTCCCGCAGCATCAATTTCAGCTTCGACAACAAACGCTACACGGGTTTTGCCGGCGACACGCTGGCTTCGGCGCTGCTGGCGAATGGCGTGCGGCTCATGGGCCGGTCGTTCAAATATCATCGGCCGCGCGGGCCGCTGACGGCGGGCTCCGACGAGCCGAATGCCCTGGTCGAGCTGCGCGAAGGAGCGTTCCGCGAACCCAATACTCGCGCTACCGTGACCGAGCTTTTCGAAGGCCTGTCCGCGACGAGCCAGAACCGCTGGCCGTCGCTGGCCTTCGACGCACTGGGTATCAACGACCTCCTCTCTCCCTTCTTCTCGGCCGGCTTCTATTACAAGACCTTCATGTGGCCGAAGGCTTTCTGGGAAAAGGTCTATGAGCCGCTGATCCGGCGCGCGGCGGGTCTGGGCCGGCTTTCCATGGCGCCGGACCCCGACGTTTACGACAAGGGCTTCCTGCATTGCGACCTGTTGGTGATCGGCGCCGGTCCCGCCGGGCTTGCGGCCGCGCTGACAGCGGGACGGGCGGGCGCACGCGTGATCCTGGCCGACGAGGATTTCGAGATCGGCGGACGGCTGAACAGTGAAACCTTCGTCGTTGGTGATGCATCGGGCACCGATTGGGCGCGCAATCACGCCCGGGCCGAGCTCGAGAGCATGCCCAACGTGCGGTTGATGACCCGAACCACGGTCGTCGGAGCGTTCGACCACGGCATCTATGGCGCGCTCGAGCGTGTCTCGGATCATGTGCCGCAGCGCGAGCACGGCAAGCCGCGACAGATTTTCTGGCGGATCTATTCCAAATGTGCCGTGCTATGCGCAGGAGCCGCCGAACGACCCATCGCCTTCCCCAACAACGACCGGCCAGGCATCATGTTGGCCGGCGCCTTGCGCGGCTATGCAAATCGCTGGGCTGCCGCGCCCGCACGAAAGGTAGCCGTTTTCACCAACAACGATGACGGCTTGCGCACGGCAGCGGACCTCGTGGCCAAGGGTGTCGAGGTTTCGGCCGTGATCGACACGCGTGCCGACGGCGCACGAGTGACCGGCGCCGACCATTTCCGGGGTGCGCAAGTGATCGACACGAAAGGCCGGCTCGGCCTCACCTCAATCACCGTCAGGCTCTCCACCGGCGAGACGAGGACCATTCCGTGCGAGGCGCTCGGTGTCTCGGGCGGCTGGAACCCGAACGTTCATCTGACATGCCACCAGCGCGGTCGCCCCAACTGGGAGCCATCGATCGCGGCTTTCGTGCCAGGCACCTGCCCGCCTGGCCTGACAGTTGCAGGTGCGGCAACCGGCGCCTTTTCGACGGCGGCAGCCCTCACCTCGGGCGCTGCCGCTGCCTGCGAGGCGCTGGCGGCAATCGGGATCAAGGCCTTGCCCGCGGACATGCCGCCGGCTGAGGACCAGCCGGTTTGGATAGAGCCGCTCTGGCACGTTGGAAGCGCCAAGGGCCGGGCCTGGATCGACCAGCAGAACGACGTCACCGTCAAGGACATCAAGCTCGCGCACCAGGAGGGCTTCCGCTCGGTTGAGCACCTCAAGCGCTACACGACGCTTGGCATGGCCACAGACCAGGGCAAGACGTCCAACATGCTCGGCCTTGCGGTGATGGCGGAAATGACAGGTCAAAGCATTCCCGCAACCGGAACAACGATCTACCGTCCCCCCTACACGCCGGTGCCGATCGCCGCGCTCGCCGGACGCTCCTCCGGCCGCGACTTTCGCCCGACCCGGCTGACGCCGAGCCATAAATGGGCATCCGAGCAGGGCGCGGTGTTTGTCGAGGTGGGGATGTGGCTTCGCGCGCAATGGCTGCCGCGCCCCGGCGAAATTCACTGGCGGCAATCGGTGGACCGTGAAGTGCTGAGCACACGCAGTTCAGTCGGCATCTGCGATGTCACCACGCTCGGCAAGATCGACGTGCAGGGCACTGACGCGGCAGAGTTCCTGAACCGCGTCTATGCCAACCCGTTCGGCAAGCTGGCGGTCGGCAAGGTGCGCTACGGCTTGATGCTGCGCGAGGATGGCATGGCCATGGACGACGGAACGACAGCGCGGCTTGCGGAGGACCATTTTGTAACGACCACGACGACGGCGAACGCAGTCGCGGTGTTCCGGCACATGGAATTCTGCCGCCAGTGCCTGTGGCCGGATCTCGACGTGCAGATCATCTCGACCACCGAGGCCTGGGCGCAGTTCTCCGTCGCCGGTCCGAATGCGCGCCGGCTCCTGCAGAAGGTCGTCGATCCTCAGCACGACATTTCGAATGAAGCGTTCCCTTACATGGCCTGTGGCGAGATCAGCGTCTGCGGCGGATTGCGGGCGCGATTGTTCCGCATATCGTTCTCGGGCGAGCTCGCTTACGAGATCGCCGTGCCGACACGGTATGGCGATGGTCTGATCCGCGCCATGGTGGACGCCGGCAAGGAGTTCGACGCGGTCGTCTACGGAACCGAAGCGCTTGGCGTGATGCGCATCGAGAAGGGCCATGCCGCCGGCAACGAGCTCAACGGAACCACGACCGCGCTCAATCTCGGCATGGGCGGCATGGTGTCGAAGAAGAAGGACGCCATCGGTTCGACCCTTTCCGAACGCGAAGGGTTGAACCAGCCCGATGCCCTGGTTCTGGTCGGCTTCCGCCCCTTGGACGTCGCCCGGCCACTGACCGCCGGATCGCATTTGATAGCGGATCGCCAGCGCGCGGAGGCTGCCAACGACCAGGGCTATATCACTTCGGTCGCCTTTTCTCCCAGCCTTTGCCATTCGGTGGGCCTGGGATTCCTGAAGAACGGGGCGGCACGCAAGGGCGAAGTGCTGCGGGCCGTGAACCCATTGAAGAACGAAGAGGTCGAGGTTGAGGTTGTCAGCCCGCACTTCATCGACCCGGAAGGAGAGCGCCTGCGTGCCTGACCATCGTCTGCATTCCATCACGCCGCTCGGAGGAACGACGCCGCGCGTCGATGAACTGCCGGGTTTCCGGATCGCCGAAAACGCCGGCGCGGCACTGGCCTCAATAGCCTCCCGGCTGAACCGTGGGGCAGAGTTCGCTGCCGCCGCCAAGCGCTTCTTCGGATTCGAAATGCCCGGACCCGGAAAGGTCGCCGCAAAGGCGCCCTATACGGCGATCTGGACCGGCGTCGACCAGTGGTTCGTCGAAGCGCCCTTCGCCAGCCACGAGGACATCGCGCGAATCGTCAAGGATGGCTTTGGCGATAGCGCTTCCGTCACCGAGCAGACCGACGGCTGGGCCCGCTTCGATGTCGGAGGGCCAGCAGCGCCCGCCATATTTGAGCGGCTGTGTGCGCTCGATGTCCATGCCATGCCCGGCGGCGCGGCGAGCCGCACGACGATCGAACATATCGGTTGCATCGTCATCTGCCGCGAAGCGCGTCTTGAGTTCAGCATCCTCGGTCCGCGTTCGTCGGCTCCGTCCCTGCACCATGCGCTGGTGACGGCGGCCCGATCAGTTGTTTGAGCAGTTCTAAGAGGCCGTTTGGAAACTCGGCTGTAGAGGATTTCGTTTCGGACTGGTTTGTGATTCAAGCTCTGGATGTGGACGAAGCAGAGCCGGGGTCGTATGGCC
>NZ_LPWA01000007.1 GCF_001510895.1 Mesorhizobium loti | reverse complement strand
CTCCTCGAGCGCTACGAAGCCCTCGCCGATGGCACGGGCCAATTCCTCCCAAAACTTCGGAAAACGCCATGACCGCCAATGGCTCCAACCTCAATTTGCACAATGGTCCTTGGCTCCTTTTTCCCTGACGTGAGAATGCCATTCTGGGTAAATCCAATGGTTTGTCTCGACAGGAAACCGGGCGCCTATAGAGCGATCCTGCACCTCGTTCCCTCACGGTCTGCAGAAAAACGAGCCCCGCATGGACTTTCGCCCGGCATGCAAGGGGATGCGGGCCAAGCTTGAGGCCCGCCTTGACCAGGACGGCGCGCGCAACATTCTCGATGCTGCACATCCTGTTCAGCACCGTCCGGCGGGCAAGCAGCTGCGCGCCACAAACCGTCATTGCCGGCTCTTGATGCGTATTTCAGACAATCGTGAGCACCGCTTCTTTGCCCAGCGGAGCTGAACGGAGCCATCCGCCCGCTCTCGACGATTGCGGCAGGATCCGCATCTACTACAATTCCTGCCTTATGGAAATATTTCCGTAGAAGGCGCAACTGGACCTCAGCCGGTTCCCAACGCGCCGCCGTCATGCTTACCCTCATCACCACGGCCCGCGTCAACGACGTCGACCCAAAAGCCTGGATTGCCGACGTCCTGGCCCGCACTGCTATCTTTCCGCCTCGCGTCTACACGAAGTACTGCGCTGGGAATGGAGGCGCCTGCGCGAAGCCGAAAAGACCGCCGATCAGCAGGCCGCCCGACCTTCACGCGACGTCATCATAAAGACCGCCGCCAATCATGCGGCCTTCGCCGTATGCGTACTGGACACACCCGCGTCGATCTTAAAACGATCGTGTAATCCATTTCGGCTCCCTGACCCCCAGGTCAGCGAACGGCGCACTTCTTTTCTGGGAAGGTGATGACGGTGCGCGTAATGCGTCGCGCACAGGACTCAAAACTCGAGATCGGGCGGTGGAGGCGGCTGGGTGGTCTCGTCGGTTTGGTGATTTCGCCTGAGCTGTCTAGACTTGAGCAGGATCACAACATGGGTTGGACGAAGACCACTCAATCGCCTCCATCCGCCTCATGCTCCGCCGCCGCGCAGCTCCACCTCGCACGTAAGCGAGTTTCGAGTCAGGCTCTGAGGGACGGACAGCCGCCTTGTTGGCTATGCGAGGAGCGTCGGCCTATTGCCGCCATCTGAAATCTCGTTGAACCAAATGGCAGTCAAAGGCACAATGCACATTCTAAATCGTGCGTTTAGGTTCTTTTGCGTATAGAGAACAACCTATAGGTCTTGTTCACGTCAAGGTAGGTGCCGGACCCTACAAGTACGGAGGCGAGGTCGTTTACGGCGACAATTTCCGAGAGGAGATCATCCCGCCCGTCACTGGCGAAACCTAGGAGGATGCGGCCCGATTCTGTGAGAAATTCTGTGCCTTCCGATAAAAAGCGGTTAAGCAATTTATAACCCGGATCGATAGCCCCTCTTTCGAGATTGTCCCTATACTTGTAATCGTCTGGCGCAAAGACCGATGGATAATTCCAGAATATGACATCGAATTTTCTGCAGGGGGAGATGTTGCTAAAGATGTCGCTTTCGATTACCTCGACGTTCTGGATGCTGTTTCTTGCAGCATTCTCTAACGTGTTCGCGACCGCTGCGGGATTGATATCGCAAGCAACAAGGGACAGTGCACCTTGTTTCGCGAGATACAGTCCTGGGAGGCCGAAGCCGCAGCCGATCTCCAGGATGCTTTTTCCGACAACAGAAGGAAAGTTCTCAGTAAGCCAGCGCGAACTATGGAAATCTATTGGTGAAAAGATACCCTCATTTACAGTCAATTCCATTCCAAATTCCTGCATATGTTGCGGGAAAATGCGCTGCTGACTGAGTTTGAGCTTTTTCCTCGCCTCATCAAGGTCTGTCATGTTCCTCTCCTCTTCGAACTATGAACGATTAGCGCTCTGGGCGTTAACGCCGGCAAGCAACCGTCTTCATGCTGCCGGGCCACACCTCAATCATCATCTTTGGATCGTTCTGAACTGGGAGACCCGTGGCGCGGTATTTGGGTAAGCGTTCTCATGGATGATGGCTCCTCAGTCCGTGCGCCGTTCAGGGTTTCAGCATGTTCCGTGCCAAATGACGAAACCGCTTAAAAAGAATGAATAAGCCTGGTCTGCTACGTAGCGTACCCAACATTGTCGGACATCGAACAATGCCGCACGCAGTTGAACGGCGCCAGACACAGTTCTGCCGCCGAGGCTGGGCGGGCTTTTTCCGGGCGGTCCCCTTTTTCGCCTGTTCGGCAGTGAAACTCATACGAGAAAGCGTTCTGCGATCGTGCCTAGTCGTGTAGTGTATGAAGGAGTGTGGCGGTCGTCGGCATCTTTCCCAACGACGATGCCATCGTCCGCCTGTCGGCGCATTGCTGCTCGAGCAGAACGACGAATGGCCCGTCCAACGGGCCCGCTACATGCACTGGAAACCATCAGCCAGATGAGCGTGATCCCCTCATCAGCCTGCCCGCAGTGGCGCGCTGATCAGCTCGGCTTCCTGCCGGAGAGCGCGGCGACCAACGCCGTCAGCTACACCTGTCCCAGAGACACGATCCCCGCCCGCGATGGTTCTTAGACACATCGGCCGCCAGCCCCTGCTGCGTTAGCGGGAGATGTCGAAGAGCCCGCATCTCGACGCGCCAAAGGCCCTCGGAAATAGGTCCGGGTCGATCCGTCGCATCGCGGAATAGGCCCGGGAAGGAAGGGCATGAGAGCATTTACCATACCAATCAAGACTACCGCTTCAAATAGTGAGGCTGCCTTGGGCCTTAACGCCCAGACGGTTCTTGATCTGCTCTTCCGGGAACCGCTTCTGCTTAGTCTGTCCGTCCTTCTTGGAGGCCAGACTCTAACTCCTGCAAGATGACAGAGGCGCTGGGAATGGCACGGAAGTTGCTTTCTGTGTTTTCTCGAAAAGGTCAGGAAGGTGCTGGGACTTCTCGCTAGTCGCCTACCCGAGCGCCGTCTAGTTGGTCGAAAAGCCGGCGAGGACGGTGAGAAATCACCGGAGCGCTATCGACTGCCCACTTGATAGCGCGTGTTGACAATGAGGTCGACCGCATATAAATGGAACGGCGTTCCAATATGGACTAGGAACGCCTTTGCTCGCAGGAGAAACTCCATGCCCTCGGTTTCTGGAGTCAATGAGGTGGCTCTGAAATGATGAAGGTTGCTTTGATAGACACCGCGCATTGGCACGTGCCGCTCTACCTGGATGTATTGGAGCAGGCGGGCGTGGATGTGGTGGGAATTTCCGATCCTACAGGCACCACGGGGCCGTCGCTTGCTCGACGATTTCGAACTAGGAATTTCTCCACGTGCGATGAACTACTTGGCCATGTCCGGCCCGACTTTGCGTTCGTTTTTGGCAGGCATGTAGATATGCCGGCAACTGCCAATATCCTGTTGGATCGCGACATTCCATTTGTGATCGAAAAGCCCTGCGGTGTAAAAGCGTCGGACGTCTGGCAACTCGCAGAAAAGGCGTCGCGCAAAGGCATATTTGTCGCGGTCCCATTTACTCTCCGCGTGGGCGACACGCTTAAAATTATCCGCCTGAATCAGGCATCAGTCCAGCTAGATCACGCCAGCTTTCGTTTCATCGCAGGTCCACCAAGTCGTTACCAGCGAGCAGGCGTGCCTTGGATGCTAGATCGGAAACTTTCGGGCGGGGGAGCGCTGATTAATGTCGGCGTGCACCTGATTGACTTCTTTCGCATCTTGAGTGGAAGTCACATTACGGCGGTATCGGCCTTTGCCACGGCGCATCTGAACGGCCTGTCGATCGAAGATTTCATTGCTGTGACACTTCAATGCGCGTCGGGCGCGGTCGGCACAATCGAATGCGGATACACCTTCCCGAACACCTCAGATCTGCAGCGCGAGTTTAGCTTCTCCATGCGAGCGGGAGATCGATTTGTGCGAAGTGTAGATAAGGGGATTCAAATCATCGAGCATGGTTCAACCGAGGTGACGCATCACTTCGCACCTGTAGAGTTTGAGGCCGAGTTTCATTACACCAACTTCATCGAAGAGGTGCTCCAGGCTTTTGCGGCTGGGAGACCGGCAGTTGCCGACTTGCGAGATGCCGCGAGCACACTTGAGATCGTTGAGACAGCGTATCGCTCGGCAGCACAGGGAGGGCAAAAGTTCGGCCTACCTGCATGAGCGAACCAATAGACGAAATTGTCGCGCAATTGGATCGCGCACCAATGAAGAACCCGCCGCGAACTTGGTGGGCGATTGTCTGCTCCTCCCTCAGCGGCTGTCCCTGGGCCAATATTAGCTCGGCTTACCAGAATCCTGCCGGCTAGAAGATCGCCGCTGTGGCGTCCGAGAATCGGGGTCCGAGCCATGCACGCGTGTTCAAGGAAAGTACAGGCATCATACCCCCGTCCGTAAGTTCGCAACAAGTCAAGGAGAGATTTTATGACAAGCGTGTTTCATCGGATTCCGAAGCGGCAGCTCCCGGTTGCAATCCGTGGCGACGGCATGTACATCATAGACCAGGATGGAAAGCGTTATCTTGATGGCTATGCTGGCGGTGCTTGTGTTTCTTGCCTCGGTCATAGCCAACCGGACGTGATCACCGCGGTACAGGATCAAATCGCTAAGATGGCCTACTTCCATGGTGCCATTTTTACCTCAGAGCCATTAGAGGAACTTGCCTCAATTCTAACAACGGATGCTCCACAAGGCCTAACGCGTGTTTTCTTTACAAACAGCGGATCTGAGGCCGTTGAAACTGCACTGATGATGGCTCGTCAATATTTTGTGGAGATCGGTCAATCGCAGCGCAAACAGGTGATCGGTCGTCGAAGCAGTTATCACGGTGCTGGCATAACAGGGCTCGGCGTCGGTCATCAGGTCGCGCGCCGCAGGCCGTTTGAAGATATCCTTCCGAATGTTTTTCACATCTCGCCTTGCTACGAATACCGGGGGCGACTGGAGAGCGAAACTCTCGAGCAGTACGGATTGCGCGTGGCCGACGAACTGGAACAGGCAATCCTGGGACTTGGTCCCGACACAGTGATGGCATTCGTTGCGGAGACTGTTACCGGCACAACATCTGGCGCAACTCCACCGGTGCCGGGCTATTTCAAACGCATCCGCGAGATTTGCGACAAATACGGCGTTCTTCTTGTTTTGGACGAGGTCTTTTGCGGTCTTGGTCGGACGGGCACGCTACACGCATGCGAACAAGACGGAGTTGCCCCTGACTTTCTGACGATAGCGAAGGGCATCGCTGGAGGATATCAACCGATTGGCGCTACTCTGGTCCACCAGAAGGTTTATGACGCCATTGTCTTGGGTTCAGGAAGCTACAAGGGCGGATATACGTACTCCGGCCACGCAACGGCCTGTGCGGCAGCCGTTGCGGTTCAGAAGTGCCTCCGCGCCCCAGGTTTTCTTGACAACGTGCAAACAATGGGAGCCCTCCTTGCTTCTCGGCTGAAGGAGCAATTTGGGCAACATCCCCATATTGGTGATATAAGAGGTCGCGGGATGTTGATGACTTTGGAGCTGGTCGAAAACAGGCAAACTAAAGCCCCTTTCCCGGCTTCGCGTGGTCTGAGTTCGAGCATCTACCAGTCCGCCCTATCTAAGGGGCTCATTACTCATGCCCTTCCCGGCACAGTTGATGGTCATGTTGGTGACCATGTCGTGATTTGCCCTCCGCTGATCGCGAATAGTGATCATATCGAGACAATCGTGGAGTTGCTGGGCGAAGCCATTGATGCAGCCCTCGTCGAGAATCGAGCAAACGCGGCATAGCAGCCGTATATTACACGCCGACTTCCCACCAGCGGGTAACAGCCACCTCATGTTGCCTGACACCTCTACTGGCAAATCGAGCTTAGAGAGGTGGTTTAAGTCGAATAGAGAAAAGAAGAGGCACTATTCGGCTTTCACCTCCTCGATATGGTCAAGGAAATGGCGACGATGATCTCGTTCTTCGCGAAATGAATGGGCCCTGACATTTTCTCTCGCAGATTCTCTGCCCCTAACACTTGGGCAAGGAGTAGCCAACTCTCATGTCTAGAATATCCATTGGCG
>NZ_LPWA01000006.1 GCF_001510895.1 Mesorhizobium loti | reverse complement strand
CTGTCGCTTTTACTTCCCGACTTCAAACGGCAAAATGTCATGTGGCGGTTAGGTTTAGGCGTTAAAACGGCCCCGATTTTTCGCTAACGATTTCAACAACCACTCAATATGCCAAAGCGACCGCAAAAAGCCGCCCTCAGCCCCGCGCAGGCCGATGAAGCCTGGTCAGCAGCGCGTCGTGCGGCTCGCGAGCTGGACAGGGTGCTCGACGGTTCGGGGCCACGACTGGCGGCAATCGACCGAGCTGCCGCCGAGCTGCGCATCTCGACCCGGCAGGTCCACAATCTGCTGGCGCGCTACCGCATCGATCGAACCGTGACGTCGCTGCTGCCCCGGCTCGGCGGGGTTCGTAAGAAGCGTCTTGACCAGGGAATCGAGGAGATCATCGCGAAGACGCTGCGAGAATTTTGGCTGGTGCTGGAGGCTCCGCCGCTCGCTCCCGTCGTGGACGAGATTCGAGCTCGCTGCGAAGAGGCCGGACTCGCCGTCCCGTCCTATCTTACCGTCGCCCGCCGCATACCCACGCTGTTCGGCCCCGAGGAAATCGCGAAGAAGCGATCGGCGAACCCCAAACATGTCCAGAGGCTCAAACCACGGCCGGGATACATCCACGCCGCACACCCGCTGGACGTCTGCCAGATCGACCACACGCCTACCGACATCAACTTCATCGAGGTCGTCGAGGGCGGCGGAACGTTCATCGGCCGGGCATATCTTACGCTCGTCACCGACGTGGCGACGCGCTGCATTCTTGGCTTCTGTCTCACGCTTGAGACGCCGTCGGCGCTGTCGGTAGCGCTGTGCCTCGCGCAGGCCATGTGTCCAAAAGAAGGATGGCTCACCGGACGCGGCATCGAGCACGACTGGCCGATGTTCGGCCGACCGCGGGCGCTCGTCACCGATTCCGCCAAGGAGTTCAAAGGGCACGCCTTCCAGATCGGGTGCGACAACTATGGCATTCGCGTCCGCTACCGGGACCGCGGACGCGTCCACCACGGCGGCGTGGTCGAGAGGCTGCTCGGCAAGCTCAACGCAGTTCTTGCAACGCAGCCCGGCTCGACGGGTCGGTCCGTTGCGGATCGCGACAAATATCCCGCGGAGCACCGAGCCCGTCTCAGCTTTGCCGACCTTGAGCGGTGTGTGACGCTCGCCGTGATTGACCATAACCTCCAGGAGAATGCGAAGACGTTGAAGGTGCCGGCCACAGAGTGGGACCGACGGGCCGGTAATCACCCCCGTTTCGACGATGATCCGATGCGGATCCTGCTGGCATTCATGCCCGGGACGGAGAGACGCATCTCGCCGCAGGGCGTCAGCATGTTCGCGCTCGACTATTACTCGGCCTGGCTTGGCGGCCTGGTTCCGCAGCGCGACCGCCTCGGCAAGCTCGAGGTCCGTTACGATCCACGCGACATCAGCCACGTCTACATCAGGGATCCCGAGACGAGGGAGTTTCGGTCCGTCGAGCGGCGTGACGGAAACCTCGCTCCGATAACGTTGTGGGAGCACGAAGCTGACCGCATGCGCCGACGCGACACGAATGCGCGATCGAGCGTCGAAAAGGTGACGCTCCGTCGAGGGATCGCGAAAATCGCCTGCGAGCCGAAGCCATCGAAAACCGCGCTGCGCAATGCCGTGCGCAAAACTCACGCAGCTGCGGCTCCCAAGCCCTATGACGCCATGCGCCCGGCAGCCCCGGCGCCTGCCGAGCATCCCGTTCGACAGAAACGCAACCTGCCGGTCGAGGACTGGTGACGTGGCGGACCATCTGCTCGATCACGTCAATCTGTATCTCGACCGCAGCACGGAAGATCGGATCGCCTATATCCAGGCGCCGCGATGGATCGGACATCAGGTCGCGATGCAAGCGCATGAGCGACTTGCCGAACTGTTGGCTCGGCCACCAGGGTTGCGGACCCGGGGCCTGATGCTGGTGGGACCCTATGCCAACGGCAAGACGATGATCGCCGAACGGTTTGCCGTCGGGCATCTGAGATCCGCCGAGCCGCGGCGGGTGTGGGTCGTCCAGACACGCGAAGGCGCCGGCCTCGTCCATTTCTATGGAAGCATCCTTCAAGCGTTGCGCGCTCCGATGGGCAGTGGTCGGGATGTCGGCCGCAAGGCCGAGCAGATCGATCACCTGCTCTGCAGCCTGAAGCCCAGGATCCTGATCTTCGACGAATTCCACAATGCGCTGCGCGGCCGGACCCGCGACGTCGAGGCTGTGCTTGCGTTCCTCAGGCGGATCGGCCGCCAGTTCGATATCTCACCGGTTCTGATCGGAGAGATCGCCGTCTACGACTTCGTCAACCAGACCGCTGAAATGGCGACCCGGTTCGACCTCGTCGCGGTACCGCGATGGCAATATGGCGAGGAGTTTCTCGCGTTGCTCGACAGCCTCGAAGCCGCCTTGCCGCTCGCCCGCAGTTCCGATCTCTCTGATGAGAGACTGGCGAGAGAGATCTTCCGGCTTTCCGAGGGACTGATCGGCGAGATCGTGGCGATCGTCACGACAGCGGCAATCGCCGCGGTCAGATCCGGCACGGAACGGATCACGAAATCCGGTCTTGAGCAGCTGCGCTACATTCCGGTTTCGAGGCGCCGCCGGGCGCCGGTGCGCGACGACCTGCTGTGAGCGGCAAGGAGACCTGCGCCGATTTGGCCATCGAGATCCGCGAACGATACGGCGACGTCTCTCGCGACCGATGGCCGATTTGCGTCGACCCGCTTCCGGACGAACTGCTGTCGAGCTGGATCCACCGCCTCGCCGTCGCGAACGGGATCGCGCCGCGCTCGTTCGCCGGCGTTTTGGGGCTTGGTGGCGGGATGTGGTCGCCTCGTCTCGACCTTCGACTTCCGCGCCCTGTCGCCGCGCTGTTTTGCACCTACACGGACGTTCCGCAGGAGGCGATATCGACAATGGCAATGACAGATTGGGCGTTGAGGCCGCTCTTGCTGCCGCTGCGCGAAAACGCCCACCGGAACCGTTCGACCTGGATGCAGTATTGCCCCGAGTGCCTTGCCGACGACGAGGCGCCGTATTTTCGCCGACAGTGGCGATTGGCATCGCGGGTCTCCTGCTTCGCGCACGGTTGCGGCCTTCGGGATCGATGCCCCGCTTGCCGCAGCGCAATCGCGTCCTTCGATCAGAAGGAACTTGTCCCGCAGCATTTGTGCGCGCGATGTGGCTTCGATCTGCGAGCCGCCCCAAAGGCCTCTGTCAATGCAGCGGCGCGCCGGCTCGAACGTGCCATCGTGGATATTTGCAGCGTCGAGGTGGCCAAACGTTCGCCAACGGTCAAAAATCTGGTTTCGCGGCTGCTGCGTGCGCCAGTTGTCACCGACATTCGTTCGTCAAGGAGCCTCACAAGCCTATCGGCTTCGGCGCGCATCCGCTGCTTCAACGGGCTGGCGACGGGGCCTCTGGACTGGTTCATCAGCAACGAGGACGCTGCTGTCGCGCATCGACATCGGGCTATCCAGGCGGCGGGCACGCATGACGGATTGATCGCGCGTTTCGCCGACTTCCTGGACAAACATCAGACAAAGCCGAGATCCGAACGTCCGACACAGCCCAGTGCCGGTCTTGCCGATTTGCTGACGGCCTATCTGCGCCTGGCCGGCGATCGGCCTTCGGCGACGCCCCGTCACGACCTTCCAGTTCCGCGAGCCCGCGATCAGCGACCGGCTCCTGCGGCCCTGACCCGGGTCAGTTATTCGTCGACGGCAGCGTCTGGACCACTTTCGCCAGCGTCCGAAAACCCCGGCATGATGTCACCGGCCAGCAGTTTCTCCTTCGACAGCAGTCCGGCATCCTCGAGCGCCTCGAAATCCGGCAGGTCACGCAGCGTGTCGAAACCAAACTCCAGCAGGAACTCTTTCGTGGTGACATAGGTGTAGGGTGCTCCCGGCGTCGGGCTGCGCGGGCCGGAGGCGATTAGGCCGAAGGAGCGCAAATTGCCGATCAGGTCGCGAGAAATCTCCTTGCCGAAGAAGGACGACAGCTCGGCGCGGGTGATCGGCTGGAAATAAGCCACGCACATCAGCACCAGCACCTCGGACTGCGACAGATCGATGGTGCGCTCGTCACTGCCGATCGCCGCGCGGATGGCATCGGCGTAGGCCGGCCGCGTCAGGTGCTTCCAGCCCCCGGCGACGGCGACCAGGTCGTAGGGCCGGCCGCGCAGCTCGTCGCGGATGTCGTCGATCAAGAGATCGATGCTGCAGCTCTTGCCGACGATGCGGGAAAGCCGCTCGCGCGTCACCGGCTCGTTTGCGGCGAAGATCACCGCCTCAACGCGGTTCATCCATTCGCGCCAGCGCACTTGCGGCGGCAGGTGGTCGAGTTCCCGGTCAAACAGACCGTCGTCTGGCTGGCGGTCGCCCCCGTTCACCGATCCTCGTCGTTTGCGCGCTGCCTCCGCCATTGTTTTCAAAGCCCATAGATGCGGAAGGTCGGCCGGCCGGTGAGCTCACGGAGAGCGCCGAGATCGACCAGCCGATCGAACAGGCGCCGCAAGCCGCGATCGCTCATGCCCGGGACGTCTTGCGAGGCGACGATCGCATCATCCGCAAGCAGCTTTTCGACGACGACGTCCGATCCTTTCGCGCGGAGTTTCGGCGCGACGGCGAGCAGCCGGTCGGCGCGGCGGCCGAGCTCGGCCGACAGGTCGATGGCGCGCAGTGCGACACGCGCCTGCGCGGCAAGCAGACCTTTGGCGCGGTCCGGCTCTGATCCGTCCATTGTCGCAACAACAGTGGCCACGCGGCGCGCTCGACCGGCACCGATCCCCAAAGCTGCCTCGATGCCCAGCAACGGCACCGCGTGCGCCCAGCCCAGGCGCTGCGCCAAGAGAGCATCGGCGAGCCACGCTCCGAGGACGTGCCCGAAGCGATGGCGCTCGGCGGCCGCGACGGCGCCGGTCAACATTGCGACCATTGAGGCGCTGGCGCGGAAGCGCCGCAGATCGTCCGCCAGCTCGCGCGCCGTCTCGTCATCGCTGGCGTGGCCGAACTCTTCCAGCACCGCGGCGAGGTTTGCCGGCGTCAGAAGATCCTCCGCGGGCCGGGCTGCCAACCGGCGCCAGGCCAAAAACATCCGGCCTGCGGGACCGACCTCGTCGCCCGGGCGGGTGAGCCGCACGGCATCGCGCAGCGCCGCTTCGTCCTCGGCGCGGCCCGCCTGCCTTGCCGTCGCGGCGGCCGCCGCGAGCGCCAGACGCTGCCGCCAGGCGCCGGCCCAGCGCTCCTGCCGGCGCACGACGGCATCGAGCGCGCCGAGCACGGCGCCGGCCGTGACCGCCGCGTCCTCAAGGCTTTGCGGGTCCTCGACCGCGCGGCGCAGCCAGAACGGCGCCGGCGCCGCGGGGGCGGTCAGAGCGATGCCCGTCGTTTGGACCTGATGATGCGCGGGGGGTTTGGGGCGAAGAATCATCGCTCGCAGCATGAGTCATCGCGGCGCTTTTCGCAACATGATGGGCAAGATAGCGCCGCGCCTGTCGACATGTTTTTATGTCCGGTAAGGTTCCATTACCGGACGTATTCCGCTAGCCTTCCGAACCATGCAAAATCCCCCGGAAACCACGCCCAAAATCGACGATCGTGCCGATGGCGATCTCCCCGACGTCGTCGATCTCGTCATGGAAATGGGCGCCTCACCGCCGCCGGCGCGTCTGGAAGCCCTGGTCGAGACCGCGACAGCCTACGCCAAGGCCGCCAGTTCCGAGAATACCCAGGGCGCCTACGCCAAGGACTGGCGGCATTTTTCCGCCTGGTGCCGTCGGGAAGGGTTTGCTCCGCTGCCGCCCTCGAGCCAGGTCATCGGCCTCTATATCGGCGCCTGCGCGGCCGGCGATCCGAAACGCGGCCTGCCCGCGCTCTCCGTCGCAACGATCGAGCGGCGGCTCTCCGGCCTCGCCTGGAACTTTACCCAGCGTGGCCAGCCGATGGACCGCGCCGACCGGCATATTGCGACCGTGCTCGCCGGCATTCGCCGCAAGCACGCCAAACCGCCGCGGCAAAAGGAGGCCGTGCTCGGTGACGACATCAAGGCGATGGTCAACACCCTTGGCCATGATCTGAGGGGCCTGCGCGACCGGGCGATCCTGCTCCTCGCTTCGCCGGCGGCCTGCGCCGCTCCGAGATCGTCGGCCTCGATGTCGCGCGCGACGACAAGAGCGACGGCCATGGCTGGATCGAGATCTTTCCCGACCAAGGCGTCCTGGTAACGCTGCGCGGCAAGACAGGATGGCGCGAGGTCGAGGTCGGCCGCGGCGCGTCCCGCGAGACCTGCCCGGTGGTGGCAATAGAGAGCTGGATCCGCTTCGGCCGGATTGCGCGCGGCCCCCTCTTCCGCCGCATATTCAAGGACAACAAGACCGTCGACGTCGAGCGGCTTTCCGACAAGCATGTCGCCCGTCTGGTCAAGCAGACCGCACTCGCCGCAGGCGTCCGGTCCGATCTTCCGGAAGGCGAACGTGAGCTGCTGTTCTCAGGCCACTCGCTGCGCGCCGGCCTTGCCTCGTCGGCCGACATCGAGGAACGTTACGTCCAGAAGCAGCTCGGTCACGCCTCGGCCGAGATGACGCGCAAATATCAGCGGCGGCGGGATCGGTTTCGGACTAATCTGACAAAGGCGTCAGGGCTTTAAGAGGTCCCTCCCCTGCCCCCGCATGAAATCGTTAGGTCAAAATTGCGTTCCGGATTTTTAGCTTAGCGCTTCAATTGAAATCGGGAAGTAAAAGCGACA
>NZ_LPWA01000005.1 GCF_001510895.1 Mesorhizobium loti | reverse complement strand
GTGAAGCAGATTAGCACCATCGGCCTGGATTTGGCCAAGAACGTTTTTCAAATTCATGGCGCCGACGCCGAGGGCGCGCCGATTTTCAATCGCAAACTGCGTCGAGCCGAGCTGCTGGGCTTTTTCGAAAAGCTTCCGCCGTGTCTGGTTGGTTTGGAGGCATGCGGCGGTTCGCATTATTGGGCGCGCGAGATCGCGGCGCTCGGTCACGACGTGCGTTTGATCCCGCCGATTTATGTGAAGCCCTTCGTGAAAGAATGGAGAGGTGAGCATTACTTGACTAATCGTCAGGTGCTCAAAATGCGAAGGAACGCGGAGTGGAGACAGAAAATCCGCGTGTTTTTGGTGCCGACTGACGGCTTTGCTCCGCATTATTTTTTTCCGAAGAACCTCTGTGGTCGTTTGACCAACAGAGGAATAATTGATGTTGAAATCCGAACGCGAACTGCTCACTGAGCTGAAAGCAGCGCTGACCAACCGCCGATACAGTCCGGTCGCGATCAGAAATTACTGCGCCTATGCGCAGGGATTCCTCGAGTATCTCATGCACCGAGGAATTCCAGTCGCAGACGTGACCGAAGACTTGGTCGAGCGATATCTGCACCATGCGACGGCGCTATTCCGCAAGCGTCGCGGACGACGGCCCAGCAAGCGCTGGCACGAAGTCCCGCAGTCTGGGATTCACGCGCTGCTACGGCTTGGGCAGGGTCAGTGGCCGCCTGCTCCCAAAGTAGCCTGCGCCGCTGACGCACTACGATTTACGATCTGCAACGAATACGAAACCTGGCTTCGCGAGGAGCGTGGCCTTGCCCAGGCCAGCATAGACGCGTTCTTGCGGGAAGCCCGCTACTTCCTTGCCTGGCAACTCGACCGGAGCGGGGTCGAGGGTCTCAAGGGAGTAACCGTCACCGACATCGACAGCTATATGGATCTGCGTGGCTCGAAGCTGAGGCGCAGTTCGCTGAAATCCACAGCGGAGCGGCTTCGTTCGCTGCTGCGCTATCTCCAGAGGACTGACCGCGTTGCGGCAGATCTGTCGCCACATATCATCTCGCCGCGGCTCTATGCTTATGAAGGGGTGCCGTCGATCCTGGAGCGCGACCAGATCACCGCGGTTCTGGCAAGCACGAGCATGGACACGACAGCCGCCGGTTTGCGGGACCATGCGATATTACAACTCCTCGCCACCTATGGGCTCCGTGCAGGCGAAGTCCGTAACATGCGGATCGAAGACATAGACTGGCGGGCCGAAGTCGTTCGTGTTCGTCACAGCAAAACGCAAGCCTACACGCTCCTTCCCTTGATGGAGCCGGTTGGCGAAGCGATCCTTACTTACCTGCGCTCTGGACGGCCCGCGACCGATGCCAGGGAAATCTTCATTCGTACGCGCGCGCCCTATCGCAAGCTCGACAAGCTATACAGCCTGGTTCGGCGGAGGCTCCGGGATGCCGGCGTCAAACCCTTGGGCAAGTGCGGGCCTCACATCTTCCGTCACGCTCGTGCGACCGAGTTGCTGCGCGCGGCAGTTCCGAAAAAGGTAATTGGCGATCTGTTAGGACATCGCTCGACCGGGTCGACAGACCCCTACCTCAAGCTTGCCACCGAGGATCTGAGGGCGGTCGCTCTTGATGTGCCGGGAACGGAGGTGCTGGCATGATCTCCCGTTGGCCCGATTCCGATCGCACGCGCATTGGCAGCTATGTCGCGAGCCTTGATCTGCGCAATCTCAAAAGCCGCACCTGCTATCAACAGGTCCTGGATAGCTTCCAGGATATTGTTGAACGGCACGGGTTGCTCGATCAACAAGCGCTGCAGGCTTGGCTACGAGAATTAGCGTCTCGCTGGGCGACATCCACGCTCCTGCATCGCACCCGCATCATCGACCGGTTCCTCGACCACCTCCTGGCAACCGGTGCGATCGATCACAACTGTAGCGCGGCGATTATGGAGACCGGTCGACGGCGATTACGATGGCCGGTGGGAGGGCGGCGCCGAGTGGTGTGATTTGGGTATCACCGGGGCGGGTTATCTGGCAACTGGCCAACGACAATTATCGGAGTTGTAGTTGTCGCTGGGGCTGACGGGCGGGAGGCGATGGGGATCTGCGGTAGGTAATTGTCAGCAGCGGCAATTACGATGACCGATTGGGCGGGTCGTCTGGTTCGTCGTCGACGTTTTGCGTGCTGGCGCCGCGGGCGACGGCGGCTCGCTTGCGATAGCTCTCACCGTTCATCTCGATGATGGTGGAGTGGTGCACGAGGCGGTCTATGGCCGCGACCGTCATGGCGGGACCTGGAAAGACATCCGACCATCCGGAGAAAGGCTCGTTGGCGGTGATGGCGATGGAGTGTCGTTCGTATCGGTGAGCGATGAGCTCGAACAGGGCACTGGTCTCCACCTGGTCCTTTCGTACGTAAGACAGCTCGTCGAGTACAATGAGGTCGTACTTGTCGAGTTTGTCGAGCATCGAGGGGAGACTGAGCTCGCGGCGAGCGGCCTGAAGCTTCTGCACCATATCGGTGGTTGTGGAAAACAGGACGCGGCGACCGGCATCGATGAGGGCGTGTCCGATGGCGGCAATCACGTGCGTCTTGCCGGTGCCGCTCTGACCAAAAATGAGGATGTTGCCGCCGCTTTCGATCCAGCCTTCGCCCGTGGCCAGGGAAAGCAAATGGGGCTTTCGGATTCCGGAAGGAAAGTCGAAATCGAAAGTGGCGAATGTCTTGCCGGCAGGCAAGCCGGACTGTTCGCGATGGCGCTGGATGCGTCGAGAGGCGCGCTCGGCCATCTCGATCTCGAGCAGGCAGGCGAGAAGGTTGGCCGCGGGCCAGCCATCGCGATCGGCGGTGTCGGTGAGATGCTTCCAGTTGCGGCTGATGCTGGGCAGGCGCAGTGCCGACAGCAGGGTGGGCAGCACGGCGGCGGCCTGATCCTTGGTCCTGCTCATCACAGCACCTGTGCGTTGGCGAGCAAATGGTTGTACCCAGCGAAATCGGGCGGCGGGATGGAGACGTCGACACGGCTTCTGACCGTGGGCAGGAACTCGCTCTTCAGCTTGGCGACATTGGGGAGTTTGCCTCTATCGAGCGCGGCCTCGATACGCAGGGCCAGAGCATCGACGCAGTTGCCGGTGGCGGCGATATCGAGGAGAGCGACCATGTCGCGGCAGGCCTGCCGGGCATCGAGAGCGGCATCGAGCGCCTGCCATGCCCGAGTATAGGCATGGGTGGGGAACAAGGCATTGCGGTAGACCAGATAGCGCAGGGCCTGGGGCTTGCGCTTCAGGTTGCCGATAAAGTGCCGGAAATCGATATTGTGTCCTCGCTCCGCATGTTTGACGCGGACCCGGTCGGCAGTCATCACCCGGTCCGGCCCGAGGAAGAACTCAACCCGGTCATCGTAGAGATGGGCATGGAGGCGGTAGCCGATGAGGCGCGAGGGGACCGAATAGGTAATACGGTCGACGCTGATGGTGCTGTTGCGGGTGACGTCTGCGCTGACCAGGGTAAAATCCGTGGTTCGCTTCGGCGGCAGCGGCTTGAGGACGCGGCGCTCGTCATCCACGAGCCTGGCGCGGCGTCGGTTCTGCTTGGCCACCTCCTGATGGATGAAGCGGCGGTAGTCCTCGATGCTGAGGAAATCGCGGCTGCCGCGGCGGCGCAGGGCCTGATCGAGCCGTCGCTTCAGGTGGCCATTGGGAGCTTCGATTGAACCGTTCTCATGGGCGACGCCTTTGTTGTTGCGCGTCGGCGTCATGCCATAATGCCGGCACAGCGCTTCATAGTTGCGGGTGAAATCGCGCTGGGCGTCGACGTCGAGGTTCTTGTAGGCGGCCGATAGCGAGTCGCTGCGGAGTTCGGCGGGTGCGCCTCCCAGCTTCCACAGCGCATCTTGCAGGTGCTCGGACAGAGCGGTGAAGCTCTCTCCACCCAGCACGACCGCTGAATCCTCCCAGCCACTACTGGCAAGGCGAAAATGAAAGAGGCGATGGTCGAAGCGCTGGCCGGCGATGGTGACGTGCAAATCGTCAGCGACGGTGAAATCCAAGAGGCCTTGCCGACCGATCTCGTGATGCTGCGGGAAGAAGATCTCCTTCTCGCCCCCATTCAGTGCCCGCCACCGGGCAATCCGGCGCTCAAGGGTTCGCCTCACGCCGTCGGGAACGGCATCCTCCCCGAACTCGTCCTGCACAGTCTCGAAAATGGTGACGGAGAGGATGCCGCCGATCTTCAGCAGCTCTTCCACGCGTGGCCATATCTGTTCCAGGGGGTCAGGCCGGGTACGCCAGTGCCGCTCGCGCTTCTTCTGGGATGGCAGCTGCGGATTCTTGTCAATCCGGCGTGCACTTCGTTCGCTGATACCGGCCTTGGCGGCCGCAACGGCCTGGGTGTGGTGACGACGCTGAGACATGTAACGATGTACCTGTTGATCGGTGATGTGGAGGCCAGGCATCGGTACCTATCGCTGCTATGTTCGATAGGTGTTCCGATACCACCACTCCACGCGCCCCGATCAGATCCCCCCGCAAGGGGCTTCTGTCGCGCCCGCCCGTCAGTCCCGCTCTCCGGTCGGGGCTCCGCCCCTCCCTACGACCGGGCCCGACGGGCGATCCCACCGGCCATCATAGTCGTCGCTGAACCGGCCACCGTAGTTGTCGCCGCGCAATCACAACCCCGTCGAAGCTCTGCGTGAGGCATGTCATATAAAGCAGAGCATGCCGATCTGGCGCGCGTTGATATCGGGTAATCCAGAACAGGTTCTTGCCGGACTGCGCCAGCCCAAACCGTTCGGCAGCGTGCTGGGCGAGGTTATGGCTGCGCATGTCGCCATGATGCGCCGCAGGGGATACAAATATACTTCGCAACCAGTGCGGCTTTTGCAGTTCGACAGGTTCCTGCAACTGAACCCGCAACTGGAAACCGAGCCGCTGAGCGTCATGATCGATCGATGGGCGGCCACCAAAGGCACGCGTAACCATGCGTATGAGCGCGAAAACCTTGAGCGCCTCTTCGCAAAAATCCAGCGACGGCGCGATCCGTCAGCTCCTCGGCGTCGACCGGATCCGAGACCCCAAAAGGAGGTACGGAAGCGGTGGCGAAAGCCTCATATCTACTCTCCTGTCGACGTCCGGCGAATGCTCGACATTGCCCGTTCGTATCCCTCGCCGCGGGCAACACTTCGTCCGCTGAGCATCTACACCATGCTGTTGCTGGCCTACTGTGCGGGGCTGCGCCGGGGGAGAATTGGCCAAGCTGGATATTGGTGACGTTAATTCCGGCGACGGCACCATCACGGTTCGGCAGACCAAGTTCTTCAAGACCCGAATTCTGCCACTTCCCGACGGTGTAATGACCGAACTCCGAGGCTACATCGCTGCGCGGCGTCAGGTCGGCGCGTCGCAGGATCCGCACTCAGCCCTGTTCTGGAACGTCCAGTGCAGATCCCGCTACACGCCCGAAATGATCACCTGGTTGCTCACAGACGTCGTACGTCGCGCCGGCTTGAAGCCACTACAAGGGCAGCTCGGGCCTCGCGTTCATGATCTTCGGCACTCGATGGTCGTGAACCGTATCCTTGAATGGTACCGTCTGGGGATCAACCCGCAGGATCGACTGCCGTTCCTCGCGACCTACCTCGGCCATCGGGATATCAACTCAACTCTGGTCTACATCACCGTCACGCAGGATCTGCTGCATCTCGCAAACGAGCGGTTCAGGGCCGTGGGGGCGCCATGCCTCAATCTCGAACGGGAGGTGCGGTCATGAGCAAAGCCAATCCGTTCCCGGAACTGATGCGCGCGTTTTTTTACGAATGGCTTGTCGAGCAACGCAATGCGTCCGTCAACACGGTCCGCTCCTACCGCGACACCTGGCGACTGTTCCTCCGGTTCGTCGCTGACCGCGCGAAAAAGAAAGTTGCTATAATCTCGTTGACCGATCTGACCGCCGCGCAAGTCGCTGCGTTCCTGAGGCACGCCGAGCACGACCGTGGCGGCACGATCGGTACCCGCAATTGCCGGCTTGCCGCAATCCGCAGCTTCTTCAACTTCGTGGCGACCAAGGATCCTGCCTCGATCGCGCAGTGCGTCGAAATCCTCAACATCCCGATCAAGCGGGCGCCGATATCTGAGCCTTGCTATCTGGATCCGCCGGAAGTGGCAGCGATCCTTGCCCAGCCAGACCAGTCAACACTCGAAGGCATGCGCGACCATGCACTGTTGTCGTTCCTCTACAATAGCGGGGCGCGAATACAGGAGGCACTCGATATGTGCCCCGAGGCAATCCGGTTCGATAGCCCGAGTTGCGTTCGGCTTATGGGCAAGGGCCGAAAAGAGCGTATCTGCCCGCTTTGGCCGGAAACCGTGATATTGTTGAAAAAGCTGCTTGAGCGGCAGCCGCGGGCACCAGACCAGCGGCTGTTCGTCAACCGCTACGGAGAGCCGCTCAGCGCCTCGGGCGTCCGGTTCAAGCTTGCCGCCTATGTGAAGGCGGCGGCCGAAACCATGCCGTCGCTGCAAACGAAGCATGTAACGCCGCACAGCCTCCGTCATGCCACTGCTGTCCACCTTGTATCGGCGGGCGTAGACATCACGGTCATCCGCAGTTGGCTTGGGCATGTGAGCCTCGACACCACCAATCACTATGCGAAGGCCAATCTGGAGACAAAGCGAAAGGCGCTGGAACAGGTCCCCGCACCCGTGACGACGGGGCATTTGTCATCGTGGAAACATGATACGAGCCTGCTCGCCTGGCTCGACACGCTCTGAAATATGCGAAGGAATTCTGCGCAAAAAGCCGACAACCGCGGCGATCCGCATGCGTTCCTTCGCATTTTGAGCACCTGACGATTAGTGAAACGGGGCAAGACGGACGCCGCCGACGCCGAAGCGATCAGCGAAGCCGTCACCCGCAAGACCATGCGTTTCGTTCCGATCAAATCGGCTGATCAACAAGCGGCGGCCATGGTGCTGAG
>NZ_LPWA01000004.1 GCF_001510895.1 Mesorhizobium loti | reverse complement strand
AAACCAAAGGTGGCCATCGTTGCCGTCATGCGCAAGATCGTCGTCACCCTCAATGCCAGGCTCCGGGATGCCATCATTCAACAGAGTTGATGACGACGTCGCGAGCGGCGGAGGCAAACTGTCCAAGTCGCAGCCATCGCGTAACCGCGTGACGCAGCTACGCCCCCTTCGCCATTTCCCTCAGCCGGAACTTCTGGATCTTGCCCGTCGAGGTCTTCGGAATCTCGGCAAACACCACCGCCTTCGGCACCTTGAAGCGGGCGAGCAACCCTCGGCAATGCTCGATGATCTCGGCCTCGGTTGCGGCCTTGCCGGGCTTCAGCTCGACATAGGCGACCGGCACCTCGCCCCATTTCTCATCGGCGCGCGCGACGACGCCGCAGGAGGCGACGGACGGATGCTTGTAGAGGGCATCCTCGACCTCAATGGACGAGATGTTCTCGCCGCCCGAGATGATGATGTCCTTGGAGCGGTCCTTGAGCTGGATGTAGCCGTCCGGGTGCATGACGCCGAGATCGCCGGAATGGAACCAGCCGCCGGCGAAGGCTTCGTCGGTCGCCTGACGGTTCTTCAGATAGCCTTTCATGACGATGTTGCCGCGGAACATAACCTCACCGATGGTTTCGCCGTCGGCCGGCGTTTCCGCCATCGTCTCGGGGTTCATCACCGTGAGCCCCTCGAGCGCGGCGTAGCGCACGCCCTGGCGCGCCTTCTTCGCCGTCCTTGGTCCCTTCTCCAGGTCGTCCCACTCATTGTGCCATTCGTTGACGACGGCCGGCCCGTAGGTCTCGGTCAGGCCGTAGAGATGGGTGACGTCAAAGCCGGCATCGGCCATGCCGGAGAGCACCGCCTCTGGCGGCGGCGCGGCGGCCGTGTTGAAGGTGACGGTCTGCGGGAACTGGCGCTTGTCCTCGTCCTTGGCGTTGATCAGCACCGACATGACGATCGGTGCGCCGCAGAGATGGGTGACGCCGTGATCGGCGATGGCATCGTACATCGGCTTTGCCCGCACCCAGCGCAGGCAGACATGGGTGCCGGCCTGCACGGCTAAAGTCCATGGGAAGCACCAGCCGTTGCAGTGAAACATCGGCAGCGTCCACAGATAGACCGCGTGCTTGGCCATGCCGGCATGGATGGTGTTGGTGTAGGCCATCAGCGCCGCGCCGCGATGATGGTAGACCACGCCCTTCGGGTTGCCGGTGGTGCCGGAGGTGTAGTTGAGCGAGATGGCGTCCCACTCGTCATCCGGCATCGACCAGGCGAAAGCCTCGTCGCCGCCGGCGACGAAGTCTTCGTAATCGACCGTGCCGATCCGCTCGCCCTTCGGATAGGGCGCGTCGGCGGCGTAGTCGGGGTCGTCATAGTCGATGACCAATGGCTTCACCTTGGCCTGCGCCAGCGCCTCCCTGACGACGCCGGAGAATTCGCGATCGACGATCAGCAGCTTGGTGTCGGCATGGTCGAGCTGGAAGGCGATGACGGCGGCGTCGAGGCGGGTGTTCAGCGAATGCAGCACCGCTCTGGTCATCGGCACGCCGAAATGCGCCTCCAGCATCGGCGGCGTGTTCGACAGCATCACCGTCACCGTATCGCCCTCGCCGATGCCGTGTTTCGACAGCGCCGAGGCGAGCTTCAGCGAGCGCCGCCAGAAGTCGCGGTAGGTGATGCGCCGGCTGCCATGGATGATGGCGACATGGTCGGGATAGGTTTTGGCCGCCCGCTCAAGATAGGTGAGCGGCGTCAGCGGCTGGTGATTGGCTGCGCTCCGGTCGAGATTTGTATCATAGGGATTGGCCATCCCTTCCTCCCCAAAAGTCTTTTCGTGCTTTCTAACCGTTGGCCGGCGATCATGCCATCCCCCTGAACGACCGGGAAATGCTATGTTATGAGCGCCCGGTGGAATGGCCGTCTCGATCAGGCCGCGCCGGCGGACTTTTGCACCAGCCCACCCCGATTTGACTTTTGTCGATGGCCGTGACTAATGTCAGCCGAGGAGGCGGCATGGCGATCAGACCGGCAGAACAGCTCATCCACAAGGCCGCCTGGCTCTACTATGCCCATGGGCTTCGCCAGGACGAAGTGGCGAACCAGCTCAAGATTTCGCGCGCCTCGGTCGCCATGTATCTGCGCAAGGCGCGCGAGACCGGCATCGTCAACATCTCGACCTCGACGCAGCTCTTCACCGACGACGTCATGGCGCGCAAGGTTGAGGACGCCTTCAAGCTCGACGCCGTCTGGATCGCCCCGGAAAACGCCTATGTCGCCGATCCCTCGACCGACATCGCGGTGCTGGCGGCGAGCGTCTTCCTCGAACTGGTGAAGAAGGGTGACCGCATCGGCGTCGCCTGGGGCCGCACCGTCTACACCATCGCCGACATCATGTCCTATGCCGACCTGCAGGACGTCACCGTGGTGCAGCTCTGCGGTAATCTCGGCGCGCCCTATTCCTACCGGCCCGACCAGTGCACGATGGAGATCGCGCGGCGGCTCAACGCCAAGGGCCTGAACTTCTACGCGCCCTTGGTGCTGTCGACCGAGGCACTGGCGCAAGGCCTGCGCGCCGAGCCGGTGATCCGCGACCAGCTTGCCGGCATCGGCGACTGCGATCTGGCGCTCTATTCGGTCGGCGCGGTCGATGCCGACAGCCATCTGGTGAAATGCGGCGCGCTGACGCCGGCCGAAATGACGACGCTGCGCAAACAAGGTGCTGCTGGCGTGATCGCCGGGCAGGTCATCGACGCCAGCGGCGAGGTGCTAGACTGCGGTTACAACCGGCGGGTCATCTCCGCCGAGCTCGCCTCGCTGCGCGCCATCGGCAAGCGGCTGATGGTGGTGCAGGAAGACAGCAAGTTCGGGCCGCTGCTGGCGGCAATCGCCGGCGGGCTCTGCACGCATCTGGTGGTCGGCGCGCATATGGCCGCGCGCCTTCTCGCGCATGCGGGCGCGGCAAGCAAAAAGGCCTCGTAGAAAACCACCCTCGCCGCTTCTGTCATCAAGACGTCGCGGCTTACTGTTCATGAGCAAGCAAAAAGACGGAATCGGACGGAACGAGATGAAGAACCTTTGGAATGACGCCGACGCGGAAAAGATGGTTGCCGACTACGCGAAGAAAGGCGTCGGCCGCGAGCTTGCGCTGCGCGTCTACACGACCCGTCTGCTCGGCGGCGAGCCGCGGCTGGTGCTGCATGGCGGCGGCAACACCTCCTGCAAGACCAAGGGCACCGATCTCGTCGGCGACGAATGGGACGTGCTCTGCGTCAAGGGCAGCGGCTGGGACATGGCCGTCATCGAGCCGCAGGGGTTGCCGGCGGTGAAGATGGGCGCGCTGCTCAAGGCGCGAGCGCTCGACAAGCTCTCGGATGAGGACATGGTGGCGTTGCAGCGCTCCAACCTCATCGACCCCGCCTCCCCCAACCCGTCGGTCGAAACACTTCTGCATGCCTTCCTGCCGCACAAATTCGTCGACCACACGCATTCGACCGCCATCCTCGCCATCGTCGACCAGGAAGACAGCAAGGCGCTAATAAAGGCGGTGTTCGGCAGCAAAATGGGTTATGTGCCCTACATCAAGCCGGGCTTCGATCTCGCAAAGGTCGCGGCCGAAGTCTACGACGCCGACCCGAGCGTCGAAGGCCTGATCCTCGACAAGCACGGCATCTTCACCTTCGGCGACGATGCCAGGCAGGCCTATGACCGGATGATCCACTATGTGACCGTCGCCGAGGACTATGTCGCCAAGAACGGCAAGCCGCAGGCGGCCAAGGCTGCGCTGCCGGCGAAGCTGGCAAAGCCCAGCGAGATCGCGCCGATGCTGCGCGGCGCGGTGGCGGTGGCACGCGGCGAAGGCCGCTTCGACCGCATGATCAGCGACTTCCGCACCTCGGACGCGATCGTCGATTTCATCAATTCGGCGAAGATCGCCGACTATGCCGGCCGCGGCGTGTCGACGCCGGATCTGTCGATCCGCATCAAGACCGGGCCGATGGCGGTGCCGGCCCCCGACGCCGACAGGCTTGGCGACTACAAGGCTGTCATCCGCAGCCATGTCGAAGTCTTCGTGAAAGACTACACCGCCTATTTCGAAACCAATGACGCGCTGGACGACGTCAAACGCACCATGCTCGACCCGATGCCGCGCCTGACGCTGGTGCCCGGCCTCGGCATGTTCGGCCACGGCCGCACGCTGAAGGATGCGAGGATCGCTTCGGACGTCGGCGAAATGTGGATCGAGGCGGTGCGCGGCGCCGAAGCCATCGGCAATTTCCAGCCCCTCTCCAAAGCCGACCTCTTCCCGCTCGAATACTGGTCGCTGGAGCAGGCCAAGCTCGCTTCCAACAAGCCGAAGCCGCTGACCGGCCAGGTGGTGCTGATCACCGGCGGCGCCGGCGCGATCGGTGCGGCGACAGCAAAACTGTTCGCCGCCAACGGCGCGCATGCCGTCATCGTCGACCTCGACCCGGCCAAAGCCACTGAGGCGGCGAAAGCGGCCGGCAACAACTCGATCGGCGTCGGCGCCGACATCACCAATCCGGCCGAGATGCGCGCCGCCTTCGACAAGGCAGTCGCGGTCTATGGCGGCGTCGACATCCTGGTCTCGAACGCGGGGGCCGCCTGGGAAGGCCGCATCGGCGAGCTCGATGACGCCACGCTGCGCAAGAGCTTCGAGCTCAACTTCTTCGCCCACCAGTCGGCGGCACAGAATGCCGTGCGCATCATGCTGGAACAGGGCACAGGCGGGGTGCTTCTCTTCAACACCTCCAAGCAGGCGATCAATCCCGGGCCGAAATTCGGCGCCTACGGCTTGCCCAAGGCGGCGACGCTGTTCCTGTCCCGGCAATACGCGCTGGACTACGGCGCGCAGGGCATCCGCTCGAATGCGGTCAACGCCGACCGCATCCGCTCCGGGCTTTTGACCGACGCGATGATTGCCAGTCGCTCCACCGCGCGCGGCCTGTCGGAGAAGGACTACATGTCCGGCAACCTGCTCGGGCAGGAAGTGACGGCCGACGACGTGGCGCAGGCCTTCCTGCATCAGGCACTCGCCGACCGCACCACCGCCGACGTGACGACGGTGGACGGCGGCAATATCGCCGCGGCACTGCGCTGAAAAAGTAACGACATATCTTTGTAGCGGTTCATCGTTTCTCGAAACGACGAACCGCTTTATCTCCTTGACGCAGCTCCGGACGGAAACCGTTTCACACTTGTCCTGGAAAACTGCACCAACTGGTCAAAATCCGGCTCCAATCCTTCGCTTATTGCTCAAGCAAGTTTAAGGGGATGCCTTGTGTCTCGTAACGCAAGGCTGGAGTCGGCATGAAATCCAGGGAAGTGCCCTATTTCAGCCAGTGGGAATCGCCCAGCATGACCTTGCCGCTTTTGGCGGAGGGGCTGTCAGCACTCTATCGCGATCCGCTTTGGCGCAACTCGGGCACGGACACGGTCGAGGACTATGCACGCTGGGCCGTCAATGTCTGCGGCATGGCCTGTTTGAAAATGATCCTTGCCGTGCGCGGCGAAATTCATCCGACGCTGGAACTTGCCCGCGCCTGCACGGCCTATGGCGGCTATATCGTCAATGAGGATGACGGCTCTATCAAAGGGCTGATCTATGAACCCTTCGTCAGGTTCGTCGGCGAACGTTTCGGCCTCTTGGCCGAGACGATGACGAATGTCGACATGGCCATGGTTCCCGGACTTCTTGCCAAGTGGCACTACTTCATCGCCTCGGTGCATCCCGGGATACGCTGGCCCGAGCGCGAGCCGTCATCGAAGGGCGGGCATCTGGTGCTGGTGACGGCGGCCTCGCCGAACGAAATCCGCTTCCACAACCCGTCCGGCCACGACCGGGAAAACCAGGTGAACGTCACGCTGCCGCTGGCCGCCTTCGACCGCTTTTTCGCCCGGCGCGGCATCGCCGTCAGCTTCCAGTCCTGATCATCGCGGAGATATCGATGGCCACGAAAAGACTGCGTATCGGTGTGCTCTTCGGCGGACGCTCCGCCGAGCACGACGTCTCGGTGCTTTCGGCGACCAATGTCATGCGCGCGCTGAAGCCGGAAAAATACGATGCCGTTCCGATCTTCGTCACCCGCGATGGGCAATGGCTGCTCAGCCGCTTCGAGGACGGCGCGCTGGCGAAACCGTCGAGCGGCGTGGAGGTCTGCCTGGTGCCGGGCGGACGCGGACGAATGCTGGCCATCCCGGCCGACGGGCCGCCTCATGAAATGCCTGCAATCGACATCCTGTTTCCCGTCCTGCACGGCCTCCACGGCGAGGATGGCGCGGCGCAGGGATTGGCGGAAGTGGCGCGCGTGCCGCTCGCCGGCTGCGGCATTCTGGGCTCGGCCACAGCCCTCGACAAGGATATCGCCAAGCGGCTGCTGAAGGCAGCCGGCCTGCCCACGGCGCGGTCGATCACTATCCTGCCCGGGGCCGCGCCCGCCTTCGCGGAGATCGAGCAGGCGCTTGGGCTGCCAGTCTTCATCAAGCCAGCGCGGCAGGGCTCCTCGGTCGGCGTCAGCAAGGTCGCCAGCGAAGACGATTACAGAGCGGCCATTGCGGAAGGGTTCAAGCACGACGGCAAGCTGCTAGCCGAGGAATTCATCCGTGGCCGCGAGATCGAATTGAGCGTTCTGGAGGACGTGAGAGGAGGCCTCTTCGTCTCCCGTCCCGGCGAGATCGTGCCGGCCGAAAGCCATGGCTTCTACAGCTACGACGCCAAATACATCGACAAGGACGGCGCGGCGCTGAAGGTGCCCGCCGAGCTGCCCGAAAAGATCGAAGGCGAGATCCGCGAGACGGCGGCGAAAGCGTTTCGCGCGCTGGGCTGCGACGCCATGGCTCGCGTCGACTTCTTCGTGAAGCCGGACATGACGTTCCTGATCAACGAGCTCAACACCATCCCCGGCTTTACCGACATCAGCATGTACGCCAAGGCGATGGCGGCAAGCGGCGTCAGCTATCCGGAGGTCATAGACCGGCTGGTGGCGCATGGGCTGGCGCGTGCTGCGCGTTCAGCCTGAAAGGCAGAAAAGAGCGGCCGAGAGCCGCTCTTTTCTCTGATTACTAGCGCGTCGCGCTAAACCGCCTCGCGCGAGGCGCTCTGGTCATATTCGTCGGTCGGCGCTGCCCCTTGTATCTGCACGGAGGAGACTTTGTGCGAGAAGAGCGACTGAGCCTCGAACCGGACGGCCATCCGATTCGAGGCTTGGCGAAGTCGCC
>NZ_LPWA01000003.1 GCF_001510895.1 Mesorhizobium loti | reverse complement strand
AAAATTGCCGGCGGTGACGTACTCGACGTGATAGCCGAGCTTCTCCAGGAGCTGGCCGGCGATGTGGGTGGAAACATGCGCGCCGGTCCATTCGAGCATGGCGAGCTTGATCGGCTCGCCCTTCGCGCCGAGTTCGGCGGCAGTGGCAGGTGCGCCGGCAGCCAGAAGGGCGGCAAGCGCAATGGCATTCAAGATCGGCTTTCTCAGCATGATGTTCCCCTTTGTTTTTGGTTGGTATCGCTGTGTGCCGCACAGAAGTGTTGCACAACGCCGGCCACCGATTTAACAAATCTGGACGCCAACTTTCGATCTTTGGACACGTGGCTCCGAACGCCCAGCCGATCAGAATCCTCGTCGTGGTCACGCCAAACTTCAATTTGGCGGCGACGACGGCCTTCATCGATCCGTTCCGGGCGACGAACTATCTCGAGGGACTGACCCGCTTTCGATGGGTGCTCGCCTCGTCCCAGGGCGGGTCCTGCCTGGCCAGCAACGGGATGATGGTGCAAACGGAAAAGCTGGCTTCCGTCGAAGAGCAAAATTTCGACATCGTGCTGGTTTCCGCGAGCTGGACGCCCGAGACCGCAAGCACCCCTCACCTCTTGGCGGTGGTTAGAAAATGGGCGCGCAGCGGCTCGATCATCGGCGGGCTCGATACCGGTGCGTTCATCCTGGCCGATGCCGGGCTGCTCAGCGGACGCCGCGCCACCGTGCATTACGAGCATATCGATGCGCTGAAGGAGCTGCATGCCGACATCGACGTTTCGGAAGACATCTTCGTCCATGACGGAAAGCGCTTCACCTGCAGCGGCGGGATCGCATCGGCGGACGTGGCGCTGCACCTCATCCGGGCAAGCGCGGGCGACGCTTTAGCCAATGCCGCGGCCCGGTATATTTTCCATCCGACATTGAGGCCGGCGGGAACGTCGCAGAACCCGGGCAACGCAGAGCCGCTTGGCCGCACCGCGCCCAAGATCGTCCGCCAGGTCATAGCGATCATGGAGCAGCATCTCGAGCAGACGCTCACCATCCCCGAGCTCTGCCGGAAGGTGGATATCTCGCAACGGCAGCTCGACCGGCTGTTCAAACACTATGTCGGCAAGCCGCCCGCGCTCTATTATCGCGACATCCGCCTGGACCGGGCGCGCGGCCTGGTGACCCAGACCGATATGCTCATGTCGGAGATTGCGATCGCCTCGGGCTTTTCGAGCCAGGTCCATTTCAGCCGGGCCTATCGCGAGCGCTTTGGCCTTCCACCCCGCTCCGACCGTGTCGAGGGCCGCATACCTTTCGAGTTCAGGGCCTGGCCGATGCACCGGAAGGCGCAAGACGACGGCAGCGAGGATGTCGGCGAAAAACGATAAATCAGCGGCGAACCGCGCATAGATTCTGCGCATCGGTGGCAGCAAGCTTTCTACCCGAGTCCTGCCACAGGCGCACGAAACGAAAGGTGCTCCGATGACGCTGCTTCCTTCGAAAGACGAGTTCACCGCCATCAGGGAGGGGTATTCGCCGAATCCCTCACGGTCCCTTTCGCTGAAGAGCGACGCCTATACCGATCCGCGCTGGCATCAGGTCGATCTGGCGGCGATCATCGCGAAGACTTGGCAGTGGATTTGCCATGTCGAAAAAGTCCGCAAGCCGGGCGACTACATCGCGGTCGAGATCGCGGGGCGTCCGGTCGCCGTCGTCCGCGACCGCGAAGGCGTTTTGCGCGCCTTCTACAATGTGTGCAAACACCGTGCCCACGCCCTCCTGTCAGGCGAGGGCAACTCGAACAAGATCATGTGCCCTTACCATGCCTGGACCTATCGCCTCGATGGCCAACTGGTTCGTGCGCCACACACCGAAACGCTGGAGGATTTCCAGACGAAGGACATCTGTCTCGACAAGCTCCAGGTCGAGGAGTTCTGCGGCTTCGTCTACGTCAATCTCGACCCCTCGGCCCCGTCGCTTGCCTCGCAGACCGGCGACCTTGCGACGGAGATCAAGCACTGGGCGCCCGACATCGACCAGCTGACATTCGCGCACCGGCTGACCTACGACATCAAGTCGAACTGGAAGAACGTCGTCGACAATTTTCTCGAATGCTACCACTGCCCGACGGCGCACAAGGATTTCTGCACGCTCGTCGACATGAGCACCTACAAGGTGACGACCCACGGCATCTATTCGAGCCACATGGCCGACGCGGGGAAATCCGCCAACTCGGCCTATGACGTTTCCAACGCGACCGTGCGCACCCATGCCGTGTGGTGGCTGTGGCCGAACACCTGCCTGATGCGCTACCCCGGGCGGTCCTCGATGATCGTCCTCAACATCATCCCCGCGGGGCCGGACCGGACCTTCGAGACCTACGACTTCTTCCTCGAATCCAAGGAGCCGGACGAGGCGGAATTGCAGTCGATAAAATATCTCGACGAGGTCCTGCAGGTCGAGGACATCAACATCGTCGAGAGCGTCCAGAAGGGGATGAACACGCCGGCCTTCACGCAAGGGCGTATCGTCAACGATCCCAACGGCTCCGGGCAATCGGAACACGCCGTGCATCACTTTCACGGCTTGGTCCTCGACGCCTATGCGCGATGCGCGGCGTGACGGACGGGGTGCGCATTCGAGCGGCATTTAGCCGGCGCTGTCTGCAAACCAGCGCTTCCGAGGGTTCCCAATGAGCGGAAAACTTCAGGACAAGGTGGCGCTGGTCACCGGTGGGCGTGGCGGCATCGGCCGCGCCATCTGTGAGCGGTTCCTTGCCGAAGGCGCAACGGTCTTTGCCGCCGACCTGAGCGATGCAGGAAGCATGGGCCCTTCGCCGCAAGGATCCGCGGCGTTCGTGGAGCTGGACGTCACGTCCGAAGACCAGGTGAAAGCCGCCATGGCCGCGGTCGAGGCGGCGGCCGGCAAGCTCGACGTTCTGGTGAATGCGGCGGGGATCGAGATCGAAAAGACCATCGAGCACACCACGCTCGAGGAATGGAATCGCTGTTTCGCGGTCAACGTCACCGGCATGTTCCTCACCTGCAAATACGCCCTGCCGCTGCTGCGCAAGGCCGCCGGCGGCGGCAACACCGCCTCGATCATCAATTTCGGCAGCTATGACGGCTTCATCGCCGACCCGGGCCTGGCGGCCTATTGCGCAAGCAAAGGCGCGGTGCATGCCTTGACCCGGGCCATGGCCTGCGACCACGGGCCCGAAGGCATCCGGGTCAATGCGATCTGCCCTGGCTATGTGGACACGCCGATGCTGCAAGCTTTCTTTGCCGGCGCAGGATCGGGAGGCAGCGGCGGCACGATCGACACGCTCCGCGAGGCGGTGCGCAACGTGCACCCGATCCGGAACTACGGCACGCCGGCGGATGTCGCCAATCTAGTCAATTGGCTTGCGAGCGATGAAGCGCGCTACGCCAGCGGCCAGCTCTGGATTCTCGACGGCGGCCTCTCGGCCCAGGTTCAGCAGATGAGAGTTTGACCATGAGCAAATCCGTCATCATCACATGCGCGCCGACCGGCGGCATCCATACGCCGACGATGTCGGAGCATCTGCCGATCACGCCGACCGAGATTGCAAAGGCAAGCATCGACGCCGCCGAAGCGGGCGCGGCGATCATCCATCTCCATGCCCGCAATCCCGAGACCGGCAAGCCCGATCCGCGGCCGGAACTGTTCCAGGACTTCCTGCCGCGCATCAAGCAATCGTGCAACGCGGTGCTGAACATCACCACCGGTGGCGGGCTCGGCATGAGCCGCGAGGAGCGGCTTCGCGCCGCCAGCACGGTGAGCCCCGAGATGGCGTCAATGAACATGGGATCGATGAATTTCGGCATCTTCCCGATGCTCGATAAGTACTCGAACTGGAAACACGACTGGGAGCCGGAGTTCCTGGCGATGACCCGGGACTTCATTTTCCGCAACACGTTCGGCGACATCGAATACTCGCTGCGCGAGCTTGGCGAGGCGCATGGAACGCGCTTCGAGTTCGAATGCTACGACCTTGGGCATCTCTACAATCTTGCATGGGTCGTGGATCAGGGTTGGGTCAAGCCTCCCTTCTTCGTCCAGATGGTGTTCGGCATTCTTGGCGGCGTCGGCGCCGACCTCGACAATCTGGTGCACATGCACACCATCGCCGAAAAACTGTTCGCCGACGACTATGAATGGTCGGTGCTGGCGGCCGGCAGGCATCAGATCCCGTTCACCACGCAGGCGGCGCTGCTGGGCGGAAACCTGCGGGTCGGCATGGAGGACAGCCTCTATATCGGCCCGGGGCAGAAAGCGACGTCGAGCGCCGAGCAGGTCAGGAAGATCCGCTCGATCGTCGAAAATCTTGGCCGCACCATAGCCACCCCGGACGAAGTGCGCGCGCGTCTGGGCCTGAAGGGCGCCGACAATGTCGCGTTTTGAGTGAGGGAAACGTGGTCTCTCAAGGACAAAATCTGTCGGGAAAAACAGCGATCGTCACCGGCGGCGGCCGCGGCATCGGCCGCGCGATCGTCGACAGGCTCGTCGCTGACGGCGCCTGCGTGCTGACCTGCGGCCGCGGCAGCCGACCGCACGATCTTGCCGCCGAGGTCGCCTGGGTTCGGGCCAACGTTGCCATACCCGCCGATGTCAAAACCATCGTGACGGCGACGCGCGACGCTTTCGGCGAGCCAACCATCCTCGTCAACAATGCGGGCATTCAGGTTACGAAAACGGTTGTTGAGACCACCGATGAGGATTGGGATCTCGTCGTCGGAACGAACTGCAAGGGGATGTTCAACATGTGCCGCGAGGTGCTGCCATTCATGGCGGAGCGCGGCGGAAGCATCGTCAATATCGGCTCGATCTCCGGCAATGTCTCCGATCCGAAGATGGCGGTCTACAATGCGTCGAAGGCCTTCGTGCACGGCCTGACACGATCGATCGCGGTCGACCACGGACCGAAGGTTCGATGCAATGCCATCTGCCCGGGCTGGATCATGACCGAGATGGCCTCGGATGGCTTCGACTCGCCGCCGATCCGGCGCGAGCACGAGCCGACGCGATAGCGAGGCACCCGATCGGCAGGCTCGGCGAACCGAGCGACATTGCCAATGCCGTCGCCTGGCTGGTTTCCGACCAGGCCACCTTCGCGACCGGCCAGTGTTTCGTACTCGACGGCGGGCTGACTGCCGCCTCTCCCCTGCAACCAGGATTGTTCTAGATGACGAACGTCAATCACACGGCGGTGCTCGGCGCGGGCGTTATCGGCGCGAGCTGGACGGCGTTGTTCCTTGCCTCGGGCTACAGCGTTTCGGTATTCGATGTCTCTGACACGGCTGAAGCGCAAGTCCGCAACTATGTCGAGCAGGCGTGGCCGGTGCTGAAAGATCTTGGCCTCGCGGAGAACGGCAATCCCGATCGGGTGAGCTTCCACAAGTCGGCGGTCAAAGCGGTTGATGGCGCGCAGTTCGTCCAGGAAAGCGTTCCGGAGCGGATCAACATCAAGCACGAGCTGTTTGCCAAGATAGAACCGGCGCTCGCGCCCGACGCGATCGTGGCATCGTCGGCGTCCGGCCTGACGCTCAGCGAAATGCAGGCGGGCTGGAAGAACCCGGGCCGGTTTGTGCTCGGCCATCCCTTCAATCCACCGCACCTCATCCCGCTGGTCGAAGTCATGGGAAACGAGCGCACCGCCGACGGCGCGGTGGCGATGGCCGAACGCTTCTACGCGAGCGTCGGGAAGGTTACCATTCGCGTGAACCGCGAGGTACCCGGCCACGTCGCCAATCGGCTCCAGGCAGCAGTGTGGCGCGAGGCGATCCATCTCGTGAAGACAGGCGTCGCGAGTGTCGAGGATGTCGACAAGGCCATGTGGGCCGGGCCTGGCCTGCGCTGGGCCGCGATGGGCCCGACCATGCTGTTCCATCTCGGCGCGGGCGAAGGCGGCCTCGCGGCGTTCTGCCAACGCTATACCGACAGCTTCAATCGCTGGTGGGATGATCTCGGCGTGCTCCATCTCGATCCGGAAATGTCTGGAAGACTGGTCGCAGGCGTCACCGAGGAAGCGCAAGGCAAGCCCGTGTCGGATCTGTCGAGCCAGCGCGACGCCTTGATCACCGCCACGCTCAAGGCGATCGCGCCGCTTCGGGCGCGCTAGGCCGGCCGGCGATGCAGAACGGTCAGCTGGAAAATGGTCCCGTCGTCATCGTCGGCGCCGGACAGGCAGGGTTCTCCGTCTCGGCCAAATTGCGCGACCTCGGGCACACGGGGCGGATCACCCTGGTTGGGGCGGAACCATATCCGCCTTACCAGCGTCCGCCGCTGTCCAAAGGTTATCTGCTGGGCGACCTCACGGAGGAGCGCCTGTATCTGCGGCCCCTGGCATTCTATGAGCAGAAAGCCATCGAGCTTCGGTTGGGAACGGCGGTCGAGGCAATCGACAGGGGCGGGCGCGAAGTGACGCTGAGCGACGGATCCGTTATGCCCTATAGCCATCTCGTCCTTGCCACCGGATCGCAGCCTCGGCTTTTGCCTCCGGATCAAGGCGGCGACCTGGATGGGGTCTATTATCTGAGGTCGATCGCCGACATTCAAAAGCTGGCGAACGAGTTCGTCGCGAGCCGGCGCGTTGTCATTGTCGGCGGCGGATATATCGGCCTCGAAGCCGCGGCCGTCTCGGCCAAGTTGGGGCTGGGCGTGACGCTGATAGAGAGCGCTCCGCGGATCCTGCAGCGTGTCGCCTCTACCCATACCGCATCGTTTTTCCGTGAACTCCACCGAAGCCATGGGGTCGACATCCTGGAAGGCGCCGGATTGGCGCGCCTGGCCGGGCGTGACGGCCGGGTGACCCATGCCGTTCTGACCGACGGCAGGAGCTTGCCGGCTGATTTCGTGATCGTCGGCATCGGCATCAAACCGAATGCGGAACTCGCTGAATTGGCAGGCCTCGACGCGAGAACGGCATCAAGGTCGATGCCAGATGCCGGACGTCGGATCCCGCGATCCTTGCGGCCGGCGACTGCGCGTCGTTTCCCTGGCGGGGCCGGCGGATCCGGCTCGAAAGCGTCGGCAACGCCGTCGAGCAGGGCGAGGCGGTGGCGAAGACGATCATGGGCCAGCCGCACGAGTACCAAGCGGAGCCATGGTTCTGGTCGGATCAGTTCGATTGCAAGCTTCAGATCGCGGGCTTGGGCGGCGACTACGATTCGGCCGTCACTCGACAGCTATCCGACACCTCCCTTTCCGTCTGGTATTATCGGAAAGAGGAATTGCTGGCGGTCGATGCGATCAATCACCCTGGGTCCTACATGGTCGCCAAGCGCCTGATTGCCCAAGGAAAATCTCCGGACCCGGCCAAGATTGGCGACGCCGGTTTCGAGCTCAAATCGCTGCTTGCGTGATCTCGGCAGCCACCTTTGCCAGCTAAATGTCTGTCGGAGCATAAGAATGAACAGGGCAGCTCAACGCTTCCAAGAGCGCTGAGCTGCCCTGGCACGAAGTCGTCGCGCCTACCCCTTGGCGGCGTCCACCCAAGGTTTCCACACCGCCTCGTTCTTGTCGATCCATTCCTTGACGACGGCGTCGAGGTCCTTGCCCTGCTTGTCGACGGCCAGCATCAGCTTCTGCTG
>NZ_LPWA01000002.1 GCF_001510895.1 Mesorhizobium loti | reverse complement strand
GTCGATCTGAGAGATCGGCCAGCCTCGAGCGATGCGCTCGAGGGTCAGCTTGAGCCAAGCGTAAGGATCGACGCGGTTCATTTTGGCCGTCTGCAGCATAGTGGCTATGGTGGCCCAAGCGCGTCCCCCGCCATCGCTGCCTGCAAAGAGACTGTTTTTTCTTGTTATTGTTTGCGGGCGGATCGCCCGTTCGACAATGTTGGAGTCGATTTCGATGCGGCCGTCGGCAAGGAAGCGCTCGAGCGCCACGCGTCTGGCAAGGGCATAGCGGATCGCCTCGGCAAGCTTCGATTTGCCGGATATCCGCGGGAGCTGCCTTTCCCACATATCGAAGAGGTCGGCGACGACGATCGCGGAGTTTTCCTGGCGAGCCCTGACCCGCATCTCGGGAGCCTGCCCGCGAACTTCATCCTCGATCTGCCAGAGCCTTGCCATGGTGCTGACGGTCTCGGTCGCCAGTTCCGAACTGCCATTGACATGGAGTTCGTAGAACTTGCGTCGGACGTGGGCAAAGCAGGCTGCCAGGATCACGCCGTCATTGGCGGCGGCCGACTGGGCCAGCCGGTTGTATGCCGCATAGCCGTCGACTTGCAGAATGCAGAGCGTTTTTAGCTCACCGTCGCGATCCGCCACAGCGCGCTCTCGCCACCCGCCTTTCTGCGCGACGCCAAGCTAAAAACGCTCTGCATTATGTTGACATCAACATACCCGATAGAGCGGCAGCCCGTCGGCATACTTGGCGACGGCAATGTGAGCCAGAAGCCGCCTCGGTCGGAATGCCGCCCTCGATCAGGTGGGCCGGCGCCGGCGCCTGGAAGACGCCGTCGAAGCCCTTGTAGGCGTATTTCGGGCGATGGGTGACGATCACCCGGAACTGTGCCGGGATGACGTCCAACCGCTCGGAGACATCCTCGCCGATGAGAACCTTGTCCAGGTCCTCGCAGCCTGGCGGCGTCTCCGGCTCGATGACGACCTCGATCCGCTCGAGATGCTCTGCAAAGCCCTTGCGAGGCCGCGGCGCGCGTTTCGCCCTGTCCTCGCCTCCAGCCTTGGCGAGTTCCGCCTCGGCCGCCGCGATCCCGATCTGGATCTCTTCGAACACGAAGGCAAATTGATCCTCGCTCAGCCGTTCGGAGCGCCTTCCATAGTGCGCCCGCCTCAGCTCTTTCAGAAGCTCCGTCAGCCGTGCAATGCGCTGCGCGGCCGTCTTGTTGACTGCTTCGAGGTGCGTGTTGCTTGCTTCCAGATCGCTGTTGCGCGCCTCCAACTCACCATTGCGCGCTTCCAGCTGCAGCCGCTCTTGCGCCATGGCCGCGATCATCGCCTTGAGCGCGTCGACGTCGTCGGGAAGCTGCGCAACTGGGTTCGTCATCACCGCAATCAGACCATGTTCGCGGCCGTTTTCCCACCATTTCCAGAGCTCCGATTCACTTTGCCACAGCCGCGTCAGCCCACCGATTGCGGCCGCTTCACCGCCACCGGGCGAACCCTCTTCCAGTCCAGCCCGTCGACCAGGGCAAGCAGTTGCGCATGGTTCAGCTGAACCCTGTGCGGTCCGATCCGCGGCCAGCAGAACTTCGATTTCTCGAGCCGTTTTGCATACATGCAGACCCCTGACCCGTCCCACCAGACGATCTTGATTCTATCGGCTCTTTTGGCCCGAAAAACATAAAGCGAGCCGTTGAACGCGTCCGATCCCGCGTCGCGCACCAGCGCAAGCAAGCCATCGGGGCCTTTGCGCTTATGTGGTGCACCACATAATAGAAACTATGCGGCGACCATGATTATGCGGAGCCGGAGACGCCGACGGACGCATCGCCGGGCTTTTCGACATCCATCGACTCCACATAACTATGCACTATCGCGTGGCAAGCATCGCGATCAGTTTATCCGGCGGGCGGAATTTGCCTGGCTTGATGCCGAGCGGCGCCAAAGCGTCGAGCATCTCGAGTTTTTCGGTCGGGTCAGCGCGCAGGTAGATCTCCGTGCTCTGGAGAGTGGCGTGACCGAGCCACAGCGCTACTTTGCGAATGTCGCGCGTCGCCTGAAGCATGTGCATGGCGCAGCTGTGGCGCAGTACATGGGGTGATATCGACTTCGTCGCCAGCGTGGGCGCGACGCTGACGGCGGCGGCGGCGTGCTTTTCGAGGATGTATTCGAAGCCGGAGCGCGTCATCATCCGGCCAGCATTGTTCAGGAAGAGCGCCGTGTCGCCATCCTTGGGTCTAACCGCAATCCAGGCGCGGATCGCGGCAGCGGTCTCCTGCCAAAGCGGTAGCACGCGCTCTCGTCGTCCTTTGCCGATGATATGGATGCTGGCGGGTGACCGTCCGTCGAACTGGTCGAGCGCGAGACCGACGAGTTCGGAAACGCGTAGCCCGCCGGCGAAAGCCAGATGCAGCATGGCTCGATCACGAATGCCTGATAATGTCCGCCGATCCGGTGCATTGAGCAGCGCTTGCACTTCGGTACGCGAAAGCGAAGCCACGAGCGCCTCGTCAATCTTCTTCATCGGAATGGCGTGCACCCGAAGGGCCTGATCCAGCACTGCGGGTACGCGATGCTCGAGATAGCGGAAGAAGGACTTCACGGCAGCCAGCCTGGCGTTGCGCGAACGGGCCTTGTTGCCGCGCGTCCCTTCGATGTGTTCGAGAAAGGCGAGGATCATCGGTACGTCGATATCTTCGATCTGCAGCAGACACGGTCGCTTGCTCAATCGTCGCGCGGCGAACGTCACCAGCAGCTGGAAGCTATAGGCATAGGCATCGCAAGTGTGAACGCTTGCGCGGCGTTCCCGGGGAAGATGTTCGCGCAGGAACGCGGTGAGGCGCTGGGCAAGCTGGGTCATGCCGTCACTCCTCGATGCAATGTCTCGCCGGCTGCCGACATATGCGCCATCAACTCGTGCGTTGCCTGGAGATACCAGTAAGTATCGGTCACATGGGCATGCCCCAAATAGGTGCTGAGGGCGGTGATATGCCGCGCCACCGCCTGGGAATCGTGCGCACAGCGTTCGAGGGAGCGAACGGCGAACGTGTGGCGAAGATCGTGGATCCGCGGCCCTCGCGATCCTGGAGCGCCTCGCAAGCCGATCGATCGAATGGTCTGCAGGAAGACCATTATTACTGTCGGATAAGCGAGCGGCGTTCCCTGATGCGAAATGAAAAGCGCATCGCTCTGACTTGCTGCCTTCAGGCGGGTCGCGAGATATCGGTCCAAGGCGTGTCGGGTCGTCGTGTGGAGCGGCAGCAACCGGCTCTTCTTGAACTTGGTCTGAGCAATGATCAGCCCGTCGTCGATCACGTCCGGCAATCGAATGGCGATCGCCTCCGAAACACGCATGCCGGTCGCTGCAATCAGCCCGAACATCGTGGCGTAGGTGAGCGATCGGATTGAATCGTCGGGGCCAAGTCGCTGAGCGGCGTCGATCAGCCGTCGGATCTCCCCGGGACTATAAATATAGGGCGTGCGGCGCTTGCGACTGGCGCGCCCGAACAGATCAGCTGAGGGAACTTCATGGCGCGGATCTTCGGCATGCAGCGAGAGCGCGAAGCGACGTACCGTCAATAGTCGGTTGCGACGTTGTTCGGGTGAAGGCGCCTGTAGCGCCCACTCGTGCACGGTTGCCGTCGTTATGACACGCTCGCCGCGATGCTCGGCAAAAGCGACGAAGTTGCGCAGGAGAATGCCTGGGGTCCGAAACTTGAATCCCAGGGCTTGGTGCAGCGCCGCATGATCGGCGAGGAGTTGACTCAGCATGGCAGCTCTCCCGGCCAGGGCTGGGCAACCTGCTCCAGCATCGCGACATCGACCTTGGCGTAATGTGCGGTCATATCGAGCGAACGGTGACGCAGCACCGTGCCAACAGCTTCGAGTGTGGCCCCCGAGCGCAGCATCGAGGTTGCCGCCGAGTGGCGCAGCAGGCACGCTCCGGTCGACGGGGGATCGGAAATGCCCGCACGTTTTAGCGCCAGCGCTACGATCGTGGAGACATGGCTGGACTGCGCAAATGACCGGTAGGGTGCAATCATTGTAAGAAAGACCGCCTCTTGATGCACGCGCGGCCGTTCCTGCTCGATGTACGCGAGGAGTGCATCACCGACGTCCTGCGGCAACGGCAGCCGGACTTGACGGCGCGCTTTGCCACTCAAGCGCAGCATCCCAGACGTCCATTCGATATCGTTGAGTCTGAGTCCTGCCACATCCCCGGCCCGCAGCCCCAGGCGAGCCAATAGGAGCAGGATTGCACGGTCCCGCAAGCGTCCTCTGGTAAGTTGATCACAGGATGCAATGACGCGTTCGACATCGGCGGCTGCAAGATACCGTGGCAACGACGAAAGGCGCCATTGCAAGACTGGCGGAATGGCATGATCAAGGTTAGGGCGGCACAGGCCGACACTCGCGAGATAGCGAAGATAGCTGCGCAAGGCGCTCGTTATGGTCCTCAGGTCGGCCGGCCCAGTTCGCTCGCGCCACTCGCGGACAACATCACGGATCCGGGCGGCATTATAGTCGAAGGTCGCCGTGCCGAGCTCCGGTAACAGCTTATGTAGTTGGCGAAGGTGACGGACGATCGTTCGTTCCGACAGTCCCCGGTGGACGCGCAACCAGCTCTGATAGTCGACAAGCAGGGGATATGGCGACGCGACCTTCAAGGGTGGACGTACGACACCTGCCTTTTGCAGGAAAACAACGAACCTCCCGGCGCGGCGCGAATATTTTGGTGAGATACGCAGCCACTGCCGCCCACCAGGACATCGACACCGATGTTCGGCAAAGTGACGAACGACATCGTCATCGATGAGGTCGATCGAGATACCGGCGCTACCAAGCCAAGCCGTGAAATGACGGGCCGAGGCCGTGTAGCCCTCAATGGTCAGCGGCGTATATCTCTGAGCGGCAAGATCGGCCGCGAACTGTTCGATCCATGTCGACAACGGTCCTGGATCGAGGAACCAGTGATTACGCTTATTGGCATCCATATTTACTCTCCTCTCAACGTGAACCCATCGTGAGGGAGCATAGTTATGTGGCGCGACCGCGCCTGCTCGATCTATCTAAACATCTGTGAAGACTACATAATCCATAGATCGGCAATCACAACACCGCATAATCATGGTCGCCGCATAGTTTCTAAAATCGACGGGATGGCTGGCCAGCAGAACCTTCACGCCCGCCGGGATCATGCCGTCTTCACCGCCCGGATGATCTTGACCAACTGGTCCTGGCCGATGTCGGCGCCAGCCCGAATGATCATTCCGCCGACCTCGATCTCGACCTGCGCTGCCGTCGTGGCAATTTCGACAAAGCCCAGCCGGCCTTCATTCGCACGCCGGCTCGCCGTGTCACCTTTCAAGGCCTTGCGCCGCCAGCCGAACAGCTGCGAAGGCGCCATCCCGGCTTCCCGCGCGATGGCCGAAACGTTCGCTCCCGCCACCAGCGATGCCTCGATCAGACGGGCCTTTGCTTCCTGCGACCACCGCCGGTGTGATCGCGCCGGGCTGACCCCGAGGCGGTCCGGAACCGCCTCGATGACATGGAAATTTCTAGCATCGTTCATAGACGCAGACATCGAAGTTGACACCGTGAGCTCCTCACCCCCTTCGTTTCGGTGTCTCTATGTCTGGCTAATCCCTTCAATCGGCGCCAGATGGGGTCCCCTCTACGCTTACGGTCGTTCGCCGGCAAGGCGATTATTGTCGAACCCTACGGATATTATTCGGTAACACCAGATCTGGCTTGCGGATAGTTTATGCGCGACGGATTACCCTCAGAAAGAGCCGGGTGCTGAAAATCCGTCCGCCGCCGGAAGCTGTGAGGGGCAAAAGCCGAATGGCCAAGCTACTCGACCGAACCCAATCAGATGCGTGGGAAGCACTGGTTCCGCCCCTCATCGACATCATCGATTTGATTATTTCAAGACTGTGGCGAAGCCCTCAACTCCTGTCGATCCAATCGAGACTCTAATCGCCGAGGGCTGCTTATGAAAAAGCACTGCGCCGAGCGACGCTGACGCCTCTCATTGTAGGTTTGTTACGAATCCGTCCTTGCCTCTCAATAGCCGAGATCGTGGTCGATCTTCCAAGTGAGCGGTTCGTTGTTCAGGAATTCCTTCAAGCTGGTGATCGAGCGGGATATGTTTCGCTCAAGCACACCGTCGGCGTTCGCACCCTGGTCACCTGTGCCGATGACATTTGGCAGGCGTTGAATCCCGGTTCTGGAGGGAACAGGAAAATGATAGGAAGCCGGGAAGGCATTGACGTATGTCCACCAAACATCGGCGCCGTAACCAGCCAAATCTCCCGCCTGGAGGGCGTCGTGAAGCGGTCGTTCCTGTATTAGGTTGCCGCGAGCGATATTGATCAGATACGCCCCCTTCTTGATGGCTCCAATCTCACGCGCGCCAAAGAAGCCATCAGTCTCCCGAGTGATAGGCGTGGCGAGCACGACATAATCACTCTGCCCAAGAACGTCATATATCTGCTCTACGCCGAACACGGCGTCCGCAGGACCTGCTCCGCGCTCTGGATGAAGCCGCACCCCGAGGACCTTCATATCGAACGCCTTCGCGCGCTGCGCAATCCCGGATCCAATTTGCCCAAGTCCTATGATGCCGAGAGTACGCCGGTGGAGCATCGCGGAGCGGTGCGACGCGTCATAAACGGGAACCGGTTGAGCGCTAACGACGGCTTGATGCTTCGCGACGATACGTTTGGCCAAACCAAGAATGATTGCCATTGCATGTTCAGCGACCGCGATGCTATTCGCGCCGCGCAAATTCGTCACTTCGACACCGAGCTTCTTGAGCCGAGCTAGAGGCAGCTCATCACAGCCAGCGTGCATCCAGCAAATCAGCTTCAGCTTCTTAGCAAGGCCGAGAGCGCCATCTGGCAAAACATAGCCAACGATAGCATCGACGTCTTCGAGATGCTCCGCGACTGATTCCAGCGTCAAGTCGAATCGCGACAGATAAGGCTCTTCCCGCGGCGCCACGATGTCTACCCCTGGAAGCGCCTTGCGGAATTCTTCAAGCTCGCCTTCGGTGGCATGCCATCCTACGAGAACTTTCATATTCCCTCCGTTTCAGCGTGATTGCATCAGCAATAGCGACCTTCTAGCCCGCACATTGAGATGCATCAATGGCTTTATTGAATCATGTCAAATGTATCGCGCTGAGCTTAATGGCTCGGGAAGTCCCATGGACGGTGGGGATCCTTAGGTACAGATGCTAGCCACGCAGTTATGATGTGGGCGGGGTTCACAAACTGGTCGATCCGTGGACAGTTGAAATTGATATGAAAAACGGCTAGCAAAACCTGATGTCATTTTGGATGCCAAATATTCGGGAATCGTCATCGCCTCGATACACCGCAATTGCTGATGCAATTGAGGAAGCGATAATCCAAAAACGCTTAAACCCCGGGCAGCAACTTCCAACTCACCGCGAGTTGGCGCATCAGTTAGGCTTCAGCGTTCAGACGGTTGCGCGCGCCTACGCTGAAGCGGAACGGCGTGGCTTAACCACCGGAGAAATTGGCCGCGGTACGTTCGTCCAGTATTTGACCCCGGACGTCGGTCAAGGCTTTGTCGCCGAAACCAAGCAATCCGGGGTGATCGATTTTCGAATATCTCTCCCCTCCGGGATGAACTCCATGTTCAAGCGCTTAAGGCCGCTTTCGCCAATTTGGCAACCGGATCACCCCTGCAGCGCGCCCTGGAATACCGCCCGAGCCAGGGATTGGTCGCGCATAGGCAGGCCGCGGTTGCATGGTTGCAGCGCCAGGGAGTGTCAGTGGATGCGGAAAACGTGGTAATCACGAACGGTGTTGCGCACGGGATTTGGACTGCTATGGCGACCGTTCTCGAGCCTGGCGATGTAGTGGGTACGGAGACGCTGACCCAGACTGCCAACCTTATCAACGCCTCTGTCATGAAACTCAGACACCGTGGAATTGCTATCGATGATCAAGGCGTCATCCCTGAGGCTCTCGAAGAGGCGCACCGTCGGCAACCAATAAAGTTGCTGTCGCTTACGCCTTGTTACAACAATCCCACCGGGTCGCTGATGGGAGAGGAGCGGCGCGCCGAGATCGCGAAAATTGCTAGGAAATACGACCTCACGATCATAGAAAACGACATATTTGGGCCCCTTATACCCAATCGCCCGAAACCTTTGTGGGCCTTCGCACCCGAACGAACGTATTACGTTACGAGCTTCACCAAGGCCGTAATGCCCGGCCTGAGAACTGGTTTTTTGTGTGGTCCTCCCGGAACTGTATCCCGGTTGATTTCTCGGCTGCGTGCTACCGGTTACATGTCGAACACTTGGACGGCTGAGGTTGTCGCAAACTGGATATTCGATGGCACAGTGGATAAGCTCATCGCGTGGCAGCGAGAACAACTCGCCGAAAGAAGCAAGATACTTAAGAAAACGTTCAGTGCTTATCAGATTGTGTCCCATCCGTACGCCCTCCACGCATGGCTCACTCTGCCAGAACAGTGGAGATCACAGACCTTTTTCGAGCAAGCCAGGTTACGACGATTGCTGGTTACTCCTCCCGACCCATTCATTGTGGGACGAGGCGAGGACCCGCACGCGGTCCGCTTGGCAATAGGTGATACGGTCCGAGATAGGCACGACTTTCTTAGTGGGATACGACGCATCGCAGGTCTTTTGCTAGAAGATCCGGAGCCGCCCCCCCAAATTTTTCAAGAGCTTGCGTGAGAGGCTTCGGCGTATTAGTTTGTTGGGCTGGACGCTCGTTTGGTTTAAATTCCTCGGCTTCAGTATCCAAGGTCCAAGCTGACTTCGTTTGTAACCACTTGACCATTCAGGAATTCTATCACATTCTTTGTTCCATAAGCCAGATTGCGCTCACGGACATCATCTGCATTCGAAGCTTGGTCGCCCGAGCAGAGGACATTGGGAAGCTTGTGTACTCCTAACCGAGACATGGTGCCATTGTAACATGTTGCGGGCATGGCATTCTCGTACCACCACCAGACGTCGGCAGCAAAGCCCCGAAGCCTGCCTGAGGTGAGCGCCTCGTATAGTGGCTTTTCCGAAATCAGTGTGCCGCGAGCGACGTTTATAAGAAAAGCGGAAGGCTTCATGGCTTCGATTTCCCGCTTCCCGAAGAAGTTTTCAGTGTCCCCTGTGAGCGGCATGGCCAGCACCACATAGTCGCATCGTGCAAGAACCGAGTGCAGTTCCTCTAGGCCATGCATCGAGTCGACATGCTCGACGGCGACACCCTTGTTGCGTCGAACGCCTAGCACGTGCATGTTGAAGGCTTTGGCGCGCTTCGCCACGCGGCTCCCGATGTTTCCAACCCCAATAATTCCGAGCGTACGTCCGTCTAGCATAGCGGCCCGGGTGCCATCTTCCCACCAGGGAAAGACCTGCTGACCGTTTGCAGCAAGGTTATGCTTCATAACCGTCATCTTTGCCAGGGCGAGCATGAACATCATGGTCTGCTCTGCCACGGCAACGGCGTTTGATCCTCGGATATTTGCCACCTTTATCGAGCGGGACTTCAGAAGCTGTAGATCCATCTCATTGATACCAGCATGAAGCCAACTGATAAATTTAACTTTCTCAGCAATTTGGAGTGCACCCTTCGGGAGCGTGTAGCAGATAATGATATCTGCATCGGGAACCAGATGCTTCACGTCCTCAAAACTGGTTTCGAAGCGAGAAAAGTAGTCTCCGCGGGCTGCTACAACATCTGTACCAGCTGGAAGAGCCGTTCTTACATACTCGAGTTCCTCGTCTGTAGCATGCCACAAACAGGCAACTTTCATGGCGTCTTCCCTTCGCCTTTAAGGAAAAATTAGATACGCGCCCAACTCAAAGCGCCCAGGTAATCATGATAACAGCAGGATCAAATTGATGCAATTTGCAATTTGGATCAGTTCAATATATCTATCCAGACTTGGCACCAGGGTTCAAGCGGGGTATATCGCGTGGGTTAGCTGCAAGTCTTGTATCACCAAGGGCGATTCCAGCGGCAGCCAAGCAGTTGCCGCCGAAAAGCCTGGATCTTCAGCCAGTTCCTATGTCCATCGTTATAACGCGTCTGCCGAAATCAATTTCCGGCGGTATGCCGACTACTTGCCGGAGCAAAGCTTGTCGCGGCTAGTCGACATTGCAACTTGCGCTGAGAACCCATAAGGTTCGATGATCTTGGCAAACTCACCGGACTTCTTCATTTTCGCGAGTTCAACATCATAAGCATCGCGCAAAGCGGTATCTGCCTTGTTGAACGCGGTCCCATCACACCCGACAGGCGCATCGGCAACTGGCGCAACAACTTCAACCGTCTCATCGCCGGACTTCTTCTTGAGATCGTTAAGCGAAAGCACCGGCAGGGCGTACAGTTCAATCCGGCCGTCCTGCAGCATCTTTAGGCCGCTTTGCGCATCCGGCACGACAACGACACGATCACGGGGCACACCAGCAGCAAGGGCCATCTTCTCCTGAACTCCACCGCCCGGTACGCCGACTGTTGCGTTGGCATCCCTTGCGATGTCCTTGTATTCCTTAAATCCCTTTGGATTTCCCTTCTTAACAAGGAAAGCTTCGGAATCGCATAGGATGGGCTCCGAATAGGCCACCGCGCTGCAGCGCTCCGGCTTCATGAACAGGCCAGCGGTAACTGCATCGAAACGATGAGCCTGAAGGCCGGGGATCATCGCGCCGTACTCCGAGATCGACGCGGAGATGTCAGGCACCCCCAACTTCTTGAAGATCGCACGCGCCACATCCGGGCCTGCTCCCGACACCTTGCCGTCGGCAGCTACTGCGGTGTAGGGAGGCTCGTTGGCGATGGCCACGCGCGCGAACCCCTGCTCCTTTAACTGTTCGAGCTTGTTGTCATCCGCGAGAACTGCGTCGGTTGCGGCGAATGTCGCAAACAGGGCCAGGCAAGCGACGTTAGCCCTAGTAGTCAATTTCATCATTGTTCCCAACTCCCATTTTCTCTTCTACTTGCTTGGAGACTTTATCGCTCCCCACGTCCATGGCGACGCGATGATCTCTACTAAAATTGACCCAACTATTCCTCGTCTAAACCGATAGAAACCTCGATCGATCATTTGGGGTCACATCCGTTTGCGTTCGTTGACCAACGCAAAATTGCAATTCCTAGCGTGCGCTACGCTTGTTGGTTTCCCGGCTATCTTTATCGCGCGATTTGAGATGATTCAAGGAAGATATTGGATCATTCCAATTTTGAAGTGTCGGACGTGTGTGTGCCACTGTCTGTTCTGCGGTTGGCGATCAGCTCGTTGACCAACGGCGGGGTCAGGGGGGCATTGGGATATTCCCCAGCGAGCCGAAATCGTCCCCGGCAATCTTGCGCAGGATGCAGCGCGTGATCTTGCCTGGTACTCGGCAGCCCCGGAGCGAACTGGATCTTGTCAGGCGAGGCGAGTGCGGACGTGCTTGACTAGCCACCAGCCGCTGACTCCTCAACTCGCTGTTTAAGAAGGTAACCGACGATGGCGCCTTCCGACACCGAATTGTGTGAAACACGTGCCTGGTCGGCTGGTCTCACTTTGGCTTAACCAAGGCGATGACCGGATTCATTGTGCACATTATCAATGCGTTCGGTGATGCGATGAGCGGAGTTTCCCGCAAAACTAAATGTTAACAGCCTCAACCGTCGCCATAACGCTGACACAGTCGCCGGCCTTGACCAGGCCGGGGAAATGACGCGCGGCCAGCAGGCCCGACATCCTGGCCTTGATTTCCTGCGGCGCCATGCCGGTGCGGCCGGTCGAATGGATGCGCGCCACGACCTGGCCCTCATCCACCTTCTCGCCGAGATCGATCATGGTCTCGATCATGCCGTCGTCCTCGGCGAAGGCGAAGCAATCGCCTGAGGGCATATCCAACCAGCGGGTTGGAGTCTTCTCGACTGCACCATCGACGATGCCGGCATGGCGCAGGACATTGAGGATGCCCCGCCGTGCGATGCCCACCGTCTCGGCCCGGGATGTCCCGCCCCCGCCGAGCTCGGTGGTAACGAAGACCTTGCCCATTTCCTCGGCCGCCGTGTCGTACATGCCGACCGTGTCGATCTCGGTCATGCGCATCGAGAACGGCGCCGAGAAGGCCTCGACCGCCGCGAAGGCCTTCTTCTCCTGAACCTTGTCGGGCAGCGTGTGCGCGGCGCAGAATGGCACGAAGTCCAGCGTCCTTCCGCCTGAGTGGAAATCGAACACGATGTCCGCGCGGGGCAGCAGCTCACGCTGGAAATAATCGGCGATCTTCTCGGTCACCGTGCCGTCGGGCCTGCCAGGAAAGCTGCGGTTCATGTTGCCCTTGTCGATCGGCGACGTGCGCGTGCCGGCCCGGAAGGCCGGATAGTTCATCGCCGGCACGATGATGACCGTGCCGGCGACGTCCTTCGGGTCGAGGGTGCGGGCAAGCTCATAGAGCGCCAGCGGCCCCTCATATTCGTCACCGTGATTGCCGCCGGTGAGCAGCGCCGCGGGCCCCCTGCCGTTGCGGATCACGCAGATCGGGATCATCACCGACCCCCAGGCGGAATCGTCGCGGCTGTAAGGCAGGCGCAGGAAGCCGTGCTGGACGCCGTCGCGCTCGAAGTCGACGGTCGGCGTGATCGGCGATGGACGCAATGCTGACATCGGGCTCAGTCCTTCACGAACAGCTTTCGCGGCACATTGGCCAGGCATTCGACGCCGGTCTCGGTGATCAGGATCGACTCGGTGATTTCCAGCCCCATCGTCTCCAGCCAGAGGCCGGTCATGAAATGGAAGGTCATGCCGGGCTTGAGCTCGGTGCGGTCGCCGGGGCGCAGGCTCATGGTGCGCTCGCCCCAGTCCGGCGGATAGGAGAGACCGATCGAGTAGCCGGTGCGGTTGTCCTTGACGATGCCGTACTTCTTGAGCACCGCGAAGAAGGCGTTGGCGATGTCCTCGCAGGCATTGCCTGGCTTGGCGGCGGCAAGGCCGGCCTCCATGCCTTCCAGCGTCGCCTTCTCGGCGTCGAGGAAAGCCTGCGTCGGCTTGCCGAGGAAGACGGTGCGCGACAGCGGGCAGTGGTAGCGGTTGTAGCAGCCGGCGATCTCGAAGAACGTGCCTTCGTTCACCTTCATAGGCTTGTCGTCCCAGGTGAGGTGCGGCGCCGAGGCATCCGCGCCCGAAGGCAGCAGCGGCACGATCGCCGGATAGTCGCCGCCGATGCCGGCGACGCCACGCGTTCCAGCATCGTAGATCTCGGCGACGAGATCGCATTTGCGCATGCCGACCTCTATCTTGTCGACGATGCGCTGGTGCATCGCCTCGACGATACGGGCGGCCTTGCGCATATAGTCGATCTCGGTCGGGCTCTTCACCGCGCGCTGCCAGTTCACCAGCGCGGTGGCGTCGGCGAAGCGGGCATTGGGCAGGTGCTTCTGCAGCGCCGCGAAGGCGGCGGCCGAGAACCAGTAATTGTCCATCTCGACGCCAATGCTGAGCTTGGCCCAGCCGCGCTCGGCAAGCACGCTGGCGAGGTAGTCCATCGGATGCCGCTCGGTCGACTGCACATAGTGGTCGGCGTAACCGATGATGTTGTCATGCGCGAGATAGGCGGTGCGCTTGGCGCCGTTGGCGTCCTGGCCGCGGCCATACCAGACCGGCTCGCCCGAAGGCGGCACGATGACCGCCTGATGCACATAGAAGGACCAGCCGTCATAGCCGGTCAGCCAGGCCATGTTGGAAGGATCGCTGACGATCAGCAGATCGACCCCCTTGGCCTCCATGGCTTTCCTCGTCTTGGCGAGGCGATCGGCAAATTCGCTCCGCGAGAATTTCAAATTTGGTTGCATTGTTCTTGGTCCTCGTTTGTTGGGCCTATTTCTGCTTGAGCGTGATCTTTTCGGAAAACCGGTTTCCACTTTCCGGATCACGCTCTGGCCGGGTATCAGCTTTCGAAAATGGTTCCCGCATTCGCCGCCCGCGCGCGGTCGCGGGTGAGCGTGGCGATCGCGGTGTCCTGCACGCCGGTGCCGGTGAGGTCGGCGATGGTGATGTCGCTCGCCGAGCGCCGGCCGTGCTTTTTGCCGGCGATGATCTGGCCGAGTTCGGTGACGTTAGCGTCGGCCGCCATCACGCCGGCCTCGATGGCATGGTGAAGCTCGCCGAGGCGCCGCGTCTGCTTCGCGCTGTCGGCGACATAGAGATCGGCCATGCGCAGGATCGCCGGCGCGATCTCGTTCTTGTGCTCGGCATCCGAGCCGGTTCGGCGCGCACCAGTATGCCCAGCTGCTCTCGCAAGCGCGCGGCGGTGGCTTCAGCCTTGGCGGCATCGCGCGCCCAGATGCGCGCTTCCTCGATCGGCCGCACGAGGCGCAACGCTTCGAGCTGCAGCCCGGCCTGCACGCCGGCGCCGAAGATTGCCGCTACCTTGGAATCTTCGCGCGACAGATGCCTTGCCGCGACCGCGCCGGCGGCGGCCGTGCGGATATCGGTGAGATAGCCATTGTCGAGCAGCAGCGCTTCGATCAACCCGGTCTTCGCCGACAGCAGCACCATCATGCCGTTGACGCTGGGCAGGCCAAGCTTCGGATTGTCGAAGAAGCCGGGGCTGATCTTGATCGCAAAACCGTCGATACCCGGCACATAGGCCGTCTTCACATCGACCTCGCCACGCTGCTCGGGCATGTCGAGCCGCAGGATCGGCGGCATCGCCACCGGCAGCGTGGCGAGGGCGCGGAAGGCGTTCTCGACACAGGCGACCGCTTCCAGATCGAGCGTCACGATCTTGCGAAGCTCCGCCTCGGTGAGGATGGTCATGCGGCTCATGCTGCGCGCTCCGTGATTGCCTCGCCGCAGACGATGCGGCGGTGCAGGCTCATGTCGATGTTACGGCCGGAGAGGATGAGAACAGTGGGGCCGCTTACTTTGACCTTGCCGGCAAGCAGCGCGCCCATGCCGACAGCGCCGGCGCCCTCGACGATCTCGCGCTCCAGTTCATAGGCATGGCGGATGCCGGCGGCGATCTCGCCCTCGGAAAGCAGGATGACGTCGTCGAGCAGGCCGCGGCACATGGCGAAGGTCAGCCGGTTGTCGAGGCCGATGCCGCCGCCGAGCGAGTCCGCCAGCGTCGGCAATTCCTCGACCTGCACCGGGTGGCCGGCATCGAGGCTGGCTTTCATCGCCGCGCCGCGCGCCATCGAGATGCCGATGACTTTCGTGCTCGGGCTCACGCCTTTGACGGCCGCCGCAACACCCGCCGCCAGCCCACCGCCGGAGAGTGGCACCAGCACCTCCGCGGCATCCGGAACCTGCTCCATGATCTCCAGCCCAAGCGTGCCTTGCCCGGCGATGATATCGGGATGGTCGAAGGGCGGCAGCATGACCAGCCCTTCTTCCGCCACCAGCCTGTCGACTTCCTGTTGGGCATCGTCCTGGCTGTTCCCGACGATGCGGACATCCGCACCAAGGCGGCGGATGGCGTCGAGCTTGTTTTCCGGCACCAGCCGCGACATGCAGATTACCGCGCGGATGCCTTCGAGCTTCGCCGCATGCGCCAGCGCGCGGCCGTGATTGCCGGTCGAGGCGGCGACGACGCCGCGCGATTTCTCCTCCGCGCTCAATGCTGCGATCGCATTGGAAGCGCCGCGCAGCTTGAACGCGCCGGTGGTCTGGTGATGCTCAAGCTTGAGATGAACAGGATGGCCCGCGTGGTCCGACAGGCTTTGCGACGGCACGGTGGGTGTCCGCTCGACCTTGCCGGCAATGCGCTCACGCGCGGCGCGAATATGTTGAAGCTCGACAGTCATTTCGATCACGGGCTTTCGTTCACTACGCCAGCAGCTTCGTCCACAGCCGGCCGAACTCGGGTCGCGGCGTGTCGTCGCCGCAAAGCCGCAGGCAGTTCCAGGCGCTGGCCTGGTTGCTGGTGACGACCGGACGTCCGATCGCTTCCTCCATGCCTGGAACCGCGAGCGCGGCGCGCAGCGCGGTGCACGAGACGAACAGCGCATCGGCCTGAGGATGCATGGCCTTGCGCGCCATCTCGACCAGGGATGCCGGCGTGATGCGGGCCATCTCGCGATCGTCCTCGAAACCGAGGCATGTGAAGCTCTGGATGTCGAAGCCATGCGCGGCGAAATACGCGGCCATCGGCCGACTGGTCTCGACGGTATAGGGCGTGAGGATGCTGATGCGCTTCACCCCGAAGGCGTTCAGGCCGCGCATGCCGGCCATCGGCGGGGTGACCACCGGGACGCCGGGCTTGGCCGCCTGGATGGCAGCTTCGATCTCGGCATCGCCGATCACCACCGAAGCGGAGGTGCAGGAGTAGCATACGGCATCGAGTTGCTCGTCCGGCAGGATCAGCGCCGCGCCCGCCGAGAGCGAGGGCTGCATCTTCCGCAAATTCTCCGGCGTCGTCGGGTTGGCGTAGGGGATGCGCGCGACATAGACGCCGATCCGCTCGCTCGCCACCATGCGGCGGAAGTCCACCTCGCTGGTGTGGTCGGTCGCAAGCGCAATCAGTCCGACACGCTTTTCCAGCGGACGCGCGTCCAGCGTTGGGCGCGCCGTTTCGAGGCGGATGTCGGGCAATGCTTTCATGACTTTCATCTCTCGATCCTGCCGTAGCGATGCTCCAGCCAGCGCAAGAGTACGACGGAGCAGAGGCTGATGACGAGGAAGAAGGCGCCGACCAGCGTCATCGGCTCGATGTAGCGGTAATAGGTGTTGGCGACGCTCTTGGCCTGGTTCATTAGCTCCAGCACCGTGATCGCCGAAAGCAGCGGCGTCTCCTTGAACATGGCGATGAAATAATTGGCCAGGGCAGGGATCATCGGCGGGATCGCCTGCGGCAGTATGATATGCGTCCAGGTGTGGCGGCCGTTGAGATTGCAGGCCTTGGCCGCCTCCCACTGGCCGCGCGGCACATTGTCGATACCGGCGCGGTAGACTTCCGCCGTATAGGTGCCGTAGTGCAGGCCAAGCCCGATGACGCCCGCCACCAGCGGTGGCAGCAGGATGCCGATGTCGGGCAGAACGTAGAAGATGAAATAGAGCTGCACCAGAAGCGGCGTGCCGCGGATGAACTCCGCGAACCAACCGACGCTTCGCGACACGGCCCGGTTCGGCGAGCGCCGCGCCAGGGCGATGGCCAGGCCGACGATCGCCGCCAGTATTGAGCCGAGCACCGTCGCCAGGATCGTGATCTTCACGCCCTGGATCAACATCGGCATGATCTGCCGGACAAAATCCCAATCCCATTCCATCAGACACGCACTCCGTCGAGGCCGCGCGCCCTGCGGCGTTCCAGCGAACGCACACCCCAGGAAATGATCAGCGCAAACACGAAATAGATGACGAGCACGGAGACGAAGGGCATCAGCGTGCTGCCCGTCTGCGAGCGTACCACCTGTGCCTGGAAGGTGAGATCGGCGAGCGAGATCAGCGACACGACCGATGTCGCCTTGAGCAATTCGATGGCGTTGTTGCCGAAGGTCGGCAGCATGACGAGCAGCGCCTGCGGCAGGATGACGTGGCGCATGCCTTGCCAGCGGCCGAGGTTCAGCGCCGTGCATGCCTCGTACTGCTCGCGGCCGATCGACAGGATGGCCCCGCGCACGACTTCGGCGGCGTAGGCGCTGACATTCAGTCCCAGCGCCAGAACGCCGGCCTGCAAGGGCGTGAGCTCCAGGCCGGCGAAGGGCAGCACGAAATAGGCCCAGAACAGCTGCACGAAGATCGATGTGCCGCGGAAGAACTCGATGTAGGTCGTGGCCAAGGCGCGCACGATGAAGAAACGCGAGATACGGCCCATGCCCGCGACAAAGGCCATGACGAGCGCGAGCACCGACCCCATCAGCGTCAGCTCGATGGTGACAAGCGCTCCCTGCAATATCAGGCCGAGATAGCCGGACCAGTCGATCATATATTCTCCAATTTAGTATAAGCGTATCGAACAAATGAAGTTAAGGGACGTTATCCAGTCATCAAACTCGATGTCCCGCAGCAACAATCTTGCGCAGGAACGTCTGCGTACGCTCCCGTTTGGGGTTCCGAAAGATCTCATCTGGCTTGCCTTCTTCTACAATTGTTCCGCGGTCGAAAAAAAGGACTCGGTCGGCAAAATCGTGGGCAAATCCCATTTCATGAGTGACGAGAAGCATCGTCATGTCTGTCTCGCTGCCCAGTTTCCGCATAACAGTAAGCACCTCCTCCACTAATTCAGGGTCAAGCGCAGAAGTCACTTCGTCGAACAGCATGATCTTCGGGGAAAGTGCTAAAGCACGAGCGATTGCCACCCGCTGTTTCTGCCCCCCAGACAGTTGGGCGGGCATGCTGCGAGCTTTATCCGCTAAGCCCACCATGTCCAAAAGTTCCATAGCACGTTTCTCGGCAACCGCTTTCGGCACGCGCTTTGTCAAAATCGGAGCGAGGGTAATATTGTCCACAACGCACTTGTGCGGAAATAAATTGAAGTGCTGGAACACCATGCCAATTTTTTCGCGCATGCGATGCAGATGGCGCTCATCCGCAGGCGCAAGGGCTCCTTTGCTTGGGATATGGTAAAGCTGCGCGCCATCGACCTCGATGTGCCCACCACTGATCGTTTCCAGCGTCATCAGGATTCGCAGGATCGTTGTCTTACCCGAGCCGGAAGGCCCAATGAGCGCAAGTTTCTCTCCTGGCATCACATTCATCGATAAGCCAGCGAGGACGGTCAACGCGCCGTAGCGTTTAGTGATGTTGTCAATGCGAATAATTGGTTCAGGCATCTGTGTCCCCTATTGAGACATTATCCTTTTACAAAACACGCGTTGCGAGATCATGTCAATCGACACAATGGATCATGTCAATTTTCTTTTTTCCCAGGTTGCGCGATCAAATCAATCCAATCGAGCTAAGGTAATCCGGGGCAAAAAAGATCGAAGTCAGTGTTTTCCACAGACGCCTTGCCCTAGGGCGGGCCCTCGTCGGTCGCGGTACGAGTAGATTTCCGGGAATATGGAAGAGCCGGAACGGCGGAGCTCGCCGGTTCGAGAAAGCGCATGGGCCGACGGAAGGTCGGGGCTGCGCATTGAAATAGAATCCGACTATGTCGCCGATGGTGCGATGGAGGGACATCATCCATTCGTCGCGGACCAGCACGGGCGAGAACAAAACAGTCCACAATAGATTGTCGTTTGAACGGCGACAATGCCGCGCTCGGCTATCTCACGTCAGCTTCCCAGACGCCATCTCCACAGGCTTCGGTTCGCTGCGGAAGCCGAGGAACTCGGGGCGCGACGACTCATTTGTGTTTCCTTGGTTCGAATCGTATCAGATTTGAACGTTTGAACGCGTTCTTCGTGTTGAATGCCCGCCGTGTCGAACCACATCGAAGATTCGTTCGGCTGCTGATCTAGCTTGCCGACCAGATCCGCATCTTGGACGCGCCAACCTATTTCGAAGTATGCCGGCGGTCCGGTCCTGCTCATCGGCAGCGAGCGGATTACCAATCGGAGGAAGCCACATGGGCCTTCTTTCCGCCTTGAGCATTTTTTGTCTTCTGTCGTCCAGCTTATCGCCTCGACTGTTCGTCGATACCTTCTCGAGTGTGCCCACGACTGCCTGGCGCGATAGATCTGTCTGGATCAGTACGAATAGTTCATTGGATCGGGATGTTCACGCAGGAGGGCCGCGATTCGTTCAAGACCCTCTTTGAAGTCCTGGTCATTTCTGTTGGTGTCGCCAAGTGCCAACCGTACTGCGTGGGGTTCGACCACTCGTCCGATGATGAAGGGATCAGGCGGGCTGACAAGGAGCCCTAGCGATCGCGCATGATCGACAAAATGGCGTGATCGCCAGTGTTCAGGCAGAGTCAGCCAAGCATGCATCGCGTACGGTTCCGCTTCATAGCTAAATGTGTCGAGTACGTGTTTCAGAATCCCATATCTCGTCTTGAGTTTCTGTCGTTGCCATTCGATCAACCGATCAATTGTCCCGTCCTTCAGCCAGCGAGAAGCAACGTCAGCTGTCCAGATGTTTGCACTCCATCCGGCAGCGCGAACACGTAAAATTAGACGAGGTATTGCGGAGGTTGGACCTGCAAGAAATCCAGTCCGTAAAGAAGGCATGACACACTTCGTAAAGCTCGTCGCGTAGTATGTGCGTTCTGGAGCGAAGCACCACATTGGTTTGGGCCGTTTGGGTATTAAAGGGCCGAAGACGTCGTCCTCGATGATCGCCACATCGTGCTGCCGCGCGATCTCGGCAATCCGTTCGCGACGCGTCTCATCCATGAGGGAGACTGTGGGAGCACTGTAGCAGGGCGTAGTACACAATACCCTCACCTTTTCGTGCGAACAGGCCTCTTCAAAGGATTCTGGAATAATACCCTTTTGATCGATAGCCAGAGCGTATAACCTGACCTTCAAGATTGAGGCATTAGTGGTGATAGACGTATCTACAAGTGCCTCGGTGGCGACCACATCACCTGGCTCGGTTATACTGGCCATTGCTGTCCAGATCCCGTGAGCGACGCCGTTCGTTACGATCAAGCTGTCGGCACTCACATTCACCCCATTGCGCTCAAGCCAGTCGAGGCCAGCCTCGCGATGCTGCACTATGCCTTGCGTTGGCCTACACTCAAGCATGCGTTGAATGGCGCCGTCTTTGGCTGACTCGATCATCGCCTCCCTGAGTGCTGCAACATGAATTTCGGAGAGTACCGGCCTGACGTTTGAGAAGTCCCGCGAGTTTGGCACTTCGCTGTCAGCGAAACTCCCCGCACGCTGCTCTGGTTTGAAATACTGAACAAACGTTCCTCGACCAACTTCGCCCGATAGCAGTCCTTTACGTTCGGCCTCGGCGTAAGCGCGAGCTACGGTCTGTACGCTGACGCCGAGCCTTTCTGCGAGTTCGCGATGAGTCGGCAAACGATCACCCGGATAAAGGCTTTTCGAGGCAATGGCTCGCTCAAGCGCGTCTATGATTGCCTTATATCGCGGACCGGTCGAATTACACAGATCTGGGATCCACATTGATATAAATCCAAAATTGCCATTGAACCAGGCATAGACCTTGAAGCTGTCGACATCCTTCTAGGTAAATCGAGCCGGGGCGGCGATACGTCTGAGACAGGAGCCACCAGCCTCGATGCCGCGCAGAAGTTTATTAGCATGCGATAAACCCTGCGAACGCAAACCTACGGCAATCGCCCGGGGGTGGGCCGCCGAAAGAGGCCAACGTAGCCGTCACTCGCCAAATGATGCGCACCGTTGTTGAGCGTCATCATGCAGCGTTCCCGTAGGGACGGCCGCGGAAGGAAGATGAACCGGCAATGCATATTCTCATCTAGCTTAGTTGACGGCGTGCCGGCAGTTCAAAGCCAGACCACTACCTGCTTGCTTGCATGATTACTCAATGCGCTGCCCCACCCATGCTACGGCCTTAGCGGAAGTTAAAAGGGCAGCGCTCAATGAAACCGTCGATCAAGGTTACGACTTTCTAAGCCATGCATTTGGGGCACAAGTTAAATTGGTTCCAAAAGCGTCGGTATAATAGGTGTCGACCAAAAATCCTGATTGCTCGACCAATCGCAAACCCTCACTAATCTCTCTATCGGCACGCAAAGGATCATCTTCAAACACATAGTAATCTCCCGTTTCAGCGAAACGGCTCAGGTAAGAAAATATCGAGAATATTTGCACGTGCGCGTCATCGATCACGATCCAGGGATGAGGCAGCCTCGCTAAGAGATCTCCATCGAAAGTGCTAACGTCTGAAAGGTCAACCTCATGAAAAGTTAAATTAGGATGTTTTGCACTTTCGTGGATACATTTTATGTTTAAATCAAATGAGTGAACGTTACCTGGGTTCTCACAAAGTATCGACATCTGGTCAGCAAACCAAAGTCCGCTGCCACCTTGAAGCGAACCGAGCTCGAGAATTGTCCTTGGCTGAATTTCCCAAATAAGCCTTGTATACAGTGCCAGGTCAAAAGGCGTTTTAACATTCATCAGCCCTTTGTACGTCATCGCCAAGGCTCCGACCTTGGTGGAATAACTGGGAAAGAGTTTTGCGTGAAAGAAGGACTCCCATCCTCGTGCCGATGGCTTTGCAAAACGGTCGGAAGACTCAGCATTCACAACGCTGCTCAGTGCGATGGCCCAATCAAGGTTTCCACCTGGCTTTGTTTGATCTGGGTAGTTTTTTTCAGCGGCCTCGCAAAAAGCCTTGTATCCAGAAGTGAGTTTCACGTGTCGATCTCCATATTGGCATGTCATCGTCTGCAGACGGGCAGCTTGATTGGCGCCCTGACGCAATCCCAACTCAAGCGCCCGGCACTTGGTTTGCACAAGCTACCAAGTCAAGTAGTGCTAAATCTCGGAAAGCGCGTGACTGACGGATCCCCCTGACGCAGGCAGAGCCAATATCCCAACAACCGCATGGCACCGCGAGCCATTGCAATAAAGCGGACGACCGTGTCCTGAAACTAACATTAAACTCCATAATCCATGTCCTTTGCGGGTCAGTGTCGGCCCTTACATTTTTGAATGGCTTGAGGAAAAAGCTTGTGAATCAGATGGCTATCCAGGCGTATTCTAAGTTGGTACGGCTCTTGCGCTCCTAGCCGAACATACATCAAATGACAAAATTGTGGAGCCCAGGATGTCGCGGCAGATGAAACTTGTAGCGTTTCTTATGGCGGGGCCAACTTGCCATCACCATGCCATGTGGCGCCACCCGCAAACAGAGAATAGGTTTCTCGACCCGGCGTTCTGGGAAACGCTCGCGCGTACGCTCGAGGTTGGAAGATTTGACGGGTTATTCTTCGCCGATGTTCTCTCTTTCTATAACGAAACCACCATGGCGCGAGGCGGGCAAATGTCGCTGCTTGATCCGGTTCCGCTTGTCGCGATGATGGCGCGGACCACGTCGCGCATTGGACTCGGCGTGACAATGTCCACGAGCTTTCAAGAACCCTATGCGATCGCTCGCGTGCTGTCCTCGCTTGATGTGTTGAGCGGCGGCCGCATCGCCTGGAACATTGTGACTTCCGCAGGCGACCTGGAGGCGCAGATGTTTGGCAAGGAGGCGCTCCTACCGCGCAATGAACGTTACGACCGCGCCGAAGAGGTCCTGAAAGTGTGCCTCGACTTATGGGCAGGGTGGGCTGACGGCGCGCTCGTCCTTGATAAGGAGAGCGGCGACTTCATTGATCAGGCGAAGATGCGCCACACCGAGGCCGCAGGGAAATACGTCGGGGCAAGGGGCGTATTTACCGTCCCGCCGAGCCCTCAGCGGCACCCGGTCATCATGCAGGCCGGGTCGTCACCGCGCGGCCGCGATTTTGCCGCTAGCCACGCCGAGCTTGTCTTTACGCTTCAGCATTCATTGTCGGACATGCAAGAATTTTATGCAGAGATGAAAGATCGAGTCGGCAAGTCCGGGCGGAACCCGGACGATTGCGCCATTCTCGTCTCGGTGGATCCAATTGTCGGCGAAACAGAATCGCTTGCCCGCGAAAAGCAAGCTTACATCAATGGCTTGGTCGACCCTCGCGTCGGCATCCCGTTCATGTCGGCTCATACTGGGCTTGATCTGTCGAAGTATCCGATAGACAAGCCCATCATCGACATCTCGGCAGAAACAGGCTCTCGTGGCTCGTTCGATATCATCCTTCAAGGCACTAAGGCTAAGAATCTCACTCTAGGCGAAGCGGCCAGTCATTTTGCGATTAGCGAACTCTGCCCTCAAGTTGTGGGCACGCCCGAGACCGTGGCCGAAGAGCTTCAGGAATTCTTCGAAAATAAGGGCTGCGATGGCTTCATCGTGACGCCCACTGAAATGCCGGGGTCGTTCGAGGCCTTCACGCGTTCGGTAGTCCCGATCCTCCAGAAGCGCGGTCTATTCCGGAGGGAGTATCCGGGTTCGACTCTGAGGGAAACGATCAAAGCCTGAACGAATGCGGAATTTTCCTTCACCGCGAGCAACGATCGTGGACGGTTTGGAACACCTTTTGCATCTCCGCTCGTCCTAGCCGCACAAAGTTTGTTCCGAGCTCCCGTCTTGTCGCGTTGACAAAGACGTCGCGACATTTCTCACCGAAAAGCGGGCGCGTTTGATTCAATAGTAGGGATGGATGCAACCAATGTCTTTGTGAGTTAAATCGAAGTGTCCGAAGATTCTTTTCGTGGCCCGAGAACGCGTTTTCTGAAACCTGCTAAAGAATTTGCCGAGGCCGAATTTTGTCGATATCTCGACAAGACTCACCGTCGGGCTCCCCCTCAAGAACTATTCGACCTGTTAGCCGCTTTTGCTCGCAGTGTGAACTTCCCGTGGATCGCTTATCGCCCTCTTGCACCTAATCAAATGGCATTCGACCCGCCCCACAATGATCTGGAGACCATGCTGAATTATCCTAACGAGTGGCAGAAGCGCTACTTCGATATGGGATATTACAAGTTTGATCCCATCACCAAGAAAATCCGAGGTAGATTCGGTGCCATTCAATGGAAGGACGTATATGACGACACTGACACCACCGAAGAAGAACGACGCATTTTTGACGACGCCGCCACCTTTGGCCTAATGGCCGGAGTTACGATTCCATTACACGGCCCGAACGGGAAGTTGGCTATGATAAGTTTTGCTCAAAGTTCAATGCATAATATACCAAAACACATACTTACGTACCTGGAGTTATCCGCATTTCACTTCCGCCTCAAAACAGACACACATGCGTTGAAAGATCGCAAAGATGGAGAGTATAATTGCCTCTCTTCAAGAGAAAAAGAGTGTGTTTTTTGGGTTTCAAGAGGCAAGTCGTCAGTGGATATAGGAACGATACTAGGAATATCTGAGAACACCGTCGATTTTCACGTAAAAAATGTTAAGAGAAAGCTGAACTGTAGCAGCCGATTAGTTGCAGCCGTAAAAGCAATGAAACTCGGAATTATAGACATCTAAACCGGACTATCCACCTCCGAGAGCTTCGATCTGTTCGAACAATCCATTCCCGGGGCACCTTCGCAGTCTCGGCTAGGGGCGGTTATGCGCTACGGGAAGGCACTTTGACCATCTGCACTCGCTCGCTCGGGAACATCCTCGCAATCATGCTCTCCGGTAACACGGGCTCGATTGGTTCGGCGAACGGCCATGCATGCATTTTATTGGTGCTGGCTGGTCGACGATGAAACCTGTCTCAGTAATGGGCCCCGCAGGGATCGGCACATCGTCCACTGCCGCAAGTGATCTAGGTTCGGCGCACATGACGTGGATGGGGTGCGCATGAATTCCAAGTGCAGCTTCAAAAAACTCCAGGTCGTCGTGCGAACGACGGGGCCGATTGCGGGCAACCGCACGTACGAGCGTCGCATCAAACTTATAAATGCCAGCGAGGCTCAAATCTGCAGCAGCCTTTTTCCAACTGCCGGCGGGTTCTGGCAGAACAGCCGTAAGGCGCAGTGTCTTGTTTGCTAGTACTCGCAGCGACGTTCCGTCGCGTGATCGAGCAACAACCGCGATGTTGCGGGTCGGCGAGCGCAATAGGCGCTCGATCAATGCGACGTAGATAACCAAATTCTCGGTGAACACAAAGACGTTACCCTGAAAATCGGCCAATTCCTCTATTGTTGCTGCATCTATGAGACGCCCGGCGTTTCGCACACGGAGAGCGTGGAAGCAAAGCTTCATCCTATTGCACTCTCCGCGCAAGGCGTTGGTAATATCGCTCGCGTTTTCCGGCGTAATAATGACTGTCTTCTGCACTCCAGCGGCTTCCAACTGAGATAGTAGGCGTGGAAGGGCTGGTTTTCTTCCAGCAGCAATTAATTGCCCCGGGAGACGCTTCTGCCAAATTGGAATTATCTGTCGTATTTCAGAGAAAACAATTGCCACGTTCTGCATTTGCGGCACCTTCGAGCCGTGAAACGCATTAAAGTTGACTCTAGGTTCGGCTTCATCAACTACCAAAGTGGATAGGTGAATAGTTAGACTTCAAAATCATTGCAGCGAACGAAGCAGTTAATTTCGCCGAAGATCAGCGTGGCGTATTGCGGCCGGTCTCGCCTTGCGGTTCGTACAAATTCGAGACTGCGGAGGGTCGGCTAAATGATGGTAGTGTCTGCGGTTTCGTGCAGACGATGATCGTGCCGGGCCAGCCAAAGCAGGATCCACAACGGTCCGGCCGGCGCATGGAACCGGTGAGCTTGGATGGTCGCGGGGTCTTCTGTAAGGCCGAAGTAGCCGTAGAAGCGCGGCTGCGGACCATACGGCATCGGAACGCGATGTCCCGATTCGGACGGGAGTGCAAATATGGCAGTGTCTTTTTTAAACGTTTCACCCTGCCGCGAAAGGACAGATGCGCGAATATGGCCCGCGGTTACGCGCCTGCGGGCCCGAAACTCTGAGAGGACATGATGCCAGCAGCTTCTTCTACATCGTCAGGGAGCTGTTGCAGATTTAACCACGTAAATCAACAAGTGAGTGGGTATGAACTTGGCGGCATTGGACAGCAAATTAGTGCCGGGAAAACATTTCCCAAACCGGCCAAATTCCTGGGGTGGTGAGCAATTCCCACGGTGGCAATATGCGGTGCCTGAAGCAATCTGAAGACGGCTTCCAGCCGAGCTCTATCCCTGCCTTGCTGCCCCTGGCTGTGAGGAGCCTTAATTAGTTGAAGTGGTCGGTGAGAGCAAAGCCTCGATCGTGAACGCGGTCACCACGTCATCGTCGTGTATGCATAGGAGATTGTCCCCATTCACTTGTTCGCCGGCCAGCGCGAGATTGGACGATCCGCAATGGACTACGGGATCATCCCCCGAAGCCGCGATGAATTGTGAATCTGGTGGCCGCCGCCCACGCTCGGCACCTGGTTGAACGGCGGCGGCAGAGCCGACACGCCTGGCTTGCCGGTCAACCGACGACAGCTCTGTCGCATCTGTCGAATCCCCGACATTGGTTCGGCCAGGGCTGCCCGCTGCACTCAGTGTCAAGTCATTGAAATAACCCCGGAAAAATACTTCTGAGGCTCCCTCGCCGCAAATTGGCATGACTTTTGAGGTATCCTTTTCGTGAAGGCGACCCGAGCCGGCACTGTTGTTCGCCTGGAGGATTCCAATGGTCAGTGATAGCCGGAGCGTCTCGTTGTTACGCAACGTTCAGTTGCCACAAGTGACGTTCCGAAGACCGACCGACATTGATGCGGCCGATGTTTGGGAACTCATCGCTACGTGCCTGCAACTGGACCGTAACTCGCTGTATTGCTCGCTGCTGCTTTGCAGTGATTTCGCGGACACCTGCGTGCTCGGAGAACGTGCCGGCGCGGTGATCGGCTGGCTGGCGGCCTATAGGCGGCCGAGCGACGAATCCACGCTCTTCATTTGGCAGATTGCCGTGCATCCGGAGGTGCGTAACACGGGGCTGGGCAAGGAGCTGATCCTGTCCGCCTTAAACAGGCCGTCTTGCCAAGGCGTGACGCACGTCGAGGCCACGGTGACGCCCAGCAACAAGACATCGAAATTATTCTTCGCAGCTGTGGCTCGGGACCTGCGCGCGCCAATACGGCGAGCTATGCGTTTCGACCGTGATATCCATTTTAGGGGAAAGCATGAGAGCGAATACACGATAGCCATCGGTCCCATAGAACCTCCGTCAGCTCCGCGGTATGGCCGCCGGGCCACCACCCTAAATACTAAGGAGGCAACTATGAATGACCGAAGCCCACCAGATGGCGTAGACAAGTTTGCGATTTTCCGCCGCCTTGAGTCCCAGGTGCGTAGCTACTCTCGCAGCTTTCCCGTCGTTTTCTCGACGGCGCGGGGAGCTCAACTGTTTGCTCGAGATGGGACAGCCTATCTCGACTTTCTCATGGGTTGCTCAAGTCTAAACTATGGACACAATCCTCCCGAGCTGAAGGCCGCGCTCGCAGAATATATTGCTAGTGACGGCATCACGCATGGCCTCGATCTGTACAACGAGGCCAAGGAATCTTTCCTGCGGGAATTCCACGAGACGATTCTCAAGCCCCGACAATTAGACTATGTCGTGCAGTTTCCCGGCCCGACCGGCGCCAACGCGGTCGAGGCTGCTCTCAAGCTAGCGCGCAAGATCACCGGGCGGCCGAACATAATAGCATTTACTAACGGCTTTCATGGCGTGAGCCTAGGCGCCCTCTCCTGCACCGGCAGCCGACATCACCGCGCTGCCGCCGGCCAACTGCTCGGCGGTGTCTCGCGACTACCCTATGACGGCTATCTGGGATCCGGCGTAGACACGGCGGACTACCTTGATCGCCTGCTCTCGGATCCATCGAGCGGCATCGATGCCCCTGCAGCGGTGATTGTCGAGACAGTTCAGGGCGAAGGCGGCCTCAATGTCGCCGGGACGGCATGGCTGCGCAAACTAGCGGCCATTGCGCACGGACACGGAGCTCTGCTGATTGTAGATGACATTCAAGCGGGGGTTGGCCGGACCGATGCATTTTTCAGTTTCGAAGCAGCGGGGCTCCATCCGGACATCGTCACGATGGCCAAATCGATATCGGGCTACGGCCTGCCGATGGCCCTGGTCCTCATTGATCGAAAGCTCGACAGGTGGGAGCCAGGCGAGCACAATGGCACGTTCCGCGGCAACTGCCATGCTTTCATCACCGCGCGCGCAGCATTAGAGCACTTCTGGCGCACGGATAGCTTTGCAGCGTCGGTCAGGGAAAAAGGCAATCTACTGAAAAACCGACTTGATCAGATCGTACAGAAGTATGACGCCAGTCGAGCGTCCGTTAAAGGGCGTGGTATGATGCGAGGCATCGACCTGAAGTCCGGCGAGGTTGCCGGGCAGGTCATCAGCACCGCCTTTCAGAAGGGCCTCATTGTCGAGACCGCTGGCCCCCATGATGAGGTTGTGAAGTGTCTGCCACCCCTTGTCATCGGGGAGGATCAGCTTAGCCAAGGCCTCGACATCCTCGAGGACGCTGTCGACTGCGTGATCGGCAACCCTGCAAGCACCGCGGCTTTGAGAGGTGGATCATGATTGTCAGGGATTTCAATGAAGCGAAATTTACAGCTCGGCGGGTCGAGACGGCGAACTGGGAAAGCGTGCGCTTGCTCCTCAAAAGCGATGGGATGGGCTTCTCCTTCCATATAACTACGATTCATCGGGGCGCCCGGCTCAAGATGCACTACCGCAACCACCTTGAGGCGGTCTACTGCATTTCTGGAACGGGCTCTATAGAGGATCTGCAGTCTAATGAGATCCATGCCGTGCGACCGGGCATCATTTACGCGCTCGACAAGCATGATGCTCACGTGCTGTGTGCCGAGACAGAATTGGTATTAGTTTGCGTCTTCGTCCCTCCATTGGTCGGCACTGAAGTGCATGATCAGACCGGCGCATATCCTCTCGACTCTGAGAGGATCTGATGTCGCCTAAGGCAAGTTTAAAGAGCATCGACCCCGGGATCATTCGGCCGCCCCTCTCCGCTCTCGCCCACCATGCCAAAGGCCGCGACTTGCCGTGCGCGAGACTAGGAAAGTACGACGACGCGTGGATTCGATCGACCTCCGATAGCTGGGGTTTTGGAGAACCATCGCGCGGCATAGCAGCACAGCGAGCGACCCCATGGGAGAACCGTATGAATATCAGCGCGCATGGAAATGTTTCGCGGCGAAAAAAGGCGATATGGATCGCCGCTGGCGCTGTGGCTTGTCAGCCTGCCATGCTCCTGAGAACGTTCAGAGCGGCTTTCGTCGAAATGACGGGCCGCGGCAGCTCGCTTCCCTCATAGGTTACACCCTGCCTGGGCACGAATGGCATCGCCGGTGCAATGGCCCAGAAGCGAGCCCCACAAACCGTGCGGTTGCCAACAGGTAGTGGATCAATTGGGATGATTATCGTGACGGGTGCCACTCACGGGATAGGGCGCGCCTGCGTGGAGAAACTTGCGTCTGCCAATTTCAGGGTGGTAGCAAGCGGGCGAGACGTCAAAGCGGGCGCGGCGCTCGAACGCGCCAATTCCAGCGTCACGTTCGTCCCTGGTGATGTCCGCCGTGAAGACCATTGCCGCCACGTCATCGACCGTGCGCTTGAACTTGGCGACGGTCGGCTCGGAGGACTCGTAAACAATGCCGGCATGTCGAAGCGCATTTCCTTCGCATTCACCACTCAGGCCGATTGGGATGAGGTTCTGGCAGTTAATGCACGCAGCGCATTTTTCTTTATACGCCATGCACTGGAAGGGCTGCGGCGCGGGAGGGGTTCCGTCGTCAACATAGCCAGCATTGCCGGAAAAACCGGTGAAGAAGGTCTCGCTGCCTATTGCGCCTCGAAGGCCGCAGTTATCGGCCTGACGCAGGCACTCGCGCTGGAGTTCGGCGAGGAGATCCGCTTCAACGCTGTCTGCCCCGGCCAGATCGAGACGCGCATGATGGACAAGGTCATGACCGATGGCCCGCGCAAGAAGCAGCTCGAACTGCGGATTCCCGCTAACCGTTTCGGTGCTCCTAAAGAAGTCGCCGATGTCGTCGCATGGTTGCTTTCGGACCGATCGACCTTTGTCAACGGCACGGTGGTGACCGTAGACGGCGGGGAGACGGCCGGCCTGCGCACTCCAAGGGACGCGTAGATCGACGTTGCCGAGAGGGAGCTCAGTCGGAACTGCGCTCATGGAAGTAGCGCAGAAGACTAGGCGAACCTCGCTTGATGTCGTTCTCGATGGCCTCGCGGGCCTTCTTCTTGTTGCCAGCCCTCAATGCCTCGATGAGACGGTCATGTTCCGATGCGCCTGTATAGCGGCGCGGGGTTTCCCGGTGGCAGACGTTAAGGATTGGACCCATTGAGGCCCATAAGCTTTCGATCTGTCCCATCAGCATCGGCATACGCGACAGGCGGCAGACACTAAAGTGGAAAGCTCGATTGTAGGATCGCGCTTCCTCGAGATTGTCGGGCTTATTGCTCTTCACGAACGAGGCGCGGAAGCTCTCAAGCTGTTCGAGATCGGCAGGGGTAACGTGGTCGGTAGCGTGTTCTGCCGCCAGTCCTTCAAGCGCTATGCGGATCAACTTGATCTGGATATAGCGGGCACGGCTAAGGTCTGGTACCTTGACGAACCTGCCAGAGCGCAATTCGAGCACCTGCTCGCTGACGAGCCGCAGACAAGCTTCGCGTACCGGCGTGACGCTGGTTCCAAGCTGCTCTGCAATGTCCTGCATGAGGAGGCGATCGCCCGGTGCGAAATTGCCGACGATCAGGCTTTCCCGCACCCTATTGTAAATCCGTGCGGATAGGCTGCCCATCTCACCGCGCTGCATCGCCATACTGCCCATGTGAATTCTCAACGATACTTTACTTGTGTCGATGAATATCAGCCTGCGATGGCGCGGCCTCAGGTTGATCCTGTTCGCCAAGGGTCGAAAATGGTGCAATGGAAAAATCTATTAAGGCCACAGCACGCTCAAGTATCGCCTCGGTCCGGGTGCCGATGGGCGAAGCGGCGATGACATGGCCGATCCAGTCTCGGGAATCACCTTTCCTCATAATCTGCGTCTTAGGTTGAACATAAAAATTCACCTCTGCGACCCCGGAGATAGCGGCCGCCCGACTCTCCCCGACGATCGAGCCGAGGGTTCCGTCGCGGTCTGGAACAAGCATCCGCGCGCCCGCAGTTTGCGATCGCTTTTTGTGCAAGTCCAATTCCTCGCCGATGGCAAGCTTAATATGTTCGGTGATGACATCGATGCCGTAAGCCAGCTGAATCAGTTGGGGAGTAGGCGTGCAATGAAGACGCGGGTTCACTTCAATGACCACCGGGCCACGTTTCGTCCACCGAAGTTCAACGCCGGTTGGCCCCCAGCCAAGGCCGAGAACTTGCAAACAGCTAAGCGAGACGTCGGCGATGCGCTTACGGTCGTCATCGGTCAGTGGAGCCGGAAAGGTCCACCCGCGAAATACGAAGTACGGTGGGTCTCCCACGTCAGCCGTTCCAATGCCAATGAGCTTATTTCCCATTATCTCAGCGTTAAAATATGGGCCCTGTGCGAACTCCTCTACCAGTATCCTCGGCGAACAACGCCAAATATGCTTGCCGCCCAAAAGATAAGTCGTGTGTTCGGTTATCTCGTCGGCCGTGCGGCACAATCGAACACCGCAGCTAGAGTTGCCGATGGCTGGCTTAACAATGACCGGCAGTCCGATCTCTGTGGCGGAGCGTGCCACGTCCGTTGCATTCGCGGCCAAGCGATAATCAGGCATTGGAACGCCGGCCTCCGCCAGGACCTGACGTTGCACGAATTTGTCACAGCAGCGTTCAACGGATTCGGGGTTCGGTCCCGGTAGCTCGAAATGCCGACAAAGCTTGCCAACCGTCGCATAGAACGTGTCCCCGGTGCCCGTAATTCCAGCGATGTCATAAACGGAACCCAGCCGGCAACATTCTTGGATTAGCGCATCGAGATTGTCTGTATCGACACGGACTGCCTTAATGCCTTGCGCGGCACCACGGTCGTACCGAGCTGGATCAGCCGAGAGGATAATTGGACAAAGACCAAGACGTTCGGCCCGATGGGCGTATAGCGGGCCAACGTCCCATGGGCTGACTTCAATCAGGATGAGCGCTCTTTTTGCCATATCTGTTTACACCCAATGTTGCCTGCGATGCGGCGATCCGAGCATCGACCAGCGTTGGCATTTGATTTATCCACCGTGCCCGACGTCGATCGATGGCGAACGTACCATGCTCGGCAATTTGCGACGTGACGACCTTGCAAATTTACTTGAAAGATTTGTTGCAGCTATGTGATCTTCGCCGAAGCTGACACGGAACATCTGGACGAATATTCAGGATTGCGGGGTGCTCACCTGCTGATCGCCCAGCAATCATCTGGGATCCACTTCATGTCGACGAATCCATCTCGGGTGTCGCGACCGGTGGCCGATTCTATAACGCCTCTGGGAAACCTGCGTATTTCGGTTATTCGCCTTCGGGACCATGGACGCGTCCTGCACGCGCGCTTCCGCCAGCACGCGACGCAGCGGTGTTCGGCCGCAAGTTGATCACGGGTCAGCTGGTCCTAGATCTAGCGCGCAAAGGCGATGGTCGCGTTGGCCATACTAGCGAATATTAGTCATCCCGCCACGAAGGCACGTACGCAGTTAGCGCCGTAACATTATGTTCACAGTCCCAGGTCTGTCGGCTGGCGCAATCAGGTCTGAGGCTTGCCCGATGATCCGCTGTAGTACACCTCAAGCAACCTTGGCAAGATTGTCCCGCAGCAGAACCTGCCTAAGCGCATCGACGAACGTACGAATGTCTGACGTGCTATGGGCGGGCGTAACGGTCACCCTGAACCGTTCGGTTCCCGCTGGAACACTCGGGGCCAAAATTGGCTGAACATATATGCCATGCTGATCCAAAAGCTGACGGGACACTTCCTTGCAACGAGATGAATCACCTATCAGCACAGGGATGATGTGGCTTTCAGTCGGCATGACCGGGATGCCCGTCTCCTTCAGCAATCTGACTAAAAGGTTCGTTTGCCGACGCACAGCGATTCGTTCGGAATCTGAATTGCGAAGATGGCGGAGCGCGGCCAGCGCACCCGCCGCCACCGCAGGCGAAAGCGCGGTAGTGAAAATAAAACCGGTCGAGAAGCTCCGTATGCTATCAACAATGGAAGCCGGTCCGGTCACATAGCCGCCCATCGAGCCGAATGCTTTACCCAGCGTCCCTTCGATGATGGTTAGGCGATTCATGATGCCACGTTCCGCGGCAATGCCGGCGCCTTTGGGACCATACATTCCGGAAGCATGAACTTCATCCAGAAACGTCATTGCACCAAATTCGTCGGACACGTCACAGATATCCTCGATCGGCGAAATATCACCGTCCATTGAATACACTGATTCAAAAACAACGATCTTCGGCCTCGCAGGATTTACACCACCCAGCAATTCTCGCAGATGTGAAACGTCGTTATGCCGGAACACGCGCTTTTCCGCCCGGCTGCTACGGCATCCGCTGACAATAGAAGCATGATTGTGCGCATCGGAAAATATAACTGTGTTCGGCATCAATGATGCTAATGTACTCAGCGATGACTCGTTCGAGCTGAAGCCGGAAACAAAAATCAACCCTGCTTCCTTATCGTGAAAATCCGCAAGCTCCCGCTCCAGCAATACGTGGTAATGGTTGGTGCCACCAATATTGCGGGATCCGCCCGATCCTGCACCGTTGGCATCAATGGCGCGCTTCATTGCCGACAGCACTTCGGGGTGCTGCCCCATGCCGAGATAATCGTTAGTACACCAGATGGTTATCTCTTTTCGGCCAGAGGGCCCATTGAGCCAGGCCTTCGGGAAGTTGCCAGACTGGCGCTCCAGATCGACAAATTCACGATAGTCACCGCGGTCTTTCAGTTCTTCGATTCGCTCGGCGAAATATTGGACATAATCCATATCGATCTTCTCATTGGAAAACGGTTTCTAGGAGCGCGCAGAGCCGCTTCAGAACGCAATAAAAGGCGCAACAAATCAAGTGAAGAACTGACTAATTTTGTTATGTTCAATCGTCACAAAAGACATATACGGCCATAATTTTGCAAAATTCCGAAATGTTTTTATAAAGAAAATCGGGAGTTATGGGCACTGGCCATTGAGACGAAATCGGCCTCGGTGTCGCAGTGGGTGGAAACATCGCAGTGCTCAGCACGGAGAACAGGCCCGATCCGGTCTCTCCGACGCGATGACGGGCGGCGTTTTGAAGACGATCCCAGATCAGACTATCCGATCGAAGCGGCGGTGCGCAGCGTACGCCAAAACGTCGAAATCAAGCGGAACGGCGACTTGACATCGCCTCAAAGGACGCCTCTTGTGTCGCCCGTCGACGCCCGTGCGACGGCATAGAAAAAATGGAGCCCCCGTTCAACCTCTTCGGTCCCGGTCGCAAGAACGCCGAACCGCCTCACCGACCAGTGCCAACGAGCGATGGTCTTCGCCTTTATGCGGCGCGCCGCTGCTTGCGCCCGCTGTAAGCCCTCCTACTCAATCTGCCAGGATCGCCAACATCCCCGCTGCCACTCGAGTGTCGGAGTTGGTCGAGAACCCAGGCCATACGAAATGCTGCTTCCTCGGCGATCCCAGGTCCATGTGAAGCGCCACTATGGCCTCCTATTTCTCTCGTGCGGAAGACAAGCTCAGGATCGCGATCAGTTGCGCAGGACCGACGCTGCGCCACGTAGCGGGCGGGCTGGTAATATAGCACCTGACCATCGTGGAGCGCACTGTCGACGTAGGTCGGCGGAAGTGGGCAGTTGGCGCTGAGGTTGTAGTATGGGTCGTAGCTGCGCAAGCAGCGATATTCGTGAGCGATGTGGGGATCTCCGTACTCGGCCGTTTCCTGTTGCGCGTACGGCAACATGAAGTCTAGCTCGGTATCCAGGATATCGGCGACTGGAACCTGGGCGAGCACGGCGCGGAAAAGGTCGGGGCGCAACAGCGCCGTGGCAAGCACGGTACCCCCGCCACCGCTCTGGCCCTCAATCACAACGCCGTCGCGGGCGGCGATCCCCCGTTCAATGAGCCCTTCGGCAGCAGCGATCAGATCCGTGTAGGTAACACGCTTTCGATCGCGGGTAGCCGCCTCATGCCATGGGCTCCCGAGCTCGCCGCCCCCTCGTACGTGCACAATACCGAACGCCACTCCCCGATCGAGCAGGCTCAGCCGCGCGGCCATGAACGATGGCCACGCGAAGAAGGAGGGCCATCTCGATACTCCGTAACAGCCGTACACGTTCAATAATACCGGCCCAGAGCTTGTTCGGTCGCGTCGCGCCACCAACGAGATTGGGATCTGGACTCCGTCTTCCGCCTTCGCCAACACGACCGTCGTCACGTATTGAGCCGGGTCGTAACCTGGGATACGAACTTGATAGCGTACTGCCGATTGGCCGTCAGAGAGATCGTGCTCGACGACCGTGTCCGGCCTCACGAACGAGCTGATTCTGTACGTCAGCCGCGAGCCTCGGAACGCATGCCTTGCGGCCGAATAGTGCCCCCCTGCCGACAAGCCGACCGCTAAAGTGCAGCTCGGCTCGTCAGGAACTATCGTCGCTCCAATCCGACCGCTTTCGTCGCGAGACGAAAGGCGAGGACGGAGGCCGTCCCGTTCGAGGACAACCAGGTGGTGCTCGAGCACCTGGACCTCCTCAAGCATTACGCCGTTCCGATGTGGTATGACCTCTTCCCACCGCGAAGGCGACGGGTCGTCAATCGGCGCACTTACGAGCCGCCAATACGGTCCGGCGTCATCGACTTGGAACAGGAACTCGTTTTGCCAGTGCTCGGCAATGACCTGATGACCAAATTTGCGCGTCACTAAACGGCGCCACGGAACTCGCGGTTGGTCGGCGGGAAGGCACCAAACCTCCACTGCTCCTCGGCGAGGGCCCTTTACATCAAGGAACAGCCAGGCACCGCTGTCAGAGCGCCTTATGCCCACGTTTAGTCGCTCGTCGGCCTCCTCAAACACTACTTCGCATTTCCCTGCTGCGACATCCAGGCGAATAAGCTCGTGAACTTGTCTCCTGAGATCAGGCCGCTCCCGAGTGAAAAACAGGGTATGCGAATCCGCGGCCCAAGCTGCCGCCACAGCCTGCATCGAGCCCTGCCAGACATCGCGTCCGGTCTCCACGTCCCGCACCCTAAGCTCGTAGTTTTCGTCACCGACGACATCGAAACTGAAGGCCACGTAACGCCCGTCGTCACTCGGCTCGAAAACTCCGAGCCGATAAAAGATATCGGCACCTTCAAGCGCATTCGGATCGATTACAAGCTCGGCCGGGTCTCCAGCTATCGGCCGCCGCCACCACCTCGGATGCAAAAGGCTAGGATCGAGTCTCTGGAAGTACTCGAAAGGTCCAACCTGGAACGCAGGTGGGCCGCCCTCCCAATGCTGGCGCCCTTCGACCTCGGAGATGAGCTTCGCCTTGAGCTCTTTTAGGTGGGCTGTCGCTTGCTCTGCGTAACTATTCTCGGCCTCAAGATAGGCGCGGACATCGGGATTCTCCCGGTCGCGAAGCCAGCGATACCAATCCATCGCGACGTCTTCATGGAGCACCCTGATCCGCGGCTCGGCACGGGGAAGCGGCGGCTGCAGGCGTTTGCCTCCCATCATAGTGCCCTCAGGTAGGCGACAATATTTGCGAGACACTTCAAAGGCCCCGAGGCGCAACCCGACTCGCAAACAGCATCAACAACGCGATGCCTCGCACGAAACGTCCGGCAGCAAGTGGTAGTACCCACCGGATGGCGAAGTCGGTACATCAATTTCCTCCCAAGAGACAGCATGAAAAGCCGCGATGTCGGCGACTGAGATTTCCGATAATCTTCCGGCAGAACCGCGTTGGGCGCGCGTCATCGCAGCCGTCGCAGAAAAAGATCGCCCTTCACTTCGCGAGCCAGCAGACTGACGTGTGCTCTGGTCCGACTTCGAGAGCTGGAGGCTCCTCAGATTTGCAGCGATCAAAGGCCAGCGGGCAGCGCGTATGGAAACGGCAGCCCTTCGGCACGCTCGCGGCACTTGGAACCTCCCCTTGCAGAGCCGGCAGCTCGCCGCGATCTGCATTACTGCCTATCTGCGGGGTGGCATTTCGCAACGCCACTGTATAGGGGTGGCGGGGGTTGAAGGTGATGTCGTCAGCGCTGCCGATCTCCACCAGCCGTCCGAGATACAAGACCGCAATCCTGTCGGCGATCAGCCAGGCAAGCGGCAGGTCATGCGTGATGAACAGCAGCGCCATGTTGCGCTTTTCGCGCAGATCGACCAGGACCTGAAGAATCTGGGCGCGTATTGAGACATCTAGCATCGACACGGGCTCGTCGGCAACGATGAGCTCGGGCTTGACGGCAAGCGCGCCGGCAATCACCACACGCTGGCGCTGACCGCCAGACAGCTCGTGAGGAAAGCGGGCAAAAAAATCACTGGGAGGATTTAGCCCGGCGGACGCAAGCGCTTCGCTCACCCGCTCAGTGACCTGTTTCCCCTTGGCCAACCGCAGCGACCGCAACGGCTCCGCCACGATATCGAACACGGTGTGCCGCGGATTGAGCGCCTGGTAAGCGTCCTGGAAGATCATCTGCACGCGGTGACGATAAGGCCGCAGAGCCGACAAGCTTTGAACCGATGTCACGTCGTGGCCTTCGAATAGCAGTCTGCCGGCTGTCGGCTGGGCGAGCTTGGTGATGACACGGCCGACAGTGGTCTTGCCACTTCCGGATTCCCCAACCAGGGCGACGATCTCACCGCGCCGGATGTTGAGGTCGATCCCGTCCACTGCGCGTACCGCGACGGCGGGGCGGCCGAGGATGCGGTCGAACACCCCGCCCTGGGCAGGGAAATGGACCTGCAGGCTCTCAAGACGCAGGATGTCGGCGGTGTCAGGCATGAGCTGCGACCTTCTCTTCTTGCGAGGCCCGATGAAGGTGGCAGGCCACATGTCCCAGCTCGAACCTTTCGAGGCTGGGAACTTCTCTCGTGCATACTGGCATGGCCGATGGGCAGCGCGGGTGGAAGGCGCAGCCGGTGGGTCGATTCACCAAGTTCGGCGGATCGCCCGGTATTGGCCGGATCATCTTCTTGCCGTTCGCCGGGTTCGGGATCGATTCGATCAGCAGCCTGGTGTACGGGTGTCGGGGTCTGGCGAAGATCTCAGCAACCGTGCCGTCCTCGACAATCCGGCCGGAGTACATGATCATCATACGGTCGCAACGTTCTGCCACGACAGACAGGTCGTGCGTGATCAACATCAGGGCCAGGTTGAGCTGGGATCGCAATTCCCCAAGCAGCTTCAGGATCTGGGCCTGGGTGATGACATCGAGCGCCGTCGTCGGCTCGTCACCGATAATTATCGAGGGGCGACATGCCAGCGCCATGGCGATCATCACCCTTTGACGCATGCCGCCCGACAGCTCGTGCGGATATGCGGCCCCGCGATCGGCCGGGATGCCTACGAGTTCGAGCAGCTCCCTTGCCCGCGCCGTCGCTTCGCCACGCGACATGCCGAGCTTCAGCATGCACGGCTCGGCGATCTGCTTGACGATGCGGTGAACGGGATTGAGCGCATTCATCGCGCCCTGGAAGACAACGGATGTCTCGCTCCAGCGATGCGGCCTCATGGCCGCATCGTTATCGATCGGCAGTCGCTCTCCGCAATAGCGGACCTCGCCCTCGCTGACGCGCGCGTTGGGTGACAGCAGGCCCGCGATAGCCATCGCGGTCGTGGTCTTGCCGCTGCCCGATTCGCCCACCAGGGCGACAGCCTCGCCGGTTCCGAGCGCAAAGCTCACGCCATCGATCGCGCGCAATGCATGGCCTTTGAGCCCATACTCGACAGAGAGGCCGTTGACTTCCAGAAGCGGAGCGTTCTGCCTGGAGGCGTTGTTCATGGAATCACCCTCCGCCGTGGATTGAACGTGTCGTCGAGGGCATTGCCAATCAGGACGAAGCTCAGCGAAACCGTAAGCACGCACACGCCCGGCGCACCGAGATACCACCATGCGCCTGCACTGGCCGCGCCGGCACGCTGAGCCTGTGAGAGCAGCGTCCCCCACGAGGGCTGCAGCGGGTCGCCAAGCCCAAGGAACGAAAGCGAGGTCTCGACATAAATTGCGCCGGCGACGACCAGAGCCCCGTTGGCCGCGATTTGCGGCACAAGGTTGGGCAGGATGTGCTTCACCATGATGCTCAGATTGCTGCTGCCCACGACGCGGGCACGATCGATGAACGTTCGCTCTTTCAGCGACAGTGTCTGGCTGCGGACGATGCGCGCGACGAAGGCCCAGCTGGTCATGCCGATGACGACAATGATAACGAACAGGGAAGGACGGAAGCCGAGGATTTCTCCGCCGCGGCCCATTACCTCGAGCACCACGGGTGTGATGACCAGCGCCAGCACGAAGGACGGCATGAAAAAAAAGAAGTCCGTCAAGCGCATCAGCCAGACTTCAACCCTGCCGCCATAGTAGCCGGCCATCATGCCAATCGCGGTCCCGACGAGAAGGCTAATCACGGTCGCCAGTAACGCGATCGTAAGCGAGATCCGTGCGCCATGGACGACAAGATTGAGCACGTCGCGCCCGACCTCGTCGGTGCCAAGCAGATGTCCACTCGACGGTGGTGCGAGAAAATCGCCGGTTGCATTGATGGCGGTCTGCAGCGGCCCCACCAGGACAGTCGGCATTGCCGACACGACAAGGAAGAACACCAGGCATACAAGGCCTACCTGGGCGCCGCCGTGTCCGACAAACTTGCGCAGGAAGCTTTGTAGAGCTCGCCCTCGGCCCGGGAGAGAATGTTGAACGATGCTTTTGCTCATTACCGAACTCTGGGGTCGAGGAGACCGTAGGCAAGATCGGCCGCAAGGTTCGCGACAACGATCGACGCGCCAAGCAGGAGGAATATGCCTTGCAGGACCGGGTAGTCGCGTGCGTTAAGCGCCTCTACCGTCAGCCCGCCAATGCCCGGCCAGGAGAACACGGCTTCGACGGTGATGGCGCCTGCGACCACATAGCCGAGGTTGAGGGTGATCAAGGTCACGACCGGCAGCATTGCATTGCGAAACGCATGGCGCATCAGCATCTGGCCGTTAGTCAGCCCCTTGGCCCGTGCGGTTACCATGTAATCCTCGGTGACGACGTCGCTCATTGCGGCACGTGCGACCACCACGTACTGGCCGATCAGCCCAAGCGCCACCGCGGCAACGGGGAGGGTCAGATGTCGCAGATAGTCGAGCAACGACCCTAGAGAGCCTGTGACCGCGCCCGGCGAATACGCACCGTAGCCCGGAAACCAACCCAGTCCCGTGCTGAAGATTACCACGAGGAGCATGCCGAGCCAGAAGGAAGGCGTGGAATAGAGCGCAAGAGAGGTTCCAGTGGCGATATGATCGACCGCCCCTCCTCTGCGCCAGCCTGCATACAGGCCAAGCATGACACCGCTGAGGATAGCGATAAACTGAGCTAGCCCGACAAGCGCAATGGTGGCCGGCAACCGCTCCAAGATCAGGTCAGCGACGTGCCTGCCGCGGAACTTGAAGCTGTAGCCGAAATCGCCATGGAGAGTTGCCGACAAGTAGTTGACCACCTGGTCCGGAAAGAGTGGCCGATCCAAGCCCCAGGCTTGGCGCTGGGCCTCCATCTGCTCGGCAGTCACGCTGCTGCGCGCACCCGCCAGCAAAAGCCTGGCGGGATCGCCTGGAACTATCCTGAACAGGATAAAATTCAGGACTGCTACCATCAGAAGCGTCACGGCCGCCCTGAGGAGGATGCCGGCAACACGCCTGCCCGCCCCTCGCCGCCCACCATCAACCATCTTAAACGGGCCTCAAACGGTCGAAAGGAAAGTAGCTCCACTGGGACATGATGTCGTGCGTTCCCCAACCCTCGAAGCAATCCTTCCGGCGGGCTTCCAGCACGAAGGGATAACAAAGAAGAATATAAGGCGCCTCGGTGTAGATAATGCGCGACGCCTCGTCGACCAGCTCCTGGCTTTTCTTACGGTCAGCGGTGACGCGAACCTGAGATAGCAGCGCATCGAATTTCTCATTTTTCCAGTATGCGACGTCGCCCGAACCAATGAGCTTGGCGTCGCCTAGCCTCAGCAGATCCTGTGGCGAGGGCGACGCCCAATCCGCAACAACCGCCAGATCCCAGCGTCCGCCGCCGTTAGTTGGGGCTGCCGTGCGGGCGCCAAGTGCGCCGGAGTCGAGCTGAGTCACCGATACGGGAATGCCGATTTGCTCCAACCATCCTGCAACCAGCTGCACTGCGGCAATCGGTATTTCGAGAGTGCCGGAGACGGTTCCGGTAATCAACTCAAGCTGGAATCTGTTTCCTTCCTTGTCCTCCCGCACACCGTCGCCATTCGCGTCCCGATACCCCGCGGCATCAAGCCGGCGACTGGCTTCGGCCAGATCGAAGTGGCGCCTGATGTCCTTCAGGTCTGAATAATAGTCGGTTGCCACCGGCATCGTCAGCCCCACGCCAGGATCCGCGTGGCCACGAAACGCGCGCTCGACGAGAGCTTTCTGATCTATCGCGTAGCCGATGGCATCGCGGAACGCTGGATCCTGCAGCGCCTTGGTGCTGCCGGCGCCCTCTCCTGAGACAGTGTTAAAAGCCAGATAGTTTCGCTGCTCGATCCGCGATTCTCCGACCACAATATCGGAGTTTTTCGAGAGGTCGGCCCATTGGGCAGCCGTCAGGCTGACTCCATAATCGAGAGTTCCGCTCTTCAAACCTTGAGCGATGGGATCGGCTGTGTCGAAGAAGTGGAAATTCAAACCGGCCACTGTCGGCTGCCCGGTGCGAAAGTACGGATTCGGCGTCAAGCGAGCGAACTGGCCTTGCTGGAACTCCGAAACGATCATCGGACCCGTACCCACCAACGGCGGCTTGTTCTGAAACGTACCGCGCGCATCGGCGTAGGAGACATCCTTCCAGATGTGCTCGGGGACCATCATTATGTTATTTTCGATCGGCCAGCCGGTTGGGGCCTTGGTCACCATTTGCAAGGTCTCGTCGTCAAGCGCCTTAATGGATTCGATGTTCTCCAACCCGCTCGTATTGTTCCAGCCAACGTTCAGTTCGTCGGGCTTGCCTATGGAGCCTCGCAAATAGTTATAGGTGAACGCCGCGTCTCTAGCGGTAGCGGGTTGGCCATCCGACCACTTCATGCCGGGCCAGATCTTGAACGTCCAAGCAAGATTATCGTCAGCAACTGACCACTCCTTGGCAAATCCCTTCCTATCGGAATGGCGCTGGGCGTCGACGCCGACCAAATAGTCATACGTGAAAACGGTTGGCCAAAATGCACCCCACGTGGCGAATGGGTTCATCGTGTCGGGTGCAACTATGGCTGCAATGCGAACGACGTGATTGCCGCACGATGGCGATGCAAGCGCTGTCGAACGCAACATCAAAGGCGCGGCTGATCCAGCCAGTATTGCGGTCAATACGGCACGGCGATTAGGAACCCACTCGTTCATTTTCTCCTCCCGTTGCAGATTTGATGAAAAATCGAATCGCGCAATTTCGTGGCGCACCGCCAATGTGCAATGCCCGCCCGCCAGCTCCAGTCCCGGGGCACTGCAAAAGCTTATACCTTATAACATATAAGTTGCAAGGTGAATTTTAGCGGTGCGTTAAATTTAGGGGCGCGGGTGGGTGTGTGGAAAACCCAATTGAAGATCTAGACTAGCCTGCCGACGGGCAGGGCTGGGACGGAGGTTGCCCGATGCCCGCCCGCCTGCCGATGCCGATTTTTGAAACCGCCGAACGGCGCCTGCTGCGGCGTAAGGTGCAGCTTACACATACGTCCACATTGAAAGATTCGTGCACAAGCTCGACTATGCGAACCAAGCTTGGGGCGCCATGGGGACAGATGACTTGAAGTCGAGTTCGTGCGTGGCGACGAGTCTTGCGCCTTCCGTCTGCTCGATGGCTTCCACGGCATCCCACGTCGACATGAAAGCATCGGGACTCCAGGCCACCGCCGGGACCGAGCGTGTCCTCATCTTTGACACCAGATAGGCGGCGTCGCCCAGCAGGAAAACCGGTCGCGAGCGAAGCCCCACCAGCAGCGACTGATGGCCTCTGGTGTGCCCCGGTGTCGGGACGATCCGCAGCAGACCGTCACCGAAGAGATCGCACTTGCCGTCAAGTTCGACCCATTGGATGGAATGATTGAAATCATTCGCGACAAAGATTTCTCGCTGATAACGGGGCGGGTTCCTGGCGAAGGCGAGTTCCTCGCGCTGAACATAGACCTTCGCATGCGTCAGCCATTCCAGGCCACCGGCGTGGTCGAAGTGCAGGTGCGACTGGACGACATGGGTGATGTCGGTAGGCGTCATGCCAAGCGTTGCCAGCCTCGGCACGAGCCAGTCATGTTCGGTCATCACCACCTCAAAGGCGTCGGCCCCCGCGCCAAGTCGGGAACGCGGGTCAGTGCGCAGGTCGGGATGCGGGCCACTGTCGAACAGAACGTTGCCGTCCGGATGGGTGACCAGATAGATGAAGTACGGATTGAATACTTTGGTGCCAACGCGCGCGTCGAACGGGTCGAAGATAGCCCAGTCCGTCATGTCCCCGCCGCAATAGAGCGGATAGACCCGCATCTCGCCGACGTCTTTGTAAGCGAAACTCATTATCTCTCCCTTGCTTGCTCACTGGCCGACAGGTCCCAGCCAGTTGGGTGGTCGGTTCCGGCATTGCCCGTATGCCGCGTCAGAGCCGCCGTTCCGTCGCACCGGTCCTGCAGAGGCCTGCCAGGAATCCCGTTCATGCAGGCACGCAAACTCATGCAACCTGGCCGGCCCGAGAATGCGCCGCGGCGGCGCCATCGAGCGCCGTTCGAATCCCGGCGACCAGAGCGTCGATCTCACTGTCGGTGATCACATAAGGAGGACAGATTGCGAGGACGTCTCCCATATTGCGGATCATGACGCCATGCTCGCGGCAGCGTCGCTCGACCTCGGCGCCTATCTTCAGCTCTGACGCGAAAGCGCGACGAGTGGCGCGGTCCTCAACGATCTGAAGCCCGGCGATGAATCCGCGGCCGCGCACTTCACCGATAATCGAATGGTCGCCCAGCACTTCGCCGAGCGCCCGATGCAGGTAGTCACCCAGACGGCGAGCCCTGCCAACCAGATCCATCTCGCGATAGATCTTGAGGGCCTCCGCGGCAACAGCTGCTGTCACTGGGTGACCGGAATAGGTGAATCCGTGGCCGAACACTCTCGCCTTGTGCGCCTCGTCGGCGACGCATTGGTAGACCTTGTCCGATATGACGACGCCGCCGATAGGAAGGTGACCTGACGACAGCCCCTTTGCGACCGAAAGCATGTCCGGCTCCATGCCGAACGTCTGGCTGCCGAACCAGTTTCCAGTGCGCCCGAAACCGCAGACCACTTCGTCAGAAGCATGAGGATATCGTGTTTGCGCAGAATGGCCTGAATTTTGCGAAAGTAGCCTTCAGGCGGTACCAGCACGCCGCCGGCGCCCATTACCGGCTCCGCGATCATCGCGGCGATGGTCTCCGGCCCCTCGGCGAGGATCAGCGCTTCGAGTTCGTTTGCCAGGCGGGTGGCGTAGTCCCGTCCTGTCTCATTCGGCAGGCTATCGAAATAATGGAACGGCCGCGCCGCGAAGATGACCGGAAGCGGCGGCAGATTGAATGATTGGTGCATATGCGGAAGACCACTCAGAGCAGCCCCCATGACCGTACTGCCGTGGAAGGCGCCGTACCTGCTGATGATCTTTCGTTTGTCGGCGTGCCCACGAGCTGCATGGTAATACCAGGCGAGCTTGACCATAGTGTCATTGGCTTCCGAGCCGGAGCCGACCAAAAAGACGCGAGCATTCTCGAACGGCGCCAACGCCGCGAGTTGCTCGACGAGTTCTATGGTGGGTTCGTTCGAGCGATGGTTGAAGGTGTGATAGACGGCCAGCTTACGCAGCTGCCGATCAGCCGCATCCGCCAGCCGGCTGTCGCTGAAGCCCAGCGAGGCACACCACAGTCCGCCCATTCCCTCGATATAATGGTTGCCGAGGTCATCGATGATGGTCGCGCCGTGGCCGGCCACGATTGTCAACGGACCCTGGTCCTCATGCAAGCGCGGATCCGTCTGGGAATGAAAGTGCCTGGCAATGTCCAGTACGCGCGCTTCGTTCTTCATCAAACTCTCCATTTCGCGACCAGATAGGCAGTTGCGCGGATGACAAATATCTTATAACTTATAAGTTGTCGAGCAGAAACGGTCCGATGAAATGAGAGTCACGCTCAATGCCCAAACCAAACGCCTTACCAGAAGTCGCCCCGCGACCCGACGCGGACCGGATCGCGCTTTTGCGAAACAAGGCCGAGTTCGTGCGGCTGGAGACGCTGCGCCTCATCCAGATCGCTAAGGTTGGCCACTACTCGTCGGTCTTTTCCTGCGCCGAAATATTCGCCACGCTCTACTACGACGCGATGCGGCTCAAGCGCGGCGAGCCGCAATGGCCGGGCCGCGACCGTTTCCTCATGGGCAAGGGACATGCGGCCGTCGGCCTGTATCCGTTGCTCGTCGACTGGGAGTTCTTTTCCAAGGATGTGCTCGACGGCTACACCCGGCTAGGCAATCCGCTTGGCGACCATCCAGATATGCGCAAGGTACCGGGTATAGACTTCAGCTCCGGCTCAATCGGCCATGCCCTGTCGGGCGGTCTGGGCATGGCGCTCGGCGGCCGGGCAGTCAGCCGGAAATACGACGTCTATGTACTGCTGGGCGACGGCGAGATGCAGGAAGGCCAAGTGTGGGAAGCGGCTCTATCGGCCGCCCACCACAAAGCCGGCAACTTGATTGCCATAGTCGATCGAAACGGATTCCAGCTCGATGGTCAGGTCGACGATATCATCAACATTGAACCGTTGGCCGACAAATGGACAGCATTCGGCTGGCAAGTTCATGAGGTCGACGGCCATGATGTCGTAGCGCTCGCGACGCTGTTCAGGCGGCTCAAGACCGACGCAGAACGCACCCGGCCTGTCTGCATCATCGCCAATACTTCCAAGGGCAAGGGCGTTGGCTACATGGAATCCGAACCGGGGTGGCACCTCGGTTACCTAGCTCCTTCGGATGAGGCGCTGGCTGCGGAAGAAATCAAGCGCGGAGGCATAGCGCAATGAACGGACCGGTCGACCCCAACTCCTGGCAATACCGAGAGATCAACGCTCGTGCGCCGGGCCTGAGCTACCTGTCCGACGCGCTCATCGAACTGGTTGAAGACGGTCACCCGATCATGGTGGGCACGGCCGACCTGCAATATTCGAACGGGCTGGTGCGGTTCGCGCAACGTTTCCCCGAACGTTTCACCCAATTCGGCATTTCCGAGCAGAACATGGTCTCGGCGGCCGCCGGCATCGCAACCACGGGCGCGATGCCGTTCGTTGCCACATTCGCGTCTTTCCTGGCGCTTCTATGCTGTGAACAGATAAGGACCGACGTCGCCTATTCTGCCCTTCCAGTACGGCTGATCGGCCATCATGCCGGCATTTCACTCGGCTTCTACGGCACCTCCCATCATGCGACGGAGGATTTGGCCATCATGCGCAGCATCGCCGATCTCACGGTCGTCGCCCCGGCCGATGGACCGCAACTGGCGGCCGCCATCAAGGCATCGGTCAACCATGCCCGGCCGATCTACTTCCGCATCGGCCGCGGCCAGGAGCCGGTGGTCTATGACAACGGCGTCGATTTCCAGTTCGGCAAGGCCATCGCCCATGGCGGAGGGTCGGAGCTGACCATCATCGCCTGTGGCCAGATGGTTCATCCGTCGCGCGAGGCTTTCCACGCGCTGCGCTCGGCAGGCAAATCGGTGGGGCTCATCGACATGCACACGATAAAGCCGCTGGACACCAAAGCCGTGCTGGCGGCTGCCGCCCGCTCCCGCATCATCCTGACGGTTGAGGAACATAATGTCCTGGGTGGTCTGGGCGGCGCGGTAGCGGAGGTCCTGGCGGAGGCAGGCAGTCCGGCGCGGCTGATACGTCATGGCATCCGTGACGAATACAGCCTTATCGCACCACCGACACATCTTTACAGACACTATCGGCTGGACGCACCGGGAATCGAGGCTACGGTCATCGAAGCTCTGGACTGACCGATGGATCCCGCAGATGAACTCCGACAAAGGCGATGCTCGCGAACTCCCTGATGGGGCAGTGCCTCCGTCCGCTCAAACCCAGGCTTGATGACCTGCCAACGGTTGAACTCTCTCGATACCGAGGCGCGCACCCATTCTCGGGCTTCGCAGCAGGACCTATAGGATATAAGAACTTTGCATCCACACCCCCGCCGATTTTGTGCGGTTCATACATTGCAGCGGTGACCCATGAATACGATGCAGCCAATCGAACAAGGCAGCCTGTCAGCGAGAACCTATATCTCGCTGCGCGAGGCACTTATTGCAGGTAATTTCCGGCCAGGCGAACGGCTGCTGATGCAGGATTTGGCCCAACGGCTGGGCACGAGCGTAACGCCTGTGAGGGAGGCCTGTTTCAGGCTAATTAGTGAACAGGCCCTCGAGCTGCGTTCAGGGCGTTTTGTTACTGTTCCGGAATTGAGTCGGTCGCGTTACTGGCAAGTACGGCTCATTCGGATCGCCTTGGAAGGACTCGCGGCGGAACTTGCCGTCGAGCATGTTTCAGAGGCGGATATCGAAAGGCTCGTCGAAATCCACCGCGATTTTGTAAGTGGTGAAACGTCAGGCGATGCCGAACGGGCGCGCCGGGCAAATCGCGAGTTCCACTTCGGCGTCTATCGTCTGTCAAAAATGGATATGCTCATAGCGCAGATCGAGAGCCTGTGGGTATCCATGGGTCCCATACTCAACGTTTATTACCAACAGGCCGAGAACGACTATATCGGTGCCGCAGAGCATGAAACGCTAATCGAGGCGTTTAAAGCCCGCGATAAGAAGGCAGCGCGGAAGGCGATTGAACGTGACATCGTGCGCGGCGGCATGAATCTGTTGCGATATTTCGACGAGCACGACGCTACGGCCAAGCGGTCGTAATCTTGCTGTCCCTTTCCAACCTGTCGCAGTATGCCTCGGATCGTTGTAACCGATCGTGGGACAGGACGCCCGCCGACCACATCAGGAGACGGCGATACAGGCAAACGCTGCATGACCATCGCCGGAAGCGCTTGAATTTCGGTGAAGCAGAAGTGATATCGAGTTGGCCATTGCCGGGACAGCTGAATGGAAATCCATCTGGTTGCGGACACCAACCTTTTCTTCGAGTGCAAACCGCTCGAGCAGCTGCCGTGGCAGGAGCTCGGCTACGATCCGATCGTAATTCTCCTGGCGAAGCCCGTCCTGGACGAGATCGACAAGCACAAGTACGCCAACAGCCGCACGCGCGACCGCTCGCTCGAGATATTTCGGCGCGTTCGCGAAATGCTGAAGTCTTCGGCGCCGGAGTCCGCGATCCGGACATCCTCGCCTAAGGTCGTGTTGCGCCCCATGCCCGGCATCAAACCGGATCCCGCGCTAGAGGAGCAGCTCGACTATACGACGAGCGACGAGAGGCTCATCGGCATCGTGTCCACCTTGAACGCGCGTTCCCCTGAACCACGCGCTGTGCTCTTCACCGAAGATGCCGGACCGGCGATGACCGCAGACGGCCTGGGTGTCCCATACCTGATGATCGATCAGAGCTGGCGGCGGCCTCCGCTGGAAACGGAGGAGGCCAAAAGGGTCAAGGAGCTCAGGAGGGAAATAGAAGCCTATCGGGCACAGGAGCCAGGGATTTCGATCGGCAACTGCGAAAGCGCGGACGAAAGGAACACGATAGCGGCGACTGGAAAAGTCGCGACCCCGCTGACGGAAATGGAAATCGAGGGATTCCTGGCGGCGCTCAAGCTCAAGCATGCCCTCGTAACGGACTTCACGCCGCCCCTTCCGTCGAGCACGGCCGACGCTTCCGGCGAGGTGACGCGCATCGAGTACTCTGCCCCCGCCGAAGACGATGTCAGCAAATATCGCGACGAGCTCTATCCGCAATGGATCGAGCGGTGCCGTACACTCCTGGTGGAGCTGCACCGCGGCCGTGACGAGGTCGAGCCGCCTGTCGTGGTGCGCTGGCCGATATCGAATGAGGGCACCCGCCCTGCATCGCAGGTCCGCATCGAGTTCGAGGTAAAGGGTTTTCTGGCGCTTCGTCGCATTCGGACAGACGAGGAAGAAGACGAGGACGCCACGCACGGCAGCGAGTCCTTGCAACTTCCGACGACCTCTACCAGGCAGTTCCCGCCGCCGCCCAAGCCGCCTTCATTTCAAAAGCAGGTCACCCGCATACCACCACCTGTGAAGCGAAAGGTGACGCAGGGGCTCGATCTCTCCAAACTGACGGCTATCGGGGCGCTCGGCGAAAACCACGAAGTCCTTGCGGGCATGTCCAAGATGCTGGGGGAGCCAATACCTCAAAGAGCCCGCTGCCGTGAGGGCGGCAGCCGGCCTGCTGCAGCATGACCTGCTTCGCACTCCCGGTTTCAACGCGTTGTTCAGCCCGATTCGGCTCGACGCGATTTCGCACCGGCCCTTGCGGATTCCTCGACCTTTCGTGCCGGATCCGCATGATCCGGAAGCCTTCTACTATGACTGGCCGGCGAACCGGACGGTGAAGAAAGGGGGCCTGACGTGCGACCTCTGGCGTCATCAGGCGGGCGAACGGGTTTTCGAGTTCGAAGTGTTGTTCACGAAGTCAGGCGAGGCCCGCGGGGTCGTCGAATGCACGGTTCATGCGGAGAACCTGACCAACCCCCAGCAAGCCAGGCTAATAGTCAGACGGACCATGGTTTCGCTCAGCATGACAGATGTGGCGAACGCCATGGTCGAGGCTTGCAATTGACGCAGCGTGCCATGGGCAGCCGCCTGCGAAGACACTTCCGCTCAGAAGCTGAAGCTTCGCTGACGGGAGGCTGAGAGCGACAAACGACAAGTTCGGGTTCCGGATGTCGACATGGTTATCGGCACTAAATCGAAGGACTCGTTCCAGGCACTGACTGAAGTAGTACTCCTCCATGAAGCCCCCGGTCCGATGGTCGCGATCAACGAGATGGCCGATGAATTCGGCATGGAGACGATTCCAGCGCGCGAGAACATTGTCGCCCTGCTGGATCTTTCTTGCGAAATTCTTGGTGGTTGTCGGGCGCAGGTACCGGATCGGATCCCATAGCGCTCAAAGTTGTCCAGGAGTGCTTCGAAATCCGGAGGATTGGCGATCCGGCAATGCCGAGATCTTCCCGTCGGGACAGCGTTGGGATAACGGGATATGGCTGACTCGAGATTTCAAAAAAGGCGTCGGTGACTTCGCTTCCGAAAGTGCGCTGTCGCTCATGCGTTGCCCGTCTCCGTCAAGGAGAGCGCTGATGAAGGTTTCGTCGGCATCCAGGAAAGCCCATGCGCGGGCATCCAGTCGCTGCAGATACGATCGGTCAGTGATGACATCAGCGACTAATTTAAATGAGCTGCCGCCGGCCCGATCCCAAATCCATGGCCCGAGAAACCGCTGGCGATCAGCAAGCCCGGAATTTCGTCGACCGCGTCGATCACGGGCACCGCATCCGGCGTGAAATCGATAGCGCATCCCCAGCTGCCGCGGAACAGTCTCGTCCAGGCACCGGTCGCCAGGACGACGGAATGACAGCGGATTTCGCCGTGCTCCGTTACGACGGAATGGACCGAGCCCGCCGCTGTCTCAATGCAACGCACAGCGCATCTTCAATGATCTGCCCGCCGCTTGTGCGCAATGAAGTCGCCATGGGCTGTCGTAGCCATGGAAGGTTCGGCGCGACCGTCGGTTGCGGTAAATAGCGCACCTTCCCAATGACGTGTCAGCGTTGGGAAACGACCGCTAAGCCCTGGAGCGCCAAGCTTATGAACCGCCAGGGGCTTGTGATCCTTTGAGCCGCGATATCATGTCGCGACGAGCGGTCATGCGCGGATTTCTGCCCAAGAAGCGCTGACAGGCGCCCTAGATTAAACGACTATCGGTTCATCACTCCCACATCCTCGGACGAAGAAGAGCCTGGATGTACGCTGGCAGGTCGAGCTCGCCGCGCGGGGGAGCGCCGGTGAGCCCCAGCGCATTATTCCCAATCTCCGCGTTGTGCCGACGCTGATATGGAAAGATTTCCGTTCCTAGCCATCGGGCACGCGCGCAAACCTGCTCGGAAGATGCAATGTGAAGGGCCGGGCGCCTCTCCTGCCTCTGGCCTTTGGGTGCAAGCGTCCGGTAACGGTCTCCAATAAAAACAAGAGCTTACGCTTAAAGGCGGGTTAAATTGATGGCCGATCAGCCATTTGAAATCCCTGCGAATTTCTTAATCCGTTACCGCTGCCGGTACCGCTCTGTTCACGGCGTTTTAGCCGGGCTTCGGCGAAGCGATCGGCGGCTTCCAAACGCCCTCCGCTACCATCTCCCTACATTTTTGGCTTTCGCGCTCGCGCTCAGCTCTTGCGTTCCTGCAGGATATTGCCGCCGTCCACGACGAGTGCTGCGCCGTTGACGTAGCTCGCGGCGTCGGATGCCAGGTCCTGTGCTTCGCGGCGGTATGTTCGGCAGAGCGCAAAATGGGCCGGTACAACCGGCCCATCCTCAATCAATCCTCCTCAACGGGCGCCGGGATCTCATCCGGTAGGATTTGCCGTCCAACCCGGTCGGCAACGAGCATCGAAAGCATCATCTCGACAAGGCCGTTGGCGGCCCCCTTCTCGCCACCGGTAGCGCCGATCTGGATCTGCGGCACGAGCGGTAGCCTGCCATTCTCGATCGCCTCGGCGAAGCGCATGAGAACCTGCGAGTTGAGCTGATAGTCCGGGCCGCCGAAGGCGGCGACCTTCTTCTCGGTGGCCTCGGCCTCCGCCAGACCGATGGCGCGCACCTTCTCAGCCTCCGCAAAACCGGTCGCCTTGATGCGTTCGGCATCGGCAAGCGCGACAGCCTTGATCATGTCGGCCTCGCCCTGGCCGGCGAGGCGCACCTTCTCGGCCTCTGCCTTGGCAGTGACCTGAATGGTTTCCGCCTCCTGGCGGGTGCGGGCGAGTTGCGCCTTGCCCTCGTTCTCACTGATCTCGATGGTAAGTGCCGACGTCGTGATCTTGGCTTGCTGTTCGGCGAGCGCCTCCTTCTCACGCAACGTGCGTTCCTGTGTGGCCGCCCTCTCCTGCAATTTATAAGTCTCGACCTTTTCGACTGCAATCTGGCGCTCGCGCAGCTGGATCAGGATCTGCTCGATGCTGTTCTGGCCATTGGCAGCACGGGGCGTACCAATCAACACTTCCTGCAGCTCTAGGCTGTAGGAATTGAATTTTTCACGCATCTCCTCGCCCGATTTGCGCTGGATATCGCTACGCTCCTGCAAAAGCTGGATCAGCGTCTTTGTCTGGGCGATATTCTTGAAGTAAGCAGAAACCATCGGATCGAGCGTTTGTTCGACCAACCGCTTGATGTCCCCGAAACGCTGCACCACGAGCGGCGCCTTCATATAGTCGATATGCACGACGACGGAGAGCGGCAGCACAGGCTCGAACGCATCCTTGGTGATCAACGACACTTCAGACAGGTTTTCGTCCAGCCTGTGTTCGCCAAATTGCTCCTTCGTCCATTTAAGCACGAAGTTGGTGGTCGGCACGGTGATGATATTGCCGGCATAGGTATTGAACGCATACTTGCCTGGCAGCAGCGGCGTTGACCAGACACCGCGTGCGCCGATTTCGACCAGCTCGCCGTGACGGTATGCCTGCCCGGATATATCCGTGCCGTGGCGGCCGTTATAGGAGACGACGACACCCACTGTGCCAACGTCAATGATCGTCTTCTCGACCAGTTCGACGGTCGCGAAAATGCGGTTGAGGAAGTAGCTACCGTCGGCCAGCACTTGCAGCTGCCGGCCACGATAACCACCAGCGTTGAGAAACTTCTCCGGGTCCTGAAAATTGTTGTGGAAGTTCGGGTCGGTAGGATCGTTGGCCACGGTCGGCGCGATGATCTCGCCGTCCGGTAGGGCCGGACCGTCATGGATGGTGACGATACCGATCATGTCCTCGGCATTATGGATGACGACTGGCTCAAAGCCGCCCCGCTCCGAGATCATGCTGGACATATTGGTAAAGAGGTTTTGTTCAGACGGGCTTAGATTAATGGCATAGATCGACTGGGCGGTGAGCACGATGAATTGCGCGAGATTGATGGCGTAGGTGCTTCACGCAAGATCTTGCGTTGCGGTCCTTTCTGTCCGCCTTTTTCGAGAAAGGCGCGCACATCCTGGAAATCATCGGCGTCTGTGTTGGAAGCAAGTGTCTGCGTCGGAGGCAGCGGCTTGCCATCACGAGCAAAGACATAGCCGATCTGACCCTGCGGGATGGTGACAAGATTGGCGCGATGCATCGAATACTGGAACGGCATGAAGAAATGCAGGCCGCCGCGCACGATTTCCGGCTGGTAGCCTGCCTCGCGGTTGAGCGCAATAAAGCCATTGCTAACAGAACCGCGAAAACTCCACAGTTTTTCCAAGATGCCGAGCCTGTCGTTTGGGATGTAGCGAACCACGCCACTCCACCAGAACAGGATTGCCAGCACGATGAGTGACACGGCTACCTCGATTGCCGTCCATTTCATCGGACCGAGGTATTGTAGGGCTTCCATCTCTTCTCTCCTGTAGGGCGCGCGGTTAGTTCACCGCCGGCCACCTGGTCGGTGTTGATTAACGAAGCGGGGAGATTGCGCACCAACGCTCTCGACGCACTAAGGGCGTGTCGAACGTTTGGGCTGCTCTTGCATGGGAAAAGTGACCGCGCGTCCCGAGTCCCCGGTGAGGGAGGCGTGGCCGTCAGGGATGTTACATCGATGTTGCCTTGATAGACATAACTACAATACTGTAGGGATCGCACTTACAGGTTTAAAGATATTTCGCGCGGAAATCGTATAAATCGGCTGAAGCGGCATCTCGCGGTACACGACGGGCTCACTCCAGATGAATACCGCGAGAAGTGGGGTTTGAATCCGGATTGCCCGATGGTTGCGCCGAACTACGCGGCTCAAAGATCTACGCTCGCGAAGGCGGCGGGGCTCGGACTCCGCTTTCGACGCACTGGAGCAATTCGCGTATCGTCTTGTCTGCTCGACGGCGATAGCGTCGTTTAGCTGATTGATGGAAAGTTGCGAGCCTGGTTTGAGTAGACGGCACTTCGATATGAAGCCCGAAAGGCTTCTTGCGGTATAGGCCCCGCGGCTGAAACCGAAGATGAAGAGCTGGTCGCCTTCGTCGTAGTTGTCGACAAGCCATTTGTAGGCATCTGTAATCTCGTGACCGAGACCATAACCGAACAGCTCCGCGGATCCTCGCTCCCAATTGAGTGCCCACGCCTACATTGTAGTAGACGGCCCGCTGAGGATCAGCCGGATCGCAAAGAGACTTTAGTCAACAGACATTTGTGTTGTCCCCAACGGTGTTCCAAGTTCCGTCGAGAAGCACTGCCACTCGTTTGGGAATGCCCATGGCCCCTCCCTTTCCGCCGCTTAGGCGACCGAGCCGATCATAGGTGTTCTTGGCGAGAGTTGCTCTCCTTCCGGCACCCCATAGAAGTTAACTGACCGGTAACGTTCAACAATAAAAACAACAACTTACCTTTAAAGGCGGGTTAAGTGCGGAAAAATCGAAGCGATTGAAAATCAAATGCTTGCCAATCGCCGGGTCGGCTCGGCTCCCTAAGCATGTCTCCCGAAAGTGGGAACCGGTTTCGGGACAAAGACATGCGTAAAATCAAAAATCTAATGCATGTCGCCCAAAAGTGTGCAGCGGTTTTGGGAAAACGACATGCATCAAAACAAAGACTTAAAGCGCATGGAGCGGATCTGAAAGATCGCGACGCGCTTTAGGGCCGTCGCAACGGACGGCTCAGGCAGGACGATAGTCGTTTGAACCTTGTCGGAGCGCGATCGGCGGAGGATCCGACCGCGCTCCTCGTCGGACTGCATCCGGCATGCAAGCCGGCTGCGGACTAGTCGAGCACGTCACGGACCGACAGTGCCGCTCTCGATGCCTGCATCACGTCGCCGACATGGCAGTAGCAGACGATCTCGTGCAGCTGATAATCGGTCAGCTCGAAGAAGCGCTTTGCTTCCCCGTAACTGTCATCCTTCAAACCCTCGCCGTGCAAAATCGGGTCTTCCAGGGCGACCGATATCGGCGAGCCGTCGCCGCGCATGACATCGCGCTCGGCCCGACCACGGTATTCGGTGCCGGTAAGCGCGGTGAGCAGCCGGGTTGGCTCACGTTCGAGAAGCTCGGCCCAACGCGCGAGGCGTTGGGTCCGGCTCATGATGGGTCTGGCGGTCTTGACCTCGGCAACGGCGTGCAGCTGGTCCAGTGTTTGGTGCCTCATGGCAACCTCCTAGTAGCTAGGTTGGTTGACCCCAAACTCCCTATGCCGTGATGATACCGCCGAACCGACCGGACGTCATCTTGTTTGCCGTCCCGCTACCGCAAGATTGATGGGGCTGTTATCCCGAGCAAGCCGGTCAAGCCGCGGGATGCGGCCAGATCAATTCTGTTGGATCGAAATGCCCTTGTCGTCGATCTTGAGCTCCACGCCTTTCGGTCTGGTCTGCTCGCGATAGATGTAGACGCCAAGCGCAATGACCACGACGACCAATGCGCCGATGATGAGATAGAGCATGTTCTGTCTCATTGCGCCCCCTTCTTGCTGCCGGATCTCACGCTCGCTTCAGAAACTGCCAGCGATTGCTCACTGGTCGTCATCTTCGCCCGATGCCGGCCGCCAGCTCGTCGGATCGACTTTTTTCTGCGTGTTGCTGTCGGTGTAGACCCACCAGCCGCCGTCGCGATACTGGCCGACGGATTCGTTGATCACGCCGTCGCTGTCCTTCCACATGATCGTGACCTTCGAGCCGTCCTTCGGCGCGCTCGCTATCGGTTTGCGCTCTGCCATTTCACTCCTCCATGAACCGGCAGGAACGTCGCTCGACGCGCCGGGTTCCGTCAGCTATGCGCGAAGATATCTTCTTCCGCCCAGCCCATCAGGTCGAGCTTGGCGCGTGTCGGCAGAAAACGGAAGCAGGCGTCGGCTTCCTTGGTGCGGCCCTCACGCGCCAGCCGTGCGGCAAGCACCTCGCGCAGCCGGTGCAGGTAGAGCACGTCGGATGCCGCATATTCGAGCTGCTCGGGCGAGAGCGTTTCCGCCGCCCAGTCCGACGATTGCTGCGCCTTGGAGAGACCGATGCCGAGCAGTTCGTTGCAGATATCCTTCAGCCCGTGGCGGTCGGTATAGGTGCGGGTCAGCCGCGACGCGATCTTGGTGCAGAACACCGGCTCGGCCATGACGCCGAAGGCGTGGTAGAGCACGGCGATATCGAAGCGGCCGTAATGGAACAGCTTGGTGATAGTGCGGTTCCTGAGCAGGCTGACGAGGTTCGGCGCTTTCCGCTGACCGGGAGCGATCTGGATGACGTCAGCGCTGCCGTCGCCGGGAGAAATCTGCACCACGCAAAGCCGGTCGCGATGCGGGTTGAGCCCCAGCGTTTCCGTGTCGATGGCCACCGCCTCGACATTGTAGCGGGACAGGTCCGGCAGATCGTTCTTGTGGAAACGGATGTCGGTCATTCTCTTCTCCGGGTCACGGCGTGACCCGTCCTTGCCGCGATCCGGAGAAAAATCAACAAAAACTTGTCTTTCCGGCCTCTCAACGCGTCAGCGCATCGAGAATGCGCGCCCAGGAGCGCTGCCCCTTGTGAAAGGAGGAGAGCTCGTATTTCTCGTTCGGCGAATGGATGCGGTCGTCATCGAGGCCGAAGCCGACCAGCAGCGATTCCATGCGAGATAGGTCTGGAAGTCGCCTACCACGGGGATCGAGCCGCCGCCGCCGGTGGTGACGGCCTGCTTTTCCCATTCGTCGGACAGCGCATCCTTGGCCTTGGCCAGGAACGGCGAGTCGTAGGAAAGCTGGATCGCCGGCGAGCCGCCATGCGGATGGAATTCGACCGAGCAGTCGGCAGGGATGCGCTCGCGCACGAAAGCCTGGAAGGCGGCGCGGATCTTCTTCGGGTCCTGCTTGTGGACGAGCCGGAATGATACCTTGGCCGATGCCTCCGCCGCGATCACCGTCTTGAAGCCCTTGCCGGTATAGCCGCCGATGATGCCGTTGAATTCGGCGGTCGGCCGCGCCCAGGTGAGCTCGAGCAGCGAGCGGCCCTTTTCGCCGGCGGGAATGGAAAGCCCGACCGGACCGAGGAAGGTCTCGGCGGTTTCGCCGAGCCCCTCCCAAGACTTCAGCACCTGCGAGGGCGTCTCCTCGACGCCGTCATAGAAGCCCGGAATGGTGACATGGCCGTCCTTGTCGTGGACGTCGGCCAGGATCCTGGCGAGGATCCGGATCGGATTGGCGGCCGGACCGCCATAGAGGCCCGAATGCAGGTCGCGGCTGGCGGCCTTGACGGTGATCTCCTCGCCGACCATGCCGCGCAGCGACACGCAGATCGAGGGCGTCTCGCGGTTCCACATGCTGGTGTCGCAGACCAAAGCGAAATCGGCTTTCAGTTCGGCGGCATTCGCCTCGAGGAAGGGCTTGAGCGACGGCGAGCCGGACTCCTCCTCGCCCTCGAACAGGATGGTGATATGGCAGGGCAGATTGCCATGCACCTGCTTCCAGGCGCGGCACGCCTCGACGAAAGTCATCAGCTGGCCCTTGTCGTCGGCCGAGCCACGCCCGGTGATCACCTTGCGGCCGGGCTCGATCTCCTTGATCGACGGCGCGAAAGGGTCGGTCTCCCAGAGCTCGACCGGATCGACCGGCTGCACGTCGTAGTGGCCGTAGAACAGCACCTGCGGCGCGCCGGCCGGCCCTTCGTGATGCGCCACCACCATCGGATGTCCGGGCGTGTCGCGCACGCTGGCGTCGAAGCCGATCAGCTTGAGCTCGGCGACCAGCCATTCAGCGCCCTTGCGGCAGTCGGCGGCAAAGGCAGGGTCGGTGGAGATCGACTTGATGCCGAGCAGGCCGAACAGCCGTTCCAGGCTCTGGTCGAGATTCTGGTCGAGACAGTCGAGGACGGGAGAAATTCTGGACATTATTTTCAGCCTTTCGATTCTGGCCCGACCCTAAAGGGACGAGCAGAAAACGCAAAGCCGTGATCGTTGGACCACGGCTTTGGGGTCGGTCATGCGGAGGCTGCAGGGCAAAAAAGAACCGCCGTGGTGGAGGGGGAACCACGGCGGTCTTTACTCGAAACGTTGCGGCAGCCCGGAGAGGGGGGATAGGCTGCCGCAGTTTGCCCGGGATAGGCGGGGGACGGGCCTTACTCCGGACTTCGGCGAAAACTGCCGATGACAGCTATTTGGGTCTGTGAACATGGCGATTCAAGGGCACGAGCATTACACTTTTGTAACATACCCGTGAGTGGCCGGATTCCAGTGGGATCGGCACTTGTCAGGGTGTTGCCGGAACCGGTGGGTTGCTCAGCCTTTGGCATGGACCGCGAAGCTTCGCCGCGCTATCCCTGCCGGCATGAAAAAAGGCGATCACCTCTTCCTTGTCGACGGCTCCGGCTACATTTTCCGCGCCTACCACGCGCTGCCGCCGCTCAACCGCAAATCCGACGGCCTGCCGACCAGCGCCGTGCTCGGCTTCTGCAACATGGTGTGGAAGCTGATGCAGGATGCCCGCAACACCAGTGTGGGCATTGTGCCGACGCATTTCGCCGTCATCTTCGACTATTCCTCGAAAACCTTCCGCAGCGATCTCTATCCCGAATACAAGGCCAACCGCTCGGCGCCACCGGAAGACCTCATCCCGCAATTCGGCCTGATCCGCCAGGCGACCGTGGCCTTCAACCTGCCCTGCATCGAGATGGAGGGTTTCGAGGCCGACGACATCATCGCCACCTATAGCCGGATGGCCTGCGAGGCCGGCGCCGACACCACAATCGTCTCGTCCGACAAGGACCTGATGCAGCTGGTCGGCCCGACGGTCGGCATGTACGACCCGATGAAGGACCGCCAGATCGGCATCCCCGAAGTGATCGAGAAATGGGGCGTGCCGCCCGAAAAGATGATCGACCTGCAGGCGCTGACCGGCGACTCTGTCGACAACGTGCCCGGCGTGCCCGGTATCGGCCCGAAGACGGCGGCGCAGCTGCTGGAACAGTTCGGCGACCTCGACGGGCTACTCGCACGCGCCGGCGAGATCAAGCAGGACAAGCGGCGCGAAACCATCATCGCCAATGCCGACAAGGCGCGCATCTCGCGCGAGCTGGTGACGCTGAAGAACGACGTGCCGCTGAAAGAAGGGCTGGACGACCTGGTGCTGCACGCGCCGGACGGGCCGAAGCTGATCGGCTTTCTGAAGACGATGGAGTTCACCACGTTGACCCGCCGCGTCGCGGAAGCGACCGCAACCGAGATCGGCGACGTCCAGGCTTCCACTGTTACCATCGAGCGCGCCGATACCGCGCATGGCCCCGATGTCGGCGCCGGCGCGCCGGCGGCCCCAAGACCTGCCCCGCCAAACGGCGCCGCGAAGCCTGCTGCGCCGGTCAGGGGCGAGGATGCCCCGCCGCAGGGCGACACCCCTTCCCTGCTCTCGGCGCTGCGGCTGGAGCAGGCAACGGCGCGCAAGATCGACCCTTCGGCTTATACGGCCATTCGCGACACGGCCGCGCTCAAATCCTGGATCGCCGAGGCGAGGGAAGCCGGCATCCTTGCCTTCGACGCCGAGACCACCTCGTCCGACCCGATGCAGGCCGAGCTGATCGGCCTTTCCATGGCGATTGCGCCGGGCCGCGCCGTCTATGTGCCGCTCGCCCATATGAGCGGCAATGGCGACCTGCTTGGCGGCGGCCTGCTGGCGAACCAGATCCCGGTGCGCGAAGTGCTGACGCAGCTGAAGCCCCTGCTGGAGGACAGGTCGGTCCTCAAGATCGTCCAGGACATGAAATACGACATCGTCGTGATGAGCCGGCACGGCATCGAGGTCGGACCGTTCGACGACACGATGCTGGTTTCCTATGTGCTCGATGCCGGCACGTCCGGCGGCCATGATCTCGCCTCGCTGTCGGAGAAGTGGCTCGGCCACGCGCCGGCCTCCAAGAAGGAGCTTGCCGGATCGGGCAAGAGCGCCGTCGGTTTCGGCCAGGTCGACATCGAGCGGGCGACCGCCTATGCCGGTGAGCAGGCCGATCTGGCGCTGCGGCTGTGGGGGCTGCTGAAGCCCCGGCTCGCCGCCAAGGGCCTCGTTTCCGTCTATGAACGGCTGGAGCGGCCGCTGGTGCCGGTGCTCGCCCGCATGGAGCAGCGTGGCATTTCGGTCGACCGCCAGATCCTCTCCAGGCTTTCCGGCGAGCTGGCGCAAGGTGCGGCCCGCGTCGAGGAAGAGATCTACGGGATCGTCGGCGAGCGCATCAACATCGGCTCGCCGAAGCAGCTCGGCGACATACTGTTCGGCAGGATGGGGCTGCCTGGCGGCTCAAAAACCAAGACCGGCCAGTGGTCGACCTCGGCGCAGCTTCTGGAGGACCTTGCCGCCGAAGGCCACGAGCTGCCGCGCAAGATCGTCGACTGGCGCCAGCTCACCAAGCTGAAATCGACCTATACCGACGCGCTGCCGGGCTTCATCAATCCCGGCACCAATCGCGTCCACACCTCATATGCGCTGGCGGCGACCACGACAGGGCGCTTGTCGTCCTCCGATCCCAATTTGCAGAACATCCCGGTGCGCACGGCGGAAGGCCGCAAGATCAGGACGGCCTTCATCGCCGAGAAGGGCCACAAGCTGGTCTCGGCCGACTACAGCCAGATCGAATTGCGCGTGCTTGCCCATGTCGCCGAGATCCCGCAGCTCAAGCAGGCCTTCGCCGACGGCGCCGACATCCATGCCATCACCGCGTCCGAAATGTTCAACGTGCCGGTCGAAGGCATGCCTTCGGAAGTGCGCCGGCGCGCCAAGGCGATCAATTTCGGCATCATCTACGGCATCTCCGCCTTCGGCCTCGCCAACCAGCTGTCGATCCCGCGCGAGGAAGCGAGCGCCTACATCAAACGCTACTTCGAGCGCTTCCCCGGCATCCGCGACTATATCGAGGAAACCAAGGCCTATGCGCGGGAGAACGGCTTCGTCGAGACCATCTTCGGCCGCCGCATCCACTATCCGGAGATAAGGTCGTCCAACCCGTCGGTCCGCGCCTTCAACGAGCGCGCCTCGATCAACGCCAGGCTGCAGGGCACCGCGGCCGACATCATCCGCCGCGCCATGGTGCACATGGAAGAGGCGCTAGAGAAAGCGAAGCTATCGGCCCGCATGCTCTTGCAGGTGCATGACGAGCTGATCTTCGAAACGGTGGAAGCGGAGGTCGAGGCGACTATACCCGTCGTGCGCCGTGTGATGGAGAACGCGCCGATGCCGGCCGTGTCGATGTCGGTGCCGCTGCATGTCGATGCGCGGGCGGCGGACAACTGGGACGAGGCGCATTGAGCCTTCCGTACACACACAACCAGCCGTTAGCGATCCTTCGCGCCCCCCTCTGGCCTGCCGGCCATCTCCCCCACTTGGGGGGAGATCAGCAGCTTCCGCGCCTCGCTCATTCTGCAACGTCGGCGATTGGCGAAATCGGCGATGACAGTCAATCTCCCCCCTTGTGGGGGAGATGTCCGGCAGGACAGAGGGGGGCGCTGTCCCGCCAGCTTAACAGGTTTTCGTTGTGTGCCGCGTCAAGCCGCCTCGGCCCGGCACTTGGCGCATACTCCCCGAAACTCGATCACCGCCTTCTTGGCGGCAAACCCCGTCGAGCGGACCCACTCATCCAGCCGGTGGTCGACATCGTGGTCGGACATCTCGGTCACCTGACCGCAGCTGTCGCAGATGGCGAAGGCGGTCATCGAATGGCTGTGGTCGTGCGGCTCGGCGCAGGCAACGAAGGAGTTGAGGCTTTCGAGCCGGTGTACGAAGCCCGACTTCACCAGCGTGTCGAGCGCGCGATAGACCTGCAGCGGCGCGCGGAAGCCGCGCTCGCGCAGCTGATCGAGCAGCATATAAGCGCTGAGCGGCCCGCTGGCGGCCTCGAGTTTCTCTAGCACGCATAGCTGGTTCTTGGTCAGCGCATCCCTTGCCGTCATCTGTTCCGTTCCGCTCGCCGCGTCGTTCGCGTGCCGATTGTGCACGCAAAGCGTTTCTGTCCCATGAGATAGCGACGAATGAGCGTTTTTGCCACTGTTTCCGCAGCGCCGGCCGCTCCGGCCCAGCCAAACGGCGGATGGTTCGCCGGCTAAGCGCTACTTGCGCGGCGGCCCTTTGCGCTCGGCGGACGCTGCCCAGAGGTTGATGTCGGCCTCGCGCGCATAGGTGTCGATCTCGGCGAGCTCGGCATCGCTGAACTCGAGCGCCTTGAGCGCCCCGACGCAATCCTCGACCTGTTCTGGCCGGCTGGCGCCGATCAATGCCGTGGTCACGCGGCCCTTGCGCAGCACCCAGGCCAGCGCCATCTGCGCCAGCGTCTGGCCGCGCCGGCCGGCAATGGCATTGAGCGCCTTGATGTTGGCGATCGACTTGTCGTTGATGAAAGCCGGCCGCAGGGACTTGCCTTGGGATGCGCGGCTGCCTTCGGGAATGCCGCCGAGATACTTGTCGGTCAGCATGCCTTGCGCCAGCGGCGAGAATACGATCGAGCCTATGCCCAGCCCCTCCAGCGTGTCGAGCAGCCCATCGTCCTCGACCCAGCGATTGAGCATCGAATAGCTCGGCTGGTGGATGAGGCAGGGCGTGCCGAGCTGCCTCAGTATGTCGGCCGCCTCGCGCGTGCGCTGCGAATTGTAGGAGGAGATGCCGGCATAGAGCGCCTTGCCCGAGCGCACCGCATGGTCGAGCGCGCCCATGGTTTCTTCGAGCGGCGTTTCGGGATCGAAGCGGTGGGAATAGAAGATGTCGACATAGTCGAGCCCCATGCGCTTGAGGCTCTGGTCGAGGCTGGCCAGCACATATTTGCGGCTGCCCCATTCGCCATAGGGACCGGCCCACATCTCGTAGCCCGCCTTGGTCGAGATGATCAATTCGTCGCGATAGGCGGCGAAATCGGTGCGCAGGATCTCGCCGAACGCGGTCTCGGCCGAGCCGGGCGGCGGGCCGTAGTTGTTGGCGAGGTCGAAATGCGTGATGCCGAGGTCGAAGGCCCTGCGCACGATCGCCTGCTTGGTTCGGTGCGGCGTGTCGTTGCCGAAATTGTGCCACAGGCCGAGCGAGATGGCCGGCAGCTTGAGGCCGGACCGTCCGCAGCGGTTGTAGATCATCGTCTCGTAGCGGTTCTCGGCGGCGACATAGGGCATGGGGAATCCTCGGGATCAAAGCGGCGCGGCGGTTGCTGCTAGCGTGAATTGAATCGATGCTTGCCCCACACCCTTACCCTCTCCCCGCCGAAACGGGGAGAGGGGTCGCCACCTACTTTTTCTTCGCCAGCAGCGCCTTCGCTTCCTTGATGCCGAGCGCCGCCGGCCGCTCGCAGGTCGTCTGCATGGCGACGAACTTGCCGCTTTCGCCGGAACGCAGGATGCCGGTCATGACGTCGACGGCATGCAGCGCCAGCTCCATCGAGCAGCGGTGCGGCCGCCCTTCCGCGATCGCGATCGCCATGTCGGCGAGACCGGCGGTGCGATAGTTGGCCATCATGCCTTGGCCGTGCATCTCGTTGGGCACGCCGAACGGATGATCCCACTTCGGCAGCTTCTTCACCGGCTTGGTGGCGTCGGTGAAGCGCACCTCGCCGCCGAAGAAGTTCGGGTCCGGCACGAAGACGGTACCCGCCTCGCCATAGAGCTCCATCGGCGCGTGGCCATGGCTCCAGACGTCCCAGCTGGTGTTGAGCGTCACCACCGCGCCGTTCGCGAATTCCAGCAGCGCGTGGATGGTGGTCGGCGTGTTGACCGGGATTTTTTCGCCCGCGCGCGGTTTGGAGCTGATCGTGCGCTCCTTTGCCGGCATCGCCGCGAAAGCAGCGACTCGGCTGACCGGCCCGATCAGCTGGATCAGGTTGGTGACGTAGTACGGGCCGATGTCGAGCACCGGACCGGCGCCAGGCTGGAAGAAGAAGTCGGGATTGGGGTGCCAATGCTCCATGCCGTGACCCATCACATGGCAGGTGCCGCTGGTGATCTTGCCCAGCTTGCCATTGTCGATCAGCTCGCGCGCCAGCTGGTGCGCCCCGCCGAAGAAAGTGTCCGGCGCCGAGCCGATGCGCAGGCCTTTCTTTTCGGCCCGCTTCTTCAGGTCCAGCCCTTCCTTGACCGACAACACGAAGGGCTTTTCCGAATAGACATGCTTGCCGGCGTCGAGCACCCGCTTCGACACGTCATAATGCACGGCCGGAATCGTCAGGTTGACGACGATATCGATGTCGTCGGCTTCGAGCAGCTCGTCGACCGTTTGCGCGCGCAGCTTGAATTCCTTCGCCCGCATCTTCGCGGCATCCATGTTGATGTCCGCGCAGGCCCGCATCTCGATGCCGCGGAAAAGCGGCGCCAGCGAGAAATACGCCTTCGAGATGTTGCCGCAGCCGATGACGCCTACGCCAAGTTTCCTTGCCATTGTGATCTGCTCCTACCAGCTCTTGGCTGCCGCGATCGAGCGACGGGCGAAGCGCTCGATGTCGTTGGGGTTGTCCTGCTCCATGACGAAATACTGCGTCGCGCTCTTGGCGCGCAACGCCTTGATCAGGCCCGGCCAGTCGATGGTGCCGTGGCCGACATCCGACCAGCCGTCCTCGTCGAGCCCCTCGCCGGGCTTGGCCATGTCCTTGACGTGGACCGCATTGATGCGCTTGCCGTGCTTTTCGATCCAGGGCAGCGGATCGGCGCCGCCGCGCACCACCCAGGCGACGTCCATCTCCCAGCCGATGTCGGGCGCAGCCGACAGGATGTGATCCTGCGGCAGCGAGCCGTCGGCCAACGCCTTGAATTCGAAATCGTGATTGTGCCAGGCAAAGGCGTAACCGGCCTTCTTCGCCGTTTCGCCAACCTTCGCCAGACGCTCGCCAAAGCCGCGCCAGCCGGCGGCATCGCCCGGTCGCGCATCGGGCATCAGGTAGGGGCATATCAGCAGCTTGACGCCGAGCGCGTCGGCGATCCTGCGCACGCCGTCGAAATCCTTCTCCAGCGCATCGATCGAGAAATGTCCGGTCGGCATGGCAAGCCCGTTCTTGTCGAGCTCGGCGCGGAACGCCTTGGGATCGTCATAGACGCCGCCAAAGCCTTCAACTTCGTTGTAGCCGAGCTCGCCGAGCATTTTCAGCACGCCGTCCCAGGGTTGGAAGTTGCGGGCGCTGTAGAGTTGGAATGACCAGTTCATCTGTCTGTCCGTTCTGCTTGGGGGATGATTTCGGAGTTAGAGGCGACTGTCGGTCTCGGCGTCGAACAGCGATGCGCGCGCGGGATCGAAGCCGATGCGGATCGCATCGCCGTTGCGCAGCGTCTTGTCCGCCTCGACGCGGAAGGAGACGATCTGACCGCCGAGCTTGGTCCAGACCAGCGTGTCGGAGCCCATCGGGTCGACGATCTCGACGGTCGACTCGGCGGTGAACGGCATCGCCTTGGCGGCTTCGCCCAAGGCGATGTGCTCCGGCCTGATGCCGAACACACAAGGCTTGCCGGCACGGCCGTTGTCGCCGTCGAACGTGTAGCGGCCGAGCGGCACCGAGACACCATCGGCCTTAAACACAGGAGCGTCGCCCGCTTGCAATTCTCCCTTGAGGAAATTCATCGCCGGCGAGCCGAGGAAGCCGGCGACGAAGCGGTTGACCGGCCGGTTGTAGATCGTCTGCGGCGCGTCGAGCTGCTGGATGACGCCGCCCTTCATCACCGCGATGCGGTCGGCCAGCGTCATCGCCTCGATCTGGTCGTGGGTGACGTAGATCATCGTGTTCTGCAGCCTGCGGTGCAAAAGCTTGATCTCGACGCGCAGCTCCGAGCGCAGCTTGGCGTCGAGGTTGGAGAGCGGCTCATCGAACAGGAAGACGTCGACGTCGCGCACCAGCGCGCGCCCGATCGCCACGCGCTGGCGCTGGCCGCCGGAGAGCGCGGAGGGCTTGCGCTGCAAGAGCGGTTCAATCTGCAGGATCTCGGCGGCGCGCGCGATGCGCTTGGCGATCTCGTCCTTGGGCACGCCGGCGACGCGCAAGCCGAAGGAGAGGTTCTTCTCCACCGTCATCTGCGGATAGAGCGCGTAGGACTGGAACACCATGCCGATGCCGCGGTCCTTCGGCTCTTCCCAGGTGACGTTCTTGCCCTTGATGAAGATGCGGCCCTCGGAAATGTCGAGCAGGCCCGCGATGCAATTGAGCAAGGTCGACTTGCCGCAGCCGGACGGCCCAAGCAGCACGATGAATTCGCCCTCGGCGACGTCGAGGTTGAGCGTCTTCAGCACCGACATCACGCCGAAATTCAGCGACAGGTCCTGGATCGAAACGCTGGGATTGGCGATTGCTGCTGCCATCATCATCCTTTCACCGCGCCGGCGGCGATGCCGCGCACGAACAGCTTGCCGGAAACGAAGTAGACGATGAGCGGCACAAGGCCGGTCAGGATGGTCGCGGCCATGTTGACGTTGTATTCCTTCACGCCCTGCACCGAGTTGACGATGTTGTTCAGCTGCACCGTCATCGGATAGGTGTCGGGGCGGGTGTAGACGACGCCAAACAGAAAGTCGTTCCAGATGCCGGTCACCTGCAGGATGATGGCGACGACGAAGATCGGCAGCGACATCGGCAGCATGATGCGCAGATAGATGCCCCAGAAGCCGGCGCCGTCGACGCGCGCGGCGCGGAACAACTCCTCCGGCATCGAGGTGAAGTAGTTGCGGAACAACAGCGTCAAGATCGGCATGCCGAAGATCGAATGCACGATCACCAGGCCGGTCAGCGTGCCGTAGATGCCGATCTCGCGCAGGATGATGACGATCGGGTAGATCATCACCTGATAGGGGATGAAGGCGCCGACGATCAGGATGATGAAGAAGGTGTCGGCGCCCTTGAAGCGCCAGTTGGCCAGGGCATAACCGTTCACCGAGGCGATCGCGATCGAGAGCAGCACCGACGGCACGGTGATGCGCACCGAGTTCCAGAAGCCGCGCGAAAGCCCGTCGCAATTGAGACCGGTACAGGCGCTCGACCAGGCCTTCACCCAAGGCTCGAAGGTGATCTCCAGCGGCGGCGAGAAGATGTTGCCGAGCCGGATTTCCGGCATGCCTTTGAGCGAGGTGACGACCATCACGTAGAGCGGCAACAGATAGTAGAGCGCTACCACGATGAGCGTGCCGTACAGGAAGATGTTGCGGCGCGACAGCGCATGCCGCGGCTTCGCTCCGCTCGGCCCCACGGCGTCCCGCCTGAGGGCATCGACATTAGGGAGGGAGGCAGCAATCTCAGCCACGCTTCTTGCCTCCGAATTCGAGATAGGCCCACGGCACGATGACGATCACCACCGAGAGAAGCATCATGGTCGAGGCGGCAAAGCCCTGGCCGAGGTTCTGGGCGAAGAACATGTAGTCGTAGACGTATTTCGTCGGCACCTCGGAGGCGATGCCCGGTCCGCCGCTGGTCTGGGCCACCACAAGGTCGTAGACCTTGACGATGCCGGCGGCGATGATCACCAGCGTGGTGATGAAGACCGGTCGCATCATCGGGATGACGATGAAGAGATAGGTCTTCCACATCGGAATGCCGTCCACCCTGGCGGCCTTCCAGATGTCCTCGTCGATGCCGCGCAGGCCCGCGAGCATCAGGCACATGATCAGCCCCGTGCCTTGCCAAAGTGCTGCGATCGAAATGCCGTATATGACGATGCTGGAATTATAGAGCGGGTCGAAGCTGAAGCTTTCCCAGCCGAGGTCGCGCACCACGCGCTGGATGCCGAAATCCGGATTGAGCAGCCACTGCCAGACCAGTCCGGTGACGATGAAGGACAGCGCGAACGGGTAGAGGAAGATGGTGCGGAACGTGTCCTCGAAGCGGATCTTCTGGTCGAGCAGCGCCGCGAGGATGAAGCCGATCACCAGTGAGAACACCAGCGATATCACGCCGTAGATCAGAAGGTTCTCGATAGAGACCAGCCAGCGCGGCGTCGCCCACAGTCGGTAATACTGGTCCACCCCGACGAAGTTCAGCCTCGGCAGAAGCTTCGAATTCGTAAAGGAATAGAGCACCGTCCAGGCCGTGCCGCCGACGAAAACCACCAGCGCGGTCAGGATCATCGGGATCGATGCGACCTTGGCGTTGAGGTTGCGGAAAATCTGGTTGGGGCGTTCGCTGTTGCTCATCTCGGCAGCCGGGCTGGGACAATGAGGACATCATGCTCCCGACCCCGGATAGGCGGGGGCCGGGAGCTGGCGGGGGCGCCGTAATCAGTCGACAAAAGCAATCAGTCGGCCGAAGCGATGATGTCGGCGAAGCGCTTCTGCGCCTCTTCGAGCGTCATGTCGGGCTTGGCGAAGAATTCGGAGAACAGGTCCTCCTTCTGCTTCTGGCTGTCCTGCGAGAGCAGTTGGTCCGTCCACGGGATGACGGCGCCCTTGGCGAGGATCGCGAGACCCTTCTTCATGCAGTCGTTCGCCGTGTTGAGGTCGACGTCGCCGCGCACCGGCAGCGAGCCCTTCTTGAGGTTGAAGGCGACCTGTGTCTTCGGATCGAGCAGCGTCTCGGCCAGCACCTCCTGCGCCTTGGACTTGTCGGCGTCCTTGAGCAGCGGGAAGTAGAAGGCGTCGCCGCCGGTGGCGATGACCTCGTTCAGGCCGAGGCCGGGCAGGCAGGTGTAGTCCTTGCCGGCGGTCTTGCCGGCGACCTGGAACTCGCCCTGCGCCCAGTCGCCCATGATCTGGCCGCCGGCCTTGCCGGTGATGACGAGGTTGGTCGCCTGGTTCCAGTCCTGCACATTGGTGTTCTTGGCCATCTTGCGGGCGTCGTCGGCCGCCTTGAACACCTTGGCGATCTCGGGGCCACCGGCGAATTTGGCGTCCTTTTCCTTGTAGACCTTGAGGAAGGCGTCGGTGCCGCCGACGGCAGCGAGCAGCACGTCGAAGGCGCCCGATGCCTGCCAGGGCTGGCCGCCGACCGCGAGCGGGATGATGCCGGCCTTTTCCAGCGCCGGCGCGGCGGCCACGAATTCGTTCCAGTCCTTCGGCATCGGCACGCCTGCCTTCTGGAAGGCCTCGTTCGACAGCCACAGCCACTGCCAAGAATGGATGTTGACCGGCACGCAATAGATCTTGCCGTCGATGGTGCAACTATCGAGCAGGCTCTTCGGCCGCACGATGTCCGTCCATTTGCCCTTGGTGGCGATATCGGTGAGGTCGCGCATCAGCCCGGCCTGGACAAGCTCCTCCGCCTGGCGGCCATGGTTGAACTGGGTGGCGCCCATCGGATCGCCGCCGGTGATGCGGCTGATCATGATCGGCCGCGCCGTGCCGCCGGAACCGGCGATGGCGCCGTCGACCCAGTGGTTGCCGGTCGCATCGAAGGCCTTGGCAAGCTCAGCCACCGCCGCCGCCTCGCCGCCCGAAGTCCACCAATGGGTGACTTCGAGGTCGGTCGCGGCCGCCGGTCCGGCGAAGTTCACCGCGACCGTCGCGGCGAATGCGGCAGTCAGGAATTTGTATCGCATTTCGGTTCCTCCCAGAATCTGAAACGTTACAGATTTTCGATACGGCAAATGGCAGGCGGAGGCAACCCCTCGAATGACAGTGATATGAGATTTTTTCGGGACGCGAACAAAATCCTGTTCTTGGAAGGGCTCAACGGCAATCCGCTTGATTGATTGGTGCCAAAAACCGCAAGAAACTGAGATTTCTTTGCGATTCCAGTGGCTTTCGACCCACTTCTTCGTCCCTGACCGCAAAGATCGCGCTCTACCGCCCGGTCGCGGGCGTTGGCAATCTGTAACGTTTCAGTATATTGAACCGTGTCACGAGCTGAAAAGCCGCGCAAATGTCAACGCGCACGATTGCCGGTCGGCCTCGCGGCTGCTATGCGCCTGATGGGCGGGACGAATGGACAGACGAACCAGGGATAAGGACGACGACACGTCGGCCAAGGAACGGCCGACGCTGAAGACGCTTGCCTTCATGACCGGGCTTGGCGTCACCACCGTCTCGCGCGCGCTGAAGGATGCGCCCGAGATCGGCGCCGAGACCAGGCGCCGCGTCCAGCTCGTCGCCAAGCAGATCGGCTATCGGCCGAACCGCGCCGGCGTTAGGTTGAGGACCGGCAAGACCAACGTCATCAGCCTGGTGCTCAACACAGAGCACGAGCTGATGAGCTTTGTCTCGGACATCATCTATGGCGTCACCGAGGTGATCGCCGACACGCCCTATCACCTGATCGTAACACCCTATTCGCGTTCGCAGGACCCGCTGGATCCGGTACGCTATCTGGTCGAGACGGGCTCCGCCGACGGCGTCATCATTTCACGCACGCAGCCCAACGATCCGCGAGCCCGCTACATGCTGGAGCGCGGCATCCCCTTCGCCACGCATGGCCGTACCGACATGGGGCTGGTGCACCCTTACCATGACTTCGACAACTACGCCTTCGCCGGCGAAGCGGTGCGCCATCTCGCCGGCATGGGCCGGCATCGCCTTGCCTTGGTGACGCCGCCGGTCGGCCTCACCTATTACGGCCACACGGTGAACGGCTTTGCCGATGCGCTGAGCGAAGTCGGCGCCTCGGAAGTGCCGTTCAACACCGTCTCCATCGACCACACGATCGATCAGATCAGGATGCGGACCGCGCAGCTCATGCGCCGCGACAACCGTCCGGACGGCATCGTCTCCAGCGCCGCCGCCGCGACGCTGGCCGTCGTCGCCGGCATCGAGGACGCCGGCCTGAAGCTTGGCCGCGACGTCGACGTGGTGTCGAAACAGTCGTCGGAGCTGCTGCACCTGTTCCGGCGGGAACTGCTGGTCGTCAACGAGAATTTCCGGCTCGCCGGTTCCGAGCTCGCTCGCGCGGTGCTCGGCTGGATCGGCGGCGCCGCGCCCGGCTCGCTACAGTCACTCAGCACGCCCGGCGAGGTCCAGGCCTACCGGCATTCGGAAGGCCAGTGACGCGGCGCCTTTCGGACCGCGATCCTCATGCAAAGGGGTTCAGTTCGGGCTTCGCTGTCATCAAGGCGACAATAAGCGCGAACAGCGTGATCATGGTTAGACGTCCAACCAGCGCGCGTTTATCGCCGGCAAAGGCTTTGACCTCGACGGCAGAGACGGCACCGCGAAGTGCCGCTTGGGCCTGCGTCGCCCATGGACGCACGAGCCTGTGCTCGACCGCCATCAAGGCGGCGACCAGCGCAAGCGACGCCACCAGCCACGGCGTCAGCAGGGACCAGCCGCCAAGAAACACAAGGACGATGCCGGCAAGCACACCGGGGCCCACCAGAAGCCCCGCAAAGCGACTGGCGAAGAAGGCCATTCTGGCCGGCCCTGGCTGCCCTCTTCGGGCGGGAATTAGCAGAAGTTCGTTCGCCACGAACAACAGCAACGCGGCGCACATGGCGTATGCATGGATTCCCAAAACAACTTCATAGAGCATCTGTCGTCATCCGCATCGTTAGAGCATTGGTGGACATAATGCGAGCGATAGCTCACAATTGTCTACTCGCATCGGAACTGGCAGGAACATGCCGCCTAAGCCGCTCACGAATCCTAGGAAGAACGCCTCTCAGGAGAGGTCGCGCGCGACGGTGGACGCGCTCGTCGAGGCGACCGCTCGCATTTTGGTCCGGGACGGTTTCGACAAGGCCAGCACCAACCGGATCGCCGCGGAGGCTGGCGTGAGCATCGGCTCGCTTTACCAGTATTACCCGGGCAAGGAAGCGCTTGTTGCCGCCGTCATCGATCGTCACAACCAGGACATCATGCAGGTTGTGCGGCGGGCGTTTGCGGAGGTCGCCTTGCAGCCGGTCGAAAAGGCGGCGCGCAGGCTTATCGCAGTCGCGATCGAGGCGCATCGCATCGACCCCAAGCTGCATCGTGTCCTTGCCGAGCAGATTCCGCGCACGGGACGCCTCGAAAACGTGGAGGCCTTCAACCGTGAGGCCCATGCCCTGTTCAAGAGCTATCTCGAAAGCCACAGCGACGAGCTACGCGTGCGCGATCCTGGACTTGCAGCCTTCGTGTGCGTGACCTCGATCGAGGCGCTGGCCCATACCGCGGTGCTGCACAACTCTGAAAAGCTATCGGATAAAGCGGCCGAAGCGCTCATCGACGAGGCTGCCCGGCTGGTTATCGGATATCTGAAATAGGCGTTCCGCGAGAATGGCGGTGCGTCTCATCCGCCAGCGCCACTCCCCCACGGCCCGTGAAACGCGCCCTGCTCGCCGATGCGCTCGAAGCCGTGCGCGCCGAAGAAATCGCGCTGCGCCTGGATCAGGTTCGAGGTGCCGCGGCCCTGGCGGTAGCTGTCGAAATAGGCGAGGGCCGATGACAGCGCCGGCACCGGCGAGCCGACCTCGGAGGCCCGTGCCACAATGCGCCTCAGCGACGGATGCGCTTCCTTCATCATCGTGATGAAGGCCGGCGCCATCAAAAGGTTGGTCGAAGCGCCACCCGCGCCGAAAGCCTCGGCCATCGTGTCCAGCATCTGCGAGCGGATGATGCACCCCGCCCGCCAGATCTTGGCGATGGTCGGCATCGGCAGGTTCCAGTTGAACTCCTTCGAGGCGCCGCTCATCACCGCGAAGCCTTGCGCGTAGGCCGCGATCTTGCCGGCAAACAGCGCCAGCTCCAGATCCTTCAAAAGGGCAGCCTTGTCGCCGGAAATCTTCGCGACGCCGATATTACCATAGGCCTTTTCCGCCGCCTGCCGCTCGTCCTTGATCGAGGACAGCACGCGCGCCGCCACCGCCGCCTCGATGGCTGTCGCCGGAATGCCAAGCTGCTGCGCCTCGATGACCGACCATTTGCCGGTGCCTTTCTGGCCGGCGCGATCGAGGATGATGTCGACCACCGGCTTGCCGGTTTTCGGGTCATCGGCGGCCAGAACCTTGGCGGTGATCTCGATCAGGTAGGAGTTGAGCCGGCCCTTGTTCCAGCCGTCGAAGACCTTGCCGATCTCCTTCGGCCCCATCCCCAAGCCGTCGCGCAGGATGCCGTAGATCTCGGCGATCATCTGCATATCGGCATATTCGATGCCGTTGTGGATGGTCTTGACGAAATGGCCGGCGCCGTCGGTGCCGAGCCAGGCGGCGCAGGGCTCGTCCTTGAACTTGGCGGAGATCGCCGTCAGCACCTTCTCGACACGCTTCCACGAGTCTTCCGTGCCGCCGACCATGATCGACGGCCCATGGCGCGCGCCCTCCTCGCCGCCCGACACGCCCATGCCGATGAAGGTCAGGCCGGAGCCCGACAGCTCGGAGAAGCGCCGCATCGTGTCGCGGAAATTGGCATTGCCGGCATCGATGACGATGTCATTGTTGGAGAGCACGCCGCGCAGCGCCGCGATCTGCTCGTCGACCGGCTTGCCGGCCAGCACCATGATGATGATCGGGCGCGGCGGCCGGATCGCCGCCGCGAGTTCCTCCAGGCTGTAGCAGGGAACGATGCTGTCCTTCAGCGATCCTGCGCTCTCGACGAAGGCATCGGTGCGCGATCGTGTGCGATTGAAGACGGCGATGTGGTGCCCGTGCTCGGCGATGTTGAGCGCCAGGTTGGAGCCCATCGTGCCAAGGCCGATCAGGCCGATTTCGGCTTTTTCCATCGTTTCTTCCCTGCTTTCGAATGCTTTTGTTGAGGCCGCGATTTGTGGGGATGCCCATTCTTCCCAAGATGATTGACGGGCCTTCGTTGCGGCGTCAACCGCTTCGCCGAATTGTGTGGCGCTGGGGTGAGACGAGATTCAGGTCAGGCTGAGCCGAGAAGGGTGATTTTCGAGAACCGGAGCGGAGCGTACTTAAGGTACGTGAGCACCGGAAGCGCAGGAAATCGCCGTTCGCAGGCCAGCCTCACCTGAATATCACTCGCCCCTGATGTCGATCGGCGCTTCTATCTTCACGATCTCGAAGTCCGAAACGAGGATATCAAGCCGAGCGTTCCAGCGACCCGCCAACGGAATGACAAGGTTGTCGACACGCCAGGTGCCGTCGCCAGGTTTCGTCGCCGGCCGCTTGATCGGTTCGATGCCGGAATCCGGCTTCGACAACACCAAGGTCACCTGCTTGGCGTCCAGCGGCCCGAAATCGCCGGTCATGATGACCATCGAGGCCGCAACCTGTCCCGCATGGCCGGGCGTGATGCTGAGATCAGCCATCGCCTTCAGCGTGTGGATATGAACCGACACCGGCTGCGCGGCGGCGATCGCCAGCGCGCGCGGCGGCGGCGTGAAGCGCCAGCCGGCGGCAACACCGAAGACAGCGAGCACGATCAGCATCTCGATACCGATCGAACGCACCAGTCGCCGCTGCACTTCCGTGTCACCCGCCTCCGCCGGCGCGGTCAGCGTCCAACGATTGACGGAGGCCAGCGTGAACAGGAACAGCAGCAAGGCCAGTTTCAAAAGCAGCAGGCGACCATAAGCGGTGCCGATCAGCGCAGCCGGTGTCTGCACCTGGATGATCGCCAGCACCATGCCGCTTGCGGCAAGCACGGCAACGACCGGCAGGATCGCGCGCGAGAACCGGCGCAGGAAAACCTTCGCTTCAGCCGGCTGGTATCGCAAAACGAGGCCGAGCGGCGCCAGCGCGCCGGTCCAGAAGGCGATGGCCGTGCCGTGCAGGAACACCAAAGGTCGCGTCAGCCATTGCGGCTCGGCAACACTTGCATGCCCGCTGGCGGCAAGCGCCCCGCCCACGCCGACAAGCCCTGCCAGCGCCAGCAGCTTGCGGAAAGTGCGCGGTGCGGCGAGGGACAACAATGCAAGCCCAAGCGCGATCAAGGCGACGAGCACCGTCCAACCGAAGCTCGTCTCAAGCGCCGTCTTCCAGACGACCGGCGCCGCGAAACGGGCGAGCGGCGCGCCAAGTGCATCCAACCCCTGCAAGCCAAGCGAAAACGGCGCGGCGGCCAGCCCGCAGAGCAAAGTGCCGATGACGAAACGCCGGCCGCAGCGGCGGTATTCGGCGAGCCAGGCGAGAGAGAAGGCGCCGCCGGCGCCGAGAAAGAGGCCGGCATAGAGAAAGAACTTTCCGATCCAGATCGCCGCGCGCAGTGTCCAGTCTACGGCTTCGCCCACCGCTGGCGCCGCACTCGGCGCGCCGATGGAAAACAGCGCCGAACCGCCGACCGGATGGCCATCCTCCGAAATAACCCGCCAGCTCAGCACATGCGTCCCGGATTTGAGCGTCTCGGGATTGTCGATCTCGACGGTCCGGTCGTTGAGACGGAAAGAGGTCAGCGCAAGCCGCGTGCCATCCGGCCGCACGAAGGTGAGGACCAGCGGCGAGACCGGCTCGCTGAAGGTCAGCGAGAAATGCGCAGGACTCTGCATCACCACCGTGCCATCGGCCGGATCGGTCGCGACCAGCGCCGCATGCGCAAGCGCGCGACCCGGCAGCACCAGCAGCGCCATCAGCACCAAAGCCGCCAGGAGGTTGCTGGTGACAGGCTGATGCGAAGGCGGTTCAGGCGGGATGGGAAAGTAGCTGCGTTCATGCGGTCTTTTCGAGAATCGACGGCGCGCCCGAATGGGACGCGCCATCAAGAGATCATTTCTTCGGCAGCAATTTGATGCCGGGCGCCGGATTTTCCAGCGCGTCCTCATCCTGACCTGCGGCGGGAATCTCGATCCAACGATCTGCGGCGTCGCCGCATTCCTGCACCACCGGGAAATAGAGCATCTGGCCGGACGGCAGATCGGCCGCGAGCGAAGCGCGGAAGACGAACTCGTCATAGAACTCGTCCGGCAGATTGCCGCCGCTCCAGTCGACCTCCTTGACGCCGGTGGTCAGCGTCTCGCCATAGAGCTGGTATGACTTCTCGTATCTGCCCTTCTTGGTCTGCAGCGTCCAGCCGGGCTTCGGCATCGGCTTCACCGAAATGACGCCTTCCGGGACCTGCACCCGCACCGCTGTCGTCGCCTTGCCCTCGCAGCCATGCGGCACCCGCAGAATAGCCTTGTAGGTCGAGCCGACAGCCGCTTCCTGCGTTTCGAGCGTGATGTGGGCGAGCGCGGCATTCGTGCCGAGCGTCAAAAAGGCGCCGGCCGCCAAAAGATATTTCTTCATCGCTTGTCCCTCTGATTTCGAATTGGCGGATGACGGATCACTCGGCGTGATCGTCCATGCCGCCCATTTCGCCCATGCCCTCGACGGCGAACTCGACGGTGACGCTGCCGGCCTTCTCGAAGGTGAGCGTTGCGGGGAATTTCTCGCCTTGCTTGGGCTGCCGCTTGAGGCCGAAGAACATCAGGTGGTAGGCGCCGGGCTTCAGCTCGACCTTGCCGCCGGCTGGGATCTCGAGCCCGCCGGTGACCGGCCGCATGGTCATGACGCCGTCCTTGACGCCCATCTCGTGCAGCTCGGCCTTGTCGGAGATCTCGGATGAAATCGACAGCAGGCGGTCGGGCGCGTTGCCCTTGTTGGTCACAGTGAAATAACCGCCGGCCACCTTGGCGCCGGGCGGGGTCGCGCGCGACCACGGGTGGCCGATCACCAGGTCGCCGGCCTTGAATTCATGCGCCAGGGCGCCGGGAACGCAGGCGAGCAGGAGAAGCAGGACGAACACGGCAAGGCCGAGGTGTTCGTAGCCGCGCGGATAAGCCTGCGCGCGCGCTGCAGGAAGAAAATTGGACATGGTTGCTCCATGGCTATGAGGTCGCGCCGGCATTCGGTCGCGAGCAGTCTGATCTTGGATGAATGCATCCGCGAAAGGTTCCGCGGGACGTGCCGTCAGACCGTTCCCGGCGGCGCTCGCGGATTGGCGGGAGAGCGGTCGCGGGCGAAGTCGATATGCCGGAAGGCCGGAGGCGGGAAAGCGACGGCCTCGAGCGCCAGGGGCCTAGCAAAGGCGCCGGTGCCCAGCGGCGGCAGATGCGCCACCGAAACCATGCTGCAGCCGAGCGAGCAGCAGGCCGGCATGTGCTGCTGATGCGGATCATCGCCTGGAAGCTTGACCGCTCCCTCATGCGTGCAGATGACGTTGCCGAAAGCATCGAGCTGCGAGGGCGCGCCGAAGGCGAAGGCGCCGAGCGCCGACTGGCACAGCAGCAGCAGCGCCGCGACGAACGCGGCCGGCATGCTCCATCGTCTCAGCCGGATATTCAACGGACTGTCTCTTTTTCGCAGCTACTCATCGACCCTAGCATGGGGCCGGCGGCCGGAAAATCGGCAAAACCGGGCTGCGGCAACGCGGCGCGATGCGCCGCATCAGGCGGGCTGTACCTGCCGCCCTTCCGGAATGGAGCTCAGCAGCGTCTGGCGCGCCGACTTCAGGTGCCTCCGGCAGGCGGTGTCGACCTTGCCCGGATCGCGCGATTTCAGCGCCGCGATATAGGCCAAGTGCTCCTGGATCGCGACCTCGTTGCGTTCGCGTTCCTGCGCCTTGTTCCACTGGTAGTGGTAATGGAAGATCATCGCGATCACGTCGTAGAAATCGACGATGAAGCGGTTGTGCGAGGCGCGGTGGATCAGCCGGTGGAAACGCTCGTCGAGCTCGGAGAATTCGTTGAAGCGGGTGGCGATCTCGCTTGCCAGCTGGCGGTGTTCCTCCTCCAGCCTGTCGAGATCGGCCCAGACCGCGCTCTCCTCCGGCAGCGCCACGAAGGCGGCCGCCGAACGCAGCTCGAACATTTCGCGGATTTCGGTCAGCTCCAGCGCGAAGGCGCGGGTGAAGCCCTTCAGCACCCAATGGCTGTTGCGCCGCTTTTCGATCAGGCCGAAGCGCGAGAAGCGGATCAGGAATTCGCGCACGCTGGTGGTGCCGACGCCGATCTCGCGCGCCAGCTCCAGCTCGTTGATCTGCATGCCAGCCTCGGCGCCGCCGGCAAGCAGCCGGCGCATGAAGGAGCGCTCGATGATCTCGGCCAGCGAATCGGTCTCTTCCTCGGGGAAGAAATCTTCCGGCTTCGGCGCCCGCAGCACCGTCTTGTTGCGCTTGTTCCAGGCGATCAGGCCGGTCTCTTCCATGCGTGAAAGGATGCTGCGCACCGTGGTGCGGCTGACGCCAAGCAGCGTTCCAAGCTCGGGTTCCGACGGCAGGCTCTTGGTTTCGTCGAGCAGCCGCAGCCCGCGGTTGAAGGCGTCCTTGTAGACGTTGTTGCTCTTCGACATGCCCCGTATCCCTAACGCTTGCGGCGGCCGGCCGGAAGCGCGATATGATCGGTGTTCCTAGCGCAAGCCTGCGAAATGCGGAATCGGATTTCGCCGGCTTTGCCACACGCCCGAAGGGCGCGCGGCCCGCGATGAAAAAACAATTGACGCACAAATGTTTTTTCACGATAAAAGACATTATCCTCAAATGGGCGTAAGTCAATCCGCCCACACTCCCAGGTTTACCCAGGACAGCCGCCCGTGAACCCCGCAAACACCATTCTTCTTTCACCCGCCGACAATGTCGCGGTCGCCAATGGCCGCATCGAGATCGGCACCGCCTTGCCCGGCGGCGCTGTAGCGGCGGCGGCGATCGAGCCCGGGCACAAGGTGGCGATCAAGCCGATCGCGGCCGGCGAAGCGGTGGTGAAATACGCGCAGGCGATCGGCCGCGCCACTCAAGCCATCGCGCCCGGCGAGCACGTCCATTCGCACAATCTGGTATTCGAGAGCGGACGCCTGCCGGTGGTGCCGCCGAGCGAGGCCGAGCACGCCACCGAGGCCGACCGCAAGCGCACCTTTATGGGTTATCGTCGCGCAGACGGCCGCGCCGGAACGCGCAACTTCATCGGCATCGTCGCCAGCGTCAACTGCTCGTCCACCGTGTGCCACGCGATCGCCGACGAGGCCAACCGCACACTGCTGCCCAAATATCCCGGCATCGACGGCTTCGTGCCGATCGTCCATGGCCAGGGCTGCGGCATGAGCGCCACCGGGGACGGCATGATGGTTCTGCACCGAACGCTGGCCGGCTATGCGCGGCATCCGAATTTCGGCGGCGTGCTGATGGTCGGGCTGGGCTGCGAGGTGAACCAGCTCACGCTTTACGGCCAGAAGGGTGTGGCCGCGGGAAAACGTCACTTCAACATCCAGGAGGCTGGCGGCTCGCGCAAGTCCGTCGAAAGAGCGATGGGCGTGCTGGCCGAGATCGCCGAGGAAGTCGACCAGTTGCAACGCGAGCCGATCCCGGTCAGCGAGATCGTCGTCGGCTTGCAATGCGGCGGCTCCGACGGCATGTCCGGCATCACCGCCAATCCGGCGCTGGGCGCGGCGGTCGATATCCTCGCTGGCTGCGGCGGCATCGGCATCCTGTCGGAGACGACCGAGATCTATGGGGCCGAGCATCTGCTCGCCTATCGCGCCGCCTCGCCCGAGATCGCCGCCAAGCTCGACAGCTTTGTGAAGTGGTGGGAGGAGCATACCGCCAAGCACGGCGCCTCGATTGACAACAACCCCTCGCCCGGCAACAAGCGCGGTGGGCTGACCACCATTCTGGAGAAGTCGCTGGGCGCCGTCGCCAAGGGCGGCCAGACGCCGCTCAACGGCGTCTTCGGCTATGCCGAGAAGGTCAGCGGCAGCGGCCTGGTGTTCATGGACACGCCCGGCTACGACCCGGTCTCGGCCACCGGCCAGGTGGCCGGCGGCGCCAACGTCATCGTCTTCACCACCGGCCGCGGCTCCTGCTTCGGCTGCCGGCCGACGCCGTCGATCAAGGTCGCCACCAACTCGACCATGTACCACCAGATGGAAGAGGACATGGACGTCAATTGCGGCGTCATCGCTTCCGGAGAGAAGACCATCGCCGGCATGGGTCGCGAGATCTTCGAGCTGATCATCGAGACGGCGTCCGGCCGCAAGACCAAGAGCGAGGCGTTCGGCTACGGCGACAACGAGTTCGTCCCCTGGCATCTCGGCGCGACGCTCTAAATACCGATCAAAACAACAGCCGATGAAACTATGCCGGCAAAGGGGAGGCTTTGATGAACAAACGCCGGATCGGCACGACTGCGCTCGAAGCCACCGAAATCAGCTTCGGCGGCGCGGCGATCGGTGGCCTATATCGCGCCTGTCCGCGCGAGCCCGCGATGGAAACGCTGCAGGCGGCCTGGGACGGCGGCCTGCGCTATTTCGACACCGCGCCTTTCTACGGCTTCGGCCTGTCGGAGCGCCGCACCGGCGATTTCCTCCGCGAGAAGCCGCGCTCGTCCTATGTGCTCTCGACCAAGGTCGGGCGTCTGTTCCGGCCGGTGCCGGAGGATAAGGTTCCCGATCACTCCTATGTCGATCCGCTGCCCTTCGCGCTCGACTACGACTATTCCTATGACGGCATCATGCGCTCGGTGGATTTCTCCTATGCGCGGCTCGGCCTCAACAGGATCGATATCCTGTTCGTCCACGACATCGGCACCTACACGCACGGCGTCGAGAAGACGAAAATCCATTTCCGCCAGCTCATGGATGGCGGGCTGAAGGCGCTGGAAGAACTGAAATCGTCGGGCACGATCTCCGCCTACGGCCTCGGCGTCAACGAGGTCCAGATCTGCCTCGACGTGCTCCGTCGCGCGCCGCTCGACTGTATCCTGCTTGCCAGTCGCTACTCGCTGCTCGACCGCAGCGCCGAGGCCGAATTGCTGCCGCTCTGCCGCGAGCGGCAGACCTCGCTCATCATCGGCGGCGTCTTCAACTCCGGGATATTGGCGACGGGCCCGGTTCACGGCGCGCATTTCGACTATCTGCCGGCGAGCAAGGATATTCTCGACCGCGTCGGCGCGATGGAAAAGATCGCCGCGCAAGGAGGCTACCCGCTGGCCGCTGCCGCCTTCCGGTTTCCGCTGCACGAGCCGGTCGTCGCCTCGGTGCTGACCGGCACGGCCAAGCCCGCCAATTTGACGCGCAATCTCGAATTGCTCGACATCGAGGTGCCATCGGCTGAGTTCGCCAAATACGACCCCTATACGGTCGTTCAGCAGCTCGGCTGACATGCCGACCGCTGCGCGCTTGTTGTTATGTGTCGGCTTCACAATCATGCGATTTCCCGATCGGAATGAACATTCCATATTGACAGAACTATGGAATTAACGTTCCATATCGAAAGGGAAGATCGGAAGCATCTGGGTGCCGCATAGGAGGAGCCGGTAGAGCGGACCCGCCCGCCAACATCACGCAAAAGGCATCAGACACCGCTTGCATTGGCCAAACCGATGCACTATCAAAAAGCGGCAAATGTTTTTTATTGATAAAGTTCTGTTTGGCTCGCGCTATCCAGATGGAGCTTCCGAACCTTCACCAGGCGACTTTAGGGAGGAACCTAAATGAAATTCGTGACCAGCCTTCTCAACCGCCGCGCCTTCGTGGCTTTGGCCGCCGCCTCGATGCTCGCCGGCGCGATGCATTCGGCACCCGCCTCGGCCGCCGACGTGACCATCCCTATCATCGTCAAGGACACCACTTCCTTCTATTGGCAGATCGTGCTGGCGGGCGCCCGCAAGGCGGGCAAGGACCTCGGCATCAACGTGCCGGAGCTCGGCGCTCAGGCTGAGACCGACGTCAACGGCCAGATCTCGATCCTCGAGAACGCCGTCGCCGGCAACCCGGCAGCGGTCGTGATCGCGCCGACCGAGGCCAAGGCACTCGGCAAGCCGATCGACGAGGCGGCCTCGAAGGTCAAGGTCATCGGCATCGATTCCAGCGCCGAATCCAAGGCTTTCACCTCCTTCCTGACCACCGACAACGTCCAGGGCGGCCGCGTCGCGGCTGACGGTCTGGCGGCGGCGATCGGCGCGGCCAATGGCGGCAAGGTCGAGGGCAAGGTTGCGCTGATCACCGCGCTGCCCGGCGCCGGCTCGCTCGAACAGCGCGCGCAAGGCTTCAAGGAACAGCTCAAGGCGAAATATCCCGGCCTCGAGCTCGTCGCCGATAAGTACGCCGACGGTCAGGCCACGACCGGCCTCAACATCGCGACGGACCTGATCACCGCCAATCCGGACCTCAAGGGTATCTTCGCCTCCAACCTGATCATGGCGCAGGGTGTCGGCCAGGCGATCGCCGAAAACAGCCTTGCCGGCAAGGTGGCGCTGATCGGCTTCGACAGCGACGAGAAGCTGATCAAGTTCTTGAACGACGGCGTCATCTCCGGCCTCGTCGTCCAGGACCCGTACCGGATGGGCTACGACGGCATCAAGACCGCGCTCGCCGCCTCGAAGGGCGAGAAGGTCGAGGCCAATGTCGACACCGGCGCCAACCTCGTCACCAAGGACAACATGAAGGATCCGAAGATCGACGAGCTGCTCAACCCGAAGCTCAAGTAAGCGAAGCGCCGCCATCAGCATCGTTTCCGGGGCCATGGCCCCGGAAACATCCGCCGCAGGCGGTTTGGAAATTCGTCGGCTTGCATTAGCTTTGCCAACAAGATGCGCGATCAAGACGCATCGCTGCGTATCCAACGGTTGAGATCAATCTGGGAGGATTGTCATGACGTCGACGGCGCAGGAACTGCACCCCGCACCCACGCTGGAGCCCGGCAGGACGATCCTCGAATTGCGGGGGCTCGAAAAGCGCTATCCCGGCACGCATGCGCTGAAGCCGGTGGACCTTGCCTTCAAGGCAGCCGAGATCCACGCCATCGTCGGCGAGAACGGCGCCGGCAAATCGACGCTGATAAAATTGCTCACCGGCGTCATGCCGCGCACCTCAGGCGAGGTAATCTGGGAAGGCAAGCCCGAGGCGCTTGCCACGCCGCATGAGGCGATGGCGCTCGGCATCAATGCCGTCCACCAGGAAGTGGTGCTCTGCCGCCACCTCACCGTCGCCGCCAACATGTTCCTCGGCGAGGAGAATTCACGCTTCGGCCTGCTGCAGCAGCGCGCCATGGTCAAGGACGCGCAGAAGATCATCGACGGCCTCGGCTTCGACCTGCGGCCCATGTCATGCTCGGCGACCTCACCATCGGCCAGCAGCAGCTGATCGCCGCGGCCCGCGCCACCGTGCGCGGCACCAAATTCCTGATCTTCGACGAGCCGACCGCCTATCTCACCCGCAAGGAAGCCGACCAGCTGTTCAAGCTGATCCGCCGGCTGAAGGGCGAAGGCGTCACCATCGTCTATATCAGTCACCGCATGGAGGAAGTGTTCGAGCTGGCCGACCGCGTTTCGGTGCTGCGCGACGGTACCCTCGTCGGCACCCGCAACATCGCCGAAACCAACGAGCCGGAGCTGGTCAAGCTGATGATCAACCGCTCGATCGAGCAGATCTACCACAAGGAGCATTTCACGCCGGGCGCGCCGATCGTCGAGACGCGAAACCTCTCCGGCAAGGGTTTTGAAAATGTCTCGGTGACTGTTCGCGCGGGCCAGATCGTCGGGCTCTACGGCCTGATTGGCGCCGGCCGCAGCGAGTTCGTCACCACGCTCTACGGCCGCCACAGGAAATCCGGCGGACAGATCCTGTGGCAAGGCAAGGAGGTGCAGGTCAATTCCGAGCATGATGCGATCCGGCTCGGCATGGCGCTGGCGCCGGAAAGCCGGCGCGACCAGGGCCTTTGCCTCAACCTGCCGGTCGGCATGAACCTCAACCTGCCGATCTACAAGCGCATCTCGAGCAACCTTCTGATCTCCGGCTCGCGCGAGAAGGCCGAGGCCGATCGCCAGATCGCCGATCTGCGCATCAAAACGCCGACGCGCCATGCGCTCGCCTCCAGCCTGTCCGGCGGCAACCAGCAGAAGATCGTCATCGGCAAATGGCTGGCGCACGGCGCGAAGCTGTTCATTTTCGACGAGCCGACGGTCGGCGTCGATGTCGGCACCAAGGCCGAGATCTACCGCCTGTTCTCGACGCTTCTGTCCAAGGGCGCCGGCATCATCCTGATCTCGTCCTATCTTCCGGAAGTCTACGAGCTCGCCGACACGCTGCATGTGTTCCGGCGCGGCAAGCTGGTCGCAACGCACGGCTTCCACACCGCCAGCCATGAGGACATTTTGGGTCAGGCATTGGCCGAGAAACAAGAAAAGTCGGGAGGACAAAAATGAGCACCGAGGCGATCCCCGCCGATAAACCCAAGCGCAATTTCAATGCCCTGTTCGGGCTGACGCTGCTTGGCCTTTTGCTCTTGATGTGGATCGTGCTGGCCGTCGCCACACCTTCCTTCGCCACGGCGCTCAACATCACCAACCTTCTGCGCCAGGGCTCGCTGATCGCCATCCTCGCGGTCGGCCAGACCTTCGTCATCATCACCGGCGGCATCGACCTCTCCGTCGGCGCGGTGGTCGGCTTCACCACCGTCATCGTCGCGCTGCTGATCAACGCCGGCTGGCCGATCTGGGCGGCGGTGCTGATCACCTTGCTGGCCGGCGTCGCCATCGGCCTGTTCCATGGCTTCGGCATCGTCAAGATGGGCCTGCCGCCCTTCATCATCACGCTGGCCACCATGACATCGCTGCGCGGCATCGGTCTGCTGATGACCAACGGCAACTCGATCTCGATCAACAGCGATTCGTTCCAGCCTTCTCGCGCGGCTCGCTGTTCGGCATCCCCTATCTGTTCTGGATGGTGATCCTGGTCGCGATACCGTCCTACGTCTTCCTGCATCACACGCGCTGGGGCCGCTACCTGTTCTCGGTCGGCTCCAATGCCGAGGCCGCGCGCCTGTCGGGCGTGAACGTGCCGCGCACCATCTTCATGGCCTATATCCTGTCCGGTCTGCTCGCCGCCTTTGTCGGCGTGCTGCTGGCGTCCCGCATCGGCATCGGCAACCCGACGCAGGGCGACACCTACGAGCTGCAGGCCATCGCCTCGTCGGTGATCGGCGGCACCTCGCTGTTCGGCGCCATCGGCTCGGTGCATGGACCGCTGATCGGCTCGTTCATCCTTTCGACGATCAACAACGGCGCCAACCTGCTCAACGTCAACACCTTCTGGCAACGCGTCATCACCGGCCTGCTGATCATCGTCATCGTCTACTTCGACGGCCTGCGCCGTCGCGGCAAGTGAACCATTCCTGAAATATCGCGCCGGCCCCGATGGACCGGGGTCGGCGCGCTTTTTGAACATCGGATTTGCCCATGAAAGCCGTCGTCTGCCGCTCGCCCGGCGACCTTGTCCTCGAAGACCGCGTCGCGCCCGGCGCGCCGCCTCCTGGTTGGGCGCGAGTGGCGGTCAGCCATGTCGGCATCTGCGGCACCGACTACCACATCTTCGAAGGCAAGCACCCATTCCTGGCCTATCCGCGCATCATGGGCCACGAGGTCTCGGGCACGATCGTCGAACGGGGCGAAGGCGTCGACCTTTCCGTTGGCGAGGCAGTGATCATCAATCCCTATCTTGCCTGCGGCAAATGCATCGCCTGCCGGCACGGCAAGCCGAACTGCTGCGTAAGCTCGAGGTGCTGGGCGTGCATCGCGACGGCGCCATGTGCGACGAGATCCAGGTGCCGGCGCAAAACCTTTATCCGGCAAGCGGCCTGTCGCTGGCCGATGCCGCGGCGGTCGAATTCCTGGCGATCGGCGCGCACGCGGTGCGGCGCTCGCTTGGTGCGCAAGGCGCGCGCACGCTGGTCATCGGCGCCGGCCCGATCGGCCTCGGCACGGCGCTGTTCGCCCGCATCGCCGGGCTCGACGTCAGCCTGCTCGACATGAGCACCGAGCGGCTCGGCTTCGCCGAAAGCGATCTCGGCTTTGCCGCGCTCGACGGCTCGAAAGCGCCGGCTGCCGATCTGGTACAACAGGCGACCGGCGGCGAAGGCTTCGACGTGGTGTTTGACGCCACCGGCAACACACAGTCGGTGCAATCGGCCTTCGCTCACGTCGCGCATGGGGGCACGCTGGTGCTGGTCAGCGTCGTCAAGGACGACATCACCTTCTCCGACCCCGAATTCCACAAGCGCGAGATGACGTTGGTCGGCAGCCGCAACGCGTTGCGCGCCGATTTCGACCACGTCGCCGCCTCGATCCGCAACGGCGCGGTGCCGCTGGCGAAGCTGGTCACCCATCGCACCACGCTCGCCCGCACGCCGAGCGATCTCGCGCGATGGGCGCATGAGAAGTCGGGGCTGATCAAGGCGGTTATCGAGGTGGGGTGAGAGTGCTTGCCGTTGGCGGATCGCATGCCCGGGCGATTGGCCGAAACGCCATCCGAAATGCCGGCGGGACAGCACCCCCCTCTGTCCTGCCGGACATCTCCCCCCGCAAGGGGGGAGATTGGCAGCTCGATCGACGGCGCCTCTCCTCCAGCGTTGGAGATTGGCGAAAAGCGAAGGCGACATCCGATCTCCCCCCTTGCGGGGGATATGGCCGGCAGGCCAGAGGGGGGTGGGCGGGAACGCGACGCCTGGTACCTATTTCCAAGCTGCCCAGCTCCATCATGACACAATCTCAGGTCTTCGCGATGGAGCCACGCTCCCGAAGACCTAATCGTTCGCCGACAGCCGGAGCTCCACCCGCTCCGCGGGAAAGCGCGACTCCGCGAACTGGATCGGCTGGCCGTCGAGCGTGACGTTGACGGCGACGGTCACCAGCACGATGGCGCCGGGCTGCAAGTCCAGCGCGGCAAGATCGTCGGCATCGGCGTGGCGTGCCGAGAGCACCGTCGAGTGCCTCAGATAATCGTTGATGCCGAAGCGCTTGAGCGAAGCGGTGATCGATCCCGTCTCCGCCATCGCGGCCTCGATGCCGGCAAAGCGTTTTGCGTCGAACCATGTCGTCGCGCGTGACACCGCATGCCCGTCGGCCTCGCCGCGCGTTTCCAGACGGATCACGGCCGATCCCCTGGCGATGCCGAGCGCCTCGGCGATGCGCCGGTTGGCAGGCTCGGTCGATGACGACAGCAGCGCGATGTGGCGCTCGGTCGTCTGCCCTTGCAGCCCGGTCGAGAAGCGTGTGCGCTGGCCGATCGGGTAGGACAGACGCTTGCGCGACAACACAAAGGTGCCGCGCCCTTGCTCGGCCCGCAGCACGCCTTCCTGCACCAGTGCGGCTATAGCGCTGCGCACCGTATGACGGTTGACGCCGTAACGTTCCGCCAGCACGACCTCGGGCGGCAGCGCCGCGTTCTCGGCGAAATCGCCGCTCGCGATCCCCTGCAATATCCTGTCGGCGATCTGCCGCCACAGCGACACGCCGTTGCGCCTTTCTATGCTGCTCGCCAATGCGCTCACTTCTTGCCCCCGAACATTTTTCCCCTTCTGTCATCCACCCGTCATGGACTCTCGTTACGAGGTGACTATAATTTGTATAGTTGTCTATATCAATAGACAAATTGTCCCTATGCGAGGAGTGAAGCGATGCGAGGACCGGAAGCGCGCGAGCAGGCCGAGCGGCGGGCTGTGATGGCGACGCTGGCGCATGCGGCGGCGGATGAGATCGCGCGTCTGTGGAATGGCTCCGGCCTGCCCTCCGAGGCCGAATTGCTGCGCGGTCCGGAAACCGGATTGGTGACGGTGCGCGGTCGGATCGGCGGCGGCGGAGCACCGTTCAATGTCGGCGAGGCGACCGTCACCCGCGCGACAGTGCGGCTGCCCTCCGGACAGGTCGGCCACTCCTATGCGTTCGGCCGCGACAAGGGCAAAGCGAAGCTCGCAGCGATCGCCGACGCGCTCTGGCAGGACCCGGCCCATCGCCAAGCGGTGGAGACAAAACTCGTCGCGCCGTTGCGCGCGGCGCTCGATGCGGCGCGCGAGAAGCGGCGTGTCGAGACGGCGGCGACGAAAGTGGATTTCTTCACCATGGTGCGCGGAGAGGACTGATGGATATCGCCACGCAATCGATCGAAGGCGGCTTCGCCGATCCGGTCTTCAACGCGCAGACCGTGTTCCGCGCCATCATGGACGCGATGGCCCGCCCAGGCACCATTCAAGCCCTGCCGCCGCTCGCCCATCCGCCGGCGCCGCTGTCGGCAACCGCCGGCGCCGTGGCGCTTTCGCTCTGCGACAACGACACGCCGGTCTGGCTCGATCCCCGGCTGCAGGCCGAGGCATCGGTCAAAGCCTGGCTCGGCTTTCACACCGGCGCGCCCTTGGCCAACACGCCGGCCGACGCGCATTTCGCGCTTGTGGCCAACCCGGCGGAGATGGCGGCGCTCGACGGCTTTTCGCAAGGCACGCAGGAATATCCCGATCGATCGACGACGCTGATCCTGCTGGTCAGCGATCTCAGTTCCGGCCCTACGCTGCTGCTCGAAGGTCCAGGCATCGAAAAGACGGCGATGATCGCGCCATCCGAAATGCCGCGCCACTTCGTCGAGCAGTGGAAGCAGAACAACCAGCGTTTCCCGCGCGGCGTCGACATCATCCTGACGGCGCCCGGCAGTCTCGCCTGCCTGCCGCGCACCACCCGCATCAAGACGATGGAGGCATGACATGTATGTCGCGGTGAAAGGCGGCGAAGCCGCAATTGCCAACGCCCATCGCCTGCTCGCCGACCGCCGTCGCGGCGACCGCTCCGTGCCCGCGCTGCGCCTCGACCAGATCGTCGAGCAGCTGGCGCTCGGCGTCGACCGGGTGATGAGCGAAGGCTCGCTCTATGACCGCGAGCTTGCCGCTTTAGCCGTCGTCCAGGCGCGCGGCGACATGATCGAGGCGATCTTCCTGGTGCGCGCCTATCGCACCACGCTGCCGCGCTTCGGCTATACCAGCCCGGCCGACACCGGCGCCATGCAGGTCGAGCGGCGCGTGTCGGCCACCTACAAGGACCTGCCCGGCGGCCAGGTGCTCGGCCCGACCTTCGACTACACCCACCGGCTGCTCGATCCGGAGCTTGCAGCCGGCGCTGACGTCCAGGCGCCCGCGCAGCGTCCGGTCGAAGCCGAGGCGATGCCGCGCGTCTCCTCGATCCTCGCCCATGAGGGCCTGATCGAGGCGGACGGCGACATGCCCAGCGATCATGTTCCCGGCGACATCACGCGCGAGCCGTTGCAATTCCCGATGGCGCGCGACATCCGCCTGCAGGCGCTTTCGCGCGGTGATGAAGGTTTTCTGCTCGCGCTCGGCTATTCGACCCAGCGTGGCTATGCCCGCAACCATCCTTTCGTCGGCGAGGTCCGCATCGGCGAGGTGGAGCTGGAATTGGAAGTACCGGAGCTGCCTTTCGCCGTTCCGCTCGGCTCCATCCGCGTCACCGAATGCCAGATGGTCAACCAGTTCAAAGGCTCGGCCAAGCGCCGCCGCAATTCACCCGCGGCTACGGCCTGGTCTTCGGCCAGAGCGAGCGCAAGGCGATGGCGATGGCGCTGTGCGACCGGGCGCTGCGCGCGAGCGAGCTCGGCGAGGATGTGATTGCCGCCGCGCAGGACGAGGAGTTCGTCATCTCGCACTCCGACAATGTGCAGGCGACCGGCTTCGTCGAGCATCTGAAGCTGCCGCACTATGTCGACTTCCAGGCCGAGCTCGACCTGGTCCGCCGCATGCGCGCCGAATACGAGGCGCGGGAAAATGAAGACAAGGCCGCCGAGGAAAAGCGGGAGGCGGCCGAATGACTTTAATGACCGCTACCGGGATGTCCGCTGCCGGAATGTCCTCCGCTGCCATCGAACAAGCCGCCGCCACTGTAGCCACTGGTGCCGGCAACGGTCTCGCCCTGCGGAGGCTCCTTTGGCACAGGGAGAAACATCTTCCGAAGCGCAAAGGCAGCGATGCCGGCGAACACCAGCACCAGCACTCCGAGATGCATCCAACCGGTAGAGCTCATTTGCCCCTGCTCCCGCGCCCTGGATGTCAATTCGATAGCACAGACCGGATGTGATCGCCATGACCGACATCGCCACCTACAACTTCGCCTATCTCGACGAGCAGACCAAGCGGATGATCCGCCGCGCCATCCTGAAAGGCATCGCCATTCCCGGCCACCAGGTGCCTTTCGCCTCGCGCGAAATGCCGATGCCTTACGGCTGGGGCACCGGCGGCGTGCAGGTCACCGCCTCGATCATCGGCCCGGATGACGTGCTGAAAGTCATCGACCAGGGCGCCGACGACACCACCAACGCCGTCTCGATCCGCGCCTTCTTCAAGAAGGTCGCCAAGGTCGCCGTCACCACCGAGACGGCGGCGGCGACCATCATCCAGACCCGCCACCGCATTCCCGAGCATCCGTTGACGGCGGGCCAGGTGCTGGTCTTCCAGGTGCCGATACCCGAGCCGCTGCGCTTCCTAGAGCCGCGCGAGACCGAAACGCGAAAAATGCATGCGCTGGAGGAATACGGCCTCATGCATGTGAAGCTCTATGAGGACATCGCCAGGCACGGCCGCATCGCCACCACCTACGCCTATCCGGTCAAGGTCGAGGGCCGCTATGTGATGGACCCCTCGCCGACGCCGAAATTCGACAATCCCAAGATGCACCGCTCGCCGGCCCTGCAGCTCTTCGGCGCCGGCCGCGAGAAGCGCATCTATGCGGTGCCACCCTTCACCGACGTCGTCAGCCTCGATTTCGAGGACCATCCCTTCGAAGTGCAGACTTTCGACCAGCCCTGCGCGCTTTGCGGGGCGGAAAACGTCTATCTCGACGAGGTCATCCTCGATGACCATGGCGGCCACATGTTCGTCTGCTCGGACACTGACCACTGCGAGAAGCGGCGCGCCGATGGCCATCACGGCCACCTTGCCCCCGAAACCTATCTTGCCTCGGAAAAAACGGAGCCGGCCGAATGACCGACGAACCGCTGCTGCGCGTCTCCGCGCTTTCCAAATTCTACGGCTCGCGCGTCGGCTGCGAGAACATAAGCTTCGATCTCTGGCCGGGCGAGGTGCTGGCGGTGGTCGGCGAGTCCGGCTCCGGCAAGACGACGCTGCTCAACTGCCTGTCGACCAGGCTGCTGCCGTCGTCCGGCACCGCGAGCTACCGCATGCGCGATGGCCAGTGGCGCGAGCTCTACCGCATGAGCGAGGCCGAGCGCCGCTTCCTGATGCGCACCGACTGGGGCTTTGTGCACCAGAACCCAGCCGACGGGCTGCGCATGACGGTGTCGGCCGGCGCCAATGTCGGCGAAAGGCTGATGGCGGTCGGCGACCGCCACTACGGCAAGATCCGCGCCACCGCGGTCGACTGGCTATCGCGCGTCGAGATCGACGAAGACCGCATCGACGACGAGCCCCGCGCCTTTTCCGGCGGCATGCGCCAGCGCCTGCAGATCGCCCGCAACCTGGTGACCGGACCGCGGCTGGTGTTCATGGACGAGCCGACCGGCGGCCTCGACGTCTCGGTGCAGGCGCGCCTGCTCGATCTGTTGCGCGGCCTGGTCACCGATCTCGGCCTTGCGGCAATCGTAGTCACCCACGACCTCGCCGTGGCGCGGCTGCTCTCGCAGCGCATGATAGTGATGAAGGACGGCCATGTCGTCGAAAGCGGCCTCACCGACCGCGTCCTCGACGACCCGCGCGCGCCCTACACCCAGTTGCTCGTTTCCTCCATCCTGCAGGTGTGATCATGGCCACTCCACTTGTCGTTTCCGATGTCGCGAAAAGCTTCACCATGCATCTGCGCGACGGCGTCAGGCTGCCGGTGGTGGCGGGCGTCTCATTCTCGATCCGCGCCGGCGAATGCGCCGTGCTCGGCGGCCCGTCTGGCGTCGGCAAGAGCTCGATCCTGAAGATGCTCTACGGCAACTATGCCGTCGACGAAGGCCAGATCATCGTCCAGCACGGAGGCGGGCTGATCGACCTCGCCTCCGCCAGCCCGCGCACGGTGCTTTCCGTGCGCCGTCACACCATCGGCTATGTCAGTCAGTTCCTGCGCACCGTGCCGCGCGTTTCGGCGCTCGACGTCGTCGCCGAGCCGCTGGTCGAGCGCGGCGAGGACAGGGAGGCCGCGCGGGCGAAAGCTCGCTCGCTGTTGGCGCAGCTCAATTTGCCGGAAAAGCTCTGGGCCCTGCCGCCCGCGACCTTCTCCGGCGGCGAGCAGCAGCGCGTCAACATCGCGCGCGGTTTCATCACCGAGCATCCGATCCTTTTGCTCGACGAGCCGACCGCTTCGCTCGATGCCAGGAACCGCGATGTCGTGGTCGAGCTCATCGCCGCCAAGAAGGCGGCTGGCGTGGCCTTGCTCGGCATCTTCCATGACCAGGATGTGCGCGATGCTGTCGCCGACCGCGTCATCGACGTCACCGGCTTCGCCGCTGGCAGGATCGCCGCATGAGGAAGCTTTCGGAGGCGCCGCTGGTTCATGAAACGGCACAGGTCGAGAACTCGACGCTCGGCCGCTGGACCGAGATCGCCGAGCGCAGTCGCGTCTCGGAAAGCGAGCTCGGCGACTATTCCTACATGATGCAGGACTGCGCCGTCTGGTGCGCGACCATTCGAAAGTTCTCCAACATCGCGGCAAGCGTGCGCATCAACGCCACCAATCATCCGACCTGGCGGCCGACATTGCACCACTTCACCTACCGCGCCTCGGACTATTGGGACGATGCCGAGCATGAGAGCGAATTCTTCGCAGAGCGTCGCGCCAAGCGCGTCACCATCGGCCACGACACCTGGCTCGGCCATGGGTCGACCATCCTGCCCGGCGTGACCGTCGGCGATGGCGCGGCGGTCGGCGCCGGAGCCGTGGTGTCGAAGGATGTCGCCCCTTACACCATCGTCGCCGGCGTGCCGGCGAAACCGATCCGCGAGCGTTTCGACCGCCGTACCGCCGAGCGCTACCAGGCGCTCGCCTGGTGGGATTGGGACCATGCAAGTCTGCGCGCCGCGCTGGACGATTTCCGCGAGCTCCCGGCTGAAGCCTTCCTGGAGAAGTATGGCGGCTGAGCGCCGGTGAATGGTCAATAGTGAATAGCAAACAAGGTCCCGGCTGGGGAGGCCTTCTTCACCATTCACATCCTTGACACATGACTCGGACAGGACGCCATCTCCCCCAAGGAGATTGTCATGCTCGACAAAGTAAAACCCTCGCTCGCCGCCTTCTTCGAAGGCACCAATCCGACGCCGCCGGTGCATCTCGGCACCCGTTACGACACGTCAGGGAGTTTCCTCCTCGAGCCCGGCAACACGGTCGTCAGCCACCTCGTTTCGGGCTCGCCTTCCGAAGCCGCGGTCGTCGAAGTGCGCGAGCGTATCCGCGCCATGCCCGACGCCGATCGCCTGGCCTTCACGCCGATCTCCAGCCTGCACATGACCCTGTTCCAGGGCATCATCGAATACCGGCGTCGCCTTCCCTATTGGCCTTCCGATGTGCCGCTCGACACCAGCATCGACGACATGACTCGTCTCTATCTGGAGCGGTTACAAGGCTTCGAAGGCAACGGCGCATTCAGGATCAAGACCATCGGCGTCACGCCAAACGGCCTGACCGTCGCCGGTGCCACGGAAGAGGACCGTGCTATCCTCAAGGCATGGCGCGACGCGCTGTCCGTGCCGTTCGGCTATCGCCATCCGGACCACGACGCTTACGTCTTCCACATCACTTTTGCTTACCAGATCCGCCGCCTTGCCGACGAACGCGTGCCCGCCTGGCAGGATCTGTTCGACGACTGCCTGTCGTTCCTCGATCGTGAGGCCCCGGTGATCGAATTGCGCCCGCCGGCCTTCTGCAGCTTCAAGGACATGAAGCATTTCGAGGAGTTGTTGGTCCTCGGCTGACACCATGCATGTCGCCGAAAACTGCGCAACGGTTTTGGGACAACGACATGCATCGACGAGGAATCCAGCCTGTGGGTCGTAACAAAACTGACATCAATCCGACACCCCAGCTTCATGGGGCTGCGCTAGCGAGGTTAACGGACCTTCAAAACCGCGACGTACCGGAGTCTTGCCATGTCAGCATCATCGGCCACGCTGGAAATCCGCGGCGTAACCCGACGATTTGGCAAAAACACTGCCGTCAGCGATATCGATATCTCGATCCCGCACGGCCAGATGGTCGGCATCATCGGCCGTTCCGGTGCCGGCAAGTCGACGCTTTTGCGCATGATCAACCGTCTCATCGATCCCAGCCAGGGGTCGATTTTTTTTGACGGCGCCGAGGTTTCCAGCCTGCAAGGCTCGCCGCTGCGCCGTTGGCAACGCGACTGCGCCATGATCTTCCAGCAGTTCAACCTGGTGCCGCGCCTCGACGTGCTGACCAACGTCCTGCTCGGCCGCCTCAACCACCGCTCCACGTTCTCCAACCTGCTCGGCATGTTCTCGCGCAGCGAGTGCGCCGAGGCGGTGGCCGCGCTCGAGCGCCTCGATATCGCCCGCACCGCGCTGCAGCCGGCCGGCACGCTTTCCGGCGGCCAGCAGCAGCGCGTTGCGATCGCGCGCGCCATGATGCAGCAGCCGAAGGTGCTGCTGGCCGACGAGCCGATCGCCTCGCTCGACCCGCTCAACGCCAAGGTGGTGATGGATTCGCTGCGCGACATCAATTTGCGCGAAGGCATCACCGTCGTCACCAACCTGCATACGCTGGATACCGCCCGCGCCTACTGCAACCGCATCATAGGCATGGCCGCCGGCAAGGTCGTGTTCGACGGCGCGCCAGAGGATCTCGACCGCGACGCCGTGCGCACCGTCTATGGCGCCGACGCCAACGGCGTCGAGATCTCTGAGGCCATCACGTCGACCAGCGTCACCATCAAGCCGAAGATCACCGCATCCGCCGGACCGCTCGAACCAGCCTTCCCTGGCTACTGAGTCCACTGTCCCGGACCTGCGCGGTCCGGGCAAGATCGTGGATTTCAGGAGAGCAACCCGGATCGCCCGCCAGCGTCAAAGGCCAGACTTAAAATTCGAACGCCGCCGGCGCGCAGCCGGAACAACAGGAGAGAGATCAAAATGTTCAGGAAAATGGTTTTTGGGGCGGTTTCGCTGCTCGCCATGGCGGCAAGCGCCGCGCACGCCGCCGACATCAAGGAGTTCCGCGTCGGCATCCTCGGCGGCGAGAACGAGACCGACCGCCTGCGCAACTACCAGTGCCTCGCCGACCACCTGAAGGCCGAATTCGGCTTCGAGAAGGTGTCGCTGTTCCCGGCCGCCGACTATGACGGCGTCATCCAGGGCCTGCTCGGCGGCACGCTCGACTTCGCCGAGCTCGGCGCGTCCGGCTACGCCAGCGTCTATCTCAAGGACCCGAAAGCGGTCACCCCGATCCTCACCACCAAGCAGACCGACGGCTCGACCGGTTACTATTCGATCGGCCTGGCGCTGAAGACGTCCGGCATCACCGACATCAAGTCGGCCAAGGGCAAGAAGCTCGGCTATGCCGATCCGGATTCGACCTCGGGCTATCTGATCCCGCTGACGCAGATTCCGAAGGACACCGGCGCGTCCAACGAGACCTATTTCGCCTCGACCCAGTTCAATGGCGGCCATGAGAACAACGTTCTCGCCGTGCGCGACGGCAAGGTCGACGTGGCGGTGGACGATTCCTCCGGCATCGGCGACTTCAAGAACGGCTACACCTCGGGCACCTTCCACAAGGAAGTCGCCAAGGGCGCCGTCGACCCGAACGACTTCGTCGAAGTCTGGCGCTCGGGCCTGATCCCGAACGGCCCGCTGGTCGTCCGCACCGCGATCGGCGCCGACATGACCGCCAAGCTCACCGACTTCTTCACCGCCCTGCCGGCCAAGGACAAGCCCTGCTTCGAAGGCGTCGAAGGCGGCGATTTCATCGGCTACGTGCCGGTGAAGCCGGACTTCTACAACGTCATCATCGAAGCCCGCAAAGCCGCTATCGGCGGCTGATGGCATCAGAAAAAGGGCGGCGTCTCCAAAGCGCCGCCCTTTTTGCGTGTTCCGATCATGACAGCCTCAGCGACAATCCATTCCGACGCCACACGCCAGCAGGCGGACGCCTGGCAGCGCCAGACTTCGCTTCGTCGGCTCTATACGGTGCTCGGCGTCGGCCTGCTGATCACAGCCATGGTCGCCAGCATGTGGTTCGCCGACGAAGCGAACGCCGGCCATTTCTTCGAGCGGCTGCCGCATATCCTCGATTTCCTGAGCTGGCTGATCCCGAAGGACTGGAATGACATCTGGCGGGCGCTGTTCGATATCGCCTCGCCGAGCGACAAGGGCACGCAGGAGTTCAACTTCCCGCTCGGCCGCGTCTACATCTGGGGCGGCTTCTATATTCCCGAATATTTCGAGTTGATGCTGACCACGGTGAACGTGGCGCTGGTCTCGACCTTCATCGGTTTCGTCTTCGCCGTGCCCTTCTCCTTCATCGCCGCGCGCAATCTGACGCCGCATCCGGCGCTGAGGCTCGTCGTCAAGCGTTTCATGGAACTGCTACGCGCCTTTCCGGAAATCGTCATTGCGGGCCTGTTTGCAGCTATCGTCTCGACCGGCCCGATCGCCGCCATCATCGCCATCGGTCTGCATTCGATCGGCGCGCTGGGCAAGCTATTCTACGAGATCAACGAGAATATCGACATGCGGGCCGAGGAAGGCCTGAGGGCAGTCGGCGCCAATTGGTTCGAGCGGGTGCGCTTCGCCGACCTGCCGCAGGTGCTGCCCAACTTTATGTCCTACACGCTGCTCCGCATCGAGATCAATGTGCGAGCCTCGACCATCATCGGCGCCGTCGGCGGCGGCGGCATCGGCGAGGAACTGAAGCTCTCCATTTCGCGCGGCTTCGGCGCCAAGACGCTGGCGCTGGTGCTGCTCCTGTTCACGACCATCTTCCTCATCGACCAGTTCTCCGCCTGGCTGCGGCGCAAGCTGGTTGGCGAGCAGGCTTTCCTGATGAGTGCCGCTTAACCATGGCTATGACTGTCGACGAAATCAGGGCCATCGAGGAACGCTTCCCGCAAGTGTTCCAGCGGCCGCTCTACAAGCGTTTCTGGCCGCTGTTCCTGGTGACCGGCACCATTCTCTATCTCATCTATGCCTTGTGGTTCTTCAGCCTGCCGCAGGTGCTGAGGGAATCGCATTGGGAGCGGCTGCCACTCTTCCTGTCGCAATGGATCAGCTACGACCTGCAGCCGGAATTCCGCCTCGACCAGCCTCAGATCACGCCGAAATATCCGCGCTTCTCGGCGCTTGGCGAGAATCCCAATCCGGACTGGGTGATCAGGAATCCCGATGGCACCTTCACCGTGCAGATCGACGGCGCGGCCAAGTCCATCACCTTCGACAAGACAAGGGCGACGATTGTCGCTGACGGCCAGTCCGTGCTGGTGTCGCTGACCGGCGGCAAGCCAGTGGTGACAGGTCCGGTGCCGGACTGGGTCACCGTGCATGACGACGAGGTGGTCGCCAAGATGGGCTTCGTCGGCGAGGTGCGCGTCACCGTCGACCGCGTCAAGGTGCGCAAGCGCTTCCTCGGCTGGGCGAACTTCGTCTTCGACACGCGCTCGCCCTTCTTCGGCAAATCGGCCGGCGAGGTGTTCTCGCTGATCGTCTCGGGACCGGAGTTGAAGCCAGGCACGTCGAACCTCGCTTTAGCCGCCGACAACATCTGGAACAACGCACAGTGGCAGCATGGCGACGTCTGGACGAAGCTCTTGCAGACCATCGTCATGGCGTTCTTGGGCACGCTGCTCGGCGGCATCGTCGCCTTCCCGCTTGCCTTCTTCGCCGCCCGCAACATCACGCCGAGCGGCCTTCTCAGCCAGGTCCTGAAACGCTTCTTCGATTTCATGCGCTCGGTCGACATGCTGATCTGGGCGCTGTTCTTCACCCGCGCCTTCGGCCCCGGCCCGCTGGCCGGCAGCGCCGCCATCTTCTTCACCGAGATCGGCACGCTCGGCAAAACCTATTCCGAAGCACTGGAAAACATCGACGACAAGCCGCGCGAAGGCGTGCTGTCGACCGGCGCCAACGGCCTGTTGGTGCAGCGTTATGGCGTGATGCCGGAGGTGGTGCCGATCTTCATCAGCCAGACGCTTTATCAGTGGGAATCCAACACCCGCGGCGCGACCATCATCGGCGCCGTCGGCGCCGGCGGCATCGGCCTGAAGCTGTGGGAAGCGATGCGCACCAACTCGAACTGGGCCAACGTCTTCTACATGGTGCTGCTGACGCTGTTCGTCGTCTTCGTCTTCGACAACATCTCGAACTTCCTGCGCCGAAGGCTGAGCCGCACGCTGCATGATTACAACAGGCTGCAGGCTGCGGAGGGTTAGCGCGGACTTCGTCATCCACGGGCGAAGCAAGGAGCGAAGCGACGCGGCGCAGACCCGAGGATCCATTCCGTGACATCGGCCATGGAATGCCGCGGCCAAAAAAGGGGCGCCCATTCGGCGTCCCGATCTGCAGCGCTGCTGCTCTCAGAATTCACGGAATGGATCCTCGGGTCTCCGCGTCCGCTTCGCTCCCGCTCCGCCCGTGGATGACGAAGGACGAGCCTACGCGGCCTCCTTCCACCCATCCCTGATATGCCTATACCCGTCGCGATAAACCGCCTCCGGGCTCTCGGCAAAGTCGCGCCACACCTTGGTCGCTGCCGCCAGATCCTTCAGCGAGCGGCCGAACGACTCGATCGTCAGCCAGTCGTCATAGCCGCTCTTGCGGATCGCGGCGAACGTCTCCTTCCAGGGGATGTTGCCACGCCCGGGCACGCCGCGGTCGTTCTCCGAAATATGGATATGGACGACGTTGCGGCGGTTGCGCGTATAGGCGCCGATCGGGTCGGCCTCCTCGATATTGGCATGGAACGTGTCGTACATCGCCTTGATGTGCGGCCGGTCGATCGCGTCGATATGCTCGCACAGGTCGTCCATCGTGTTCACCAGATAGCATTCGAAGCGGTTGAGCGCTTCCAGTCCGATGGTCACGCCCTTCTTGCCGGCATGGTCGCCGATGGCACGCTGCGAGGCGACCGAGCGCTTCTTCTCGGCAGCCGTCGGCCCGCTGCCGGAGAAGGCGCCGAGCGTCGAATGCAGCGGCCCGCTCAGCCTGTTCGCGCCGAGGGCCGCGCTGCAATCGATCGCCCATTTCATGTAATCGATGCCGGCCTTGCGCGTCGCGGCATCCGGCGAGATCAGGTTCATCGCCGGATCGCCCATGGCCGAGACCGCGGTGCGCTCCAGCCCGATGCGGTCGAGCATCTCGCCGAGCTTCTTGTAATCGTCGGGTGTGCCGGCGAAGACCGGTATCTCGACGCCGTCGTAGCCGGTCGCCTTGATGTCCTTGAGCAGCGCCTCGTGCTTCTTCGAGACGCTGGTCGTCCACAAGAACATGCACATGCCGATCTTCATCGACACCCCCTCCCCCGTTGACGCTCCGTTTGTCCGCTGGCTCCGCCGCACTCCCCCTCATCCGGCCGCTTCGCGGCCACCTTCTCCCCGGCGGGGAGAAGAGATAAGCGCCGGCGATCTCCTCTCCCCTCGGGGAGAGGTCGATTGCCCCGAATTGCCTTGCAATTCGGCTGGCAATCCGGGTGACGGGGACTCCCTTCGCCGATCGTTACCCCTACAGCTTCGTCCACGCCCCATTCTTCTTTGAGGACTTCACGCAGGCCTCGATGAACGCCATGCCTTCGACGCCGTCCGCAATCGTCGGGAAGACGACATCCTTAGCCGGCTTACCTCCCTTCCTGCGCGCGGCGCGGATGGCCCGCGCGGCCTCCTGATAGATGTTGGCAAAGCCTTCGAGATAGCCCTCGGGGTGACCGGACGGCACGCGCGTCACGCGCGCCGCGACCGGCATCGCGCCGGCTCCGGCGCGGGTGAGCAACTGCTTCGGCTGGCCGAACGGCGTGTACCAGAGATAGTTCGGGTCGGCTTGCACCCATTCCAGCCCGCCCTTCGAGCCGTAGATGCGCAGCTTCAGCCCATTCTCGTGGCCGGGCGCCACCTGACTGGCCCAGATCATGCCCTTGGCCGGATGCTTGTTGCCGATCGGCTTGAAACGCAACATGACGTTGACGTTGTCATCGAGCTGGCGGCCCGGCACGAAGGCGTCGAGGTCGGCCGACAGGGAGTCGAGCTCGAGCCCCGAGACGAAGCGGGCAAGGTTGTAGGCATGCGTGCCGATGTCGCCGAGCGCGCCGCCGGCGCCGGCCTGCTTGGGGTCGGAGCGCCAGGACGCCTGCTTCTGGCCGGTGGCGGCGAGGTCCTCGGTCAGCCAGTCCTGCGGATATTCCGACTGCACGATGCGGATGTCGCCCAGCTGCCCCCTGGCCACCATCTCGCGCGCCTGCCGGATCATCGGATAGGCTGTGTAGTTGTGGGTGAGCACGAACACCTTGCCGGTTTTTTCGACCAGTGCTGCAAGCTTCTTTGCCTCCGCCAGTGAAGTCGCCAGCGGCTTGTCGCAGATGACGTGGATGCCGGCCTCGAGAAAGGCCTTGGCCGCCGGCACATGAACGTTGTTGGGCGTCACGATCGCCACCGCCTCGATGCCGTCCGGGCGCTTGGCCTCGGCCTTGGCCATCTCGGCATAGGAGCCGTAGCTGCGCGCGGGATCGAGCCCGAGCTCGGCGGCCGAGGCCTTGGCGCGCGTCGGATCCGACGACAGCGCGCCGGCCACCAGCACGAAGTCATTGTCCATCCGCGCGGCGATACGGTGCACCGCGCCGATGAAGGCGCCCTGCCCGCCGCCGACCATGCCGTAGCGGATCGGGCCGCCTCCCGTTTCCGACTTCGATGCGCCGACCATTTTTGTCTCCCTTGTCTGAGATACCCCTCCCCCTTGAGGGGAGGGTGGCCCGAAGGGCCGGGAGGGGTCGTTCGTGCCGAGCTCTACGCGCGGCGACCCCACCCCGATCCGCATTGCGGATCGACCCTCCCTCAGGGGGAGGGTAAGCGGTGCTAAATCCCCATCATCGCCCGCAGCAGCTTCTTGTCGCTGGTGCCGCCGGCGAAATCGTCGAAGGCCCTTTCCGTGACCCTGATGATATGATGCTGGATGAAGGGCGCGCCTTCGGCGGCGCCGTCCTCGGGATGCTTCAGGCAGCATTCCCATTCCAGCACCGCCCAGGAATCGTAATTGTACTGGGTGAGCTTGGAGAAGATGCCGCTGAAATCCACCTGCCCGTCGCCCAGCGAGCGGAAGCGTCCAGCGCGGTTCACCCAGCCCTGATAGCCCGAATAGACGCCCTGACGTCCCGTCGGGTTGAACTCGGCGTCCTTGACGTGGAAGGCCTTGATCCGCTCGTGATAGATGTCGATGAACTCGAGATAGTCGAGCTGCTGCAGCAGGAAATGCGACGGGTCGTAATTGATGTTGCAGCGCTTGTGGCCGCCGACCGCGTCGAGGAACATCTCGAAGGTCGCGCCGTCGAACACGTCCTCGCCGGGATGGATCTCGTAGCCGACATCGACGCCGTTCTCGTCATAGACGTCGAGGATCGGCTTCCAGCGCTTGCCGAGCTCGGCAAAGGCTTCCTCGATCAGCCCCGGCGGCCGCTGCGGCCACGGATAGAGGTATGGGAAGGCAAGCGCGCCGCTGAAGCTCACCGAAGCCTTGAGGCCGAGATTCTTCGACGCCTTGGCGCCGAACTCCATCTGCTCGACCGCCCATTTCTGCCGGGCTTTCGGATTGTTGTGCACCTCGGCCGGCGCGAAGCCGTCGAACTGCGCGTCATAGGCCGGATGCACCGCCACAAGCTGGCCCTGCAGATGCGTCGACAGCTCGGTGATCTCGACGCCTGCCTCGGCGCAGATGCCTTTGACCTCGTCGCAATAGGTCTTGGAGGACGCCGCTTTCTTCAGGTCGAACAGGCGTCCGTCCCAGGTCGGGATCTGCACGCCCTTGTAGCCCAGGCCGGCCGCCCATTTGGTGATCGAGGCCAGCGAATTGAACGGCGCCGCGTCACCCGCGAACTGCGCCAGAAACAGGCCGGGACCCTTCATCGTCGTCGGCATCGGCATCCTCCCTCTCTCATTTTCGCGACCAAGCATAGCGCCGATTGAAGTGAGGGCCAGCCCGTTCGGTGATTTGATATCGACGCCAGAGCACGGCGCCATTCTGGTATTACCAAATATGGCCGTTTGGTCAAGCGGCCGGAAACGACGCGAAAGCGCTCTGCACGATCACAAAGAGAAGATTTAATTCATTGAAATCAATAAATTGCCTGACAGTCAAGGCTCCTTTTTCGGTCTCCTTGCCGTTCATGCAAATTTGCTGTAGAGGTCATGCCAGGCCCAATTGGTCGAACCAGTTTCAAAGAAAAACACTGGAGCGCCTTGGGGAGGATCGTGTGGCGGCCTCTTTTGAAGTCGTCGCGGGAAAACGTGACAGGCGAATTCTGGGAAGGATAGACCATGCATCTTTCGACGCACAACTGGATGCGGGCGGAGCCGCTGGAAGTGACGCTCAAGCGCATCAAGAAGTTCGGCTATGAGTCGATCGAGATTTCCGGCGAGCCAGAGCAGTACAAGACCAAGGAACGCGCGCGCTGCTGAAGGAGCACGGCATCCGCTGCTGGGGCTCGGTGACGCTGATGCTGGGCGAACGCAACCTTGCCGCCAAGAACCAGGGCCAGCGGGAACGCTCGGTGCAGTATGTCAAGGACGTGCTCACATGGTGAGCGAGCTCGACGGCGAGATCATCACGCTGGTTCCCGCGACCGTCGGCAAGGTGGTGCCGGACGGCACCGAGGCGGAAGAATGGGGCTGGGTTGTGGATGCCACGCGCGAATGCTTCGCGCACGCCAAGAAGGTCGGCGTCAAGATCGCCGTCGAACCGCTCAACCGCTTCGAGACCTATCTCTTCAATCGCGGCGCCCAGGCGCTGGCGCTCGCCGACGCGGTGAGCCAGGAATGCGGCGTCTGCCTCGACGCCTACCACATCCACATGGAGGAATTTAACGTCTACGACGCCATCCGTCAGGTCGGAAAACGCCTCTACGACTTCCATGTCGCCGACAACAACCGCTTCGCCGCCGGCCTCGGCCAGATCGACTGGCCGAAGATCGTCGGCACGCTGAAGGAGATCGGCTATGACGGCGCGCTGACCAACGAGTTCGTCGCGCCCGTCGACCGCACGCCGGCCGCACCCTATCCCGAGATGGTGGAGCGCAACCCGGTCGATATCTCGCCCGAGCAGCTGAAGTTCATCCAGGACCACGGCTCCAGCGTGCTCACCGAGAAATTCTACACCGACCAGATGCGCATCACCGCCGAAACGCTGCTGCCGCTGATCAAGTAGCCGATCGAAGCTTAGCCCTTCCGCCCTCGCCGGGCGGCGGGGCCGGGGATGAAGATGCGTATCAAAAGCGTCCAGGCCTGGTGGGTTCGCATACCGATCGAAGTCGCGAAGCAGCATCGCAGCGACTTCGGTCAGGTGACGACGTTCGACGCCGCCATTCTGCGCATCGAAACCGATGACGGCCTGGTCGGCTGGGGCGAGGGCAAGAATGCCGCCGGCAGTGCCGGCAGCTATGGCGCGCTCGTCCACATGCTGAACCACGAGATTGCGCCGCAGCTCATCGGCCGCGACCCGGCCGACATCGGCATCATCTGGGAGATGCTCTACAACGGCGTGCGCCACATCACGGCGGCCCATGCCGGCCATGCCATGCCGCAGCTGGCGCGGCGCGGCATGAGCGTGGCGGCGATCAGCGCCGTCGACATCGCGCTCTGGGACATCCTCGGCAAATCGCTCGGGCAGCCGGTCTGGCGGCTGCTCGGTGGCCGCAAGGTGGAACGCATGCAGGCCTATGCCTCGGGCGGCTGGGCGTCGGCCGATGCCATCGGCGAGCAGCTCAAATCCTACATCGCCAAGGGCGGCTTCAAGGCACTGAAGATGCGCGTCGGCGCCATGGACGGCCCGCCGCATATTTCCGCCGCCCGCGTTCGCGCCGCCAGGGAGGCGATCGGCCCCGACGTCGACCTGATGGTCGACGCGCACGGCACCTATACGGTCGCCGAAGCGAAGCGCTTCATCCAGCTCACCGCCGATCTCGACCTCGCCTGGTTCGAGGAGCCGGTGATCGCCGACGACAAGCCGGGGATGGCCGAGGTGCGCGCCTCGGGCTCGACGCCGATCGCCACCGGCGAGAGCGAGGCGACGCGCTATGCCTTCCGCGACCTCGCCGTGCTGAAATCGGCCGACATCTTCCAGCCGGACCCGGCCTTTTGCGGCGGCATCAGCGAGGCGATGAAGATCGGCACCATCGCCAGCGCCTTCAACCTGCGCTTCGCGCCGCATCTGTGGGCCGGCGCGCCCTGCTTCTTCGCTGGCCTGCATGTCTGCGCGGCTTCACCCTCTAGCTTCACCGTCGAATATTCGCTCGGCGCCAACCCGATGATCCATGATCTCGTCGAGGAGACTGTCGAAGCAAAGGACGGTATGATAGCGATCCCTGAAAAGCCTGGATTGGGTTTCACCCTTTCGGAGCGATTCCTGGAGGCGCACGCGCAACGCATTTGACGATGAAAGAAAAGAACCTTCTCGCGGAACTCGCCGCCTATCTGTTCTCCAACTCGGACAAGGAGTCGGGCCGCACGCCGTCGGAGCGCGAGCTGGCGGAACATTTCGGCGTCAGCCGCGGCCAGATCCGCGAGGCGCTGGCGATCCTCGAAGCCATGCGCATCGTCGAGCGTCGCGCCAAATCCGGCATCTATATCGACACCAAGCAGGCAAGCGTGGAAGCGTTAGCGCTTTTCGCCCGCGCGGGCCTGCCGCTCGATCCGGTGCAGATCTACGAGACGGTCGAATTACGCAAGATCCACGAGATCAAGGCAGCCGAGCTTGCCTGCTCGCGCGCCACCGAGGAGAATTTCGAACGGCTGCGCGAGATCCTCAAGGCTTCCGAGGAGCGCATCGCCGCCGGCGAAGGCCTCGCCAAGGAGGACCGCGAGTTCCACCTCGAGATCGTGCGGGCGACCAAGAACGGCGTCTTCCACAACATCTGCAGCGTCTACTATTTGATGGGCGAGCAGCGCCTGCCGATCTATTTCAACGATCTGGAACGCAGCAAGCGCTCGCATGCCGAGCACATCCAGATCTACGAGGCGCTGCTGCGCCGCGACGGCAACCTCGCCCAGGCGCTGATGAGCGCGCATCTGCAAGGGGCGGAGAGCTACTGGAAGGGGATCATCGAAGGTCGCTGGACCGAGCCGAAGAGCGCGGCGCTCGAAAAGGCCTGAACGTTGATGCGCAAGATCCTGTCGACGCACCCGCTGCACCCGCGCGCCACGAAAATGCTGGCCGGCGCCGGCAGGCTGGCGATCGCCTCCGCCCTCGACGCCAAGACGCTGACCGCTGAAGCCAGGGACGCCGACATCGTCATCGTGCGCGCGCCGCTGCCGCCGGAGCTGTTCGACAGCGCCAAGAATCTCCGCGCCGCGATCCGCCACGGCGCCGGGCTGGACATGATCCCGGTCGAGGCGGCCACCGCCGCCGGCGTGCTGGTGGCGAACGTGCCGGCCGTCAATGCGCGTTCGGTCGCGGAGCACGTGATGTTCACAGCACTCGCGCTTCTAAGGCGCTTCCGAGTGATGGATCGCGACCTGCGCGCCAAGGGCTGGCTTGCCGGGCGCGAGCATGCCAATTCCACCGGCGAGCTTGCCGGCAAGACGATCGGCATTGTCGGCCTCGGCGCTGTCGGCCAGGCCGTCGGCCACATCGCCGCGCATGGCTTCGACCTCAATGTCGTCGCGACCACGCGCAGCCTGCGTCCGGCGCCCGAGCGCGTCGGTTTCCTGTCGATCGACGCGCTGGTCGAGCAGAGCGACATCATCGTGCTCTGCTGCCCGCTGACCGAGGAGACGCGCGGCCTGATCAGCCGCGAGCGCATTGCCCGCATGAAGCCCAATGCGCTTCTGATCAACGTCTCGCGCGGCCCGGTGGTCGACGACGAGGCGCTGATCGAAGCCCTGCGGAAGGGCCGCATCGGGGGTGCGGCGCTCGACGTCTTTGCGACCCAGCCGCTGCCGCCGAACCATCCCTATTTCGGCTTCGACAACGTCATCGTCACCCCGCATATGGCAGGCATCACCGAGGAATCGATGATGCGCATGGGTGTCGGCGCGGCCGGCGAGGCGTTGCTGGTGCTCGCCGACAAATTGCCGGTCAACCTGCGCAACCCGGACGTCATCGAGCACTACCGCCGGCGTTTTCCGACCGGCTGACAGCCGCCGTCTGCCTCAATTTTCCCGGATTTGACGACGACCTTCCTGCCATGACCAAGAGTGTCGCGCGAGTCCTGCTGATCGCTGGATTCTGCCTGTCTGCTACCGGGGCCCGCGCCGACGGACAGAGCAGCTACGTGCCCTGTGACAACGGCCTGCGCTGCGTGATGGCGCCCTGCCCTTCGAACAGCGCGCTCGACCTCGCCTCAGGCAAGGTCATCAAGGGTGTTTCGATCGACATCGATGGGCTGCCGCAACAGGACAAGGCACTTGACCTGTCGGACAAGCTCTATGCCGGTAAGGTCGTCGTTGCCGGCACGATCGAGAACCGGCCGCATATCTTCAACGGCAAGCGATACAGCCTGCCGACGCTGGTCGCGACCGGCATCGAGCGGGCAGCCAAGGACAGCGAACGCAGCCATTGTTCATCGCGCTGAGTCGTCAGCTTTTTATTAGCAACGCCTCCACTGCCGCCGCGATGGCAAAGAGATGCAGGTCATGGCCATGCCTGGCCACCAGCATCAATCCAGCCGGCAGCCGCGTTCCAGCCATCGGCAACGAGATCGCGCAGAGGTCGAACTGGTTGGCGACTTGGGTGTTGCGTAAGAGCAGGCCTTCCGTCCTGTCGCGCAACGCCTCATCGCCGGCCATGACGGCGATCGACGGTGCGACCATCGGCACGGTCGGCAGGGCAAGCACGTCGACCGCTTGCAGCCGTTCCGCCATGGCACCGACCAGTTCTGTCCGGCGGCGAATTGTCCTGATATAGGCGGAAGCGGGAACCGCAAGCGCGCGCGACAAAGGCCCGCTGACATGCGGATCGACGGGCACGGAGGCGCCGGTCGCCAGCCAGTCGGCATGCACCTCCGCACCCTCCATCGATGCGATCGAGGCGCGCCTGGTCGCCGCGCGCATCCCAGCGATGAGGTCGTCGATCGGCAAATCGGCGACGCGTGCACCAGCACCCTCCATCGCGCGAACAGATCGGTCGAATGCTTCGGCGACCTCGGACTGCGTCTCACCGAAAAGCACGCCACGCGGAATGCCAATGCGCAGACCGGCGAGCGAGGTCGGCTGAAGAGAAACCGGCTCTTCTCCCGCCATGATCGCATCGGCGGCCGCGCAATCGGCAACGCTGCGGGCAAGCGGACCGATCGAATCCAGCGTCGCCGACAACGAAAAAGCGCCAGCCAAGGGCACGCGGCGCGCCGTCGGCTTGAAGCCGACGACGCCGTTGAGCGAGGCCGGAATGCGCACCGAACCGCCGGTGTCCGAGCCGATCGAGATGTCGCTGCTTCCCTGGCCGACCGCAACGCCCGCTCCCGATGACGAACCGCCCGGAATCAGGCTCGCATCGGCGGCGTTGCCCGGTGTGCCGTAGTGCAGATTGTCGCCGATCGCGGTAAAGGCGAATTCGGTCATGTTGGTCTTGCCGAGGATCACGGCGCCTGCCTGGCGCAGCCGGCGCACGACCGTCGCGTCCCGCGCGGCAGGCTGGGCATCGGCGAGCATCAGCGAGCCGGCCCGGGTCGGTTCGCCGGCTACATCGAACAGATCCTTGATCGAGACGATCGCGCCGTCGAGCGGCCCGGAGCTCAGGCTGGCCTTCCGGCGGGCATCGGCCGCATCCGCCGCCGCGCGCGCCGCCTCGGCATAGAGCCTGGTATAGACCTTCTCGTCGGCGGCACGATTGGCAAGACGTGACAGGATGATTTCGAGGCGGTCTCGGGCGGATTGCATGTCGATGTCGGACTCCGCAAGTTTGGGACGTCTTTTAAGCATCGGCCGGTTGGGCCTGCGGAATGGATAACCCGGCAAGCGTGCCTTTGCACCTGCCAGCGAGAGGAAGAGACTGATGCTGTACAAAGGCAGTTGCCACTGCGGCAAGGTGGCGTTCGAGGTCGAGGGCGAGCTTGGCGGCGCCGTGCGCTGCAATTGCTCGATCTGCCAGCGCAAGGGCGCGCTGCTTTGGGCCGTGCCGCACGAAAGCATGCGTCTGGTGGCCTGGGGCGACGACCTCGGCAAATACACGTTTGGCAAAGGTTCGATCGCGCATCGCTTCTGCCGCACCTGCGGCATCCATCCCTTCGCCGAGGATGTCAGCCGAAGCAGTGAGCGCAGCGCCTACATCAACATCAATTGCCTCGAGGACGTCGACCTCACCGCGGTGCAGGTCTTCGAGTTCGACGGCCGCTCGGCCTGAGCGGCTATCGGTAGCCGGTCGCGTCGGCCGGCTTGCCGGCGTCTTGCACTTCCGGCACGTAGCGCCAGGCATCAGGGCGCGATCCGTCGAGGTCGGTGAAGCCGTAGACCTGCGCCAGCCCGCCGCTCGACAGCGACTGACCGTTCCAGCGCGAGCGCTCCGGATCCGCCGCAAGCGCACGACGGCGCGGCCAACGAAACGCGGCGTCTCCGAGATGACGAAGTGCGGCACCCTGGCGGTCGCGTCGCGCCAATTGTCTTCTCTGACGCCAAAGGTTTCCAGCATCATCTCCGAGCGCAGCCAACCGGGGGTCAGCGACACCGACGTGGCGCCATGCGGTGCAAGATCCTTGGCGTGCGCCCAGGCCATGCGTGTCGCCGCCACCTTGGCGAGGTCGTAGTATGGCGACAGCCGATAGTGGTCGGCATTGTATTCAGCGGTGCCGTCGGTGACTTCGACATGCAGTCCACCCTGCCGCTCCATCATCAGCGGCAGCGCATGGTGCGCGGTGATCAGGTGCGTGTCGATCGCGAGCCGCAAAAGACGCAAACCATTGTCGAGATTGTGCTCCCAGACCGGCTTGTTCCATTCGAACAGCTTTTCGCCGCCCCGGAGGTCGTTGACGAGGATGTCGAGCCGGCCCTGCTCGATGCGGATGCGCTCGACCAATCCGCGCACCTCCTCCGCGACCAGATGATCGACCCGGACGGCAATGCCCCTTCCGCCTTGCGCGGTGACCAGTTCGGCCGTTTCCTCGATGGTCTCCGGACGACGATAGTCGGACTGCTGCGTCCGCGTCGTGCGCCCGGTGACATAAACCGTGGCGCCGGCGGCACCTAGCTCGACCGCGATGCCGCGTCCGGCTCCGCGCGTGGCGCCGGCGACAAGGGCTACCTTTCCTCCGAGCTTCATCGAACCTCCAAGACAAGAACGGCACAAATGAAAGGTTGGCATCTGCCTTATCTTTCATTTATAATGATCATTCGTTTATATTTGGATGTCAAGATGACCAGGCCGAAAACCCAGTCCGACGACCAGGTGCTGGAAATCGCCTACCGGCTGATGCATGCCGACGGGCCGGAAGCGCTGACCTTCGAAAGGCTGGCGCGAGCCTGCGGCCTTTCAGGCTCGACGCTGGTTCAGCGCTTCAAGAGCAAGACGCTGCTGAAGCAGCGCGCGCTGCTCTATGCCTGGGATGGGCTGGACCGGAAAACCGACGAGACAGCGAGGTCCGTTACCAAAACTCCGGCCGGCGCCATCGCGCTGCTTGTCGCGCTCTCCGGCGGCTACGGCGACATCGAATCCTACGCCGAAGGCTTGCTGGTCCTGCGCGAGGATCTGCGCGATCCGGTGCTCAGGGCCCGTGGCGCCGCCTGGAAGGCATCGCTTGGCAGGATGCTCTCCGACTGCTTCGCCGATGTCCGCGGCATGCCGGATGACATCGGCTTGTTGATGGCGTCGCACTGGCAGGGCTCGCTGCTGTGGTGGAGCTTCGACCCGGACGATCTGGATCTCATCGCCTATGTCGAGCACAGTTTGCGGCGCTTCGTCTCAGCGATCACGGCAGGATCGGCCCGAGCCCCTTGAAGGTTCGGTCCGATCCGAATGAGCGTAGCGCGGAATCTGGCTATTGGGCCTGTTTCGGGCCCATGGCGAAAGTCACCAAGGCCGCAAGCAGCGTCGCCACGGCGCCGTAGGCGAAGGCGCTGGCGACGCCGGCATGGTCGACCAGCAGGCCGCCGAACACGGCACCCAGCGCGATCGCCACCTGGAACGTGGCGACCATCAGGCCACCGGCGCTCTCGGCCTGGTCGGGCGCGGCGCGCACCAGCCAGGTCTGCAGCCCGACCGGCACAGCGCCGAAGGCGAAGCCCCAGCTGGTCACCGCGATGGCCGCCGTTACTGGCGAGGCGCCGAGCGTAAGCAGCGCCAGCGCCGACAGCGCGATCAACAGCGGCGCCAGTCCGACCGCAAGTTTCAGGTTGCGCTCGGCGAGGAAGGCGCCGGCGAAGTTGCCGAAGAAGCCGCCGATGCCATAAGCGAGCAGCACCAGCGAGATCGTCCCGATCGGCATGACCGGCACCGTCTCCAGGAACGGCCGCACATAGGTGAAGCCGGCAAACTGTCCCGAGGCGACGAGCAACACGACGAGAAGCGCGACGCGGATCGTCGACCGCTTCAACACCTCAATCAGGGTGCGGAAGCTTGCCACGGCCGTCGGCGGCAGGCTGGGAATGGTGGCAAGCTGCACCAGCAAGGTCAGCGCGCCGACGACCGCCGCGATCATGAAGGCCGTGCGCCAGCCCCAGATGTCGCCGACATAGGCGCCGACGGGTGCGGCCGTCACGGTTGCCACTGAAACGCCGGTCAGGATGATCGACATGGCGCGCGGCATCAGCCGCATCGGCACCAGCCGCATCGCCATGGCGGCCGACATCGACCAGAAGCCGCCGAGCGCGACGCCGAGGACAACGCGGGCCAGAAGTAGCACTGTTAGCGAGGAGGCGAAGGCGGCGAGCAGGTTGGAGACGATCAGAAGCACGGTGAGCATCCACATCACCAGTCTGCGGTCGAGCCGCTTGGTGACGATGGCCATAGTGGGTGCCGCGATCGCGCCGACGACGGCCGTCGCCGTCACCGCCTGGCCGGCGGCGCCTTCGCTCACGCCGAGATCCTGCGCCAGCCGCGTCAGCAGGCTGGCGGGCAGGAATTCGGCGGTCACCAGGCCGAACACGCCGAGCGCCAGCGAGACCACCGCGCCCCATACGGGCTCGGTTCGTTCTTCGTCATCCGTTCGGTCGAGGATAGCGGCGTCGACAACGCCTGTGGCAGGTTCGGTCATGGAAACGTCTCCGGGAAAGTTGCAGCGCAACATTTGGCTGCAGTGCAACATAGGGAGTGACGACCTGGAGTTTCCATGTTAAAAACACCGAAATGAATTACAATTCGTCCAAAACCACCTTACCGGCATCCGGCGATCCGCTGACCGACATGCTGCGCGGATTGCGGCTCGACGGCGTCGATTACGGCCGCTGCGTGCTGGGCGAGCCTGGGCCGTTTCCTTCCCCGCGCAGAAGGCGGCGCGCTTCCATTTCATCGGCCAGCAGGGCTGCTGGCTGTTCTCGCCGGCCAAGGAATGGATCGAGCTCTCGGTGGGCGACGCGCTGCTTATCCCGCGCGGCGACGAGCACGTACTGGCCAGCGCGCCGGGCGTGCCGCCCGTGCCGATCGGCCGCTACACCATCGAGCCGGTCTGCGAGAACATCTACGACGTCTCCAACGGCTGCGACGGCTGCAAGACCTTGCTGTTTTGCGGCAGCATGCATTTCAATCTCGACGGCTCGCATCCGCTGCTCGACATGATGCCCGACCTGATGCAGGCGCATAAGCTGATGGCGAATGCGCCAGGCATCCAGCATCTGCTCGACGCGATGGCCGGCGAGGTGACGATGGACCGGGTCGGCTCCGGCGGAATTCTTGCCCGCCTTGCCGATGTGCTCGCCGCCACGATCATCCGCTCCTGGGTGGAGAACGGCTGCGGCGACGCCACCGGCTGGATCGCCGCCGTCCGCAATCCCGATGTCGGCAAGGTGCTCGCTGCGATCCACCTGCAGCCCGACCGCGACTGGACGGTCGAGGCGCTGGCGCGATTGATGGGGGCTCGCGCTCGGCCTTCGCGCAGCGCTTCGCCACCGTGGTCGGTGAGACGCCGGCTAAGTATGTGCTGCGCGTGCGCATGCATCAGGCACGGCAATGGCTCGCCCGTGACGGCATGAGGGTGTCGGTCGCGGCGGCGAAACTCGGCTACGATTCGGAAGCCTCCTTCAGCCGTGCCTTCAAGCGGGTGATAGGCGTCGCGCCGAGCCATCTGCGCAATGCCGGCGGCGAGGAGCAATCCTGACCTCTGCAGTCAATGCCACTGCCGTGCCAGCCGCTGCCGCACTGGAGGAATTGCCAAGTCTTTTGGACGACGCGTCATTCCCCGCCTGCTGAGGCGGCATAAGCTCTCCGGCGGAGGAAACCGCCATGGCCAAACATCTTGCACCGCTTGCGTTTGCCGCGCTGACCGTCCATCCGGGACCGGCGCTCGCCCTCGAAGACAGCTACCTGCCCGCCGACAAGATCCCTTATGCCGTCGAAGCGCCGGACCAGCCGCAGCGCCTCGGCCCGCTATGGGGCGAACGGGCCAAGGCTCCGGCCGGCACGTTGCTGAAGGTTCCCGGCAACTGGCGCGCTCCGGTCCATGCGCATACTGCCGACTATCGCGCCGTGGTCATCAAGGGGCTTTGGGCGCATTGGCAGATGCAGGGCGGCGAAGCGACCAAGGTCGAGCTGCCGCCAGGTTCCTACTGGACCCAGAAGGCCAACGAGATGCACGACGATGCCTGTCTGTCCGACACCGAATGCGTGGTCCTGTTGATCAACGACACGCCCTACGAGACCTATCTGCCGAAGTGACCGAACAGCGGGCAGGCCACGTTCCACTGCCGAATACGTCGGCTAATCGGTGCCTTGCCACCAATGGATCAGAGCGATCCGGTTCTTCGCCTTCGAAATCCGGAACAGCCGTTCAAGCAGGGTCTTCACGGTTGCCGGCGAGATATCGAGTTCCTTGGCGATCTGTTTGTTGGTCATGCCTTTGTCGACCCAGCATCATGATCTCTGTCTGTCGCGGAGAAAGCCTCGGCGGCGCAGGCGAACTTTCGAGCACGGCCGCGAGGCGAAGCGGCGCCGCTAGCTCTGTCGCAACCCGCGCAAGCTCCGCCTGCTCGCGCTCGCTGAATCCTCGCCTCCCGTCCACATAGAGGCCGAGCCAAGCCAGCATTCGACCGTCCCGGCAGAGCATGATCCGGCCATAGTCCGGCGGGTTGCGCATGTCGCCCATCAACATCATCGGCAGCGGATTGACCCGAAGGAAATAGTCCTTGCCGTGGACACCCGATCTGATCGGCTCGACCCAACGGTTCTGCTGCCAGTCGGGCACGTGATCGAGCTTGACAACCCAACGGACCGGCGCCTGCGGACGCGGCACGCTTTCGAGCCGCAGCATCTGACCTTCGCGCGAGGCCGCAACCGATCCGAAGCCGCCATCTCCCCGCCGGGTGAACGCCAAGGCCACACCATGCGGACAGGCGGCCGAGAGCGCCTCGACCGCAAGCGATACGACCGAGCCGGTATCGCTAAGCAGATCCGCGGCGCGTACCGCTTCCACCACGCGATCACGAAGCAACCGGTCGGCCATGGCCGCCTCCTGTCGGCCATCCGGCCGACTTTATCCTCCTGCGGGCAAGGCTATTCTAGCCGATCGCTCGAGCGGAAAGAAGCCGTGGCGAGGGAGGACGCCCGTGGACAGCTTGCTCTCCAAATTGCCGCCTGTCGTCCTTCTCCTGACCTTCCTCGGCATTTGGATGTGGGAGGGCTTGCAAGCCGCGCGTCCGGGAAAGCGCGATTGGTGCCGAGGCCGCCGAAACCTGGTGATCTCGGTTATCGGCATCATCATCGGCGGGCTCATGGCGGGCGCGTTGCTGGCTTTATCCTCCACCGTCGAGGCCCATCATTGGGGACTGGCCGCGATCGAGCCGTCCTGGATGATCATCGCCGCCGGCATCCTCCTGCTCGACCTTATGGACTACTGGCGCCACCGGGTCAGCCACGCCGTGCCGCTGCTCTGGCGATTGCACCGAGTCCACCACAGCGACCCGCAGATGGACGTCACGACCTCCTTCCGCAGCCATCCGTTGGAGGCGGCGCTGAGGCCTGTCTTTCTCGGAACGGCAATCCTGGCCTTCGGTATCCCGCCTGCCGCCGTCATGCTCTATCCTGTTATCCAACTGCCGGTCTTGATCTTCCAGCATGCGAATATCGCCCTGCCTAAACAGATCGATCGTCGTCTTGCGTGGCTGATCGCCACGCCGGCCATGCATGTCGTTCACCATTCCCGCTGGGTGCCCGAAACCAATTCCAACTATTCGACATTTCTGACGCTCTGGGATCGCATCTTCGGCAGCTTCCAACCGTCGGTCCTACCGCGAGGGATCGGGCTGGACGGCTGCGATGATGAGCGCAGCCAGACGGTGCTTGGTTTGCTCATCGAGCCCCTTCGCCATCGGCCGACAGCCACCGGCATCGGCATCGGCATCGAAACGCCAGCCGACGGAAGCACTAACTAGAGATCGCCTCACCGCTGAGCTGAGACCTATCCGGCGTGCCGCAGGCTCACCCCGCTACCCTTGTCGAACATCACCACCTTGTCCGGGTTCCAGGCAAAACGGACCGGCTGCTCGATCTCGACGGCGGTTCTGGCCGGCACGGTAGCTCTCAGCATCGCATCGCCGACCCTGAGCGTCACGATCTTCTCGACGCCATGGTTCTCGACATCATGGACGCGCGCCTCGACCGGCGCGCCGCTTTCCAGATAGACGTCCTCCGGACGGATGCCGAAGACGAGCGGGCGACCGTCGGTCGCACCGCCCGTCTTCTCCCCCGAAAAAGCCCTGGCTCCCCCTGAAAGCGGCAATTCGAAATTCATCGGCGCCATCACCGCGCGGTTTTCGACCAGCTTGCCGTCGATAAGGTTCATCGGCGGCGAGCCGACGAAACTCGCGACATAGGTGTCGCGCGGATTGTTGTAGATCTCCTGCGGCGTGCCGGTCTGGACGATGCGCCCATGGTTGAGCACGCCGACCTTGTCGCCCATCGACATCGCCTCGATCTGGTCGTGGGTGACGAACAGAAACGTCGCGCCGAGCTGCATTTGGAGGTTTTTCAACTCCGTGCGCAGCGCTTCGCGGAGTTTCGCGTCGAGCGCCGACAACGGCTCGTCCATCAGAAACACGCGCGGCTTGCGCACGATCGCCCGGCCGATCGAGACGCGCTGCATCTCGCCGCCGGACAACCGGTCGGTCTTGCGATCGAGCAGGTGCTCGATGCGCAGCGTGCGCGCGGCACGCGTGACGCGATCCTTGATCTCGGCGTCCGGCAGGCGGCGGATCTTAGGCTTCAGCGGGAACTCCAGATTCTGCCGCACCGTGTAGCGCGGGTAGAGCGAATATTGCTGCAGCACCAGGGCCACGTCGCGCTCGGCCGCGCCCCAGTCGGCGACGTCGACGCCGTCGATGAAGACCTGGCCCTCGGTCGGCTTCTCCAGGCCGGCGATCATCCTGAGCGTCGTCGTCTTGCCGGCTCCGGTTTCGCCGAGCAGCACGAAGAATTCGCCATCGGCGATGTCGAGATTGAGGCCGGTCAGCGCGGTATGGCCGCCGAACTTCTTGGTGATGTTCTTCAGTTCGATATGGGCCATTACAGCCTTACTCCGAGTGACTTGCCGCTTGCGGTGTCGAAGAAATGCGCCTGCTCCGGGTCTATGCGGGCATGGACCTTCTCACCGGGACCCGAGACGTAGCCGGCCTTGGTGCGGGCGCGCAGCATCTTGGAGCCGACCTTGAGGTCGACGATGTCGAAGGAGCCGAGCGGCTCGATGATCTGCGCCTCGACCGGCATGTAGCCGGCAGCGGCATCGTGCCGGACCAGCACACCCTCAGGCCGGATGCCGAGCGTCAGGCCGCCATTGGCGGCGTGGCCGTTGAGCTTGGACAGGAGCGCGCCTGGGAACTCGAAGCCCGCCGGCGCACCGCCGACCGTAACGGAGGCGGCCCCAGCCTCATCGGTGACGCTGGCCTCGGCGACGTTCATCACCGGGCTGCCGACAAACTGGGCGACGAACAGGTTGGCCGGATGCGAATAGACTTCGTCCGGCGTTCCGACCTGCTGGATGAAGCCTTCATGCATGATGACGATGCGGTCGGCGAGGCTCATCGCCTCGATCTGATCATGGGTGACATAGATCGTGGTCGACCCCTGCTTGATGTGAAGCCGCTTGATCTCGGCTCGCATCTCCTCGCGCAGCTTGGCGTCCAGCGCGCCGATCGGCTCGTCCATCAGCATCGCCTTCGGACGCCGCACCAGCGCCCGGCCGATCGCCACACGCTGCATGTCGCCGCCCGACAGCGCCGACGGCCTCTTGTCGAGCAGGTCGGTGATGCGCAGCACGCGGGCAACCTCGCGTACCGCCTTGTCGACCTCGCCGCCGCTCATGCGCGTCGCGCGCAGCGGAAAGGCGATGTTCTCGAATACCGTCATATGCGGGTAGAGCGAGAAGGACTGGAACACCATCGCGATATCGCGGTCGGCCGCCTTGAGGTGCTGCACCGCCTTGCCGTCGATCAGTATGTCGCCACCGTCGATCGTCTCGAGCCCCGCAATCGCGCGCAGCGTCGTGGTCTTGCCGCAACCCGACTGCCCAAGCAGCACGATGAACTCGTTGTCGGCGATGGCGAGGTTCAAATTGTGGATGACCTGGACGGCGCCGAAGAATTTCTCGATGCCGCGAAGTTCGATCTGCGTCACTGCCGGGCTCCCTCATGCGCCGCGGCGCCGGTTTCTTCCTTGCGCTCCGGCGCGATCTTGGACGTGATGTTGAAGCCGATCAGCCCGATCAGGATGATCGTCACGCCATAGGAATGCAGGCCGAGGCTCCATGCTGGCAGAGCGCGACGATGCCGAGCACCATCAGGATCTGCGAGGCCGGCAGCAGGTACTTCTCGTTAACGGCGCGAAAACTCATTTGCGGATCGCTCCGAAGGTCACGCCGCGAAGCAGGTGGTTGCGCAGCAGGAAGGTGAAGATCGCGACCGGCAGCAGGAACAGGAACGTGCCTGCAGCGATCGTCGTCCAGTCCGGCAGGCCGGAGCCTATCTGCGACGGGATGAAGGGCGGCGCGGTCTGGGCGCGCCGGTTGGTCATGATCAGCGCGAAGGCGTATTCGTTCCAGGCGGTGATGAAGCAGAACACGGCGGTGGCGGCGATGCCGGTCGCCGCTTCCGGCAGCACGATCTTGAAGAAGGCCTGCATGCGCGTGTAGCCGTCGACGAGCGCCGCCTCCTCATACTCCTTCGGGATCTCGTCCATGAAGCCCTTCATAAGCCAGACCGAAAAGGACAGGTTGAAGGCGACGTAGAGAATGATGAGCCCGATATGCGAGTCGTTCAGGCCGACCATCCGGTACATCAGGAACATCGGGATGGCGACGACCACCGGCGGCAGCATGCGTGTCGACAGGATGAAGAACAGGAGATCCGCCTCGCCGGCTATTCTGAAGCGCGAGAAGCCGTAGGCCGTGAACGTTCCCATGCCGACCGCGAGCACGGTGCTGACGATCGCCACGATCAGGCTGTTCATGAACCGGTCGGGATATTGCGAAAGCTGCACGTCCTTGCCGACCTTCAGCACCCGCTCGCCCCCGTCATAGATCTTTTTTTCCCACCACGGTGCTGCCTCGTAGGCTTGCGGGTCGACGGTCTTCTGCATCTGCACCCGCTTGGTGAAGAGGCGCACGAACGGCGTCACCTCGGGCTCGAAGAGCACGGTCGGCGGCACGCTGACGGCGAGTTCCTTCGGCTTGAAAGCCGTGGAGGCGATCCAGTAGATGGGCGCCAGGAAGATCAGTGTCGCGATCAGCACCGCGGCGATTGCCGCGCGGTTGAGCGCGACCTCGGAAGAAGTGCGTACGGCGGCCATCTCAGCGCTCCTTCACCTTGTTGAGATACTTCACGTAGAGGTTGGTGATGGCCAGCACCATGATCAGCACGATGTAGGCCAGCGCGCAGGACTTGCCGGTGTCCCATTGCTGGAACGCCTGCTTGTAGAGCCGGATCGCGATCAGCTCGGCGGTCGGCTGCGTCGTCATGGTGTAGGCGATGTCGAAGGTCTTGAAGGCTTCCATGGTGCGGAAGATCAGCGCAATCAAAAGGATCGGTGAGACCAGCGGCAAGGTGATGCGTGTGAAGGTGTACCACCAGCTGGCGCGGTCGATCGCCGCGGCCTCATAAAGATGCTGCGGCACGGCCGAAAGGCCGGCAAGCGAGAGCAGCATGACGAAAGGCGACCACATCCAGATGTCGGTGATCGCCACCGCGTAGAGCGCGCTGTCCGGGTTGGAGAGCCAGGCAAAGTCGCCGAGGCCAAAGACGTAGTTGATCGGTCCCCAGGACGGGCTGTAGAGCAATTGCCAGAACAGGCCGACGACCGCCGCCGACATCATCATCGGCAACAGCAAAAGCGTGGTGATCAGGCCCTTCATCGGGAAGCTGCGGTTGAGCAGAAGCGCAAGGCCAAAGCCCACGATCATCTGGCCGGCCACCGAAACGATCACGTATTTCGCGGTGATGACGAAGTTCGACCAGATGTGGTCGTCGGCGAGCAGCTCGCGATAGTTCTGCAAGCCGACGAACTGCCAGGGCTCGCTGCGGTTCGCGGCAAAGTTGGTGAAGGAATAGCCCAGCGAATAGATTAGCGGAAAAATGTTGAAGACAATCAGGAAAACCAGCGTCGGGATGATGAACATGTTGCGGATGGTCAAATCCGACCAGCCGCGCGCGGCGGCCCTGGATGCGGGATCAAGATGTGTGAGGGCTACCGAAGCCAACGGTCGTTCTCCCTGAAAACAGAAATGCCGGAGGGGAAGCCCTCCTCCGGCATTCTGACTGTGATGCTTACTTGTAGCGGTTGTACTTGGTGAACGTCGCCTTCCAGTCGGCGGCGGTCTTGTCGAGCGCTTCCTGGGCGGTGCCCTTGCCGCCGACCACGAACGGATAGATGTTCTGGTTCAACTGATCGAGCACTTCGGCATATTCAGGCGTTGCCCAAAAGTCCTTGACCATGAACATCGTGTCGTAGAACGCCTTGTTGTAGGGCGTGGCACTCTGGAAGGCTTCCGACTTCAGCACGGCCTGGCTGCACGTGTAGCCGCCGAGCTCGGCCCACTTCTTCTGGGTCTCGTCCTTGATGAACCATTCAAGGAACTTCATCGCCTCGTCCTTGTTCTTCGAGTACGAGACGACGGAGATGCCCTGGCCGCCGAGAGCGGCGAAGCGCTTGCCGTCCGGACCGGCCGGGTTGGCGAAGAAGCCGGTGACGTCGGCATAGGGATTGGTGGCCTTGTTCACCAGCGGCGGGAAGAAGGCGAAGAAGTTCATGCTCATCGCGGCGAGGCCGCCGGTGATCGCCTGATTGTCTTCCACAAAGAAGGTCTTGCCCCAGCCCGGAGGCGTGAACTTGTAGAGTTCCTTGTACATGTCGAGGCCGGCGGCAGCCTCTTTCGAATTGGTAATGCCGTCGACCTTGTAGGTTGCGTAGTCGCCGAGGTCGCCGCCATAGCTGAAGATGGCGCTTTCGACACCCATCGCCATCGCGTCATAGGAATTGTCGGTGTAGATGGCGACGCCGTACCGCTTCTGGTCCGGGCGGTGGAAGAACTCGGCGATGTCGCGCAGCTGCGCATAGGTCTTCGGGATGTCGAGGTCGTAGTTGTATTTCGCCTTGAAGGCTTCCTTCTCCTTCGGATCCTCGAACCAGTCCTTGCGGTAGGACCAGCCGATCGCATCGCCTTCCAGCGGGATCGCCCAGTATTTGCCGGAACCGCCGGGATATTCGGCATAATACTTGATGGTCGCAGGCGCCATCACATCGCCAAGCTTGTGCTGGTTGAAGAAGTCGGTCAGGTCGACATAGTGGCCCTGCGTCGAACCGGCGCCCAGCCACTGCGAGTCGCCGACCACCATGTCGTAGGCGTCGCCATGCGCGTTGAACTCGGTGAAGGCCTTGGTCTGGAAATCCGGCCACGGCGTGGTCTGCACCGTGACCTTCACGCCTGTCTCGGCCGTATAGTCATTGACGAGTTCCTGCAGATAGTTCGCCGGATCCCATTCCGCCCAGAAGATGGTGAGTTCCTTGTCCTGCGCGCGGACGGATGTTCCGCAGGCAAGCGCCAAGCCGATACCAGCGATCACGCTGGTCACTATCTTGCGCATAGTTTTCCTCCCTTGTGCGCATTCTACCGTGTCATGCGAGCCGGCAGCTTGGTCGGCTCTGGTAGTTCCTCCGTGATGGCACTTTTCCGTTTCGGGCCTCCTCGCCCTGCTCGGAAAATGGATCGCAGCCCTCACTTTCGATCCGCTTTATCCATCCTGATCTGGTATTACCAATTCAAATGAGACGTCAAGCTCTTTCTTGTACGCTCAAAACCAGTTCGACAAGCCAATTGAGACAGTATCTGTCTGTTTTACCTTATTTTTCCTACTCCTTGATACATGAGGGCCTTGCTTCCGGCGATGCACCACAATTATTATCGGTAGCTGGCTCTCCAATCTGGTCGAACCAGATTTAAGGCTTCCCGGCCTTCGATGATGTCGAAACTCCACTCGCTTTCGCCTCTGATTCCGCTATCGCCACGCGCACCAACGCGCCCGCCGCCCACTCGGCGACCGACATCATGTCACGGCTCTCCAGCCCCCATATGTCCTTCAGCACGATCAGCACCTCGACGCCGAACATAAGCGACAAGGCCTGGGCAAGACGCTTGAACTGACGCGGCTTGAGTTGACCCTTGAGGGGCGCGATCGCATCCTTCAGGAGGTCGACGCGATGGCCGCGCGTGAAGGCCGGTTCGGTGCCCAGCGTGCCCGCCTGCCGCCGCGCCCACTGGTCGAGCGAAAGCTTGAGCGCCGCCTTGAACGTCGCCTCGAAAGCCTCGATGCGCGGCATGGCGGTGGCGAACAGATCCGCCACCCGCTGCTCGGGATCGGTCGAAGCCGATTTCCAGGTCAGGATCGGACCCAGCCCTTCATCGACGACCGCCTGCACAAGCGCCGCTTGACTGGGGAAGTAGCGATAAGCGGTCGCGCGCGACACTTCCGCTGCCTCGGCGACTTCACTGACCGAAGGCGTCACGCCGGATTGCATCAGCCGCGTCGCCGTCTCCAGCATCAGCCGCCTCGTTCGCGCGCGTGGCCCCTTTTCGGCTGCCGGCATTTGCTCGGCGTCATCGTTCGAAGCGGCTTGTTGACGTGAGACATCCATGTCAATACGATACGCGCGTCTCAAAAAATTGCAAGGCACCGCGCCGGGCATGAAAGCGGAAGGCAGCAACGCCGAGCCTGCCAGACAGCGGGAAGAGACACCGGGGAACGCTGATGACGCGCATCTATGTGGTCGGCACGGCCGACACCAAGGGTGAGGAACTCGCCTTTCTGGCCGATGCCGTCGCAGCTGCTGGTGGCGCGGTCGCCCGCGTCGATATCGGCACGCGCGGCGCAACCGTGCCGGTGGATATCCAGGCCAGCGAGGTCGCTGCGCATCATCCGGACGGAGCTGGCGCGGTGCTCGGCATCGACGATCGCGGCACTGCCGTTGCCGGCATGGGTGTCGCCTTTAACCGCTTCATCCGGTCCCGCGACGATGTCGCCGGCGTGATCGGCATCGGCGGCGGCGGCGGCACTTCGATCGTCACCGCCGGCATGCGCGCGCTGCCGCTGGGCCTGCCGAAGATCATGGTCTCGACGCTCGCATCCGGCGACACCGCGCCTTATGTCGACGTCTCCGATATCGTCATGATGCCGTCGGTGACCGACATGGCAGGCCTCAACCGGCTGTCGCGCGTCGTATTGCACAATGCAGCCCAGGCCATCGCTGGCATGGCCGCAAGGCCGGCCCCGTCAGCCACCGGCAAGCCGGCGCTGGGCTTGACCATGTTCGGCGTCACAACGCCATGCGTCACGGCAATCGCCGACCGGTTGCGCGCCGACTATGACTGCATGGTCTTCCACGCCACCGGCACCGGCGGCCGCTCGATGGAGAAGCTCGCCGACAGCGGTCTGCTCTCTGGCGTCCTCGACATCACCACCACCGAAGTCTGCGACCTGTTGTTCGGCGGCGTGCTGCCGGCGACGGAGGATCGCTTTGGCGCCATTGCCCGTACGAAACTGCCCTATGTCGGCTCAGTCGGCGCGCTCGACATGGTCAACTTCTGGGCGCCGTCGACGATCCCCGCGCGCTATCGGGGCCGGCTGTTTTACGAGCACAACCCGAACGTGATGCTGATGCGCACCACGGCCGAGGAGTGCCGCAAGATCGGCGAATGGATCGGCGGCCGCCTCGCCCGCTGCGACGGTCCGGTCCGCTTCCTCATCCCGGAAAAAGGCGTGTCCGCGCTCGATATCGAAGGCGGCGCTTTCTTCGACGCGGAAGCCGATGCCGCCCTGTTCGACGCCATCGAGCGCTCCATCAAGCCGACAAAGAACCGCACCGTGACGCGCCTGCCGCTGCACATCAACGACCCCGCATTCGCCAACGCTGCCGCCAAGGCCTTCCTCGACATTGCCTAGAAGTGAGACCCGACAAGCATGGCCGCCATCCCGCGCAGAGAAATCCTGGAAAAGTTCCGCAAGATGATCACCGACGGCGTGCCGATCGTCGGCGGCGGCGCCGGCACCGGCCTGTCGGCCAAGGCCGAAGAAGCCGGCGGCATCGACCTCATTATCATCTACAATTCCGGCCGCTACCGCATGGCCGGCCGCGGCTCCGCCGCCGGCCTGCTCGCCTATGGCAATGCCAACGAGATCGTCAAGGAGATGGCCTATGAAGTGCTGCCGGTGGTGAAGAAGACGCCGGTGCTGGCCGGCGTCAACGGCACCGATCCGTTCGTCATCATGCCGCTGCTGCTGACCGAGCTGAAGACGATGGGCTTTTCCGGCGTGCAGAATTTTCCGACCGTCGGCCTGTTCGACGGCACCATGCGCCAGAGTTTTGAGGAGACCGGCATGGGTTTTGGGCTTGAGGTCGACATGATCGCCGAGGCGCACAAGCTTGACCTTTTGACCACGCCTTACGTCTTCAACCCGGATGAAGCGCGCGCCATGGCACGAGCCGGAGCCGACATCGTCGTCGCTCATATGGGCGTCACGACCGGCGGCTCGATCGGCGCGACGTCGGCCAAGTCGCTCGACGCCTGCGTGAAGGAGATCGACGCCATTGCCGACGCCGCGCGCTCGGTGCGCAAGGACGTCATCCTGCTCTGTCATGGCGGGCCGATCTCGATGCCCGACGACGCACGCTACATTCTGGAGCGCTGCGAGGGGCTGCACGGCTTCTACGGTGCAAGCTCGATGGAGCGGCTGCCGGCCGAGGCGGCGATCGCCGGACAGACGGCGGATTTCAAGGCGAACAGGAAGGGATGAGGCAATGACCGACAGGAGCAATGTGTTCGTCTACCCGAAGGACGTCAGCGCCTTCGGCTTCGATTGGGGCAGGCTGGCCCTCACCGTCGCGCCGGAAGTGAACGGCGCCGAACGCTTTTCCGGCGGCGTCGTCGACCTGCCGTCCGGCAAGGGACACACCCGCCACAATCATCCGGGCGCGGAGGAGATCATCTTCGTCATCTCGGGCAATGGCGAGCAGATGGTCGAGGACGAGAACGGCAATCCGGTGGTGGCGAAGGTTGGTCCCGGCTGCACCATCTATGTGCCCGAAAGCCGGTTCCATTCGACGCTCAACACCGGCGACCAGCCGATGCAGCTCTTCGTCGTCTATTCGCCAGCCGGATCGGAGCTCGCGCTGCGCGACCTGCCGGATTTCAGGCTGCTGCCGGCGGGACAGTGATGAATTGAATCTTCTGCTAAGGCAGCGCTGCCCCTCATTGAGGGCAGCGCCAACCTTCACCTCTATGCGGCCCCGCCCCTATTCCACCCGCGCCCGCGATCGCCGAACATCACATAACCGGTGTCCGTCACCGCCACCGTGTCCTCCAGCTTGATGAAGCCGCGCGTCGGGTGAAGCATGGTCGTCTCGACCGAAAGCACCATGTTCTTCTCCAGCGGCTTGGCCGCATAGGTGCCCTCATAGGTGACCGGATGGTTGGTCATCAGGAACGGCGCCTCATGCGTGATCAGCCCCATGCCGTGGGCGAAGAAGTCCGTATAGGACGCGACCTTCGAGGCCTTCAGCACACCCTCCGCATGGGCGATCATGTCGCCGCCCAGCGTGCCGGCCTTGACCTTGGAGAAGGCCGCCTGCTGCACCGCTTCGACCTCGGCCAGCAGATCCTTGAGCTCTGCATCCGGCTCGCCAAGCACGCCCATGCGGCAGAGGTCACCGATATAGCCGTGATAATTGCCGCCGGAATCGATCGACAGCACTTCTCCCTTCTTCCAAGCCTGGCTTGAGGCGGCGCGGTTGTGGCTGGAGCCCAGCGTCAGCAGGCAGTATTCGAAATGCGCGCCGCGATTGGTCTCCTCGCGCCTGAGCCGCTCGATGATGTCGGTCTTGGTCGTGCCCTCGCGCGCCCAGGCGATTGTGGCCAGCATCGAGTCCGTAATCAGCTCCGAGGCGATGCGCAACTTCTCAAGCTCGGCCTCGGTCTTGATGGCGCGCATGTTCTCCAGCATGCCGGTTGCATCGATGAGCTTCGCGTCCGGCAGCGCCTTGCGGATCAGCGTATAGGCGTCCGACGGCAGGAAGCCCGGCTCGATACCGATGCGGGCCGCCGACTTGCCGATCTTCCGCAGATGCTCCACCGCGAGATTGGCGGCGTCGAGCGTGCCCCAGCAGGCGGCATGCAATGTCGGCGTCCAGAACGGATGGTTCTGATGCTCGCCGCCTTCCATCTTGTTGCCTATATAGGCCGCGTGCTCCGGCCCGCCCTTCTCGTAAAGAACGATCGGCAAATAGCGGCTGTGGCCGATCGCATCCATCGCCGCGAAGAAGATGAACTTATAGCCGCCGAGCAGATATTGCGTGTTGTGCTTGGAGGTGGCGAACAGCACGTCGATGCCGGCCTCCTCCATCAACCGGTCCACCCGCGCCTGATCGAACGGGATGCTGCCGACTTCGGCTTTGCCCGGAGCGATGTTCATCGGCCTCTCCCTGAATTTCCCGGCCGCTCGAGCGGCCCATCTTCTTGAACTTTTGGCTGTCGGCCAAACCTGCATCATTTTGACCACTCTGGTCCAGCCAGAATCGGCAGCGCTCGGTCGATATACGCGGCCACAGCGATCTCAAGTAGGCATAGCGCTCTATCTGGTCATACCAGATGTCGGCAACAGCAGCCCGAGTATAACTGGTCCAGCGGACGAAAATTTCAAAGCCAAGCTATGCTGCGCCAAATCCGTCCCTGGCGAAACCTTTGCCAAGGGCCATAATCCCGTCCATTCGAGGTCGCCCGCGCCTGTCGCGGGTGAAGAGGGAAGTTGAGCGATGTCCGAATTCACGATTTCACGCCGCGGTGTGCTGGCCGGCTCGGCGCTGCTTTTGGCCTCGACCGCGCTGCCAGCCATCGGTCGCGCGCAAACGGCGAAGAAGGGCGGAAGGCTGATCGTCGCCGCCGACTCCGAGCCGCGCAACCTCAACCCGGCGATCGTCGCCTCCAACGGCGTCTTCTTCATCTCCAGCAAGATCGTCGAGACGCTGGCCGAGGCTCCTTCGACGGCAAGGATGGACTTGAGCCGCGCCTGGCGCTCTCCTGGGAAGGTGCGGCCGACGGCCTGTCGGTGACCTTCAAATTGCGCGACGGCGTCAAATGGCATGACGGCAAGCCTTTTACTTCCGCCGACGTCGCGTTCTCGGCGCTGCAGGTCTGGAAGCCGCTGCAAAACCTCGGCCGCACCGTGTTCAAGGATCTGAGCTCGGTCGACACGCCCGACGACCTCACCGCCGTGTTCAAATTCGCCAAGCCGACGCCGTTCCAGCTGATCCGCAACGCCCTGCCGGCGCTGTCGAGCATCGTGCCGAAGCATGTTTATGAGAACGGCAAGATCGAGGACAACCCGGCCAACAACGCGCCGGTCGGCACCGGACCGTTCAAGTTCGCCGAATATAAGGCCGGCCAGTATTACCGGCTGGCGAGGAACGACGATTATTGGGGCAAGGGCGAGCCCTATCTTGATGAGATCGTCTATCAGGTGCTGCCCGACCGCACCTCGGCGGCCGCGGCGCTCGAGGCCGAAGAGATCCAGCTTGCCGCCTTCTCCGCCGTGCCGCTCGCCGACCTCGACCGCATCTCCAAGCTGCCGGGCCTGAAGGTCATCACCAAGGGCTATGAAGGGCTGACCTACCAGCTGGTCGTCGAGATCAATCACCGCCGCAAGGAACTGGCCGATCTGAAAGTGCGGCAGGCGATCGCGCATGCCATCGACAAGGACTTCGTCGTCAAGACGATCTTCCTCGGCTACGCCGCGACCGCCACCGGCCCGGTGCCGAAGAACGATCCGCAGTTCTACACCGCCGATGTCCCGACCTACGCCTTCGATATCGCCAAGGCCAACGACCTGCTGGACGAGGCCGGCTACAAGCGCGCCGACGACGGCAAGCGGTTCTCGCTCAAGCTCTTTCCGGCGCCCTACTTCAACGAGACAAAGCAATTCGGCGACTATCTGCGCCAGGCGCTGGCAGCGATCGGCATCGATGCCGAGATCGTCAACAACGACTCGGCCGCCCACATCAAGGCCGTCTACACCGATCATGCCTTCGATCTCGCCGTCGGCCCGCCGGTGTTCCGCGGCGACCCGGCGATCTCGACCACCATCCTGGTGCAGAGCGGCATTCCGGACGGCGTGCCCTTCTCCAACCAGGGCGGCTACAAGAACGCGGACCTCGACGCGCTGATTGCCAAGGCATCCGAGACGCTCGACACCGCCGCCCGCACCGAGCTCTACAAGGAGTTCCAGAAAAAAGTTGTGGCGGATCTTCCGCTGATCAATGTCGCCGAATGGAGCTTCATCAGCGTCGCCCGCGATACGGTCGGGAACATCGCCAACAACCCGCGCTGGGCGGTGTCGAACTGGGCGGACACTTATTTGGCGGGTTGATCTCGCACTTGCGGATCAACAGTCGGGGTGCTGAGTTTCGAGAATGAGAGTTCCTTCGCGCCCCCCTCTGTCCTGCCGGACATCTCCCCCACAAGGGGGGAGATTGGCAGCTTCGACGCCCCGCACTTTCCTGCAACCTTGGAGATTGGCGAAAACCGCGATCACAGCTGATCTCCCCCCTTGTGGGGGAGATGTCCGGCAGGACAGAGGGGGGCGCCGTAGAGCGCGACCTTTACTGTCTGCAAGCGGCGTCATTTCGCCATGACCCGTGCCCTTACCCTCCTGCGCCGCCGCCTCGTCGGCAGCGTCTTCGTGCTCCTCATCGTGATCATCGGCAGCTTCCTCCTCCTCGAAGCCGCACCCGGCGACGCGGTCGACGCCTATATCGTCTCGACCGGCGGCGACGCCGGCATGATCGAATTGCTGCGCCACCGCTGGGGCCTCGACCAGTCGGAGCTGACGCGGCTCGCCAACTACCTCTGGGCATTGCTGCATCTCGACCTCGGCCATTCAGTCACCTTCTCGCGGCCGATCCGCGACGTCATCCTCGAACGCCTGCCGACCACGCTGACCCTGATGGGCAGCGCCACCGCGCTCTCCTTCGGTCTCGGCTCGGCGCTCGGCATCTATGCCGGCGCGAGACCCGGCAGCTTTCGCGACCGTTTTCTGTCGATCGGCTCGCTGGCGCTTTATGCCGTGCCCGGCTTCTGGCTCGGCCTGGTGCTGATCGTCGTCTTCGCCGCCGATCTGCGCTGGCTGCCGATCGGCGGCATCGAAACCATCGCCTCCGGCAAGGCGGGTCTAGCGCGGGCTGCCGACATTGCCACCCATCTCGTGCTGCCGGTGGCAGCGCTCGGCTTCATCTACCTGGCACTCTATCTGCGCATGATGCGCGCCGGCATGGCCGAGGCCTGGCGTCAGGATTTTATCCTTGCCGCCCGCGCCAGGGGCCTCCAGCGCCGCCGCATCATGCTTGCCCATGTCGCCCGCAACGCGCTCTTGCCTTTGGTCACCATGCTCGGCCTGCAATCGGCGCAGATGCTGGGCGGCAGCGTCGTCATCGAAAGTGTCTTTGCTGTCCCCGGCCTCGGCCGGCTGGCGCAGGAAGCCGTCGCCGGGCGCGACACGCCGCTGCTGCTCGGCATCATCCTGGTCAGCGCCGTCCTGGTCGTCGTCATCAACCTCCTTGTCGACCTCGCCTATGCCTTCCTCGATCCGCGCGTCGGCGCCAGCGAGGCCGGCGCATGAACCGGCTGCGCCGCTTCTTCCGCACGCCGGAAGCGATTGCCGGCGCGCTCATCCTTGCCTTGCTGGCGGCGATGGCGCTGGCGGCGCCATCGCTTTTCCCGGGCGACCCGCAGGCGATCGCCGGTCCGGCGCTGCTGCCGCCATTCCAGGACTGGTCGCTGCCGCTCGGCACCGACCGGCTCGGCCGCGACGTGCTCGCCGAGCTGTTCCACGGCGCCCGCACCTCATTGGCCGTCGGGCTGGCCGCGGCCGCCGCGGCGCTCCTGATCGGCGCGGTGGTCGGCACGCTGGCCGGTTTTGCTGGCGGCCTGATCGATGAGGTGCTGATGCGCGTCACCGACGCCTTCCAGACCGTGCCAAGCTTTCTGCTGGCGCTGGCTTTCGTCAGCATCGTCGGCCCATCGCTCGGCGTAGTCGTCGGGGCAATAGCGCTCGGCGCCTGGACCGGACCCGCGCGCGTTGCCCGCGCCGAGGTACTGTCGATCCGCGAGCGCGACTACGTCGCCGGCGCCCGCGTCATCGGCATGCATCCGATTGCGATCGCCTTTCGAGAAGTGCTGCCCAACGCGCTGCCGCCGGTGCTGGCGCTCTCCTCGGTGATCGTGGCGGCGGCCATCCTCACCGAAGCGGCGCTGTCCTTCCTCGGCCTCGGCGACCCCAACCGCGTCACCTGGGGCGGCATGATCGCCGAAGGCCGTGCTGTTTTGCGCACCGCGCCCTTCCTCTCGATCGTTCCCGGCATCGCGCTGGTGTTGACCGTGCTCGGCGTCTACCTCGCCGGCGAGGGCGTGGTGGAAAGCACCGCGGTGCGCAGGAGCCTGTCGTGACGGCACTGCTCTCGATCCGCGATCTTTCGGTGCGCTACCGTCGCGATGGTGTCGAGGTGGCGGCGCTGAAGGGTGTGAGTCTTGAGGTTGCTGCTGGTGAGCGGCTGGCGATCATCGGCGAAAGCGGCTCGGGCAAGAGCACGCTGGCGCTGGCGATCGCGGGGTTGTTGCTTGCCTCCTCCAAGATTGGAGGCTCGATTGAGTGGCAATCCCAACCGCCTCGTTCCGTCACACCCCCCTCTGTCCTGCCGGACATCTCCCCCGCAAGGGGGGAGATTGCTCTCTCCTCTCTGCCTTCGCCAACCGTCAACGTTGCAGAAGGGGAGCCGTCGGCGAAACTTCCAATCTCCCCCCTTGCGGGGGAGATGTCCGGCAGGACAGAGGGGGGTGCGAAGGATCGCCAACCTCTGCATTTTCAGCCAGTGGGCGGCCGCGATATCGGCTTCGTCTTCCAGGACCCCTCCTCCAGCCTCGACCCTGTAATGCCGGTCGGCAAACAGATCGCCGAAGTCGCTCGCACGCATCTCGGCCTCGATTGGTCACAGTCCCTGGCACGAGCCAAAACCCTGCTCGAACGCGTCCGTCTCCCCGATCCAGATGCCGCCTTGCATACCTATCCACATCAGCTTTCCGGCGGCCAGAAACAGCGCGTCGCGATCGCCGCGGCCATCGCCGCCGGGCCGAAGCTCTTGATCGCCGACGAGGCGACCAGCGCGCTCGACACCATCGTGCAGGCCGAGATTGTCGCCCTGATCCACCGGCTGGTGGCGGAGGACGGCATGACTCTTGTTTTCATCAGCCACGACATTGCGCTGGCCGCCAGGCTGGCCGAGCGCATCGCGGTGCTGCGCCATGGCGAGCTGGTTGAACTTGGCGCGACGGCGGAAATCATCAACGCACCGCGCCACGCCTATACGCGCGCACTGCGCGACGCCCATCTCGACCTCGACGCCGAGCCGTTGCTCGACCGGCAAGGCGCCTCGGTATGAGCTTGCTCGCCGTCTCCAACCTGGCCAAGCGCTATCGCCGCGGCGGCAAGCCTTTTCCCGCGGTCGACGACGTCTCGTTCGAGATCGAGCCGGCCGAGACACTGGCGCTCGCCGGCCCGTCCGGCAGCGGCAAGTCGACCATCGCGCGGCTGGTGCTGCGCCTGATCGAGCCTGATGCCGGCCGCATCGACTTCGAAGGCACGGATTTCCTTGCGCTGTCGGGCGCCGCGCTACGTGCGCGCCGCGCCCGTCTCCAGATGGTGTTCCAGGATCCGCTGGCCGCCTTCAACCCGCGCGCAACGGTGGCGCGCGTGCTGGACGACCCTCTGCGTATCCATGGCATCGCCTCGCGCGCCGAACGTCCGCGCCGCATCGCGGCACTGCTGGAGCGCGTCGGCCTCGATGCCGGCCTTGCCCAACGCGCCATCCACGAGATTTCGGGCGGCCAGCGCCAACGCGTGGCGATCGCCCGCGCCATCGCCACGCGGCCGTCGCTGATCGTGCTCGACGAAGCGGTGTCGGCACTCGACGTGTCCGTACGCGGGCAGATCCTGGAGTTGCTGCTCGACCTGCAAAGACGGGAACGCATTGCCTATCTCTTCATTTCGCATGACCTCGCGTCATCCGCGCCGTCGCGCATCGCGTCGTCGTCCTCGAAGCCGGCCGTGTCGCCGAGAGCGGCGATGCGCGCGCCGTCATCGCCAATCCGCAATCGGCGATCGGCAAGGCGCTGGTGGCGGCGACGCCGAAACTTGACAGGAACCAACCATGATCCCGCAAAGTGGGACCCGGTTTGCGGACAAGATCATGGTCGAAGAATAATTCAGGACGTATCATGACCAACCCCGCAGCCAGAGCCGAAAACCTGTCGCGCGAGCTCGATTCCGCCTTCCGCAATCGGGCCGATCTCTATCGCCTCTTCCTCGACGAACTGACCGCCGAACTCGGCGCGGAGAAGGCAGAGGCGGTGATGGTCCGCATCATCGAAAAGCGCGGCCAGGAAGTCGCGGCGGCCGCCTTCGCCGGTTTCGGCCCCAACGACGCGCTGGCGATCGGCGAGGCGTTCCTAGCCGTCAGTCCGGATGACGGCCGCATGTATCCGACCGACGTCGATCGCGGGCCCGACCACATCGCCTTCAGGGTGAAGCGCTGCCCGCTGAAGGACGCCTGGGTCGAGGCCGGCGTCGGTGAGGAAAAGCTCGCCACGCTCTGCCGCATCGCCGGCGCCTTCGACCGCGGCCTGTTCGAGGCGACCGGCGTGCGTTTCGCCAACGTCACCTGGACGCCGGGCCACGGCTCCGGCTGCTGCCACATCGCGCTGACCAATCGCGACGCCGGCTAAAGCATGATCCCGAACCGAAGGTCAGCGTAGCAAAAAGTGGAACCGGTTTTCGGATAAGATCATGCTCAAAAAGACCTAGCCGCCGACCATCAGCTTGACGACTTCGTCGTGGTTGGTCTCGGAGATCTTGCGCTCGCCGGCCTGCACGCCGCGCCTGAGCACGACGATGCGGTCGGAGACGGCGAAAATGTCCTGCAGATTGTGCGAGATGAAGATCACGCCGCGCCCTTGCGCCTTGAGCTGATGGATCAGCGAGATGACCTTGCGCTGTTCGGGCACGCCGAGCGCTGCGGTCGGCTCGTCCATGATCAGGATCTGCGCGTCCCAATAGACGGCGCGGCCGATGGCGACGGCCTGCCGCTGGCCGCCGGAGAAATTGCTGACAGGGGCCTCTAGCCGGCTGACGTGGAAATCGAGCCGGCTCATCGTCTCCTTGGCCGCCGTGGCCATCGCCTTGCGGTCGAGCACGGGCAGGAAGCCGAACGCCTTGCGCATCGGCTCGCGGCCGAGGAAGATGTTGGCGCCGATCGACAGATTGTCGGCCAGAGCGAGATCCTGGTAGATCGTCTCGATGCCTTTCTCGCGCGCCTCCTGCGGCGTGGCGAAGCTCACCGGCTGACCTCTCAGCAGGATTTCGCCGCCGGTCGGCTGATAGACCCCGGATATCGCCTTGATCAGCGTCGTCTTGCCGGCGCCGTTGTCGCCGGCAAGCGCCACCACTTCGCCCGGCCGCACGATCATGGAGAAATCGTTGAGCGCGCGCACGGCGCCGAAATGCTTGGACAGGTTCCGGACTTCGAGGAGAGGTGCGGTCTGCACGCTGCTATTCATCCTGACGGGCTCCACTGAACCGGCGCTGCGCCTGGTCGATAAGGACGGAAATGATGATGACGACGCCGACGGCGATGAACTGCCAGAACGGCTCGACATTGACGAAGACCAGCCCGTACTGGATGACCGCGATCACCAGCGCGCCGGCCACTGTGCCTAAGATCGTGCCGGACCCGCCGAACAGGCTGGCGCCGCCGATCACCACCGCGGCGACGCTGTCCAGAAGTAGCGGCTCGCCGGCCTGCGCCGCGCCCGCGGTGAAGCGCGCGGCATAGAGCGCGCCGCCGAGGCCGGCGCACATCGCCGACAGCACGTAGAGGCGCAAGATGTGATCCTTGATGTCGATGCCGGCGCGGCGCGCCGCCTGCGCATTGGCGCCGATCGCGTAATTGTGCTGGCCGAAGCGGGTCTGGCTCAGAATGTAGTGCATCACGATGACGAAGATCGCGGTGATGATGACGAGGTAGGGCACGCTGTAGAACTTGCCGTTGCCGAGCAGCGCGAACCAGGAATTCTGCACCGGAACCGTTGTGCCCCCGGCAAGCAGGTAGGCGGCGCCGCGCGCGACGCCGAACATGCCGAGCGTGCCGATAAAGGGCGGCACCCTGAGGCGCGAGATCAAGAGGCCGTTGATGACGCCGGGCACGCCGGCGACGATCACCGCGGCAAGGATTCCGGCCAGCATCGCCAGCGGCAACGGGATGGCGGCTCCGGCCATGTTGGTCGCATGCGCGGCTATCACGGCGGCGAGCCCCATGATGAAGCCGAGCGAGAGATCGATGCCGCCCGAAATGATGACGAAGGTCTGCCCGGTCGCGAGCAGTAGCGGCGCCACGGCGAATATCGCAATCGACTGCAGGTTGAACGGATTGAGCACGAAGGTCGCGCCATAGACGACCCTTGACCAGACCTCGAAACAGATGATCAAGGCGGCGAGGAACAGCCATGCACGCCCTTCGGCGATGCGTCGGATCCAGCTCTTGGCCGCTTCGCTGTGGTCGGCCTGAGGGGCGATATGCTTTTCGGCCTGCTGGGCTGGTGATGTTGAGGTCATGAATGCTCCGCGGCGCGGCTTGCTTGCGCAGGTCCCCTCCCGGCAGGCCGGGAGGGGACGAAACGCGTTTAATTACTCGGAGTATAGATACTTCGAGATGTTCGGATCCGCGATGTTGGACTTGTCCATGATCGTGAAGCCGGTGCCGATCGAAACCGGGATCGAATGGCCGGTCAGGTGCGCATAGGCCGAGACCACGCCGAAATAACCGATCTCGGCCGGATGCTGGGCGATCGCCACGTCCACCAGGCCGGTGTTGATGTTGTCGACGATGCTGGTTGGAGCATCGAAGGCAACCACCTTGACGGTGCCGGTCTGCCCGGCCTGCTTGACGCCGTTGGCGGCGCCTAGCGCGGAGAACAGGTTGGCGCCGAAGACGCCAACGAGATCGGGATTGCGGGCGAACACCGCCTGCAATTGCGAGGCTGCCTTGTTGGCGTCGTCGTCGTTGAACTGGGTCTCCAGCACGGTGATGCCGGAATGCTTGGCCATCTCCTTTTTGAAACCCTCTTCGCGCTGGTCGGTGGTCGAGATGCCGGGCTTGACGTTTGACACATAGACCTTGCCCTTGTCGCCGATGGCGGTGGCCAAGGCGCGTGCCGCGATCTCGCCGCCGAGCACGTTGTCGGAAGCGATGTAGGCCAGCGGGAAATCGGCGTCGCCGGCGCCGGTCTGGTAGCTGCCGGTGCCGATGAAGGTGTCGACCGTGATGACCGGGATGCCGGCGTCATTGGCCTTGCGCAGCGGCTCGACCAGCTGAACTTTGTCGGTCGGCGCGATCAGGATCGCATCCGGCTTCTTGGCGATGACCGCGTCAAGCACCGGCACCTGGGTGACCGGGTTGAATTCCGGTGCGCCCTGGAAAACCAGGTTCACGCCGAGCGCGTCGGCCGCCGCCTGGGCGCCCTTGCGCATGGTGATGTAGAAACCGTCGGTGGTCAGGCCCGGAATGAGCGCGATGGTGTATTTCTTGTCCTGCGCTTGCGCGGGCGCAATCAGCACCGTGGCGCCGACGGCAAGCGCCGCGAGCGCGGCAACGATCTTCTTCATGAACTCCTCCTCATTGTGATTGGCAGGTTTGCCGTTGCAAGTGACATCGGAATGGCCGCCGATCCGCCCAGGATGCCGACGGCCGGGAACGCCTGTCTGCTGTCGCGGGCAGCTTTCCTCCCAAGCGCCCTCCGGTCGATATGTCAGCCGGTCGGAGCCGGCCGGCCATTAGCCGCAGTCTCGTTTGCCGGTCTCAGCCAGGCCCGAGGGAACTGCGCCGCTCGGGGTTCATCCACACCGGGCGTGCAAACTTGTAACACTTTGCAGAAATAAATTGCAACTCGGTTTTTCCGAGATTGCAGCGACAGCTTTTTCGTACCGGACAGCATCTGCCTGCTCCGAAGAGGCCCCGGCGGACTATTGCTCCGACCTCTTGCCGACACAACTGATTTCGCGCCGCGACGCGCGCTGGGCCAGCGATTGGCGGATTGTGTTTTAATGAGCCGGCAGGGTGTCGAGGATGGCCTGCGCCGTCTTTGTATCCGTCACCAGGGCATTGATGAGCCCGGCGCGGACGGCGCCGATGATAGCGGTTGCCTTCTCCGGCGAGGCGGCGACGCCGATCACCAGCGGCGCGGCGCGAAGCTGTGCCGGCGACATCGCGATCATCCGGCTCTCCCCGTCCCAGGCGATCAGCGCGCCTTCGGCATCGAAATAATGCCGAAGCACATCGCCTGCCGCGTGAACCAGCGCCTGCTCGCTCGGCGTGGCGGCGCTCGCCTCCGGCGCGTTGATGGCATGCGGCAGGCCGACGCCGACGATCGCGACGTCGGTCCGGTCCCAAAGCGCCACGGCATCGCGGATGGCGGCATCGCCAAGGAAGACGTCGCGCAGCTCGCTCGACGGCAGATAGGGCGCATGGATGAAGTGCGGCGTGCCGCCGAATTCCTCGGCCGCAAGCCGCACGAACTCGTTGATCTGGAAATGCGGGGCGTGCTGCTGCATGCCGCCGGTAGCGGCGACGGTGAGCACGCCCGGAATACGCGGCAGGCCGGCCCGGATCACCTCGCGCACGGCGCGCCCCCAGCCGATGGCCACCACCGAGCCGGCCGCCAGCTGCGGCTGCTTGAGCAGGCCGCCGAGCGGAGCGGAGAGCGCCGTCAGCGCGCCGGCCGACGGCGTCTCGATCACCGCGGCGTCACGAAGTCCCAATCGGTCGATCAGCTGTCTGGTGATGTCCTCCGGCGTCACCAGATCGATAACCTCGATCTTTACGATGCCCTCGGCCCGCGCCCGCTGCAACAGGCGCGAGATCGTCGCCGTCGAGACGCCGAGCTGCCGCGCGATATCGACCTGCGACATCTCCGCCTCGTAATGCAGCTTGGCGACAGTGTGCAGCATCGTACGCGACGCGGTCGCATCCTGGACGGGAGAGACAGGCAGCTTGCAATTCCTTTCAGCAACGTGTTACACACACATACGCCGACGGGAGTTATCGCGCAAATCCGGCGAACCCGCAACTTGAGGTCACTGCGCCGGCCAGGTCGCTTCTTCAGCAGCCGACGGCACCATCAAAAGCGGCCAAAAATCGCCCTGCCGGCAAGCGGGTGAAACTGAACATTCCTGATCCGCGCCCTCGGCCAGAGAGCGCCAAACATCGGACGACAAGACCATGGCGAAGATGACCACCGCGGAGTTGCGCGGCTACCAGCAAATCTGCGGACCGGACGGGGCCATGGTGGCCATCGCCTGCGACCAGCGCGGCGGCATGCGCGCCTTGCTGGCGTCCGATCCGGCCGAGCAGGCCAGGATCACCAACGACATGCTCGGCGACACCAAGGCGGACATCACGCGCTACCTCGCCAGCGCCGCGTCCTGCGTCTTGCTCGACCCGCTTTGCGCCGTGCCGCGCGTGGTCGACGAGGGCGTGCTGAACCGTGACACAGCACTTCTCATCGGTCTCGACGCCTCCGGCTTCGATGTCTCGCCCGAAGGCCACCGCCTGTCGCGCCTCGTTCCCGGCATCGACGCGCGGCGCGTGCGCGAACTGGGCGGCACCGGCGGCAAGATCATGGTCTATCTCAGGGCCGACAAGCCGGCAGCCAACGAGCACAACATTGCGATCCTGCGCCAGTGCATCGCCGACTTCGGGAAGGAGGACCTGCTTTTGGTCGTCGAGTTCCTGACCTATCAGCTCGAAGGGGAAAGCCCCGAGGACTATGCGGCCAAGACGCCCTGGCTTGTCGAGGAAGGCACGAGGATTTCGCTGGAGTGCGGCGCCAAGGTGCTGAAGCTTCCTTATCCCGGCACGGCCGAAGCCTGCGCCAACATCACCAGGATGGCGGGCGAGGTGCCGTGGGCGGTGCTGTCTGCCGGCGTCAACCACGCGACCTTCCTCGGCCAGGTGGAGATCGCCATGCAAAACGGCGCGTCGGGCGTCATCGCCGGCCGTTCGCTGTGGAAGGACTGCATCTCGCTCGACCGCGACATCCAGCGCGAAAGACTGAAAACCATCGCCGTGCCGCGACTGCGCGAGATCCAGGCGGTGATCGGGCACTACCGGCAAAAGGCCGCCTAGGGCATTGTGGTTGAGGTGATGCGGGCCTGACCTGAATCGCGGGCCGGCGCCGGACAAGTGCGGAACATCATGCCACAAAGGTCGATGGCCATCGGGATCGATATCGGCGGCACCAATCTGCGTGCCGCCCGCATCTCGGGCGCGGGTGAGATCCTCAAGCGCGTCGCCGAGAAAAGCGCACCCGACCCTGAGCTGGTGCTTGGCCGCATTGCCGACATGGCGCGCCTGCTCGATACGCCAGAGGTGGCGGCCATAGGCGTCGGCGTTCCCGGCCGCGTCGATGCCAGGCGCGGCGCTGTCCTGTCGGGCGGTTACGTCGACCTCGCCTCGGTCGCCCTGCAACAGCGGCTTGAGAGCATGGCCGGCAAGCCCGTCGTGCTCGACAATGACTGCAACATGGCGCTGGTCGCCGAGATGGCTCTGGGGGCGGCCGCGGGGCACGACAATGTCGTCATGTTCACCATCGGCACCGGCATCGGCGGCGCCGTCGCTCAAGATCGGCGGATCGTTCGCGGGCGCGCGACAGCCGGCCAGCTCGGCCACATCACTGTCGACGTCAACGGCGAGATCTGCGCCTGCGGGCGTCGCGGCTGCGTCGAGACCACCAGTTCGGGCACGGCACTCGGCCGCCACATCGCACGCGCCGGCTTGGGGCCGGGTGTCTCCGTCGACCAGCTCTTTGCCCGCGATGCGGCCGGCGACGGCACGGCGCGCGGCATATTGGAAGCCTGGGCCAAGCCATTGCGGGCGGCAATCGATTCGGCTGTCGCCATGTTCGCCCCCGACCTCGTCTTGCTGGGCGGTGGCCTGGGCCGGGCGGCGCACCGGGCGCTTACCCACGCACCGGCGCTGGCGCCGTGGTATCAATGCCAGGTGGAACCGGCCCTGCTCGGTGATGACGCCGGCGTGATCGGCGCCGGCCTGGAGGCGCTCAAAGCGGTGGCGGGCACGCCATCCGCAAGGCGCGCCGTTCTGGTCAACGGCATCCCCGCCAGCGGCAAGAGCACCGTCTCGCGCGGCATCGCCGACCGCATGGGCTGGCCGCTGCTGGCGCTCGACACGGTCAAGAATCCGTTCCTCGAAGTGCTCGGCGGCGCCGATCGCGAGTTCAACCGCACGCTTGGCCGCGCCAGTTATCAGGCGATCTGGTCGCTCGTCGGCGAAGCTCCGGCAGGCGCCACATTCGTCGTCGATGCCTGGTTCGGTTTCCAGCCACGAGACGTTCTCGAGGACCATCTGCGCAAAGCCGGCGTCGAGCGGACCGCCGAAATCTGGTGCCACGCGCCCGGCGAGGTTCTTGCCGAGCGCTACGGCGCCCGGCTCGACCAGCGTCCAGCCGGTCATCCGGGCGCGGCCTACATTCCCGAGCTGGTCGAACTGGCCAAGCGGGCAGAGCCCTTGCGGCGCGGACCGCTTTTCGACGTCGACACGACGAAGCCGATCGACTTCGACGCCATCACCGCCTGGCTGCGGACGACGTTGGACGCATAGGCCGCCTCAAGCGACCGGCGGCTGCAGCGCCGTGCGGGCGATTTTCCAGGCGGATTCGACATGCCGCCGCGCCGCCGCTTCCGCCTCCTCGGGCTTGCGCGCCCGGATCGCATTCATGATCGCGTTCATTTCCGCGATTGCCGGCTCGCGCCGGTTTGCCGAGGCGATCGTCATCGAACGCAGCTGGTTGATGCGCACATTCAGCCCGCTCACGATCTCCCAGGCGACGCGCTTGTCCGCCGCCTCGAACAGCGCATCGTAGAACTTCGTCGTCGCGCGCATCACCGCCGGCGGCTTGCCCGACGCCCAGGCCTCGAAGAGCTCGCTGAGGGCATGCTCCAATATCGCCAGTTGCCCATCGGTCGCCGATAGCGCGCAGGCGCGCGCCGCGATCCCTTCGAGCAAGGCCCGAAGCTCGTAGATCTCGTCGGTACGGCCGAGATCGGGCCTCGCCACCGCCGGCCCATGTCCGGGGATCATCTGCACCAGGCCTTCCGCCTCCAGTTGCCGCAAAACCTCGCGCACAACCGAGCGGCTGACGCCGAGCTGATCGCAAAGCGGACGCTCGACCAGCCTTTCGCCGGGCTGGAAATGAAAATCCATGATGGCCTCGCGCATGCGCTCGAGGGCCAATGTTCTCAAGGTTTTGGCGCTGCGATCGATGCGAAGCGTGTCGTCCTGCATGTGCTTGCTCCCTGCGCCACCACGAAAACAGATTCCATGGCCAGTTGACAAGGTATTTGGTGCTCCATAGTATGGTATACCATAAGACGACGTAGGAAATGGCGCTTTTTCGCGAGCGCCGCTCGACAGAGGTTTCCATGCAGCCGGCCATTCGCAAGATCGTCACCTACACCGAGAACACGCTGATCGAAGGCGGCAAAGCAGCGCCCAGGCCGCTGCGCCTGATCGGCGTCGCCGCCGTGCTGACGAACCCCTGGGCGGGACGCGGCTTCACCGAGGATCTCTCACCTGAGATCCGCGCCTGCGCACCGGTGCTCGGAGAAATCCTGACCCGAGAAATCATTGCCGTCGCCGGTTCGGGCGAGGCGATCGAAGGCTACGGCAAGGCCGCCATCTGCGGCACGTCGGGCGAGATCGAGCACGCCTCGGCGCTGATCCACACGCTGCATTTCGGCAACCACTATCGCCGCGCCGTCGGCGCCAAGACCTATCTTGCCTTCACCAATCTGCGCGGCGGGCCAAACACGCCGATCATGATCCCGCTGATGGACAAGAACGACGAAGGCCGCCGCTCGCATTATCTGACCGTGCATTTCCAGATCGGCGACGCGCCGGCTCCCGACGAGCTGGTGGTGGCGCTTGGCGCCTCGATAGGCGGCCGCCCGCACCACCGCATCGGCGACCGCTACCAGGATCTCAAGGAAGTGGGCGACCTGCATGGCTGACGTCGCGCTTGAATGGACCCGGGCCGCCGCGCCCGACGGCACCAGCTTCATCCGTGCCGGGTCAGGCGCGCCGGTGCTGTTCATTCACGGCGTCGGCATGAACGCCGCGATCTGGCGGCCGCAGATCGAGCGACTGGCGGATCGCTGGGACGTCATCGCCATCGACATGCTCGGCCACGGCCGCTCGCCGCTGCCGCCGCAGCAGCCGGAACTCGCCGACTATGCCAGGCAGGCCATCCGCCTGCTCGACCATCTCGGCCTCGACAAGGTGTCTGTCGTCGGTCACTCGATGGGCGCTTTGGTCGCCCAGGAACTCGCCCTGCTCGCGCCGGAGCGCGTCCGCCGCATCGTGTCGCTCAACGCCGTGTTCCGGCGACCGCCCGAGCTGGCCGAGGCAGTCCGCGAGCGCGCCGCCGCCCTCACCGGCCGCGGCGACGCGACAGGGGCCGCGCAGACCATCGCGCGCTGGTTCGGCGATCCGGTTCCGGCCGGGCTCATGGCGGCGGCCGAAAAGACTGCGGCGGCGTTGAGCGAGGTCGATCCCGAAGGCTATGCCCGCACTTATCGCCTGTTCGCCCGTGCCGACCGCGACCATGCCGACCGCCTGCAGACGTTGGCCGTGCCCGCGCTGTTCATCACCGGCTCGGAGGACAAGAATTCCTCGCCGGCAATGTCGGCTGCCATGGCCAGGCTCGCGCCGCACGGCCGCTGTACCGTGCTTGGCGGCGAAAGGCATATGATGGCCGTGGCGGCGCCCGATCTCACCACGCGCCACATCGTCGATTTCCTCTTGGAGAATGAAGCGGCTGAGCACAGCAACGGAGCGATAGACACTGGCTTCGACAGCGGCGAGTTCCGCCGCGCGCTGGGGTCTTTCTTGACCGGCGTCACCATCGTCACCACGATCGGGCCGGAAGGCGAGCCGCGCGGCTTCACCGCCAACTCCTTCACCTCGGTGTCGCTCGACCCGCCGCTGGTGCTTGTCTGCATCGCCCACAAGGCGCTGGGGCACCCGGTGTTCGCGACATCGAAGAGCTTCGCCATCAACATACTCAACGAGAGCCAGAAGGCAGCCTCAGGCATCTTCGCCTCCAAGGCACCGGACAAGTTCGCGTCGGTTGACTGGCAGCCGGGACGAACCGGCAGCCCCGTTCTGGACGGCTCGGTCGCCTGCTTCGACTGCGACATGGAGCGGCTGGTCGAGGCGGGCGACCATTCGATCCTGATCGGCCGCGTCCGCGATTTCCAGCACAATTCCGCGCAGCCTCTCGGCTATTGTCGCGGCGCCTACATACGCCCGGCCTCAGCCAGGAGGCGCTCGCCGCCGCCCAGCCCGGCACCGATGTCGGCGCCATCCTCGAAAATGGCGGCCGCATCCTGTTCCTCGAAGCGTCGGACGGTTCGTTTGAGCTGCCGCGCGGCCGGGGACTGGGCTCGGCAAGCGATGGCAAAAGCCTCAAGGGGTTGCTTGCCGCGAAAGCGATCGAAGCCCAGCTGGGCTTCCTCTACGCGGTCTGGGACGATGCCGGCGACGCCGCGCGCACGCATGTCTATTATCGCGGCACCTTCGATGTGCCGGCGTCGAGCGATCGCGGCATCCGGCTGATCGACATCGACACGATCGACGGCTTGAAGATCGCCGACCCGGCCATCCGTTCGATGCTTGCTCGCTATGTGCGCGAATGCACCGAGGACGCATTCGGCGTCTATGTCGGCAACGAAGTCGAAGGCGAGGTGCGGCCACTCGCCAGGGCCGCTGCCGCTTCGCTCATTACAGGTGACCAGGGATGAAGTTCTCGCTTTTTGTGCACATGGAACGCACGGACCTCGCCAAGCCGCATTCAGAGCTGCTGGGCGAGTTGGGAGAGCTGGTCCTTTTGGCGGAACAGGCTGGCTTCGAAACCGCCTGGATCGGCGAGCATCACGGGATGGAGTTCACCATCTCGCCCAATCCCTTCATCAACATCGCCTATCTGGCGGCCAAGACCAGCCGCATCCGTCTCGGCACCGGAACCGTGATCGCGCCCTTCTGGCACCCGATCAAGCTTGCGGGCGAAGCGGCGATGGCCGACGTCATCACCGGCGGCCGGCTCGACATCGGCATCGCGCGCGGCGCCTACAGCTACGAATACCAGCGCGTCTTCCCGGGGCTCGACGCCTGGAGCGCCGGCCAGCGCATGCGCGAGATCATCCCGGCAATCCGCGGCCTGTGGGACGGCGACTTCGAATTCTCGGGCGAGTTCTGGCAGTTCCCTTCCACCACCTCCTCGCCGAAGCCGCTGCAGAAGCCGTACCCGCCGATCTGGGTGGCGGCACGCGATCCGAACTCGCACGACTTTGCCGTCGCCAACCAATGCAAGGTGCAGGTGACGCCGCTGGCGTCCGGCGATGACGAGGTCGCAAACCTGATGCAGCGCTTCAACGCCGCCTGCGCCGCGCATCCGGAGATCGCGCGGCCGGAGATCATGCTGTTGATGCACACATTCGTCGCCGAGGACGCGGCCGATGCGAACCGCCTCTGCCAGGATCTGTCGAGCTTCTACTGCCAGTTCGGCGCCTGGTTCCAGAACAAGAAGCCGGTGCGCCAAGGCATTTTGGAGCCGCTGACCGCCGCAGAGATCGCTGCCATGCCGCAATATGCGCCTGACAAGATGCGCCAGAACCTGGTCATCGGCGAAGCCGACGAGGTGATCGCGCGCCTGAAGGCCCATGAGGCGCTCGGCTACGACCAGTACTCGATCTGGATCGACAGCGGCCTTTCGTACGAGCGCAAGAAGAAATCGCTGCAACTGTTCATCGACCGGGTGATGCCGGCCTTCCTCTGATCGCGAGCTTCCATGACCGACGCTCTTTTCAGGAACTTCATCGACGGCCGCTTCGACGAGCCGTCCGTCACCTTCGATAGCATCGATCCGTCGACCGGCGCGTCCTGGGCGAAGATGCCGGCAGCGAGCGAAGCCGATGTCGACCGCGCCGTCGAGGCGGCGCATCGTGCGCTGCGCTCCGGACCTTGGGCGTCGATGACGGCGACGGCCCGCGGCAAGCTGCTGGTGAAACTCGGCGACCTCGTTGCCGCCAATGCCGGACGCCTGGCCGAACTCGAGACGCGCGACACCGGCAAGATCATCCGCGAGACCCGCGCCCAGATCGCCTATGTCGGCGACTACTACCGCTACTATGGCGGACTCGCCGACAAGCACGAGGCGCGCATGTGCCGATCGACAAGGCGGATCTCGATGTCACCATCCGCCGCGAGCCGATCGGCGTCGTTGCTGCCGTCGTGCCGTGGAACTCGCAGCTCTTCCTCTCGGCGGTCAAGCTCGGTCCGGCGCTGGCCGCGGGCTGCACGGTCGTGCTCAAGGCCTCCGAGGACGGCCCGGCGCCGCTGCTCGCCTTCGCCGAGTTGGCTAGCGAAGCCGGCTTTCCAGCCGGCACCGTCAACATCCTCACCGGCTTCGGCCAGGATTGCGGTCGGCGCCTGACCAGCCATCCGCTGGTCTCGCGCGTCGCCTTCACCGGCGGCCCGTCCACGGCGCGCGCCATCGTCAGGAACACGGCGGAGAACCTCGCCTATACGACGCTGGAGCTCGGCGGCAAGAGCCCGGTCGTGGTCTTCGCCGACGCCGACCTCGACAGCGCGGCCAATGCGGTCGTCGCCGGCATCTTCGCCGCGACAGGCCAGAGCTGCGTCGCCGGCTCGCGGTTGCTCATCGAGTGTTCGGTGAGGGATGAATTCCTCGGCCGGCTGAAGCGCAAGGCCGAAGCGATCCGCATCGGCGATCCTCAGGATCCGGCCACCGAGATGGGGCCTTTAGCCACGCAGCGCCAGCGCGATCGGATCGAGACGATTGTCGCCGAAAGCCTCGCTGCCGGCGGCAAACTGATAACCGGCGGCAAGCGTCCCGATATCGGCGCGGGCTTCTACTACGCGCCGACCATCGTCGATGCGGGCAACAGCAACCTGCCCTGCGTGCGCGAGGAACTGTTCGGGCCGGTGCTCAGCGTGCTCGCCTTCGACACCGAGGCCGAAGCGCTGGCACTCGCCAACGACACGCCCTTCGGCCTCGCCTCCGGCGTCTTCACCTCAAATCTCGGCAAGGCGCACCGCATGGCGCGCGACATCCATGCCGGCGTTGTCTGGGTCAACACCTACCGCGCCGTCTCGCCGCTCGTCCCCTTTGGCGGCTACGGCCTGTCGGGCCTCGGCCGCGAAGGCGGGCTCGACGCCATCCGCGATTACACGCGCTCGAAATCCGTCTGGATCAAGACCTCGGACGAGCCGATCCCCGATCCCTTCGTCATGCGCTGAGAACGGCATGACGAGGGTGCACTGACAAGAACAAGAAACGGAACAGAGAAATCAGAGGAGAATGACATGAAACTGATCCTAGCCGGCGTCCTGGCCGGACTGCTTTCGGCGACCGCCGCCAAGGCCGATGAAATGGTGTTCACCAGCTGGGGCGGCACCACGCAGGAGGCGCAGACCAAGTCCTGGGCGGAGCCGTTCGCGGCCAGCTCCGGCATCAAGGTGCTGCAGGACGGCCCGACCGACTACGGCAAGCTGAAGGCCATGGTCGACGCCAAGAACGTCACCTGGGACGTGGTCGACGTCGAGATGGATTTCGCCATCAAGGCGGCCAAGGACGGGCTGCTCGAGCCGATCGATTTCGCCGTCGTTCCGAAGGCCGATCTCGACCCGCGTTTCAGCAACGAGAACGCCGTCGGCAGCTTCTATTATTCCTTCGTGCTGGCCTGGAACAAGGGCGCCGTCTCGGGCGAACCGGCAAGCTGGGCCGACATGTTCGACACCAAGAAGTTTCCCGGCAAACGGACCTTCTACAAATGGTCGGCGCCGGGCGTGATCGAGATCGCGCTGCTGGCCGACGGCGTGCCGGCGGACAAGCTCTATCCACTCGACCTCGACCGCGCCTTCAAGAAGCTCGACACGATCAAGTCGGACATCGTCTGGTGGGGCGGCGGCGCGGAGTCGCAGCAGCTGATCGCTTCGGGTGAGGCCGCCTTCGGCCAGCTCTGGAACGGCCGCGTCTTCGCGCTGGAGAAGGACGGCGCCGATGTCGGCGTCTCGTGGAACCAGAACCTCACCGCCGCCGACGTTCTCGTCGTGCCGAAAGGCGCCAAGAACAAGGACAGCGCGATGAAGTTCCTCGCCGCCGCCACCAGCCCGACTGGCCAGGCCAAATTCGCCGAGGCGAGCGGCTATGCGCCGATCAACACCAAGGCCAAGGCCGAGATGCCCGCCGACGTGGTCAAGGGTCTGCCTGATGCCCATGTCGACGGTCAGATCAACCTCGACATGAACTACTGGGCCGAGCATCGCGACGAGATCGCCACGCGCTGGTACGCCTGGCAGACCAAATAGCCCTCCACGACAGGAACGGGGCGCGACAACGCGCCCCGTTTGAAAGGGACGTCCCATGACGGCAACTGCTTTCAGACGCCAGTCCTTTGCCGGCCTGCCGGCCGGCAGCGGTGGCGCTCTGCCGGCGCTCACACTGGTCGGCCTGTTCTTCATCGTGCCGGTGGTCGCCTTGCTGCTGCGCAGCATCACAGATCCCGAGCCCGGCCTGCAGAATTACGCCGCGCTTTTCGGCAGCGACACCTATGTGCGGGTGTTTCTCAACACTTTCCTGGTCGCCTCTGTCGTCACCGTCGTGACCATCGTCGTTGCGTTTCCCGTCGCCTGGATGCTGGCCATCATGCCGCCGGCGCTCGGCTCGATCGTCTTCGGCATCATCATCCTGTCGATGTGGACCAACCTTCTCACCCGAACCTACGCCTGGATGGTGCTGCTGCAACGCACCGGCGTGATCAACCGGGCGCTGATGGGGCTCGGCATCATCCATGAGCCGCTGCCGCTCATCAACAATCTCACCGGCGTCACCATCGGCATGGTCTACATCATGCTGCCTTTCATGATCCTGCCGCTGGTCGGCACGCTGCGCGGCATCGACCCGATGACGCTGCGCGCCGCCGCCCTTTGCGGCGCAAGCCCGTTGCAAGCGTTCCGCCGCATCCTTCTGCCGCTGTCGCTGCCCGGCATCGCCGCCGGCGGGCTGATGGTCTTCGTCATGTCGCTTGGTTACTTCGTCACGCCAGCGCTGCTCGGCGGCACGTCGAACATGATGCTCGCCGAGATGATCGCCCAGACGGTGCAGTCGCTGCTCAACTGGGGGCTGGGAAGCGCTGCCGCCTTCGTGCTGCTCGTCGTCACCATGGTCCTCTACGCGATCCAACTGCGCATGGTCGGCGCCAAGCGCCTCTCCGGAGGGCTCTGACATGCTGCTCGACTACGACCGGCTGGGATGGTTGCGCGCGGCACTTGCCGGGTTCACCGCGCTTGTCGCCGCCTTCCTCCTGCTGCCTGTGGTCTTCATCATCCTTTTGTCGTTCGGCTCGTCGCGCTGGCTGGCCTTTCCGCCGCCCGGCTGGACGCTGAAATGGTATCAGGAATTGCTGGCCGATCCGGCCTGGATCGACGCCGCGCTGACCAGCGCCAAGATTGCCGCCATGGCCGCCGTCCTTGCCGTGCTGATCGGCTTGCTCGCCTCCTTCAGCCTGGTCAGGGGCGAGTTTCGCGGGCGCCAATTCCTGCGCGGGCTGCTGCTGACGCCGATGGTGCTGCCGGTGGTCGTCTTCGCCATCGCCATCTATGCCTTCTTCCTGCGTATCGGGCTGGCCGGCACCACGACCGGCTTCGTCATCGCCCACACCATCCTGGCGCTGCCCTTCGCCATCATTCCGATCGCCACCGCGCTCGAGGGTTTCGACAAATCCATCGAGGACGCGGCGATCGTCTGCGGCGCCAGTCCACTGCAGGCAAGGCTCAGGATCACCCTGCCCTCGATCCGCATCGGCATCTTTTCGGCGGCGATCTTTTCCTTCCTCGCCTCCTGGGACGAGGTGGTGGTGGCGATCTTCATGGCGAGCCCGACCTTGCAGACCCTGCCCGTAAAGATCTGGGGCAGCCTGCGCGCCGATTTGAGCCCGGTCGTCGCCGCCGCCTCCAGCCTCCTCGTCGGCCTCACTTTGTGCCTGATGATCGTGACCGCACTCCTTCGTAGAAAACTCTCCAGATGAACCGGCCATTCCTCTCCATTCGCGCGGTGAGAAAGGCGTTCGGCGCCTTCATCGCCGTCCATGATGTCACCATCGATGTGCCCAAGGGCGAGTTCCTCACCTTCCTCGGACCGTCCGGATCCGGCAAGTCGACGACGCTCTATGCGATCGCTGGCTTTCAGGACCCGACCTCGGGCGACGTGCTTTTGGAAGACAAGTCGCTGCTTTCGGTGCCGTCGCACAAGCGCAACATCGGCATGGTCTTCCAGCGCTACACGCTGTTCCCGCATCTGAGCGTCGCCGAGAACGTCGCTTTTCCGCTGCGCGTGCGCGGGCGATCGGATAGCGAAGTGAAACGCAAGGTCGCCGACATGCTGGCGCTGGTGCGTCTGGAAAAATTCGCCGACCGCTATCCGGGCGCGCTTTCGGGCGGCCAGCAGCAGCGCGTCGCGCTCGCCCGCGCGCTGGCCTACGATCCGCCGATCCTGTTGATGGACGAGCCGCTCTCGGCGCTCGACAAGAAGCTGCGCCAGGAAATCCAGGCGGAGATCCGCCGCATCCACCGCGAGACCGGCGTGACCATCCTCTATGTCACGCACGACCAGGAGGAGGCGCTTCACCTTTCCGACCGCATCGCTTTGTTCAAGGAAGGACGCATCGAGCAGATCGGCACCGGTGAGGATCTCTATCTGAGGCCCGCGAGCGAGTTCGTCGCCGGCTTCATCGGCAATTCCAATTTCCTGCCGGCTGAGCATCTGGAGACTGAGAGCGGCGCAGCCACGGTGCGGCTTGCAGACGGCTCGGTCGTCGCAGGCGTGAGGACCACGCAGGCGCTGGATCGCGGCCAGAAGGCCAGGCTGATGGTGCGTCCGGAAGCGTTCCGCCTCACCGCCGCTCCGGGAAATGCAGCGCTCGCCGTAGAGATCGTCGACGCCGCCTTCTTCGGCGACCGCCGGCGCGTTGTGGCCCGCACCGCCTCGGGCGACGAGATCGATGTCAGGCCGACCTCGGACGCGGCGGAGTCGAACGGCGCAAATGCCGCTTCGAGCCGGCAAATCTTCTTCGATCCTGCTTCGGCATTCCTGTTTCCTGCCTGACGCTGTTGCCGCGCTGCTGTGTTGTTCAGGTGCCGGCGAAAACGTGGAGGTCTACGCCGGCACCTTCGATCGCGGCGCAAAGTTCCGCCTGCGGCTCACTGTCGGTGACGACATCGGAAATCTCGCTCAGCGCGCAGACGCGTTCCAGGCTGTTGCGGCCGAACTTGTCGTTGGTGACGACCAGCATCGTCGACAGCGCCCGCGCCATCATCGCCCGCTTCACCGCCGCCGCGCCCGAAACCATGTCGCTCGGCCCTTCGGCATTCACGGCCGATGCGCCGATGATGGCGACATCGGCATTGTAGCGGCGCACGAATTCGACTGTATCCTCGCCGAGCACGCTGGCTTCCCGGTGGTCATAAGTGCCGGGGCAAAGGATGACTCGAAAACTCGGATTGGCGCCGGCGACGGATGCGATGCCGACCGAATTGGTGATGATCGTCAGATCTCGCCTTAGCTGGGAAAAGCTGCGCGCAACCTCATAGGTCGTCGATCCGCCGTCGATCATCACGATCCGCCCATTCTCGATCAGGCCGGCGGCGCCACGCCCTATGCGGGCGCGCTCCTCGACCATGGTGAGGCCGCGCTCGGCGATCACCGGCTCGGACGTCATCAGCGAGATGGTCGCGCCGCCATAGGTGCGGTTGATCAGTCCCGCCTCGCCAAGCTCGATGAGATCGCGGCGGATGGTCTCGCCGGCGACGCCGATGCGGCGGGCGAGCTTGGAGATGCGGATCGATGCCGAGCGCCGAACCTCCGACAGGATCAGCTCATGTCGTTCCTTCTTCGTCAGCCGTCCGGGCTCGATATTCATAGCTCTTCCTTCCCCGCGAGCATGACATCGTCCACCATGCTAGTGCCCGTCGCGCGGGGATTTCGCCCCCGGCGTCAAGACCTTAGCCACGCCGGCGCCGCCGGGAAAGTCGACGCTTTAGTGTCTCAGGCGATCGCGCATGGCATACCACAGCATGCCGAGCACATAGAGCGGGCCGCGCAGCGCCGTACCGCCGGGGAACGGCAGCGGCGTCAGCGTCGAGAACAGGTCGAGCCGCGAGGCGTCGCCCGTGATCGCTTCCGCCAGCAGCTTGCCCGACAGCGTCGACAGGATGACGCCCTTGCCGGAATAGCCATGCGCGAAATAGACCTCGCCATAATGCCCGACATGCGGCAGGCGCGACGTCGTCACCGAAACCAGCCCGCCCCAGGCATGGTCGATGCGGCAGCCGCGCAATTGCGGAAACGTCTTTTCCATATGTGGCCGCACGAAGCCGGCAATGTCGGCCGGCGGCGAAGGCGTGTAGCGCTCGCCGCCGCCGAACAGCAGGCGTCCGTCAGCCGACATGCGGTAGTAGTTGACGACGAAGAGCGTGTCCGAAACCGCGACATTCGCCGGGATGACATTGCGCTCGCCCAACGGTTCGGTGGCGACGATGTAGTTGCCGACCGGCATGATGCGGCTGTTGACGCGCGGCTCGAGCCCTTTGAGCAGCGCATCGCCCGCCAGCACCACATGCTTGGCGCGAACCGAGCCTTTGCCGGTGAAGACCCGGATGGAAGGCTCACGCTCCAGCCGAACCGCGACCGAATTCTCGTGAATGACAACGCCGGCACTGGCTGCGGCGCGCGCAAGCCCCAGCGTGTAGTTCAACGGATGCATGTGGCCGCCAAGCCTCTCGAAGACCGCGCCCTTGTAGGGCGTGTCCACCTTCTGCCGCGCCTTTGCCGCCGACAGGATCTCGACGTCGGTAAAATTCATCACCTTGGCGAGGCACTCGGCTTCTTCTTCGAAGTCGCGCATGTCCGAGCCGTTGACGGCGCCGACCAGATGGCCGGTCAGCCTGAGATCGCAGTCGATGTCGTGACGCTCGATAATGTCGAGCACCAGCCCCCGCGCCTCGAAGGCGAGGTCGAACAGCGCCTTCGCCCGTTCAGGCCCAAACGTTTTGACCAGCCCCTTGGCGCCCTTGCGCAGGCCGGGGATCATCTGGCCGCCATTGCGCCCGGAGGCGCCCCAGCCGATCTTGCCGCCTTCGAGCAGCACCACTTTCAGACCGCGCTCGGCCGCATGCAGCGCCGCCGATAGTCCGGTGCAGCCGCCGCCGACGACCACCAGGTCGGCTTCCACATCGCCGGCAAGCGCCGGATGGTCCGGCGCCGGATTGGCGGTGGCGACGTAATAGGATTTGCCGATATCGAGACCGGAGTTGAAACCAGTGGAAGCCATGGTCACACCTTGAGCAGCAGATGGTCGCGTTCCCACGACGTCACCACGGTCTGGAACAGGTCGAGCTCGACGCTCTTCACGCGCAGATAGGTCTGGAAGAAATCCTCGCCGAGCAGCCTTCGCACCGGCTCGCAAGCGGCGAAACGGTCGAGCGCCTCCTCCATGGTCTTCGGCAGCGTGCTCTTGATCTTGTAGGCATTGCCCGACGCTTCCGCCGAGCGCGAGAGCTTCTCCTCGATGCCGAGATAGCCGGCAATCAGCGAGCCGGCCATGGCCAGATACGGGTTGGCGTCGGCGCCCGGCAGCCGGTTCTCCACCCGCCGCGCCGCGCGCCCGCCCATCGGCACGCGCAGGCCGCAGGAACGGTTGTCATGTGACCATTCGATATTGGCCGGCGCGCTGTGGTTCGGCCGGATGCGGCGATACGAGTTCACGTTGGGCGCGAACAGCGGCATGATCTCAGGAACGTATTTCTGCAGGCCGCCGATGAAATGCGCGAACGTCTCCGTGTCGTCGCCGTCTTTGCCGGCAAACAGGGGCTCGCCCTTCTCGTCGACGATCGACATGTGCAGATGCATCGAGCTGCCGGCCTGGGCCGCGATCGGCTTCGCCATGAAGGTGGCGTGCATGCCGCTTGCCTGCGCCGCCTGCCTGGTCAGGCGCTTGAACAGCAGCACCTTATCGGCCAGCGCCAGCGGATCGCCATGCAGGAAGTTGATCTCGAGCTGCGCCGTGCCGGATTCATGGATCAGCGTGTCGAGCGGCAGGCCGGTAGCGGCGGAATGCGCGTAGATGCGCTGTATGACCGGTTCGAACTCTTCCAGCGCCTGCATGTCGTAGGGATGCTGCACGCTTTCGGGACGGCCGTTGCGCCCGACCGGCGCGGTCAGCGGCCGATCCGGATCGGGGTTTGGCGCCGTGAGATAGAATTCGAGCTCCGGCGCCATCACTGCCCGCCAGCCGCGCCGGCGGTAGAGGTCGAGCACCGCCCTCAGCACATGGCGCGGCGACGCCATCCATGGCCGGTCGTCCATGTGGAACGTGTCGGCAAAGACATAGGCCTTGCTGGTGCCGCCGCCTGGCGCAAGGCAGAGCGTCGAGAGGTCCGGCACCATGCGCATGTCGGGGTCCTGATAGGCGAACCCCTCGTCGATGGAACCGGAATAGCGGCCGTCGATGGCGACCAGGAAGGCGCTGCTCGGCAGATAGAGCGCCCGGTCCTCGAGCGACTTGAGGAACTTGGCCGCCGGCAAGGTCTTGCCGCGCAGCACGCCGTTGACGTCGGGCACGAGGCACTCGACCTCGTTTATTCCATGCGTCGTCAGCCAGCTTTGCGCATCGGCGCCTCTGGAACGTGAAGTGTCTTGGTTGTCAGGCATCGGTTATGTCCGTACGAAGGAGAAATCGCTTCGGCGGGCATATCCGTTCCGGTAGGGCGTTATATAAGCTCAGTATCCGAGGACGGACGCCCGCCTGGTGGCCGGCCAAGAGGCCGGATTGAGCGTCCCCGCTACTCCTTCGGTCCAGCCATCACGGACGACATGCGAGCCGACTTTCGTCTCCTCCGCGCGCTGCAGATTCTCGTGGCGGCAGTAGCGCATGATCAGTGGCACCCCGCTCGCGCAAAAGAAATACCGCCGGCAAAAATCGAATGCCTTTCGCGGTATCGCTGTTTTGCAGCTTGCATGACGGGTCTCATCAAGGTGGAGCTTATGGTTTGACCGATCCTGGCTGCCGGCGCAAGTCCGCTCTGTTGGAACAGATCAGCCTATACTCTCGCCGCCATCGATCACCAGCGCCTGGCCGGTCATGAAGGACGAGCGGTCGGAGACCAGGAACAGGATGGCTTCGGCGATCTCCTCAGCACTCGCCCATCGCCCCATCGGGATCTTGGTGCGGACATAGTTTTCGATCGCATCGCGCCCACCCATCTGGGCGATGAACGGCTCGTTGAATGGCGTGTCGACCCAGCCCGGGCAGAGCGCGTTGATGCGCACATTGTGCCTGGCATAGTCGAGCGACATCTGCCTGGTCATCGCCACCACCGCATGCTTGGACGTGGCATAGGCGATCATCTCGCGATCGTAGAAGACGCCGGAATTGGACGCGGTGTTGAGGATGACGCCGCCGCCTTGCGCAATCATCGACGGCATCACGGCCTTGGCCGCCAGGAACTGGGCCCGCACATTGATCCGCCACGAAGCGTCCATGCCGTCAGCGCCCACTTCCGTCAGCGTGCCGCCGACCTGGATGCCGGCATGGCTGTGCAGGATGTCGATGCGGCCATGCTTGCCGAGCGTTCCCGCGATCAGCTCCTCGATCGCCATGTCGTTGCCGACATCGGTGGCGACCGCTTCGGCGTGGCCGCCGGCCTCGCGAATGTCGGACGCCGTGGCTTCACCGGCCGCCGGATCGCGGTCGGCGATCACTACGACCGCCCCTTCGCTGGCCATGATCATCGCTCCGGCGCGCCCGATGCCCGATCCGGCGCCCGTCACCACGGCGATGCGATCTTTCAAAATCATGGGCTTGCCTTTCAAGGCGATGGTTTCCGTCGGCCAAGCTGCCATTGCGCGAGCAGGACGAGCAGGACCGACGCGGCGAGCACGATCGTCGCGATGGCGTTGATCTCCGGCGTCACGCCGCGCCGGATTGAGGCGAAGACGTAGATCGGCAACGTCGTCTGCGCGCCGGCGACGAAGAAGGCGATGATGAAGTCGTCGAAGGAGAAGGTGAAGGCGAGCAGGAAGCCGGCGATCACCGCCGGCATGATCTGCGGCAGTACGATCGAGCGGAACGTCGTCAGCGGCGTGGCGTAGAGATCGCTCGATGCCTCGACCAGGTTCCGGTCGAGGCTGCCGAGGCGCGTGCCGACGATCATCGTCACCAAGGCCATCGAGAACAGGCCGTGCGCGGCAATAATAGAGCCATAGCCAAGCGCCAGGCGCGGCGGCTGGTCGGTCGGCCACAACGAGGCGAGGAATGGATTGACGACGGCGAAGAGCTGCACCAGCGCCACCAGCGTCGAGATGCCGATGACCACGCCCGGAACGACGATGGCGGCACCCAGCAGCGCATCGAAGAGCGCCCTCGTCCGCGCGCCGACGCGCTGCAACCCAAGCGCCGCGGCCGTGCCGCAGAAGGCTGCGAGCAGCGCGCTGGTGGTGGCGATGAACAGGCTGTTCTTCAGCGCCTCGACCAGGAACGGATTCGACAGCGCCTTGCCATACCATTGCACCGAGAAGCCGGTGAACTCGCTCGCATGATGGCCGGCATTGAAGGAGAACAGCACGACCAGCGCGATCGGCAGATAGAGGAAGGCAAAGACGGCGACGACGAAGGCCAGCATCAGATCAGGTCCACCCGACGCGCGCCCGAAAGCCTGGTCGAGATGCGGTTGGCGATAATCAGCACCACCACCGAGACCAGCACCAGCGTGATGGCGATCGCCGATCCGAACGGCCAGTTGCGCGACTGCAGGAAAAGGTCGACCAGCGCGTTGCCGATGAAGAACACCTTGCCGCCGCCGAGCAGCGTCGGGATCAGATATTCGCCGAGCAAGAGGATCATGACCAGCGAGAAGCCGGTCATGACGCCGGGCAGCGACAGTCTGAGCGTCACGCCGATAAACGTCGACAGAGGCGTCGCGCCGAGATCGGCGGAGGCTTCCAGCAGCCGGCGGTCGAGCCGTTCGAGACTGACATAGATCGGCAGGATCATCAGCGGCAGATAGCCATAGACGATGCCGAGCAGCACCGCGCCCGGCGTGTTGATCAGCCTGAGGTCCTCGATGCCGACATAGGCGAGTAGGGCCGGAATGCCGCGCCCGCCAAGGATGTACATCCAGGCATAGGTGCGCATCAGAAGGCTGGTCCAGAACGGAATGACGATCAGCGCGAGCAGGATCAGCCGCCAGCGCTGCGGCGCCCGCAGCGCCAGATAATAGGCGACGGGGTAGGCGACGAGCAGGCAGGCGAGCGCGCCGACCGGCGCCAGCACCATCGTGTTCCAGAAGGCGGTCGCCCGCGCCGGCAGGTTGGCATACTGCGCGAATGTCAGCGCAGCCTTATACCCACCCTCGGGCGCCCGCTCGCCGACGCTGAAGATGGCGATGGCGACGAAGGGCAGGACCAGGAACACGACCAGCCACAGCGTCGCCGGAGCGAGCAGCAGCGCCGTCAGGAGATTTTTGCGATAGAGACTGCCGCGCATCGAGAAAGCCGGTTCGGAGCCGGCGGACATTCGTCCGCCGGTCTCGTTGTCTGGATCGGGTTTGTGGCTGGCGCCGGTCAAGCCGACTTGAAGCGCGCCATCAGCTCGGCGCGCCCCGGATCGGTCAGCGTCGCGGCGGCGCCGAACTCGAGCGGCTTCAACAGGTCGGCGGCCGGATAGAGGATCGGATTGTCGAGCACCTCTTTCGGCAGCAGCGCGTTGACCCGCGCATCGGTGCAGGGCGCGCCATTGGCCAGATGCTCCTTCACCGCGACCTTCGGGTTCATCAAATAGTTGAGCAGCGCATAGCCGGCCGGCTTGTTCGGCGCATCCTTCGGGATCGCGTAGAAGTCGGTCCAGATCTCGCCGCCTTCCTTGCCGAGCACATAGGCGATCTCCGGGATGTCGCGATGGAGCTGCGCGCCGTCATTGGTCCAGCACATCGTCATCCAGGCATCGCCGGCGCGCATTCCAGGCTGGTAGTCGCTCGACACCGCGAACAGATGCGGCTTGACCTTGAGCAGCAGTTCCTCGGCCTTGGCGAGCTCGTCCTGCTTCAGCGAGTTGAAGGAATAGCCGTAATATTTCAGTGCATTGCCGATCGTGGTGAGCTGGTAGTCGTGAACCATGGTGCGACCGTCGCCTTCGGCCATCGCCGTGTCCCAGAACTCCTTCCAGCTCGACATCGGCTTGGCGAGCTTCTTGGTGTTGACGGCAAAGCCGGTCGTGCCCCAGTTCTTCGGCACGGCATAGATCGTCCCGTCGATCGTGCCTTCGGCGGTGAAGCGCGAATCTTCCGACTTGCCGTCGAAATTCGCCAGCTTGGCCATGTCCAGCGGCTCGATGATGCCGAGCTTCTTGTAGGTCGAGATCGTGTAGTTGGTCGGCACGAACAGGCTCCAGCCCGAGCCGCCGGCCTGCAGCTTGGCCAGCATCTCCTCGTTCGAGCCGAAGACGTTGACCTCGACGGCCACACCCGTCTCGGCCTTGAAGTTCTCGAAGGTCTGCGGATCATGGTAGTTCGGCCAGGTGGCGATCGACATGCGGTCGCCGAGGTTTTCCGCGGCAAAGGCCGGCGTCGGCATGATGCCGAGCTCGCGCGCCATGACCGCGGTGGCGACGCCAAGGCCGGTGAGGCCGAGGAAGTCGCGCCGGCTGATCGAGCCGCGCTTCAGCCGCATCAGCTGGTCGACGAATTTTTCGGGGCTTATCGGCAGTCCATCACGATAGGATTTCGGCATGTTGGTCTTCCCTCTGGTTGGTCCCGTTATTCTTTGTGCCGGGAAACGCCAGCGGCGCTCCGGCGGCAAAGCCGATGGCGACGGGTTCGCCCGGCTTGAAAAGGTTGCCCCGGCCGATCAGGTGATCGGCCTTGGCGAGCAGTGATCCGATGCCCTGGACCTCGATCGCGTATTCCGCGGTCGAACCAAGGAAAATCCGGTTGCGGACGACGCCCTCCAGGCTGCCGCCTCCGGGCGCAGAGAGGCTGAGTGATTCCGGCCGCAGGCTGACCGAGACGGCCTCGCCCGGGCTGAGCGACACCCGCTTGCGCGCGGAAATCACCGTGCCGTCGGCAAGCGCGACGTCGACGAGCTCGCCCGACAAGCCAGCTACCTTGCCGCTGACGAGATTGGTCTTGCCGACGAAGTCGGCGACGAACAGGTCGGCCGGCTCGTCATAGATCTCGCTCGGCTGTCCAAGCTGGACGACGCGGCCGCCATTCATGACGCAGACGAAGTCGCTCATCGACAGCGCTTCCTCCTGGTCGTGGGTGACCAGCACGAAGGTGATGCCGATCTCACGCTGCAGGTTCTGCAGCTCGATCTGCATGTCGGTGCGCAGCTTCTTGTCGAGGGCTGCCAGCGGCTCGTCGAGCAGAAGCACCGCCGGCTTGTTGACCAGCGCCCGGGCCAGCGCGACGCGCTGCTGCTGGCCGCCGGAAAGTTCGTGAATCTTGCGGCGTCCGTAACCGGCGAGCTGCACCATGGCCAGCGCCTCGCCGGCCCGTGAGGATATCTCGCGCGACGAAAGGCGCGGCCTCGCCTGGCGCAGCCCGTAGGAGATGTTCTCCTCGACATCGAGATGCGGGAACAGCGCATATTGCTGGAACACCATGTTGACCGGGCGCCGGTAGGGCGGCGTGCCGGCCATGTCGCGGCCGCGGATCAGCACCTGGCCCTCGCTCGGCTGCTCGAAGCCGCCGATCATGCGCAGGCAAGTCGTCTTGCCGCAGCCCGAAGGGCCGAGCAGCGCGACGAAAGCAGAAGGCGGGATGGCAAGGTCGATGCCGCTGACCGCGGTGACGGCGCCGTAGCGCTTGGTGACCGCGCGAAACTCGATATCGGGCACTGCAGTCAAGCCACGGGCTCCAGCGACAGCGTGAGGCAATGTTGTGACGCTAGCAGAGCGAATGGCGACTAGTATATACCTCGCGGGTGGTATATTTAGCCGATTTTATCGTTCAGAGGGGTATGGATTGGCTGCCTCCCGCAGTGACGACTACAACGCTCTAGCCGCCGTGATCGCTGCGACGCGCGAGACCGGCGGCGACCATTTCGGCAAGGCGATCGTCGGCTGGCTGCGCGGGCATGTCCGCTTCGATCATTGCGTGATCTTTGGCTATCGCGGTGCTGCGCGGCCGCCGCTCCTGTTCGAGACCTTCTCCCCGGCCGAGAGCCACATCTTCGTCGCGCTCTATCAGGAAGGACCTTATCTGCTCGACCCGTTCCACCATGCCGCAGTCGAGCGCAAGGAAGGTTTCTGGCGCATGCGCGAGTTGGCACCCGACCGCTTCTATGCCAGCGAGTACTATCGTTCCTATTACAGCCAGACCCGGCTCGCCGAGGAGGTCGGCTTCTTCGTTCCGCTCGCCGGCAAGGACGCGCTGGTTCTGTCGCTGATGCGGCTGCGCGCCACGGGGCCGTTCGGAACCGCTGACGCTAGGCTGCTGCGCGACATGGCGCCGGCCGTGGTCGGTTTCTGCAGACTGCGCTGGCCGGCTTTGCCTGCCGACGAGGTTGCGGTCCCGCCGCCCGGCGAGACCGTCGCGACGGCCAACGAGCTGGATCGCGCGCATATCTGGAAGAGCCTGTCTTTGACCTCGCGCGAAAAACAGGTCGTCGACCTGGTGCTCCAGGGCCATTCGACGGAATCGATCGCCAGGGCGCTCAGGATCGTGCCCGGCACCGTCAAGGTCCATCGCCGCAACATCTACCGCAAGCTCAAGATCAAGTCGCAGGCCGGCCTGTTCGCGCGCTTCGTCGAGATCATCGACGCGCGCATCGGGTAAGCTGCCAGCGCCGGCATCAGGCGGGTTGCCCTCCCTTGCGGCGGCGCGCGTTAACCGTCTATCGTGCGGCTCGAAACCGCCGGACAAGTATCCCGGCGGCAGATTGCCTGACGAAACAGATTTCAGGACGGATGAAGTAGCGCATAGCCAATGGTCGACAAAACACAATTCGGACTGACTGCCCTCGACACAGTACCCCTGCATGAGAAAGTCTATCTGGAACTGGTGCGGGCGCTGATGTCGGGCCAGCTCCAGCCCGGCCAGAAGCTGACCTCGCGCAAGCTCGCCAAGGAGCTCGGCACCAGCGACATGCCGGTGCGCAGCGCCTTCATGCGGCTGCAGGCGCTCAGGGCGTTGAGCCCGATGCCGAACGGCAGCGTCGAGGTGCCGATGATCTCGGCCGATCGTTTCCAGCAGCTGACCGGCGTGCGCACCATCCTGGAAGGCACCGCCACCGAGCTCGCGACCAAGCTTATCAACGGCAACAATCTGCGCGCTATTCGCCGCCACTGCACCGAGCTCACCCAGGCTGCCCGCAGCGGCGACATCGACGATTATCTGCGCAAGAACCACGACTTCAAATTCTCGATCTACCGCCACTGCGGCAACGAGCAGATGATCTTCCTGATCGAGACGGTGTGGATGCAGGTCGGACCTTTCCTGAGGAACCTGCGCATCGGCTTCGAGGACGACTTGGCCGGCATTCTCGGCATCGACTATCACGAGGAGGTCGTCGCGGCGATCGAGGCCCAGGACGGCGAACGGGCCCGCGCGGCCATCGTGCGCGACATCGACGAGGGTGCCGCGCACATTCTCAAGCAGATCAAGTTCCCGGAATTGCGGAATTAGGGGGACTTGATTGCGGAAGCGCTCGTTTCGTCATCCACGGGCGGAGCAAGGAGCGAAGCCATAGGATGATGACGACGAGATAGGCGTTTCGGCCAATTGCCAAATCCGGCTTGGCTTTCCCCTAGCTTATCGCTATGTTGCGATCGCAGATCGCACAATATGGACTCCGAAATGCCGCCCGATATCCCAGCTAGTGAATTGAAAAAATGAAGGAAATAGCCATGGAAACCTCCATGGCGACCTTCGCGAACTCACAAGCTGAAAATGGATATCGCAGCCGAAATGGCTGCAGAAAGAACCAGGGGCTGGAAATTGGGCGATGCAATCGCGGACGTTTTGAACTGGCTTGAAAGCAGGAACGACATCCAGAGCCTGAGGGCTGCGGTGTGCGACCTGAACGGCATCATGCGCGGCAAGCGCATTCCGGTCGAACAGGCGCGCAAGGCGCTCGAAGGCAAGCTGCGCATGCCCTATTCGCTGATCGGTCTCGACATCTGGGGCGAGGATATCGAAGGCAACGCGCAGGTCTTCTCGACCGGCGACGCCGACGGGCTTTGCCATTGGACGGGACGCGGCATCCTGCCGGTCAACTGGACGGCGCATCCGACGGCGCTTTTGCCGCTCTGGCTCGCGGACGAAGCCGGCGCGCCCTATCTCGGCGACCCGCGCCGCGCGCTTGCCCGCATCCTCGATCGCTATGCCGCACTTGGCCTGACGCCGGTCGCCGCCACCGAGTTGGAATTCTACCTCGTCGACCCAACGTCGCAGCGGCCCGTCGGCCCCGTCTCGCCGGTCACCGGCCGGCGCCTCGATTCCGACGCGGCACTTTCGATCGACGAGATCGATGATTTCGAGGCCTTCATTCACGACATCTACGAAGCCTGCCGCATGCAGGGTATTCCCGTCGACACCGCGATCGCCGAGAACGGCGTCGGCCAGTTCGAGATCAACCTCAACCACGTTCCCGACGCCTTGCGCGCCGCCGATGACGCCGTGCTCTTCAAGCGCACCGTCAAGGGCATCGCCCGCAAGCACGGCTTTGCCGCCTGCTTCATGGCCAAGCCTTATGGCGAGCGTGCCGGCAACGGTTTTCATGTCCATTTCAGCGTGCTCGACAAAGAAGGCCGCAACATCTTCGACGACGGCAGCGACCAAGGCTCCGAGACCATGCGCCATGCGGTCGGCGGCCTGCTTGCCGCCATGGCCGAAAGCACGCTGGTGTTCGCACCGCATTTCAATTCCTACCGGCGGCTGCGGCCGCGTTCCTACGCGCCGACCGCCGTCGCCTGGGGCTATGAGAACCGCATGGTGGCAATCCGCATTCCGGGCGGCCCGTCGGCCGCGCGCCGCATCGAGCATCGCGTCTCCGGCGCCGACGCAACCCTTATCTGGTGCTGGCCGCGATCCTGGGTGCCGCGCTGATGGGCATCGAAAAAGAATTGTCGCCCGGCGAGCCGACAGGCGGCGAAGGACAAGGGCTGACGCTCGCCAAGCTGCCGCCGGATTGGGCCTCGGCGATCGCCGCTTTCGAGACCGGGCCACGTGTCGCGGAGATCTTCCCCGCCGTGCTGCGCGACGGCTTTGTCGCCTGCAAGCGCCAGGAGCTCAACACCTTCGCGCTCAATGTCAGCGACTTCGAGATCGAGACCTATCTGGAGAGCGTCTAGAGCAATCCTAGGAAAGCATGAAACGGTTAGGCTCGGCGCGCTGAAGCCTCCTACTCTCCCGACCGCGCCCGCTGGCGCTCCTGCACGATGACCGCCAGGATCAGCAGCGCGCCCTTGGCGAGAAGCTGGTAGAAAGTCGGCACGCTGGTCAGGATCATGCCGTTGTTGAGGACACCGATGATCAGCACCCCCAGCATGGCGCCGATGATGGTGCCCTTGCCGCCCTGCAGCGCGCAGCCGCCGAGGATCGCGGCGGTGATCGCCTCGAGTTCCAGCCCCTGGCTGCCCGAAGCCGGCTGCCCCGACATGGTGCGGCTGGCGAGCACCAGGCCCGCGACCGCGGCGGCGAAGCCGCTCATCGCATAGATCGAGATCTGGTAACGGCGGATCGGAATGCCGGCGAGCCGCGCCACCGTCGGGTTGCCGCCGAGCGCATAGATGTTGCGGCCAACGACCGTCTCGCGGGTGAAGACGATGAACGCCGCCATCGCGGCGATCAGCAGCCAGATGGCGAAGGGCAGGCCGAACAGCGTGCCGATGCCGAGCGCGCGCAGGCTGTCGCCGGTGATCGGGATCGAGTTGCCGTTATTCATCAGATAGGCGAGGCCGCGAAAAGCCGACATGGTCCCGAGCGTCGCGATCACCGCGTTGACCGGGCCGTAGACGATGATCAGTCCGTTGACCGCGCCCGCTACCAGCCCGGCAAGCAGTCCCGCCAAAATGCCGATCGGAATGGAACCGGTTTCCTGGGCAGCCACTGCCAGCACCATGGTGCTCAGGCCGACGATCGATCCGACCGAGATGTCGAGCCCGCCCGACACGATGACGACGGTCTGCGCCATGGCCAGGATGCCGAGAATGGTGACCGCGAGCCCTATATTGATCAGGTTGCGCGGCGTGAAGAAGACGTCGGGCCTGAGCACGCCGAAAATCGCCAGCAGCACGACCAGCGCGATCAAGAGGCTGATGTTCTGCGCGCCGATGCGGCCGAACAGGCTTGCCGGCGCGCGCTCTCGGCCGGCGGTCGCGGTATCGCTCACGATACCCTCCTTTCGATTGTCTCTTTGCCCGAGCGCATGGCGAGCGCCAGCACCGCCTCCTCGCTCGCTTCCTGCCACGGAAGCTCGCCGCTGATGCGCCCGCTTTGCATGACCAGCACGCGGTCGGCGAGGCCGAGCAGCTCCGGCATTTCCGAGGAGATGAGCAGGATGGCGAGGCCCTGGTCGGCCAGGCTTTCGATGAGCCGGTAAATCTCGGCCTTGGCGCCGACATCGATGCCGCGTGTCGGCTCGTCGAGGATGAGCACCGCCGGCCCGCGTGCCTGCCAGCGCGCGAACACGACCTTCTGCTGGTTGCCGCCGGACAGTTTCCCGACCGCCTGCTCGATCGACGGCGTCTTCACCCTGAGCTCGGCGACATGGCGGGCGACCAGCGCGCGCTCGCGCCTGCGGCTGAAGAAGCCGTAGCGCGACACCTTGTCGGGCACCACCAGGCTAACATTGTCGCGCACCGCCTGCATCAAAAGCAGCGCTTCCTGCTTGCGGTCCTCCGGCACCAGCCCGATTCCGGCCGCGACGGCGTCCGCCGGCTCGCGCGGCCTGTAAGGCCGCCCGCCGACCGTCATCTCTCCCGTCAGCAAGGGATCGAGGCCGACGATGGCGCGCGCGACTTCCGTCCGTCCCGCGCCAACCAGGCCACCCAACCCGACGATCTCGCCGGCCCTCACCTCGAAGCTGATCTCTTTGACGCGGCGTGTGGTGACATCTTCCAGCGCCAGCCGGACTGGTCCGAGCGCGCGTTCCCTTCGGTTGAACAGGTCGCTCACCGGCCGGCCGACCATCAGCCGCACCATGCGCTGCTCGTCGAGCGCCGCGATCGGCTCGTCGGCGACGCGGCTGCCGTCGCGCATCACCACGCAGCGGTCGGCAAGCTCGATGATCTCGCGCAGCCGGTGCGAGATGTAGATCACCGCGACGCCGTCAGCCTTGAGCCGGCGGATGACGCGAAACAGCCGCCGCGCCTCGTCCTCCGTCAAGGACGAGGTCGGCTCGTCGAAGGCGAGCAGCCGGGCGCCAGGCCTCAGCGCACGCATGATCTCGATCAATTGCCTGAGCGCCGGGCTGAGCCCATGGCAACGCTGCCCGGGCGAAAGCACGTCGACCACGCCGAAGGTGCCGAGCAGCTCGAGGCTGCGCCGCTCCAGATCCGCGCGGTCGAGGAACAATCCCGCTCGCGCCCTGATGTCGCCGATGAAGATGTTCTCCGCCACCGTCAACTCCGGGATGATCTCCGGCTCCTGATGGATGACCCGGATGCCCGAGCCGTGCGCTGCGCGCGGCGAGCTGAGCTGCACCGGCTGCCCGTCGACCAGCACGCGGCCGGCATCGGGGCGATGCTCGCCTTCCAGCACACGCATCAGCGTCGACTTGCCGGCGCCGTTCTCGCCGATCAGCGCGGTGATCTCGCCGGCATTGAAGGCAACCGAAACGTCGCGCAACGCCTGCACCGCGCCAAAGCGCTTGCTGACGTTCTCCACGGAAACGACAGGCACGGTCATCGGCGGGCGGCTCTACAGGAAGCCGCCCGCGATGAGCCTGCCCGCAAGGGAGCCGGAAGAAAGCCTAGGACTTGCAACCGAGCGTGTCCTTGAATTTGGCGAAGTTCTCGCCGCTGATCAGGGTTGCGTCCTGGAAATAGTCCTTCTGCATCTCCTTGCCGGTGGCCTGGTCGTAGAGCGCCTGGATGGCGGCGGCGCCATGCTTGGCGCTGTCCAGCCACATCGTGCCGCGGAAGCCCGAGGCTTGCCGGCGCCGAAGGCCTCGCAGGAACGCGAGCCGTCGATGCCGATGCCGATGACATTCTCCGGCTTCATGCCGGCATTCTCCGTGGCGCGCACGCCGCCGAGCACGCCGTCATCGTTGCAGGAGAAGAAGATCCACTTCTCGGCGTCCGGATTGGCCGTCAGCGTCGTCGACACCACGTCGATCGAATTGACCATGGTGTTGTCATAGGGGATCGAGACGATGCGCGACTTGATCTCCGGGATCGCCGCGACCAGCGCCTCCTCCGCGCCCTTGTTGCGGCGCATGCAGGTGTCTGCCTTCTGGTCCTCGATCGAGCCGACGCGCACCTTGGATAGGTCCTTGTCCCACCCTTCCGCCTTGGCGATGCGGGCGATCTCGCTGCCGACCTGCTTGCCGATGTTGAGCGCGTTCATGCCGACATAGGCGACAGGTGTGCCGTCGGCGAAGGCGATGTCGTCGTCGACCGCGATCAGGCCGATCTTGGCGGCTTTTGCCTTGTCGGCGACGACCGGGCCGAGCGAACGGTCAGGCACCACCACGGCGATGCCCTTGACGCCGTCGCCGACATAGGTGTCGAAGGTGGTGACGGCGAGGTTGGCGTCGAACTGGACGTCCTGGACAAGCAGGTCGACGCCGAGCTCGGCGGCCTTGTCCTTGGCGCCCTTCACCTCGCGCACGAACCAGGGATGGTCGCCCATCTTGTTGATGTAGCCGAACTTCATCTTGTCCTGCGCGCCAGCGCCATGGACCGTCAGCGCGACGGCGGCGGTCGCCGCCACCACCAGGCATGCCTTGATCATCTTTTTCATTGGCTTTCCTCCCAATCGATCCCGGGCCGGCGGGACGTGATCTGCTTCAAAGACGTTTCCGGCGACCGGCCGCCGGCGCGAAACCTCATTCGTGGTAGAGAACCGAGCGCCCGCCATCGATGACGATGCAGGCGGCGTTGATGAACGGCGCCTCGTCGGAGCCGAGGAAGACGGCGGTCATTGCCACCTCCTCCGGCCGACCGATACGGCGCGGCGGATGCAGGTCGTAAGTGCGCTGGCGCTCCGCCTGCGGGTCCGGAAACGTGTTCCAGTAGTCGACCGCGATCTGCGTCTCGATGTAGCCGGGCGCGATCGCGTTCACGCGCACACCTTCAGCGGCGTATTGGATGCCGAGCGAGCGCACCAGGCCGAGCAGGCCATGCTTGGCGACCGGATAGGGAAAGGTCGACGGGATAATCGCGAAGGAATGGCAGGATGCGATAGCGACGACCGAGCCCCGCTTCTGCGCCCGCATCGCCGGCAGCACCGCGCGCGCCGAATACCACACGCCGTCGAGATCGACGGCAAAGCAGCGCCGCCATTCCTCTTCCGTGGTTTCCAGCGGCTCGTGGAACACGTTGATGCCGGCATTGGCGACCAGCACGTCGATACGGCCGAAGGCGCCGAGCGCCTGTTCTGTCATCGCTTCGCATGACCTGCTGCCGGCGACGTCGGTTTCGACGAAGAGCGCGCGCGCACCGCTTTCGACCAGTGACGCGGCAACGCTTGTTCCCGTGGCCGCATCCTTCTCCGCCACGACGATCGCGGCGCCTTCCGCCGCCATCGCGCGCGCCGTCGCCTCGCCGATGCCGCGGCCGGCGCCGGTGATGATGACGACCTTGTCCTTGAGACGCCCGGCCATCGTCACCAGTCCACGATGGTGCCGTCGGCAAGGACGGCATGGGTGGTGTGCATGACTTCCGGCTTGTAGGGGTGCCAGTCGGCGACCGCCTCGTCGACCTCGACGCCGAGCCCCGGCGCGTCCGGCACCTGCCAGCAGCCGTCGACCATGCGGATCGGCCCCTTCACCACCTCGAAATACCAGGGCACGGCGCCGACCATCTCTTCCTGGATCAGGTGGTTGGGGGTGGAGACGGCGAAATGAAGTGCGGCGGCACCCGCGATCGGGCCGAGCGGGTTGTGCGGCGCGACGCCAACGGAGACAGCCTCGGCCATCGCCGCGATTTTCTTCGCCTCGAGCAGGCCGCCGCAATGGCAGATGTCCGGCTGCACGATATCCACCGCCCTTGCCCGGAAAAGGTCGTCGAATTCGGGACGGTCGATGAGCCGCTCGCCGGTGGCGATCGGTACGCGCGACTTGGCGGCGAGTTGCGCCAGCGCGCCGGTTTCGCCGGGCGGCAGCGGCTCCTCGACGAACATCGGCCGGTGCGGCGCCAGCGCGTCGATATAGGCAAGAGCGGTTGAAGCCGAGGCGGGCCGGCCGTGGAAGTCGACCATGATCTCGACCTCCGGCCCGACCGTCCTGCGCAGCTCCTCCATGAGGCGGCCGACCTTTTCGACCTCGGCGAGCGGGGCGTGATAGTGGGTGTAGGGAATGAAGACGGCCTTCAGCGCCCGATAGCCCCTGGCCACCACCTCGGAGGCGCGCTGCACCAGCGGCTCGGCATCCAGCGTTTCATAGACGGCGCGCATGTCACCGAGGCCGAGATGGGTATAGACCTTGACCCGGTCGCGGACCTTGCCGCCGAGCAATCGCCAGACCGGCTGTCCAAGCCATTTGCCGAAAATGTCCCAGAGCGCCAGCTCGATGCCGGAGACTGCCGACATGCCGATGACGCCCAGCCGCCAGAACGAATGCTTCTTGAGGATGCGCACGGCCTGCTCGATGTCGCGTGGATCGCGGCCGATCAGCAGCGGCGCCAGGTCGTTGACGGCGCCGACGACGGCCTGGGTCTTCCATTCCAGCGTCGCCTCGCCCCAGCCGTAGAGGCCCGGCTGGTCGGTCTCGATGCGCACGAACACCCAGTTGCGCATATCCGCGTTGACGACGCGCGTGGTGATCGCCACGATTCTCAAGCGCAACTCCTCCCAGAACGACACTTAGATCATATGAAACCGAGTTATCATACGATCTAAAATGGCGTCAAGGCGGAAACGTCAGCCCTTGGCGTGAAGGTCGTCGGCGGCGATGTCGAGCAGCCTGTTCATGGCGGCGCGGGCGCCGGCGGTATCGCGGATGCGGATCGCCTCCAGCACCGCGCCATGCGCCGACAGTGCGCGCGACTGCGCTTCCATCAACGGATTGGTGACCAGAAATGTGGCGCGCAACGCAGCCTCCAGCATGCCGACCAGCCCCTTGAGCACGACATTGTGGCTGGCGGCGATGACGCCCTTGTGGAAGGCAAGATCCGCCTGGCAGACCGCGTTGAGATCGTTGGAGATGTTCTCGCGCATGCCGACCACCGCGCGCTCGATCTCGGCGAGGTCGGCGGCGGTGGCCCGCCTGGCCGCAAGTTCGGCCGCCGCCGGCTCGAAGATGCGACGCGCCTCCAGAAGGCCGGAAACCAGCTCCTCGTCGTCCTGGATCGCCGGGTGCCAGCCGAGCACCACCGGATCGAGCAGCCGCCAGCTGTCGCGCGGCAAAACGCGCACACCGGCCCGCCGTCTGGCTTCGACCAGGCCTTTGGCCGACAGCACCTTGACCGCTTCCCTGACCGACGTGCGGCTGACGCCCAGCATGGCGCAGAGCTCGTCCTCGCGCGGCAGCGCGTCACCGGGAGCATAGTTCCCGCCCAGGATGCGGCTGCCCAGCACGCTGACGACGGCGTTGTGCACGCTTGCGCTACCCTGGTCGACCGAAGGCATCCAGCCGATTGCATCCGAAGGAACGATGGTTTCCACGCAATCCTCTCCCGATAGAGCACGCCGATGCCTGCTGTTGTATGAAAGGCTAGGTCTTATGTAAATCGCCCATTCATATGATCTATCGAGATTGTCGATCGGCACACCCGCGAGCCGCCAGCGCGACAGGCGCAAAACGCGCGGCGATCAGCCCGAGGCGGGCGGACTCAGCGCGCCGCCCACACCAGGCCGCGACGCAGGATCGTGCGCATCTGCGGCACCTCGAATTCCTTGGCGGCGTGGCCGAGCGAGGAATAAAACACCCGTCCCTTGCCATGCCGGCGCTTCCACACCACCGGCATGACGACGCCGTCGATCCACGGCGCGTGTTCGCCCGAGAAGGTGGTGGTCGCCAGCACTTCGTTCGAAGGATCGACATGCATGTAATACTGTTCGGAGCGGTAGGCGAAATCGTCGATGCCATTCACGATCGGGTCGTCGCTACGCACGATGTTGACCCGATAGTCGATGATATTGCCGGGATGGGCGACCCACTGCCCGCCGCACATGAACTGATAGTCCGTCGATTCGCGAAACGCGTCGCCCATGCCGCCATGGTAGCCGCCGAGGCCGACGCCACTCTCGACCGCCTTGGTCAGATTGGCCTCTTCGGCCTTGGCGAGCTTGGACATGGTGTAGATCGGCACGATCAGGCTGAGCTCGGCGATCGCCGGATCGGCGAACGCCGCAGTCGTGTTTTCCAGCCGCACGGCAAAGCCTTCCTCCTCGAGCATCGCCTTGACGACCCGCGCCCCTGCTTCAGGTTCGTGCCCTTCCCAACCGCCCCATACGATCAGTGCCTGCCGCATCTTTTGCTCCTCATGCGTTGGCGTCCGCGGCCGAACGTGTGGCAGCGGGCGCCGAGCGACCATCGCTGCAAAGACGTGCCGAGTCGAGTTGGAACATGGCGGCGCAACAGATTTCGGGCGCACAAACGCAAAAACGGCCCGCGCGAGGCGGGCCGTTTTTGCGTTTGGTTGCGGGGACACGCAACACCCGATCCCTGCGGTATGGAATTAGCGACTCCAGAAATTCGGAATCGCTGAGGTCGGGTGTTGCGGGGGCTCGCACAACCCGATTCTTGCGATTGATCGAGAGGGCTATACCGAAGCTAGCTGCATAACCATGGCGGCTTGTCAATCGGCGATCCCGATGTCCTAGCGCCCTGGTCCCGTCGGACCGCTCGCCTTGATCATATCGTCCATCATCTCGCGCTGGCTCTGGGCGGCCGGCCGGCCGCAAGCTTCGCGCGCAGGCTGATGCTGCCAGTCAGCAACGACACCTTGCTGCGCGTAGTCCGGCGGCGCGGCATCCCCGGCTTCGTCCCGCCGACCGTGGTGGGGATTGACGATTGGGCGTGGCGGCGCAACCAGCGCGACGGGACGATCATCTGCGATCTGGAGCGGTGACGCACGATCGCCTTGTTGCCCGATCGGGAACCTGCGACCGCCCAGGCTTGGCTCCTCGAACAGACGCAGATCAAGGTCGTCGCCCGGGACCGCGGCGCGGCGATCCAGGTCGCTGATCGATGGCATCTGATGGAAAACGCCAGCCGCGCCTTTCTCGATGCGGTCCGCAAATCCATGCGTCAGATCCGCGCCGTGATCGGCGCGGCAACAATCAATCCGGACCTGCTGACCGCCGAGCGCCTCCAGTACGAGGGCTATCTCGCGCGGGAGGAAGCCAATACGGCCGTGCTCGAGCTGTCGAAGCAAGGCGTCGCCATCAAGGAGATCGTCCGACGAACCGGCTATAGCCGCGGCTAATCCGAAAGATTCTGCGTGGTCATCGGAGCGACGTGTTCAGGGTTCGAGAAAGCTCACTTGAGCTCTACCTTCCTTGGCTGGACGCCCAGTGGTCCACGGGCCGGAGTAACGGAGCGGAGCTGTGGCGGGATCTTAAAGCCCAGGGCTTCCGTGGCGGCGTTCGCACCGTGACGGAGTGGGCAACCCGTCGCCGGCGCGCTGACAGATGGATGGCGAGGCGCTAAGCCGGGCCGGCGGCGCGCACCATCGCCCGACTTCTGACGATCAGCCGAGAGAACCTGTCGAAGGCCGAGACCGTGACGGTCGCCGCGATTGAGGCCGGCGTCCCGCTTCTGGTGGAGGCCGGCGAGATCATCGCCGGCTTCCAAGGCATGGTCCGACGACGAGCGCTGGCGGAGCTGGACGCCTGGCTCGAACGCGCCCGTCCCAGCCTGGTCGCCTCGTTCGCCAACGGTGTTACGAAAGATTATGCCGCCGTTCAGGCGGCGATCTCCTCGCCTTGGTCCAACGGCCAAACAGAGGGCCAGATCACCAAGCTCAAGCTCGTGAAACGCCAAATATACGGCCGCGGAAAGATCGACCTGCTCCAAGCCCGCATCGTTGGTGCTGGCTGACGTGCTTCAGCACCAAAGTTGCGTCAGAGCCAAAATTGGACGCCGATTCCCCGGGTCAAAATTGCACGCCGAATGGAGTGGGCCCTTCGGGCCGGACAGGGTCAAGCTGCTGGTTTGACCGTTCGCCGGGAATGTTGATCCTCAAATTGCATGGGGCTGAGATAGCCGAGTGCTGAGTGGAGCCGTCGACGGTTGTAGCTCTCCTCTAGGAAGCGCGGAAGATGTTCGGTAACGTCGGCGAAGCTTTCGAACGCCATCGGATAGACGGCCTCGACCTTAAGTGTTTTCATGAAGCTTTCCGCCTTAGCGTTGTCGTATGGATTGCCGCGCCGGCCCATGGAGCCGACCAGACCATGTGCGGCAAGACTATCGCGATAGGCTTGTCGCGGCATATTGGGCGGATTCAAACGGTCGTCGCAACACCTGAACGAAAGAGGTTGCGATGGGCATCCAGGACTATAGCGACATAGGCAAAGCCGCCGGTGATGGTGACGTAGGTGATGTCGGCCACCCAGAGCTGATCTGGTGCATTCGGAATAATGACGCGTGCGAGATTTGGAAAGATCGGCTGGTCGTGATTGCTGTCCGTCGTCGCCGTGAAGCGCCGACGGATTCTCGGCTGAAGATCGTGCTCGCGCATCAGGCGGCGGATCTTCTTGTGATTGACGATCATGCCTTGTTGCCGAAGAGCGGCGCCGACACGACGCCAACCATAGTGCTCGAATGCATCGCAGATGGCGCCGATTGCCGCGACAATCGCCGTGTCGTCGGTCGGCGTCTCGGGGTGATCATAATAGGTGGAAGCGCGCGATCCCCATCAGCCGGCATCCTTCGGCGACAGAGAGGTCGCGCGGCCGCTGATCGCGGATGTAGGCTCGCTTCCTTGCCGCGGTCGTGCATGCAGAGCCCCTTTTAGAAACTCCAGCTCCAGAGCCTGTTTGCCGACCAGTCGCTCAAGGGCGGCAATGCGCGCTTCATAAGCCTGGAGGAGATCGGCCGCCGAGACATCCTCATCGAGCGTACCCGCCTGATACTTCTCGATCCAGATCCGGATCAGATTGCGGGAGATGTCGTGGCGCTTCGACAGGCCGTGCAGGGTCTCGCCTCCGAGATATTCTTGGCAAACCTGCCGCTTAAATTCGATACTGTACGTTCGGTGCTTCGCCATGGGCCTTCATCCTCTGAAAGCCCGGCTGCCCGGTCAATTGCTGATAGCCGTCCTGTCCGGCCCGAAGGGCCCACTCCAGAAACACAGCGGCTGCGGGATAGGTGAGGCGCGCGGCTTCCGTAAAGCGGGGGAAGCAGGATGCGCGTTCTCGGCCTTGCGGGCGAACAGCTGGAAGCCTTCAGGCGAGTATTGGCGCATAGCCCGAACTGTCGGCGACAGTGGATTTGCCCGCTTCTATCTTGTCCCTTAAATTAAGACGCGACCCTTTCTGGCATTGTCGATATTTGGCGATCCGCCGTTGAACTCCTCTTCGGTCATGCGGTTCAGTCCGGAAAGCGGGTCGCTGTCCTTGAGGCACCGGATGTCGCCCCGTCAATCCACAGGACTCCCTGCTTCTGCCCAGCTCCCGGTTGTCGGTTGTGGCCACGTGCCCCGGCGGAGATGACGATTGCCCTCCCCTGACGAAAGAACAACCGTTCTGCTGCTTCATTTGGAGGACAGCTCGCAACGCCCTGGCGGAGGCCACGAACCACGGAAACGGGCACATCGCGGCGCTTCGGCGAGAACACCGGACACCGGCACAGGCCCATTGCCCAAGTCAGTCGGCGTCTGAGCTGAGTCAGCGGTGCTCCGCACACTGAGAAGTCACTTAGTTTAGCAAGTTGCCGAAAACGTCGTGCACCGGCTGCCAAGCAAGTCGGAACTGGAGTCCAACCGAAAATCTAAAAGCGAACAAAACGGTATCAAAACGACGAGTCCGCCGGGTCAAAAACGTTTTTCAGCATCCTGTTAAGCGGTGGGCAGCAGATGGTGGAAATCGCGATGGCCGATGTCGTGGTGCGGGCCCGGCGGCGATATTGAAGGCCGTCCAGCAAAGCGCCAACGAGCGGATTCTCACCTTACGTCGATCATGAAAGTTTTGCAGCGCACGCACATGGCTTGGCTACTCGTTACGAGCGGTAGCGAGTACTATCGAAGCGCTCGTGCCGCGGAGGTTCAATCCCGACGCCATCGGCTGATCGCCTACTCTCCCCATCTTCTGCTGATGGGTGTTCCCCCCGATAACCTCGGCGAAAATTGGCATTGGACCGAATTTGATCGGATTTCTCAGTCTAAAAGTTGGCGCGAGACAACCCGTGCAGCTTGGCAGCCGATCAATTTTCAGCAAGGTCAGATGACTTCAGGTTATACCGAAAGAAAAACTCTTCGCGTACAAGTCAACTTTCATTGTTGTATCGCTGCCTCAAGGGCCAGAGCTCTCCGAGTTTGGCGACGGTTGACAAGACCGACGACGCTATTTGTTGATGCCGCTTCGCGGTCAAGCGCGAAGTCGGACCGGCAACGCTGACCGTCCCTACTGTTTGGCCACTCTCCAACCTAATCGGAGCAGCTATCGCCACGACACCAGTCTCCGCCTCCTCGTCGGAGATCGCCCACCCTCTACTCCGGGTCCGTTCCAGTTCCTTCATAAACTCGTCCACCGAGGCAATCGATTGCTTCTGCCCACCAGCGCTGTCATTGATAGCGATGCGAATTGCTTCCGTCCGATCTAGAGTCGACAAATAAGCCTTGCCGTTGGCTGTGGTCGCCAAGCGAACTCTCGCCACCATTTCGGGTTGATATTTCAAACCGTTTCGAGCGCCCTGAACCTGTGCAATCCAAGTTAGCGTCTCACCCTGCACGACTGCCATCCGAACAAGCTCCGCGCTTTCGGCCGCCAATTCCTCCAGCACGGGCTGGCACACGTCGGTCAGATGTGTAGCACTTAGAAAGCGCTGCCCAAGAATGGCAAGTCGGAGGCTAAGTTTGTAAAAGCCTGTGACTGGCTCCTGCTCCACCCAGCCGATTTCGCTCAAAATTGTGAGCATGCGGTGGGCAGCGCTTTTTTGTAAGTCGAGCTTCTCGGCAATTTCGCCGAGACGCATCGACGTTGCCTCGTTTGCGAGCAGCTCAATAACGGAAAAGCATCGCTCTACTAGAGAGTTGACCACCCGCACGATAGTCTCCAAATACCGTACCAAAAAGAATGTCATTCTGGTAGCTATCGCACGTGCGCACGTCGGTCAAGTGCTTTCCGGCGATTGTCATTCGAGCACTCGGGGAGCTTTATCTTAAACTCGTAGCCTCATCGCTTTCGAATGTCGACAGCAGTGCCCGGCACACCAGGGCAATTCCGGCCCTGGGGCATCCACATGATCAAAGAGCGTCGTTCAAGGCGCAGTCAAAACACTTCTGGGCCCATCTTCCAGGTCCAGTTTTGTCATGTCTCCTCGGTTTCGACCCGGACGGAGTACGCAGGCGCCTTGGAACTCATCCGACGAGCTGCCTTGCCGCATAACGCTACAAAGGAGCCGCGCCCATGTTTGCTGATCCGGCCATATTGCACTCGCACATGCGTCGCCGAAGGGGAATCACAAATTGAACTCTGCGTTAGGCCGATACCACTAGCCCGGTTTTCTCACCGCCTCTAACTTTTTGCGGAGTTTTGTCCGGCCATTTCCCTGGCATCGCGCCCCGAGCACGAAGACGAGCGCCGTGGGCGTCGCATTGTGCGGCGATCGGAGGCTTGTGTGATGTATCCTGTGTTGTTGTTGGCGTAAGGGCTCAGGTCCGGCGGCATCATCAGGCCGCGGCCCGTATTCGGGCGTGTGCCAGTGCAAACTCCTCGGCATAGGGACACGCCGAAGCCATCGCCACCTTGATGCGACGCACCGAGACGCGCACCTGTGCGCCGATCTTCAGCAGTTTCAATCTGATCGTGCCGCAGCTGGCGTTGGCGAGCCGGGTATGGGCAAGACCGAGGCGACGCAAGGCGCAGATCAGGACATAGGCAAACGAGGCGAACCAGAGCCGCAGCTGATTGGCGCGCATGGTGCTGGCACTGGTACGATCGGCGTAGAGGTCGAGTTGGCATTCCTTGATCCGGTTCTCCATCTCGCCGCGGGCGCAGTAGAGATCCTCGTAAAGCGCCCGTGCCGCCCAGCGCTCCGGCTTGAGTGATGTCACGACGAAGCGCGGATTGGCGCCCTGCGTCGTCCATTCGGCCTTGGCCACGACCCGCCTGCGACGTGACCAGCTGTCTTTGGTCGACCACATGAAGTCGCGAAAGACGCGTGCGGCCTGTCCGCTTGCCCGAGATGCCAGGCAGGCTTCCTTCAAGGCCGGGGCGATCTTGGTTTCCAGCCGTTCGTTGCGGGCGAGGCCGAAGACGTAGTCGACGCGGTTGATCTCGCACCAGGCCATCAGTTCCTCGCGCGCAAAGCCGGAATCGGCGCGCAGGATGATGTGGACCCTGGGCCAGGTTTTGCGGATCTGGGTCACGATCCGCTCGACCTCCTCGACCGCGCCCTTGCTGGCGTCGATATTGGAACGCCTGAGCTTTGCCGCCAGCAGGTGCCGGCCGCAGAAGATGTAGAGCGGCAGATAGCAGTAACAGTTGTAGTAGCCGTGGAAGAACCTGCCTTCCTGCCGGCCGTGCAGCGGATCATCGGTGGCGTCGAGATCAAGCACGATCTCGGCCGGCGGCTTGTCGTGGGCTTCCAGGAACAAATCCACGAACAAGGCCTCCAACGCGACCTTGTCGTAACTGATCTTGTGATAGCGCGTCGGCTCCCCGACCCGGCCGTGCTCCAGCCGGTTCAGCGTCGACTTGCCAGCAAGCACCGCACAATCTTCCCGCTTCGGCGTCAGGCTCTCCGACAAAAGCGAAAGAACCGGATCTCGGCGAAGCGTGTCGTGGTCGTCGACGTCCTCGTATCCCAAGGCGATCGCTGCGATGCGCTGTCCGATCAGCGTGCGCACGCTGTGAACCGTGAGATCCGGATCGCGACGGTCGATGAAGCAAGCGGCCACTCGAGCGAACAGCCCGATGGCTCTGTCGACGTGGCGAAGGAGCAAGGCGCCGGCATCTGAGGTGATGGCTCCGCCGTCGAAACCAGCCACAACTTTATGGCCGTCGAAGCCTTCAAATTCGAGTTGCTCGGATGTACAGTGTGTTGGCATCGGACCCCGTTCCTGAATCTGATAACTCTTTGTTGCAAAAGCAGTTTCTCAGATTCTTGGGGCCGATGCACCCCTTACTTTGAGATATTCAGGCTAGCAGGCTTCTCTGATTGGGGTCGATGAGGTCACGCTTTTCCTGTCATTTTTCCGGATCACGTCGCCCCCTGGGTCACTCGCTTCTCTTCGCGGTCGGCGCGCAGCCGCCGCATGATGGGATTAGGAGAGCGAGGCATCTCAATCTGTTGAACGACCTTGGAGAATTCGCCCAGGATCGTGCCTGCTAACGAGATCGCCTTGCCCATCGTTCCCACGGGAACGATCCGGATCACCCTCTTGGGCGAACGACTATCTGTGTTCGTTTTTGTTCCTTTGTTCCTTGTCCTATTTCATGTCGATGCGGGACCGGCGGCTTCCTTCCAAAGCGGAATTCGGTTCCGTCGGCCCACATACGTGCAGGATGACGGCCAGCTTGCGGGCTACCGCCACGCGGGCTCGCGCCATGCCGCGGCGTTTGGCGATGTTCATGCTCCAGGCGCGCAAGCTCGACCATTTCCTCGAGCGCACGAGCAGCGAATGTGCTGCCTCGTAGAGGGCAGTGCGGGCGAGTTCGTCGCCGCAGCGGCTGACTCTGCCCGGTATGTCGGTTTCACCGGACTGGTATCGCGCCGGCGTCAGCCCTAGATGCGCTCCCACTGCCCGCGAGAAGCCGAACCGCTTCGGCCGGTGGATCGCGGCGCGGAAGGTGAGCGGTGATCGGCCCGACGCCGGGCGCGCTCATCAGTCGCCGACAGACTTCCTCCTTGCGCACGATGTCGAGAAACTGCTTTGTCAGGCGGGCGAACTCCTTGAGCAGGGAGCCGAGGATCGAAAGCAGCGGCTCGACCATCACCATCGCCTCGGCGTCTGCCAGCTCGCGCACATCATCAGCAAAGTCAGTGCGCGAGGGGCTGCCGAGCTTGACACCAGCCTCGCGCAGGATGGCGCGTACCACGTTCTCTATGCCGCGCATCTCGTTCAGCACCGTACGGCGGGCCACCAACAGCACGCGCCACAACCGGCATTGCCGGCTCTTCACATGCACCTGCCGATACCAGCCCGTGCGCATGATCTGCGCGAGCGCGCGGGCATCGTTGCGATCGGTCTTGTTGGGCATCGTCTTCATGGCCGCGTTGGCCTGGTGCGCCTCGATACAGATCGCAGGCAGGCCTCCGGCATAGAATCCATCATGAAGCCAGGCCGTCAGCGAGCACGCTTCCAGCCCGATGCGCTCCAGCGGCAGGTCGAGCTTCCGCAACGCATCGACAAAGCCTGCGGTTCGCTTGCCACTCGTGTTCCTTCACGATCCGACTGCTCTCATCGACGACGCAAATCGCGGTCTCTTCCAAAGACACGTCAAGTCCGGCAAAATACTTCATGGCTGCTTCTTCCCGATGTTTGTGGCGATTCACATCGACCACGTTCTCACATCCCGACAGGAGCAGCCGCCCTCAGGTTAGGCGCGGCCGAGACCCCAATCACCCCATCTGTTGAAAAACTGTTTTGTTCACAGAACGTATAAGAATCAAATCCAGCACAGATCAGAGTCAAAACGGGTATCTCCGGGACTTTTTTTATAACCTGCTAGAGATTAATCGCTCCCTTCAGTTGAAGCCTGAAACTCCATTTTCGCAATCAAGCGCCAACAAAGCTTGACACATTAGTATTAGAGGGCTGTGGGATGTAGAGGAAGAGATCGTTAGCGCCGACGCCGACCCATTGCTCGTTGGTCACACCACGGTTCGACAGCGTTCAAGGCAGACTTTTAGGACCATCTCGGGGTCCTTGGTCCACCAATCTAAGGTCGAGAAGATTTCGACTTCGATTGGACCTTGGTAGCCGGCGTCCTCTGTCCAGTGTCGAATTTGAGGTAAATCGATGATGCCGTCGCCCATCATGCCGCGATCGAAGACGAGGTCGCGGGTCGGAACAAGCCAGTCGCTGACGTGAAACCCCACCAGCCGGTCTTTTCCGGCCCGTTTAATCTCCGCTTCGAGTC
>NZ_LPWA01000001.1 GCF_001510895.1 Mesorhizobium loti | reverse complement strand
GTTTCGGCGCTATCGCGCCGAATCACCTTCTCCCCCCGGGGGAGAAGGAGAAGGCGCCGCCTGCTTCGATAAGGAATTCGAACTGAAAGAGGGAACAAAAGAATGCTCGACATCGCACCATCGCAACAGGCGGCTACCTGGCTCGGCGCCTTCGGCCGGGCGCTGGAGGCCGGCGACATCGAGGCAGCGACGAACCTTTTCGTGGCGGATTGCTACTGGCGCGATCTGCTGACCTTCACATGGAACATAAAGACCATGGAGGGCCAGGCAGCGGTCCGCGAGATGCTGAAGGCGACGCTGCCTGCGGCCAAGCCGTCGCACTGGCGACTGTCCGGCGAGGCGAGCGTCGACGACGGCATCATCGAGGCCTGGTTCAGTTTCGAGACGGTGGTGGCGCGGGCCGAGGGCATCCTGCGCCTCAAGGATGGCCGCTGCCGGACGCTGTTCACGGCGATGGGCGAGCTCAAGGGTTTCGAGGAGCAGAAGGGTCCGGACCGGCCGCTCGGCATCCGCCACAAGGCCGATCCCGAGCGCGAGACCTGGGCCGAATCCAGAGCACGCGAGGCGCGTGAGCTCGGCTTGCACGAGCAGCCCTATTGCCTGGTGATCGGCGGCGGCCAGGGCGGCATCATGCTGGGCGCCCGGCTGCGGCAGCTCGGCGTTCCATCGCTCATTATCGAGAAGAATGCGCGCGCCGGCGATTCCTGGCGCAACCGCTACCGCTCGCTCGTGCTGCACGATCCGGTCTGGTACGACCATCTGCCTTACATTCCCTTCCCGGAAAACTGGCCGGTCTTCACGCCCAAGGACAAGATGGGCGACTGGCTGGAAATGTATGCCCGCGTCATGGAGCTGAACTACTGGGTCGCCACCAAATGCATCAGCGCCGCCTATGACGAGGCGGAAAAAGTCTGGACGGTGGTGGTCGACCGCGTCGGTCAGCGCCTCACGCTGAAGCCCAAGCACATCGTCTTTGCCACCGGCGCCTACGGACCACCGCGGCAGATCGCGCTGCCGGGCGCCGATGCCTTCAAGGGCGAGCTCCTGCATTCGAGCCAGTACTCCACCGGCGAGAAATTCCGCGGCAAACGCGTCGCCGTGATCGGCGCGGCAAGCTCCGGCCATGACGTCAGCGTCGATCTCTGGGAGGCAGGCGCCAAGGTGACCATGGTCCAGCGCTCGCCGACGACGGTGGTGAAGTCCGACACGCTGATGGAGGTCGGTTTCGAGATTTTTTCCGAGAAGGCGCTGGCGCGGGGCATCACCACCGACAAGGCCGACATGATCGTCGCCTCGACGCCGTTCGCGCTGGTGCCGAAGGGCCAGCGCGCGCTCTACGATGTCATCCGCGAGCGCGACGCCGATTTCTACAAGCGTCTCAGCGACAGCGGCTTCGCCATCGATTTTGGCGAGGACGAGACCGGACTGTTGATGAAGGCCTACCGCACCGGTTCGGGCTACTACATCGACGTCGGCGCCTGCGAGCTGATCCTGAATGGCGAGATCGCGGTGAAGAGCGGCGTCGGCATCAAGTCGCTGACGCCGAGCGGCATCCTGTTCGAGGACGGCAGCGAGCTTGCGGTTGACGCCATCGTGTCCTGCACCGGCTACCAGTCCATGAACGAGACGGTGGCGGCGATCGTCTCGCGCGAGGTTGCCGACAAGGTCGGCCCGTGCTGGGGCCTGGGCTCCGGCGTCAAGGGCGACCCCGGCCCGTGGCAGGGCGAATTGCGCAACATGTGGAAGCCGACGGCGCAGGAAGCGCTGTGGTTTCACGGCGGTAACCTTGCGCTGTCGCGCTTCTATTCGAAATTCGTGGCGCTGCAGCTCAAGGCGCGGATGGAAGGGATCGCGACGTCGGTCTATGGGGAGCCGAGTAACGCACAGCGATGAGGTTCGATCTCCCCCCTTGTGGGGGAGATGTCCGGCAGGACAGAGGGGGGTCGGACCGACTGGGCTCGACCCTTTGCAACGGATGAGGGTTGGCGCTTCACTCGAGGCGACCCCTCTGTCACCTTCGGCGACATCTCCCCCTCAAGGGGGGAGATCACCCCCGTCCGAAATGCCTGGCCGCGACGTCGACATGCGTATGATGCGCATGCGCCTCGAAGCGCTCAGTCTCATTGTGGTTCGCGGCTTCGTTCGGCCACCATTTGCCGCCGACAACGATGCCGTTTGAAACCAGCCGCCGATCCGCGACCAGCGAGGCGCCGACCGCGTCGACGAAGGTGAAGCGGCCAGGCTGCAGCTTCAGCACCGCGACATCGCCGACGCCGCCGACCTTCAGCGTGCCGAGCTCTGGCCTCGCGATCGCCTCGGCCGGGCGCTGCGTCGCGGCGCGCAGCACCTCGACGAGCGGCATGCCGAGCGCCATGAGCTTCGACATGCAGACGAGGATATCGAAGGCGGGGCCGTCGACGCAGTAAAGATGGACGTCGCTCGAGATGACGTCCGGCGCCAGGCCCTCGGCGAGCATCGCCTTCGCGACCTCGAAGTCGAAGGAGCCCATGCCGTGGCCGATGTCGAAGATGACGCCGCGCTCGCGGGCAAGCCGCATGTCCGGCCGCACGGCGCCGGAGGCGAAGACCGGTGCGTTGGGGAATGGCCGGAAACAGTGGGTGAGAATGTCGCCGCGACGCAGCCTGGGCAGTACCTCCGAGCGGCCGGGCGGCGGCTCGTCGATATGCGCCATCAGCGGCAGGCAGACCTTGTCGGCGGCTTCGAGCGCGAGGTCGACCGGCGCGATGCCGCTGGTGCCGCCGGCGTGGCGGCCGGAGCGCACCTTGACGCCGACGACGACATCGGCGTGCTCATGCACCGCCGCCACCGTCTCGCGCGGCTCGCAGAGCCTGAGGTCGCTGCATTCGCCGACCGACACGGTCTTGGCGAAGCCGAATATGCCGGCGAAGGAGATGTTGACATAGGCGAGGATGCGGACCTTCGAGCGCTCGATGACGTGGCGGCGAAAGCCGAGGAAATTGCCGGCGCGGCGCTGCCGGCGTCGATGAAGGTGGTGCTGCCGCTCTTGGCGGCGAGCCGGTCGGCGTCGACGCCAAGCGAGGTGCCGCCCCAGTAGACATGGCTGTGCAGGTCGACGAGGCCCGGCGTGACGAAGCAGTCCCTCGCGTCGACGACCTCCCGGGCGCTCGGCATCGATGGCGGCGTCGATCGCGGCGATGCGGCCATCGGCGATGGCGACGTCGCGCGGCGCATCCAACCCGGAGGCCGGGTCGATCACACGGCCGCCCTTGATCAGCAGATCGAACTGCATCGGCGCCTCCTCACTATCGTTCGCGATCAAGCCGGGCGGTAAGCGACGGCCTCGATCTCGATCTTGATGTCGATCATCAGGCGGGATTCGACGGTGGTGCGCGCCGGCGGGTCGCTCGGGAAATGCCTGGCATAGACGGTGTTGAAGGCGCCGAAGTCCCGGGCATCCTCGAGCCAGACTGTGGTCTTGACCACATCGTCCATGGTGCAGCCGGCAAGCGCCAGCGCGGCCTTGACGTTTTGCAGCACCTGCTCGGCCTGGTCGGCGATACCGCCCTTGACCACGAGGCCGTCGCTGCCCACCGGCACCTGGCCGGAGACATAGACGAAATCGCCGGCACGCACGGCGGGCGAGAGCGGGACATGCGATTTTCCGAAACATTGCTTGGGCAAGTGCGCCTCCTGTTGTCGACTGGATGGGACCGTCCTTATAACCGTCTACGCTTGTCGGCGTGATCCTCATAGAGCCTTTGTTGGAAAGCAACATTTTTCGAAAATCCATGTTGCTTTATTACAGAAGCCTGAGCATCCTGCGCCTCGAAGCCGGGTCGGCAAATTGCGGCCACCGGCGTCAGGCATGAGAGAGGGGAGAACCGGCATGACCTTCGACAAGAATCCGTTTCCGCAAGGCGATGCCGATCGCCATGCACTGTGGGAAATGCTGGTGCGGCGCGACATCGATGCCTTCCTCGGCCAGGACTGGTCGATGGTCGAGGACGATTTCATCGCCGAGAGTTTCTTCGGCATGCATGCGCATTTCCTTGCCAATGCCGATGCCTGGCGGCTGCAGTTTCCCAGGCTGGAGGTCTATCGCGACGAATGGCTGCGGCAGGCCAGGGAGACCGCGGCGACGAAATTCGCCGAACCGTTGCGCGAAGCGCTGTTCCGCATCACCAACATGCGCGACATCGACCTCGATGGCGACCGCGCGGTGTTGCACAAGAAGTTCGATGGTTCCGTCGCCAAGGCGGATGGCGGCGTCGACCGCCTCAAATGGCAGACGCTCTATTTCTGTCGCAAGGTCGGCGGCCGCTGGAAGATAGCCGGCTTTGTCGGCTATATGCCGCATCCGCTGGGAAGCTAGAGGGTCTGTCGATATTCAGGTGATGTCGGCCTGCAAGTGGCGTCTTCCTGCGCTTCCGGCCTCGCCGGCCTGACCTGAATCTCAACAGACCCTTGAGCGCGACGACCTCGAAGCCTGCGGGAAACGCCCGCGCGCAGAAGCACACTACGAGAGCTGCGACATCCGCTCGTCGGGCGAGCGATGGTCGAACACGACGCCCATGGTCTTACCAACAGCGGCCATGACGATCAGCTCGATCAGATGATCGTCGCTGTCCTCGCAGGCAGGGTCGGATCGGCGGATGGCGTCGAGCATCGCCCGGGTCGAGATCGTGTCGCCAGCGCGAAATTTCGAAAGAGCAGACGAAACAAGATCTTGCACCGTCGGGTCGATGACGGACACTTCCGAAGCGACGTTCATTGGCTTCCTCCTGCCATGAACTCTCCCTGAAAGGATGATACGCCAATGGCTGGATTGCGCCAGTGAAATGGTGGTCCGACCAGTGCGATTGGCGACAGCCTGCCGCCATCTGCTCCTTAAATCGCATCACGCTGAAACGGATTCAGGCGACGCGCTTTAAATCTTTGTATTGGCATGTCGTTTTCCCAAAACCGCTGCGCACTTTTGGGCGACATGCGTTAGGTGTGGAACACTGCTGCGACGGCTACGGGGCAAGCTCGACGCATCGCGCTCCGGTTGCTAAGCCCCTCCCGCGCAGGGAGACTATCCGAGTCGAGACATGACGGTTGCAATCGAGATGGGGCAAACGACGGCAGGCGCGCCAGCGGCCCTCGACCTTGAAGAGTTGCTGGCGACCCGCCTGCTCGTGCAAGGCAATTCGGGTTCGGGCAAGTCGCATTTGCTGCGCCGTCTGCTCGAACAGAGCGCGCCCTGGGTGCAGCAGACCATCATCGACCCGGAAGGCGACTTCGTCTCGCTCGGCGAACGTTATGGCCATTTGGTGATCGATGCAGAGGAGCATACCGAGCGCGGCCTGCAGGCGGCCGGCGAGCGGGCGCGCATCCACCGCGTCTCGACCGTGCTCAACCTCGAAGGGCTCGATGCCGAGAACCAGATGCGGCGCGCCGCCGCCTTCCTCGGCGGGCTGTTCGAGGTCGCGCGCGACCATTGGTATCCGATGCTGGTGGTGGTGGACGAGGCGCAGCTCTTCGCGCCGGCCGCCGCCGGCGAGGTTTCGGACGAGGCGCGCAAGCTTTCGCTGGGCGCCATGACCAATCTGATGTGCCGCGGCCGCAAGCGCGGGCTTGCCGGCATCATCGCCACGCAGCGACTGGCGAAGCTCGCCAAGAATGTCGCGGCGGAAGCCTCGAATTTTCTGATGGGCCGGACCTTCCTGGACATCGACATGGCGCGCGCGGCCGATCTGCTCGGCATGGAGCGGCGGCAGGCGGAAGCGTTTCGCGACCTGGAGCGCGGGCATTTCATGGCGCTTGGGCCCGCATTGTCGCGCCGCCCGCTAAGCGTGCGGATCGGATCGACCGAGACGAGCCCACGCAACGGCACGCCGCGGCTGATGCCGCTGCCGGAGGCGACGCTGGAGGATGCGCGCGCCGTCATCCTGGCGGCACCGCCGCCGGAAACGGTCCGGCCGCAGCGCCGGCCTTCACCGGACCTGCTCGATCAGCTGATGGCGGCCAAGGCCGCGCCGCTGGACATCCGCCCAGAGCCGGCCGAGCCGGCACCCAGCGCCGAGGACCTCGCCGAGCGGCGCGAGCGGATGGACCGCATCCTGCGCGCCATCCTCGCCGAGCCCGACGCCGGCTTCCGCGTCATCGGCGTGCTCTACCAGGAGTTCGTGGTCCGCTGCCGCATCGAGGGGCTCGCTTCGGTCGTGCCCGACCTTTCGGAATTCCGCCGCATGCTGACGCGCGCCCGCGCCGGCGTCGGCTCCGACATGGCCGAGGACGATGCATGGCGGGACGTTTCGGTGCGCGCCTCGCTTCTGCCCGAGGACATGCAGGGCGTGTTCATGATGATCGCGAGGGCCGCGAAGGAAGGCTGGCCCTGCCCGAGCGACGCGGCGATTGCGCGGGCCTACGGCTCGCATTCGCTGCGCCGCGCGCGGCGGCTGCTCGACTATATCGAGGAGCAAGGCCTCATCGTCTGCCAGATCGACGGCGCCGGCCGCCGGACGGTGACGCTGGTGGAACTCGCCTGGGCGACGGCGCCTGGCGATCCGAATGCCGAAGAGCAGGAGCAGGGCAGTTCGGCTGCCTGATGGGCCGCTTCCAGGGTCGAAACAGTCGCCCGCTACCGGTCCTCGATGATCCTCAAATACGCCGCGGTCACGAACAGCACGATGAAACCGAACAGGATGCGGCGACCGCCTTCGGGCATGTGAAGGATGGTGAGCAGCGTCGTCAGCACGGTCAGGATCAGCGCGCCGACGATGGTGCCCATATAGCCGCCGCGCCCGCCGAAGATCGAGGTGCCGCCGATGACGGCGGCGGCCACCGAAGGCAGCACCAGCGGCTCGGCGAGCGACAGCGAGGGCGCCTTGATCAAGCCGATATAAAGCAGGCCGGTGATGCCGGCGAGCAGGCTGGAGATGATGTAGAGCGCGGTGATCACCTGCCAGTAGCGGACGCCGGACAGGCGTGCCGCGCGCTCGTTGTCGCCGACGGCATAGAGCAGGCGGCCGAAGCCGGTGCGGTTGAGCGTAAAGACGATCAGCACAGCTACCGGAACGAACAGGAAGAGCGCGTTGGGGAAGCCGTAGGTGAGGCCGGTGCCCAGCCAGTTGAGGAAATCCGGTATCCTGGCGCCGGAGGCGATGACGGTGCGCTGATAGACCTGCAGGAAGCCGGTGCCGATCAGGCTGGTGCCGAGCGTCATGATCAGCGGATGGACGCGGAAGACGCCGACGCCGATGCCGTTGACGAGGCCGATCAGCACCGCCGGCAGCATGGCGAGGATAAAGGCCACCGCCGGGTCCTGGTTGACGATCTGCGTCGCCATGATGAAGGCGCTCATCGTCGCCACGGTGCCGACCGACAGGTCGATGCCGCCGGTGAGCATCGTCATGGTCTGGCAGCCGGCGAGGATCGCCAGCGGAATGGCGAATTTCGCGGTGTTGGCGATCCAGCGCTCGTTGACGATGCCGGGGCGCAGGACCTGCAGGATCGCCACCAGGATGACGAGCAGGATGATCAGCGGAATGAGCGGCCGGTCCGCCATGAAGCGCTTCAGGCGGCGGCCGAACGACACCGACTGGGGCATGGTCGCGCTTGAGCTCATGGCGTTGCTCCTGCCGGGCGGCCCCGGATGGTGATGAAGGCGCCGAACATCACCACGGCGACCATGATTGCGCCCTCGATGATGGCGGTGACGTTGGGGTCGATGGCGAGAAGCGTCAGGTCGGTGCGCACCAGCCTGAGCACGAAGACGGCGATGATCGGCCCAAGCAGTCCGCCTTTGCCGCCGCCGAGCGCGACGCCGCCCAGCACCACCGCCGCGACGCTGGCGAGCAGATAGGGGCCAGGGATCGGCGCGCCGATGCCGGTGCTGATGGTCAGCGAGAGCCCGCCGAGCGCCGCGAACAGGCCGGAGAGCGCATAGGCGACGATCCTGGTGCGCGCCACCGGCACGCCGCTGCGGAAGGCGGCAAGCTCGTCGCTACCGATGGCGTAGATGGAGAGGCCAAGCCGCGAGCTTCTCAGCGGGATCCAGATAACGAAGAGGCAGACAAGAAGCAGCACCAGCGCCTTCGGAACCCAGGCATCGACCCAATCCGGCAGGCCGGCGATCGGCATGGTGCCGACGACAGTTGCCTTCAGCCACTCGGCGGCGGCGCCGCCCGGCGCATCGAGCACCAGAAGCGCCGCCCCCTGCAGCACGAACAGCGTGGCCAAAGTGACGACGATATCCGGCACGCGGGTAACGACGATGAGGAGGCCGTTCAGCGCGCCGAGCACCAGTCCCATGGCGAGCACGAAGGGCACGACGAACAGCGCATATTCCTCGCTGGCGCCGTTCATCATCGAGGCGGCGGTGACGCTGGTCAGCGCCATCATGGCGGCGACCGAGAGGTCGATGCCGCCCGCGATGACGACAACGGTTTGGGCAGCCACGGCAAAAGCGTAGGGCAAAACTGCCCGCGCGAGCGAGCCGAAGTCGCCGCTGCCGTAGCCCGGCTGGATCAATTTGGTGACGACGAACAGGAAGATGAGCAGGGCAAGCAGGCCGGCGACCCAGCCCTGGCGGCGCAGGAAGCGGGTCATGACGCGGTCTCCGCATCGGGGGCGGGCCTGACATCGGCAAGAATGCCGACATCCTCCCTGGCGCCGCGCGGCAGGCCGTAGGCAGCTCGCATCAGCGCCGGCTCGTCGGCGAGCTCGACCGGGAAGGTGTCGACGACGCGACCGCCGAAGATGACGATGACGCGGTCGCAGACACGCTGCACCTCTTCCAGCTCGGATGTGTAGAACAGCACCGACTTGCCGAGGCCGGCGAGCTCGCGCAGCAATTTGTAGATTTCCTGCTTGGTGCCGACATCGATGCCGCGCGTCGGGTCGAAGCAGAGGATGGTGCGGGCGTCCGCGGCGATCCAGCGGGCGATGGTCACCTTCTGCTGGTTGCCGCCGGAAAGGCGCTGCACCTCGCCCTGCGCGCGGGTATCGATCTGCAGCCTGGCAATGGCGCTGGAAACCACCATGCGTTCCCGCTGCACCCGGATCGGACCCCATTTGCGCAGTGCCGCGCTGAAGGGCAGCGCGATATTCTCGCGCACCGAGCGCTGCATGGCGAGCGCCTCGGTGCGATCGCCAGGCACGTAAGCGATGCCGGCTTGGATCGCGTCGCTCGGGTGCGAAAATTTCACCGGCGCACCATCGACGGCGATCGTGCCGCCGGCCGGCCGGATCGAGCCGGCAAGCGCCGCGAAGAGCTCGTCCTGGCCCTGGCCCTCAAGCGCGACGACCCCGGCCACCTCGCCGTTGGCGAGATCGAAGGAGACGTCGTGCAGTTTGGTGCCGAGCTGCAGGTTGCGCACCGAAAGCCGCGGGTGGCTGTCTTTGCGACCGGCGTCTCATTGGCCATCCGCGCGGCTGCGACGCTGGTCTTCTCGATGCGGGCGCCAAGCATCATCTCGACGATCTTTTCCTCGACGCCCGGCCCGATGTCGACGACGCCGACGGTGGCGCCGTCGCGCAGCACCGTGGCGCGGTCGCAGAGCGCGGAAATCTCGACGAAACGGTGCGAGATGAAGACGACCGAGCGGCCGCTGTCGCCCTGGCGACGCACGACTTCGAGCACTTTTTCGGCGAGGTTGGCCGGAAGTGCCGCCGTCATCTCGTCGAGCAGCAGCACATCGGGCTCGACGGCTAAAGCGCGCGCCAGATCGAGCACGCGCAGCACGGCGAGCGGAATGTCGCGCGCGGTCTCGCGTATGTCGAGGTTGGGGATGCCGAGCTCGCGCACCCAGGCGCGGAACGGCTCGACCGGCGTGCCGGTGAGCCGCAGATTGGAGCGGACATCGAGGTCGGGAATCAGCGCCGGCTCCTGGTAGACCGGTAGCAGGCCGGCGCGGCGGGCGGCGGCCGGCGAGCGCACGTCACGGGTTTCGCCGCGGATCAGGATGCGGCCGGCGTCCGCGCGGATTGCGCCGGTCAGGATCTTCACCAGCGTCGACTTGCCGGCGCGTTGGCGCCCATCAGCGCATGGACCTCGCCCGGCAGCACCGACAACGAGGCGTTGCGCAACGCGGCGACAGCGCCGTAATTCTTCGCCACGCTGGTGGCGTCGAGGAGTGGGTTGGTGGTCAAAGCGTTCTCGGTCCAACGGCTCAAATTATGCGTGCCAAATCAAATGGCAAGGACGCCAGACCTTAGTCCGGCGTCCTCGCGCTTCCGCTTCAGATCAGGCGATTACTCGCCTGGGCCCTTGCAGGCGACGATCTGGTCCTTGGTGTAGGTGGTCCAGTCCGGGATCGAGATCGAGACCGGCCATTCCGGGCTGAGCGACGGATCGGCGGCCGACTTCAGCTTGGCCTTACCTTCGTCGGTGGCATTTTCCCAGAGTTGCGGCTGGACCAGAACGGTCTGCTGCGCCGGCTTCTTGCCGTCGAGAATCTGCAGCGCCAGCGTGATGCCCGCGCCGCCGATCGAGCCGGGGTTGGTGACGGCGGCGCCGACCAGACCCTTGACCGTGTTCAGCTGGCCGACGAAGCCGGCATTGTCGGCGCCGACAACCGGCACCATCGGCGCCTGCTGCTCGACGAGCGCGTCGACGATGACGTTATCGATGCCGGAGGTCCAGATACCGTTGATCGGCGCTCCCGTGGCAAGGAAGGAAAGGATCTGCTGCTTGCCCTGGTCCTGCTGCCAGCCGGTGAACACCTCCTGCGCGACCTTCACGTCGGGGAATTCGGCCAGCGCCTTCTTGAAGCCTTTGTCGCGATCGCTGTCGGCCGAGGCGCCGGCGGCGCCGCGCATGTAGAGCACCTCGCCCTTGCCGCCCATCTGCTGGAACAGCCACTTGGCGCCGAGATAGGCGTATTGTTCCTGGTTGTTGGAGATGATGTAGGCGGACGGCTCTGTCACCGCCTGGTCGACGGCGACGACGACGATGCCGGCCTTGGTGGCTTCCTCGAGGCCTGCCTTGATGCCGGCCGGATCGGCCGGGTTGACGACGATGGCGTTGACCTTGGCGCTGATCAGGTTGCGGATGTCCTCGAGCTGGCCGGCGGCGTCGGTGTTGCGGTGCGCGATGTTGAGCTTCGCCACCTCGCCGGAAGCAAGCGCCTGAGCCTTCATGGCGCAGATCATCTCCTCGCGCCAGCCGTTGCCCTGCACGGTGTTGGAAATGCCGATCGTATACTTGCCCTCGGCGGACGAGATGCCCACCGAGGCAAGCAGGGCGGCACCGGCAAGAAGCGGGGCCATGGTCAGGTATTTCTTCATTTCAGTACTCCTCCACATTGACTGTCAGTTGCAGTTCAGTTTGCAGTTCCGGGGGGCTCCGAGGCGATCGAAGCCAAGTCGTGTTCCTTCATTTGACGAAGGGGCGCAGCACGTCGCGGGCCAGCAGGAAACCGCGCTTCACCTTTTCGTCGCTCCCCTCGAAGCGGCGGTCCTCATGCTCGATGATGACCGGCCCGTCATATCCGGCCCGGTAAAGGCCGGAAAAGATGCTGCTCCAGTTGATGTCGCCAAGCCCCGGCATGCGCGGCACCTGCCAGCCTATGCCGCCCGAAAGGATTCCGCGCTCGTACAAACCATCATGATCAATCATCAGGTCCTTGGCATGCACATGCAGCATGTGCTGGCCAAACTCGCGGATGAAGCGCTCCTTGTCGATCATTTGCCAGACGAGGTGCGAGGGGTCGAAATTCATGCCAATGTCGACGCCCCAGGCATCGAGGATGCGGCGCCAGATGTAGGGCGAGTAGGCGATGTTGTGCCCGCCCGGCCATTCGTCATAGCTGAAGATCATCGGGCAGTTTTCGAAGGCGAGCTTGACGCCATGCTCGCGCGCATGGGCGATGATTTCAGGCCAGACCCTTTGCGCGTCCTGCCAATTGGCGTCGATGGTCTTCGACGCATCGCCGCCGCAAAAAGTGTTGACGAGCGAGACACCCATGCGGCTTGCCAGCACGATCACCTTCTTCAGGTGATCGATCACCGCCTCGCGATGCGCCCGATCGGGATGGAGCGGGTTTGGGTAGAAGCCGAGGCCGGAGATCGTCAGACCCTTGCCGGCAAGCTCGGCGGCGATGTCCTTGGCTTGCGTGGCCGAGGTGCCGGCGGCGTCGATATGGCTGGTGCCGGCATAGCGGCGGCTGGCGCCGGAAGCCTTCGGCCAGCAGGCGATCTCCAGCGCTTCGAAGCCGACCGAGCGCGCCCAGTCGGCGACCTCGCCGAGCGCAGTATCCGGAAATGGTGCCGTGAGCAGTCCAAGTTTCATGATGCCTCCCATCTCGTACTATGCAGATCGTGCTGGTCGCTTCAACCGCGCATCTGTTGGCTCAGCGCAGACTCGTCTGACAAAGGCCATCGGATTGTCTGAGAGCAGTCCGTCAAGGCCGGCAATGACATTTGCACGGAATGCGTCATTGGCGGCTAAAGCCGGATCGAAGATGGCATCGATTGCAAGGATTGTATCGGCGAGTTGCTCGCTGTCAGCACCAATGCGATCTGCAATGGCCGCGATTCTGCCGGCAAAGGGATCGGACACCTGCCAGGCACGGGCGAAACGCGCGGAAGCCTTGACCAGATAGGCCATCCAGCCGGCGACGGGCACGGAAAGAAGGGCGATGCTCTGACCCATGGCCAGGCGGGCGCGGATCGGGTTGAGCAGGCGCTGCACGATCTTCTGCGATCCGTCAGTGGCGATCTGGTGATTGCGGTGGCGGATCGCCGTGTTGGTGAGACGCGCGAGACTCTGCTCGACATAGGCTGATGGCGAGATGCCGGGCACGGGCATCAAGGTCGGCAATGTCTCTTCCGTCAGCATGCGGCGGACGAAGGTTGCGAGCAGCGGGTCGGCGATCGCGTCAGAAGTATGCTCAAAGCCGCCGAGCACGCCGAGATAAGAGAGCGTGGTCTGGGCGCCGTTCAGCACCCGCATCTTGAGATGCTCGAACGGGGTGACGTCGTCGACGAAGGTCGCGCCGACACGGTCCCAGCGCGGCGTGCGGCCGGCGAAACGGTCCTCGATCACCCACTGGCGGAAGCGCTCGCCGACGACGACGGTGCTGTCGCGATAGCCGAAACGCTGCTCCACGGTATTGATATCGGCCTTGGTCGTTGCCGGCGCGATGCGGTCGACCATGGCCGAGGGAAAGGCGACATTAGTCTCAATCCAGTCCGCGAGCCCGTTGCCGCGCCGGTCGGCGATTGCCCGCACGACATTGCCGAGGATGGCGCCGTTGGTCGGGATGTTGTCGCAGGAGAGCAGCGTCACCGGCCGGCCATGCGAGGCCATGCGCAGCTCCAGCGCGCTTGCCAGGATGCCGGGCACGCTGCGCGGCGCTTGCGGGTTGGCGAGGTCGTGCACGATATCGGGGTGATCGAGATCGAGCGCGCCGCTCGACGGGATGTGGCAATAGCCTTTCTCGGTCACCGTCATGGTGACCATCTCGATGTCGGGCGAAGAAAGCACCTCGAGCGCCGGCGCCGCACTGTCCTGGCTGTCGACGACGCGGACGATGCTGCCGATGACGCGGGCCTCGACCTCGTCGTTCTGGCGGATCAGCCGCGTATAGAGACCGGCCTGCCGGCCCAGTGTGTCGGCAAGCAGGGGCGGGCGGATGTTGATGCCGACCAGTCCCCAGCGGTCGAAATGTTCAGCCAGAAGATCGTCGGTGTATTCGGCCTGGTGGCAGCGGTGGAAAGCGCCGACGCCGATATGCGCGATGCCTGGCCTGAGCTTGGCACGATCGTAAGCCGGCTTGCGGACCTCGGACGGCAAGTTGCCCAGCAGGTCAGTGCCGAGGCGCTCGCCGGTCACCGGTTCGCTCCGATCACCCATTGCTCCTGATCGATCAGCGCGCCGGTCATCGGCCCGGCCGCGTCGGACAGCAGGAAAACGGCGAGGTTCGCGATGTCGTTCACCGAGAACAGCCGGCCGAAGGGTTGCGCGGCATTGGCGGCGTCGAGCCAGCCCGGACCCTGACCGAGCGTTTCGGCCTGCATGATGCGTTCCGCCGGCGTGTCGGTCCAGCCGACATTGATGCCGTTGACGCGGATGCGGTCGAAGCGATGGGCGTTGGCGGCGTTCTTGGTCAATGTCGCCAGCGCGCCCTTGGTGGCGGAATAGACGGCAAGCTCCGGCGCGCCGCAATGCGCGTTGATCGACAGGATGTTGACGATGGCGCCGCCCTGTCCGCGCTTCTTCATGTCGGCGATCGCCGCCTGCATCAGGAAGAAAGGGGCGCGGGCGTGACGGCGAACAGCGATGCCCAGTCGTCCAGGTCGGCGTCGACGAAGGAGGCGCGGTCGGTCAGGGCTCCCGCGTTGACCAGCCCGTCGATGCGGCCGAAGCGCCCGATGCATGCCTCGGCGAGCAGCGCCGGAGTGTCCGGATCGCCGAGATCGGCGGCGACGAAAGCGGCAGGCGCGCCCATGGCCGCCAAGTCCGCGGCGACGGCGTCGCCGCGTTGCTGGTTGCGCCCGGTGATCATGAGACCTTCGGCGCCGGAGCGCGCTGCCGTCTCGGCGATCGCACGGCCAATGCCTTGCGTCGCGCCGGTGACCAGCACCACCTTGCCGTCGAGCCGAACCTCCATTCCTCTTCCCGGAACAAAGTTTCTATTTTTTCAAATATGGAACGACAGTTCCCTGTAGTCAATGTCGCCCGTCAGCCTGTCCGGCGCGCGACGACGCCGTGGACCAAAGCCATGCCGACTGCCAGCGAAGCGGCGAGCGAGCGGAAGCCGGCGAAATCCTGTTCCACCACCTCCAGCCAGGTGTCGGAGAGTTTCACCAGCGGCGAGAAGGTGCTGTCGGTGATGGTCACGATGCGCGCCCCGCGCTCACGCGCAACGGCGACGAGGTCGGGCGTGATCGAATTGTAGGGGCTGAAGGAGACGGCGAGCACCACGTCGCGCTGGCCTATGCAGCCGACCTGGTCGAGCGCGGTCGAGCCGACATTGTCGACCAGCACATTGCGCACGCCCTGTTGGGACAGCGTCAGCGACAGATAGGTGGTGACCGGGAAGGCGCGCTTGCTGCCGATGACATAGATCAGCTCGGCCGCCGCCAGATGGTCGACCATCTTCTCGAAACTGTCGATATCGAAGCTGCTGCCGATACGGCCGAGCGAGGCCTGCGAAGCGCCGACCATGCCGTCGAGAAAATGCAGATTGGCGCTTTGCTCCTTTGCCGGTTCCTGGCTGCCCTGAGCACGGCCCTCGGGCCAGGAGCCTTTCATGTGGTCCTTGAACAGGCCCTGGAAATCGGAAAAGCCGGCATAGCCGAAGATCTGCGCAAAGCGCACAAGCGTCGAGGGCTGCACGCCGGCCTGGGCCGCCACCTGGGCGATCGTGCCCAGCGCCACGTCGCTTGGATGCTGCCAAAGGTAGATGGCGACCTGGCGCAGCCGCTTCGGAAAATGCACCGTGCCGGAAGAGAGAACGGCGCGCAGCTCCTCGTAGGTTTGTGGTTTGGTGTAGCCAAGTGCTGCCAGCGAACGGCTCCGTTTTCTCGCCGCCGTCTCCAGGCTGTGCGGAGATGGCTGATCGGCCGGTCTGCGGCGGTCGCTCATTTGTCGTGCCCCATGATGACCCCAATCATCGGATGCGTCGTCCGATCCCTGCCCTCCGGATGCGGTCCGTTATCTGGACCCAGGCAGAAGGCTAGCGCGGCACAATCGTTTTACAAAACAAAAAATAGAAATATCATTCGAAATCGCCGGCAGTCGGCTATGACAAAGCCCCACAACGCCTGCCATCCCCACCATTCAGGAGAGGATAATCGCAACCATGGTCTATGCAACCGCTGACGGAACTTCGCGCAAACGCCTGGCGGTCGGCATGGTTGGAGGCGGCCGCAACGCCTTCATCGGCGCCGTGCACCGGCTGGCCATGCGGCTCGACGATCAGATCGCGCTGGTGGCGGGCGCCCTTTCCTCGGACCCGGACAATGCCGCAGCCTCGGCCGCCGAGATCGGCATTGCGCCCGATGGCGCGCGTGGGGTGAAGTTCGTGGCGGCTGCGGTGGAGTCGAACGCGGCAGGCGGGGCGTGGACGCCGGCGCGGTTTAGATAAGCGCCTCGGCCTTCGGTCCTTGAGATCGATCAATCTTCATCGCGACTTTCAGCGTGGCCATCGACCAACCGGCGCTCGCCACCGATCATGGGTGACAGCCCGTCGAGCACAAGGTTCCGGAACATGGCGTCGACCTGGGACGGCGACAGTTTCGGCTTCCGCTCGAACCACCAGTTCAGCGCCGTAAGGAAGGCGCCGACGATGAATTGCACGACGAAGTCGCGCGGGATGGTGTCGCCGTGGAGCGTGGAGGACAGCTCCTGCCGCACCATTTCCGACAGGATCAGGCGGATTTCGTTCTCCGTCACGGCGCCGCCTCGGCCGCCGATCATCGTGCGGTAGTGATCGGCATACCGGGCCGCATGCTCGAACATGGCTGTGCTGAAGCCCAGCGGGTCGTCGTGTGATGCTTCGGCTCCCGCGCGTACCGTCGATTGCGCCTCCTTAAGCTCCTGCCGAAGCAGCTGGAAGCCGCTGCGCAGCAGATCCTCCTTGCCGGTGTAGTGCGCATAGAAGGTCGAGCGGCCGACATCGGCTTCATCGATGATGTCCTGCACAGAGAGCGCCTCGTAGCCCTTGCGCAGCATGAGCGTCAGAAGCGCCTGATGAAGGGCTTTGCGCGTACGGGCAGCTCGTCGATCGATTGCCCGCGCCATGGATCATTCCTCCTTCGCTGCTCCACGCTGCTGGAGCGCCTCTCACGACGCCTTTTTCAGGACAGCAGGCCCGGATTGTCCACTTACGGACATTCCATCCGCATTGTCTGTCGAAAATTCCGAACAGGATGTCCATTATCATACGAACTGTTTCGAAGCCAGTCGACGGTCGCGTGCCGGCAGTCACAGGCTCTCGCTGAAGAAAGGACGCGACGGACATGCATCATTTGCGAAGCGACGTGCGTAACGCCGGGGCCGCAATCGGCCCGGAAGCCAACAAGGGCATCGGCTTTCCGCGCCTCTATGACCTGCTGGTCCTCATGCTGACGCGTGGGCGGGACCGAGCCTATCGCGAGGCTCTGCTCGATCTGGCCGGTCTGGCGCCCGGCTTCCAACTGCTGGACGTCGGATGCGGCACCGGCACGCAGGCGATTGCGGCCTGGCGCCGTGTGCAGCCCGGCGGATCGGTGGTTGGTGTCGACGTCTCCGAAAAGATGCTTGCCGTCGCTCGCCGCAAGGCCGGACGGGCGGGCCTCGATATCGCTTTTCATCATGCCGATGCGGCTGTGCTGCGTTCGCGGATGGACGCTTCGATGCCGTCACTTTCACCACGGTGCTGCACATGGTGCCGGAAGCAAGACGCAGCCTTTGCCTTCGCGAGGCTGCACGCGTTCTGCCGCTTGGCGGACGGCTGTTGCTGATCGACTATGCCGGCCCCGTTAGCGAGCGCGGACACATGTCGGCAAAGCACGGCCTGCATGGCCAGTTCGACCTGCACCGCCTCCGCGAACCGCTGGCGGCGGCCGGCTTCGAGCGTATCGAAGGTGACCCGCTCAACTGGCTCGGCCTGCATTATCTGCGCGCCGTCAGATCATGAAGATTGCGGCCATGCTGATGGCTACCCCTTGATCGCCGAGCCCACAATGGAATCGACGAAGAAGCGCTGCAGGAAGACGAACAGGACGAGCGGCGGCAGCACGGCGAGCGTGGCGCCGGCCATCACCAGCCCGGTGTTGACGGCGCCTCGGTTGTAGCTGAGCAGCCGGCTGAGGCTGATCACGATCGGATAGGCGTCGGCATTGCCCTGCAGCACGGTGAGCGGCCACAGATAGCTGTTCCAGTGGTAGACGAAGGCAAACAGCGCGAGTGCGGCGATCGCCGGTGCCACGCTCGGCGCCACGATCTTGAACAGGATGAGCAGTTCGGAGGCGCCGTCCATGCGCGCTGCGTCGATCAGGTCATCCGGCACGCCGGCGATGAACTGGCGCATCAGGAAGATGCCGAAGGCATTGGCGAGGTTGGGCACGATGATGCCGGCGAGGCTGGCGCTCAAGCCCATCGAGCCGACCATGCGGTAGAGCGGGATCAGCGTGACGATCGGCGGCAGGAACATGGTGGCGATCAGCAGCGAAAACAGCAGCGAGCTCGGCGCCGGCGGCGTGCGCGAGCTGCTATGGCTGGAGCGGACCGAGAAATACGCCGAGAAGTTCCTGGATCATCAGCCGCTCAACAAGGGCGATTCCATCATCATCTTCGGCCATAGCGGCCGCAATTCCTCCGGCATCGACACCGCGCTTTATGCCAAGAAGCGCGGCATCTTCGTCGTGGCGATCACCAGCAAAAACAATCTCGACAAGCCGGCCACGCATTCGTCCGGCAAGCGGCTGGCGGACGCCGCCGACCTCGTCATCGACACCTGCTCGCCGATCGAGGACGCGGTGGTGCCCGTCGAAGGCTGGAGCCGGCCGGTGTCGGGTTCCTCGACGGTGCTTGCCATGATCATGGCGCATGAACTGCTGGCGCGCACCGCCGAGCAGCTGTCGAAGCGCGGCATCGAGCTGCCGGTCTTCGCTTCGCCGACCATCGCAGGCGTGACGCTGCACGACACCGACGTCATCTACGGCGTCTACCGCGAGCGCATGATCGAGGCGCAGAAGAAGCACCTGCCGACCTTCCAGGCGACGATGCGCGGGGAATGAACGGAGGGGGCAGGAGGCGCCGACCGCGCCTCCTGCCGGCCGTGCGGCTAGCGCTGAATCATGCCCGCTCTCCCGAGTGCTTGGGCGGCACATCGTTCTCATCCGGATTGGGGACGGGTTCCTCGTCCGGCAGCCTCTCCGGATCCGGTTCGCGCATCGGCTTCGGGTCGGGAAAAGGCGGCGGCGTGGGGACTGGTGTGGGATCGGGATTGGGGATGATGGCCATTAAGTGATTTCCCTCGTTGCGCCGGCGGGGCGTCGGCGTGATGCGGTTCCGGCAACCGGATATCTGCCCGACCAGAACATGACGGATTGATCGCCGCATCCCTGGCGCTCATCGAGCGCCGACTGGCGGCTGACGCTGGCAGAACGGTCATGCCGGCGGATGGTTCCAATGCCAGCCTGCCGCATTCCGGCGGCATCCGACGCGAATGCCGATCAAATGATTCCCGTAACCCATTTCGGCTCTTGCCGGCGTCATGCAGCGCCTTAATTCCATTGCGGGGCGGGTGGTCAAACTGCCGACATAGGAGGCGGCCTTGAAGTACCAAACCGTTGACCAACTCAATGCCGTTGCCGACGTTCATGCTGAAGCAGCGGTACTTTTCGCCAGTCGAGGCCAACGCCTCGAACGCTGGGCGCAACTTCTCGAGCAAAATCCCAGCCGGCGCCTCTCGGCGCTTGCGGGCACCGAATACGCCACTCCAGAAGTGCGCGAAAGAATGCGTTCCGCCGGATCGCCAATCACTGTCGCCTTCGAAGACCCGATCTTTCGTGCGCAGGGTTTGCAAGACGACACCTACGGCGAAGCGAAGCGCTTCTTCGAGCTCAGCGACTGGCAGTTGCATGAGGTCGTCTGCCATTGCCATGTCGGCGCCAATCTGCCGGCACGCTGGGCGGCGTCCCGCGTTCGCGCGGCGATCTCTCCGGGCTCAGGCATTCTCGCCTGGCTGAGATCGGTGTTCATGCACTGAGGCGATAGCCGCGGTTCTTGGAACCGCGCGGAAGTTCAATACCGGGCTTTGCCGGAGGCGGAGGGAGTTGCCTGCTCTCCCCGCCGGCCGGCAGGGTGAAGCTTGGCAGCCTCGCGTCATCAGAGCAGTTCAGCGTTCGGTGGAGTCGCTGAAGTGCTCTATCTCTTTGTTTTTACGCAATTCCGGACGGAAAACGGCTTCAGTCAGCGATCGATCTCGCCGAACACGATATCCAGCGAGCCTATGATGGCCGCGACGTCGGCGATCATGTGCCCGCGCGACAGATAGTCCATCGCCTGGAGATGAGCGAAGGACGGCGCGCGTATCTTGCAGCGGTAGGGAACATTGCTGCCGTTCGAGACCAGATAGACGCCGAACTCGCCTTTCGGGGCTTCCACCGCGGCGTAGACTTCGCCAGGCGGCACGCGATGCCCTTCGGTGTAGAGCTTGAAATGCTGGATCGTCGCTTCCATCGAGCGCTTCATGGTGGCGCGCGGCGGCGGCGTGATTTTCTGGTTGGGCGCGGCGACCGGCCCCGCGCCGTCGGCCGAGCGCAGTTTCTCTAGACACTGCCTCATGATCCGCACCGACTGCCGCATCTCCTCCATACGCACAAGATAGCGGTCGTAGCAGTCGCCGTGCTTGCCGACTGGAATGTCGAAATCCATCTCGGGATAGCACTCGTAGGGCTGCGCCTTGCGAAGATCCCAGGCCGCGCCCGAGCCGCGCACCATGGGACCGGAGAAACCCCAGGCCCAGGCATCGTCGAGCGAGATCGCCCCGACATCGACATTGCGCTGCTTGAAGATGCGGTTGTCGGTCAGAAGGTCCTCGAGATTGTCGCAGGCCTTCAGGAACGGATCGCAGAAGTCCCAGATGTCGTCGAGCAGTTGCCCCGGCAGATCCTGATGCACCCCGCCGACCCGGAAATAGTTGGCGTGCATGCGGGCGCCGGACGCGCGCTCATAGAAAACCATCAGCTTCTCGCGCTCGACGAAGCCCCAGAGCGGCGGCGTCAGCGCGCCGATATCCATGGCCTGCGTGGTGACGTTGAGCAGATGCGACAACAGCCGGCCGATCTCGCAGAACAGGACGCGGATGAGCTGGCCGCGCCGGGGAACCGGCAGTTCGAGCAGCTTCTCGGCGGCAAGGCAGAAGGCGTGCTCCTGGTTCATCGGCGCGACGTAGTCGAGCCGGTCGAAGTAGGGCAGGGCCTGCAGATAGTTCTTGTATTCGATCAGCTTCTCGGTGCCGCGGTGGAGCAGACCGATATGCGGATCGGCACGGTCGACGATCTCTCCATCCAGTTCCAGCACCAGCCTGAGCACGCCGTGCGCCGACGGGTGCTGCGGTCCGAAGTTGAGAGTGAAGTTACGGACTGCGGTTTCGGCCATGGCAGGCTCTTCTTGGAATCTGATTTCTTTCTGGCTGGTGCCGACCTGGTCCACCGCGCCTCGCGGCGCCGATCATGTCGTCGTCTGGATGATCAGCGTCAGCGTGCCGTCGCCATCGATGTTGGCTGCGACGACCTGCGAGGAATTCAGCCCGTTCGCATGCAAGACCGATACCGCCTGGGGCGAGTCATCGATCGATTTTTGCAGCTTTGCCAGGTCTTTGGCGGTCGTCCTTGTGACCACGGCTTCCGCTTGCGCCTTCACTTCAGCAGGCAGATCTTCGATCGCCACCACTACGACATTGGTGAATTTCTGGCCGGAATTGTCCTGACCGGGTTGGGCTTGGTCGGGCTGCGGCTGCCCAGCGGGCGGCAGAGGTTGCTGTGCTGGCGGCAAGGCCTGCGGAGGCTGCGGACCGGCGCGTTGGGCTGAGACCGGCTGCGCCAGCGCCAGTGCTGAAAGCGTGAGGACCATCGTCAATGTCCGCATCGTCTTTCCTCCATGTCTTGAAGACTGACGACACAACCCCTCCGCCGGGCGATGGTTCCCGGTGCAGGGCGGCAAGTTGATGGCGAAGCCCGGCGGAGCCGGCATGGCCGTCGCCGAATGGAAATTCAAACAGCCAGCACCGACAGCGCCGCGGCCTGCAGGCGCTCGAACGCCGCAAAGCGCCTGTCGTGCCAGGCGGCCAGCGAGGGGTTGGGCGAATAGACCTCGCCGACCTTTGACATCGCCGACATGGCGGCTGGAAGGTCGGGGTGGCGGCCGGCGGCGACGGCGCCCAGCATCGCCGAGCCGAGCAGCACCGGCTCTGGAGACGTCGGCGCGTAGACGATCTTGCCGGTGGTGTCGGCGATGAGCTGCCGCACCAGCGGACTCTGCCCGGCGCCGCCGCTGATGGCGATCGTGTCGATATTGATGCCGCGGCCGCGCATGGCTTCGAGAATCTGCCGGGCGCCGTAGCCGAGGCCGCAGAGACCGGCGAGATAGAGCGCGACGAGGCTGTCGGCGCCGGTCGCCATGTCCAGCCCGGCAATCAGTCCGCGCGCGTCGGGATTGGCCAGGGGGGCGCGATTGCCGAGAAATTCGGGAACGACGTGCAGGCTGCCGATGAGCTTGTCCGCCCTGGCCGCGCCGCCGTGCCGTTCAGCCTCCTCAGCCAGCCACTGGCTGAGGCTCTGGCCGCTGCGCGCCGCTAGCCCGGCAAGCTCGACGGCGGCGGGGTGCATGCCGACCAGGCGATCGATGGCGGCACCGGCGGCCGATTGGCCGCCTTCGTTCAGCCACAGGCCCGGCACCATGGCGGAGAAGTAGGGGCCCCATACGCCCGGTACGAAGGCCGGCTGCTCGGTCGTCGTCATGGTGCAGGCGGAGGTGCCGAAGACATAGGCCATGCGCCTCGTCACGTCGCCGGCGCCGCCGCGCGCGCCGACCGAGCCGATGCCGCCAGCATGGGCGTCGATCATGCCCGCCGCGACCGGCGTTCCGGGCAAGAGGCCAAGCTCGGCCGCCGCCTCGTTCGTCAAGCCGTTGGAGAGCGCGCTCCCGGGCGCCACGATCTCGGTGCCGATCCGTGCAAATTTCTCATCCGCAAGCGCGCCAAGTCCGACTTTGCGGAAATAGGCGTCGTCCCAGCGCGCCTCGTGCGCGAGATAGGTCCATTTGCAGGTCACGGTGCAGGTCGAGCGCGCCAGGCTGCCGGTTGCCCGCCAGGTCAGAAAATCGGCGAGGTCCATGAATTGCCACGCCGCGGCGAAAGTCCGCGGCATGTTCTCGGCGAGCCACAGGAGTTTCGGCGTTTCCATCTCCGGCGAGATGTGCCGCCGACATAGTTGAGCACGTCCTCGCCGGTTTCGTTGATCCTGCGCGCCTGCTCGGTGGCGCGATGATCCATCCAGACGATGATGTTGCGCTCCGGATCGCCCGACGGGCTGACCGTCAGCGGCGCACCGCCAGGTCCGAGGACGACAAGCGAGCAGGTCGCGTCGAAGCCGATGCCGCGTACCGACTGGGCCGAGATACCGGCCGGCGCCACGGCCTCGCGGACGGTCGCCACAACGGCGCGCCAGATGTCGTTGCTCGATTGCTCGACGATATGGCCTTCGGCATGCCAGATGGCGATGTCGGCCTTGGCGGATGCCAGCATGGCGCCCGTTTCGTCGAAGACACCGGCGCGGGCGCTTCCCGTTCCGATGTCGATGCCGATGAAATGGCTGCTCATGACTTCAGATCCTTCGCCCGATCCATGCGGTTCTATAGGTCATTGCTTTGCGGCAGGATGACAAGATCGCGAATGGTGACAGTGCGCGGCCTGGTCAGCATGAACATGACGGCTTCCGCCACCTCGACCGGCTGCATCAGCCCGCCGGCGGCGAGCTCCTGCTCGAGCTTGTCCTTGGGCCAATCCTTGATCAGCGCGGTGACCACCGGACCGGGCGCGACGGCGCCGACGCGCAGACCGTATTTCGCCACCTGCCGGCGGACAGTGTGGACGAAGGCCTGCACGGCGTGCTTGGAAGCGGTGTAGATCGGTTCCCACACGACAGGCACAAGGCCGGCGATCGAGCTGGTCATGACGATGTCGCCCATCTTGCGCTCGACCATATGCGGCAGCACGGCGCGGATGGAGCGGAAGGCGGCGTTGATGTTGAGGTTCAGCATGCGGTCCCAGGCATCGGGGTCGCCGCCGGCGACCTCGCCGCCGATGTAGGCGCCGGCATTGGCGTGGAAGATGTCGAGCTGGCCGGCGCGATCGAGGATCCCGGGCATCATGCGGGCGGCATCGGCGGTATCCGTCAGATCGACCCGCAGCGGGATCGCCGCCGGGCCAAGCTCCTCGCAGACGGCGCGCAGCGCCTCTCCGTCGCGGTCGACCAGCACCACGCGGGCGCCTTCCGAGACCATCATGCGGGCACATTCGAGCCCGATGCCGGAGGCGGCGCCGGTGACGGCCGCGACCTTGTCGATCAGTTTCTGAGCCATGCGTTCCTCGTGCTCCTATCCGTCGCTCCGTTCCGGTACACCGCCGACAAAAGCCTCGCCTTGCCGGGGCTGACCCTGCCCCGGCCACCGTTTCTGATGCCGCTGTCTAACGTGCCGGCTGGCTAGGCCGCTTTCGCCAGGTTGATGTTGTGCAGTGTCAGCCGCCGGAAGTGCGAAGGCGTCATGCCCTTTTCGGCGAGGAACTGCCGGTTGAAGTTGGAAAGGGTGTTGTAGCCGACCTCGAAGCAGATGTTGGTGATCGAGGCCTGCTCGTCGCTCATCAGCATCTGGCAGGCCAGGTTGATGCGCAGCCGCTTCACATACTGCACCAGGGTCATGCCGGTGTGCTGGCGGAAAGAGCGGGAAAAGACGCTGGGCGACTGTCCTGCGATGGCGGCAAGATCCGTCTCGCTGAAGGGCTGGGTCAGGTTCTCGCGCAGATAGGCCAGCGCCTTGTTGATGCCGGCCGACATATAGCCCGAGGGGTCAGGCAGATAGCTTGCGCTGGCCAGCATGCGCGCGCCCTCGGCGCGGCTGAGCAGTCCCATCATCATCATGAACAGCTCGATGCGGCGCACGCCTTGCGAATTCATGATCTCTTCCATCAGCGGGCTAAGCTGCTTGCTGGTCTGCCGGCTGAACAGCACGCCACGGCGCGAGGCTTCCAGCACCGGCGTCAGCGCCGCGAGCTCGGGGAAGGTGTTGATGGCGCCGTCGATAAAACCCTCGTTGAACTGGATGATGCGGCAGCGCAGCGGCACCGTCGCGTCCTTCGGCACATCGCTGACCCAGTTGTGCGGCAGGTTGGGGCCGGTCAGCACCAGATTGCCGGGCTCGAACTCGCCGATGAAATCGCCGACGAAATAGCGGCCGCGGGTGGCGACGATGAGATGCAGCTCGTATTCGGGATGGAAATGCCAGCGCACCGTGCGAAAAGGATAGCCGTGCGACCAGGCGGTGAAAGATTCACCCGGCCTGATCTGCACAACCTCGAGATCAGGTTTCATCGCTGTTCCTCCCGAATCGAAACCGTAAGCGCGATCGCCTCGTCGACGCGCCACCTCCCATCGGTCCCATGCCAGCCAGACTACTGAGCCGACAAAACCGGCGCCACTATGTTCCCGTCGCATCATTGGTACTTTTTTGACTATTCTGAGCCTCCACTGACCGCGTCTCAAACGACGCCGCTCTCCTCGCTTCGGATGCGGAAGGCGTCGACGGCGATCGCGAGCAGGATCATCGCCCCGCCGATCATCTGGATGTAGTAAGCCGAGACGTTGATGAGCTGCAGGCCGGTCTGGATGACGGTGATCAGCAGCGTGCCGCCGAGCATGCCGATGACCCGGCCGCGGCCGCCGAACAGCGAGACGCCGCCGATGACGGGCGCTGCCACTGCATAGAGCAGCGTCGTGCTGCCGACGGTGACACTGACGCCGCCGAGATAGGATGTATAGAGGAAGCCGGCCACCCCGCGAGGAAGCCGGAAGCGGTGAAGGCGCCGAGCCTGGCGCGCTTGACGTTGATGCCGGCGGCATTCGCTGCCCGGCGATTGCCGCCGGTAGCGTAAAGATTTCGGCCCCAGGCCGAATAAGCAAGCACGATATGGGCAAGCAGATAAGCGACGAAGAGGGCAATCGGCATCACCGGCCAATTGCCGATTGTGGCGCTGCCCATATAGCTGTAGCCTTCGTCGGTGACGACCATGGTGCGCGCCTGCGTGGCGCCGAGCACCGCGCCTTGCAGGAAAAGCCCCATCGCCAGCGTCGCGATCAGCGAATTCATGCGCAAATAGGCGACGAAGTAGCCGTTGAGCAGCCCGACCAGAACACCGGCCACTATGGTGATGAGGACGGCCACCGTCCAGTGGACGCCGAACTGCTGCATGGCGTAGGCGCCGACCATGCTCGAGAAGACCAGATTGCCGACCACCGACAGATCGATCTCGCCGATCAAAAGCGTGAAGGAGACCGCAAGCACCAGGACGCCCAGCGTTGTCGCCTGCACCAGCACGTTCTGCAGATTGCCTTCCGAGAGGAAGAACGGATTGAGAAAGCCGGCGAGGATGCTGAACACGACGATCAGGATCCAGACCACGTTGTCGAGAAGGAATTTCTTGCTGGCCATTTGCGAGCCTTACCTCAAAATTTTCATCGCGCCGTTCTCGCTTCGGCGATCGCGTCGATGGTTATCTCGGCGCCCTTGAGCGTGCGCGCGATACAGCCTTGGAGAAGATCACCACCCGATCGACGAGGCGCTGCATCTCTTCCGGGTCCTGTGCCAGCAAAAGCACGCTGACGCCGTTCTTCGTTGCATCGTCGACCAGGCGATGGATCTGTTCCTTGGCGGCGACGTCGACGCCGACGGTCGGCTCGTCGAGCAGAAGCAGCTTCGGCTTGCGTTCCAGCAGCCGGCCGAGCAGCACCTTCTGCTGGTTGCCGCCCGACAGTTCGCCGATCTCCTGGCCGCCGCCCCCCATGACGATGTCCATGGCGCCGCGCGCCTCGCGCATGCGGCGGTTCATGCCGGTTCCGCTCACCAGCCAGCCGAGCGACCGCGGCCAGTTGCCGAGGTTGAGGTTCTCCGTCACCGACATCGTGCCAACCAGGCCCTCGCCGATGCGGTCGTGGGTGAGATAGGCGATGCCCGATTCGAGGCTCCGCCCCGGCGAGCCGAGCCGCACCTGGCGGCCACCGACGAGGACACTGCCGGCTTCAACGGGCAGCAGGCCGCCCAGCGCCCGCATCAGCTCCTGCGGCCCTTCGCCGAGCAGACCGACGAGGCCGACGATCTCGCCACGGCCGATTGTCAGATCGACCGGCCCGCCGCCTGGAAAGGAAAACCCGTTGATCTCGACGGCAGCGGGATGATCCTCGCGGGCGCGGTGGAATTCGGCGACATCGGCGCCGGTGATGCGCGCGCCATGGCATCGGCCGACAGCTCCGCCGCCTTGCCGCTGGCGGTGACCTTGCCGTCGCGCAGTACCGTATATTCCGAACAGAGCTGACGCACCTCGTCATTGTGGTGCGAGATGTAGATGAAGGACGCGCCTCTTTCGGTGAGGCTCTCGACCCACTCCAGCAGATGCAGGCGCTCGGCCGCCGCGAGGCCTGCGGTCGGCTCGTCGAGGATGATCAGCGAGGCTTCGGCCGCGACCGCCTTGATGATGGCGAGCCTGCGCCGGTCGCTGGCGCCGAGGTCGCCAGCGCGACGCCTCGGGTCGACCGGCATGCCGTGGCTTTCGAGCTGGCGCGCAGCAAGCCGATGAAGTGCCGCCCAGTTGGTCAGGCCGAAGCGCCTCGGCAAATCAGGCAGCAGAAGGTTCTCGCCAATCGAGAGGTCCTCGAAGATCTCCGAATGCTGCGACAGAAGATGGAGTCCTCGCTTCTTGCGCGCCGTCAGCGGCAGGGCCGACACGTCCTCGCCGTTCAAGAGGATCGAGCCGCCATCATGGCGCAAGAGGCCGGCGATGATGTTGGACAGCGTCGACTTGCCGGCGCCGTTCTTGCCAAGCAGGCCGTGGATCGCGCCACGCGACACAGTCAGCGAGACGCCGTCCAGCACCGCAAGCGCTCCGAAGCGCTTGAAGACGCTGTCGACGGTCAGGACAGCATCGGCGCTGTCCTGCGCATGACTATCGGGCACAATCGTGCCTTCGGCGACATTCATCTGGATAACCGGTAGTTCCGAAATGGGGTGAGAACGCGACAAGCGTTCCCACCCCTTCCTGCCTGCTGAGACCTCAGCCGGCGTTCTGCTGCATCTTCCACACCTGGGTCACGACATTGGCCCAGTGACGCGGGTCGTCGGCATTTTCCTTGGTGAGGAAGTAGGGCGGGATGGTCAGCAGCGGACCGGACGGGCTGTCGGCGATCGTGCCCTTCTCCCAGAAATACTTCTTGTTCTCGTAAGGCCCGATCGGAACCGGCTTGCCCTTCAGCGTGTATTCTTCCAGCAGGTCGACGACGATCTCGACATAGGCGATCGGATCCTGCGCGATATCGGCGTCGATCTCGCCGGCCTTCACCCATTCCAGCGCGTTCGGCGAGGCGTCGATGCTGGTGAGGATGATGTGCTTCTCGTGGCCGACCGGGAACAGGCGCTTCTGCGTTTCGAGCGCCTTGCGCGCATCGACGACGAAGATGTCGGTCGGCATGTGGATGGCGTCGAGGTCAGGCCGCTCGCGCAGCGTCGCCGAAACGACCGCGAGCGCCTGCTCATGCTGGTTGTTCTGCGGCCGCGAAATGATCTCGATCTCGGGGTATTTGCTCTTCAGCGTATCCTCGAAACCGTCCTTGCGGTCGCGCAGCGCGACCGCCGTCAGCGAGCCGTAATTGTTGAGCACGCTGCCCTTCGGCGAGCCGTGCTTCTTGGTGAGCAACTCGGCGGTCTTTTCCGCCGCCATGACGCCGGACTGCTTGTTGTCGAAGGTGACCGATGCGGCCACCTCGCCGCCGGTGAGCACGGTGTCGACCATGCCAAGCGGCACACCGAGCGACTTCGCCTTCTTGCTCAGCGGGATGAGCAGCTCCGAATCCAGCGCGTCGGAAATGAGATAGCGCGGCTTCTGCAAGAGAAGGCTGTTCCAGTCGTTCACCTGCGCGTTGGCATCGCCATTGGCGTCCTTGCCGACGAACTCCAGGCCGAGGCTTTCGACCTTGCGCTTCAGCGCCTCCTGCAGCACGACGAAGAAGAAGAAGCCGAGATAGCCGGTTTCCCAGGCCACCACCTTGGATGCCGCGGCCTGCGCCGTGGCGCGATCACCGCCCGCCAGCAACAGGCCGCCGGCAGTGGCTGCGGCGCCCTGCAAAAGCGTGCGGCGGTTCATTGTATAGCTCTTGGTCTCGCAACCCATGTCTCGCTCCCTAAAAATGGTTGGAATGCTTTGCCGGCGCGGCTTTTCCACCAAGCCGGCTCGGCGAGGCGCGCAGCCCCGGACATCTCCCGGACGTCTCCTCCCCCGGCGATCCGATGTCGATTTCAGGCTAGGCGCGTGCTGTCCGGCCAGCCACCACGTTCCGGGGCGGGTGTTAGTACTTTTTTGATTGCGCTCGGGAAAACCGATTCCGAGGCAGCGGCATCGTTCCCGGAAAGCAAAGGGCTCGATTGGCGGCGCATGGTGCGGCGAGTCAAAAATGTATGTGTCGCTGAAAGCGCAACCGGTAGCCTGCTTCCTGCGCTGCGGCTATCTGTGTTCGCGCGGGCTACGCGCCGAAACCGAAGGGATGGAGAAGATGGAACAGTGGATCGGAACCTGGAGCGCCAGCCCGATGAATGTCTGGCCGGGAGACGCGGTGCTCTACGGCTTCCATCGGCAGACGGTGCGCCAGGTGCTGCGCGTCAGCACGGGCGGCGAGAGGTTGCGATTGAGGCTTTCCAACGAATATGGCGCCTCGCCTATCCGGATCGGCGCGGCTACCGTCGCCCTTGCCGCGAAAGATGGCGCGGTCGACGCCGCGACCGTCCGGCAAGTGACATTCGGCGGCGAGAGGCAGACCGATCTCGCGCCCGGCGCGCCGCTTCTTAGCGATCCGATCGAGCTCAAGGTTCCCGAGCTCGGGCAGATCGCGATCAGCCTCTATTTCCCCGATTTCGCGCCGATAGAGACCTATCACTACGAGGCGCAGCAGACCGCCTATATCTCCGAGTTCGGCGATTTCGCCGGCGCTGCCGAACTGCCGGTGCAGCAGACCTCGGCCAGCCGCTATTTCCTCAGCGCCGTTCTGGTCGAGAGCGTGCCCGGCGGCGGCTCGCTGGTTTGCCTCGGCGATTCCATCACCGACGGTTTCGGCTCGACCATCGACGGCAATGCGCGCTGGCCGGACCGGCTGGCGGAGCGGCTCGCCAGAAGCGGCCGGCTGTCGGGCATCGGCATCCTCAACCAGGGCATCGGCGGCAACCGTGTGCTCGCCAGCCGCGCCCGCGGCGCCAACGCGCTCGCGCGCTTCGACCGCGACGTGCTGAGCTTCCCGAACGTCAAATGGATTTCAGTACTGGAAGGCATCAACGACATCGGCTGGCCGGAAACCATGCTTGCCGGAGGCCGCGAGGCCGTCGCCGTCGAAAGCCTGATCGCGGCCTACCGGCAGTTGATCGCACGCTCCCATCTCAACGGGATCAAGGTGCTGCTCGGCACGCTGCCGCCCTTCGGCGGCGCGTTTGAGGGCCTGCCGCTTAAGACCTTCTACTCTGCGTCCAAGGAGCGCGACCGGCAGGCGGTGAATGCCTGGATCAGGACGTCAGGCGAAGCCGACGCCGTGGTCGATTTCGAGCGCGCGCTAGCCGACCCCGCCAACCCGTCCAGGCTGCTCCGCGCCTTCGATTGCGGCGACGGCCTGCATCCGTCCGACGACGCTACGCCGAGATGGCCAAGGTGTTCGAGAGCGCCTTCAAGGGCCTGCTCATCGCCTAGGAGGACAAGTCAGTTCCGAATTGATGGCGGAGGGAGCGCGGATGGTCCAGGTCGCTCCCGCCGCCATACCAGCCGGTCAGGCGGCGTATCTCGCCATTGCGGGCTGCCTCGACCACTGGGCATACCAGGCGTCGAACAACTTGAGCTGTGCCTCGGCATAGCCGCGCTGGCTGTCGGTCAGCGCATCCGTCTCGTTGAAGTGCAGCTTGTATTCGGGGTTACCCTTGAGCACCATCATGTGCTTGAAATAGAGCACCAGGTCCGGACCCTCGTCGAAGGACGAGAGGACACCAAGCGCGGCGTCCAGCTCCAGCGCCAGCCGGCGCGCTTCCGCATCGCCATTGGCCGCCGCCTGACTGAGGCCGACGAGATGCAGCACTTCCTTCGGCAGCACGTTGCCGATGCCGGTGATGGCGCCCGAGGCGCCGCAATTGACGAAGCCGTGGAAGACGGCGGTGTCGACGCCGATCATCAGCGCGACCTCGTCGTCGCGGCTGGTGATGTTTTCCGCCGCATAACGCAAATCCGCCGGGCCGCCGAACTCCTTGAAACCGACCAGGTTCGGATGCTCGGCGCGCAACGCGAAGAAGAGATCGGCGCGCGTGGCAAAGCCGTAATACGGGCTGTTGTAGATCACCGCCGGCAGATCGGGCGCGGCGGCAAGGATCGCCTTGAAGTGGTGGCGCTGCGCCGTCACCGATGGCCCGCGCGACAGCACGCGCGGGATCACCATCAGGCCCCTGGCGCCGACCTTTTGCGCATGCGCGGCGTGGGCCACGGCACTGGCAGTGTTGACCGCGCCGGTGCCGACGATCACCGGCACGCCGGCTTTCACCAAGCGTTCGACGCCTTCCATGCGCAGCTCGTCGGAGAGCAGAGGCCAATCGCCCATGGAGCCGCAATAGACGACCGCCGACATTCCGGCGGCGATCAGCTCGCGTCCCTTGCGCACGAGCGCGTCGAAGTCGGGAAGGCGGTCATTCGTGCAAGGCGTCATCAGCGCCGGCATGCAGCCGGAAAAGACATTGGCGGTCATTCGGATTCTCCTTGAGGCTGGCACGCAGATTGGTCAGTTTGTCCCGGAGTGATACCGCTTGCCAAGCGGATAGTCTTGGTCGACAGGGAGAAACAATGCGTACCAGATCCAGCATTCGCGTCGTCGGTTGCCATGCCGAGGGTGAGGTCGGCGATGTCATCGTGGGCGGTGTGCTGCCGCCGGCGGGCCGCACGATGATGGAAAGATGATCACCATGGAGCGCGATCACGACCATATAAGGCGCATGCTGATCTGCGAGCCGCGCGGCAGTGTTGCCCGGCACGTCAATCTCCTGGTCCCCTCGACACGCGAGGATTGCGTCGCGGGAGCGATCATTATGGAGCCGACGGAATACCCGCCGATGTCCGGCTCCAACACGATCTGTGTCGCCACAGTGCTGCTCGAGACCGGCATGGTGCCGATGAACGAGCCCGAGACCCGCTTCAAGCTCGATATGCCCGGCGGCGTCATCGAGGTGCGCGCCGAATGCCGCGGCGGCGAATGCCAGTCGATCACACTGCGCAATGCCCCTGCCTTTGCCGAGCGCCTCGACGCCAATATCGAGGTCGAGGGGCTGGGAACGCTGAAGGTCGATATCGCCTATGGCGGGATGTTCTACGCCATCGTCGACGCGGCCGCGCTCGGCTTCTCGGTCACACCCGACGAGGCGCGGGCCTGGCGGTGACCGGCGAGAAGGTGCGCCGCGCCGCGCGCGAGCAACTCGATGTCGTGCATCCGGAATTCGACAATGTGCGCGGTGTCTCGATCGTGCAGTTCGCGATGCCGTTCCAGGGGCCGGGCAACGTCACGCGCAACACCTGTATCGTGTCGCCCGGACGCTCCGACCGCAGTCCGACAGGAACCGGTACGTCGGCCCGCATGGCCGTGCTGCAGGCCCGGGGTCTGATGGGCGTCGGCGACGTTCTGATCCATGAATCGATCATCGGCTCGCGCTTCACCGGCAGAATTCTCGAACTGACTGAAATCGCCGGACACAAAGCGGTCGTTCCGCAGATCACCGGCCGCGCCTGGATCACCGGCGAGCACAACTACTACCTCGATCCGACGGATCCCTATCCGCAAGGCTATGTGCTGTCGGACACCTGGGGCACGTCGACCTCGGTGACGCAGTAGCGCGATCGGACCGTGCGCTATCAGTCGAAGCTATGAAACGCGGCGACCGCACCGCGCTTGTTCCCTTCGACTGCGGTGAACTCTCGCGCGGCCCTTGCAGGGAGGTGCCCCGTCTGATTCCCTAGGCTTGGTGGGGATCGCCTGATTCGTGTGCTCGTCGCTCCTGGTTCCGCGCTTGCGCGGCGGGTGCTTCCGTGGAGAGATCGCAATGACCGCCAAGCCGGAAATCCTCGAGATGAGGCCTAAAATCACCGTGGTCGGCGTTGGCGGCGGTGGCGGAAACGCCATCAACAACATGATCACCGAGGGCTTGCAAGGCGCGGAGTTCGTCGTGGCCAATACCGACGCTCAGGCGCTCGCCATGTCGAAGTCTTCGCGACTGATCCAGTTGGGTGCCCATGTCACCGAAGGCCTTGGCGCCGGATCATTGCCCGACGTCGGCCGTGCTGCCGCGGAAGAGTCCATCGACGAGATCATGGACCATCTCGCGGGAACGCATATGTGTTTCGTCACCGCGGGCATGGGAGGCGGGACCGGAACGGGCGCCGCACCCGTTATTGCGCGTGCCGCACGCGATGCTGGCATTTTGACCGTGGCCGTCGTCACCAAGCCCTTCGTGTTCGAAGGCAAGCGGCGGATCCAGGCCGCCGAGGAAGGCATTGAACGCCTCCGCGACAGCGCCGATACCGTGATCGTCATTCCGAACCAGAACCTGTTCAGGATCGCCGACGCCAAGACCACTTTTGCCGACGCGTTCGCGATGGCGGACCGTGTTCTCTACGCCGGTGTCGGCTGCATCACCGACCTCATTGTGAAAGAAGGCCTGATCAATCTGGACTTCGCCGACGTCAAGGCAGTGATGCGGGATATGGGGCGAGCGATGATGGGAACCGGTGAAGCCTTCGGAGAGGGCCGCGCAAAGGCGGCAGCCGAGGCCGCAATCGCCAATCCACTGCTGGATGAGGCCTCCATGAGCGGCGCCAGGGGGGTGCTCGTATCGATCAGCGGTGGCATGGACATGACACTGTTCGAAGTCGATGAGGCCGCGACACGGATACGCGAAGAGGTCGACGCCGATGCCAACATCATCGTTGGTGCCATCTTCGATCAAGCGTTGGCTGGGAAATTCCGGGTGTCGGTCGTCGCAACGGGTCTGCGGAGAGGCGCAGACGTTGCACAGCTCGAGCAAAGGATCGCCTGAAGCGAGCGCGATCTCTGCCTGCCGTTACGCAATTTGTTACGCAGCAAAATGCAGCTGCCAGGTGCATCCGGGGCTTTCTTGCGGCAGCGGCCCCTTGATCGCTCTCAAGTGAGCCCCATCCGGACAAGGTGGCGAACGACCGGCGAGAACACCTCCTGGCCGATGTAAGCTCCAACATTCGTGCGCGCGAAGAGTGTTTCGGCGAGAACAGGATCTTCGACAACGGGAATGCCTGCCTGGCGTGCTTGAGCGACCATCTCGCGGGCTGTGCGGTCCTGGCCCTTGCCAACGATCGTCGGCACCGGCGTCTCGCCCTTGATATAGCGAAGCGCCACCGAGCGGTCGCCGGACACAAAGACGATGACAGCGTTCACCACGCCGAGCCTCGCAGGTTGCATCACCGCCTCGCGCCGCTGCCGCTGCTGCTCATGCCGGATCAACGGATCTCCTTCGAGATCCTTATGTTCGCGCTTGTACTCGGTGGTCGTCATACGCATGTCGCGCAGGAACAACCAGCGCTGTATGGGGACGTCGATCAGACCGATGGCGACAAAGGCGAGGGCGGCCGCAATTCCAAATGGCGTCAGCATCGCCTGGACGACCGGCTCCAGGCATGAAGCACCGCAGCCTGGCGCATCGAAGAGCGGCTGAAGCCACGCGGCCAGGATGAATACGAAGAGACTCGCCAGCAACACCACCTTGGCCAAGCCCTTGGTGAACTCGATAACGTTTCGGAGCGACAGGATCTTCTGCAGACCCTTCGCTGGATTGATATGATCGAATTGCGGTTTGAGCGGCTCGAACGAGAAGACCGGCCCGAATGTCCCCAGCATGCCGAAGACCACGGTGAGCACCGCGACGATCGCGACCAGCGGCAGGGTTATAAGCATCAGCGTCGAGAACCAGTGGCGGATGGCTTGCAGGCTGACCTCTGCGAATGTGCTGTTAGGTGCCGTCACAATCCGCACCAACTCCGAAACGTGCTCAACGAGCATCGGCCAGGCAAAATAGAGGTAGGCAAGGGCTGCAAAAAGCGTGAAGCCGGAAACCAGGTCGCGGCTCTGTGGAACCTGACCTTTCCGTCGGGCGTCACGAAGCTTCTTGTCGGATGCCGGTAATTTCTTTTCCTCAGCTTCTTCGGCCATGTTGCAATCTTACCGCACTGGTGTGGTTCCAGCCGGCCGGCGTCCTGTGTAAGGTGAGGCGGGCTTGAATACGGAGGTGGATATGCGGCAGCATGTCGTATTCTTGCCAGTCATCGTCATGCTGGCATTGACCGGTTGTCAGACGACGAAAACCGAAACCGACAAGGCGAAAGCCCAGGCCCCATCCTCGCAATCGGAACGCTTGATCAAGCTTGCGGACGATATTGAAGCGCGCGGCGACAGCGATACCGCAATCGCGCTCTATCAGCGCGCCGCGGCGATGCCGGACGCCAAACCGATCGCGCTGGTCAAGGCGGGCGAGGCCTACATGAGGGCCGGCTATCCTGCCGAGGCGCCAAAGCCTATCAGGCGGCGCTTGCCAAGTCCCAATGATGGGCCGGCCATGCTCGGACTTGGTTCTGCGATGATTGAGGCGGGTGATGTCGATGCCGGCATGCGCGCCCTCGCGCAGGCCGCGCCGCTGGTCAACACCAGCAGCGCCTACAACCGGCTCGGCGTGGCGCAGACATTCGCGGGCCAGACGGCGGAGGCGCAAACGACGTTCGCGCAGGCGTTGAAACTCGCGCCAGGCGACCTCGATATCGAGACCAACATGGCGCTGGCGGCCGCGCTTGAAGGCAATTCCGCCGCCGCGCATCCGCTGGCTCAGAAGGTCTCCGCCGCACCCAACGCGCAGTTGCACCACAAGCGCAATATCGTGGTGGTTTACGGACTTCTTGGTGAAGAAGATCAGGTCAAGGCTTCGCCGCCGATCGGCCTGACGACCAAGGAGGTAAGCACCTTGCTCGCGCGTGCCAAAGCCATCCGGTCCAAGGGCAGCACGCAGGCCAGGGCCAAAGCGCTCGGCTCTATCCTTGGCTAGCGGATAGGACCGCTGAGCCCGAAGGGGCGTTCTGTCCACCCCGCTGCCAAAACAGGTGGCGGAAGCAGGGCCGGGCGGGCAAAGCCGCATCTGCCCGCTACTCGACGGGGAGTGTCGTCTGCGGCGTCGGCGGCGGGCTGTTGGCGCCGCCGACGGGAGCTTCTTCACCATCGAGGTAGCGTCGCGCAGCCCTTGCGCTCGGCGCGGCCGCCGCTCTCCCCATCTGCCGGCCCTCGACCAGGTCACGCTGGCTTTCGGCCATACGTTGGAGGTTGTAGGCGTTGGCGCAGCCGGCCGGCAGGTGGGAGCCGACGCCCGAGACGATGGTGAGCTTGGTCGCGGCGGGCGTGTTGTCGTCATCGGCTGGCTCCGCCAGACACGCGTTGGGAGCAAGGACGGAGCCGCCGACGCCCTTCTCGGAACCGCCGGTGTCGGTCGAAACATAGCTGTAGCCCGGAGAATAGTCCTGCGGCTCCCGCGGGCTGTTCATGCAACCCGACAGAAGCAGCACCGGAAGAATAGTGTAGCGCGCAATGGGCGACGTCATGGCAGTTCCCCCTTATTTGACGATCAGGCCCATCGCGGATGCGTCATTGACCCGCTTGCGGCTGTGGCGCTTGGGCGCCGCACGATCGAGCGGCGTGGCAAGGCTGTCGCGCACCGGCGCGACCAGATAGGGCGTGATCAGGATGACCAGCTCCGTCTCCTCGCGCTGGAAGCGCTGTGATTGGAAAAGCGGACCAAGCACCGGTACGTCGCCGAGAACCGGAAACTTCTCCAGGTTGCGCGAGGTCCGTTGCTGGAAAAGTCCCGCGATCGCAAAGGTCTGGCCGCTTGCCACCTCGACCGTCGTGTCCGCTCGTCGCACCACGAAACTCGGCATGGCAAAGCCGTTGGCGCTTACGGAGCCGGCATCCGACAAGGAGCTGACCTCCGGCTGGACATGGAGCGCGATGCGATTGCGGCCGATCAGCGTTGGCGTGAAGCGAGGGACACGCCGAAAGGTTTGTATTGGATGGTCGTGACGTCAGTCCCTTGCGCAATAGGCACCGGAATTTCGCCACCAGCGAGAAAGTTCGCGGTCTGACCGGTCACGGCGGTCAGGTTCGGCTCGGCCAGTATCTTGACGACGCCATTGCGCTGCAGCGCTTCGATGAGAACGTCGAAGTTGATGCCGTGCGCCTGGTCCATGTGCAAACCGAAATTCCCCTCGCCGGAGGGCACGCCGTTGTCCTGGAACATGTTGAATTCGAAGCCGCCGCTCTTGTATCCGACGGACCAGTCGACGCCGTAAGACTGCAGTTCCGTCCGCGAGACCTCCGCGAAGCGAACCCGGATATTGACCTGCTGAGAACCCTGTACGGTCATGTTGTTCAGGGGCGGCTGTTCCGGCGGCGAGAACGTGCGTGCGACATTGTCGAGATCCCTTGCCTCGTCGATTCCTCGCGCTTCGCCTGTCGTGACGATGCGGGTTCCGAAGATGTGGAGGTTCGTCGCCGAATTCGGCTGCATCGTGTGCTTGGCCTCATTGGCAGGCGTTATGTCGGGCGTGACGCGGAATTGAGCCGTTGCCTCGATCTGCTCATCGGCTTTGACCGCAATCAGATTGGTCAGGCCGGGCTTGAGGCCGAAAACATAGACCAGGCTCGGTGACACGATCTGCAGATCTGCGATCGTAGTGTCGGCAACCAGCACCGATTCGACCGGTTCATTGAACCGCAACAACCGCCCCTGGCCGACAGGCAGGTCGAGCGTTGGCTTGCTCGGCAGCGGCGATGCGTTTTGCGCCGTGGCATCAGCAAGCATGGACAAGAACGCCAGCAGAAAGCAGGCCGCCGCGACAGCGAGCCAGCGCACATCCATCCGCCTGGCGAAAGCGGCGGATCGAACGCCTGCTGCGGTATCGTGGATTGTCATACCGTTCCTCTCCTGAGCATGTGGATTCCCCCGATGTCTCGTTCCGCCCGGGCGCATGAAGCCGCTTCTTGTCCGGCATTCGCCTGAGCCGGCGGAAGCGACTGGGAGACATTGCGCGCACGGCGGCCAGCTATCGTGGCCAATGGCTGGACGTTGAATTCCTGGGCAAGTTCCTGGAAGGACAGGACCGGAAGCTCGATGGCATTGTGCGCGAGCAGGCTTCGCATATGACGGCGCACATCCATGGCGGCGAGCACCACCGGCGAGACATCCTGGTCACTCCGCGACAAGGCTCGCTCGATTTCGGTGACCAAGGCCTGCGCGCCATCGTCCGAAAGATTCAGGAACGTGCCGGTCGAAGTGCTTTGCACCGCGCTCCTGAGCGTATCCTCGGCCGAGCGCTGCAGAACGTAAGCCGCTATGATGTTGTCGCGGCCCGCGGCGCGGAAGCTGATCTGGCGTTTCAGGGACATGCGGACATATTCCGTGAGCAGAACGACGTCCTGTTCGCGCTGACCCCATTCGATCAGCGCTTCGAGGATCAGGCGCAAATTGCGGATCGGCACGTTCTCATCGACGAGGCGCCGAAGCACTTCCGCGATCTTCTGCAGCGGAACGATCTCCTGTGCCTGCCTGACCAGATCGGCGTAGTCCGGCTCCATCTCGGACAAGAGCTTGCGGGTTTCCTGGATGCCGACAAAATGGCCGGCATAGAGGCGAAGTGCATTTGCGGTCCATTTCGCCGCCGTTTGCACGGGCGTGGAGAAGCTGAGGCCGGCTTCGTCCAATGCCGATACCTGGTGGGCGTCGACCCACGTGAACTTGCGCTGACCGGCAATCGAACAGCCTTTTTCGTAAGTCACCTCGAGCAGATCGAGATGCATCGGATCAGCTTCGACAAGGACGCGGTCGGCCGGAATTTCCGCATCCAGAATAGGTGCCCCCTCCAGATCGATCCGGATGCCTCGCGGCAAAAGCGTCTCGTCGAACTGAAGGCCGATAGGCGGAACGTCGATGCCGAGATCGCCGAAGAGTTCGCGGCGCACGCCATCGGCAAGCGCGGCAAAGTCCGGCTCGGTGATCGCGCTTCCGAGTTCGGCCCCGAGGCGCACGACGACACGGTCAGAAGAAGGCAGTGCTGCAACGGATGTCGCTGAAAGCGACGCGGGACCCGCCGGCTGCTCGGCCGGGGCAATCTGGTTGATGTCGTCGGCCTCGGGTTCCCGGGCGGTGCGGCGATTGATTGCATAGGCGCCGGCGCCGAAGGTCGCGCCGAGGACAAGGAAGACGATGGAAGGGAAGCCCGGCACCATGGCGAGACCGACCATGATCACCGCGGCGAGGGCGAGCGCGCGCGAGTCTCGCAGGAGCTGGCTGGTTATTTGCCGGCCGAGATCGCCGGTGCCGTCGGCGCTGCCGACACGTGTCACCATCGTGCCGGCTGCCACGGCGACGAGCAGCGCCGGTATCTGGGCGACCAGCCCGTCGCCCACCGTGAGCAGCGAGTAGGTCGCGGCGGCCTCTCCCAGCGACATATCGTGCTGCAGCGTTCCGACGGAGAAGCCGCCGATCAGATTGACCAGAATGATGACAATGCCGGCGATGACGTCGCCCTTGACGAATTTCATGGCGCCGTCCATCGCGCCGAACAACTGGCTCTCGCGCTCGAGCTGCCGACGCAGGTGGCGTGCTTCCGCCTGATCGATGTCGCCGTTGCGCAGCTCCGCATCGATGCTCATCTGCTTGCCGGGCAGCGCGTCAAGCGTGAAGCGCGCGGCCACTTCGGCGACGCGTTCGGCGCCGCGCGCAACCACGATGAATTGCGCGACCGTGATGATCAGGAAGATGACGAGGCCGACCGCGATGCTGCCGCCAACGACGAACGTGCCGAAGGCGGTGATGATCTCGCCTGCATCGGCCTGAAGCAGGATCAGTCGCGTGGTGGTGATCGTGATGGCCAGCCGGAACAGGGTGGCGATGAGGATGACCGACGGCAGCGAGGAGAACTGCAGTGGATGAGAAACGTAGAACGAAGCCAACAGGATAAGCACGCTGATGGCGATGTTGGCGGTGATGAGAATGTCGACGAGAAATGTCGGCAGCGGGATGAGCATCATCACCACCGCGACCAGCATTAGGACCGCAATGACGAGATCGCTTCGGCGAGACAGCCTTGCCAGGAATTGCAGAAGGCGCTCCGAAACGGTCATTGGGCACCTCGTCGCGCCAGAAAGCTTCGCATGGCGTCGTGCGCCTCTGTCTTGCGGCCGGCGGCGAGCAAAGCGCGGCTCTTCAGCAATCCGAGTGTCGGATGGTCCATTCCCTCCAGGGTCTCCAGCCGAGCGATTGTCGCGAGCGCCTTGTCGGCCTCCCCGTCGAGGATGAGCAGATGCGCCAATGTCCGCAGCACACCGGCATTTCCCGGCGAAAGCTGCGCGGCGATGAGCAGGTACGCCGCGCCCCGCTTTGCCTGCCCGTGACACCCGTAGAGATAGCCCAGGACATGCAGCAGCTGCACCGTGTCACGCGGATCAGTCAGGTCTCGATTCCTTCCTGCATCCTGCCAAGCAGATCGCGATGACGCTGGATTTCATCCTCCATCAGCGTTCTGGCGAGGGCCTTGAGCTGTTCGCCGCCGTCGAGATCCGGAACCAGCTGCGTCACGAAATGCTGGAGAATGGACACGGACCGACGCAGGATTGCTGGCTCGGGAATGGCGGGCATGACGAACTGGACGAGTATCTCGTCAAGTGATTCACCAGCCGAATCGCGGGCGGGCTGGAATTCCGCGCTATCGGGCTTTTCCGTGCCCGCGGCTGATTTCGTCCCCTGGGCGCGGCTTGTGGTCCTGCCGGTGCCATTCATGCGGCGCCGGTAGATTGCCTGGCCGTGCACGCCTTCGGCCTGCCGCAATTCGCGGCCTGCGGCGGTGTCCTTCGCTGCCGTATCGAATCGCGGCCCTTCAAGCCGGCGGTTCACGGATATTTCAGCGCGACCGTGGCGCCGCCCTTGGTCAGAACCAGTTCCGTCTCGCCGATGTGCTTGATGGTCCAGCCGTCATTGGTGAACGCACCTTCATGATAGCGGGCGCCGTCGGCGGCGATGACGTAGGGCCGCTCGCCATACCAGATCGCCTGCAGCGTCAGACGCGGGGCCTGTTCGGCGTTGCCGATCATGACGTTGGAGACCAGCGGGGTGCGCGCGCCGAATGCCTGATCGAACCAGGATTGCGTTTCCGTCCAGGCGCCGTTTTTGTCATTCGGAATAAGACCCGTGACCACCAGGCGTCCGGGCGACCGCTGGACGGTCAATGTGTTTATGCCGGATTGCTCTAGACGCCGCTTGAGCTGGCTTTCCGCTTCGGCAGCGCTTTGCATTTGTTCGGGCGATGAATCGTCCATCACGTTCTGACCTGCGTCGCCAGCAAAGGCCACTCTGGTCAATTCGCCGCCGGAAGCGGAGGAGGTCTTCTCACCAAAATCCGGCTTGGCGAAGGAAAAGCCATTCGCTGCCATGGAAACAGCGAACACGGCAAAGAGAACCGCGCCCGCAACGAGGAAGGGACGATTGGAGAGCGACCAGCGATTCGGCGGCCGCTGCGGACCCGTCAACTGGATACGGGCATCGCCGAGCGTTAACCCGACCGGCAGCCTGCAACGGCTGCCATGGCCCTCGCGGATGGTCTCGCCCGTGGCGAGAGTCACATCGCCGCCGACTGCCTCGATCTCGATCTGGCCGCCCTTGCGCCGCAGCCTGGCATGGGTTGGCGCTATGCCGGCGTCCCTGAGGACAATATCGGAATCCGTGCTTGAGCCGATCGTGTAGAGAGGCTCGATCAGATTGAGTTCCGCGCCGGCGTGAAATCCATCAATGACGCTGAGCGAAACGGAAGATCCGGATGCAGGGACGGACACAATCATCGAGCGGACCCAGCGTGCCGGATTCAGGTCCCCAGACCCACCGATGGAACTAGCGGTCATGCCACTTCATCTCCCGCCGATATGATTGATATCCAGCCTCGGTCCAAGTCGAAAGACTCGTACGCCGCCGGTTGCTTGCGGCGGCGCATGGGGCTCCAGAATCCCGCTTAGGCCTTTTCGGCCGACTCGCCGAGCGTCTTGGCGGTACTCATCAGCATGTCGTGCTGGGATTTCGCGATCTCTTTCGTGATCTCCAGCCCAAACATGCGCTCCTGTTGCTTGATCATCTTGTCAAGGTTCTGTTCCGGCGTTCCGCTGGAGCCGGATGTAATGGGAGGGGTTGCAGCCATCATTGTCTCCTTGAGGGACTATTCAGGTCGCAACCTCCGGAGCCGCATGCAGCGTCCCGGCAGGTTGCCAAGGCAACTTAGGGCAGCGCGATCCAAAATGAAAGTCCATTTGGAATATGTTACCCAATTCGGTTCCAACTGTTGCATTGCCTGGCTTCACGGAGTAACCTTCAAAACGGGTGAATGGGGTATATCAGGATGGAAAAAGGTCCTTTGGCCGAGCTGTTGGTCGAACGGTTCGAGAACATGCCGCCGCAATTGCGGGTCGCCGCGCGTTTCGTGCTGGATCATCCCAAGGATGTCGCGCTGATGTCGATGCGCGAACAGGCGCATCAGGCCGGCGTTTCGCACAGCACCATGATGCGGCTGGCGCGGTGGCTTGGACTGGATGGCTACGAGGACATGCGCAGCCTTTATGCGCGGGCGCTGCGCGAGACGGCTGCCGGCGGGACGTCGCGACAGGGCGTCGAGAAGGGCGGCGCTTCGGGATTTTCGACCGCCGGGGTCGTTGCCGACAGTCTCGCGGCTCAGATTTCCAGCCTCGGCGAATATGGCAACGCGATGCAATTCATCGCCGCTGCCGATCTCGTCGCTAGGTCGAACAACCTGTTCGGCCTTGGCCTGCGATCCGCGTACCCGGTCGCGAGTCATCTCGTTCAGATCATGTCGTTCCTGGCCGGGAGCAACCGCAAGGTGACGCTTGTCGGCGATATGGCCGGACAGGGTCTGGATGCGCTCCAGCTTGCGGGAAGCGGCGACGTGCTGCTGGCCGTGGGCATGGCGCCCTATGACCGTACGACGATCGAAGTGGCGCGCCAGGCGGCCCGTCAGGGCGTAGGCGTCGTGGCAATAACCGACAGCAGCGTGTCGCCGCTGACCCGGATCGCACGGGAAACAATCATCGTCACTTCAAATTCGCAGTCGTTCTTCCGAAGCATGGCACCGGCATTCGCGGCCGTCGAGATCCTCGCGGCGCTGACGGCGGCGCGGTCTGAAGCCAATGCTGCGGAGCGGGTAAGGCAGTCGGAAGAGCAGCTCGCCGCTTTCGGCATTTATTGGAAGCCTCCCCGATAGCATCTGAAGGGTTGCGATCGGGCGGGCGTGACGGCAGCCGGGCTGCCGCCAACAGTGATTTCCGGAGGTCGTTCAGATGGTTCGCCCGATAACGCCCACCAAGCCGCTGGTCCAGCCGCAAAAGGTCGATGCCAAGGCGAACGCCGCGCAGATAGCGCGGCTGGAAGCGCAGGCGGCTCAATTGCGCGAGCAGATCCGGCTCGCCAACAGGATGGGCGAGCGTGATTGGGCGGCACAGGCTCGCCAGCAGCTGTCACAGGTCAATACGGAGCTGAATTCCCTTCAACCGCCGCCGGCTGCGGCTCCGACAGCGCCGAACCTCCAAGTCGTGAATGCCAGCACCGGCACCTCCGGCAACGGCACAACGGTGATGCCCGCCCTCTACCGACAGCCGGACTTTCTAGGGCCTGGCGTGATGCAGGTTAAGCTTGACGGAGGCACGCCCGAAGACAATGCCGCGGAAGCGGCGACAGCCCGCAATATCGTCAACGACGTCACGGGCGGCAAAAGCATCGACCAGATTGCATCCGCCCGCGGCATGACGCGAGAACAGGTCATCGCCGCGCTGAGGTCTGGCGGGATGACGGTGTCGACCACCGACCCGACAAGCGGCAATGGCGACGTGCTGACGACGAAGATAACGGATGCCAGTGGCCGCACGGTCACGCAGTACTACGACTACCAGCACGACAGCTACTATACGAGCATCCAGGCAAAGCCCGACGGCGCGGTGACCAATTCCCCGACCCGGGACGGGCTCGGACGCAAGGAAACCAGCAGCTACAATTCCGATACCGGCGCCATAACGACACGCTATGAGGACGATCTTGGCACAGGTACCGTCAGCGTGCGGACGTCGCTGCCAAATGGCGCTTCGGTGGAAACGGTGACGCCGGGCGCCGGTCCTACCCTTCCCGTGACCACCGTAACCGGCCCGGACGGCAGCAAGACCATTCTGAAGCCTCCCAGGATCCGGGTGGGACCAGCACGCAGAACATCAAGGACGGTCTCGCCGCCGGAAAAAGCATCGACCAGATCGCGAAGGAAAACGACCTCACCAGCGAACAGGTGGTCGCCGAACTGCAGGCCGCCGGCTATCAGGTCAAGACCACCAGCAGCAGCGACGCGCAGTCGCTCGAGGTCGTCGATCCACGCTCCGGCGACAAGACCGTCTATTCTCACGACTATCAGCACGACGTGCGTACAGTCACGACCACGGCGGATGGCAAGCAAACCTCGCAATCCATCGATGGCAACGGAACCGAGACCACGACCGTCACCGACAAGGACGGCCGGGTGACGAAGACCACGACGGAGAAGATCAATGGCGGCAAGCCCGTCGAGTATGAGGTCAAGCCGGATGACAATCTCACCCTCATTGCCAAGCAATATGGCGTGACGCTGGACGATCTGAGGCGAACGAATCCGCAGCTCTTCGATTCGTCTCGCGATCCCAACATCATCCATGACGGCGAGAAGATCACGATCGACAACGGCACTCGCACGACGGTCGAGGTCACCTTCAACGGCTATACGCTGACCACCAAGCCCGATGGCAGCATGACGCTGCATAACAATGCCACCGGCACCGACCTGAAGATCGAGGCTGGAAGCACGCAGGAAGCTCTGGCCAGGACGCTGCTGGCGGTCAATCCCAACAGCAGCAATCCCAAGGAGGCAAGAGAGGGCGAGGTCGTGAAGACCTTCGTCGAAGGGCTCCTGGCGGGCGAGACCCTGCCCAGTCTCATCGACGCCGCCGAGAAGGCCGGACAAGACAAACAGGCTCTGATCGGCAAATACCCTTTAGGCCCTGCCGCGAAGCCCAAGCTGGACGGACAGAACAGGGTTGTCGATGCGTTTGGCGATCCGCCGCAGGGCAACGCGCCCTCCGGTGAAAAGTGGACGCCGGTGAAGATCGACGGCGTCTGGACCTGGGTCGATCCGCAGGTCGCCCAGGCCATCATCACCCAGAATATCGCGCTGTCCCGCGTCACCGAGACACGGGCCTTGGCCGGCCAGCGGCAGGAGCAGCTCAACGTCGATATGCTCGATCCCGCCTACAAGGACGCGCTGGATGGCGCGCAGACCATCATAAACAAGGCCTTGGCGCCTAACGGTCTGCAATGGACGCCACAGAAGCCCAAGGGCACGCTTGCCGATGCGCAGGCGCGCCTGACCAAAGCCAACACCCTTCTGCAGAACGCGCAGGATGCCCGAGGCGAGTATGAGCATGCCGGGCGCGTGCTCAAGGATGCCATTGCCGGGCAAGGCAAGCTCACGCCTCTGGCAGATCCGAATGCGCCGTCGGTCAGCGCGCGGGGCACTCCCGACCTTCATCCGAAATACGACCAGGACGTCGCCGACCATAGCGGCGTCGACAAGCTGTTTTCCGAGGTCGGCCTGCATCTGAGCAAGGGCGACAAGCTGACCATCGACTACCTGGTCGGGCAGGCCGAGCTCGCCGGCGTCCCCGCGGACTCCAAGGAATACAAGGACCTCAAGGCCCTGCAGACGACGGCAGGCAACCAGCTCGAACTCGCCCAGGCCTACCAGGACTATTTCGACGCCCATGCCAATGCCGCGCAGGTCAACGCGCGGCAGACGGACCTCGAACAGAAGCTGGCTACCGAATATCTCGGTGAACAGAAATTTAACTTTGACGAGAAGTACAATCGCATCAGCGGCGATTACCTCGGGCACTACAAGAACTCGACGCTCGAGATCCGTGACGGCCAGCTCTGGGTGGTCAACCATTTCGACGAGGGAACCACTGAACAGCAGCTGACCTACAGCCTGAACGACAAGAATGTCAGGGGCGAATATCGCGATCGCCAACTCAACAAGGACTGGCAGACGCTTCTGGCCGGCTACGATCCCAACGCAAAAGTCTGCACGGCAAATGGTCTGCAATCGGTAAGGTCCAGTGAGGAGCAGGCGGCAAAAAGCCTGAACGACGTCCTGGACCGGCAGCTCGGCGACAGCCTCGCCGATCTGAACGCCAAGCTGCCGACGCTGCAGACCAATTTCGACAATGCGCTGACGCATCACAAGCCGGGATCGGTCGATGCTCCCGAAGGCACGCTGCCCAACGGGGTGCAGCCGGTCGAGATCGACGTTGGCGGACAGACGATCAAGGTGGCGCCGGATGTTGCCCGGAACTACACCCAGCATGGGATCGATGCGCTGACCCAGGGCGGGAAGGCGATCTGGATCGACCTTGATACCGAGGATGACGACACCAGTGGCCGCTGGGTCGATCCCGAGCTGGCGGTGGCCAAGCTCAGGCTGGAGGCGACAAGGCTTCAGATAAGTCAAATCGAGGATCTGCGCAGACAGTTGCAAGGCTTCAACGACTATCACGAGCTTCGGCTCAGCGAGCCGTCCCTGCTGGCCGATGACAACACCACTGTCGACAAAACCTATCTGGACGAGCACGAGCAGCTGACGCTCGACGCCATCTATCAGCCGAAGTTCCAGCAACTGCTCGACAGAGGCGGCTACGACAACGAGTTCCGCCAACAGCGCGGCACGGATCTAGATACTACGGTGGCGAAGACGCTCGGCCTGGACAGTTCGACCGATGACGGCCGCGACGCGATAGAGAACGTGACCGACGAGATTCGCGATATCGGCGGCGACAATCCTTACGTGCGAAAGGTGCCGATCTTTTACGTCGACGACCAGGTCGGAACGCAACAAGTCACGCTCTTTGCGGTGCGCGATGGGGACGGCAACACCCGCTATGTCGACGCGACCGGCAAGAAATTCGACGACCTCGGAGATTTCCAGGACAACAACAGCCAGTTCGGCGAGAACGGCAAGCTCGTCGTTCCCAAAGGTCTGGAGATGAAGGCGGGAGCCGACGGCAAGATCGCGCTTGAAGCGGTGAAAGCGCGCAACGTCTCGGTCTGGGACAAGGTCGTCGATCCGCTGGTTGGCATCGGGACCGGCATTGCCACCATCCTGTCGTTCACGCCGGCCGCGCCGGTCGCGGCACCGCTGGCCTATACGGGCGCGGCCTATCTCGGCACGAGAGCCGTCATAAACGAGGTCAACCACCTGGACCATGGCGGCGAGTGGGACGATACCGAGTCGCTGACCAACATTGCCAGCGCGGCGACCACGGTTCTGCCCATGGCCTCGAGCGGCCTGCGCACCATCGGCATGGCGGCGAAGAGCGAGACGTTCCTGGCAGGGCTTGCTGCCAGTCCCCGCGCTTTTGCGGGCAGCATCGGCGCGACGCGGTCGAACTGGGCTTTGGCAACCGAAACCCGCACCTACATGCAGTCCTCCGCCGGGCTCAACAAAGTCGCATGGGGCATGGATGTCGGCTCGGTGATCGTCGGCGCGCCGCTGCTGATGACTTCCGCCTACGACCTCGCCGTCAACGGAGACCAGATGAACGGTCTCCAGTTCGCCAACGCGCTGACGGGTCTTGGAACCGGCATCGCCGGCACGGGGCTTGGCATCCACGGTCTGCGCACCCTGCGGCCGGGAACGGGCACGCAGGCGAGCGCCAGCGGTCCCGGCGCCAACCCGCCGCCCGGCAACGACGGAAGGTATCAGGGCCCGCCCGGCGGCAACGGACGGCTGCCGCCGGCGCTGGAGCCCGGCCCTTCGGGGCGTCCAATGAATGTCTATGAGATCGGCATCGACGGCGTTTACAGGCCCACGGGAGAGCAGGTCTTCCACGACCCCAGCCACCCGGTGATACCAGGCGAGGTGATCAAGACCGAAGATGCCGGCGGCGAAGGCTCGACGATGTCGTCGGACCCGGATACGACCGGCTCGACTCCGCCCGGTACGCCACGCCCGGCCGATAGCGAACCCATCGTCATGCCGGGCAAGCCAGCTCGAGAAGACGGTCCTGTACGCCTCGTATGGGATCCGGAGACACGTAGTTTCACCGGCATGCCCGAACCCGACACGAGCGGCTACGTGTACACCAGCGGCAAGGATCCAAGCACGCCGTCGGCCTATCTCGATGGCTTGACCGCCGAGCAACTTGTGAGCCGCTACGAGCAGGAGAAAAACTATTACTCCAGCCGCGAGCTGGCCGAACGCTATGGCCCGGATGGCGTCCAGATACCGCGCACGCCACTTCGCGACGTGCTGCCGGACTTTCGTGTGGGTGTCACTGTCAGGGTCCGGTTGAACACTGGCCAGGCCTTTGGAATAGGCTCGCCGACGGTCGCTGCCGTTGGCTTCGGCGTCGGCACCAAGACCGATTTCGGCATGATCGGATGGTCGATCGTCGATAGCGTCAGCCAGCGCAGCCTGACACCGTTTAAGGACGCGCTCGGCACTCAGGGCGTCGTCTCGTACCGGGCAAGGGAATACAGGAACATCACCAGCCTTCAGGCCGGCGTCTGGCCGGTCTCAAATCAGACGGCTTTCCCGGTTCGCAGCAGCGACCTTTCGGCGATGGCCAGCAAGGCGGTATTCGGCGATGCGACCGGCTACGGCGCCACGCCGCTGGACGCTGCCATTGTCGGAATAACGCCGGACGGCGAAGGCACGGTGATCGAGATGACATACACGCCTTCGCTCAAAGGCGAGGAGGTCACGCTCGCACCGGGCCAGCACGATTTCTTCGGCGTGCCGGCCGAAAACAGCGCCGGCCACGTCACGCTGCAAGGCGCGCTTCCGTTCGACCGTGTCATGACGGAGATCAAGGTCGGCATACGCCTGCCGATCGTGGCCAACCATGTCACGGCGGTTGACCAGATGCCGCGTGTCGGCTTCGAGAAGCGCCCGGAGCAACCTGTCAAGGATACGCTCCAGCCGGGCGACATCGTGTCGAAGCAGGCGTACGACCAGATCCAGTCAGCTCTTGGCTCGACGACCCTGAAGATCCAGTTCGCGGTCAAGGATCCCGCGAAGGCATCCGAGCTCGTCGCAGCAATAGGGCAGGGAGACGGCATCCGCTCGATCCACGACCTCGTCAAGTCTGGTCAGATCGATCCGTCGAACACGGTTTCTCTGGTCGATGAGCCGACGCTGAGCGGATTGCGGCTCTCGGCCATACCAGGCAAGGCGCCCACGGCAGACATAGTCTTGCTGACTGGCGAGAGGGCTCGCGTCGTAAATCCCGAAGCGATGCTGATCGATGTCATCTTCAATGATCGAAACAGCCTGCCTGGGGTGTTGGGCTTCAATCCGGACCGGATGGCAACATCCGCAGCCTACAAGGTGAAATCAACGGCACAGTCGTGGCTTCCGGCGCGTTTCGGCTCAGACGGCACGCCGCAGTCGCGCTATATGCCGAGCGCCGGCAACATCTATCGGAATCTCTATGGTTCCGACGGGACACCGGCGACACGCTACACGATTTCAATGTCCACGCCTCCCTTGCCGGTAGGCGCAGTGGCTTTCAGTGCCGAGGTGAGATTCCAGTACAAGTCGAAGGCGGCCAAGTGCCCCATCGATCGCCAAGAACGAAACCGCGACGCTGACCTTCGATCGCGCCGACGGACAATCCGAGCTGTTGACGATCCCGGCTTGGCTGGCCCGTGCGGTGGAATCGTCGCGCGACGGCGCTTCGAGCGGTATCCCAAAGGGAGGCAAAGCGTCCCTGGACAAGTTCCTGAGTGAGCTTCAGGAAAAGGCGCGGCCGGATCAGCTTGCCGCTATCGAGCAGTTCAAGGCCGATTTCGGCCCGTCGATCGTCGATGGCGGTTTCATGCGCCAGAACGTTGCCGACGGCGTCCTGACGTTCCTTTCCTCGCAGGTGGGCAGCCGCCGAAGCGGACCTATCCAGATAAGGGACGAGAATGGGCAGTCCGTGACGGCCACACGCTACGGACCGCTGCCGAGGAGCGCGGACAATGTCTATGTGCCGCCGGCTGATGGACCGCCAGCGCGCGGCGACGAACCGGAGTTGATGCACAAGTCGCATATCCTGTTCCGGGACCCGGAGACGGGAGAAGCATACGTCCTGCCATGGGTGCGTGGCGCCTCGGAGGACCATGTGCCGGGCAGCCAGGCGCGGCCAGACGAAGAAGCCGTGCCGCCGGAGGCAACGCCAGCCCGAAAGGCGATCGAGGCGGCGCCTCCCACGACCTATTCGCTGCAACAGGTCCGCAACTTGCGGCAGCCCGAGAAATGGAAAGCCGGCGAGCTTTATACGCGCGAACTCAATGGATCGACTGGAGAAGCGCATTTTCCGGTCGAGGCCAATCCGAGCGGGACCTACCCTGTCTTCGGCGAAGGTGGGCGATATGTGGATGCGCCTGTCTTCAAGAGCCAGGACGAAATCGAGGCGATTGAGGTCAAGACCTACCATCGCTGGACGACGATCAACGGTGTCGCCCAGATGCGCGAAGTGCCGCTCACAGCGAAGCTGCAGGAGCAGATCAACAAGGATGTTGCATTGCGCAACGAGAACCCGGGCTATCAACCGCGCTGGGTTTTCCTCGATGCGCCGCCTTCGGCGGAGTTGCAGCAGGCGCTCGATGACGCGCGAATTATCGGCAACATCTTTGGCCACAACACGCCTGCCGCGGCAGCGGCGCGGCCACAATCCGCAGCGACCGAAGCCGGCCAGCCAAGAACGCTGCGGCTTCAGGACGAGAGCGGCAAGGTGATCATCGCGACAATGCTGGGCACCGAGCCGACGAGCCCGGAACAGGTCTATGTGCCCCCTTCCGACGGACCGCGCACGCCGGGCGACGCTCCGGAGGTGGCGGACAAGACGCACATACTGGTTTACGATCCCGATACGGGCGAGCCCGTGGTTCTGCCCTGGATACGCGGTGCTTCCGGCGACCGCGCGCTCACCCGAGACGGCGTCAGAGCGACCCCGCTCGACCAGGTGCCGGATCTCGTCATGGGCGATTTCCAGCCGAACCAGATTCCATGGCTTAAGCGCGAGCAGGTGGCCGAGCTGACGGAACAGCAGTTCCGCGACATGGATCAGGCCGGCTTGCTGCCTTATCTGACCAAGAGCCAACTGCGCGGTATCCCGAAGGCAAAGATAGGCTATGTCAACATCGCGGGCCTCGGCGAGAAACAGATTCCCTGGCTCACCGAGGGCCAAATACGGAATGCGACCGGCCAGCAATTCCAGGATCTCGGCAAAGCCGGTCTGACGCCTCACCTGACAAAACCACAGCTCCAGGCGATCAAGGGAGACAAGGTCGAATTCGTTGACGTGTCGAAGTTGGATGCGCGCCAGGTTCCATGGTTCAAGTCCGGTCAAGTCGCGAAGTTCACGTCACCGCAATTCGAGGATCTGGGCAAGGCTGGATTGCTCAATCACCTTACCGAGCGTCAGGTTCCGGCGATCCCCGAGCCCATCGTCGGTTCCGTAGAGGTGGCGAAGCTCGATCCCAAGCAGGTGCCGTGGCTGACAGGGAAGCAGATCCCGGTGCTGACCCGCGATCAATGGGGCGCCTTCACGATCCACCACATCGAAGCCCTGACCCAGCCGCAGATCGAAGTGGTGACACCGAAACAGTTCGAGGAGACGAGCCCCGGCCAGTTTCGCAAGTTCACGCCTGAGCAGTTCGAGTGGATGAACTGGGATCAGAAGAACGCCCTCTCCGTGCTGCAACTGACGACCTTCCGGGCGACCCATAAAAAGGCGATGACGCCGGATCAGGCGACGAGCGTCGATCTGGCGCTGAGCCATGCCAGGATGCGCGAAAACGCTCAGGCACTCGCCACCTTCGGCGGCATGTCGACCACTTCCTACATGTTGTGGAGTTCGCTGCCCCCAACCTGGACCGCTACCGCCGGAGCGGTGGCATTTGGCGTGCGAGGCTTCGTCTTCGGCGCGCAGGCGATTTTCCCCGGCGCAACCGCAAATCACAAGCCGTTCGGGCGGTTCCTCAACGCGCTCGGCGGCGCCACATTCATTGCCGCAGCGCCGGGTGCCGCGACCGGGATGATCCAGGGCAAGGATCTTGTCGTCAACAGCACGTTCTCGCTCGGCAACATCGTCTATGGCACGAAGTCGATGCTGCAGTCGTTCACCGGCAGGCCGGTGATCCGAAACCTGGCAGAGTATCTGGCCGGCCCCGGCTATGTGCTCGGCTGCGCCGTCTATACGCTGCACTCCTGGCCCGCGCCGATCGCCACGGTCGCCGGCACCATGTTCACGTTCGGCTGCGCGGAGTTCTGGGCGTCGGCCATAAGGACCGACCGGATGAATCGCCGTTCGGTACCGCGAACCGATGCCGATATCGCGGCGGCGGAAAAGTCCGACAAACGCTGGGCGGCATTGGATCGGTGGACTCTGGGCATCACCTTCGGCGTTGGAATGCTTCTCTTTTCGCTGGACTCACTGCTCGCGGAGCCTTGGGACCCGAAAACGACCCCTCCACCCGATCCGAAAAAGCCGGATGGCGACGGCTCGTCCAAGCAACCCGATGATCCTTCGGACGTTCCAGGCGAGCCGCACATCCCGGGTGAGGATTTCCCTCAACTTGTCGTGGTCACCGACGACGGACTGAATTTGCGGACGCAGCCCGCTGGAGATTCGCCCGTGGTGACCGTTTTGCAGCCCGGTACGTTCGTCGAACAGACCGCCAAGCCGTCCACCGATCCATCAGGAGAGGCCTGGATACCCGTCGAAGGTTTCGGACCGGACGGCAAAATGCATGGCGGCTGGGTTTCCGGCGACTATGTCGAGGTTCATCCCGAAGGCAGCAGCAATTCCGAGGGCCGCACGAATCCGACGCTGGAGAAGGACGGCTACCGGTGGGTCGAGGTCAAGGACGGCGATAGCATTCGCTTGATCGCCAAGGCTCATTCAGCGGACGTGGCGGCGACTGTGGTGCTCAACATGGATCATATTCTAAGCCCGGACATGATCTTCTCGGGCGATCGCATCTACCTGCCGGCCAACTCGATCGGCTGAAAAACGCCCGGCCTCGAACCTGACGTCCGTCGGCTTACTGCGTCTTGCCGATTCTCGCCGCATATGTGCGCGCAACCGTGGCCGCCAGGCTGGCAGCCTTCTGCGCCAGCGGATTTGACGGGTTGGAGGCATAAGAGGCTGTGAACTGCAAGTCAGAGGGATGCCATTCGCAGTCGACGATTCGAAGTTTGCCGCTTGCGGTATCGTCACGGATGACCTCCCTCGGGAGGGAGGCAATTCCAATTCCATTGAGGGTCATCTTGATCGAGGCAGCCAGAGAACTGGCCGGGAAGATGCGAGGCGTCTCCTCGAACTCGCCGTTGAGCTTGTGGTAGATCTCGCTGTAGGGCCTCGTGGTTCGCGCGTAGCTTATAATTGGAAACTGCATCAGGTCGCTCAGCGTCAACCTGTTCCGGTTGGGCAATTCCAATCGCGGCGAGCAGACCCAGACGAGCGGAAATGAAGGCATCTCGACATTCTCGATGCTGTATTCCAGGACTGGGCCCATCAGCACCGCAAGGTCGAGTCGGTGTGACATGAGCTCGCCGCGAAGGGTCGTCGTCGCATCGACGACAATATCGGTATCGACAAGTGGATGGCTTGCTCGCAGTTCCTTCAGGAAATCCGGAAGCCAAGTATGCACGATCGTTTCAGCTACCCCAAGCCTCAGCACCCGCGTCGTTTCTGAAGTTTCCGAAAGAGAGTTGGCCATCAGTTGCAGCCGCTCCGCCACGTGCAGGACGCGTTGAGCCGGTGGCAGCAGCCTTTGCCCCTCGGCCGTCAGTTTGACCGTGCTGCTGTGGCGCTCGAACAGCTTGGTGCCCAGTGCTTTCTCCAGCCCGGCAATTCGGGTGGATACTGCCGGCTGCGTCGTGTTCAGACGCTCAGCCGCTTTTCGAAAGCTTCCGAAGGTCGCCACCAGGAGAAAGGTTTCGATCTGCTTGATGTTGAAAGGTATCACGAGGATCGGTCACTCATCTCCAGGGTGGGTGCGTCGAGCCGTCAATGACGGACGATGATCTGCGCGCCGACTTTTACGCGATCGTACAGATCGATAACGTCCTCATTGGTCATGCGGATGCAACCGGAGGAGTTGGCCTGTCCCACGGTCCATGGCTGGTTTGTGCCGTGGACGCGGTAAAGCGTGTTGCCGATATACAGGGCCCGCGCGCCCAACGGATTGTTCGGCCCGCCCTCGACGCGCGCCGGCAGCAAGCGACCCTTCGTTGCTTCCCTGGATCGCATTTCCCCAGGCGGCCGCCATTCGGGCCAGCTCTTCTTGCTCGAAATCGTGTCACGGCCCGCCCATTCCAGTCCCTCCTTGCCAACACCCACTGCATATCGCAGCGCCTTGCCGTTCCCCAGGATGTAATACAGGCGCCGCTCCGCGGTGTTGATCACGATCGATCCCTTTGGCTCAGCCTCGCTGAAATTCACGATCTCTCTGGGGATTGCCGACCACCCGGACGGATCTTCTTCCCCCGAAGCCTGGTCCGGAGCCGAAGGGGAGACCAGCACATTTCTAGCCGGATCGTAAGTCCAGCTGCGCGGGTCGTAACCGCTGTTCGATTGCGCCTGTGCCGGAACCGTGGCGGCAAGCAGGACTGACAAACCCAATGTCAGGCTAAGACGCAGGCCGACAAGGCCCCCGCTTCCCGAGAAATCGACCGAGTTCGCGAGGGCCACCGAGATCAATCCCTTCCGCGTCCACACCGGTGGTCACGAACCGGTGTTTGATTTGCAGCGCGCACCATATCGCTTTCCGGATCGTTCGCAACATTTGGCACCGAATTCATGTTGGCGATCCAATTGGACTTCCAATTTTCCGATGCTCGCGATAGAGTGAAATCGGCGGGCAAACCATGAAGCGGGCGATGCGGTTCTTTGCGCATTCGCTTGCGATAGGGACCAATGTTGACGGGACGCGGTACCTGCCATGCGGATTTTCTGTCGGGAGCCAAGGCTGCCATCGTCATTGGCAGCCTTGCGGCGATCCTCGCGTTTGGACATGCGCTGCGGGCGAATGCCGCTGAACCGCGCTGGCCTGCCGGCCCGTACAGATACATCACGGTCGATCAATCGGTGACGGACGCGCTGGTCGAACTTGGCCGCAACATGGGCACGCCCATGCGGGTCAGCAAGCTCGTCAAGGGGCGACTGAGCGCCGGCATGCCGGTGGGCACGGCCCGCGAATTTCTGGACGAGATCTGCAATCGATACGGCCTGGTCTGGCATTTTGACGGCATCGTCATGAATGTTGCGACCGAATCAGAAGTGCAGACGGAAATGATCCCGCTTGACGCCAATGCGGCAGCGCATGCCGAAGAGCGGCTTTCACGGTTGGACGTCATCGATCCAAGGTTTCCGATAAAGGTCTCCAAGGAGGACGATGTCATCTCGGTGTCGGGACCGCCATCCTACGTCGAACTCGTTCGCAAGACGCTCGGAGTTGCCGTTGTGCCGAGCGCGAAGCCGGATCCCGGCAAGGTTATGTCGGTCCGCGTTTTCCGCGGGAAACAGGCGGAGGCGCAGAATGTGCCCTCCGGCAAGACGAACTAGGAAAGCGGAAGGGCAGGTTTCATGCAGATCGCACCGATTGGAGCCTTGGAGGCCACGCTCGCCAACATGACCACCAGCCTTGCCTCGCAGCAGCAGATCACTGCCGGCGCGACGGCGCAGCCTGGCAACCGAATGGTCGGCGCTGGCCGGGAAAAGCACGACGCCGCGAAGGTCAATGTACCTCAGCGCGGCGACGTCACCACGCCGGCGGGCCAGCAGGTGGCGCAGGCATCCTCCGGCGCCAGTCCTGCAATGGCCGGGCAATCCTCCGGATCGGACAAGACCGAGCCGATCGTCGAGCACAAGCTCTTCGACTATCTGGCAGAGGTGGAGAAGTCGGGAGGCGGAACGTTCACGGATCCATCGGCGCTGTTTGGTTCTGCGGTGCAGTCACTGGAAGGCACCATGCAACAGGTCCAGAAAGCCCTTGGCCAGGCCAACGTCCCCGCAAACGCTGAAAAAGCCGCGATGCAGGATGGCGCCGGCAAGACGGCTTCGTCAGGCAAGGAAAGCGGAGACTCTCCGGCAAAGAATGCCGAGCAACTTCTCGAACGGTCCATTTCCGTGATGTGGGCGGCCGCCAATCTCGAGGTCGTAACGAGCAGCGTGACCGCTGTCACCTCGTCCACAAGCACGCTGATCAAGCAGCAGTAAACGCGACGGGGTGTTCGTGGGCGCAATATTCCTGCCGTGGCGGTCAACGCTCGTCGATCGATGCGGCGCCTGGCGCCGCGTGGCAATCGTAATCATTGGCATGCTTGCGCTGCAGGCCTGCTCGGAAGAGCTGTATTCCAACCTCGATCAGCGGCAAGCCAATGAGGTCGTGGCCACGTTGGTGCGTCATGGAATACCGGCCCAGCGCGAAGCCGGCAAGGACGGGAAGATGGCGGTCTTCGTGGAGAAGAACCGCTTCGCGGACGCGATGGCGGTTCTCGACGAAAGCGGATTGCCCAAGCAGGAATTCCAGACGCTGGGCGAGGTGTTCAAGCGAGACGGGCTCGTCTCCTCGCCGGTGGAAGAGCGCGCGACGATGATCTATGGCCTGAGCCAGGAGCTGTCGCAGACGATCTCCGATATCGACGGCGTGCTTTCCGCGCGCGTTCACCTCGTCCTTCCCGAGAATGATCCGTTGAGACAGCGGTTGGTGCCGTCGTCCGCCTCCGTCTTCATCCGCCATCGCGCATCGGTCCCGATGAACGAGCTGATCCCGCAGGTCAAGATGCTGGTGGCCAAAGGCGTCGCGGGACTGACCTACGACAATGTCTCCGTGACCCTCATTCCGGTTGCCGCGACACCCTCCGAGCAGGAGACCGGCGAAGCAGGTTTCACCACATTCCTTGGTCTTTGGATGCATCCGGACAGCGTCGCCGCGGCGATGTGGCTGTTCTACGGCATGGCGGCGACCATACTCGCGCTTGCTGCTCGGCTGGCCTACGTCCAGTGGTATCGACGGCCTGGGGTCTATGCGCTCGACGCGGTTGCAACGCCGGCGAGAAAGACATGATCCAGACCGATCCGAAGCAAACCGCCAGCCCGCAATGGCGGGCGTTCCTATGCAATCCCGCAGGGTACACGGACGCCGCCCGGCTCGCGGAATGCTTTGGCGGCACGATCGGCGAGGCTGCCTGCGAGCGCATGCGCCAGTCACAGCGCCTGCAAGAGCGGTTGTCGAAGCTTCTCCTCGATCACTACGGGCTTTCTTGCGCAGCCGGCGAGCCGGCCGACGAAGCGGATCGGATGATCGCCTTGTTGTCGGGCGAAGAGTTGGAGGAGCTTGCGCTTCGCTCGGGCGCAATCTATCGGGCAGGCAGCATTGCCGCCGTCATCGACGGGCGCGAAGCGGCTGCGCTGCAGGCAGCTCTCGGCGCGGATATCTGCTCCTTTGCCGTCGCCAACCGCGACTTGGCTGGGCCGGTTCAGCCTCTGGAGCCCTTGGAAGAGGTCCATGGTCGTGTCCTTGCCGACGGTTTGAGCTGCCTCGGCGCCTGGTGTCAGACGATGCCCCGCGATACGAGCATGCGGGTTCGCCTCAAGCTGATGCCACACGAACTCATCGACCAGACGGCGGCGGTACCATTTGCCGAGGTTGGTCCGGCGATTGTTCGACGAGCGGTGCGTTAGTCAACATGGTCGAACCGGACAACGCGATCAATGCTGTGCCCAGGCGCCCTCGCGCCCGCATTCTGCGCGCCGACGAAGCGCGCGCATGGCTGGATGGATATGCCTTCCTCGACGAGGCCAGGCGTGATGCGCAGCAGATGCGCGAGGCCGCTCGGCGAGCCTATGCGGCCGAATATGCGCAGGGCTATGAGGACGGCAAGGTGCAAGGCGACGCGGATGCCGCGCGTTTGGTGAGCGAGACGACGATCAAGGTGGATCGCTACCTCGCCGGGCTGGACGCCGAGGTCACCGGTCTGGCCCTCGATGTCGTCAGGCGGATGCTGGGGGAGTTTGACGTGAGCATGCTTGTCGCCAAGGCGGCCGGGCAAGCCATCGCTGAAATCCGCCGCGCCAAATATCTGAAGGTGCGCGTCCATCCCGCTTCGGTTGGCAGGGTCCGCGATGAGCTGCGCGCGGTCTTGCGAGAGAGCGATCCCGGCATGACGGTCGAGATCGACGGGGATGACACGCTTGCGGCAGACGCGTGCATTCTGTCGACCGATGTTGCCGTCATCGATGCCAGCATCGGCGCGCAGCTCGATGCCATCGCCGATGCGCTCGTGTCAAAGGCCGGGGGGCCGGCATGACGGGCCCCGCCGCCGACATAGAAAGCCGGCTCGCATCCATCATTCCCGGGCTGCGGTCAGGTTTGCGCGACAATGCCAGCCGGCCCCGCAGGGGACGTGTGCGGCGGGTGACCGGTACCGTCATCCATGCGACGGTGGAGGAAGTCCGGATCGGCGAGATATGCGACCTCCTGGACCCCAGGACAGGCAAGGCAACCAAGGCCGAAGTCGTCGGCCTTATGGACGAGATGGCAATCCTGGTCCCGCTGGGCGATCTGACGGGCCTTTCAAGCCTGACCGAAGTGGTTGCGACCGGGAAGGACCAGTCGGTGCCGGTCGGGCCCGGGCTTCTCGGTCGCGTGATCAGCGCGCTCGGCGAGCCATTGGATGGTAAGCCACTTTCTCCGGATGGCATCACCAGCAGCTATCCGGTCAATGCCTATCCGCCGTCGCCACTGGAACGCAGCTTGATCTCCGAGCCGATCCAGCTCGGAATCCGCGCCCTCGATGGACTGCTCACCTGCGCACGCGGGCAGCGCGTCGGTATCTTCGGCGAACCGGGCGTCGGCAAGTCGGTTCTGCTTTCCGACATCGTCACCGGCACCGACGCAGACATCGCTGTGGTTGCTCTTGTCGGCGAACGCGGACGTGAAGTGCGCGAATTCGTCCAGCATCAGCTTGGGCCGGAAGGGCTGGCGCGGGCAGTCATCGTCGTCGCGACCTCCGACCGGCCCGCCATCGAGCGCGTCAAGGCGGCCTATGTGGCGACCAGCATTGCCGAATATTTCCGCGACCAGGGCAAGCATGTCCTGTTGGCAATGGACAACATAACGCGGTTTGCCCGCGCTCAGCGCGAGATCGGTTTGGCTTCAGGCGAGCCGCCGACGCGCCGCGGTTTTCCCTCTTCGCTGTTTGCGGTCCTGCCGCGTCTGCTCGAGCGCGCGGGGCCCGGTCGCGTTGGTTCGATCACCAGCCTCTACAGCGTCCTTCTGGAGGGCGATGGCACGCTGGATCCGGTCGCCGAGGAAATCCAGGCGCTTCTCGACGGCCACGTCTTCCTGTCGAACGAACTTGCACAGCGCAATCATTTCCCGGCCATCGACGTGCTGCGCAGCCGCAGCCGCCTCATGGACACGGTGGTGCCGCCTGGGCATCGGTCCGACGCCGGTCGCATGCGCGAGCTGCTCGCCCGCTACGCCGACGTCGAGCTGCTGTTGCGCGTCGGCGAATATGAAAAGGGCAGCGACGCGGTTGCGGACGAGGCGGTGGAGAAGATCGACACGATCAACGCCTTTCTGCGCCAGGCATCCGCCACGCATGAGTCCATCGAGAAAACACGCCAACGCATGCGGGAGATCGTCAATGAAGGATCGTGACGTGATCGCTCGCTTGCGCGATCTCCGTCGACACCGCGAAGAACGCGCACAGGAAGCGGTCATCAGAAGACGCGCCGCTGCGCAGCGGGCGGCCGGGGAGGCTCGGAAGGCGGCGACGGCCGTCGCGCAGCATCTTCAAGCGACAGCCGACGCCGAGGACGCAGCGTTCGGGTCGCTCGTTGGACATTCAGTGAATGCCATCAGACTCTCCTCGCTCCAGGGGTGGTTCGAGACCGCCGCCAGGGAGACCGAGCAATTGCGGGAAAGCGAGCGGGAGACAGGCATGGCCGAGCAGCGACGCAAAGCGGAGTTGTCGGCGGCTCGTGAGGATCATCGCAAGTCCATGAAAGCCGTGACGAAACTGGACCGGCTGTTGGAACATCTGATCAAACGCAGCGCGGGTCGTGGTCTCGCGCTGGCCGAGCTTTCAGAGGATGAGGAGCGCGCCGTAACGCGCATCTCTCCAGAACGATAGCCCAAACCATGATCGTGAGTGTGGCGGTGTGATGCCTCAATCCTTGGCGTCGGCAAGCAGGAAAGCGCGGGGAAACCCGGTGAAACGCGCGGCCATGGGGTCGAACCTTGGTGAGCCGTTGACCTTGGAATCGGTCGCGGCGATGGAGGTTGGCGCGTTGAACGCCTTCTACCGCCGCCGCGTTCCCGCGCAGATCACGATCGCGGGGAAAACCATGGCGATCGCGGCTGTCTGGCCGGGGCCGAACGCCGCCGACCAGCGGCGGTGCACGATTGCGTTCACCGTCGGCGAGGCGGCGGGGAAATTGCGCCTGCCGCTTACCATTGTCGAACGGGGTCTCGTCATGGCGGACGAGCTGGTCGACATGGGGCAGCTGGCACCAGTTCACGCCGCGCTCTTGTTGGAGTCCGTTCTCGAGGAGGATCTCCAATGGATCGAAGGGCGGCTGGGCGAGGGGATATCGATCACGTCGATCGAGCGCAGAGATGTCGTTTCGGATGAAGGCTCATATGCTTTTGTCCTGACCGGCGAGGGCGAGCCGATAGACTGCGTCCTGAACACGAATAGTGCCGGCCTTGCGACGCGGATCGGCCGCATTCTCGACGAGATCGGGAAGGCGAAGGCGCCAATTCCGGCCGGCGTCCCGCTGCCCGTCAGCCTCCGACGCGGTGCACTGATGATCAGCCTTGGCGAGCTTCAAAGCCTGCGGCCCGACGACATGGTTCTTTTCGATGACGTGGCGGAAGAAGGCGTGGCGACTTTCGTCATCGCCGAGCGCCTCTTTGCCCCGGTCAGTCTGACGGCTGAGGGGCCACGGCTGCTTGCCGCGCCGGCCGCAATTGCAGGATCGAAATGGGAGTGGACCATGAGCCAAAGCACACCGCCAGCCGGCCAGACATTGGAAGAGTCAACCCTCGACGAGTTGCCGGTCGCGCTTGCCTTCGAGATCGGCCGCACGGCAATGCCCGTTGGAGAGGTAAGGCAGCTTGCGCCTGGCGCAATCGTTCCCCTCGCCGACGTCACGAAGCCGGCAGTCGATATCCTGGCCAACGGCAAACGCGTCGGCCGCGGAGAGATCGTGCGCATTGGGGAAAGCCTGGGCGTCAGGATAGAGCGCATGTTCGACAATGCTTGACAATTCGCCCAATCTCCTCGGGATCCTGATTGCCGTCGGCTTCGTCGGGCTGCTGCCGCTGGCCGTTGTCACAATGACAGGCTTCCTGAAAATCTCGGTCGTGCTTTTTCTCGTCCGCAACGCGCTCGGGGTCCAGCAGATGCCGCCCAATTTGGTGCTCTACGGCATAGCGCTCGTGCTCACCGTCTACGTCACGACACCGTTGCTGAGCGAGATGTCGGGCCGGCTTCAGGAAGGGCAGGTTCAGTTCCGGACGACGGACGACCTTGCCAGGGCGGCGCAACTGGTCAGGGAACCGTTGCAGCAGCACCTGATCAAATTCACCCAGCCGGAAGAGCGGCAGTTCTTTCTTGATGGAACCAACCGCCTGTGGCCGGAGCAGGCACGCCAAAATCTCAGGGACGACGATCTCTCGATCCTGGTTCCCGCTTTTGTCGCCTCCGAGCTCAAGCGCGCGTTTGAGATCGGCTTCCTGCTCTATCTTCCCTTCCTCATCATCGACATCGTTGTCGCGAACATCCTGATGACGCTCGGCATGATCATGGTCTCGCCGGTCCTCATCTCGATCCCGCTGAAACTGTTCCTTTTCGTCGCCATTGATGGCTGGTCACGGCTGATGCACGGCCTGATCCTGAGTTACGGCTGACGCCGCCGAGGCCCTGAATGGACAATGACTTCATCCTGGCGAAGGTCCAAAGCGCGCTTCTGACGGTGCTGTTTGCATCAAGCCCGGCAATCATTGCGGCCCTGGCCGTCGGCATCCTTGTCGGGCTTGCCCAGGCGCTGACGCAAATTCAGGACCAGTCCCTGCCGCAGACGATCAAGCTCGTGGTGATCCTCCTGGTCATCATCGTATTCGGCCCGCTGCTTGGCCAGCAGATCGCGCAGCAGGCCTCGACAGTGATGGACGAATTCCCCGTCGTCACGCGCTGAGGAAAGCGGATGGCGGTCGAACCACTCTTCGCGTCGGTCAAGGAGCTTCAGTTCTATTTGCTGGCGGGAGCTTTCGCGCTCGCACGCATGACCGGATTCATGCTGCTGATGCCGCTCTTTTCGCGTGTGCCGCTGCCTGGGCTGCTGCGCAATGGCGTCGCCCTGGCGCTGGCGGTTCCGGTCTTTCCGATGATCGTCAGCAAACTGACAAATACTGACATCGTGACCACGATGATCGCAGTCTACATCCTGAAGGAGGTGGTGGTCGGGGTAACGCTCGGGCTGGCGATGGGCATACCCTTCTGGGCTGCCGAAGCCGCCGGCGATATCCTGGACCTCCAGCGCGGTTCCTCGATGGGGACGCTGATCGATCCGATGATGACCCACGAGACGAGCGCCACCGGCACCTTGCTCACCGTCATCATGGTCACGATCTACCTTGCGGCGGGCGGCCTGCAGCTTTCCTTGACCAGTCTTTACGACAGCTATGGTCTGTGGCCGATCGATCAACTTCTGCCGGTATTCAGCAAGGACGCTGCCGGGATATTCCTCGGCTTGCTGAACCGCATTCTGGTCATGGCGCTGACCTTGGTCTTCCCGCTCATCATCAGCATGCTGTTGTCCGACATCGTGCTCGCCTTCCTGGCGCGCGCCTCGCCGCACCTCAATGTTTTCGCGCTGTCGCTGGTGGTGAAAACAGCTGTGTTCAGCCTCGTATTCGTCCTCTATTCGAGCTTTTTGCTTTTCTACATGAACCAGGACCTTGGTTTCCTGCGCGAGGCAGCCCGACAAATAGAAGCGATCGGCTGCCGCACCTGCCAATAAGAATTAGAAGATTATACTATTAGAATATGAGATAGCCTTGGCTGGCTAATAAATAGATTTTATCACACTGGAAAGATTATCATAATTTGACAAGCAGCCGAACTGCCAACGATCTTACGCCTCCTGACGCGCCTCTGAAATGTGCATATCAATCGGAAGCCATGCCTCGCCAGACCATTTCACCAATCTACGAGGATTTGCGGCGAGTCGACGCGAACAGGCTGCGCAGACTTGTCAGAACGGGCGCCTATGAGGGTCATACTGGTGGGCTTGCGCGCGGCAAGCTCCAGGCCAACGTCGTGATAATACCCCGCAGCTTCGCCGATGATTTCCACCTGTTTTGCGTCCGTAACCCGAAACCCTGTCCATTGGTGGGCCTGAGCCGGGCCGGCAGCCCGTTGATCCCGGCGCTGGGCGATATCGATATCCGCACCGATGCCCCCCAGTACAACATCTATCGCTTCGGGGAACTGACCGGCCAGAAGACGGACATCATCGATTTATGGCAGGATGATTTCGCGGCTTTCGCGTTCGGGAGCTCGCTTACCGTAGAGGCTGCATTGGCCGAAAAGGGCGTAAGACTTCGCCGCATCGGTTGCGGCAAGGCCTTGCCCAAGTTCCGTACCAGGATCGAAACTTGCCGTGCCGGTCCGTTCGGTGGCGAGATGGTCGTCTCGATGCGCGCCGTAAGGCGCCGCGACGTCGACAAGGTTCGCGCGCTCACGGCAGGCTTCCCGCATGCCCACGGCTCTCCCATCCATGTCGGAGAGCCTTCGATCATAGGAATATACGACATGATGGCTCCAGACTGGGGCGATGCGGTCGATCTGATGGACGAGGAGGTTCCGGTGTTCTGGGCCAGCAGCATAACGGCTCAGGATGCCCTTGCTCGCGCAGAACTGGCGATCTCGATCACCGTATCGCCGGGGCATATGCTGATCACGGACGTGGACGCACGAGCTCCCCGTGGATGAAAGCGCGCCCGATGCTGTCTTGAGGGCCGTATGCATCACGTGATGGCATGAGAACAAGCTGCTGGCAGTTTGTTCCACAGATAGGAGCTGTTTCAGCTGGGAAGTGCTGATTGAAGCGTCTAAATGATTGAAATAAAATAATTATTAGATGAATTGATGGCGGAGAGAGCGGGATTCGAACCCGCGTTACGGTTTCCCGTAAACACACTTTCCAGGCGTGCGCCTTCAACCACTCGGCCACCTCTCCGTCCTTGCACTCTCGCGCCGGCCGGTTTCGCCGCGCGGGGTTGGGGAGATGCACCTCCCTTGGGAAGTCCTCAACGGACTATTCGGGATGCCGTCAACCGGCGGGCACCCTTTCCCAGCACCTCTAGCCGTCTAGGCAAAACAGGCGCGGGGCTCATCTAGTCGATCCTAAAGCGAATGCCAAGTCATAAAGGCGGCGCAAAGGCTTTTGCCGTGGATGGCTCGAAGGCGGGCTCGATAAAGAGCTGCCGACCTTCGAATGATGTGCACAGGGCGGGCCGCGGCCTCTGCCGCGCTTGACTTCGGCCTTTGCCACCTGTCGACTGCCTGAAATATTCGTTTTGCGCGACTGCGGATGGAAAACCGCTGCGCGCGTTTTGGGCTTTGCGAGGGGCATCGTCCTGACATGACATCGATCAACCAGCAACCCGCGGGCCGGCCGGACAGCGGGCTTACCTTCATCCCGGTGGCGTGGCTGATCATCGTTATGGGCCTGTCGGCCTACGGCCTGATCTCGAGCTGGCGCCTGATCGGAGACTTCAACCTCCCGGAAAGCGTGCTCTTCCTGATCTATGGCGGGCTGGCCGGCGGCCTCGTCACCATTTTGTGGGGGCTTTACCTGCTAGGCCTCGCCTTCAACCGGTCGGCGCGGTTTCCCCGCCATTACACCATCTGGCAGGTGGCGATCATCCTGTGGCTCATCGTGCGCCAGGCTTACACGCTTCTGGTGCCCGACTTCGTCTTTTCCGCCGAAGCGCTGGGCTTCACGGTCGCCGAGATCGCCATCGGCCTGCTCTGCATCTACCTGTTGCGGCATGGCGCCGGCGCCGAGACCGTCTATGCCAATCCCGAGACCGAACGCCCGCCGCTCCTGGTCTCGCTCGTTGCCGCGCTGCTCGGCATCATCCTTGGCGGCGCCGTCGGCGCTTGCGCCGGGTTCTTTGCCGGGTCGCTGATCGCCGACGCCACCCATATGAGTTGCTTCGAGGGCGCCTGCGGGTTCTTTGCCGTCTTCGTTGGCCTCGCAGGCCTGGTCGTCGGGGCCATCGCCGGCGGAATCTTCGCCATCTGGCGGGTCAACCGGCGCAAACCGGCAAAAACAGCCTGAAGCAATTCCAGGAAAAGTGCGCAGCGGTTTTCCGTTCGGAATTGCGAAAAACAAAAGCGGCAATTCCGGGAAAGTGCGCAGCGGTTTTCGTCCGGAATTGCCTCAAACAAGATCGGCTCAAAATCACGTGTCGCGATTGCGTGGCGATTGCGCACGCTCTATGTCGATTACGGGGCAGACGGGAGCTTTCCCGGGAGTGCGGTTGGATGTTGCGTTTCATCTTTCGGCTGGCGGCTATGGTTGCGTTGTCGATTTCGGTCATCATGGCGGTGATCGACACAACGCGCTCGGTGGCGGCGTCGGCGCTGGTCATGACGCCGCTCAACGCAAGCTGGCTGGCGGTATCGCCCGACACCCGCGCGGCCTTCGAGACCTATATGCGTGCCAAGGCCAGCCCGCTGGTCTGGGACGGCGCCATCGCCTGGGTGCTCAGCCAGCCCGGTTTCGCGGTGTTCGCCGTGCTGGCGTTCCTGCTCTACGCCGTCGGCTACCGGCGGCGGCGCCACGAATTCGCTCCGACCAACTGACGCGGACGTTTCGCTCTGCCGGAAACGGGCCGGCTGGCCGCTTTTTCCAACAGGTCAAAATTCCACGTGAATTTTGTTTCGGGCCGTGCCAGATTGGCCGCCAGCGGGGAGGGGCATACACTTCCTGCCTGACGTCGCGTGCCTGCCGGAGAACCGGGCGGGAATGCGGTGCAACGGAAAAAATAACCGACAGGGTGTGGATCACATGAAACGTATCGTTCTCGGCCTCCTGGCCGCAACCGCAATGGTTCTTCCGGCTTTCGCCGCGGATGTCCAGCCGGCCATCCTCTACGATCTCGGCGGCAAGTTCGACAAATCCTTCAACGAGGCCGCCTTTCACGGCGCCGAGAAGTTCAAGGCCGAAACCGGCGTCGCTTACGTCGAATTCGAGGTTTCCAACGCCTCGCAGCGCGAGCAGGCTCTGCGCCGCTTCGCCGAGGACGGCCGCAACCCGATCGTGATGGCCGGCTTTGCCTGGGAGGATGCGCTGAAGAAGGTCGCGGCCGAATATACCGACCTCAATTTCGCCATCATCGACGATGCCGTCGACCTGCCCAATGTCCGCTCGCTGGTATTCAAGGAGAACGAAGGCTCCTACCTCGTCGGCATCCTGGCGGCGATGGCGTCGAAGTCGAAGAAGGTCGGCTTCGTCGGCGGCATGGACATCCCGCTGATCCGCAAGTTCGAATGCGGCTATGTCGGCGGCGCCAAGTCGGCCGGCGCCACCGACGTCATCCAGAACATGACCGGCGACACGCCGGCCGCCTGGAACGACCCGGCCAAGGGCGGCGAGATCGCCAAGACGCAGATCGACCAGGGCGCGGATGTGGTCTACGCCGCCGCCGGCGGCACCGGCGTCGGCGTGCTGCAGGCGGCCGCCGATGCCGGCAAGCTCGGCATCGGCGTCGATTCCAACCAGAACGGCCTGCAGCCCGGCAAGGTGCTGACCTCGATGATGAAGCGCGTGGACGTCGCCGTCTACAACGCCTTCATGGACGGCAAGAACGGCACCTTCAAGGGCGGCGTCCAGAATCTGGGCCTCAAGGAAGGCGGCGTCGACTACGCCATGGACGACAACAACAAGGCGCTGGTGACCGACGAGATGAAGGCGCCGTCGAAAAGGCCAAGGCCGACATCATCGCCGGCAAGGTCGAGGTGCACGACTACACCGCGGACAACAAGTGCCCGTATTGATCGGGCAACTGAACCAAGGTTTTTGGACCGCCGGGCGAAGTCCCGGCGGTTTCATTTTGGGCGATCGCGATGCAACCGATTATCAAAGCAATGGCCGAGCGTGACGTCGCGGCCATCGCAAGGCTGCGCCTGGCTGCCTTCTTCGGAGGGACGGCCCGGACCCCGAAGAGGATATAGCGGGGCTTCGCGGACTGATCGCCGGCGACGGCTTCGAGGCGGCCTTCGTTGCCCGCCTCGGCGGCTCGCCAATCGGAAGCTGCCTCTTCGTCCGCAGCGAGATCGATCCGGCGCATGATCTGACGCCCTGGCTTGCGGGGCTGATCGTGGACGAAATTATCGGGGTCGGGGTGTCGGCGTGGCACTTCTCAAGGCCGTTGAGGCCCATGCGGCCTTCGTCGGCGTGGACAAGCTCTATCTCTACACTTGGCAGGCGCGACGCTTCTACGAGGCCCTCGGCTGGACTGCGGTCGAGACCTTTGAGCAGGGCGGCGAACCGATGGTGCTGATGCAACTCTCTCTATAGGGTGCCGGCGAGATAGCCCAGCGCAAACGCCGCCAAGAGAGCCATCGCGATGACAAATCCGAGCCGGCCGCCCAGGGAATGCAGGCCGACGCCATAGGGCTTGCGTTCGATCCGATTGATCACGACTGGCGGCGGCGTCATCCCGCCTTCGTTCAGCCCGGCAAGTCGCAGCTGTGGCAGTTCGCCCAGGCGGCGCTGGACGAGCCGCCAACGTTCGTCCGAAGCGGCATTCGACGCGCCCGCCGGCTCCAGCGCACGCATGCGTTCGGCAAGCCGCAGCACCGCGTCGCGAAAGGCGGGATCGATCTCAAGGTCGCGCTCGGCGCGGGCGCGCTCCCTTTCGCCCATCAGGCCGAATACATAGTCTCCGGCCCTAGCAATGCGGTCTCCTTCACCGGCCATGACCGTTCTCCGTCATGCTCGCTCACCCCCTACCTGCTCACTCCCTGCTTACTCACCAATGCGGCGGCTTGGTCACCGGCACGTCGGGAGCAGCCTGTTCTTCCAAAGCCAGGAACCGGTCGGTCAGGGCGGCGAGCTTGCGTTCCATGCGCTCGATCACCTTCCACTGCTCGGCGATCTGGCCGGACAGCTCCTCGATCGTCTTTTCCTGCTCGGCGGCGCGGATTTCCAGCGTCGTCAGCCGGTCGTCAGGTTTGGTCATTCAAACCCGGTTCTGTGAATGTGAAGCTCTCGGCCACCTTCGAAATTGACAAGCGCGCGGGGATTTGTCGAGAGTGATCCGGCCAATTGGCACGGGCGGGGCATCATGCTAGGCATTTTGACCAAGCGATAAAAAAATTGAGTGGGACAGGCTGCATGGCGCAAGCCGCAATCGAGCTCATAGGCATCAACAAGAGTTTTGGCGCGGTGCGCGCCAACCGCGATATCAATCTGGAAGTCGCGCGCGGCACCATCCACGGCATTGTCGGCGAGAACGGCGCCGGCAAGTCGACGCTGATGTCGATCCTCTATGGCTTCTATCAGGCCGACAGCGGCGAGATCCGTGTCGGCGGCAAGCCGGTGTCCATCAACACCTCCAACGACGCGATCGCGCTCGGCATCGGCATGGTGCACCAGCATTTCATGCTGGTCGACAATTTCACGGTGCTGGAAAATGTCATCCTCGGCGCCGAAAGTGATGCGCTGTTGAAGAAAAGCATAACCAAGGCCCGTTCGGAACTGGAACGGCTGGAGCGCGAATACGGCCTCGAGGTCGATCCCGACGCCATCATCGAGGAACTGCCGGTCGGCCTGCAGCAGCGCGTCGAAATCCTCAAGGCGCTCTATCGCGGCGCCGAGATCCTGATCCTCGACGAGCCGACGGGCGTGCTCACGCCGGCCGAGGCGGACCATCTGTTCCGCATCCTCAAGCAATTGAAGGAGCAGGGCAAAACGGTGGTGCTGATCACCCATAAACTGCGCGAGATCATGGCGATCACCGATACGGTCTCGGTCATGCGCCAGGGAACCATGGTGGCCACCAGGGTGACGAAGGAAACCACGGTCGGCGAACTGGCCGAGCTGATGGTCGGGCGGCGCGTGCTGCTCAGGGTCGAGAAGGGCGAGGCGGAAGCCGGCGCCGTAAAACTCTCGGTCAAGAACCTGACGGTCAAGGATTCGCGCGGCGTCACCATGGTCGACGACGTCTCCTTCGACCTGCGCGGCGGCGAGATCGTCGGCATCGCGGGCGTGGCCGGCAACGGCCAGTCGGAGCTGCTGGAGGCGATCTCCGGTATCCGGCATGCCGTCTCGGGCGAGGTCATGCTGGAAGGCAAGCCGATCGACCTGACCGGCAAGGCCGACCCCGGCGAGTTGCGCGACCGCGGTCTCGCCCATGTGCCGGAGGACCGCCACCATGTCGGGCTGGTGCTTGCCTTCGAGGAGAACGAGAACTCGATCCTCGGCTATCACGACGACGAGCGGTACCTGAAGGGACCGTTCCTCAATGTCGATGCCATCATGGCCGATGCTAAGGACAAGATCGAGAAATACGACATCCGTCCCGGCAATCCGCGGCTAAGGACGGCCAATTTCTCCGGCGGTAATCAGCAGAAAATCGTGCTGGCGCGGGAGATGGAGCAGGATCCCGGCGTGCTGATCGTCGGCCAGCCGACGCGCGGCGTCGATGTCGGCGCCATCGAATTCATCCACAAGCGGCTGATCGCCATGCGCGACCAGGGCAAGGCAGTGCTGGTGGTGTCGGTCGAGCTCGACGAGATCCGTTCGCTCTCCGACCGCATCCTGGTGATGTTTGCCGGCCGCATCGTGGGCGAGCGCGGGCCGGAGGCGACCGAAGGCGAGCTTGGCCTGCTGATGGCCGGTGTCGAACACCAGGAGGCCGCCGAATGAGCACGCCTTACGCAAAACTGCCGGCCTGGGCCGACTACGGACTGATCCCGCTGATCAATCTGTCGGTGGCCTTCATCGTCGCCGGCTTTGTCGTCATGCTGGTCGGGGAAAATCCGTTCCGCGCCGCCGTCATCCTGGTCGAAGGCGCTTTCGGCAAGGGCACCGGCATCGCCTTCACCTTGTTCTACGCCACCACCTTCATCTTCACCGGTCTGTCGGTGGCGGTTGCGGCGCATTGCAGCCTGTTCAACATCGGCACCGAGGGGCAGGCCTATATCGGCGGCCTCGGCATCGCGCTCGTTTGCCTGAGCTTCGACAGCGTGCTGCCTGGTGGGTGATCTTTCCGATGGCGATCGTTGCCGCGGCGTTGTTCGGAGCGCTCTGGGGTTTCATCCCCGCCTACCTGCAGGCCAAGCGCGGCTCGCACATCGTCATCACCACCATCATGTTCAACTTCATCGCCGCCTCGGTGATGGTCTATCTGCTGGTCGGCCCGCTGAAGCCGGCGGGATCGCAGGCGCCGCAGACACGCAATTTCCTCGCCGGCGCGGAATTGCCGAAGCTCAACTGGATCATCGAATTGTTCGGCGCCAAGATCCGTTCGGCGCCGCTCAACATCTGCTTCCTGCTGGCGCTGGTGATGGCCTTCCTGGTCTGGCTGCTGATCTGGCGCACCAAGCTTGGCTACGAGATGCGCACCTACGGTCACAGCCCGAAGGCGGCGCGCTATGCCGGCATTTCGGAAACGCGCATCATCCTAACCGCGATGATGATCTCGGGCGCGCTGGCCGGCATGATGGCGCTCAACCCGGTGATGGGCGACCAGCACAATGTCGCGATCGATTTCGTCTCGGGCGCCGGCTATGTCGGTATTGCGGTGGCGCTGATGGGCAGGCTGCACCCGGTCGGCATCGTGCTGGCGGCGATCCTGTTCGGCATGCTCTACCAGGGCGGTGCCGAGCTTGCCTTCGAGATGCCGGCGATCAGCCGCGACATGATCGTCATCATTCAAGGGTTGGTGATCCTGTTCGCCGGCGCGCTGGAGCATATGTTCAGGCCCTATATCCAGGCGCTGTTCGCCTCGTTCAGCCCGAAATCGGTTGGCATGCAGGCGGTCAACGGGAAGGGGGCCTGAGATGGATAGCTTCAATGCAATCGTCCAGGTCCTGGACTCCACCATCCGCCTCTCGGTGCCGCTGCTGCTAGCCTGTCTCGCGGGCCTTTATTCCGAGCGGGCCGGCATCTTCGACATCGGCCTCGAAGGCAAGATGCTGGTCGGCGCTTTTGCCGGCGCTGCGGCAGCCTCTGTCTTCCATTCGGCCTTCATTGGCCTCGGCATGGCCATCCTGATCTCGGTCGCCTTCGCTATGGTGCACGGCTTCGCCTCGATCACGCATCGCGGCAACCAGATCGTTTCCGGCGTCGCCATCAACTTCGTTGCCGCAGGCTCCACCATCATCCTCGGCCAGGCCTGGTTCCAGCAGGGCGGCCGCACGCCGGCGCTGCAGCCGGGCGAACGCTTCGAGGCGATCGCCTGGCCCGGCGCCGAAGCCGTGCGCAACGTGCCGATCCTCGGGCCGATCTACGCCGAGCTGATCTCCGGTCATTCGATCCTGGTCTATTTCGCCTTCGCGATGGTGCCGTTCACCTGGTGGGTGCTTTTCCGCACCCGCTTTGGTCTCAGGATGCGCGCCGTGGGCGAAAACCCGGCCGCGGTCGACACCGCCGGCATCTCGGTCGCCTGGCTGCGCTATCGCGCGCTGATCTGCACCGGCATCCTCACCGGCGTGGCCGGCGCGTATCTTTCCATGGTGCAGAATGGCGGCTTCGTGAAGGATATGACCGCGGGCAAGGGCTATATCGCTCTTGCCGCGCTGATCTTCGCCAAGTGGAAGCCGGTCAACGCCATGTTCGCCTGCCTTTTGTTCGGCTTCCTCGACGCGGCGTCGATCCGCCTGCAGGGCTCGCCGCTTCCCATTGTCGGCAAGGTGCCCGTGCAGTTCATGCAGGCGCTGCCCTATGTGCTTACCGTCATCCTGCTCGCCGGCTTCATCGGCAAGGCTATCCCGCCGCGCGCCGGCGGTGTGCCCTACGTCAAGGAACGCTGAGGCTCGGGCGGCTTCGGCAACCGGCATTTGAACAAGATCGTGGGAGAGAAGAACTGAATGTCGCATGATCTGTTCGAGGCGGCGAAGACGGCGATGGCCAAGGCCTATGCGCCTTATTCCAAGTTTCCCGTCGGTGCCGCGCTGCGCACCGAAGACGGCCGCGTCTTCACCGGCGCCAATATCGAGGTGGCCTCCTATCCCGAAGGCTGGTGCGCCGAGACCACTGCGCTCGGCCACTACGTCATGGGCGGCGGCGGCAAGATCACCGAGATCGCGGTGATCGCCGAGCGCATGGCCAGATGCTCGCCCTGCGGCGGTTGCCGGCAGCGGCTGGCGGAATTCTGCCGGCCGGAGACAAAGCTCTATCTCTGCGACAATACCGGCGTGGTCGAGACGGTCACCATGGGCGACATGCTGCCTTATGGCTTCAGGGGCGACATCTTGAAATGAAGAACGGCTTCAAATGAAGGAAGCGCTGGATCATCTGGTCGAGAAGCTGGACGGGCTGGCGCCGACCGCGGCGCTTGTGCTGGGCTCCGGCCTTGGCGGGCTTGTCGACCAGGTCGAGGACGCAAGGCGCATCTCCTATGCGGAGCTGCCTGGGTTCCCGCGAAGCGGCGTGTCCGGCCATGCCGGCGAGGTGGTGGCCGGGCATTTCGCCGGCACGCCGGTGCTGATGCTGTCCGGCCGCGCGCATTACTACGAGCACGGCAACGCCGCCGCCATGCGCCCGGCGCTGGAGGTGCTTGCCGGCATCGGCATCTCGCATCTCATCCTCACCAACGCCGCCGGCTCGGTCGAGCCGGACATGGGGCCGGGCTCGGTGATGCTGATCACCGATCACATCAACTTTTCCGGCTCCAACCCGCTGATCGGCGAGCCGAGCGACCGTCGCTTCGTCGGCCTCACCGAGGCCTATGATGCCGGCTTGCGCAAGGCGATCGAAAAGGCGGCCGAGGCAACCGGCACGGCGCTGCACAAGGGCGTTTACATGTGGTTCTCGGGACCATGCTTCGAGACGCCGGCCGAGATCCGCATGGCGCGCGTCATGGGCGCCAACGCGGTCGGCATGTCGACCGTGCCGGAAGTCATCCTTGCCCGCTTCCTCGGCCTCAGGGTCGCCGCCTGCTCGGTCATCACCAACCTGGCGGCAGGCATGACCGGGGCGGAACTCTCGCATCAGGAAACCAAGGACATGGCGCCGGTCGGCGGCGCGCGGCTGGCGACGATCCTGCGGCGCGTCTTCGAGGAAGGTTTGCCGGAAAGCTGATGCTCCCCCAGGAAATCATCCGCCGCAAGCGCGACGGCCACAGGCTCTCGGCCTCCGAGATCGCGACCTTCATCAAGGGGATTGCGGCCGGCACGCTGTCGGAAGGGCAGATCGGCGCCTTCGCCATGGCGGTGTTCCTCAAAGGCATGAGCCGCGAGGAAGCGGTGGCGCTGACCACCGCCATGCGCGATTCCGGCGACGTGCTCGACTGGTCCGACCTGCCGGGCCCGATCACCGACAAGCATTCGACCGGCGGCGTCGGCGACAATGTCTCGCTGATGCTGGCGCCGATCGTCGCGCCTGCGGCGCCTATGTGCCGATGATCTCCGGCCGCGGTCTCGGCCATACCGGCGGCACGCTCGACAAGATGGATGCCATTCCCGGCTATGCCAGCCAGCCGGATGTGGCGCGCTTGCGCAAGACGGTGCTGGAAACGGGCTGCGCCATCATCGGCCAGACCGCCGACCTGGCCCCCGCCGACCGCCGTCTCTATGCGATCCGCGACGTGACGGGCACCGTCGAGTCGGTGCCGCTGATCACGGCCTCGATCCTGTCGAAGAAACTCGCCGCCGGGCTCGGCTCGCTGGTGCTTGACGTCAAGGTCGGCAACGGCGCCTTCATGGAAAAGTCGCGCGATGCGGTCGCGCTGGCGAACAGCCTGGTCGAGGTCGCCAATGGCGCGGGCCTGAAAGCGTCGGCGCTGGTGACGGGCATGAACGAGCCGCTGGCCTCGGCCGCCGGCAATGCGGTCGAGGTAAAGAACGCGGTCGATTTCCTGACCGGCCGTTTCCGCGATCGCCGGCTGGAAGATGTGACGCTGGCGCTGTCCGCCGAAATGCTGCAGTTGGCGGGGATTGTCTCGTCCAACCAGGATGGGATCAGGCGCGCCGCCGAGACGCTTGCCGGCGGCCGCGCGGCGGCGGTGTTCGCGCGCATGGTGGCGGCGCTCGGCGGTCCCGCCGACCTCGTCGAGAACCCGGAAAAATATCTCCCCAAGGCGCGGGTCGAACTGGCGGTGGACGCGACGGAGGACGGCTTCGTCACCGGCATCGCAACACGCGACATCGGGCTTGCCGTCGTCGGGCTGGGTGGCGGGCGCACCCGTCCGGACGACAGGATCGATCATTCCGTCGGCCTTACAAGGCTGTTGCCCGTCGGTGCGGAGGTGCGGGCGGGCGAGGCGCTGGCGCTGGTCCATGCGCGGAGCGAGGCGGATGCCGAGGCCGCCGCCGCCGTGGTGCGTTCCGCCTATTCGATCGGCGCCTCGAAGCCGTCCGCCGAGAAGAGCGTGCTCAGGCGGATCCTGCCTCTTTGAGGTAGGGCAATCCCAAGAAAAGTGTGTCGCGGTTTTCCGCCCGCGATGGCGCGAAGACGAACACTACTGCACGAGCAGCATCGCGCCGTTCTGGACCTCGTATTTCTGCAGCCGCTGCAGGAAGCTCATGCCGATCAGATTGGTTTGCAGCGCCCGGTCGTCGAGCACCACCGCCTGGACGTTGTCCAGAGAGATCTTGCCGATCTGCAGGCGCTCGACTGTGACCACGGCGGCCTTGATGGCGCCGTTCGCGGTGTTCACCTGATGATTGAAATCGGACTGGTTGAGCGAAATGCCGATCCGGCGCGCCGTCGATGTGTTGATGGCGACCAGAGTCGCGCCGGTGTCGATCATGCCGTCGATCTGGCGGCCGTTGAGCTTGAAGGCGGAGGTGAAATGACCGCGCTCGTCGGCGTTGACCAGCACCTGGCGGCCGAGCGGCATCGGCGCCGCCGGCTTGGCCGGAACCGAGGCAACATTGACGTCCGACTGGGGCTCGGGGATTGCCGGCTTCGAGGCGACCGCCGATCTCAGCAGGGTTTCGACCATCTGCGGATTCGACTGATAGACGATCGGTATCGATGCCGAGCTTCCGACAAAGATGCCAAGGAGGAGAAGCTTGCGCAGCATGGATCGACCTTCGTGAAGGCTCAATCCTACGCCGACATAGTGTTTTCAGCCTTAACGCGCGCCGGAACCGTAATCTTTGCGTAAATAAAGCGGTAAAGAAAAACGCTCACTTGGTCCCGTACATGCGGTCGCCGGCGTCGCCGAGGCCAGGCATGATATAGCCCTTTTCGTTCAGCTGGCGGTCGATCGAGGCGGTGAAGATCGGGACATCCGGATGCGCCTTGGTGAAGCGCTCGATGCCTTCGGGCGCGGCCAGCAGGCAGAGGAAGCGGATGTTGGTGGCGCCGCGCCCCTTCAGCTTGTCGATCGCCGCAATTGCTGAATTGGCGGTCGCCAGCATCGGGTCGACGACGATCACCAGGCGGTCGGCAAGGTCGCTCGGCGCCTTGAAGAAATACTCGATCGCCTCCAGCGTCTCGTGATCGCGATAGAGGCCGATATGGGCGACGCGCGCCGCCGGAACCAGGTCGAGCAGGCCTTCGAGCAGGCCGTTGCCGGCACGCAGCACCGAGGCGAAGACCAGCTTCTTGCCCTCCAGCGTCGGCGCTTCCATCTCCTCGATCGGCGTCTCGATGGTGGTGGTGGTCAGCTCGAGGTTGCGGGTGACCTCGTAGCCCAGAAGCAGCGAGATCTCGCGCAGCAGCCGCCGGAAGCCGGCCGTCGAGGTCTCCTTCTTGCGCATGATGGTCAGCTTGTGCTGGACAAGGGGGTGGTCGACGACGGTGACGCCCTGCATCGTGATCTCCTGTATTTCCGGCTTGCTGAAGCGACCCTAGCGGCATTGCGCCGGCCAAGGAACCGCCCGCCGCCATCCACCACAGCTTTTGCCAGGAATCCAGCAAAACAAATCGGAAGAAGTGATCAGCGTCCGCCGTTGAGACGGGTAAGAAGGGCGGCTCTTGTCTTCCTGTCGACGAAGGCCGCCTCGATGGCCGTTCTGGTCACGGCGGTGAGCGCCTTGTCGTCCATGGCGAAATGCTCGGCGGCGATGTCGTATTCGCGCTTCAGCGACGTCCAGAAATAGGGCGGATCGTCGGAGTTGAGCGTCACCTTGCAGCCGGCGGCGCGCAGCGCGGGGAAGGGATGGTCGGCGAAACTGTCGAACACTTTGAGCGCGATGTTGGAGCCGGGGCAGCATTCCAGCACCACGCCCTCGGCGGCGATGCGGCGAACGAGGTCGGGGTTCTCGATGGCGCGCACGCCATGGCCGATGCGGGACGGGCGGATATGGTCGAGCGCTGCTTTCACGCTCTCCCAGCCCATCAACTCGCCGGCATGGATAGTGATGCCCAGCCCTGCCTCGCGCGCGATCTCGAAAGCCCGGACATAATCTTCGAAATCGCCGATGCGTTCGTCGCCGGCGACGCCGAAACCGCTCACCAGCGGATGGCCGCAACGGGCCGCGAAGCGCGCCGCCTGCTCGATCGCCTCGACGCCGACATGACGCACGCCGGTGACGATCATGCGGCCTTCGATGCCGGTCCTGGCCTTGGCGCGGGCCATGCCTTCGCCCAGCGCATCCGTATAAGCCTTGGGCGACAGGCCGGCCTTCTTGGCATGGTCCGGCGAGATGAAGACCTCGGAATAGATCGCGCCGTCGCGGGCGAGGCTGGTCAGATAATGATCGGTCAGACGGGCGTAGTCCTCCTCCGTGCGGAACAGATCGGAGGCAAAGTCATAGGCGGCGAGGAACGAGCTGAAATCTTGCCAGACGAAGGAGCCGTCCTGGATATAGGGCGAGGGGTCCTTGCCGTATTTGCGGGCCTGGCTGACGACAAGGTCGGGCGCCGCTGCCCCTTCGATGTGGCAGTGCAATTCGGCTTTCAAAATCATGCGGCCATCCCGTCCGGTATTTTGTCCTTGCGCCGATTCCGGGCGAAAAATCATGCGAGACTCCGCCCGAACCCGTCTCGAAGGCGCGGCCGAAAACCGCGCCTTCGACAATAGCGTCGGCCCCATCGATCGGCTATGGTCCCGCCGGTTTTATGGCGGATCAAAATAATGTCAGTTGAGCGAACCACGGCCGCGGGCGGCATGGAAACCTCCTATGGTTTCAGGAAGGTGGGGGCAGGCGACAAGCAGTCCCTGGTCAACGATGTCTTCCACAAAGTGGCCAATCGATACGACCTCATGAACGATCTGATGTCGGGCGGATTGCACCGGCTGTGGAAGGACGCGATGGTCGCCTGGCTCAATCCGCCGAAGCGGGCTGGCTGGAAGGTGCTCGACGTCGCCGGCGGCACGGGCGACATCGCCTTCCGCATCATCGAGGCCAGCCACCGCCACGCGCACGCTACGGTGCTCGACATCAACGGCTCGATGCTCGAAGTCGGTCGCGACAGGGCGGAGAAGAAAAACCTCTCGGAAAACACCGATTTCGTCGAGGCCAATGCCGAGGCGCTGCCCTTCGACGACGACACGTTCGACGCCTATACGATCGCATTCGGCATCCGCAACGTGCCTCGCATCGATGTGGCGCTGAGCGAGGCTTTTCGCGTGCTGAAGCGCGGCGGGCGCTTCCTCTGCCTCGAATTCTCCGAAGTCGACATGCCGCTGCTCGACAAGGCCTACGAGGCCTGGTCGTTCAACGCCATTCCCAAAATCGGCAAGGCGGTGACCGGCGACGGTGAGCCCTATTCCTACCTGGTGGAATCGATCCGCAAATTCCCCAACCAGCAGAATTTTGCCGCCATGATCACGCGGGCAGGGTTCGATCGCGTCACTTATCGCAACTATTCGGGCGGCATCGCCGCGCTTCATTCGGGCTGGAAGCTTTGAGGCAAGCGCAGCGATGACCACCGTCGGCGCTGGTTTCAGGCTCGTGCGGGCCGGCTGGGTGCTGGTCCGCGAGGGCGTCGTCGCGGCGCTGCCCGGCGAAGAGCTTTCCGGCATGCCGAAGCTCGGCTGGCGTCTGGCGCGAGTGCTCACCCGGCGTCGCGCCAGGAAGCATCAACGCGGCGACCGGCTGGCGCAGGCGGTGGTGCGTCTGGGGCCGTCCTACGTCAAGCTCGGCCAGTTCCTGGCGACACGGCCCGATGTTGTCGGCAACGACATGGCGGTCGACCTCGCCCTGCTGCAGGACAAGATGGACACCTTTCCGAAGGCGGCGGCGATCGCGGCGATCGAGGCTTCGCTCGGGCGCAAGATCGACGATCTCTATGCCAGCCTTGGCGAGCCCGTGGCGGCCGCGTCGATCGCCCAGGTGCACAGCGCCGAAGTCATTCGTGACGGAATAATTTCGCGCGTGGCGGTGAAGGTGATCCGGCCGGGCGTGCGTCGCCACTTTTTCCACGATCTCGAAAGCTATTTCCTCGCCGCTCGTCTGCAGGAGAAATACATCCCCTCGTCGCGCCGCCTGCGTCCGGTCGAGGTGACCGAGACGCTGGCGCAGACACCAAGATCGAGATGGATATGCGGCTCGAGGCGGCGGCGTTCTCCGAGCTCGGCGAGAACACCAAGGACGATCCGGGCTTTCGCGTGCCCGCGGTCGACTGGGAAAGGACCGGCCGCGATGTAATCACCATGGAGTGGATCGACGGCATCAAGATGAACGATCTGGCCGGCCTTGCCGCCGCCGGTCACGACCTCAAGGTGATTGCCGCCAACCTCATCCAGTCGTTCCTCCGGCACACGCTGCGCGACGGCTTCTTCCATGCCGACATGCATCCGGGCAACCTGTTCGTCGAGCCCGACGGCACCATCGTCGCCGTCGATCTCGGCATTGCCGGCCGGCTCGGCAAGAAGGAGCGGCGCTTCCTGGCCGAGATCCTCTACGGTTTCATCGTACGCGACTACCGGCGCGTCGCCGAGGTGCATTTCGAGGCCGGCTATGTGCCGCGCCAGCACAATGTCTCGGCCTTCGCGCAGGCGATCCGCGCCATCGGCGAGCCGATCCATGGCCAATCGGCCGAGACGATCTCGATGGCCAAGCTTCTGACGCTGCTGTTCGAGGTCACCGACCTTTTCGACATGGCGACACGGACCGAACTGGTGCTTTTGCAAAAGACGATGGTGGTGGTCGAAGGCGTCGCCCGCACGCTTGATCCGGCCTTCAACATGTGGAAGACGTCCGAGCCTGTGGTCAGCGACTGGATCGCCAGCAATCTCGGCCCGCGCGGCATGCTTGGTGACGCGCGCGACGCCGGCAAGGCGCTGGTGGCGCTGGCAAGGCAGGCGCCGGATATCGCGGCCCGCACCGAGCGGCTGTCGCGCGAAATCGACCTGATGGCCGAGCACGGCCTGCGCTTCGACGAGGCGACTGCTCAAGCTATCGGCAAGGCCGAGGCGCGTCACACTCGCTCCGGCCGCATTGCGCTGTGGGTGATCGCGCTGACATTGCTCTACGTCGCGTGGCGGATTTTCTGATTCTCGCCTAGCCTTGTCGCCGTTTGATTGCATTGCTATCATTGATGGCGTCAGCTTGAAGCGGGTGCAATCAGATGGCCAGCATCACGATCCGCAACCTTGACGACGAGGTCAAGGACTTGCTCCGGCAACTGGCGGCCGAAAATGGCTGCTCGATGGAGGAGCAGGCGCGCGCGATGATCCGGGCGGCGGTCGAAGGCCGGGCAGGGCAGGCCGATCGCATCGACCAGATCGAGAAGACGCTGCGCGCGCTGACAGACTCCAATCGGCAAGCGACTCCCATCCCTGCCGTATCCGGCAAGCCAGCAATTCGGGGAACGCTTTCCGGCAAACGCATCCTGCTCATCATCGGCGGCGGCATCGCCGCCTACAAGTCGCTCGACCTGATCCGGCGCCTGCGCGAGCGCGGCGCATCGGTCCGGGTGGTGATGACGGCGGCCGCGCAGGAATTCGTCACCACGCTGTCGGTCGGCGCGCTATCAGCCGACCATGTCTTCACCGAGCTGTTCGACCGCAATGACGAGCACGATGTCGGCCACATAAGGCTGTCGCGCGAGGCCGACCTGCTGGTCGTGGCGCCGGCCACCGCCGACCTGATGGCGAAGCTCGCCAATGGCCATGCCAACGACCTTGCCTCGACGGTGCTCTTGGCCACCGACAAGAAGGTGCTGATGGCGCCGGCGATGAATCCGAAAATGTGGTCGCATCCGGCGACGCGACGCAATCGGACCATGCTGCAGAAGGACGGCATCGCCTTTGTCGGCCCGGCCAAAGGCGAGATGGCGGAAAGCAACGAGGCCGGCGAGGGCCGCATGGCCGAGCCGCTGGAGATCGTGGCCGCGATCGAGGCCATGCTCGACGAGAAGCCGAAGCCGCTCGCCGGCCGCAGGATCATCGTCACCTCGGGGCCGACGCATGAGCCGATCGACCCGGTGCGCTACATCGCCAACCGATCGTCCGGCAAGCAGGGCCATGCGATCGCGGCCGCACTTGCGGGGCTCGGCGCCGACGTCCGGCTCGTCTCCGGGCCTGTCAATATCGCCGACCCGGTCGGGGTCGCGACCACGCATGTCGAAACCGCGACCGAGATGAAGGAGGCGGTCGAGAGCCTGCTGCCGGCCGATGCTGCGGTGTTCGTCGCGGCTGTCGCCGACTGGCGCACGGCAAACGCCGCCGGCGAGAAGATCAAGAAGGTGGCGGGCGAGGGCCCGCCTTCGCTCAAGATGGTGGAGAACCCCGACATCCTGGCCGGCGTCGGCCATCACAGCCGGAGGCCAGGTCTCGTCGTTGGCTTCGCCGCCGAGACGCAGGATCTCATCAGCAACGCCGAGGCGAAGCTGAAGAAAAAGGGCGCCGATTTCATCGTCGCCAACGACGTCTCGCATGAGAGCGGCATCGGCCCCTCCGGCGTGATGGGCGGCGACCGCAACAAGGTGCGCATCGTCTCCCGCTCCGGCGTCGAGGAATGGCCGGAGATGGGCAAGGACGAGGTGGCGGCGCGCCTCGCCGCGTTGATCGCCGAGCGGCTGAAGACGATCGTGGTTTAGCTGGTTGCCTCCTGAGGCCGCATGGCCGGAACGGCAATCCTCAGCGCGGCTGTGCAGCCCAGAACGCCGAGCGGCACGAACGCCAGGAACAGCCAGCCGGCAACGCTTGCGGCCGCTTCGCGGTTCAGGCCTTCGGAGAAGCCGCTGGCGTTGGCGACGATGCCGGCAAGGGCTGCGCCCACCGCATAGCCGATGCGCTGCATGGTCGGCACGGCGGCCGACGCGATCGTCTGCTCGCCCTCGCGGGCCGAAGCGACGATGACGCGCGTGAGGAACGGCCAGCAGACGCCGAAGCCGCCGCCCTGCAGCAGGGCACATAGCAGGATCAGCGGGATCGAGCCTGACGGGATGGCATAGGCGAAGCGGCGAGGCCCGAGGCGATCATCAGCGCGCCGATGACGATGATCAGCCGTTCGCGTTCCAGCGGCGCATTGGCGATGGCGATCGACAGGATCGACCAGGCGATCGATTCGGCGGCGATGATGTAGCCGGTGGTCAGGATCGGAATGCCATGAAGCGTGGTCAGAAGCAGCGGCCCGTAAATGGTGAAGGTGCAGGTGGCCACAGAGAATGCCGCAACCATGGTCATGCCGCTGCCAAGCGGCGAGCGCCATGAAAACAAAGGCGACGGGAAGAGGCGCGAGCGCGGCCTCAGAGCATCGATGCGGAAGAACAGCGCCAGGCCGATCAGGCCGACGAGCAGCAGCAGCGACGAGCGCAGCAGGGCGATGTCGATGCCGGCGGCGGCGATCAGCATCACGCTGACGGCGAGACAGGCGAGCGCCGGGTAGGGGAAGGGCGGCGCCGTGCCGCTGCCGGCCTGCGGCTTCGTGGCCTCGGGCGTGTCGAGCACGATGAAGCTCGCCAGAGCCATCGCTGCGCCGCCGAAAGTGAAGACGCCGAAGGCCCAGCGCCACGACAGGAACTCGGTCATGATCGCGCCGAGCATCGGTCCGCTGAAGGCGGCGACGCCCCAGATCGCCGACATGATGCCGAAGAGCTGCGGCCAGATGTTGCGCGCAAACAGGCGCTCGACCGAAACGAAGGCCAGCGACACGAGCGCGCCGCCGCCAAGTCCCTCGACCAGGCGCCCGGTGAGGAATAGCGGCATGGAAGGCGCCGTGGCGCAGATCAGCGCGCCGGCAGCGTAGAGCAAGGCAGCGACCGTCATGTTGGAGCGCAGCGCGACATAGCTTACCAGGCGGCCGGCCGCAGCACCCGCGACGATGGCGCCGAGCTCGTAGATCGCCAGCGACCAGCCGACCAGTTGCACGCCCGCCAGCTCGCCGACCATGGCCGGCATCACCGTCGCCACCATCGTCTCATTGGTGGCGTGCAGCAGGATGCCCAGACTGATGAAGCAAAAGCGCGCCAGGTCGCCGCTTGCCCACAGCGCCCGCCAATTTACCTTGTTGCTGCCTGCTGCCGTCACTTCGATCTCCTTGATGCCATTGGCAGCCTCATTCGCTTTTGAAGGAGTCGCCAGATCCAGTTCGGCACGGCTTGTAGAACCTCAAGCGCAGTTGAGCTCAAGAGGCTTTTTCGCGAATTTGACGTTGCAAGCGGGTCGTGATTTTGCCTAGGCGCTTCTCAAAAAGCACCTGGCCCGGAACAGGTGTTCCGGGCCAAGTGTACTAGACGGACTTTCGAAGCTTAAAGATTCACTTGTAGGAGTGGACGAGGTCCAGCGAGGCCACGGTGACGGCCAGATTGACGCCGGTCTGCGCCTGGACGCTGAGCGGCTCAAGCATGAAGGCACTGTTCCATCCGCCGACCAGGACGTTGGCGCCGCCGCCGGTCACCACGCTCGCCTCGGCATTGACACCGTAATAGCTACCGGCGAGGTCCCCCGCGTCATGACTGGGGGTGGCGGCCAGGACCGCCCAGACGAGCTGACCCTGATGCGTCTTGCCGACGTCGACGCCGAGCTTGGAGATCATCCCGGTGTAAATCTCGGCCGGTCCGTGATGAGAGGGCCGGAAGACGCAGGACACACCCTTGTTTGACGAGATGATATAGCCGGTGCCCCCGTCAATGGAGCAATCGAGCGTGCCGAGCCGGAGCGTGCCGGCGTTGACTGGGGAAGCGAGGACCGTGGCGGCAAGCGCGGCGGCGGCACAGGCAAGTGTTTTGATCATTGGAAAGGTCCTTTCGCAAAAATTGGCCTCGGTTAACGGTCGAGGTGCGTGGAGCGTTCCGCCGGAAACTTGGCGCGAGCGTGGCAAGGATTAACGCATTGGGTCGGGCGGTTAACGGATCGCAACCGGCGTCTCCGCGTCGCAACACTGCGATCCCCGGCGACGACCGGGGCGTGCGGCACCCCCCAGCGTCAGCTTCCGATCAGCTGGCGTTGCCGCCGGTACGGGATAGTCCGTCCTTGGCCGGCTGGTAGTTCGGGTCAAGGTGGACAGCCTCGCGGTAGGACTTGGCCGCCCTTACCTTGTCGCCGCGCTTTTCGTAGATCAGCGCCTGGTTGGCCCAGGCCTCGGCGTTCTTGCCGTCCAGCTTGATGGCCATGTTGAAGTCGGCGAAGGCATTGTCCTCGTCGCCCGTCGCCAGATAGGAGAGGCCGCGGCCGTTGTAGGGCTCGGCGGCGTCCGGCGCCAGCGAGATCGCGGTCGAGAAATCCTCGATGGCAAACTTGTGCTGGCCCTGGCTCTGATAGATCAGGCCGCGATTGTGATAGGCACGGGCGTCGGTCGTATCGAGCTGAATCGCCTTCTGGAAATCGTTGAAGGCATCCTGGGTGCGGCCAGCCTTGCGGTAGAGATTGCCGCGGCCGATATAGGCGGCGTCGTAGTTGGCGTTGATCTGGATCGACCGGTTGTAGTCAGCTAGCGCGGCCTGCTGGTTGCCGAGGAAGCGCTGGATGAGCGCCCGGTTCGAATAGGCCTGGTAGAAATTCGGGTTGAGCTGGATGGCGTTATCGAAATCCTTCAAGGCCGCCTGGTACTGGCCACCACGGCCATAGGCTGAGCCGCGCACATTGTAGCCTTCCGGATCCTGCGGGTTGCGCTGGATGACCGCCGACAGCGAGGAAATGTTCTCGGTAGACCCTTGCGCCTTGTCGATCGAGTTGAACTCGCCCGTCGGGGTCGTCTGGCATGCTGCAAGCGTCAGGCCCGAAAGCAGGGCCGCCGTCAGGGCGAAGCCGCGAAAAGCGGTTCTGCGCTCCACGGAAATTGCGTTCATCTTTGTCCTCACTGCCGCGGCGCCGTCAGTCCGTTCCCTCTCCGAACCGGCTCGAATACATAAACAAAAGGGTGGCGGCGATTCCGCATCGCGCCACCCTCGGTATCCTTCGAAAAGGACGAAAAATTGGCGTTATGAGCGCGGCGAGCGCGATGCGCCGGCAGCACCAGCCGGAGCCGGGCGCGGGGTCATCGGCAGCAGGCCTTCGCGCTGCGCGCGCTTGCGGGCCAGCTTGCGGGCGCGGCGCACGGCTTCCGCCTTCTCGCGGGCACGCTTCTCGGACGGCTTCTCGTAGTGACCGCGCATCTTCATTTCGCGGAAAATACCTTCGCGCTGCATCTTCTTCTTCAGCGCGCGAAGCGCCTGATCAACGTTGTTGTCGCGGACGAGTACCTGCACGTGCAATCCTGTCTTCGGGTTTGAAATCGATAAGGCAAACGACCATAGCCATTGTACCTCCGCGGCGGGTTGCACCGCGAATTGTGGGCGGCTGATAGCAGAATCAGGCCGTGCTGTCCACCGTTGATTGCAGGAAACCGCGATCAAAAACCGGAGCACTGCGTGTCTAGCCTGCCCCGGCCCTAGGCCGTCGCCAAATGCAGGCGGGCGAAATCCTCGAAGAACTCGCCATAATCGCAGGTGATTTCTTCGCCGGCCGCGATATCCCGGGTGGCAGTGGCGCCGCCATATTGGGAGAAATCCGTGTTCGGCCGTTCCGAGTGATTCATGAAGCGGCCATTGTCGACCTCATAGACCATGAAACCCGGCTTGTCCGGGCTCGGATAGGCGTAGCGGTCGAGCAATTCGCGCAGATGCGGCGGCGCCGCGTCATATTTCTCCTTCGGGATCAGCCGATCGAAATCGGGATCGAGCCGCCAGATCGAGGCGCCCTTCCTGACCGGCTCGGCGGCGAAAACACCGACGCCTTCGATGGCGCTCTGGGCGACGTAGGTTCTGATCAGCAGCATCCGTCTGGTCCGTTTTCGACGGGAAACCAAATCGTCAAATCGGACCGGATTGCAAGGCCGTGGTACGAGATTTCAGCGGATGAGCATGTTTGCTGTCCGCGAAGGCGGATCACGTCCGGTTGATCGATACGCCGCCATCGGCAAACAGCGCCGTGCCGGTGGTGAAGCTCGAGGCGTCGGAGGCAAGGTAGAGTGCCGAACGGGCGATCTCTTCCGGCTGTGCCACACGCTTCAAGGCATGCAGGTTTTCGACGAATGTCCGCGATTCCGGCGTCTTGAACGTCGCCGCGGGTGTATCGGTGCCGCCCGGCAGGAGCGCGTTGACGCGAATGGCTTTCGGGCCGTATTCGGCGGCAAGCACCTGCGTCAATCCGATCAGGCCGGCCTTGCTCGCTGCGTAGCCGGTCATGCCGGGCATGCCGACGGTGTGGCCGACAAAAGTGGAGGTGAAGATCAGCGAACCGCCGCCCCGTTCGATCATCGCCGGCACCTGGTACTTCGCGCCAAGAAACGCGCTGGTGAGATTGGTATCGAGCGTCTCACGCCAGCTATCCAGCGACAAGTCGGAAATCGGCCCCATCTGACCGACGGCGCCGGCATTGTTGAAGGCGATGTTGAGGCCGCCGAACCGTTCGACGGCGAGCTCGACCAAGGCCTTGGCATAGGCTTCGTCCCGGACGTCGCCCGCAAGCGCTGCAGCGCTGCCGCCGGCCTCCTCGATTTCGCCCACGAGCGCGTCGAGCTCAGCTTGGCGGCGCGCTGAGACGACGAGGCTGGCGCCCTGCTCGGCAAACAGTTTAGCGGTGGCGCGGCCGATGCCGGAGCTGGCGCCGGTGACGATCGCGACCTTGTTGGTGAGTGCGAACATTTTTCTGCATCCTTCCACTGTGCCGGTCTTGCCGGCGGTCGGACGCTTGGTCGCAAATGAGGATGGTCGCGGCCACCCAAAACCTGCAAAGACGGCTGTTGCCCTACTGCCGCAACAGCCAGCCCAGCCGGTCCAGTGAGAAGGCGTAGCTGAAGGCGATCAGCAGAGCCATGACGATGCCAGTCGCCGCATGACCGGCCAGATAGAATCCGGCGGCACCGCCAAACAATATGACAAGTTCCAGCACCAACCTGACGGCGCCCGACACCGGCACCGGGGTCCGGCCAGATCGGCTCGGATCATTGAGCACAGCGAAGGTGCCCCACAACACAGCCGCGACGAGCGGCAAGGCAATGGCGAAAATCCAGCGCCAGAACTCGGCCGGAATGCTCCAGCCGGCCATGCCGAGGCCAAGCAATGCCGAAAGCTCGAGCAGAAAGCGCAGGGTCAGATTCCACCAGGCGTTACCCATCTTCATCCTCTAGCGTCACGCGACAGGAAGTGTCGCCGAAGACAATCACGGAAGCCAGATCGGATGCATCATTTTCACTGCGGCGCAAAACGGCAAGCGCCGTCGCAAACAGTGCAAGGATGGCGGCGCGGTTTCGGTTAGTGATAAACCTCGCGTGCCGGGAGAGGCCCGGATGAGATCCGCGATTTTTGGCGCGAGGCTACAACGTGAAGAAATACTCGGTATTCGCCATCGCCCGCGAGGCGATGCGCGGCCACAAGGGCTGGGAAGAGCAATGGACCTCGCCCGAGCCGAAGAAGGAATATGACGTCATCATCGTCGGTGCCGGCGGGCACGGCCTGGCGACCGCCTATTATCTGGCGACCGAGCACGGCATCACCAATATCGCGGTGCTGGAAAAGGGCTGGCTCGGCGGCGGCAACACCGGTCGCAACACCACCATCATCCGCTCCAACTATCTCTATGACGAGAGCGCGGGCATCTACGACCATGCGCTGAAGCTGTGGGATGGGCTTAGCCAGGAGCTCAACTACAACGTGATGTATTCGCCGCGCGGCGTCATGATGCTCGCCCACAATGTGCATGACGTGCAGGTGTTCAAGCGCCACATCCATGCCAACCGTCTCAACGGCATCGACAATGAGTGGCTGACGCCGGAGCAGGCGAAGGAATTCTGTCCGCCGCTGAACATCGCCAGAGACGTGCGCTATCCGGTTATGGGCGCCGCGCTCCAGCGTCGCGGCGGCACGGCGCGGCACGATGCGGTCGCCTGGGGCTATGCGCGGGGCGCTTCGGCGCGCGGCGTGCACATCATCCAGAACTGCGAGGTCACCGGCATCAAGCGCGCCGCCAACGGCGCGGTCGCCGGCGTCGAGACGACGCGTGGCTTCATCGGCGCCAAGAAGGTCGGCGTGGTCGCGGCCGGCCATTCCTCGGTGATCATGGACATGGCCGGCGTGCGCATGCCGCTCGAAAGCTATCCGCTGCAGGCGCTGGTGTCGGAGCCGGTCAAGCCGGTCGTGCCCTGCGTGATCATGTCGAACACCGTGCACGCCTATATCTCACAGTCCGATAAGGGCGAGCTGGTGATCGGCGCCGGCACCGACCAGTATATTTCCTATTCGCAGACCGGCGGCCTGCACATCCTGCAGCACACGCTCGACGCCATCTGCGAGATGTTCCCGATCTTCACCCGGATGAAGATGCTGCGTTCCTGGGGCGGTATCGTCGACGTGACGCCCGACCGCTCGCCGATCCTGGCGAAGACGCCGGTCAAGGGCCTCTACGTCAATTGCGGCTGGGGCACGGGCGGCTTCAAGGCGACGCCGGGTTCGGGCAACGTCTTTGCCCACACCATCGCCAGGGACGATCCGCATCCGATCAACGCGCCGTTCACGCTTGAGCGGTTCCGCACCGGCCGTCTCATCGACGAGGCGGCGGCGGCGGCGGTGGCGCACTGATGATGGCCGAAATGGCTGTCGCGATGCCGCTGGTGCTCGCCGGCGAGCAAGGGCTTTTCCATGTGCCCACGCCGGGCGAAGTGCGTTTGCAGGCGATCAGCCGGACGGACCACGAGGCGGATTGGCCCTTCTCGGTCGATGACGGTTTTCTGGCCTGCGTCTGGAGCGGCGGCCGCAAGGCGGTGATGTTCTTCGAGAACAGGCCGAAGGAGCTGGGCGAAGGCGAGCCCTTCCATCCGCGTGGCGTCATCGTCACCACAGACCCGATGCAGCTTACGCTCGGCAATATGGCGAACCGGGCGCTGTTCAAACCCTCGGCCAACGTCGAGGAACGCATGCGGCTCGTCGCGCCCTTCGCGGCGCTTGGCCGGAGGCTTTGCGATCAACCGGCCGGCGCCCGCGTCGGCCATGGCGAATTGTAGGATCAACCCAGATGCTTCTCATCCGCTGTCCCTATTGCGAGGAAGAGCGCCCGGAACTCGAATTCCGCAATGCCGGCGAGGCGCATGTGGTGCGCTCGACCAACATTGCCGGCGAGAGCGACGATGATTTCGAGAAATTCTTCTTCATCCGCTCGAACCCGAAAGGCGTCATCTATGAGCGCTGGCGGCACATCCATGGCTGCGCGCGCTTCTTCAACGCCGTGCGCGACACCGTCACCGACAAGTTCGTCATGACCTACAAGGCCGGCGAGCCGAAGCCTGCGAAGCTGCCTGGAGCCTCGAAATGAACGCCGCCTTCCGCATTTCCGGCGCCGGGCGCCTCAAGCAGGCCAAGACCGCCTCGTTCAGCTTCGACGGCAAGTCCTATGTCGGCATCGAGGGCGATACGCTCGCCTCGGCGCTGCTCGCCAACGGCGTGCATCTGGTCGGTCGTTCCTTCAAATACCATCGCCCGCGCGGCTTCCTGTCGGCCGGCGCTGAAGAGCCCAACGCGCTGGTGCAGATCGTGCGCGACGATGCGCGCAAGACGCCGAATGTGCGGGCGACCGTGCAGGAGCTCTATAACGGGCTCACGGCACATTCGCAGAACCGCTGGCCTTCGCTTGCCTTCGACGTCGGCGCGGTCAACGACATTGCCTCGCCGATGTTTTCGGCCGGCTTCTACTACAAGACCTTCATGTGGCCGAAGTCGGCCTGGAAGAACCTCTACGAGCCGAAGATCCGTGCCGCCGCCGGCCTTGGCGTTTCTCCCGACCGACCGGACCCCGACCATTATGCCGCGCGCTACGCGCATTGCGAGGTGCTGGTGCTGGGCGGCGGTGCCGCCGGCATCGCCGCGGCTCTCGCCGCGGCCGAAACCGGCGTGCGGGTCATCATCGCCGACGAGCAGGCGGAATTCGGCGGCAGCCTGCGCTTCGAGAGCGGCGCCAGGATCGACGGCGAGAATGGCTATGCCTGGGCTCAAGATGCGATCGCGAAGCTCAAGGCGATGGACAATGTTCGCGTGCTCTCCCGCACGACTGCTTTTGGATATTACGCGCAGAACTTCGTCGGCCTTGTCGAGCGGGTCAGCGACCATCTCAAGGCCCCGGGCCGCGAGCTCGCACGCGAGCGCCTGTGGCAGGTTCGCGCCAAGCGCGTGGTGCTGGCGACTGGCGCCATCGAGCGGCATATGGTGTTCGCCAACAACGACCGTCCGGGCGTCATGCTGGCCTCTGCCGCGCGCACCTATCTCAACCACTATGGCGTCGCGGTCGGCCGGAATGTCGGCGTCTATACGGCGAACGACTCGGCTTACGCGGCGGCGATCGATCTGAAGAAAGCCGGCGTCAATATCGCGGCGATCGTCGACCTGCGCGACAACCCGTCCGGACCGGTGATCGACGAGGCGAGAGGCCTCGGCATCGAGATCAATTTCGGCCGTGCGGTGGTCCGCGCCGGCGGCAAGCTGCGCGTCTCCTCGATGACCGTGCAGCCGAAGACCGGCGGCGGCGAGCGCACGATTCCCGTCGACGCCATCCTGATGTCGGCCGGCTGGACGCCGTCGGTGCATCTCTTCTCGCAGTCGCGCGGCAAGGTCGCCTTCAACGAGGAGACGCGGCGCTTCGTGCCGGGAACCTACGCGCAGGACTGCATGTCGGTCGGCGCCTGCAACGGCACGGACGGGCTCTCCGCGACGATCGACGAGGCCTATGCGGCCGGCGCCAAGGCGGCGAAGGACGCCGGCGGCAAGGATTCCAGCGTTAAGGCCGGCAAGGGCGCCAAGCCGAAGGTCGATGCCAGCGAAAGCTGGTCGCGCGGCATGCTGGGTGCCGCTCCCGGTGCCGGACCGGACACCACGGTCAAGGCCTTCGTCGATTTCCAGAACGACGTCACCGCCAAGGACATCCGCCAGGCGGTGCATGAAGGCATGCACTCGATCGAGCATGTCAAGCGCTTCACCACCAACGGCATGGCGACCGACCAGGGCAAGACGTCGAACATGCACGGCCTGGCGATCGCCGCCGAGACGCTCGGCAAGCCGATCCCGCAGGTTGGCCTCACCACCTTCCGCGCGCCCTATACGCCGGTGACCTTCGGCTCGATCGTCGGCCACGCGCGGGGTCCGCTTTTTGATCCGACGCGTAAGACGGCCACCCATGGCTGGGCAGCCGCGCATGGTGCGGTGTTCGAGGATGTCGGCCAGTGGAAGCGCGCCTGGTATTTTCCGAAAGCCGGCGAGGATATGCACGCCGCCGTCGACCGCGAATGCGTGACGGTTCGCAAGACGGCCGGCCTGTTCGACGCCTCGACGCTCGGCAAGATCGAGGTGGTCGGGCCGGACGCTGCGAAGTTCATGGAACTGCTCTACACCAATCCGTGGGAGAAGCTGGAGCCCGGCCGCTGCCGCTATGGCATCATGCTGCGCGAGGACGGCTTCATCTATGACGACGGCGTCGTCGGCAGCTGGCGCCGGACCGCTTCCATGTGACGACGACGACCGGCGGCGCGCCGCGCGTCATGCACCACATGGAGGATTATCTTCAGACCGAATTTCCGCATCTCAATGTCTGGCTGACCTCGATCACCGAGCAGTGGGCGGTGATCGCGGTGCAGGGGCCGAAGTCACGCGAGATCATCACGCCGCTGGTCGAAGGCATCGACATGTCGGACGAGGCGCTGCCGCATATGTCGGTGCGCGAGGGCAAGATCTGCGGTGTGCCGACGAGGCTGTTCCGCATGTCCTTCACCGGCGAGCGCGGCTTCGAGGTCAACGTGCCGGCCGACTACGGTGAGGCCGTCTGGGAAGCGCTTTGGGCCGAAGGCCAGAAGCATGGCGCGACCGCTTACGGCACCGAAACGATGCACGTGCTGCGCGCTGAGAAGGGCTACATCATCGTCGGCCAGGACACCGACGGCACGGTGACGCCGAACGATGCTGGGCTAGACTGGGCGGTCGGCAAGAGGAAGACCGACTTCGTCGGCATCCGCGGCATGGCGCGGTCCGACCTCGTCGCCAAGGGCCGCAAGCAACTGGTCGGCCTGAAGACCAAGGACCCGAAGGTCGTACTGGAAGAGGGGGCGCAGATCGTCGCGGATCCGAAACAGGCGATTCCGATGAAGATGATCGGCCACGTCACCTCCAGCTATTGGTCGCAGAATTGCGGCCGTTCGATTGCGCTGGCGCTGGTCGCCGGCGGCCGCGACCGCATGGGCCAGACGCTCTACGTGCCGATGCCGAATGGCACGATCGAAGTGGAAGTCACCGGCATGGTGTTCGTCGACGAAAAGGGAGAACGCCTCAATGGCTAAGGCTGCCGCCAAGACAAAAGCCGCCGAAGCCTCGGCCGAACGGCGTCCCGCACTTGCCGGCCGCGCGGTGTCGGCGCCGGGTGTCAAGGTCGAGATCCTGCCGCCGGCCGAACGCATCTCGCTGCGGGCGCCGGAAGCTTCGGTCGCTGCGCTCTCCAAGGCGCTCGGCCTGACGCTGCCGACGAAGCCGAAAACCTCGGCCACCAAGGGCGGGCGCACTGCGCTGTGGCTCGGGCCGGACGAGTGGCTGATCGTCGACGAGGCCGGCAACGATCCGCTCGCCGACTGCGCCAAGGTCTCGGCGCTGCATTCGGCGGTCGGCATCTCGCATCGCAATGTCGCTATCTCGGTCGCCGGCCCGGCCGCTGAAGTGACGGTCGGCTCGGGCTGCCCGCAGGACCTGTCGCTCGACGCCTTCCCGGTCGGAGCGGCGTCGCGCACCATTCTCGGCAAGTCCGAGATCGTGCTGCTGCGCACCGCCGCCGATGCATTCCGGGTGGAGTGCTGGCGTTCCTTCTCGGACTATGTCTTTACTTTGCTGTCGGAAGCGGCGAGCGACGCGGCGAACTGATTTTTCCGGCAGCTGATCGTCCCGGGAGGGCGCTGCCGGAACCATCGCCGGTCCGTCCCGTTGTTTGCGACCAGCGAGGGAGAAGCGCGATGCCGTCCAAATTTGCGCCGAAGTCGTCCAAGAAGACCGCAGCCGTCCGCTCGCTGGAGCGGGAGCGACATCACGAGGTCGAGGAAGAAGAACTCGAGGAAGGCCTCGAGGACACTTTTCCGGCCAGCGATCCGGTGTCGATCACCGGAACCTCCATTTCCGGCGCTCCCGGCATGGCCGGGAAGGCTAAAAGCGTCGCGGGAAAGAAGCAGCGTAAGAAATAGGCAGCTTGTGGATCGCTTCTCGCGGTGGAACAGGCGAAACGAAAAAGGGCGGCCAAGTGCCGCCCGTTTTCGTTCCAATTATTATTTGCTGCGCCTTAGAGCGTTTCACCGTTTCACGGAAACGGCGAACCGCTCTATCTCTTTGTTTTGACGCAATTCCGGACGGAAAACCGTTACACACTTTTCCTGGAATTGCTCTAGAGGCCGGGCACGAACCACGGGTTCACGTCGATGCCGAGCCGCGGGCCCTTGGTGGTCTGCGTCTTGCTGGCGTCGGCCTTTTCAACCGAGCCGGTCGCGGTGCAGTCGAGCGTCACATTGGCCTTGGTCTGGGCGCAGGCCGCCGGGACATGCTTGGCCGGCTGGCTCGCGCCGGCGAAAGCGGCGCCCGAGAAGGCCAGCACGGTGGCGAGAGCGAGGATTGTCTTTTTCATCTTCCGTCTCCGGTAAACCTTTCCGTACATGTACGATGCAACGTACATATACGGTTAACGGAAGTTGAATTCAAGGAACAATTTGTACGCGTACGACAACTTTTTTTGAACGTAGGAATTCGCCGCCGCGAATCAAGCGACAGCGTCACCTGAAACAGGGGTAACGGGTCAGCAGTTGACGGGCGTTTCGGTGAGCGGGGAGATGTCCTGCGCCGACAGGGAGGCCAGCATGAAGTCGCACATGCGCTTCACATAGGCCTGAGGGTCGCCGAACGGATAGAAGGGGAAGGTGATCAGCAGCGAGATCGTGCCGTGACCGACGGTCCACAGCATGGTGGCGATGGCGCGCGGGTCGCCCTTGAGCTTGCCGGCGGCCACGCAGGCCTCGACCCTGCTGATCAGCACCTTCATCGCCGGGTTGCCCTCTTCCATCTCCTCGTAGCTGCGGCCTTCCGGCAGCTTGGTCTTCTCGGTCATGAACACGGTGCGGTATTCATTGGGGTTGCCGAGCCCGAAGGCGGCATATTCGGTCATCACCGCGCGCAGCGCTTCGATCGGGTCGTCGGAAGGATGCTCCTCGATGCGCCGGGCAAGCGTCTCGAAGGCGTCTTCGGCCAGCGCGAACAGGATGTCCTGCTTGTCGGCGAAATAGGAATAGACCGACATCGGCGCGTAGCCGACCCGCTTGGCCAGCTTGCGGATGGTAAGCCCTTCGTAGCCCTCTTCCTGAACGAGCTTGTGGGCCGCGTCGACCAGTTCGGAACGAAGCTCGGCTTTCTGCTTCTCGCGGCGTTTCTGAACGCTCAGCGGCAATGTTTGCCTGCCTTGTAGTTGGTTGCCTTACAAAATTATATACGCTGTACGGAAACGGACAAGGGTGGAGGCTGGTTCCCCAACGTCCGCACTAACTCCTTGTTTTGACGCGATTCTCAGATCGCGCCGATGCCGCCGTCGAGCGCCAGCGCGTGCCCGGTCATGAAGGAGTTGGCGGGATCGGCGAGATAGAGGATGCCGGTCACGATCTCGTCGACCTCACCGACCCGCTTCATCGGCACGCCGCGGGTGAGCTCGGCAAGCGCTTCGGCTTCCGGCGCTCCGGTGGAGCGGACGAAGCCGTCGACCATCGCCGTCCGCGTGTGAGCCGGGCAGACGGCATTGATGCGTATCCCCTTGCTGGCATATTCGACGGCGGCCGACCGCGTCAGTCCCATCACGCCATGCTTGGCGGCGGCATAGACCGACAGCTTCGGCGCGCCGGAGAGACCGGCTACCGAGGCGATGTTGACGATGGCGCCGCCCTTGACGCTTTCCTTGAATTGGCGCTCCATCCGCGGGATCTGGTGCTTCATGGCGTAGAAGACGCCGAGCAGGTCGACCTCGAGCACCCGGCGCGCTTCCTCCGAGGTCACCTGCGGCAGGCGAAAGAAGGAATGCACGATCCCGGCATTGTTGACGGCGATATCCAGCCGGCCGAATTTTTGCACCGCCAGTTTCACCAGATCCTCGGAGAGCTTCTCGTCGGCAATGTTGCCGGCAAGGAGCGCGGTCTCGGCGCCGAGTGCCGCAGCGAAATCGCCGAGGGCCGCTTCATCGATATCGGAAAGAACCAGCCGCGCGCCCTCAGTGGCGAAAGCTTTGGCCGCGCCGCTGCCGAGCCCGCCGGTCGCGCCGGTTATCAGCACCGTGGCCCCATCGAAACGGCCCATCGCTCAGCTCTCCGTATTCAAATCTTCTTGTCGATCAGCTCCACCGCGAGCGCGGCGAGCATTTTCACCGCCTCGCCATAGGTCTTGGCCTTTTCCGGATTGGAGGCGTTGCCGTCCAGCGCGCGGCGGTAGACGCCCTGGCAGATCGCCGCCAGCCGGAAGAAGGAGAAGGCGAGGAAGAAGGTCCAGTTGCCGATGCGGTCGATGCCGCGACGCCGGCAATAGGCGGCGACATAGGCTTCCTCGGAGGGCAAGCCGAGCGTGGCGCGGTCGACGCCGCCAAGACCGCGAAAGCCGGACGCATGCGGCAACCGCCACTGCATGCATTGATAGGCGAGGTCGGCGAAGGGATGGCCGAGCGTCGACAGTTCCCAGTCGAGCACGGCGATGACCTTCGGCTCGTCCGGCGCGAAAATCATGTTGTCCAGCCGATAGTCGCCATGCACCAGCGAGACCCGGCCATCATCGGCCGGCATATGCGTCTCCAGCCAGGCAATCAGCTGGTCCATGTCTGGGATGGTTTCGGTTTCTGACGCACGGTACTGGCTCGTCCAGCGAGCGAACTGGCGCTCGAAATAGCTGCCGGGCTTGCCGAAATCGCCAAGCCCCACGGCCTCGGTGTCAACGTCGTGGAGGGCGGCGAGTGTCGCATTCATGGTGTCATAGATCGCGGCGCGCTCGTCATTGCCGGATGCATCCGGCAGTGACGGATCCCAGAAGATGCGCCCGTCGAGGAATTCCATGACATAGAACATGCGGCCGATCGGCGAGTCTTCACCCGAAAGATGCAGCATGCGCGGCACCGGCACGGCGGTCGAGCCAAGTGCCTGCATGACCCGGAACTCGCGGTCGACCTGGTGCGCCGATTTCAGCAATTGTCCCGGCGGCTTGGCGCGCAGCACATAGCGGCCGCTTGCAGCGGTGAGCAGATAAGTCGGATTCGACTGTCCGGATTTGAATTTCTCGATTGCAGAAAGCCCAGCAAAGCCCGGGACATGCGCTTCGAGGTATGGCGCAAGCGCTGCCTTGTCGAGCGCAAGCGCCGACTTATCGAGCGCAAGCGCCGACTTATCGAGCGCGAGCGCCGACTTATCCAAGGCGTTGGCGTCGCCGCTCATGCGGTCTCGGGCTGGCGCTCGATCAGCGTCAGGGTCAGCCAGCGCGCGGTAAGCGCCGGCTTCTTCGATCCCTCGATCTCGATGGTCACGTCATGCGCCGTCTGCACCCAGCCCGAAGGCCTGACCTTGACGTCGGCCAGCACGAAGTGCGTGCGGATGCGCGAGCCGGTCTTGACCGGCGCCAGGAAGCGCAGCGTGTCGAAGCCGTGGTTGACGCCCATCTTGGTGTTCTCGATCGGCGGCATGGTCTCGAAGGTCATCGCCGACAGAAGCGACAGCGACAGGAAGCCGTGCGCGATGGTGCCGCCGAACGGCGTCTCGCGCGCGGCGCGCTCGGGATCGCAATGGATGAACTGGTGGTCGTCGGTGGCGTCGGCGAACTGGTCGATCATGCGCTGCGTCACGGTGCGCCAGGGCGACACGCCGACTTCCTTGCCGACGCTGGCCAGAAGCGTATCGAGACTGATCGGTTCCACGCTGATGTCCTCCGCACCCCCGCCCGGATCGCGATTGCTTGAACCGGGCGCCTTATTCCTTGAACAACGTCATCCCGTGCTGCACCGACTGGCCGCCGTCGATCGGCAGGGTGGCGCCTGTGACATAGCTGCCGGCACGGCTGCACAAATAGAGCGTTGCGCCGGCAATGTCATCCGCTACCCCGATGCGGCCGAGCGGAACATGGTTACCGACATGTTTCGCCTGCTCCTCGGTGGCGGTGGCAAAGGCCGTCATCCGGCTCTGGAAGGGGCCGGGCGCAAAGGCGTTGACTGTGATGCGGCGGGCAGCGAACTCGATCGCCAGCGTGCGCGTCAGATGATGCACGGCGGCCTTGGAGGCGGTGTAGGAATAGGCGTCGTCGGCGAGCGGCTGGGTGCCCATCACCGAGCCCAGATTGACGACGCGGGCAGGATCCTCGTCGCTTGCGGCCGCATCGAGCAGCGGCAGCAGCTCGCGGGTCAAGTGGAAGACGGCGGTGACGTTGACGCCGAACACCTTGGCCCAGGCGTGGTAGGGAAACTCCTCCAGCGGCGCGCCCCAGGAGATGCCGGCATTGTTGACCAGTATGTGCAGCCTGTCCGTGCGCACCTTCACCTCGGCAACGAGCGCGGCGATGCCCGCTTCGCTGGACACGTCGCCGGCAAAACCCTCGGCCCGGCCGTCGCCGCCGAGCGCGTTGAGCTCGCTGGCGACCCGCACGCAGTCCTCGCCCTTGCGCGAGGCGATCATCACCGTGGCGCCGGCCCGCACCAGTCCGGTCGCGACCATGCGGCCGATGCCGGTTGCAGCACCGGTCACCAGCGCGGTCTTGCCGGCGACCGAGAACAGCTTGTCCAGATAGCTCATCGCATTCCTCCCACGTGCCTCGTCCCGGCCGGAACCGAAGGACTCGCGTTGACAAGGCTAGCCGAAGTACGGTCATCCTTGCCACGGGTAAAGATGCATCTACGAAAGGGCCGGAACCGATGGCGGACATGAATCTCGGCATGACCGAGCGGCTGAAGCCGATCCATCAGCGCGTGGCCGCGATGGTGCGCGACGAGATCGCGCCGCTCGGCGAGGAGTTTCTCGCCGAGGTCGGCAAGGGCGGCGACCGCTGGGCCTACACGGCCCGGCAGACCGAGATCCTGGAAGGCCTGAAAAAGACGGCGCGGGAGCGCGGCCTGTGGAATTTCTGGCTCACCGATTCCAAGCGCGGCTACGGCCTGTCGACGGTCGAATACGCCTATCTGGCGGAGGAGATGGGCAAGGCGCATCTCGGCGCCGAGACCTTCAACTGCTCGGCGCCCGATACCGGCAACATGGAGGTGCTGGAGCGCTACGGGTCCGCGGAGCATAAGCAAGACTGGCTGGAGCCGCTGCTCGACGGAAAAATCCGCTCGGCCTATCTGATGACCGAACCGGACGTGGCGTCTTCGGACGCCACCAACATCTCGATGCGCTGCGAGCGGCAGGGCGACGATTATGTGCTGAACGGCGAGAAATGGTGGGCCTCTGGCGCCGGCGACCCGCGCTGCGCCATCTATATGGCCATGGTGAGAACAGGCTCGGACGAGGAGCCGCAGCATCGCCGGCATTCGATGATCCTGGTGCCGGCGGACAGCAAGGGCATCACCAAGCTGCGTCCAATGCAGGTCTATGGCGACGACGACGCGCCGCATGGCCATATGCATCTGAGGTTCGAGGACGTGCGGGTGCCGGCGGCCAACCTGATTCTCGGCGAGGGCAGGGGCTTCGAGATCGCTCAAGGGCGGCTGGGGCCGGGCCGCATCCACCACTGCATGCGCGCCATCGGCCAGGCCGAGATGGCGCTGGAGATGCTGTGCCAGCGTTCCGTGCGGCGCGAGGCCTTCGGCCAGTCGTTGGCCAAGCTCGGCGCCAATTTCGACATCATCGCCGAATGCCGCATGGAGATCGAGATGGCGCGGCTGCTCTGCCTGAAGGCCGCGTGGATGATCGACCAAGGCGATGCGCGCGCCGCGGCGCCCTGGATCAGCCAGATCAAGGTCGTCGCGCCCCGTGTCGCGCTCAAGGTTACCGACGAGGCGGTGCAGATGTTCGGCGCGCAAGGCATCAGCCAGGATACGCCGCTGGCGCGCTCGTGGACGCATCTGAGAACCCTGCGGCTTGCCGACGGGCCGGACGCCGTGCATCGGCGGCAGGTGGCGCGCACCGAGCTCAGGAAGTACACGCAGGAAAAGGTGTGATCGCCATGGCGCTTCCGTCGGAAATGAAGGCCTTGCTGCTTGTCGGCGACGGCTACACGAAAACGCCTTCCGCCGGCGTGCTGGAAGCGACGGAGCCTTATCTGCAACCCGGCGGTATCGCCGTGCCCGAACCCGGCCGGACGCAGGCGCTGATCAAGGTCAGCCTTGCCTCGATCAACCCGTCCGATATCGCCTTCATCAAGGGACAGTACGGCCAGCCGCGTGTTAAGGGGCGGCCGGCAGGCTTCGAGGGTGTCGGCATCGTCGTCGCGACCGGTGACGACCCGTACGCAAAAAGCCTTGCGGGAAAGCGCGTCGCCTTCGCCACCGGAGTGACGAACTGGGGCTCGTGGGCCGATTATGCGGTGGCGGAGGCCGCGTCCTGCATTCCGCTGCTCGACACGGTGCGCGACGAGGACGCCGCGGCGATGATCGTCAATCCGCTCACCGCGCTCGCCATGTTCGACATCGTCAAGCAGGAGGGCGACAAGGCCTTCATCATGACCGCCGGCGCCAGCCAGCTCTGCAAGCTGATCATCGGCTTGGCGAAGGAGGACGGTTTTCGGCCGATCGTCACAGTGCGCCGCGACGAGCAGATCCCTTTGCTGAAGGAACTTGGTGCCGCGCATGTGCTCAACGAGAAGGCGGCGGATTTCGAGGCCAAACTGCGCGAGGTGATCAAGGCCGAGCAGCCGCGCATTTTCCTCGATGCGGTGACCGGGCCGCTGGCCTCGGCCATCTTCAACGCCATGCCAAAGCGCTCGCGCTGGATCGTCTATGGTCGGCTCGACGCTGAGCCGACGGTGATCCGTGAGCCCGGCCAATTGATCTTCCAGCACAAGCGCATCGAAGGTTTTTGGCTGGCCGAATGGATGCGCGTTTATCGCGATCGGATGGGGCCGGCGGTGCTGGAAGCGCAAAAGCGCTTTTCCGACGGGCGCTGGTCGACCGACGTGACCGCGGTGGTGCCGCTGCACGAGGCCATGGCGCGGCTGCCGGCCGAGTTGGCCAAACCGAATGGCAAGGTGTTCATCAAGCCGTAGCGCAGCTTTCCTTCGCCCCGTTTACGGGGAGAAGGTGGCCCGAAGGGCCGGATAAGGGGCGGCGCCATCATCTGTGAAGTTGGCTCTGCCCCTCACCTGCCTGCCGGCATCCTCTCCCCGTATAGTGACGGGAAGAGGAAAGCTAATCACTCCGCCGGCTCGACATTAGGACCTGATCCAACCATGATCTTTGCGAAAAACCGGTTCCCACTTTTCGGGATCATGGTCTGGCGTAGGCGGCTTCCTCGAGCTCGCGCTTCAGGCGCGCTTCCTCATGCGCCTTGGGCGTGACGAAGCGGCCGAGCAGAAGATAGGCGACCGGGGTCAGGAACAGTGTCGAGACGGTGGCGAGCCCGAGGCCGCCGACGATGACCCAGCCCAGCGCTATGCGCGCCTCGGCGCCGGCGCCCGATGCCAGCACCAGCGGCACGCCGCCGAGCACGGTGCAGATCATGGTCATCATCACCGGACGAAGGCGAATGGTGGCGGCCTCCTCGATCGCCTGGCGCACACCGAAGCCGCGGTCGCGCAGCTGATTGGCGAACTCGACGATGAGGATGCCGTTCTTGGCCATGACGCCGACCAGCAGCACCAGTCCGATCTGGCTGTAGGCGTTGAGGCTGGTGCCGGAAAGCAGCAGCGCAAAGATGGCGCAAGCGAGCCCGAGCGGCACCGTCGCCATGATGATGACGGCGCTGACGAAGCTTTCGAACTGGGCTGCCAGCACAAGCAGGATGATGACCAGCGCGAAGCTGAAGACGGCGATCATGGCGCTGTTGCTTTCGCCAAGCGTCGCCGCTTCGGCGAGCGGCAGGATGCGCGTGCCCGGCGGCAGAAGCGGCGTCGCGATCTCCTTGGCGTGGGTCAGCGCTTCGCCGAGCGCGAAGCCGTTGCCTAGATTGGCGGTGATCGCGACCGAAGGCTGCTGCTGCTCGCGGGTCAAAGACGGCGGCACGGCGCGCTCGGTCAGCGTGGCGATGGTCGACATCGGCACGAAACGGCCGTCCGACGTTTTCAGGAAGATGTTTTCGAGATCGGTCGGATCGTTGATCGGGTTGGTGGTCGAGACCAGCTTCACGCCATAGCTGCGGTCGGCGATGTAGACGTCGACCACATCGTTGCCGTCGAGCATCGCCTGCAGCGTGTCGGCGAGCCCGGTGATGTCGATGCCGAGATCGGAGGCGCGCTCGCGGTCGATCGCCACGGCCAGTTGCGGCTGCGTCGGATCGACGGAAAGCCGGGGCGTCTGGAATCGCGGATCCTGGCGCATCTCCTCGACGATCTTCACCGCCGCCTCGCTCAACGCCTTGCGGTCGTTGCCGACCAGCGCGAATTGCAGGCCGTTGCCGGCGCCGCGAATGCCGAGGCTGTTGGGCTGCACCGGAAAGACGCGCACGCTCGGCACCTGTTTCGTCAGCCTGCTGATGTCGGCCATGATCTCCTGCTGGCCGCGCGTGCGCTCGTCCCATGGCGCCAGCGTCATCACCATGAAGCCCGAGTTGTAGGAGCCGTTATTGCCGGCATTCTCGAAGGTGCTGCGGATCTCGCCGGAATCGCGCAGCGGCTGGATCAGCCGCTCGATCCTACGCATCTGCTCGGTCGTGTAGTCGAGGCTGACGCCTTGCGGGGCGTTGATGCGCAACAAAACGACGGCGCGGTCCTCGGTCGGCGTAAGCTCCTGGCGGATGGTGCCGAACAGCGTGAAGGCCGTGCCGGCGAAGAGCAACGCAACGAGCACCACGATCCAGGGCGCACCGAGGCAAAGATGCAGGCAGCGCTTGTAAAGGCGATGCAAGGCGCCGCCGATGCGGGCGCCGATGCCGCTGCCGCCCTCATGATGGAGGGAGGCGCTGGAAAGCATACGCGAGGCAAGCATCGGGCAGAGCGTCAGCGCCACCACGCAGGAGAGCAACACCGACATCGCCAGTACGAAGCCGAATTCGCGGAACAGGCCGCCGGTCTGTCCCGGCAGGAAGGAGATCGGCACGAAGACGGCGACCAGCGTCAGCGTGGTAGCCACCACAGCGAAGAACACTTCCTGCGTGCCGAGCACCGCCGCCGCGCGGGGCCCCATGCCCTCGTTGCGGCGTCGCACGATGTTTTCGAGCACGACGATGGCGTCGTCGACGACGAGGCCCGTCGCCAGAACGAGCGCCAGCAGCGTCAGGATGTTGACGGAAAAGCCGGCGAGATAGATCGCGGCGATTGTGCCGATCATGGCTACCGGCATCGACAGGCCGGGGATCAGCGTCGCGCGCCAGTCGAGCAGGAAGGCGTAGATGACGATGAGCACGATCGAGACCGACAGCATCAGCGCGATCTCGACCTCGTGCACGGCGCCGTTGACGAAGACGGCGTCGTCGCTGGTGACCTTGATCGACATGCCTTGCGGCAGGTTCGCCTGAAGCTTGTCGACAGCAGCCCGGACGCCGGTCGAGATATCCAGCGTGTTCGATTCCGCCTGGCGGATGATGCCGAGGCCGATGCCGGTCTTGCCGTCGGAGCGCAGCGAGGTCTGGCCGATGTCGGGACCGAGCGTCACGGTAGCGACGTCGCGGATGCGGGTCGCGCCGCCGATGACGATGTTCTCGAACTCCTCTGGCGTGGTCACGTCGGCGGTCGTGCGCACGATGAGGTCCTGGTTCGTCGTGGTGATCGAGCCTGCCGGCGAATCGAAGGCGACCGAGGCGAGCGCCTTGCGCAAATCCGCCACGGTGAAGCCGTGGCTCGCCAGCTTGTTCTGGTCGACATCGATGCGGAAGATCTTGTCGCGGTCGCCATAGACCTGGACGTCGGCGACGCCGGGCACGGCGGCAAGCTCGTCCTCGATGCGGTCCTGCACCAGCACCGTCATGTCCTGCACCGACATGGTGTCGGAGGTCACCGCAAGCCGCATCACCGCGTCGGAATTGGCGTCGGCCTTGACGATGCGCGGGGCGTCGGCGGTCTCCGGCAACTGGTTGGTGATACGGCTCACGACGTCGCGCACGTCGGATGCGGCGACATTGAGGTCGACGCCGTCGTTGAATTCGATGGTGACGCGGCTCTGCCCAAAAGACGAGGTCGACGAGATCGACTTGACGCCGGAGACACGCGCGACGGCGCCCTCGATAGCGTCGGTCAGCTCGCGGTCGACGGTTTCGGCGGCAGCGCCCTCGAAGGTGGTGTTGACGGTGATGACCGGGCGGTCGACATCCGGCAGCTCGCGTATCTCGACGCCCCAGAAGGCGGCCAGCCCCGCGACCGCGATCAGCGTGTTCAGCACGAAGGCCATGACCGGCCTGCGGATGAAGAGCGCCGTCAGGCCCGACCCCGCGGCCGGATCGCCGGCGGCGCTCACGAGCCTTCGGCCCCGGTGGCGCGATCCTCGCCGGCGATGCGGACGTCGCCACCTTCGCTGACGCTCTGGGTGCCTTCGGTCACCACCATGTCGCCGCTTTCGACGGGAGCGTCGATCAGCACGGTCTCGGTGTTGCGCTGGATGATGCGCACTGGCACACGCTTGGCCTTGCCGTTCTCGACAGCCCAGACGTAGGCGCCGTCGGCCCCCCACTGGATGGCCAGAGGGCTGACGGCAGGATAGGTGTCGCCCGGGAATTTCATGCCGATCTGGAACGACATGCCGGCGAGTAAAGAATCGGCCGGGTTGGCGATGGTCGCCTTGACGAGCAGCGTGCGGCTGTTCTCGTCGATATGGTTGTCTATAGCCGAAACCGTGCCGCTATAGACCTGGTTGGGGTTGGCAAGCGGCGTGGCCGACAATTGCGCGCCGACCTTGAGCGCGGCGGCGAAGCGCTCAGGAACCCAGAAGTCGACCAGGATGCTGGAACGGTCGTCGAGCGTAGCGATCGCCGACTGGCTGGTGACATAGTTGCCGGCGGCGATCGGCAGGATGCCGACAGTGCCTTCGATCGGCGCCACGATCGAGCGGCGCTCGAGCGCGAGCTCGGCATCGCGCAATGCCAGCTTGGCATTGGCGAGCGCCACCTCGGCATCGGCGACGGCCACCGGCGTCGCGGCGTTGGAGGCCCGCAGCGACTTGACCCGATCGAGCTTGGCCTGCGCGTCGTCCAGCCCAACCTTGGCACGGTCGCGCGCGATCACTTCGGTCTCGGAATCGAGCCTGGCGATGACGTCGCCCTTCTCGACGTGAGTGCCGGACTGGACCAGCAATTCGGTGAGGCGGCCGGCGGAATATGGATTGACCGTCACGGTCGCGTTGGCGCGGCCGGTGCCGATCGCCTGCAGCCTGTCGTTGATGGTGGCGGTGCCGGTGGGCGTGGCAACGATGGTCACGACCTGGCCGGCGCGGCTGCGTCCGGCCTGCACGGAGCCATTTGCGGCTCTTTCCGTCGCGGGAGGCGTCGCCGCAATGGCCCAGCCCATTCCCCAGCGCGCCAGCATTTCGGGCGCGCCGGGATAGAAACGCGCCCAGGCGACCGCGGCGGCGACCACGATCACAACGGCAAGTACAATCTGCTTCCAGCTCGGCATCGACACTCCAGCGGCAGGAATCGTCCGCTGGTTCCAAGCGGAAGCCAGGCACAGCGACGATACGGGACTGGGGGCGAAGACCAGCCGCACCACACCCCGATATCAGCGGTTTATGGCAATTATCACGCAATCGTGCACATTAAATCTCGGTAACGTGAAAGCCCGGTCGCGTCCGGACTTCCGGTTTTAGCGCAGGCTTTCCAGATCCCGGATACGCTTGGCGCCCGCGGCTTCGAGCTGCCTTGTGACGGCGCCGATCAGCGTCTCGACGACGACAAACAGGGCAGCAGACGAATCCCAGGCCGACGGCACGGCGGTGCGCCCGGCGATAACGTGGCGGGCGAAGCGGGCGATCGGTGACAGCCATTGGTCGGTGAACAGCACGATCTGCACGCCGCGCTGATGCGCCTTCTCGGCGAAGCGCACCAGGCTCTCCTGGTAGCGCCTGATGTCGAAGATCACCAGCACGTCGCGCTTGCCCATGTCGATCAGCCGGTCGCGCCAGATGCTCTCCTGGCCGGCAAGGTGGTAGACGTCCGGCTGGATGATGGCGAGGTGGGCGGCCATGTAGCGGGCCAGCGGGTCGGTGAAGCGGCCGCCGATCAGGAAGGTCTTGCCGCGCCGCTCGGCAAGCTTGGTTGCGATGTCGGCCAACTGCCTGTCGGACAGGTGCCGGAATGTCTCGCGCATGTTGTCGAGCGTCGCCTCCAGCATCGGGGATACGGCGCCCCCGCTGGCGGGCGCTGCCGGGTTGAGCGTGCGCGATGCCGGAGACTGCAGTTGCGCGGCCAGTTCATCCTGCAGCGCCGACTGGAATTCGGGATAGTTCTGGAAGCCGAGCCTGGCGACGAAACGCAGGATCGTCGGCGAGGACACACCCGCCGCGGTCGAGAACTCGGCCACCGTCTTCAACCCGGTCAGCGGATAGTTGGCAATCAGCGTCTGCGCGGCGCGGCGCTCGCCCGCCGGCATGGCGCCAATGCGGTCCGAGATCAGTTCGGCAATGCTGGAGATCATTGTTTTCCCCGCCCCTTTGACCCGGTCGACGCCGTTTTCGGAATTGGCGTTTGACAAAGCCGAGCAAAGTGTATGAAATCATCCATAGGGACGCAATGAGGCAAAATACGTAACATAAAATACAGAGCTCCCCAGGGGACGGCAGTATGGAGAAAGCACGGCCTGCCAGCCTTGCACCGTCGGAGACCGTAAGGGTGACCAACCCCGGCGGCTCGAGCCCTTTCGTCTTCACCTGCGACCACGCGTCGAACATCCTGCCCGCCGAATTCGGCACGCTCGGCCTGCCCGTCGAGGACCTTTCCCGCCACATCGCCTGGGATCCAGGCGCGCTTCCTGTCGCCAGCCGCATGGCCGAGGCGCTCGACGCCACGCTGGTCGAAACGCGCGTCTCTCGCCTGGTGATCGATTGCAACCGGCCGCTCGACGCGCCGGACCTGGTGCCGCCGGTTAGCGAGACGACGGCCATTCCCGGCAACGCCGGCCTTTCGGACAAGCAACGTGCAGCGCGGATCGACCTGGCGTGGCGTCCGTTCCACGACGCGATTGCACGGATCATCGAACAGCGGCTGGCATATGGCCAGGAGACGCGGCTTGTCTCGGTGCACTCCTTCACGCCGGTCTACAAGGGCAAGAGCCGGCCCTGGCATGTCGGCATCATTCATGACGACGACCGCAGGCTGGCGGCGCCGCTGATTGCGGCACTGCAGCGGCTTGCTGGCGTCACCGTCGGCGTCAATGAACCCTATTCGCCGGCCGACCGCGTCTATTTCACGCTGGAACGGCATGCGCGCTCGCGCGGCCTTGCCTGCGCGATGATCGAGATCCGCAACGACGAGATCTGCGGCGAGGCCGGGCAGCGGAAATGGGCGGATCTGCTCACAGGCATATTTTCGAATCTGGAGCCCGAGGAGGCCAAGGGCTCCCGACAACGCGCAATGGGAAAGTCAGTACAATCGGCCAGCTAAGAATCAACAGGGGACTAAAATGTCTGCGCAAGATTACACAGAAGTCGACAAGCACGAGGACCTAAAGGTTCTCCACGGAATGGGCTATGCCCAGGAACTGTCGCGAAGCATGAGCCGCTTCTCGAATTTCGCGATCTCGTTCTCAATCATCTGCATCCTGTCGGGCGGCATCAATTCCTTCGCCCAAGCCATCTCGTCGATCGGCGGCGCCGGCGCGGGCATCGGCTGGATCGTCGGCTGCGCCGTTTCAGGGTTCTTCGCCCTCGCCATGGCGCAGATCGCTTCGGCATTTCCGACGGCAGGCGGTCTCTATCACTGGTCGTCGATCCTCGGAAACCGCTTCACCGGCTGGCTCACCGCCTGGCTCAACCTGCTCGGCCTGATCACCGTGTTGGGCGCGATCAACATCGGCACCGCATTCTTCTTCGTCGGCACGTTCGGAAGCTGGTTCGGCATCACCGGCACGCCTGGCGAGATTGTCGGATTCGTTGCCCTCATCACTGTCATCCAGGCGATCTGCAACCACTTCGGCATCAAGCTGACCGCCATGCTGACGGATGCCTCCGGCTTCCTGATCCTGGGCGCCACGGCCGTGCTGATCGTCGCCTGCCTGGTATTTGCCCCGGCGATCGACGTCACGCGGCTGTGGACCTTCACCAACTACTCTGGCGATGCCGGCGGCGGCGTTTTCCCGCAGTCGGATTCCATGACGTATTTGTTCCTGCTTTGCCTGCTGCTGCCCGTCTACACGATCACCGGCTACGATGCGTCGGCGCATACTTCGGAAGAGACGCTGAAGGCCGCGCACTCGGTTCCGCGGGCGATCATCTCTTCCGTGCTGTGGTCGTCGCTGATCGGCTGGGCGATGGTCTGCGCCATCACTCTGGCCATCCCGGACCTGGCGGCAGGCGCCAAGCAGGGCTGGAGCGTCTTCTTCTCGACGATGGACACGATCCTGCCGGTCTGGCTCAAGGAATTGCTTTATTTCGCGATCCTGATCTCGCAGTTCCTATGTGGCCTTGCGACCGTTACCTCAGCCTCTCGCATGCTGTTTGCCTTCTCTCGCGACGGTGGCATGCCGGTCGGGTCAGCATCGCTGGCCAAGGTCAGCCCGACTTGGCGCACGCCGGTCCATGCGATCTGGACGGCGTCGATCCTCGAGATCATCTATGTATTCCTTGCGCAGTTCATCTCGATCGGCGGCACCAACATCTACACCATCGTCGTTAACTCGACGCTGGTCTTCCTGTTCCTCTCCTTCACCATCCCGATCGTGCTCGGCATGTTCGCTTTCGGCACCGCCAAATGGCCGAACCCCGGTCCATGGAATCTCGGCGCCGGGCTGTTCAAGTTGTTTTGCGTGCTGTCGGTCGTCGGCATGGCGATCATCTTCTACATCGCCATCCAGCCGCCGAACGACAAGGTGCTCTACATCACCATCGGCTTCCTCGTGCTGACCGCCGTGCTCTGGTACGGTTTCGAGAACCGCCGTTTCCAGGGCCCGCCAATCGGTGACGAGATCGCCAAGCGCCAGGCGGCGATCAAGGCGGCGGAAGTAGCCATAGGCGAAACCGGCGTCTGACATAGACCATCATGGCCATGGCCGGCGTCGTGCCGGCCATGGTTTTCTTTCGCCCTCTCAATCGACCAGTACTGGAGTGCCAAAAGAATGGCCGGGAATTTCTCGTTCGATCAGTTGAAGCAGGCGGTCTCGAATGGCGAGATCGACACGGTGCTGGCCTGCATCGTCGACATGCAGGGCCGGCTCGCGGGTAAGCGCTTCCTGGCCCAGTATTTCGTCGATTCAGCGCATGGCGAGACGCATGGCTGCAACTACCTGCTGGCGGCCGACATCGATATGGAGCCGGTGCCGGGCTATAAAGCGGCAAGCTGGTCCAAGGGCTATGGCGACTTCGTCATGAAGCCCGATCTCTCGACGCTGCGGCGCATCCCGTGGCTCGAAAAGACGGCGTTGGTCATCTGCGACGTGCTCGACCATCACGACCATGAGGACCTCGCACACTCGCCGCGCGCGATCCTGAAGAAACAGGTCAAGCGCCTGCAGGAGCGCGGCTATATCGGCTACTTCGCTTCCGAGCTCGAATTCTACCTGTTCAGCGAGACCTACGATTCCGCGCGCAAGAAGCACTGGCAGGGTCTCGACACCGCCTCGCCCTATATCGGCGACTACCAGATCGGCATCACCACCAAGGAAGAAGGCGTGATGCGCCGGCTGCGCAACGAGATGGAAGCGGCCGGCATTCCGATCGAGAACTCCAAGGGCGAGTGGGGTCCGGGCCAGGAAGAGATCAACGTGCGCTACGCCGAGGCGCTCGACATGGCCGACCGCCACGTCATCCTGAAGAACGGCGCCAAGGAAATCGCCGAGTCGGAAGGCAAGGCGATCTCCTTCATGGCCAAGTACAATTACGGCCTCGCCGGCAATTCCAGCCACATCCACAATTCGCTGTGGAGCGCCGACGGCAAGACGCCGCTGTTTTTTGACAAAAATGCCGAGTGGACGCTTTCGACCCTCGGCCAGCAATGGGCCGCCGGCCAGCTCAAATACGCCAAGGAGTTCACCTGGTTTCTGGCGCCTTACATCAACTCCTACAAGCGCTTCCAGGCCGGCACCTTCGCGCCGACCAAGATCATGTGGAGCGAGGACAATCGCACCGCCGGCTTCCGGCTCTGCGGCGAAGGCACCAAGGGTATCCGCATGGAGTGCCGCATCGGCGGCGCCGACCTCAATCCCTATCTCGCTTTCGCGGCATTGATCGCCGCCGGCCTTGCCGGCGTCGACGAGAAACTGGAACTGCAGAAGCCCTTCGTCGGCGACGCCTACCAGGCGTCGCAACTGCCGGAGATCCCGAAGACACTGCGCGATGCGACCGAGACGCTGGCGAACTCTGCCATGCTGAAGCAGGCTTTCGGCGAGGACGTGGTCGAACACTATGTGCACACCGCCCGCTGGGAGCAGTTCGAATACGACCGCCGCATCACGGATTGGGAACTGCACCGAGGGTTTGAGCGATACTAAAGCTGTAACCAGCGTTGACTGAACCTAACTAAAGCTATAATTTTGGCTAGTTAAGTTCAGGAGCGTGAAAAATGGGAAAGTATTCGCCTTTGCGTTCATACCTCATGGCTCAAACCGGTGAGCGGGTTCCGATGTCGTTCAGCGATATCGAGAAACTGCTTGGCGAAAAACTGCCGGCATCTAAGCAGTATCCGGCTTGGTGGAGCAACAATCCCAGCAACAACCCGATGACAAAGGAGTGGCTGGCCGCAGGGTTCCAGACGGAGTCGGTCAATATAGCCGGCGAAAATCTGGTCTTTCGGCGCGCCCAGGCGGGTTCAGGTAGTTCAAAGGGGTTTGGTGAATCGGCTCAGGCCGAAATCAGCGGAACATCGTCGCGGCACCCGATCTTCGGCTGCATGAAGGGCACGCTTACGATCATGCCTGATGTCGATCTGACGGAGCCTGCCGACCCGGATTGGGGCAAGGTCTATGAGGACTGAGAACCTTCTGTTGGACACCTGCGCAGTCATCTGGATTTCGCACGACGAACCGATTGCCGAGGCAGCGACAACGGCTATCAGCAAGGCTCCTCAGTCCGGCACGCTAAATGTGTCGGAGATGACGGCATGGGAGATGGGCATGCTCGTGTCGAAGGGCAGGTTGCCGTCGACGAAGACGCCCGATCGCTGGTTCGACGAGTTCGTCGAGGCGGCGGCGGTCGCGGTGGAAGGGGTGACGCCGCATATTCTCATCGCGGCCTCCTATCTGCCAGGTATCGTTCACAACGATCCAATGGATCGAATTCTGATAGCGACCGCGCGCGAGCGCGATCTGACAATCGTAACGCGTGACAGGGCCATTTTGGCCTATGCCGCGCAAGGCCATGTCCGAGCCATCGCCTGCTGAAAACAGTCAATTTGGAGACGTCTTCTTGGAAACCATAAAACTCAAATCTCCATCGATGGGTCAATCTATGCCGAGCGGCCGGTCGCGAGCGACCAGGCGATCAACGCTGCGGTCGAGCGCGCCAGGGCGGCGCAGGAGAAATGGGCCGAGACGCCGATCGTCGAGCGCGGCAAGTATATGCTCGCCATGCTTGAGGCGCTGGTTGCGATGACCGACGAGATCGTGCCGGAGATCGCATGGCAGATGGGCCGGCCGGTGCGTTATGGCGGCGAGTTTGGCGGCGTCAAGGAACGCGCCAACTACATGGTCGAGATCGCTGAAGCCGCGCTGAAGCCGGTCATGGCCTCCAATCCGAAGGACGGCTTCCGCCGCTATGTGAAGAAGGTACCACTCGGTGTCGTGCTGGTGATCGCGCCGTGGAATTATCCCTATCTCACCGCGGTCAACACCATCGTGCCGGCGCTGATGGCCGGAAGCGCCGTCATCCTCAAGCATGCGGCGCAGACGCTGCTCGTTGGCGAGCGGTTCCAACAGGCCTTTGACAAAGCGGGCCTGCCCAAGGGGCTGTTCCAGAACGTCGTCCTCAACCACGCGCAGACCGAAAAGCTGCTCGGCTCCGGCAAGATCGACCATGTCAATTTCACCGGCTCGGTCGCCGGCGGCCGCGCTATCGAGAAGGCCGCGGCCGGCACCTTCATGACGCTTGGCCTCGAGCTCGGCGGCAAGGATCCGGCCTATGTGCTGCCCGACGCCAAGATGGACCATGCGGTCGCCAATCTGGTCGACGGCGCCTTCTACAATTCCGGCCAGTGCTGCTGCGGCATCGAGCGCGTCTATGTGCACGAGAAGGTCTATGACGAGTTCGTCGAGGGCTTTGTCGCCGAGACGAAGAACTATGTCGTCGGCAATCCGCTGGAGCAGGCCACGACCATGGGGCCGATGGCGCAGGCGCGCTTCGCCGACCTGATCCGCGAGCAGAAGGCCGAGGCGCTACGCAAGGGCGCTAAAGCGCACATCAACATGAAGGTCGAGAACGACAGAGCGGGTTCGCCCTATCTGGCGCCGGAAGTGCTGACCGGGGTCGACCACCAGATGAGCGTCATGCGCGAGGAAAGTTTTGGGCCGATCGTCGGCATCATGAAGGTGCGCAACGACGAGGAGGCGATCGCGCTGATGAACGACAGCCCTTACGGGCTGACGGCTTCGATCTGGACGCGTGACACCGAGCGCGCGGTGGCGATCGGCGACCGCGTCGAGACCGGCACCGTGTTCATGAACCGATGCGACTATCTCGATCCGGCGCTGGTGTGGACCGGCGTCAAGGACACCGGCAAGGGCGCCGCACTCTCGGCCATCGGCTACGACAACCTGACCCGGCCGAAATCATACCACCTTCGCGAAGCCATCTGATTTTCGAAAGACAAGCAATGTCCAAGCTCATCTCCAAATGGAACTACCCCACCACCGTCCGCTTCGGCGCCGGCCGCATCAAGGAATTGCCGGACGCGCTGGCCGCGGCCGGCATCAAGCGACCGCTCTTCGTCACCGATCCTGGGCTGGCGAAGCTTCCGGTCGTCGCCTCGACGCTAAAAATCCTCGACGACGCCAAGGTCCCCTATGGCGTGTTTTCCGAAGTGAAGCCGAACCCGGTCGAGTCCAACCTGACCGCCGGCATCGCAGTGTTCAAGAAGGGCAAGCATGACGGCGTCATCGCCTTCGGCGGCGGCTCGGCGCTCGACCTCGGCAAGCTCATCGCCTTCCAGGCCGGGCAGACGCGCCCGGTGTGGGATTTCGAGGACATCGGCGACTGGTGGACCAGAGCCAATTCCGACGCGATCGCGCCGATCATCGCGGTGCCGACGACGGCCGGCACCGGATCGGAGGTCGGCCGCGCCGGCGTCATCACCAACGAGGCGACCCACACCAAGAAGGTCATCTTCCATCCAAAGCTTCTGCCGGCGATCGTGATCGCCGATCCGGAGTTGTCGGTCGGCATGCCGCCCTTCATCACTGCCGGCACCGGCATGGATGCGCTCGCCCACTGCCTCGAAGCCTATTGCGCGCCGGGCTATCATCCGATGGCCGACGGCATTGCGGTGGAAGGCATCCGGCTGGTGTTCGAGAACCTGCCCAAGGCCTTCGCCAACGGCAAGGATCTGGTCGCCCGCGCCCATATGATGAGCGCAGCCGCCATGGGCGCTGCCGCCTTCCAGAAGGGGCTCGGGGCCATCCACTCGCTGTCGCATCCGATCGGCGCGCTCTACGACACCCACCACGGCATGACCAACGCGGTGTTCATGCCCTATGTGCTCGCCTTCAACCGCGAGGCGATCGAGGACCGCATTGCGCGGCTTGCCGCCTATTGCGGCATCAAGGGCGGCTTCGACGGTTTCGCCAAGGCTGTCATCAAGCTGCGCAAGGAGCTCAAGGTGCCGCATGCGTTGCCGGGCCTGATCAAGGGCCTCGACATGGACAAGAAGCGCAAGGCTCTGATCGCCGACATGGCGGTGGTCGACCCGACGGCCGGCGGCAACCCGGTCAAGCTCACCAAGAAGGCTGCGTCGACACTGCTCGAAAATGCCATCGCCGGGTCGGTGTGAAGAGCCGGCTTAGTTGCCGAAAGTTGATCAAGGTTACAACTGCAACAGGAGGAGAAAGGGCGGAGGGCACGGCAATCAACCATTAGCCGGAAAATTAAGTGCGGGCTAATTGCTACAGTCCGTTAAAAAGAGTTAACTTTTTGTGCCGCGGGGCTCGGGTTTCAAAAAGCCTTCATCTGGCTGTCACACGAAAACGATACCCGCATCGCAGGCGCCCAGCGGCGCCAGTTCAACGGAGAGAACACATGTTCAAGTTCACGGGGAAAGTGCTTTCCCTTTCGGCCGCGGCGCTGTTTGCGTCGACGGTGATTTCGTCCGCGGCTTCGCTGGACGATCTCGCCAAGGCGGCGAAGGCGGAGGGTGAACTCACGGTCATCGCGCTGCCGCATGACTGGTGCGGCTACGGCGCGTCATCGACGGCTTCAAGGCCAAGTATCCCGAACTCAAGATCAACGAGCTCAACCCCGATGCCGGCTCCGGCGACGAGGTCGAGGCGATCAAGGCCAACAAGGACAACAAAGGCCCGCAGGCGCCCGACGTCATCGACGTCGGCCTGTCGTTCGGCCCGTCCGCCAAGAAGGACGGCCTGATCCAGGCTTACAAGGTGTCGACCTGGGATTCGATCCCCGACAGCGCCAAAGATGCCGACGGCTTTTGGACCGGGGACTATTACGGCGTGCTGTCCTTCCTGGTGAACAAGGACCTGGTCAAGGAAGCGCCGGCCGACTGGGCCGACCTCCTGAAGTCGGACTATGCCAACACCGTCGCGCTCGCCGGCGACCCGCGCGCCTCGAACCAAGCCATCCAGGCGGTCTACGCGGCCGGCCTGTCCGGTGGCGCTGGTGCCGGTGAAGCGGCCGGCACCGCCGGTCTCGAATTCTTCAAGAAGCTCAATGCCGCCGGCAATTTCGTGCCGGTCATTGGCAAGCCGGCGACGCTGGCCCAGGGCCAGACGCCGATCCTGGTCACCTGGGACTACAACGCGCTTGCCGGCCGCGACACGCTGAAGGGCAACCCGCCGGTCGACGTCATCGTGCCGAAGACGGGCGTCGTCGCTGGCGTCTACGTGCAGGCGATCAGCGCCTTCGCGCCGCATCCGAATGCTGCCAAGCTCTGGCTCGAGTATCTTTACTCCGACGAAGGCCAGATCGCCTGGCTGAAGGGCTATTGCCATCCGATCCGCTTCAACGACCTTTCCAAGAACGGCAAGCTCCCGGCGGACGTGATGGCCAAGCTGCCGCCGGCGGAGGCTTATGCCTCGGCCGTGTTCCCGACGCTCGACGAGCAGGGCAAGGCGAAGGAAGCCATCACCAAGAACTGGGACGCCGTTGTTGGCGCCAACGTCAAGTAAGTTGTAAAAATGTCTGGGCGGCCCTGAGGGCCGCCCAGCACCCCTCGAAGACGGTAGCCGGCGCATGACCGATCTCTCGCTTTCCGATCAGACCATTGCGGGAAAGGCCGCGCCGCCCAGCGAGGCGCGCGCGTTACGGCTGCCGACGCAGTGGCTGGGCGTTGCGCCATTCTTCATCTTCGCCATCATGTTCCTGATCCTGCCCACGCTCTACCTGATGCTGGGCGCCTTCCAGAACGAGGCGGGTGAGTTCACGCTGGAAAACATCGCCGCCCTGTCGGAGGCAAATATTGTTGCCGCCTACTGGATCTCGATCAAGGTCAGCCTGGCCTCGGCGTTGATCGGCGCCTTCGCGGGGCTCGCCATCGCCATCGCTATCGTGCGCGGCGGCCTCCCGGACTGGATACGGTCGGCGACCCTGACCTTCTCCGGTGTCGCTTCCAATTTCGCCGGCGTGCCGCTGGCTTTTGCCTTCCTCGCCACGCTTGGCCGGCTCGGCCTCGCCACGGTGATCCTGAACACCTTGTTCGGGTTCAACATCTACGCGCATGGCTTCAACATCCTGTCGTTCTGGGGCCTGACGTTGACCTATGTCTATTTCCAGATCCCGCTGATGGTGGTCATCATCGTGCCTGCGATCGACGGGTTGAAGAAGGAATGGGGCGAGGCGGCAGCGACGCTCGGCGCCACGACCGTGCAATATTGGCGCATGGTGGTGATCCCAGTGATCTGGCCGAGTTTCTTGGGCACCGTCATCCTGCTCTTTGCCAACGCTTTCGGAGCGATCGCCACCGCCTATGCGCTGACCGGCTCGTCGCTCAACATCGTGCCGATCCTGCTCTACGCGCAGATACGTGGTGACGTGTTGCACAACGCACATCTCGGCTATGCGATCGCCTTTGGCATGATCGTCATCACCGGCCTCGCCAATGTCTTCTACATCTGGTTCAGGGCACGCTCGGAGAGGTGGCTGAAATGAAGACCGGACGCTTCTGGGCCTGGGTCGTCTTCATCCTTGGCGCGGCCTATTTCTTCATCCCGCTGATCGCGACGGTGGAATTCTCCATGCGCATGCGGCGCGGCGCCTATTCCTTCGACGCCTACCAGATCGTGTTGGGCGACGCGCGCTTCCAGGCGACCTTCATGTATTCGGTGATCGCCGCCATCTTCACCATCATCCTCGGCGTGCTGGTCGTGGTGCCGGCCGCCTACTGGATCCGGCTGCGGCTCCCGCAGATCAGACCGGTCGTCGAGTTCATCACGCTGTTGCCGCTGGTCATTCCGGCCATCGTCATCGTCTTCGGCTACATCAGGATGTATGGCTCGAACTCGCCGCTGCCCTTCCTGGCGAATGACACAGCGACCAACGCCCTGCTGGTGATCGGCTATGCGACGCTGGCGCTGCCCTACATGTATCGCGCCGTCGACACCGGGCTTCGCACGATCGACGTGCGCACGCTGACCGAAGCGGCTCAGATCCTGGGCGCGGGCTGGGGCACGATCATCAGCCGGGTGATCCTGCCCAATGTGCTGATCGCCGTGTTGTCGGGCGCCTTCCTGACCTTCGCCATCGTCATCGGCGAGTTCACCATGGCCAGCCTGCTCAACCGGCCGGCGTTCGGGCCCTATTTGCAGAATATCGGCGCAAACCGCGCCTATGAGCCGGCAGCGCTTGCCATCATCGCCTTCGCCATCACCTGGGGCTGCATGTCGCTGATCCAGATCCTGTCGCGTTTCGCGCCAAAATCGGCGAACCGCCCGAACTGAAAGTCAAAGCCATGGCCGAGCCGTTCCTCTCCATCCAGCATGTGCGAAAGTCCTTCGGCGCCACCACCGTGGTGCAGGATTTCAATCTCGACGTCGAGCCGGGTGAATTCGTCTCCTTCCTGGGGCCGTCGGGTTGCGGCAAGACGACGGTGCTGCGGATGGTGGCCGGCTTCGAGGAGCCGAGCGCGGCAAGATCGTGGTTGCCGGCAAGGACATCACGAGGTTGAAACCCAACCAACGCAATGTCGGCATGGTATTCCAGGCCTACGCCTTGTTCCCGAACCTGACGGTGGCGCAGAATATCGCCTTCGGACTGAAGGTGGCCGGCATGCCGAAAGCCGACGCCGACAGGCGCGTCGCCGAGATGCTCGACATCATCAAGCTGCCGCAGATGGGCGACCGCTACCCCTACCAGCTCTCGGGCGGGCAGCAGCAGCGCATCGCGCTGGCGCGCGCGATCGCGCCGAAGCCGAAGCTTCTGCTGCTCGACGAGCCGCTCTCGGCGCTGGACGCCAAGGTGCGGGTGTCGTTGCGCGAGGAAATCCGTTCGATCCAGAAGAAGCTCGACATCACCACCATCTTCGTCACGCACGACCAGGAAGAGGCGCTGTCGATCTCCGACCGTATCGCCGTCATGTATGGCGGCAAGGCCGAGCAGGTCGGCACGCCGTTCGAGATCTACAACCGGCCGCGACCAAATTCGTCGCCAATTTCGTCGGCACGCTCAACGTGCTCGAAGGCAAGGTCACCGACGCGGCTAGCGGCAAGGTGCAGGTCAACGCGCAGGAGGTCTCGCTCAAGAGCAAGCTCAACGGCTCGAAGTCCGGCGATACGCTGTCCTTGGCGCTGCGGCCCGAAGCGATCTCGCTGGCGCGCCAGCCTGGCCATGACACAAGCCTTTCGGGCGAGATCGCCGAAGTGCATTTCCTCGGCTCGGTCATCCGCGTGCGCGTCGGCATTGGCGGCAACACGGTGTCGCTTGACACCTTCAACAACTCCGCGACGCCGCCCCCTGTCGTCGGCGAGAAGGCGGACATCTCCTTCTCGTCGGGCGACATGCTGGTGCTGCACTAGGCTGTGTCGATATTCAGGTGATGCCGGCCTGCAAATGGCGGCTTCCGGCCTTCGCCGGCCGAAGCACTATGGGTGCGTGGCGATTAAACTAAGGCTACGGCCGGCGTAGGCCGGTGCTCACGTACTTTAGTACGCTCCGCTCCGGTTCTCGGAAACCACCCAGTTTGGTCGCTTCGCGCCCGTCTTCGACTCCAGCTCGGCCTGACCTGAATCTCAACACAGCCTGAGCCAACTGGACTGAGGCTCTTTAAGCCGATATCGACGCGTTGGACAATCAACAGCATCCTGCGTCAGAGGTACTGCCAAGCTTCGCGCTTCGCCGCTACGATGAGCCATGGCGCTGTTCGAAGTCACCTTGATCCTGCTTTTGATTGCCGTCGCGCTGGCGGCGCTGTCGCGGCGGCTCGAGATTCCCTATCCGTCGTTGCTGGCCCTGGCTGGCGCGGGGCTCGCCTTCCTGCCCGGCGCCCCGATGATCGAGATCGATCCGGAACTGGCGCTGGCGCTTTTCATCGCGCCGGTGCTTCTCGATGCCGCCTATGATACCTCGCTGCGCGACCTCCACCGCTACCGGCTGTCGCTGGTGCTGCTGGCGCTCGGCGCCGTCGTCTTCACCGCTGTGGTCGTTGCCTTCGTCGGCTGGAAGATGGCCGGCCTGCCGATCGCGGCGGCGATCGCGCTCGGCGCCATCGTCGCTCCGCCGGACGCTGTGGCGGCAAGCACTGTGCTCAACCAGTTCAAGGTGCCGCATCGGCTGACCGCCATCCTGCAAGGCGAGAGCCTGCTCAACGACGCTACGGCGCTGCTGATCTACCGGATCGCGGTCTCGGCCGCCATCGGCTCGCTCATGCTGAAGGACGCCGTGCCGGTCATCCTGCTGTCCACCGTCGGCAGCGTTGCCGCTGGCTATCTGTTCGGCCGCTTCTCGCTGCTGACGCTGACGCGGATCGAGGATGCGGCAAGCAGCACCGTGGTGCAGTTTGCCGGAACCTTCGCCGTCTGGATCATCGCCGACAGGATCGGCCTTTCCGCCATCATCACCATCGTCGTCTATGCCATCACCATCGCGCGCACCGCACCGCGCCAGATGTCGGCCAGACGCCGCGTCAGCACCTATTCGGTCTGGGAGTCGGCGGTGTTCGTGCTCAACGTGCTGGCTTTCGTGCTGATGGGCCTGCAGGCACGGTCGATCGTCGGCCGGCTTTCCGGCGAAGGGCAAGGCGATGCATTTGTCTTCGCCGCGACGGTGCTGGCCGTCGTGATCGTGGCGCGCCTCGTCTGGGTGCTGGGCTACGTCGCGGTCATACGGCGCTTTGCCCGCTTCGACAGCGAGGAGCAAAGGCGGGATGCGCCGACGTTCCGCGGCGCCGTGCTGGTCGGTTGGTGCGGCATGCGCGGGCTGGTGACGCTGGTCGCGGCTATTGCCTTGCCGGCCGGCTTTCCAGGCCGTGATCCGATCGTGCTCGCCGCCTTCGCGGTCGTCCTCGGCACGCTGGTGCTGCAGGGCATGAGCCTGAAGCCTTTGCTGCGCCGGCTCAATTTCGAGCGGGATACGACGGTCGATCGCGAGGTGGCGCAAGCGCGCGTCGCCATCATGCAGGCCGCGCTCGACGTGTTGAGCCGCAAGACGACGGCCGCCGCGGCCGTCGTGCGCGAGCAGTACGAAGCCCAGCGGCTGGTTGCCGAAAATCCGGAGGACGCGCAGGCCGCGACCGAATACGACCGGCTGCGCCTCTATGCCATCAACCGTCAGCGCGACACGCTGCAGGAGTTGCGCCGCAACGGCACGATCGGCGACGAGGCCTATCACCGGCTGGAAGAAGAGATCGACTGGGCCGAGCTGGCTGCATCGCCGGCCGGACGGTTCCAGCCGCTTACCACTTACTAGACCAGAGACGAGCCGGTCCGGTGGTCATCAGTTGGACCATCCCACGTGCCGCCGCGGTCCATTGCAACGCCATCGGTGAAGCGCTACTGCGGTCACCGGAATTGAGCCGGTTAATCGATGAAGCTGGTTAGCTACAACATCCAGTACGGGTTCGGCAGCAACGGCCGCTATGACCTCGCGCGTGCCGCGCGCCTTGTCGACGGAGCCGACATCATCGCCTTGCAAGAAGTGGAGCGGCACTGGCAGCGCAGCAACGGCGACGACCAGCCGGAGATCCTGTCGAGGCTGCTGCCCGACTATCATTGGGTCTATGGTCCGGCCTTTGACATGGACGCCAGCGAAAAGCGTGACGGTCGCGTCGTGAACCGCCGGCGACAGTTCGGCACGATGGTGCTGTCGAAGCTGCCGATCGTCTGGTCAAGGCTGCACACGCTGCCGATGCGCCGCACGCTCAGGCCGCTCAACACCCGCAACGCGGCGCTGGAATGCATGATCCGCACGCCGGCGGGACCGGTGCGGATCTTCTCGCTGCATCTTGCCCATATCGCGGCCGAGGAGCGGCTGGAGCAGATCGACTATCTGCTTGGCGAGCATCGCCGGGCGCCATCCGAGGGCGGCCCGTGGAGCGGCGCAGACGACGAGCCGCAGCGCAACTGGGGCGATGGACAACCGGAGCCGGAAAACCCGCTGGCGGCGATCTGGCTTGGCGATTTCAACATGGAGCCGGGCAGCGCCGAGTACCGACGCATCGTCGGCAGCACGCCCTATCATCGCGGTGCTGCCTATATCGACGGCTTCGCCGATGCGGCCGCCGTCGCCAGCGAGCCGGTGCCGGACTTCCACACGCATGAAAAGATCATCGACGGCAGGCTGGCGAAACGCCGGCTCGACCATTGCTTCGTCGGCGGCATGCTGGCCGGGCGGGTGCGTTCGGTGAGCGCCGACATCGGCGAGGTGGCTTCCGACCATTTTCCGCTCAGGGTCGACATCGATCTGGAAACGCCGGGCATCGCCCCAGCCTTGCAGACAGGTGAACCGGGGATGACGCTGTTCGTCTTCCTCGCGGTGCTCTCGGCTGCCGCCATGCATGCGATCTGGAACGCGCTGGTCAAGGTGCATCTCGACCGCTTCCTGTCGATCACGCTGATGACGCTCGGCATGGGATTTGCCGCGCTGTTCGCGCTTCCCTTTGTCGAGGTGCCGAAAGCCGAGGTGTGGCCCTACATCATCGCCTCGGTGATCTTCCATATGGGCTACCGGACCTTCCTGATCGGCGCCTACAAGGCCGGCGACTTCGCGCAGACCTATCCATTGGCGCGCGGCACAGCGCCGCTGCTCTCGGCGCTCGGCGCATCGTGCTGGTCGGAGAGGTTCCGCCACCACTCGCCATGCTCGGCATCGTGCTTTTGTCGGCGGGCACGCTGGTGATGTCGTTTCGCGGCGGCGTGCATCTCGAACGGTTCAATCTGCGCGCGGTCAGCTTCGCGCTCGGCACCTCGATCTTCATCGCCAGCTACACGCTTTCCGACGGCAGCGGCGCGCGGCTGGCGGCAACCGCGCAAAGCTATGCAGCCTGGCTGTTCGTCTGCGACGCGCTCTGGGCGCTGGTGCTGTGCGTCGCCTTTCGCGGGCCGCAGTCGCTGCCCGTGCTGGCGCGCGACTGGAAGGCGGGGCTTTTCACCGGCGTGCTCAGCGGCGCCGCCTACTGGATCGTCATGTGGGCGATGACCAAGGCGCCGATCGCCTCGGTCGCGTCCCTGCGCGAGACCTCGATCCTGTTCGCCATGCTGATCTCGGTGCTGGCGCTGGGCGAGAAGATGACGGCCTGGCGCGCCACCGCTGCGCTCGGCATCGTCGCCGGCGTCGTGGCACTCAGACTGGGTTAGCCAAACCTCAACTGCTTCAGGCGGCGATCTTCAAGTCGAAGACCAACAGCCCGTCGGTGCCGCCTTCGAGCGCTGCGACCAATCTGGCGCCGGCGGCGCGCTGATGCGCTTCGTGCGCCAGATAGGCGTCGCGGGCGGCGGCATCGGCAAAGTCGATGGTGAAGCCATGCGTGAGGCCGCGGGCGAAGGGCTCGGGGCTGACATTGGCGCTGAATTTTACGTCACCCATGCCATCGATCAGCGAACGAAGTGCTTGAAGATCGGCGTGGATCGCCGCGCGCTCGGCGGTGAGCACATCGTCGCGGAAGCGGACGAAGACGCAGTGCCGGATCATTGTTCGCCCCTCAAGCCGCCTGGTTGCCCTTGAACACGGCCGGCGGCAGCGGCTCGCGGCCGAGGATCAGGTCGGCACCTTTTTCGCCGACCATGATCGTCGGCGCATTGGTGTTGGAAGAGGGGACGCGCGGCATCACCGAGGCGTCGCAGATCCGCAGGCCTTCGATGCCGCGCAGCCTCAGATCCGGCGTGACCACCGCCATAGCGTCATGGCCCATCCGGCAGGTGCCGACCGGATGGTGATCGGTCTTCGAGGTGCAGCAGGCATAGTCGACGAGGTCGGCGTCGCTTTGCAGGGCAGGGCCGGGCAGCACCTCGCGCAGCACATAGGGCTGAAGCGCCTTCTGCCGCATGATCTCGCGCGCCAGTCGCAGACCCTTAATCGACATGTCGCGATCATACGGGTCGGACCAGTAGTTCGGATCGATCAGCGGATGATCGGCCGGGTCGGCGCTCTTCAGCCGCACCGTGCCGCGCGAGCGTGGGCGCAGGAAGGCCGAGTTTAGCGTCACGCCCGGGTTGTTCAGCTTCTCGACGCCTGCCTCGATGCCGGAGCCGAGGCCGAGATGGAACTGGATGTCGGGCGAGGCGGCGGTCGGGTCGGCGTACCAGAAGCCGCCGGTCTCGAAGAGGCTGGAGGCCACGGGACCCTTCTTGAGCAGGAGGTATTGCAGGCCGGCCCACATGGTGCGGTGCAGCTTGGCGTAGTTGTCATAGGTATGGTCGCCGGTGCATTCGGCAATCACGAACAGGTCGAGATGGTCCTGCATGTTGGAGCCGACGCCGGGCAGATCGTGGACGGGCGTCACGCCGACCGATTGCAGATGGTCGGCCGGGCCGATGCCTGACTGCATCAGCAGCTTCGGCGAACCGATGGCGCCCGAAGAGACGATCACCTCGCGTTCTGCGCGCAGGATGGTCTTCTCGCCGCCCGGCTTATCGACGACCTCGACGCCGACGGCGCGGCCTTTCTCGACGACGACGCGGGTGACCAGCACGTCCGTCCTGACCGTCAGGTTCTTCCGCGCGCGGATCGGCTTCAGATAGGCGACGGAGGCGGATGAGCGCCGCGCATCCTTCTGGGTAAGCTGGTAGTAGCCGACACCTTCCTGGCTGGCGCCGTTGAAATCCGGATTGAAGGGGATGCCCATCTCCTGACCGGCGCGGAAATAGGCCTCGCAGATCGGCAGCGGCGAGATCGGGTTGGAGACGCCGAGCGGGCCCTGGTCGCCGTGGAAATCGTTGGCGAAGCGCTGGTTGTTCTCGGCGCGTTTGAAATAGGGCAGCACGTCGCGATAGCCCCAGCCGGTTAGACCTTCTTCCCTCTCCCAGGCGTCGTAGTCGCGGGCGTGCCGCGCGTGTAGATCTGCGCGTTGATCGACGAGCCGCCGCCGACCACCTTGGCTTGCGTGTACCAGAAGACGCGGTCCTTCATATGCTTCTGCGGCACGGTCGACCAGCCCCAGGAGGCGATGCCCTTTGTCATCTTGGCGAAGCCCGCCGGCATGTGGATCAGCGGATGCCAGTCCTTGCCGCCGGCTTCCAGCAACAGCACCGAGCTCGAAGGATCCTCGCTCAGCCGGTTGGCCAGGACGCAGCCGGCCGGGCCGGCGCCAACAATGATGTAGTCAGCCATTGTTCCACTCACTCACAAGCGGGGCACGGAGAGCGCGCCGTTGACGTCGATGACCGATCCGGTCGAAAAGCCGAATTTTCCCGAGGCCAATGCCGCGACCACTGCGCCGATATCGGCGGCCTCGCCCCAGCGCCTGGCCGGCACCAGGCCGGCGTCGATCAGCGCGTCATATTTGGCGGAAACGCCCGATGTCATGTCGGTGCGGATGATGCCCGGCCGGACCTCGAACACGCCGACGTTTTCGGCGGCGAGCCGCAGCGCCAGGTTCTTCACCCACATGGAAAGGCCGGCCTTGGAGATGCAATAATCGGCGCGTTCCGGCGAGGCCATGGCAGCGCTGACCGAGGTGATGGTGATGATCGATCTGGCGGAAACGGGCGGCGTCGCCAGCATCGCCTTGGCCACCGCCTGGCTGAGGAACACCGTGCCGCGCAGGTTGATAGCAAGAGCGCGGTCGAAATTCTGCGGCTTCAGGTCCAGAAGGTCGCCGCGCACCACGGCGCCTATGCCGGCATTGTTGACGAGGCAATCGATGCTGCCGAAGGCGTCCATCGCTGCTTCAACCAGTTTCCGATGGCCGGGGAGGTCGGCAATATCGCAGCTGGCATAGGCGAACTCCGCGCCGTGCGCGGCGATGGTGTCGGCAAGTCCATCTGCTGGCTTCTCGGCAAGGTCGGCGACCAGGATGTCGAAACCGGCATCAGCCAGCGCCTCGGCGCAGGCGAGCCCGATGCCGCGCGCGCCGCCGGTGACGATTGCTCCCGGGCGGGTCATGCGGCGAGCTCGGTCTTGCGGATGTGATCGGCGACGCGCAGCGCTTGCGCCGCTATCGACAGCGCCGGATTGACCGCGGCGGAGGTCGGCAGGAAGCCGGCGTCGACGACGAAGAGGTTCTGGTGATCGTAGGCGCGGCAGAATGGATCGAGCGGCGAGGTTGCCGGGTCGTCGCCCATCTTCACGGTGCCGCATTGATGCGAGGGCGTGCGCTTGTCGAAGGGGCGCGACAGCACGATCGGATAGCCGCAGGCGCGGAAGTTTTCGCGCATCACCTTGGTCAGGCCTTCCAGCGACTGCATGTTGGAGCGCCGCCACTGCATGACGATCTCCTTGCCGTCGACCATGATGCGGCTTTCGGGATCAGGCAGGTCCTCGCACATCAGATACCAGTCGACGGCGTGGCCAGCCATGAAGTCGAGCGCGAATCTGGGCGCCAGCTTCACATTCGCCCTGAGCATGTTGCCGTCGATCTTGCCGAGCAGCTGAACATTGCCCAGCGGCTTGCCGCCCTTGCCGTCCGACAAATAGTAGTCGTTGAGCATCAGCGTCTTCTGGTAGACGGCATCGTTGCGGCGGCGCGGATCGATCGCCAGCATGGCGCTCGAATTGTGGTTCATGAAATTGCGGCCGACCTGGTCGGAGCTGTTGGCGAGCCCTTTGCCAGTGGCCGAAGGCGAGCGCAGCAGGATGACGGCGGAGTTGATGGCGCCGGCCGAGAGTATGACCAGCTTCGGCGACAGCGTCTTTTGCGAGCCATTCTGCGTGTAGTGGATGGCGGCGATCGACTTGCCGTCCGGCGAGGCCTCGAGCCAGTCGACATGAGCGCCGGTCTCGAGGCGGATGTTGTTGTCAGCGAGCGCCGCCGTCAGCGGTCCGGTCTGGGCATCGACCTTGCCCTGGCCGGTGTTCGGGAAGGCATCCCAACCGGTCTTGCCTTCCCTCAGCCAGGCTTCGATGTCGACGCCGAGCGGCAGCGAGGCCGGATGCAGGCCGAGGCCTTTGAGTTCGGCGCGTGCGCGCGCGATAGTCGGTTCGTCGGGCACCGGCTTGAAGGCGTAAGGGATCGAGTGGAACGGTTCGGTCGGGTCCTCGCCGAGCGTGCCACGCACGCGAAAAAGCTGCTCGGCCTTCGAGTACCAGGGCTCGAACTCGTCATAGGAAAACGGCCAAGCCGGCGACACGCCGCCGAAATGCTCGAGCTCGGAGAAATCCTCCTTGCGGTAGCGGATCAGCACGGCGCCGAAGAATTTCGAATTGCCGCCGACATAGTAGTAGTTGCCGGGATTGAAGGGGGCACCGCCGGCCTCGCGCCACATCTCCTTTGGTCTGTAATGTCCGTCGACGAAGATCGAGCGTGTCGAGCGCGCATGCGGCGTCGCGGGCAGCGGCTCGCCGCGCTCCAGGATCAGGATCGAGGCGCCGCTGCCGGCCAAGCCGGAGGCGATCGTGGCGCCGCCGATGCCGGAGCCGATGATGACGATATCCGGATTTGTCATGGCCTAAAGCGCGTCGTGTTTGAACCGACAGGTACGACGCGCTTTAGATCTTTGTTTTGATGCATGTCGTTGCCCCAAAACCGGATCCACTTTTGGGCGACATGCATCAGAGGATGCGCTTCTCGGTCGCCGGGTCGAAGAACACCGCCTTGCTCAGATTGAAGGCCAGCGGCGTGCTGGTGCCGGGCTGGATCCTGGCATCGGCGCGCAGCCGCGCCACCACGCCCTTGCCACCGAGATTGGTGACCGCGAACGTATCCGATCCCGCCGGCTCGACCACCTCGATGTGGCAGTCGGCGGTGGCGATCTCGGACCCGTTGCGCTCGGCGCCTTCAGGATCGGTGAGGGCTTCCGGGCGGACGCCGAAGATGACCTGCTTGTCCTTGAATGCCGCAAGCCCGGCCGGTGCGCCGGGCAGCGACAGCGTGATCGGCTGGCGCGCCTCGCGATCGAGCACCACGCCAATCCGCTGCCGTTGGCGCCGATCTTGGCCGGGATCAGGTTCATCGCCGGCGAGCCCATGAAGTCGGCGACGAACACGTTGGTCGGGTTGTTGTAGACTTCGGCCGGCGTGCCGAACTGCTGCACCTCGCCGTCGCGCATCACGGCGATCTTGGTCGCCAGCGTCATCGCTTCGATCTGGTCGTGGGTGACATAGACGATCGTCGTGCCGGTCGTGGCGTGCAGGCGCTTGATCTCGATGCGCATGTCGACGCGCAGCTTGGCGTCGAGGTTGGAGAGCGGCTCGTCGAACAGGAAGAGTTTTGGGTCGCGCACCAGCGCCCGGCCCATGGCGACGCGCTGGCGCTGGCCGCCGGAGAGCTGGCTCGGCTTGCGCTGCAAGAGATGACCGATCTGCAGTATCTTGGCAACCTTGTCGATCGCCGCTTGCCGCTCGGCCGCCGGCACGCCGCGCATCTCCATGCCGAAGGCGATGTTTCCGGCCACCGTCATGTTCGGATAGAGCGCGTAGCTCTGGAACACCATGGCGATGTCGCGCTTCGAGGGATGCAGGTCGTTGATCGCGCGGCCGTCGACCCGGATCTCGCCCTCGGTGATGTTTTCCAGGCCGGCGATGGTGTTGAGCAGCGTGGACTTGCCGCAGCCGGACGGACCGACCAGCACGAGGAAGCCGCCCTTTTCGAGCTCGACATCGATGCCCTTCAGGATCTCGACATTCCCGAAGCGCTTCTTCAGCCCATCAATTTCCAGAAAAGCCATGATCGTTCCTTCAAAAAAGATCAGCCCTTGACCGCACCCGCCATCAGCCCGCGTACGAAATAGCGGCCGGCGACGACGTAAACGATCAGGGTGGGGAGCGCGGCGATCATCGCCGCCGCCATGTTGACGTTGTATTCGACGACGCCGGTCGAGGTGTTGACGACATTGTTCAGCGCCACCGTCATCGGCATCACGTCGCCGGTGCCGGCGTAAGCAGAGGCGAACAGGAAGTCGTTCCAGATGTTGGTGAACTGGTAGATGACGGTGACGACGAAGATTGGCATCGAATTCGGCAGCATGATGCGGCGGAAGATCTGGAAGAAGGACGCGCCGTCGACCTGCGCCGCCTTGATCAGCTCGGTCGGGAAGGCCTCGTAATAGTTGCGGAAGAACAAAGTGGTGAAGCCGAGGCCGTAGACCACGTGGACGAAGACCAGGTTCACGGTCGAATTGCCGAGACCGAAGTTGAAACCGGTCGCGTTCCGCAAGGTAACGCCGAAGCGGCCGATGCTGCCGAGGATCGTCGCCATCGGCAACAGCACCGACTGGAACGGGATGAAGCAGGCGAACAGCATCATGGCGAAGACCAGCGTGTGGCCGCGGAATCGCCATTTGGTCAGCACATAGCCGTTGAGGGCGCCGAGCAGCGTCGAGATCAGCACCGCCGGAACCACCATCTTGATGGAGTTCCAGAAGTAGCCCTTGATGCCGGCGCAGGTGAGACCCACGCAGGTCTCGCCCCAGGCCTTGAACCATGGCGCGATGGTCGGCGACTGCGGTAGCGCCAGCATGTTGCCGTTCTGGATCTCGTCCATGGTCTTGAATGAGGTGACCAGCATGACGAAGAGCGGCATCAGGTAGAACAGCGCGAACAGCGCCAGCAGCCCGTAGATGACGATGCGGTTGATGGTCCTGGCGCTGACGCCGCCGGAGACCTGGCGGGCAGGAGAGGTGACGGCGCTCATCGCGGCTTCTCCCTGAGCTCGGAATAGAGGTAGGGCACGATGATGGCGGTCAGCGTCATCAGCATGATAACGGCGCTCGCCGAGCCGACGGCCATCTCGTTGCGCTTGAAGGTGAACTCATACATGAAGTTGGACGGCAGCCAGGCCGAGCCGCCGGGCCCGCCGCTGGTCAGCGCTACGACAAGGTCATAGGACTTGATGGCGAGGTGCGCGAGCACGATGAAGGCCGAAAGGAACACCGGCCGCAGCAGCGGAATGACGATGCGGCGGTAGAGCTGGAAGGTGGTGGCGCCGTCGATCTGCGCGGCCTTCATGATCTCGCCGTCGATGCCGCGCAGCCCGGCCAAAAACATCGCCATGATGAATCCGGAAGCCTGCCAGACGCCGGCAATGACCACGGTGTAGATGACGAAATCCTTGTTCTTGATCCAGTCGAAATGGAAGCTCGTCCAGCCCCACTGGTGCAGTGTCTGCTCCAGCCCAAGGCCGGGGTCGAGGAACCATTTCCAGGCGACGCCGGTGACGATGAAGGAGAGCGCCATCGGATAGAGGTAGATCGGCCGCAGCATGCCTTCGCCGCGGATCTTCTGGTCGAGCAGGGTGGCCAGGAACAGGCCGAGCGCCAGGCAGATCAGGATGTAGAGAAAGCCGAAAATGCCCATGTTGGTGATCGAGGTGTACCAGCTCGACGGCGGGTCGCTCTCGAAGGTCCAGCGCCACAGCCGCTGATAAGCGCGGGCGCCGGTAATGTCATAGGACGGGAAGGTCTTGGAGTTGGTGAACGACAGATAGATCGTCCACAGGATGAAGCCGTAGACGAAGACGATCGTGGCCGCGAAACTCGGCGCCAGGACGATCTTCGGTAACAGATCCTGCAATCGCGAGCGGACGGCCGCGGTGGGGCGGGCATCGTGCTCTGGCGTCAGTTTCGCGGTGGTTTCGGCAACTGTGCTCATCGGCTCATCCAGTACCGGTTGGTCGGGAGCGGCTCGGCGCGAAAAATGCGCAAAGGTGCATCCCGCATCTTTTGTCGACAGGGGAACCTCCCCCGCCGAAGCGGGGGAGCCCTAAGTTTCAAGCGCGGCTTACTTGGCGTCGTCGATCGCCTTGACCAGCTCGGTCACGGCCTCGTCCGACGACTTGATCTGACCGTGGACGAACTTCGAGATGACATCCTTGTAGGCGTTGGCGACCGCCGGTGGGGCGCCATAGCCCTGGGCCAGCGAGCCGAACAGCGTGCCGCCGTCATTGGCCTTCTTCAGGTCGGCGATGCCCTTCTTGCCGCAAGCGTCGAAGTCCGTGTCCGGCACGTCGGTGCGGGCCGGGACCGAGCCCTTCACGACGTTGAAGGCCGACTGGAAGCTCTTCGACAGCGTGGCGGTGGCCAGCGCCACCTGGGCGGCCTTGCGGTCGTCCGGAACGTTGAACATGCCGAACATGTCGGAGTTGTAGATTACGGTGCCGTCGGTACCCGGGAAGCGGTAGCACAGGAAGTCGGTGCCCGGGGTCTTCTTGGCGGCGTGGAACTCGCCCTTGGCCCAGTCGCCCATGACCTGAACCAGCGCGTCGCCCTTGATGACCATGGCGGTGGCGAGGTTCCAATCGCGGCCCGAGAAGTTCGGGTCGACATATTTGACGAGCTTGGCGAGGTTGTCGAACGACTTCTTCATCGTGTCGGACTTCAGCGACTCGTCATCGAGGTCATTCATCGCCTTCTTGTAGAACTCCGGCCCGCCGGTCGACATCACGACAGAGTCGAACATGGTGGCTTCCTGCCAGTTCTGGCCGCCGAGTGCCAGCGGGATGACGCCCGCAGCCTTCGCCTTGTCGAGCAGGGCGATGAAGTCGTCGAAGGTCTTAGGCTCGGTGCCGCCGATCTTGTCCATCACCGCCTTGTTGATCCACAGCCAGTTGACGGAGTGGACGTTGACCGGAGCCGCGACCCACTTGCCGTCATAGACGGAGAACTTCTGCAGGGCAGTCGGAACGGACTTGTCCCAGCCTTCCTTCTTGGCGGTCTCGGTGAGGTCGCCCATGACGCCGGCGGCGGCATAGTCGAGCACGGTGTAGCCGAGCATCTGCGAGGCGGTCGGATAATTGCCGGCCGCGACCATCGCCTTCAGCGCGGTCATGGCGGCGTCGCCGCCGCCGCCGGCCACAGGCACGTCCTTCCAGGCATAGCCTTCCTTGGCCAGATCCTGCTTCAGCACGTTCAGAGCAGCCGCTTCGCCGCCCGACGTCCACCAATGCAGCATCTGCACTTCCTTGACGTCCGCGGCATGCGCCGAGAACGCAAAGCTCGTCGCAAGAGCCGTTCCGATAAGCAGTTTGCGCAACATGTACTACCTCCCTTGTTGCATTCACGTCACCGGCGGATGTCCGCTGGTGTCTCCCAACTCAGCCGACCCACCATCCGGTGCGTTGGCCGCGATGAAACTGGATAGTCTTTTCCTCTGTATAGTCCTCGACGGCGCGTTTGCCGAGTTCGCGTCCGAGACCGGACTGCTTGTAGCCGCCGAAAGGCAGTTCGGGATAACCTTCCATAAACGTGTTCACCCAAACCGTCCCCGAACGCACACCGCGCGCCACCGACATGCACGTGTCGATGCTGGCGCTCCACACACCCGCAGACAGACCATAGGGCGTGTTGTTGGCGATGTGCAATGCCTTTTCAATCGTTTCAAATGTCAGCACGGACAGCACCGGCCCGAACACTTCCTCACGCGCGATGGCCATGTCCTCGGTCACGTTGCGGACGATGGTCGGGTCGAGATACTGGCCGGCGTTGGAAGCGAGCCGTCCACCGCCGCTATAAACGCTGCCGCCATCGGTTTTCGCGGCCGTCACATAGCCGGCTACTTTTTCCATGTGGTCGGCCGAGATCATGGCGCCGACCTTGGTGCGGTCGTCAAGCGGGTCGCCGACTCTCACCTTCCCGGCCAGCGCCTTGACGGCGCCGAGGAAATCATCGGCGATCGCCTCGTGCACGATGAGCCGGCTGCCGGCATTGCAGCACTCGCCGGCGTTGAAGAAGCCCCCGAACACCGCGGCGTCCGCCGCCGCTTCGAGGTCGGCATCAGGAAAGACGATCTGGCCGTTCTTGCCGCCGAGCTCCATCGAGACTTTCTTCAGCGAATTCGAGGCCGCTGCCATGGTCATCTTGCCGACGCGGGTCGAGCCGGTGAAGGAGACCATCTCGACCAGCGGATGGCTGACCATGGGTGCGCCGACGTCGCTACCCAAGCCAGCGAGGATATTGACGACACCCGCCGGCAGCCCGGCTTCCAGCAGGATGTCGCCGAGCACGAAGGTCGAGGCCGACGTCATTTCGCTCGGCTTCACCACCGCCGTACAGCCGGCGGCGAGCGCGAAGGGCAGTTTCTGGCTGATGATCAGCAAGGGGAAATTCCACGGCGTGATGATCGAGACGACGCCGATCGGCTCGCGCAGCACCACGCCCAGCATGGAATCGCCGAGATTGGCATAACTCTCGCCATGCAGCGTGCGGGCAAGCGATGCCGCATAGCGCCAGATGTCGACGGCGCCGCCGATCTCGCCGCGCGCCTGGGCGATCGGCTTGCCGGATTCCAGCGCGTCGAGCCTGGCGATCTCTTCCAACTGGGTTTCGATCAGGTCGGCCGCCTTGAGCAGCACGGCGGCCCGTTCGGAGGCCTTCATGCGCGGCCAGGGGCCGGTCTCGAAGGCCTTGTGGGCGGCTTGCACCGCGGCTTCGACTTCCGCGGCGCCTGCCTGGGCATAGCGCGAAACGGCAAAACCGTGGCCGGGGCTGCTGCGCTCGATGCTGCGGCCGTCGCGGGCATCGACATGCTTGCCGTCGATCAAAAGCTTGTAGGTCTTCGGCGCTTGGGACGCCTCGGCCGGCATGGCAATGTTGAGAGGTGCGTTCATCGTTTCTTCTCTAGGATCTCGAAAAGGCCGGCTTCTGCTTGGCCTTGAAGGCGCCGACGCCGACCTTGAGGTCGCCGGTCAGCGCGATGAAGCCGCTGGCCAGCGCTTCCGTGGCGGCGGCATCCTCCTCGCCCTCGGCAACGCCGATCATCAGCTTGGCGGCTTCGGTCGCCAGCGGACCGCGCTCGGCGATTTTTTCGCCCCAGACTTTCGCTTCATCGAATGCCTTGCCGGTTTCGACGACACGGTCGACGACGCCGAGCGCAAGCGCGTCAGGGGCGAGAAAAATCTCGCCGCCGAGCACCATGCGCCGCACCGTCTGCGCGCCAAAGCGGCGCACGGCGCGCTGTGTGCCGGACCAGCCAGGCACGACGCCGATCGAGGTTTCCGGGAAGCCGAGCTTCACCTGGGTTTCGGCGACGCGGAAATCGCAGGCAGCGGCCAGTTCCAGACCGCCGCCCAGCGCATGGCCGGACAGCACCGCGATTGTCGGCTGCCGGAGCCGCGCCAGCCGGTCGAAGACGCGGTGTCCGTTGCGCACCCACTGCACCTGGAAATCGGCGGCGCTTAATTGTGCCCAGGCCTCGACGTCGCCGCCGGCGCAAAAGCCTTTGCCTTCGCCGCGGACAAGCACGACGCGGACGCCCTTGGCCAGTTCGGCCTCGTCGAGCGCTGCTTCGAGCGCGCGCAGCATCGGAATGTCGAGCGCGTTGAACTTTTCCGGCCGGCGCAGCGTGACGACGCCGATCACACCGTCCTGCTCGAAGGTAACGAGACGCTCAGCCATGCGCGCCTCCAAGCGTGGCGCCGCCGTTGAGCGACAGGCCGATCGGCCGATCCTGATAGAGCGACGCGGGCGTGACCTTGAGGTCGTTGGCGACGGCAAGCGGAATCTCGGCCTGCGCCAGCACATCGCGTTCGAGATCGATGCCGGGCGCCAGCTCCGTCACCATCAACCCGTCCGGCGTCAGCTTCATCACGCAGCGCTCGGTGACATAGGTGATGTCCTGGCCTTGCATGATCGCCCGCTTGCCGGAGAAGGAGATATGCTCGACCTCCTCGACGACCTTCTTGACCTTGCCTTCCTGGTCGATGCGGATGGCGCCGTCGGCCAGCGAGAGTTTTGCGCCGGCGTTGAAGAAGCCGGAGAAGACGATCTTTTTCGCCCGCGACGTGATGTCGACGAAACCGCCGGCGCCGGCCGTGACATGCGGCCGCGCCGAGAGCTTCGACACGTTGACCGAGCCATGGCGGTCGATCTGCAGGAAGGAGAGCAGCGAGGCGTCGAAGCCGCCGGCCTGGAAATAGATGAACTGGTGCGGAGAGGGCATGATCGCTTCGGCGTTCGAGGCACAGCCGAACTTGAAGTCGAGCAGCGGCACGCCGCCGACCGCGCCCTGCTCGATCACCCAGGTGACCTTGCCGTGCTGGCCTTCCTCCAGAAGGATGCGCGGCACGTTGGCCGAGATGCCGAAGCCGATATTGACGGCCATGCCGTCGCGCAACTCCATGGCGACGCGGCGCGCGATCACCTTCTGGACATTCATCTCCGGCGTGCGGAAGGTCGAGAGCGGCCGGAAGATCTCGCCCGAGATCGCCGGGTCGTAAGGCGTCTGCGTCGTCTGCAACTGGTCGGGCGCCACCACGATGTGGTCGACCAGGACGCCGGGCACGCGCACGTCATGCGGCTTCAGCGTGCCGTTTTCGACGACGCGCTTCACCTGCGCAATGACGATGCCGCCATTGTTGCGGGCAGCGAGCGCCTGTTCCAGGCCGCCGAGATAGGCGCCTTCATGCTCGTAGGTGAGGTTGCCGCGCTCGTCGGCGGTGGTGGCGCGGATGATCGAGATGTTGGGGACGATGGCGCGGAAATAGAGCCATTCCTCGCCGTCGAACTGCTGCACCGAGACGATGGGCTCGCTGGCTGCCGCATTCATGGCGCAGCCCTGGTGGCGCGGGTCGACAAAAGTGTCGAGACCGACCTTGGTCAGCACGCCGGGCCGCTTTGCGGCGGCCTCGCGATGCATGTCGAACAGGATGCCGGACGGCACGTTATAGGCGGCGACCGAATTGTCGCCGATCATCTTCCAGATTTGCGGCGGTTCGGCGGATGAGGGGCCGGAAGGATAGGAGCCGCAGAGCGTGCGCTTCAGCAGGCCCGGCTTGGCGAGATGGTCGATGCCCTTGATGCCATACATGTCGCCGGCGGCGATCGGGTGCAGCGTGGTGATCGCCTTCGGATGACCCTCGGTGTCGAAGCGCTCGCCGATCGCGGCAAGCACGGCGTCCGGACAGCCCAGGCCGCTCGATGAGGAGACCGAGACGACCACGCCGTCCCTGATCAGGCTGGCGGCCTGCGCTGCGGAAACGACCTTGCTCAATTTCCGCTCCCGAGTTTCGGATCGATCGAAACAGTCTTGCCGGTCTTCGCCGACTGCAAAGCCGCCTCGGCCGATGCCAGCGACCAGATACCGTCCTCGCCGGTGGCGGATGGCTGGCCTTCGCCGCGGATGGCAGCGTGGAACTGGCGCAGCGAGCGAGTGTAGAGATCCTCGCGGTCGAAGTTCAGCTCTTCCTCGCCGCTGGCCGTGCGCAGGAGCACCGAGCCGACCGGTTTCTGCGTCATCACATTGGTGGCGATTAGCGAGCCTTCCGATCCGTGCACCTCGAAGCCGGTACCGGCGAATTTGGTGGTGAAGCCTCATGCGATTGCGCGATGACGCCGGACTTGAAGCGCCAGATGCACATGGCGCTATCCTCCAGCCCGCCGCCGGCCATGCCGGCCGACTGCGTGAAAGCCGAAATCTCGACCGGATCGTCGCCGAGCACGAAGCGCAGCGTGTCGGCGTCGTGGACGGTGATGTCGAGCACCACGCCGCCGCCGGCCTCGGGCTTGGTGATGCGCCAGCCCTGCAGGTTCTCCGGCAGGTAGACGGAGTGGAAGACGCGCGCGGCTATTGGCTTGCCGATGCGGCCGGCGGCAATCGCGTCGCGCATCGCCCGGTGCGCGCCGGCATTGCGCAGATGGTGGTTGGTGCCGAACACGATGCCGGCCTTGCTGGCCGCCGCAACCATCTCGCGCGCATCGGCGCTGGTCAGCGCCAGCGGCTTTTCGCATAGCACATGCTTGCCGGCCTTGATCGCGGCAAGCCCTTGTTCGAGGTGCAGTTCGTTGGTGGTCGAGATGTAGACAACGTCGATGTCCGAGCCAAGCAGCGCATCGAGCGTCGAGACGGCAGCCGGAATGCCGTTTTCGCTGGCATAGGCCTGAGCGCGCTCCGGGCTCGAGCTCATCACGGTGGCGACCTCGCCATCGCCTTGAGCGCGGATGGCGTTGATCATGAACTGCCTGGCGATCGTGCTCGCGCCGATCAGGCCCCATTTCACGGTCATGCCGCATCTCCCATTCCAGCGCCGTGCGCATTGCGGTCCGGCCCGCAGCTTTCCCTGACGGCCAGGCTGACCGCACCGATATGGTCTTCCGCGCGTGTCGTACGCGACTGGATCATCTTCAGCATGACATGGGCGGCGCGCTCGCCGAGCCCTGCTGTATCGACGGCAACGCTGGTCAGCGCCGGCATATAGTGCTCCGCTTCGGCCACGTCGTCGAAGCCGACCACGGCAAAATCCGTGCCGGCCTCCAGGCCGCGCTTGCGCAGCGCCAGCATGACGCCGAAAGCGACGGCATCGTTGAAGCAAAGGGCGGCCGTCGGTGGCTCGGCTGCCGCCAGCGCCGTCTCCAGGCAAGCCATGCCGCCTCTGCGGCTGGTCTCGCCCTCGACGATGGTCCTGTCAACGGCAGGAATGCCGTGAGCCTCGCAAGCTTCGAGGAAGCCGCCGAGCCTGTCGTGATAGACCACCAGGTCGGACGAGCCGCCGAAGAAGGCCAGCCGGCGATGCCCCTTGGCGATGAGATGCTGGGTGGCGAGAAAGGCGCCGCGATGGTTGTCGGGCGCGATCGCCGGGATGCGGCTCTCCGGCAGGCGGCGCATGGCAAAGACGATCGGCACGCCGGCAGCCTCGATGCGGCGGAAGGCGCCGGGCGTAGTGCCGCGCGCCGGCGAGACGATCAGGCCGGCGACGCCCTGCTCCATCAGCGATTTCAGCACTTCCTCCTGGCGTACCGGGTTTTCCGCGGTGTTGGCGATGAAGGGCACGATGCCCGCCGCTTGGAACACGCGCTCCATGCCGACCGCCAGTTCGGCGAAGAAGGGATTGGTGAGGTCGTTGATCACCATGCCGATGACATTGGAATGCGCCTTGCGCAGATTGGCGGCGCCTCGGTTGTAGACATAGCCGACATCCTCGATCGCCTTGCGGACCTTAACCGCGGTCTCAGGCCGGATCAGCCCGCTGCCTTGCAGCACGAGCGATACCGTCGATTTGGACACGCCGGCCTCGCGGGCAATGTCCAGGATCGTCGCCTTGGCCCGGCTGGCCATGTCGGTGCGCTCTCCATATTCGGTGTCGAAATTTATTGGAACGTTCTAAACATCATGCCAAGCCAGAGTCAATCGGGATTCTCGCGGAATTCGAAAATTTGAATGGATTGGCCGCAAATGCAAGACTTTGACGCCGAGCCGTAGCGTTGAATCGCTTCAGTTGTCAGGATCATAAAGGTTCTTGATTTATTGGAACGTTCCATTTATAGGCTGCGGCAAAGGGAGATTTCCATGGACATCATCCTGCCTGCGGAGAGTGGCGACCGTGTCGGCTACCGGCTGGTCGGCCAGCCGGCGGACGCGATCATCGGCGCGGATTTCCCGCGCGTCGCCTATGCCGCGGCCCATGTCGTCGCCGATCCCTTCGCCATGACCGATCCCTGGTCTCAGGCTGCAGTCGACTGGGATAGGACCATGGCCTTTCGCCATCACCTGTGGCGGCTCGGGTTTCGCATCGCCGAAGCCATGGACACCTCGCAGCGCGGCATGGGGTTCGACTGGGCGAGCGCCAGGGAACTGATCCGGCGCTCGATCGCCGAGGCGCGCACGGTGAAGGGTGCCGATCTCGCTTCGGGCGCCGGCACCGACCATCTGGCGCCGGCGGCGGCAAAGACGCTGGACGATGTGATCCGCGCCTATGAGGAGCAGTTCGCCTTCATCGAGGGCGAGGGTGGCAAGGCGATCATGATGGCGAGCCGCGCGCTTGCGGCGGTGGCCAAAGGCCCGGACGACTATGCCCGCGTCTACGACCGCATCCTTAGCCAAGCGTCGGGCAAGGTGATCCTCCACTGGCTGGGCGACATGTTCGATCCGGCGCTCAAGGGCTATTGGGGCAGCCGGGATTTCGAGCCCGCGCTCGACACGGTCGTTGCCATCATCGAGCGGCATGCCGACAAGGTCGAAGGCATAAAGATATCGTTGCTCGACGCCGGCAAGGAGGTGCTGCTGCGCGATCGCCTGCCGGAAGGCGTGTTGATGTTCACGGGCGACGATTTCAACTATCCGGAGCTGATCGCCGGCGACGGCAAGCGGCATTCGCATGCGCTGCTCGGCATCTTCGACGCCATCGCGCCGGTGGCGAACGCCGCGCTGGCCAGGCTCGCCGAGGGCGACCGGGCCGGCTACGACGCACTGATGGCGCCGACCGTGCCTTTGTCGCGCAAGATCTTCGAGGCGCCGACCGAATATTACAAAGCGGGCATCGTCTTCATGGCCTGGCTGAACGGACACCAGGATCATTTCGCCATGGTCGGCGGCATGCAGTCGGCACGCGGCATATGTCACTACGGCGACATCTTTCGCCTCGCCGATCAGGCCGGATTGCTGGCCGATCCCGAGCGCGCCGTCGCCAGGATGAAGGCCCTCTGCGCGGTCGCGGGCGTCTGATTCCGGCAAACCAGGAAAGGCATCTCGCGCATTCGCCGAGCTGCGCTCTACTTGCCGGTCCCCATGTGCTGGATGAGATTGTGACAGCAAGGGAACGCCTAGGGCTTTGAACTCCTCCCCGTCATACGTCGGAGCACGCGGAGGGGGGAACACGCCCCGGACTCCCGCTCTACATGGTTCCCAGCAGATTTTTTCGAAGGTATGGCTCAGAGAGGCAAATAGCGAGCGAGGCCGGTACAGCCGAGAAGCATCAGCCAAAGAGGGCTCGTGCAGAATATGCTCCAGCCGAGAATAACAACCAAAAATACCTGATTGTAGGGAAACACGCGGTAATCGATGGGCCGGTAGTCTCGCAATGCTTGCAGGAGAGGTCCAGGTGTATAAGTACCTGTGGCCTGCGCATGGATCACTTGCGAAAAATGCTTCCAATTGAAAAAGACGAAGCAGGCCCAAAAGGCGGGGAAGAGGGTCAGCGCGAAGACAACCCCTAGGGAAATAGGGTGGCCGCTTGGGTCGTATATGATCCATGCGGGACAGCTCCCGTGGGCCGGATCGACTAGCGAAAAGATGCAAATCTCGGCAACAACTCCAACGAAGCAGACTGCTGCTCCCCATTTCGCAACGTTGCGACAGAACGCTGGGTCGTAGTTGGGAAGACGCGTGTTCTCATCCATCGCCGGCATTTTATCGATGGCTCACGCGATAAAGTCAAAGCGACGGCTCAGGATTGCTAGCCAAGCCTGACCTCGCTGTTGCCAGAATGAAAGCCCTCTGCGCCGTCTCAGGCGTCTGAGCCGGACCTACCCCGTCGGCTCCTGCCGATCAGCCGGCCGACAAAAAATCTTTCGCTCCTTTGAACCGTTCCGTGGCGAAGCGCGACCAAGCGCTGCGTAAGGAACCAAGTTCATCAAGGAGAACGCCATATGACTATCGTTTCAAGAAAGGTCTTTCTCGCCGCCATCGCCGTTTCCGTGCTGGCCGGCTGCAAGACGACAAGCTACAGGGACTGCGACACCATCAAGCCGAACGTTACCCATAACGCCAAATGCTGCGGCATCGGCGATGCGCCGTGCCGCGAGGGCAAGGGCGGCGGTGGCGGTGGCAATCCCGGTCACTCGCCCGATCCCACGCCGCAATGATTCAATGAGGGAGTAGGGCAGTAGGGGAGTATGGCAATAGGGGAAATTCGGGAACGCAGCGGCGAAGCCCTGTTGCCTACTGCCGTATTGCCTTACTTTATTTGGATTTGGCTGGATGGTGGGCGTGACAAGGATTGAACTTGTGACCCCTGCAATGTCAATGCAGTGCTCTCCCGCTGAGCTACACGCCCATCCGAAGCCGCGCATACACCATTTTTGGTTCGGCGCGTCAATAGCGGGAATAAGAAAAGACAGCTCCGTTTCGCCGCAGCGGCGGGAAGCGCCGATGCCTAAAGCGCGTCGCGTCGAAACGGATTCGAACGACTCGCTTCAGGCTCTGTTTCTATGCATGTCGTTTCCCCAAAACCGCCGCGCACTTTGGGCAACATGCATTGGCCGGAAGATGCTTCAAGCCGCCTGCAGCATCTTCTCGACCTCGTTGACGAGATCGCGCAGATGGAAAGGCTTCGACAGTACCTTGGCGTCCTTGGGCGCCTTGGAATCCGGATTGAGCGCGACGGCGGCAAAACCGGTGATGAACATCACCTTGAGGTCCGGATCGATCTCGGTGGCGCGGCGGGCGAGCTCGATGCCGTCCATCTCCGGCATGACGATGTCGGTCAGAAGCAGCGAGAAAGGCTCCTCGCGCAGCCGCTCGTAAGCGCTGGCGCCATTGTCGAAATCGCTTACCTGGTAGCCGGCCCGTTCCAGCGCCTTGACGAGGAACCGGCGCATATCGTCATCGTCTTCCGCCAGCAGAATGCGTGCCATGTTGTCCCGTCCGAATCACCACCCCAAGCCTGCCGACGGGCAAGCCCGTTAACCATCCCTGTATATGAGGAGGAGACGGTAAACATCAAGTGAACGTTGGCCTGTCCTTGCCGCCAGGGCCAGCCGTTTTCGCGGGCCTGAAATGCTGGACATGCCGGGCGCAAGATGGCAGTTTCGCATCATGATGCAGTGCTGTTTCCTGGTTCGTTCAAATTGAAGACGGCAGCCGAGGATTTTTCGGTCCTACCACCCTTCGAAATCCGATCGGGCGCCGAGCAACGCGTCCCTTTCCTGTTCAATTCGCCGCATAGCGGCCGCCACTATCCCGAGCGCTTCCTCGCCATGGCGCGGCTCGACCGCAACGCCATACGCCGGTCGGAGGATTGCTATGTCGATGAGCTTTTCGGCGGCGCCGTCGCGCTCGGCGCGCCGATGCTGGCGGCGAACTTCCCGCGCGCCTATCTCGACGTCAACCGCGAGCCATGGGAGCTCGATCCGCGCATGTTCGCGGAGCCGGTGCCGTCCTTCTGCAACATCCGCTCGGCCCGCGTCGCGGGCGGGCTCGGCACCGTGCCGAAGCTGGTGGGCGAGGGGCTGGACATCTATCCCGGGCGACTGCCGCTCTCCGAGGCGGTGGGGCGCATAGAGACGGTCTACAAACCGTATCACGAGACGCTGAAGCGGCTGTTGACCAGGACCCATGCCAGGTTCGGCTATGCCGTGCTGATCGACTGCCATTCGATGCCGGCCAGCATCCGGGTCGGCGATAACGGCGTGCGGCCGGATTTCATCATCGGCGACCGCTTCGGCATTTCGGCGACCGCGGCTCTGACCGAGACGGCGATCGGCCTGCTTACGGGCATGGGCTACGCGGTCGCGCACAACAAGCCCTATGCGGGAGGCTTCATCACCGAGCATTACGGGCGGCCGGCACGTCATCTCCACGCGCTGCAGATCGAGGTCAATCGCGGGCTTTACATGAACGAGCGGACATTCCAGAAATCGGCCGGCTTCGACGCGCTAGCCGACGACCTGACGCGGTTTTCGGCCGAGTTGATGTCGATACCCGACCATCATTTCGTCGACCTGCCGCTCGCCGCGGAATGACCGCGACGCGACCGTTCGCGGCCTAAAAAAAGACCGCATCGTTTTCACGACACGGTCGAAGTCTAGGGAGGAAACGCCCAAGGAGGGCATGGACAGAGTAACCTGTCCGAGAACAAAACTATTGTGCGATGCACAAATGTCAATCGACTTCAGGGTTTTTTAATTCAATATGATGTGGAAATTCCGCTTCGGCGGCTGAGGTGTGACATTGGGGCAACAGGAGGAGGCGCCTGACCTCGGCTTCACGCTTCTCTTCCAGCAGAAACAGCGGCTGCCGATGGCTGCCGCAACGGGGAGAGTGAGTTGGACGTCAGCATCGATTTCATGCGGCGCATCGCGCGTGCCGCCGCCGCCGAGACCTTGCCGCGCTTCCGCAGCCAGGGCGCGGTCGCCAACAAGCAGGCGGAAAGCTTCGATCCGGTGACGGAGGCCGATCGCGAGGCCGAGCGCGCCATCCGGGCGCTGATAGCGACGGAATACCCCGATCACGGCATTCTCGGCGAGGAGCATGGCAGCGAGAACATTTCGAGCCGGCATGTCTGGGTCATCGACCCGATCGACGGCACGCGCGCCTTCATCTCCGGCCTGCCGGTGTGGGGAACGCTGGTCGGTCTGACGGTCGATGGCGATGCCGTCGCCGGCCTGATGTCGCAACCCTTCACCGGCGAGCTGTTCTATGCCAATGCCTCCGGCTCGCATTACGAAGGTCCGGGCGGCCCGCGCAAGCTCACGACCCGCAAGACGACGGAGCTTTCGCAGGCGACGCTGTTCACCACCACGCCGGCGCTGTTCAAGGGCGAGGCGCGCAATCGCTACGATGAGTTCGAGAAGCAGGTGCAGCTCGCCCGCTACGGCACGGACTGCTATGCCTTCGCCATGGTGGCCGCGGGAAGCGTCGACATCGTCGCCGATCCTGGTTTGAAACCCTATGACATCGTGGCGTTGATCCCGATCATCGAGAAGGCGGGTGGAGTCGTCACCACTTTCGAGGGCGGGCCGGCGGAAAAGGGCGGCGACATACTGGCGGCGGCGACGCCCGAACTGCACGCCGCGGCGATGGCGGCGCTGCGCGGCTGAGCATCCGGCGCTTAGGTGCCCCTGAGACGCAGGCCCCACAGAATGAGGGCGAAAGAGATTAGGCCGGTCGGCGCGGACGAATACCCTACTCCTTTGATCACGCCTTCCTGGAAGGCACTCCCATGGAAGGCTCCGGCCGCCAGCGGCATTGTCTCGTTGCCGGCGCCCCAGATGCTGGCCATCACATAGGCGGCCAGGATAGCCAAGGCCGAATAGACCAGGAACCAGAATGCAACTCGCGACATCGCGACGCCGAGATTGAGCTTGGGCCACATGAGACCCAGCGCCAGCAGGAGAACGCCCTGCAGGCCGCTGAGCGTGTGCGCGGACAGTCCGAGCCGCGGCGCGGCGAGGTAGGGGATCGCAAACCCTTCGAATGACGAAAACAGCAGGAGGGCGACGCCGATCTGCAGCAGGCGGTGGCCCTGACGCGGCAGCGTGTTCGATGTGTTCATGTCCGCTCCTCCCTATCTCTCTCGACTGGCACACGACTCTTTTGGACAGCACCTAGCGCTCGACGGCCGAACGGGAATGAGGCGTCGAGGCGGCGAAGTCGTCCATCGGTCGGGAGGCGACGCTGCGGACTGGCTCTCGGGGGCGAGCGTGCCGGCGCGGCGGTCAGTGGGCGTCGCCGGTTCCAGGAATGAAGGCGTCGAAGGCCGCGAGGAACTGCTCGCGGTAAAGATCCTTCTCCTGCAGGATCTCGTGATGCGCGCCGTCGATCATCAATAGCGAGCCGACGCGAAGCCGCCTGGCATAGGCTTCCACCGCCTTGGTCGAAACGACCTGGTCGGCGCCCGCCGCGACGACGAGCATCGGCACCCGGATTCTTGCCATGAAGTCGGGATCGCTGACCGCCTCGGAAGCTTCGGCGGCGGCCTTCAGCCAGCGGATGGTCGGGCCGCCGAGCGCGAGCTGCGGCCAGGCCCTGTAGATGTCGGTGTTGCGCCTGTAGCGCTCCGGATCGGACGTCACCTTGTTGGTTTCGAAGGGCGTCGGCAATTTCGGGCGCGGCCCCCAGGCGGCATAGAGGCGGCCGAGGCCCAGTGCGCAGAACACCGCGCAGACGCGCCGTACAGTGGTTATCGAAACCGGCAAGTCGGGCACGGCCAGGAAGGGTGCGATCAGCACCATGCGCCGCACCCGGTTGACCATCGACGGCGAGGCGAGCAGCGCGATCACCGCCCCGGTCGAATGGGCGAGGATGTAATAGGGGCCGCGGCAATCCGGCAGCACGATCTCCCCGAAGAACTGTTCGAGATCGCGGGTGTAGTCGCGGAAGCTGCGGACATAGCCGCGCTGGCGATCGCGCAGCAGCCGGCTGGAACCGCCCTGGCCACGCCAGTCGAGGACGGCGACGCTGAAGCCGCGGTCGGCGAGGTTGCGGATGGTCTCGAAATATTTCTCGATGCACTCGTTGCGGCCGGTCAGCAGCACCACCGTGCCCTGCAGCGGGCGGGTGACGGCGCCGAAGACGCCATAGCGGATCTTCTTGCCGTCGCGGGTGCTGAAAAAGCCGCTGGCGGCATTTTCAGGCTGCGGATTGCCCTCGGTCTGGTGGAAAAGATCCGTCATTCGGCGCTTCGTTGGTGGTTCTTTTGCCCGAACGGGCCAAGTGTTGCCATGGTGATAGACGGCCATGCGCCAAAAGCAAAGGCGTTGCGGGGATTTGGGCTGAGCGGGGAAGGCCGGAAGCGCCCTGCGGCGCGCTTCCGGCCTCTGTCGATCCGGGAGGAAGGGACGTTGCACCCGGTTCGGCCTCGTCGCGGCGCTCCGATCGAGGCGCCGCATGTCCGATTGTTGGCTGCAGCCTAGCGCCACGTGGCTGAACGGATGCCGAAGCGGCGGTTCATCTGGCGTTCATCGAGCGGAAGATCGCAGGGGAGTTGATCGCGCGAAGTTCTTGAAATGGGCTTTTGCGCTTCCCAAATGGAGATTGCGGCCGCCGATGTCGGGGCGCTGGCCTATCCGGGACGCCTTTCGAGGGTTCCGCACCGGGTCACACGCAAACCATGTTGCTCACAGGAGAACACACCATGCGTCACGTTGATTTTTCCCCGCTTTATCGTTCGACCGTCGGCTTCGACCGGCTGTTCACCATGCTTGATTCTCTCGGCCAGCCCGAGAGCGCGCAGACCTATCCGCCCTACAATATCGAGCGCACCGGCGAGAACGCCTATCGCATCTCGATGGCCGTTGCCGGCTTCTCGGAAGACGAGATTTCGATCGAGGCGCACCGCAACGTGCTGACCGTCAAGGGCGAGCGCAAGGAAGAGGGCAATGGTGAGGGTTCCGAGCTGCTCTACCGCGGCATTGCTTCGCGAGCCTTTGAGCGCCGCTTCCAGCTCGCCGACCACGTCGAGGTCGAGGGTGCGACGCTGAAGAACGGCCTGCTCTTCGTCGACCTCAAGCGCAACATCCCCGAAGAGCTCAAGCCGCGCAAGATCGCGATCACCTCGTCTTCGGACAAGGCCAAGCAGATCGAGGCCAAGGCCGCCGCGTAACCCGTGGGCTCCAGCCGTAACATACGTCTCCCCTCCCCGAGACGGAAGCGGCGCCGAAAGGCGCCGCTTTTTGTTGTGCCATCGGCAACGGATCCTTCTGGCTCTTTTGGAGCCCGCATCGTCTGTTCATGAAGGGTGATGTCCGATTTCTCCCTGTTGCTCACTTCAACCATCGTAGTCATCTTCCTGCTGGCGGGCATCGTCAAGGGCGTCACCGGCATGGGGCTGCCGACGCTGGCGATGGGACTGCTGGGCACCGTCATGCCGCCTGTCACCGCCGCGTCGCTGCTCATCGTGCCCTCCTTCGTCACCAATGTCTGGCAGCTGTTCGCCGGCCCGAGCTTTGCATCGATCCTGCGACGGCTCTGGCTGATGATGGCGGGCATCGTGATCGGGACCGTCGCCGGCTCGCGGCTGCTCGCCAGCGACAATGTCAAATGGACGACCGCAGGCCTCGGCGCCGCCCTGGTTCTCTATGCCGCCTACACGTTGCTGGCGCGGCAGCCCAGCGTTCCCTCGATGGCAGAGCGCTGGTCTTCGCCGGTCATCGGCTTTCTGACGGGCCTTGTGACCGGCGGCACCGGAGTCTTCGTGGTGCCCGCCGTGCCCTACATCCAGGCGCTCGAGTTGAGCCGGGACGACCTCATCCAGGCGCTCGGCCTCTCCTTCACCGTCTCCACCATCGCGCTGGCGCTGGGGCTGGCCTCGCATGGCGCGTTCGAGGTCAGACATCTGGCGATGTCGTCGCTCGCCGTACTACCGGCCTTGCTCGGCATGTGGCTCGGGCAGGTTCTCAGACAGCGGATCAGCCCGGCGGCATTCCGCCGCTGGTTCCTGATTTTCCTGATCCTGCTTGGCTTCGAATTGCTGGTGCGGCCTTTCCTCGCCTGATCATTCGGAGAGCAGTAGACCGAGGCGATCGACCTCTTCCGATGTCGTGGCGAAGCTGGCGACGAAGCGGTAGATGGCTTCATTGTCGCCGAGATGGCCGTCAAAACCCTGCGGCATGCCCCATTCGTAGAACTTGGCGCCGGCCGCCTGCAGCTTTTCGGCAGTGCCGCGGTCGAGGATCGCAAACACTTCGTTGGCCTGGGGCAACCAGGCGAGCCTGCCCGCCGGCGCGTCCTCGATCGTCTCGGCCAGATGTGCGGCCATCGCATTGGCGTGGTGCGCCATCTTCAGCCACAGGTCGTCGTTGAGATAGGCTTCGAACTGGGCCGAGATGAAGCGCGCCTTGGAGAAGGTCTGCCCGGCCCGCTGGCGTAGCAGGCGCAGATCCGGGCCGACTTCCGGGTTGAAGATCACCACGGCGTCGGCCATCCAGCAGCCGTTTTTGGTGGCGCCGAAGGAGATGAGATCGACGCCGCTTTTCCAGGTCATTTCAGCAGGAGTGACGCCTGTCGCCGCGATTGCGTTGGCGAAGCGGGCGCCATCCATATGCAGCGGCAGTTTGTGCCCACGGCTGACCTCGGCAATCGCCTTGACGTCGTCTACAGTGTAGACCGTGCCGACCTCGGTCGCCTGGGTGATGGTCACAGCCATTGGCTGACCGGCAGGCGCAAGATCCTGCGAGTAGCGTTTGACGGCTTTGTCCAGAGCCTGGGGGTTGATGCGCCCCAAGGGACCCGGAACAGGCGCCATGCGCGCGCCGCCGGTATAGAAACCCGCCGCGCCGAATTCATCGACGTTCATGTGCGCTTCGGAATGGCAAAGGGCGATGCCGCCGATCCGGTTCAACGCCGCCATCGACAGCGCGTTCGCTGCCGTGCGGTCGCGACGAAGAACACCTGAACGTCCCGCTCGAAGATCTCGCTGAAGCGGCGGTAGACGGCCCGGTCCAGGTCGCCGTCGCCATAGGCGGTCGCAATGCCGGCTGCGTGCCGGGAAAGGTTCGCCGAAATGTCGGGATGAACGCCCGCCCAATTGTCGGATGCAAAGAACATCGAGAGGTCCGTATCGTGATTGGCAAAAACGGGCGCGACTTGACTGCTTCGGCGCCCGAAGCGCAAGGGCCAATCGTTGGCAAAGCGGTGAAGCCAGCCGGCGACCGGAAACGGCCGTGATTGAAGCTTACGTTTTTCGAGCATCTCACGAAATTTTGTGTCGCGGCGCGGCCAAGATTTTTGTGAATCGGTCTTGTGCCGGCCTCCGATTTCTGCCATAAAAAATTTAGGACAGTAGTGCTGTCTTATTTTGTCGCACAAAACAGGCTGGACTGGCGTATCATCGCTGCCATTCCGGCCATTGTCGCGAGCGGCGGGTAGACGGCTCCGCTCTGGCCTGTACGATACCGGAAGCGAACCGGGCGTATGGCCGCATGGTTCGGCAAGAATTTCGCGAGACGTGCAGCAAGGATGAAAGGGAAGCATCGTGCTTCCCAAGGCAAACCAGCGCCCTAAGGGAAATCACTGCCAAGGGTGCGGAACGGAGGACAGGACGATGACGGAACTGACGCCATCTGCGATCAACGGCCAGGCCGCGCAGACGAAAGCGGCAGCCGTCAAAAATCCGACTCGCGCCGCCACCGGCCCGACCAACAGCTTGACCGCGCAAGGGCTTTACGATCCGCGCAACGAGCATGATGCCTGCGGCGTCGGCTTCATCGCCAATATGAAGGGCGTGAAGTCGCACCAGGTCGTCGAAGACGGTCTGGCGATGCTGGAAAACCTTACCCATCGCGGCGCCGTCGGCGCGACCCGCTGGTCGGCGACGGCGCCGGCGTGCTGGTGCAGATTCCGGACCGGTTCTTCCGCGAGGAGATGGCGGCCAAGGGCGTCGAACTGCCGCCCGCCGGCCAGTACGGCGTCGGCCACTGGTTCATGCCGCAGGACGCCGCACTTCGCGCCCATATCGAGGACATCATCGCCGAATCGGCGCAGTCCGAAGGGCTGCCGCTCATCGGTTTCCGCGATGTGCCGGTCGACAATTCGTCGCTGTCGAAGGCGCCGGAGATCGTCGCGTCCGAGCCGTTCCATCGCCAGGTGTTCATCGGCCGCACGGCCGACATTCCGGACGACGAGGAATACGAGGCGAGGCTCTATCTGCTGCGCAAGGTGATCTCGGGCCGCATCTATGCCGAGAACGACAACAAGGACATCGGCGCCTATTGCGTGTCGCTGTCGGCGCGCACCATCGTCTACAAGGGCATGTTCCTGGCCTATCAGGTCGGCGCCTACTACAAGGACCTCATCGATCCGCGCTTCGAGACCGCGCTGATCCTCGTCCACCAGCGCTTCTCGACCAACACCTTCCCGTCCTGGAAGCTGGCGCATCCCTACCGCATGGTCGCGCACAACGGCGAGATCAACACGGTGCGCGGCAACAACAACTGGATGGCGGCGCGCCAGGCCTCGGTCGATTCCGAACTGTTCGGCAACAACATCTCGAAGCTCTGGCCGATCTCTTATGAAGGCCAGTCGGACACGGCGTGCTTCGACAATGCGCTCGAGTTCCTGTTCCAGGGCGGCTACAGCTTGAGCCACGCCATGATGATGCTGATCCCGGAAGCCTGGGCCGGCAACAAGCTCATGGACCAGGACCGCAAGGCGTTCTACGAGTACCATGCCGCGCTGATGGAGCCGTGGGACGGGCCGGCTGCGGTCGTCTTCACCGACGGACGCCAGATCGGTGCCACGCTCGACCGCAACGGCCTGCGCCCGGCGCGCTACATCGTCACCGACGACGACCGCGTCATCATGGCTTCCGAGGCCGGCGTGCTGCCGGTGCCGGAGGACAAGATCGTGCAGAAGTGGCGGCTGCAGCCCGGCCGTATGCTCCTGATTGACCTCGTCAAGGGCCGCATCATCTCCGACGAGGAGATCAAGTCGGAGATCGCCACCAGGCACCCCTACAAGACCTGGCTCGCCAACACGCAGCTCATCCTCGAAGACCTCAAGCCGGTCGAGCCGCGCGCGCTGCGCAAGGATGTCAGCCTGCTCGACCGCCAGCAGACCTTCGGCTACACGCAGGAAGACACCAAGCTTCTGATGGCGCCGATGGCGACCACCGGCCAGGAAGCGGTCGGCTCGATGGGCACCGACACGCCGATCTCGGCGATGTCGGACAAGTCGAAGCTGCTCTACACCTATTTCAAGCAGAACTTCGCCCAGGTCACCAACCCGCCGATCGACCCGATCCGCGAGGAGCTGGTGATGAGCCTGGTGTCTTTCATCGGTCCGCGGCCGAACATCTTCGACCTTGTCGGCACGTCGCGCCGCAAGCGGCTGGAAGTGCGCCAGCCGATTCTCACCAATGGCGATCTCGAGAAGATCCGCTCCATCGGCCACACCGAGGACCGTTTCGATACCAAGACGATCGACATCACCTATGCCTCGAACGAGGCTGCTGCCGGCATGCAGGGCGCCATCGACCGGCTCTGCGAGCGGGCCGAGGCGGCGGTCGCCGGCGGCTACAACATCATCATCCTGTCCGATCGCCAGATCGGACCGGACCGGATCGCCATTCCCGTGCTGCTCGCCACCGCGGCGGTGCATCACCACCTGATCCGCAAGGGACTGCGCACGGCGGTCGGGCTGGTGGTTGAATCCGGCGAGCCGCGCGAGGTGCATCATTTCTGCTGCCTGGCCGGCTACGGCGCCGAGGCGATCAATCCCTATCTCGCCTTCGACACGCTGCTCGACATGCACAAGCGTGGCGAGCTGCCGGAAGAGGTCGACGAGTACGAGGTCGTCTCCCGCTACATCAAGTCGATCGGCAAGGGCATCCTCAAGGTGATGTCCAAGATGGGCATCTCGACCTACCAGTCCTATTGCGGCGCGCAGATCTTCGACGCCATCGGGCTCAAGTCGGACTTCGTCGAGAAGTATTTCACCGGCACCGCGACCCTGATCGAAGGCGTCGGGCTGGACGAGATCTCGACCGAGACGCTCAGCCGCCATACCGACGCCTTCGGCAACGACCCGGTGCTGCGCAACAGCCTGGAGGTCGGCGGCGAGTACATGTTCCGCATGCGCGGCGAGGCGCATATGTGGTCGCCGGACGCGGTCGCCACCTTGCAGCATGCCGTGCGCCAGGGCTCCTGGGACACGTTCAAGGAGTATTCGGCGCAGATCGACAGCGCGACAGCTAGAGCGCAGACCATCCGCGGCCTGTTCAAGATCAGGCTCGCCGAGGAAACCGGGCGCAAGAAGGTGATGCTCGACGACGTCATGCCGGCGGCCGAGATCGTCAAGCGCTTCTCGACCGGGGCGATGTCCTTCGGCTCGATCTCCAGGGAAGCGCATACGACGCTGGCGCGCGCCATGAACGCCATCGGCGGCAAGTCGAACACCGGTGAGGGCGGCGAAGAAGCCGACCGCTACCTGCCGCTGCCCGGCGGCGGCAAGAACCCGGAACGCTCGTCGATCAAGCAGGTCGCTTCCGGGCGGTTCGGCGTGACGGCGGAGTATCTGGTCAATTCCGACGTCATGCAGATCAAGGTGGCCCAAGGCGCCAAGCCCGGCGAGGGTGGTCAGCTGCCCGGCCACAAGGTCGACGCGACCATCGCCAAGGTCAGGCATTCGACGCCCGGCGTCGGCCTGATCTCGCCGCCGCCGCATCACGACATCTATTCGATCGAGGATCTGGCGCAGCTGATCTACGACCTGAAGAACGTCAATCCGGCGGCCGACGTCTCGGTCAAGCTGGTGTCGGAGGTCGGCGTCGGCACGGTCGCGGCCGGCGTCGCCAAGGCGCGCGCCGACCACATAACCATCTCCGGCTATGACGGCGGCACCGGCGCCTCGCCGCTGACCTCGCTCAAGCATGCCGGCAGCCCGTGGGAAATGGGCCTTGCCGAAACGCATCAGACGCTGGTGCTCAACGGCCTGCGCTCACGCGTGGCGCTGCAGGTCGATGGCGGCCTGCGCACCGGCCGAGACGTCATCATCGGCGCGCTGCTCGGCGCCGACGAGTTCGGCTTCTCGACCGCGCCGCTGATAGCGGCCGGCTGCATCATGATGCGCAAGTGCCATCTAAACACCTGCCCGGTCGGGGTGGCCACGCAGGACCCGGTGCTGCGCAAGCGTTTCAAGGGCACTCCCGAGCACGTCATCAACTTCTTCTTCTACGTAGCGGAAGAGGTGCGCGCGTTGCTGGCCGACATGGGCTTCACCCATCTCGACCAGATCATCGGCGACACCGATCTGCTGGAGAAGCGCGACGTGATCCAGCACTGGAAGGCGCGCGGGCTCGACTTCTCGAAGATGTTCTTCAAGCCCGATGCGCCGCATGAGGCGCTGCACTGGACCGAGCGGCAGAAGCATCCGATCGACGACGTGCTCGACCGCAAGCTGATCGAGCTGGCGAAGCCGGCGCTTGAGGCCAAGCAGCCGGTCACCATCGAGCTGCCGATCCGCAATGTCGACCGCTCCGCCGGAGCGATGCTGTCGGGCGAAGTGGCCAAGCGCTTCAAGCACAAGGGCCTGCGCGAGGACACCATCACCGTCAAGCTTACCGGCACGGCCGGACAGTCGTTCGGCGCGTTTCTCGCGCGCGGCGTCTCCTTCGATCTCGTCGGCGCCGGTAACGACTATGTCGGCAAGGGCCTGTCGGGCGGTCGCATCGTCATCCGTCCGCCGGCAGAGGCCAAGATCATCGCTGCTGAATCGATTATCGTCGGCAACACGGTGCTCTATGGCGCGACCGAGGGTGAGGCCTATTTCGCCGGCGTCGCCGGCGAGCGCTTCGCGGTGCGCAACTCCGGCGTCGTCACCGTCGTGGAAGGCGTCGGCGACCATGGCTGCGAATACATGACCGGCGGCATCGTCGTCGTCATCGGCAAGACGGGGCGCAATTTCGCCGCCGGCATGTCGGGCGGCGTCGCCTATGTGCTGGACGAGAAAGGCGATTTCGCCGAGCGCTGCAACATGGCGATGGTCGAGCTGGAGCCGGTTCCGGAAGAGGACGACCTGATGGAGAAGCTGCTCCATCATGGCGGCGACCTCGACCATAAGGGGCGCGTCGACGTCTCCGGCGACATGACCAGCCATGATGAGGAGCGGCTCTATCAGCTGATCTCGAACCACGTCCATTACACGGGTTCGGTGCGCGGCCGCGAGATCCTCGACAACTGGCAGAGCTTCCGGCCGAAATTCCGGAAAATCATGCCGGTCGAGTACCGCCGCGCGCTGATCGAGATGGAACGCATGCGCATGAGCGTGGCGGCGGAATAGGCTTCGGGCATGGCCGGGGAGATAATGCCCCGGCCGGCATCCTCACCAACAATCCTGACCTCGGAACCAAGGTTGCCATGGCGGCCTTATGAGGTTAACGGGTGCGCCGACAAGCTAGGCTTTCGAGCGTGCCTTCGGACAGCAGGGACTGGACTATGGGCAAGGTAACAGGGTTTCTCGAAATCGACCGGCAGGTGCACAAGTACCAGCCTGCCTCGGACCGCATCCGGCATTTCCGCGAGTTCACGCTGCCGATGTCGGACAAGGAGGTCGAGAAACAGGCCGCGCGCTGCATGGATTGCGGCATCCCGTTCTGCCACGGGCCGACCGGTTGCCCTATCCACAACCAGATCCCGGACTGGAACGACCTCGTCTACAATGGCGACTGGGACAACGCGATCCGCAACCTGCACTCGACCAACAATTTCCCGGAATTCACCGGGCGCATCTGCCCGGCGCCTTGCGAGGAAGCCTGCACGCTTAACCTCGAGGACATTCCGGTCGCCATCAAGACGGTCGAGCAGGCGATCGCCGACAAGGCCTACGAGACCGGCCACATCCGGCCCTATCCGCCGGAGAAGAAGACCGGCAAGCGCGTCGCCATCATCGGCTCCGGGCCGGCCGGCATGGCCGCCGCCCAGCAGCTCGGCCGCGCCGGCCATGACGTGCATGTCTATGAGCGCGAGAGCCGGCCGGGCGGGCTGATGCGCTACGGCATTCCCGACTTCAAGATCGAGAAGCATTACATCGACCGCCGCATCGAGCAGATGCAGGGCGAAGGCGTGACCTTCCACTGCGGCGTCAATGTCGGTGTCGACAAGCAGGTCGCGGAGCTGCTCGCCGATTACGATGCGGTTCTTTATTGCGGCGGTTCAGAAACGCCGCGCCCGGCCAACATTCCGGGCGACGATCTCGGCGGCGTCTATGACGCGATGCCCTATCTGGTGCAGCAGAACCGCCGCGTCGGCGGCGAGCCGATCCAGTCGGTTGCCTGGCCCTCGCATCCGATCATCGCCAGCGGCCAGCATGTCGTCGTGGTCGGCGGCGGCGACACCGCATCCGACTGCATCGGCACCGCTTTCCGGCAGGGCGCGGTGCGCGTGACACAGCTCGACATCCGCCCGCAACCGCCGGAGAAGGAAGACAAGCTCGCGGTCTGGCCGTATTGGGCGACCAAGATGCGCACCTCTTCCTCGCAAGCCGAGGGCGCGGAGCGCGAATTCCAGGTGGCGACGCTCGAATTCATCGGCGAGGACGGCCAGTTGACCGGCGTCCGCTGCTGCGAGGTCGACGAGAAGCGCAAGCCGATCGCCGGCACCGAGTTCGTCATCCGCGCCGATCTCGCCTTCATCGCTATCGGCTTTGCCGGGCCGGCGAGCGACAGCGTGATGAAGGAGCTCGATGGCGAGATAAAGGTCGTCACCGACAGCCGCCGCTCGCGAAACGTCGAGGCCAACGACCGCGACTACAGGACCAGCATCGACAAGCTCTACGCGGCCGGCGACGTGCGCCGCGGCCAGTCGCTGGTGGTGTGGGCGATCCGCGAGGGCCGCCAGGCGGCGCGCTCGATCGATGAGGCGCTGATGGGGGCAACGGTACTGCCTCGCTGACCGTTTCGAAGTGCTGCGCCACGGTCCGGCTCTGCCGATCCGCAGAACTACCGATTGATCGCCGTCGTCGTATCAGCGGCAGCCGCTGCTGCCGGTTTCGGCGGCCAAGAAAAATCGTCGGCGCGGCCGGGCGAGGCGGCTGGCGCCTTGCCCTCGACGGTCAGCTTTTCGCCCGGCAGGTTCGGATCGGCCTTGGCGGGTGGGGCGGCCCCCAGCAGTTCCGTACCGCCGTCGAGCGCGGGGTCGCTGAGCAGCATCGGCGGTGTACGGTCGACAATGACAGGGGCTGCTGCGGCTTCGACGCCTCGACCGGGGCGCCGGCCGGCGCGGAAACGGTGGTGACGCTGCCGGGCGCCGCCAGTCCAAGGATCTTCGCCAGCGGCTTTTCGGTATAGAAGGCAAGCTTGCGCTTGCCGGCCTTGGTGACATTGATGCCGTCGTCGGAACGCAGGCGGACCGGCTGGCCGTTGATGTCGGGACCGGAGGTGACGAAGGCGCCGTTCTCGTCGACGAAGCCGTCCCAGACATCGACGAACTCGCCGCCATGCGACTGTGCGGCCGAATGATAGATGTCGTTGAAGGCCAGCATGTCCGAGGTCATCTTCGCCACCCGGAACGCCGGCATGCCGACCCACAGGAACGGCACCTTGGCGTCTTGAATGGCCTTGCCCAGCGCGTCGGCACGGCGCTCATATTCCTTGGTCCAGGTCTCGGAGCGCGGCTGCTCGCGCACGTCGCCGACGCGCATCTGCTGGCGGTCGTTGGAGCCAAGCATGACCACAACAACGGACGGCTTCTCCGTCTCGATCAGCGACTTGATCTCGACCGGCCAGTTGTAGAAATCGTCGCGCACGAAGCCGGACGAGCCGTTGCTGCGCACGACGATCCTGACTGCGGGATTGTCGGCAAAGGCGTCGTCAAGACCCTCGGCCAGCCCGCCCGCCAGGAAATCGCCGACCACCAGCACGACGCGGGCATCCGGCGTCTTCTCGACGATCGGCGTCTCCGGTTCGGCCGGCGGGCGCGGCTTGGGTTTCTTCTTAGGTTTCGGCCTGGCCTTCTGGATTTCGACCGGTGGCTCGATGCGCTCGCTGCGGCGAGGGAACAGAAGATCGCGCAGCGACCAGCCGCGGCTTTCCTCTTCCTGCGCGAAAGCCGGTGAATGGAAGGCGCTGGAGCCGGCGACGGCAAGCACGGCGACGGCCAGAACGAGGATCGGCAGGCGGCGAACGATCAGCCAGATACGCGCAACCGTAACCAATCACGTCTCCATCCCTTGGCGCACGACCAGCAAAACGCGGCAAAGCCATGCGCAAGCCGAAGCGCTACAGCATCCTTTCCGGCTTTGAAAGGATGCTTCACGCCATGGACGGCTCTACTGCTTCCGGAGCCATTTCAGCACTTCCAGGCTCGGATAGCCATCCTGGGTCAAGCCGACCTTTGCCTGGTAGGCCATGATGGCGGCCTTCGACCCTTCGCCGATCTTGCCGTCGAACTTGCCGTCATAATAGCCGTGCTCGGAAAGCCGTTTCTGCAATTCCTGGCGTTCCTCGAAGCTGAGCTTGGTAAAAGGCCGCTGCCAATCCTGCACAAGGCCGGTGCCGCCGGCGATCTCGTCGGCCAGAAGGCCGACGGCTAAAGCATATTTGTCGGCATTGTTGTAGGCCTTGATGACCGAGAAATTCCTGATCATCAGGAATGCCGGTCCGCCTCTGCCGTCCGGCACCTTCAACGTCGCCTTGTCGGTCAGGTTCCTGAACGGCTTGCCATCGGCCCTTGCGACGCCGAGCGCCCGCCATTGCGCCAGCGTCTTCGATCCGGCGGGCAGCTTGCCGGCCGGCAGGGTCACTTCGTAGCCCCAGGTCTTGCCGGCCTGCCAGCCGTTCTTCCGCAAAAGGTTCGCGGAGGTTGCCAGCGCATCAGGGATGGAATTCCAGATATCGCGCCGACCGTTGCCGTCCATGTCGACGGCGTAGCGCTGGTAGCTGGTCGGGATGAACTGCGTCTGACCCATCGCGCCGGCCCAGGAGCCCATCAGATGGCTTTCGTCGATGTCGCCGGTCTGCAGGATCTTCAACGCGGCGACCAACTGGGCGCGGGCATATTTCGACCGCTGCGGGTCGCCATAGGCGAGAGTCGCCAGCGAACGGACGACATTGCGCATGATGTCGTCGCGCTTGAGGGTCTCGCCGTAGTTCGATTCCATCGACCAGATGGCGAGAAGGATGTTGCGGTCGACGCCGAACCGCGCCTCGATCCGGTCCAGCCACGGCTTCCATTTGCGCGCCATCGCCTGGCCGTTGGCCACCGACTGGTCATGCACGCGGTTGTCGAAATAATCCCAGGCGGGGGCGGTGAATTCCGGTTGGGTGCGGGCCTTTTCCAGCACGACCGGGTCGGGCTCAATGCCCCTCATGGCCTGGTCATAGACAGCGCCCGAAACGCCGCCTGCGACCGCAGTAGCGCGAAAGCCTGCGACCCACTGGCGGAACCCGGCATCGGCGAAAGCGGGTCCGGCGGGCATCAGCAAGGCAAGCGTCAGGCCGGCGGCCGTCGCCAGTGCCGTCAGGCGCCTTGCGGTGTTGCGAACGGACATCTTTTCCTCCTTCGTCAAATTAGGAAGGATCATTCAACGCCGAACCGGGTTAGTATTTAGTTTACCATAGGTGCCGTGGGGAACGAAAAGAGCGGTCGATGCCTTTGACTTTGAATTTTAGGCTAGCAGTTCGGTAGTCCAACATTCCGGCGTGAAAATGACCGGGGGGATTGCGGAGCACGTCGCCGAGCGGATAATGGGCTCAAAACGGATGGGGTGGAGCATGAAGCGAGTTCGCAAGGCAGTTTTCCCGGTCGCCGGCCTCGGCACACGGTTTCTTCCAGCCACCAAGGCCATTCCGAAGGAGATGCTGACCGTCGTCGACCGGCCGGTGATCCAATATGTGGTCGACGAGGCGCGCGAAGCCGGCATTGAGCATTTCATCTTCGTCACCGGCCGTAACAAGGCGGTCATCGAGGATCACTTCGACGTCCAGTTCGAGCTCTACGACACGCTCGCCCAGCGCGGCAAGGACGACCAGCTCGCCCGCCTGCAGCGGCTGCAGCCGGCGCCGGGCCAGACCAGCTTCACCCGCCAGCAGGTGCCGATGGGGCTTGGCCATGCCGTGTGGTGCGCACGCGAGCTTGTCGGCGACGAACCGTTCGCACTGCTTTTGCCCGACATGATCATGCAGTCGGAAAAAAGCTGCATGAAGGACATGGTCGAGCTCTATGCCGAGACCGGCAACAACATCATCGCCGTGCAGGAATGCGACCCGGCCGAAGCGCACAAATACGGCATCGTCGGCCGCGGCGAGGATACCCATCACGGCTTCCGCATCACCGGCATGGTGGAGAAGCCGAAGCCGGGCACCGCACCCTCCAATCTCTTCATCAACGGGCGCTACATCCTGCAGCCGGAGATTTTCGGCATCCTCGAAAGCCAGGAGCGCGGCGCAGGCAATGAGATCCAGCTGACGGATGCGATGCTGAAGCTCGAGAAGCAGCAGTCCTTCTACGGCTATCATTACAAGGGACGCACCTTCGACTGCGGCTCGCCGGAAGGCTTCGTCGAGGCCAATGTCGCCTTCGCGCTCTGGCGCAACGACATGAACGCGAGCATGGCCGGGGTCATCCGAACGCTGCTCGACGAGATGAAGCCTTCGGAACGGCGCGGCGTCCTGGGGTAATTGCCGATGTTCAGGTGATGCCGGGCCTGCGTTTCGGCGCTACCGTCAGCGCTGCACCTTCAGGCCGAGATAGACGCTGTTGGCGACATAGTCGCGGCCGGGCAGGTTGCTGGTGAGCTTCTCCGTCCTCACCCGCGTGGTGAGGCCGGCATAGCGGTTCAGCCACCAGGTCAGTCCGGCTTCGGCGCTCAGGATCAGATCGTGGCCTTCGGAGCCGGTATAGTTCCGCCAATCGAGGCCAAGCGACGAATTCGCCGTCAGATTGGCGCGGACCTGGCGCTCGCCGGTGAGCCGGCCCGAGTAAAGGACATCGCCGCTCTCGTTGGCCGCGGTCGTGCTCTCGATCGTGGTCCTTCCGGTGAGACCGATGATGGTGCCGCGCTCCGGCGACCATTTGAGATCGGCGTTGAGATACGGCCCCGCATTGGCCGGCAGGCGATCGTCGTCGATGGCTTCGCGCAGCCATCCGACGGAAAATTCGCCGGACAGCTTGTCGTCCATGTCGAGCTCGAGGCCGGCGCGGGCGCCGAGCCGCGTCGAGGAGCGCTCGAAACCGTTGCTGTCGAGGCGCAGATCATAGACCCGCCGGCCGGCTTCCACCTCGGCGAACGGGGTGATGGCCGGCGACACCTGGTAGCCGGTGCGCAAGGTCGCGGAATAGAGCGTGGAGTCGCGATCCTTCTGCGACAAGACGGTGCCGTCCGAGAGCTTGGCGTCGCCGTAAAAGTCATGCGTGACCGCGCCGGTCAGCGTATAGCGCATCTTGCCGACATCCTTCTCGATGCCGAGGCTGCCGTCCACGGTCTGGCGCAGCGGCTGCGAGGTGACGCCGGCAATTGCGTCGGGCGAGGACGCCGATTCCGGCACCGCTTCGTAGCCGAGCTTGGCGATGGCGCGCAGCTCGTTGTCGAGGTCGACATTGAGCTGGCCCTCGATCCGGCCCTGCGCATCGTTGATCTTCTGGCCCGAAAGCGTGTTGCGGAATATGCCGTAGCCGTTGATCAACGCTGAATTCTCGCGCCAGTCCGAGGTGGCGGAGAAGCGCAGCGCCGTTTCGGACAACACCGCCGACGAGCCGCCGCTGCTGGCATCGGCGTTGGACGTCGCGGTGAAGCCCTGCTCCAGTGTCGGCCGGAAGACGAAGGTGCCGACCTTGATGCCGGTGGCGGCAAAGGGATCGTCCTCGGGTTTGACTTTCTGGCCTTCGATCGACCCGGTACGCTCGGCGCCGGGATCGAGCTTCTGCCTGTCGACACTGTCGATGGTAAGGGCGCGGCGGTTGGGACCGTCCTGGTCGGTGGCCGCAGTATCGGCCTGGTCGCCGGTGGCGGCGATCCTGGCTGTGCTGCCGGTGGTTTCTCCGGGCTTCTTCCTGGCCTTTTTCTTGTCGGCCGCTGGCATCTTTTTTTGTGTTGGCATCAGCCGCGCGCTGCCTGGCGGTCGAAGGCCGGCGCGGCTGGGCCGTGGTCTGATTGTCGGCGAAGGGGTCGTCGGTTGCTTGCGGCTGGTCGAAGATGCTTCCTGCCGCGCCTGCCGTCTGGTCGTCGTCGGGCACCGCGCCCGGGCTCGCCGGCTCATAGGGGTTTGCTTGTGTCTGGTCCTCGGCCGTCTGGGCCGCCGGAGCCGACTGATCCAGAGATCCTTGCGCGCGCAACTGCCTCGCCTTGCGCTGCTGATCGGCCAGAATTGCCGATTCGGAGACCTCACCGCGCAGCTCGGTTTCCTGCGCGAAAGCCGGCGCCGGGCGCAGCAACGCAAGAACGCTCGCAGCCACCAGCAGCGTGCTGACGGCTATGCCCTTTCGACCTCTTATCGTTTCAGGCTGGGCCCCGGACATCGTCACCACTGCTTGCGCGGCGCGGTTGCGCCATACTTACCGAACCGTAAAGGCGGATGGTTAACGGAGGGTTGAGGCGGGCCGATTCCGCCGCCCCTGAACGCACGCGAAGCGGGAATTCCGTTGGACAGGCGGGCGACATGGCGCTAATGGCATCTGCCATGCATGCGGGGTCCCCAGGAAGAAAGCCGCCGGACAGGCAGGCCGCGATCGAATCGGCGCTGAGAACAGTGGCGACGGAGCAGGCCGGTATCGCTGCGCTTGCCGCAGCGCTCGACAACGGCTTGTCCGAGCCGTTCGCGGCCGCCATCGATCTCATTTCGCGGATCGAGGGCCGTGTCATCGTCACCGGCGTCGGCAAGAGCGGCCATATCGGTTCCAAGATCGCGGCGACGCTCGCCTCGACCGGCACGCCTGCCTTCTTCGTCCATCCGGCCGAGGCCAATCACGGCGATCTCGGCATGATCGCGAGGGACGACGCCATCATCGCCATGTCGTGGTCGGGCGAGAGCAAGGAGCTGATGGGCATCGTCGCCTATTCCAGGCGCTTTTCGATCCCGCTGATCGCCATCACCTCCGGCGAAAGCTCGGCGCTGGCGCGCGCCGCCGACGTGGTGCTGCTCCTGCCGGCCGTGCCGGAAGCCTGTCCGCACGGGCTGGCGCCGACGACATCGGCGCTGCTCCAGCTGGTCATGGGCGACGCGCTGGCGATTGCGCTGCTCGAGGCGCGCGGCTTCACGCCGGATCACTTCCGTACCTTCCATCCCGGCGGCCAGCTCGGCGCCAACCTGATGCAGCTGCGCGAGATCATGCATGTCGGTGAGCGGCTGCCGCTGGTGCCGTCGGGCACCGGCATGCGCGAGGCGATCGTCGAACTGTCGCGCAAGGGCTTCGGCTGCGTGGCGATCACCGGCGCCGACGGCGCGCTGATCGGCATCATCACCGACGGCGACATCCGCCGTCATATCGGCAGCGATCTTCTGTCGATGAACGTCGATCAGGTGATGACGAAGAAGCCGAAGACGGCCGCTCCCGACACGCTGGTGGCGACGGCATTGCAGACGATCAACACATCCGCCATCACCAGCCTGATGGTGGTCGAGGGCCGCCGTCCCGTAGGGCTCGTGCATTTGCACGATTTGCTGCGCATCGGCGCCGCGTAGGACGCATCGGCATTCGCCGGATTCCAGATGCCGTCTCGGTTCAGATCGCCTCGACGGTCAGCTCCAGATCGGTGTCGGCGGCGCCCGTCACGCGAACCTGCGTGCCTGCGGGCAGGTCCGGGCCGGAGACGCGCCACAGCGTGTCGCCCAGCCTGATGCGACCGCGGCCGTTCTGGATCGGCTCGGCGAGCGTTGCCGTGCGGCCGACCATCTGGGCGCCGCGGCGGTTGAGCAGCGGCTGATCGACCTCGCCGGCGCGCGCGGCCGTCAGCCTCTTGCCGACGAAGGCCGAGATCACGGACAGGACGAGAAAGGCGATAACCTGAACCTGCCACGTCCAGATGGCGCCATTCAACTCGGCCTGCCACGGCCAGATGGCCGCATAGCCGATGAGCAGCGACACCGCGCCGATGATCAGCGCCGCGATGCCGATCCACAGCATGAAGACGCCGGGCGCCACGATTTCCATCACCAGCAGCACGAAGCCGAGGACCATCCAGTTCCAGGGACCGAGTTCCGAAACGATGCGCTCGATCATTGAAGTTCTCTCCAACCGACAGTGTCACATCAGGTATCGCTCGGCCGCACCACCGGCGGGCGCGAGACCTGCCGCTGCGTGCCGGAAGGGCCGTCGCCCTTGAAGACTTCGCGGGCGTCTCGCCGATGCCACCCAGCGAACCGATCAGCGATGAGGCTTCGAACGGCATCAGCACGATCTTGTTGTTGCTGGACGAGCCGATCTTGGCCAGCGCCTCGGTGTATTTCTGCGCGACGAAGTAGTTGATCGCCTGCACGTCGCCCTTGGCGATGGCTTCCGACACGACCTGCGTCGCCTTGGCCTCGGCTTCGGCCGAGCGCTCGCGCGCTTCGGCGTCGCGGAAAGCGGCTTCCCTGCGGCCTTCGGCTTCCAGGATCTGCGACTGTTTCAGGCCTTCGGCGGCGAGGATCTGGGCGCGCTTGTCGCGTTCGGCCATCATCTGGCGGCCCATCGATTCCACCAGATTGGCCGGCGGGTTGATGTCCTTGATCTCGACACGGGTGATCTTGATGCCCCACGGATGCGCCGCCTCGTCGACGACGCGCAGCAGGCGTTCGTTGATCGCGTCGCGGTTGGACAGCAATTCGTCGAGGTCCATCGAGCCCATGACGGTGCGGATGTTGGTCATGGTGAGGTTGAGGATGGCGTTCTGCAGACCGGAGACCTGGTAAGCGGCCTGCGCCGCATTGAGAATCTGGAAGAAGGCGATTCCGTCGACGCCGACTATGGCGTTGTCGCGGGTGATGATTTCCTGGCTCGGAACATCCAGCACCTGCTCCATCATGTTCATCTTGGCGCCGATGCGTTCGAAGATCGGGTTGATGATGTTCAGGCCAGGGGTCAGCGTCTTGGTGTACCGCCCGAAACGTTCCACCGTGTAATTGTAACCTTGCGGCACCGTCTTGATGCCTTTGAAAAGAAGGATGATGACCAGAAAGACAAGAACAATGATGGCAATATCGAAACCGCTGAAGCCCATTTCGTTTTCTCCCTCAAAAGGCGGCGACCTCACGAAATCACTTAAGTGTGTTTCCGCAACGTTACAATCAGGTGATCACGAATATTGGTCAGCGGAGGCTTTTGCGCACCGGTTTCAACGTCTGTCGGTGAAGCCGGTCACACCCAGCCGGACAGCTCGCGCCGTACCAGCGCCTCGATCACCGCCATGCCCTCGGCGCTGTCGTTGAGGCAAGGAATATGGGCGAAGTTCCTGCCGCCGGCATGGTGGAAGGTCTCGGCGGCTTCGCGGCCGATCTCGTCCAGCGTTTCGATGCAGTCGACCGAAAAACCTGGATTGACCACCGCGATGGACTTGACGTCGTCCTTCGCCAGCTTTTCGACGGTGACGTCGGTGTAGGGCTGCAGCCATTCCTGCGCGCCGAAGCGCGACTGGAAAGTGGTGATGAGCTTTTTCTCGTCCCAACCGAGCCTTGCCCGCAGCAGTCGCGTCGTCTCCAGGCAATGCGCCCGATAGGGATCGCCCCTGTCGGAATAGGGTTTCGGGATGCCGTGGTAGGAGGTGATCACCACTTCCGGCTCGAAGTCGAGCGTCGCCAGATGCTTCTCGATCGAACGCGCGAGCGCCTCGATATAGACCGGCTCGTCGTAGTAGGGCGGCACGCTGCGGATCGCCGGCGCATGCCTGATCTTCATCAGCGCCCGGAACAGCTGGTCGTTGGCGGTGGCTGTCGTCGTCGCCGAATATTGCGGGTAGAGCGGAAAGCTGAGGATGCGCTCGCAACCCTGCTCGACCAGTTTTTGAGCGACACTTGCAGTCGAGGGGTTGCCGTAGCGCATCGCCCAATCGACCACGATGTCCGGAAGACCAGCGAGCGCACCGGCGAGTTTCTCGGCCTGCGCGCGGGTGAAGGTGCGCAACGGCGACTCGTTCCTTTCCCGGTTCCAGATCCTGGCGTAGTTGGCGCCGGACTTTTTCGGCCGGGTGGTGAGGACCAGCCCGTAGAGGATCGGATACCAGATCGCCTTGTTGAGCTCGATGACGCGCGGATCGGAGAGGAATTCTCTCAGATAGCGCCACATCGACCTGAAATCGGTGCCGTCTGGCGTGCCGAGATTGACCAGCATGATGCCGATCTTGCCCGCCTTCACCGGCGCGGCACCCGTCTGCGCCACACCGGCGGTCTCGGCGGCTTTCGCATCGGCAGGATTGGCAAGCGTCATCGACTGTCTCCGGGCACCGAAGGCCACGCAATTCCGGACGGAAAACCGCTGCGCACTTTTCCTGGAATTGCTTTGTGCGCCGCGAAACTAGCGATGCCGTGCCGGTTTTCAATGCTGCGTCTGGCCGCACCTCGATCGTCGAACTGGAGTGCGGGGCTCGCCCGGTTGCCCGAGCGAGCCCTTTGGTTGCCACCAGTTACTTCGCGGCCGGTGGGATGGTCAGCGTCGCGCCGAGCGGCAGCCGGCGCGGCCGGTAGTCCTTGTTGGCCTCGGAAATCAGCCTCCACTTGGCACCGTCGCCATAGTTTTTCTTGGCCAGGTCCCAATAGGTGTCGCCGGCGGCGATCACATGGCTGGTTTCTGGGCTGGTCTCCGGGCCGGTTCCGGCCGGCTTGGCCTCGGCGGGCGCTGTCTCGGCCGGCTTGGCCGGTTCGGCCGCAGGGGCAGCGGTCGTCTCGGCCGGAACGGTCGGCGGCGTGCCTGCGATGTCGCCGGAATTGGACGGCAAAGCCGGCATTGCGGGCGCCGTCTCGGCCGGTTTGGCAGGTTTGGCCGCCGGTGCCGTCGTGGCCGGAGCAGTCTCGGCCGGCTTTGCAGGTTCCGCTGCCGCCACCGCCGCGCCGACCTCGGTGATGCGGCCGTCGAGCTTCGGCGTGTAAGGCCGGTGCGCGCCGAGATAGTCGGCCACCACCTGCTCCAGGCCGGGACCGTAGTCATAAGCGTCCGTCGCCTTCTCGGCGAACACCTTGTAGCCGTCGCCGCCCTGGCGGACATAGTTGTTGGTGGCGACGAGATACTGCTTGTCCGGATTGAGCGGGGCCCAGGCGCCGTTCTCCATCACCTCGACCGATTTGACGCGGCCGGCATTGGGCGCCACCGACTTGTCAAAAGAATATTTCAGGCCGGCCACCTGCGGGAAACGGCCGGCGCCATCCTCGATCTGGCTAAGCCCGTTTTCGAGACCGGCCACCAGATCCTTGCCGGAGATCTTGAACGTCGCCAGCGTGTTCTGGAACGGCAGCACCGTCAGCACCTCGCCCATGGTCACGGTGCCCTGGTCGATCGAGGCGCGCAGGCCGCCGCCGTTCGAGATGACGATCTCGACGCCCTGGCCCTTGACGCGGTCGAGGACGGCGTCGGAGACGAGATTGCCCATCTCGCATTCCCGCGCCCGGCAATTCTCGCGGCTGCCGTCGATGGCCTTGGTGGTCTCGGCGACTTCCTTGTTCTTCAGCGCCTCGATCGGCGCGCCAAGCTCCTTGATGCGGGCGAGAACGGCCGGATCGGGCGTGATCGACTTGTCGAGGTAGATCGGGTCGCCGCTCGCTTGCTTGACGACACCGTTGTCGTCGAACACGACCTTGAACTCGCCGAGATACTTCGAATAGGACGCCGCCTGCACGACCGGCACCTTGTAGCCGTCGGGGTTGTCGACCATCGTCGGATAGGGGCCCGCAGCCTTCGGGTCGGTGTTCGACAGAAGCGTGTGACTATGACCGCCGACCACCACGTCGACGCCCGGGATTTTCGCGATGACATCGCGCTCGCGATTGTAGCCGATATGGGTGACGGCGATGATCTTGTTGATGTCCTGCGCCTTGAGTTTCTCGACCTCGGCGGTGATCGACTTGACGTCGTCCTCAATGGCGATGTTGGGACCGGGCGAGGCGAGCTCGGGCGTGTCGTTGGTGACGGCGCCGACGATGCCGATCTTCTGGCCGCCGACCTCGACCACGAGCGACGGCTTGATCTTGCCCTTGGCGCCGGACTTGTCGTTGGGCACGACATTGGCGCTGACGACCGGGAACTGCGCCTTGTCGAGGTAAGGCACCAGCGCGCTCTCGCCGTCGTCGAATTCGTGGTTGCCGAGCGTCACCGCGTCGGGCTTGAGCTGATTGAGAAATTCCTCCTCCGCCGCGCCCTTATATGTGATGTAGAACAGCGATCCCTGGAAGCTGTCACCGGCATTGAGCAGCAGCACGTTCTGACCTTCGAGCTTCTTGCGCTCCTGCGCGATCGCGGTGACCAGCCTGCCGGCGCCGCCGATGCATTCGCCCTTGGTCTCCTCCTCGGCGGAACAGGTCGACTCGTATTTGTTGTTGCCTTCGATGCGGCTGTGCCAATCGTTGAAATGCAGGATGTTCAACGTGTAGTCGGCAAAGGATGCTCCGGCCGACAGGCCAAGTGCTGATGCGGAAAGAGCACCAATAACGGCAAATTTCTTCATCTTCGTCTCCCGGATGAGCTGTCCTGAAATGCTTAGTGCCCTCGCTTGACTGGAACATAACAGCCAGCTTTTTCCGGCATGTTCACATCGCGTTTTGACCGATGCAAGCGGAAATCGGGAAGAGGTTTGCCGGCACAAAAAAGGACGGCGGCTCGCGCCGCCATCCTTCACGACGTCGATGTTTTTTCGGTTCAGGCCCGGCGCGTCAGGACGAAGTTCTGGCCGCTGGCGCTGGTGCAGTTGAGCTGGCTGGTCGAAACCATCAGGCAGTTGAAGCTGACCGGCGTCTGGCGGATCAGCGACGTGCCGTGAATCTCGACCGAGGTCGGGCCGGTCATGGTGTAGCTGCCCTCGGACAACTTCTGGCCGGTGTCGGTCGCGACGGTGGTGAAGCTGCCGGCCGTGAAGGTCGACAGGCCGGTGCCCTTGGCGTCGATCCAGTTGCCCTCGACGCCCTTGGGTGCCGATGTCGGCGGTTCTGAAGGCCCCGTGGTGGTGCAGGCGGCCGCAGCCAAAAGGCTTGCCGCGGCGCCTGCCGAAAGCAATTTGCGCGCAATAGTCATTTGAAAATCCTCTCCTCTCGTATCGTGCTTTCCGAAAAATCGCTTCCGATTTTTCGGAAAGCACGATGCGTTCATCTAAGTGCTAGAGCGTACTTTGTGCGTCCGACTGGACGCACGTCGCTCTAGGCCGCTCACCTTCAATCGCCCGATTTCCGGGCGATTGCAAGGCGGTGAGACATGCCGGCCGAACCGCTATCGCACGAGGATGTTGCGGAACTGCCACGGGTCGTCCCTGTCGAGATCATCAGGAAAGAGGCCGGGTCGGCTGTCGAGCGGCGTCCAGTCGGTGTAATAGCCCCTGACCGGTCCGAGGTAAGGAAACTGCACTTCCAGGCAGCGCTTGTAGTCCATCTCGTCGGACTCGACGATACCGGCTGCTGGATTTTCCAGCGCCCAGACCATGCCGGCGAGCACCGCCGAGGTGACCTGCAGCCCGGTTGCGTTCTGGTAGGGCGCCAGCTTGCGCGCCTCGGCCAGCGACAGCTGCGAGCCGTACCAGTAGGCGTTCTTGTCGTGGCCGTAGAGCAGCACGCCGAGTTCGTCGACGCCGTCGACCAGCTCGTTCTCGTCGAGCACGTGATGAACGGGCTGCGCTTTGCCGGCGGCGCCGAACATCTCATGCAGCGACAGCACGGCGTCGTTGGAGGGGTGATAGGCATAGTGGCAGGTCGGGCGGTAGTTCACCTTGCCCTTCTTGCTGCGCACGGTGAAGAAATCGGCGATCGAGATCGCCTCGTTGTGCGTCACCAGGAAGCCATATTGCGGGCCGGGCGTCGGACACCAGCTGCGCACGCGGGTGTTGGCGCCAGCCTGCTCCAGATAGATCGCCGCTTGCGAGCCGTTCTTGTGCTTCTTGCCGTTCTTCGTCATCCAGGTCTCGTGCGTGCCCCAGCCGAGCTCGGCCGGCTGCAGGCCTTCCGAGATGAAGCCCTCGACCGACCAGGTGTTCCAGAACACATCCATCGGCTTTGGCTTCTTGGTGCGCTGGGTGTCGCGCTCGGCGATGTGGATGCCCTTGACGCCGGCCTTCTTCATCAGCTTCGCCCAGCCCTCGCGGTCGTGCTCCGCCGGCACGGCAAACTCGAGCCCGAGATCGGTGGCGAGATTGACCAGCGCCTGCTTGACGAACCACGAAACCATGCCGGGATTGGCGCCGCAGCAGGAGATCGCGGTGGTGCCGCCCGGGTTCTTCTCCTTCTCCTGGCGCACGCTCTCGCGCAGCGCATAGTTGGTGCGCGAGGCATTGTCGGCCTTTTCGTCGAAATAGAAGCCGAGCCACGGCTCGACGACGGTGTCGATATAGAGCACGCCGAGCTTGCGGCAGAGCTTCATCAATTCGAGCGAGGAGGTGTCGACCGACAGGTTGACGCAGACGCCTTGGCCGCTGCCATTGGTGAGAAGCGGGGTCAGAAGTTTCTTGTAGTTCTTCTTGGTCACCGCATCTTGCATGAAGGTGATGCCGCGCTCGTCGAGCAGCTTACGGTCGGTGTCGCGCGGGTCGATGACCGTCATGCGCGACTTGTCGAACTTGAAATGGCGTTCGATCAGCGGCAGCGTTCCCCGCCCGATCGAGCCGAAGCCGATCATCACGACAGGGCCGGTGATTTCACCGTAAACGGGCCAGTTTTCATTCGCCATTTTTTCGGACACTCCTTCAAACATATGCAAAAAGCCGGGCGTTCCCGCCCGATGGCCAAGCGCTACAATCACAGATCATTGTCATAAACCAGTGAAAAGCGCCAACCGCCAGCTAAGCCGGAATGGCCACGTGGTTAAGCCGCCCTGGCCATGCCGTCGAGGAAGGCGACCAGCCGGTCGCGATCAGCGGTCAGGCCCTTGTAGTCGAGCTGCGCCTGGTCGAGGGCGTTGAGCTGCTCGGCGAAAGAAGCTGCGAGCGCTGCCTTGTCGGGGTGGCGCGCGAGCACGGCCAGCGGGTCGAGATGGATGCGGATGGTGAAGAGGACGTCGCGTGAGACCGGCAGCTTGCGCAGCGTCTGGCGCTCGACACGGATGAAGGCGTGGGCGTTGATGTCGCCGTCCGGAAAGCGTGTCGGGCGGTTGGTGGCGCGGTCGATGCGCTGGATGTTGGAAAGCGGGTAATAGAGCGCGTCGCCCGCCTGGATCGACCAGTTGAAGCGTTCGACCGCCTGACCCTGCAGGCCGTCGAACATGCGGTTGATGACCTCGGCCGGCCGCGTGCCGGGGCCGAAGCCGGGCACCGGCGCATGGATTTGCTGCAGCGGCTTGCCGAATTTTTCCTGAAGCGACCAGGATGACGGAAAGCAGAGCGATCCGGCGGCGAGCCGCCAGCCGCTGTCGTCCCGGCGCATGAGGATCAAATCCTCTTGGACCAGCAGCGATGCCCACACAAGCGGTGCTTCGCGCAGTTCGGGAGCGAGACCGCCCATCGCCTTTTCGAGGTCCTCGATGGGCGAGCCAGCACCGCGATGGGTTCCGGTGTGCTTTGCCGCGAGACAGGCGAGAAGGAGGTCGAGCACTTCGCGCTGTGCGTCGCGCGTATCGCCTTCCTCGACAAAGACCTTTTCCGGGATCTCCGCGTAAAGCCGCTGCTTCTCGGCGAGATGCGGTAAAAGGAATTCGTCGACCTCGATCCAGCGGTCGAGCTCGAGCGGCTTCAGGCCAATGGTGAAGAGCTTCGAGGATCCGTCATAAGGCGTGTGGGTCGGCTGGCGAATGGTCATGCTTTTCTCAACAGAAATGGCGGGCGGCTCAGGCCAGCTGCGCCGGGATAAGCCCGCGCAGCGAGTTGCCGACGAAGATCGCCTTCGCGGACTTCAGATCGTCGAAGGTGTAGATCGCTTCCATGGCGCGGCCTTCGTCCAGAAGCTCGGCTCGCAGTACTCCAGGCAAGAGGCCGCAATCAAGTCTTGGCGTCGCGAGCACGCCGTCGCCGAAGTCGGCGAAGAGATTGGTGATGGTGCCTTCACAGAGTTCGCCGCGCTCATTGGCAAGCAGCACCTCGTCGGCGCGGGTGGCAAGGTACTCGGCGCGTGCGCGCTGGTAGGTATCGCGGCGGCTGGTCTTGTGGCGCAGCAGCGTGTCGCCGGAATCGAGCCGGACCCGCGCCAATTGCAGCCGCCACGCCTTGCCGGCGGGAAGCGGTTCGTAAGGCTGCGCAGACGCTGCCGCTTCGCCGTTGCGATGCAGGGCGAGGCGGGTGCGCAGTGCGATCCGCTGTCCGCCGACCGCGCCCGTCAGCACCTCGCCGACCCGCTGCGGGTCGCAGGCAAAGCCGAGCTCCGCCGCCGAAGCGTAGAGCCGCGCAAGATGGCGGTCGAAGCGCAGGAAGCCCGAGCCGGGCTCCCTGCGCATGGTCTCGATCAGCTCGAAATCGGCACTGTTCCGGTCGCGAAGCGCGCTTTCAGAAGACACTCCCGGTACTCCTCATCGGCGGTGGAATCGAAGACGACGCCGCCGCCAACATTGTAGACGGCTTCGCCACCAGCAAAGAGCGAGATGGTGCGGATCGCCACCGAAAAGCGCATCCTGCCGCCAGGCGCGACCCAGCCGACGGCGCCGCAATAGACGTCGCGCGGCACGCCTTCGAGATCGTGCAGGATCTCCATGGCGCGAATCTTTGGCGCGCCGGTGATCGAGCCACAGGGAAAGAGCGCGGCGAAGACCTGGCGGATGCCGATATCCGGCAAGAGCTTTGCCCGTACCCGGCTCACCATCTGGTGCACTGTCGGATAGGTCTCGATGCGGAACAGTTCGGGCACCTCCAGCGTGCCGACCTCGCTGATCAGCGAGATGTCGTTGCGCAGCAGGTCGACGATCATGCGGTTCTCGGCCTGGTTCTTCTCGTCGTTGCGCAGGAATGCCTTCAGCCGCGCATCCTCGGCCTTTGTCGCGCCGCGCGGCGCGGTGCCCTTCATCGGGTGCGTTTCGATCATGCCTTCGGCGTCGATCTCGAAGAACAGTTCCGGCGAGCGCGACAGCACGATCGGATCGCCAAGCGAAACCAGCGCGCCGTATTTCACCGGCTGGCGTTCGGTCAGCGCGTCGAAGGCGGCGAGCGGATCGCCCGACCACTGCGCATGCACCGGAAAGGTCAGATTGCCCTGGTAGCAGTCGCCCTTGCGGATGTGGTCGTGCAGGCGCACGAAGCGCACGCCATAGTCCTCGGCGGACCAACTTGCCCTGGCGTCGAAGATCGGGCCGTTGCTGGCGGGGCCCGGGTTCTGCGGCACGGCCTGTTCAAGCGGCGCGTCGAAGACGCCGAGACAGATCAGCGGCGCGCGGCGGCCCTCAGGCAACAATGGCACCAGCTTCGGCTCGAGCAGATAGCCGGCCTCGTAGGAGAAATAGCCGGCCAGCCATTTGCCGGCGTCGGAGGCAGCCTGCGCCGTCTCGAGCGCCGGTAAGAACTCGTCCGCGCTCAGCGCGACAATGATTTCGCGCGGCTTGTCGAAGACGAGCTGGCGAGCGGTCTCGTCATTGCGGAAGATTGCTGAAGGCAGGGACATGAGCCTCGGATGCGGTCAATGGACGCCGTCGATCGCTCTATATGGGGGGCTGTCGGCGCGCAATCGAGAGAGCGGCGTCCAAGGACGCAAAGGCGGCTGGAACAAAAGGAAAGCGGCGGTGCCCATGATGAGCGCCGCCGCCCCGTCAGGTGCCCAAAGGCTGAATGGATCAGGTATTGCTGGCGGTGCCCGCCGTCGGGAACCGGCGGGCGAATTCGGCCTCGTCGCCAGCGGCCAAGAGCTTCGCCTGCTCGATCCATTTCTCGCGCGCGATGCGACCATCGAAATTGAGCACCTCCTCGATGCGCTTCACGTCGGCGTCGGTCCACGCGGCGATCTGCGCATAGGTCGTAACGCCCTGGCCCTTGAGCAGCTTTTCGTTGACCGGGCCGATGCCGATCAGGCGGCGCAGGTTGTCGGCCTTGCCGGCTGTCGCTTTCGGAGCGGCTGTTTTCTTCGGAGCCGGGGCGGTCTTTCTTGGCGCAGCGATCTGGCCGCCGGTTTCGGGGCAGCGGTCGTCCTAGCTGCTGCCGGCTTAGTCGCAGCGGTTTTGGTCGAAGCGGGTTTTGCCGCGGGCGATTTCGCCGCGGCCGGCGTCGACATCAGCGCCGTCGGCGCAGGCGCGGCGGCCTTGTCGGCACCGGCCTTGCCGGAAGGCGCTTCGCGCAGCCGGTTCTCAAGATCGGCGCGGGCACGGCCACACGCCTCGAGCTCGCCGCTCAGGCGGTTGGTATCGGCGCGCAACCTGTCGCGTTCGCTCTTCGTGCGGTCGAGATCGCCGCGCAGGCTGTCGAGCTCGCCGCGCAGGCGGCCCCAGATGAACCAGCCAACCAAAACACCCACAACGAACGCCAGGAGCATATAGAAGAAAGTGCTCATTTCCCTCTCCAGTCCGATCGAGCGGCTGCGGCCCGGAATGGCGGGCTTGCCGCAAGAATCGTCAATCGTTCCGCGGTCGGCGGAACAGCCGCTTCAATCGAGCTGTCGGCGGTTGGCTCTCCTCCAGCTATGGCCGACGACCGTCATCGCATCCGCCGAAGCGCCGCGAAGGCCGTCTCTGGCCTTGGCGATGCGTCCGGCTGAGCTTGAGGCCGGACGCTATCATATGGCCTGCGGAAAGCTAATGGAAAAATGCGGCGGAGAGTTATTGAAGAACAGGTATTTAGGACAAGAATAGAGCCGCCGCGAATATGCGTTTCGGCTAAATTATTCTGACCTATGCCACCGGGCGAAACGCCCGTCATTTATCGAGCGCTTCCAGCTCGTCGATCAGGGCGCCGATCACGCCAAGGCCGATCTGCCAGAAAGCAGGGTCGGTGGCGTCGAGGCCGAAGGGTGCCAGAAGCTCCGAGTGATGCTTGGTGCCGCCGGCGCGCAACATCTCGAAATACTTCTCCTGGAAGCCGCGCTCGGCGTTCTGATAGACGGCATAGAGGGAGTTCACCAGGCAGTCGCCGAAGGCATAGGCGTAGACGTAGAAGGGCGAGTGGATGAAATGCGGGATGTAGGTCCAGAAGACCTCGTAGCCATCGCGCAGCTTGATCGCCGGTCCCAGGCTCTCCGCCTGCACCTCCAGCCAGAACTGGCCCAGCCTGTCCGAGGTCAGTTCGCCGTTGCGGCGCTCGGCATGCACCTTGCGCTCGAACTCGTAGAAGGCGATCTGGCGCACGACGGTGTTGATCATGTCCTCGACCTTCTGGGCGAGCATCGCCTTGCGCTCGCGCTTGTCGGCGGTCTGGTCGAGCAGCGAGCGGAAGGTCAGCATCTCGCCGAAGACGGAGGCCGTCTCGGCCAGCGTCAGCGGCGTCGAGGCCATCAGCGCGCCCTGGCCGGCCGCCAGCACCTGGTGCACGCCATGGCCGAGCTCATGCGCCAGCGTCATCACATCGCGCGGCTTGCCCATGTAGTTGAGCAAAACGTAAGGGTGCGCTGACGGCACGGTCGGATGGGCGAAGGCGCCGGGCGATTTGCCGGGCCGCACCGGCGCATCGATCCATTTGCGGTCGAAGAAGGTGCGCGCGATTTCCGCCATGTCGGGCGAAAAGCGCTGGTAGGCCGACAGCACCGTGTCCCTGGCGTCGTCCCAACGGATCACCGCCTGCGGGGTCTCGGGCAGGGGCGCGTTGCGGTCCCAGTGGTTCATCACCTCCATGCCGAGCCAGCGCGCCTTCATGGCATAGTAACGATGCGACAGGCGCGGATAGGCCTCGCGCACGGCGGCCGCCAGCGCGTCGACCACGTCGCGCTCGACACGGTTGGCGAGATGGCGTGAATCGGCGATGTCCTCGAAACCGCGCCAGCGGTCGGAAATCTCCTTGTCCTTGGCGAGCGTGTTGGTGATGAGGGTGAAGGTGCGCAGGTTCTTGCGGAAGGTCGCGGCGAGTGCCTCTGAGGCGCGGCGGCGCAGTTCGCCATCCGAGTCCTGCAGCCGGTTAAGCGCCGGCTCCAGCGTCAGTTCCTCGCCGTCGACATCGAAGCGCAGGTCGGTCATCGTCTCGTCGAACAGGCGGTTCCAGGCGCCGCGTCCGGTGACCGACTTTTCATGGAACAGCTGCTCGACCCGATCCTCGAGCTGGTAGGGCTTGTCCTTCCTGAGGTCGAGCACCCACGGGCGGTAGTGGGCGAAGGTCGCGTCGGCCGCAAGCGCAGCTCGATCACCGCGTCGTCGATCAGGTTGAGCTCGAGCGCGAAGAACAAAAGATGCGCGCTGGCATCTGTCATCTTCTCCTGGACGTCGCCATAGAGCTTGGCGCGCTGCGGATCGGCGGTGTTGCCGGCATAGATCAACCCGGCATAGGAGACGATGCGGCCGATCAGTTCCTCCAGCGCCTCGTAGGCCGTCAGCGCTTCGCCCAGCCGGCCGGCGGCGCCGCGTTCGGCCTCGGCGGCCAAAGTGCCCTTCCAGCGAGCCTCGAAGGCAACGGCGTCGCTTGCCGCCCGGGCGATATCGCGCTTCAGCTCCGGCGCTTCCATGCCGGAATAGAGATCTGCAAGATTCCATTCCGGCAGATCGCCAAGCTCCGCCGCGCCCTGACCAGACGCTGGCGCCGCGAGCCGCCGACCAAACATCATGCGCATCAAAATACCTTCCAGGACCAAGGGGAAAGGAGAAGCCGGTCAAATCCTAAGGAATTCGTTCACCGGGTTTTTTGAAACCTTATTTAGAACCCTGTGCCAAGATGATCCATGGGGATTTCTTAGGGCCGGGCAGCCAACACAGTCATGACAGGTTCCATACTCATAGTCGATGACGATCCCGTGCAGCGCAGGCTGCTCGAGGCGGCGGTGACGAAATTCGGCCACAGCGCCATCGTCACCGACGGCGGCGTAGCGGGCCTCGACGTGCTCGACGGACCGAACGCGCGCGATGTGTCCGTCGTCATCCTCGACCTCGTCATGCCCGGCCTCGACGGCATCGGCGTGCTGAAGGCGATGCGCGAGCGCGCCATCAACCTGCCGGTCATCGTGCAGACTGCCCAGGGCGGCATCGAGACCGTCGTTTCGGCGATGCGTCACGGCGCATTCGATTTCGTCGTCAAACCGGCCTCGCCCGACCGGCTGCAGGCGTCGATTTCCAATGCTTTGAAGGTCGAGGCGGTCGAGGACGAGGTGAAGCGCACGTCGCGGCGGCGCGGCGGCCATCTCACCTTCAAGGACTTGATCACCCGCAGCCCGGCGATGGACCGGGTGATCCGCCTCGGGCAAAAGGCCGCGGCTCCAACATCCCGATCCTGATCGAAGGCGAGTCCGGCGTCGGCAAGGAGCTGGTGGCGCGCGCCATCCAGGGCAGCGGCGACCGCCGCTCGAAACCGTTCGTCACCGTCAATTGCGGCGCCATCCCCGACAATCTCGTCGAATCGATCCTGTTCGGCCACGAGAAGGGCTCGTTTACCGGCGCCACCGACAAGCACACCGGCAAATTCGTCGAGGCCCATTCCGGCACGCTGTTCCTGGACGAGATCGGCGACCTGCCGCTCGACGTCCAGGTCAAGCTGCTGCGCGCCGTCCAGGAGGGCGAGGTCGACCCGGTCGGCGGCCGTTCGACCGTCAAGGTCGATATCCGGCTGATCTCGGCGACGCACCGCAACCTGTTGCAGCAGGTCAAGGACGGCAAATTCCGCGAGGACCTGTTCTACCGGCTCAACGTCTATCCGATCTTTGTGCCGCCGTTGCGCGACCGGCGCGACGATATCCCCTATCTGGTCAGGCACTTCATGGAGAAGGTGGCGCCGGCCGATCCGCGCCGTCGCCTCACCGGCATATCGGCCAAGCGCTGGCGATGCTGCAGGCCTATGATTGGCCCGGCAACATCCGCCAGCTCGAATGCCGTGTTCAGGGCGTCGGTGCTCGCCGAAGCCGATTTGCTGACCGAAGAGGAATTCCCGCAGATCCGAGCGCAGGTCGAAGGCACGGTGAAGCTGGATGCCGAGCCGGCATCGGCCGCTGCAACGGTGGCGGCCGAGCCGCAGCCGGCCGGCGAGGCCGTTGCCGACGGGGCAGGGACTGCCTTGCCCGAGAGCGACCCTCCGTCGTCGCGGCTGCAGCCCCGCTTCGGCACGCTGAGAGCCTTGGACGAGCGCGGCAATGTGCGCGCGCTGGCCGATGTCGAGCTCGAAATGATCAAGCTTGCGATCGACCACTATAACGGCCAGATGAGTGAGGTGGCGCGCCGTCTCGGCATCGGCCGCTCCACGCTCTACCGCAAGTTGAAGGAATATGGCATTGATCCCGAAGCGGGCCGCCTCGACCGGCTCGCTTCCTGAGAGGCAGGCCGCATCCCTGCCCAGCCGTTTAGAATCTGAGTCAAATTGTCGCTTTTGGCGCGAAAATCCTGGGTTTTCAGCGGTTTAAGTTGCTGCCGATCACGCATTAAGGCTAATGGTAACAGATCGTGTTCGGCATCGAGCCGAATTCCTGATCTAAACCAGTGATTTACCACGAAACGCAGTGCATCATTTTGGACGGGATATCGCCACGGTGTTACCGCATTTCGGCTTCAATAAGCGATGATTAACCATTAGGATCGATATTCGGATGTGAGAACCACGCATCCGTTTGGGCAAATCCGGGGACAAACGGCAGCCTGCAAGGCCTTTTGATTTGAACCAAGTCGAACGACACAAAAACGGGCGGCATTTTCACATGAGCGTCTGGCCGAGGTGGCTGACGTTTGTGATTTTGGCCGTCGGGTTCCTCTCGGCAGCCGTCTCCGGCGCGAAGGCCGAAATCCGTTCGCTGAAGCTCTACCACCTGCATACGCACGAAAAGGCCGAGATCGTCTACAAGCGCAATGGCCGCTACGATCCGGAAGGCCTGCGCAAGATCAACATCATCCTGCGCGACTGGCGCCGCAACGAGCCGACCAAGATGGATCCGCGGCTGCTCGATCTGGTGTGGGAGGCCTATCGGCAAAGCGGAGCGACCGACTATATCCAGGTGGTCTGCGGTTACCGCTCGCCGTCGACCAATGCGATGCTGCGCAGCCGCAGCCGCGGTGTCGCCGAGAAAAGCCAGCACATGCTCGGCAAGGCAATGGACTTCTACATTCCCGGCGTGCCGCTGAAGAAGCTGCGCAATATCGGGCTCAAGATGCAGGGCGGCGGCGTCGGCTACTATCCGAGTTCGGGTTCTCCTTTCGTCCACATGGATGTGGGCAATGTGCGCCACTGGCCGGGCATCAGCCGCCAGGAACTGGTCAGCCTGTTCCCGAACGGCAAGACGCTGCATGTGCCGAGCGACGGACGGCCGCTGCCGGGCTATGAACAGGCCTTGGCCGCCTACAAGGCGCGCAAGGGCGCAGGCACCCCCAATATCGAGTTGGCCAGCGCCGGCGGTTCGACCAAGCGGTCCGGCGGGCTGCTTGCGGCCTGGTTTGGCGGCGGCGACGACGAGGCCGATGACAGCGCCGATGTCGCGAGCGCCGAACCCGCGCCCCAGCCAAAGGCTGTGAAGCAGATGGTGGCGGCCAAGAGCAGCAACCGGCCGGGCATCGCGATCGTCGCGCCGCAGGACGCCAAGCGCGCCAACATCCCGCAGATCGCGGACGACAGCGCCGACGATTCCCAGCCGCAGCAGGATACGCCTGAGACCATTATCGCCGCGCTGCCGCCGAAGGAGGTTCCGCTGCCCGCCTTCGCGCCGAGGCCGAAAGCCGACGTCGGACAGCAGACGCCTGAGAACGTGCCGTTCGCCACGGCGGACGCCTCGGCCACGACCGAGCAGGCGGTGGCGACGGCGCATGCTCCGGCCAATGTGCCGTTCGGAATGGCTGATGCCGCCGGCGCGACACAGGCCGCGGCCGACCCCGCGCAGGTCGCGGTCAACAACATCCCGTTGCCGACCTGGCGCCCCGATCGCTCGACGCCGGCCGAGCTCACCGCCAAGGACAAGAACGTGCTTCTGGCGCTGGCGGAGACGGCCGCGCAGGACAAGAGCGCGACCGACGCCTTCTCGGTGCTGCCGACGGCGCGGCCCGACACGGGCAAGCAGGATGAGATCAAGGCAGTGCTCGAACAGGCCAGCGCAACCACCGCTGCCGACGCGAGCGGGGCCGAATATGAGGTCGCTTCGCTGACAGAGCCGCAGCCGCGCTCGGCATTCAACGATCCGTCGGGCCTCGATGCGGCTTCGCCGCGTCAAGCTATCGCAGCCCGTCCGGCGGGCACCGATCCGGCGCAGGCGATCGGCGGCGGCGTGAAGACGACGCGCAAGGAGGCCAGAGCTTCCGCCAACGACCTGCGGCCCGGGCCGAAGGCGATGGTGGTGGCGACGCCGCCGCAGGCAGCGCGCTGGGCGCTGGGCAGCGGCGAGAACATCGCCACCGTTTCCGACCCGACGACGGCGCCGCGCTATGCCTACAACATCGTGCATACACCGCCGAGCGAGGTCTACACGGCCGGCTTCCAGATGGACCCCCAGACGCCGGATGCCAGCCGGTTTACCGGTAATGCCGTGAAGTTCCTTTCGGTCGCCCGCTTCCAGACGAAATAGCGAGCCTGCCGCTACCGCAAAGCCGCGTTGGACAACAGCGCGGCTTTTGCTTTTTCATCCATGGGAGCATATTTGACGGTCCGGGTTTCCCGCTTCGTCTAATGGTAGGACAGCGCCCTTTGAAGGCGTGAATCGTGGTTCGAATCCATGAGCGGGAACCAGTAGTTGTCGGCCAGAGCCGGCCGGCTTTTTCACTCCGTTTCAGGCGGTTCAGTCAATTTCCAGCGCAGGCGGCTCGCCCCTCGCCAGAAGCCGCGCGGCGTCGCGCGCGGGGGGCAAGCCGAACTGACGCGCATATTCCCGGCTGAACTGGGATGCGCTTTCATAGCCGACGGTGAAGGCGACACGCGCGGCGTTGCCCGGCCGCGCGATCAGCAGATGGCGGGCCTCCAGCAGACGAACCTGCTTCTGATATTGGATCGGGCTCATGGCTGTCGCTGCCTTGAAGTGGCGGTGGAACGCGGCGTTGCTCATATGGGCGAGCGCGGCCAACTCCGTCACGTCGATGCTCGTTGTAATGCGCCCGTATCCATTGGGCGGCGGATCTGTGACAGGCGGCCGTCGGCGCGCGCGAGCTGGCGCAGCTTTTCGCTCTGCGGGCCTTGCAGCAGGCGAAAGGCGATCTCCCGTTCGAGCATGGGAGCGAGCACCGGAATCTCGTCCGGCCTGTCGAGCAACCGCAGCATCCGGCGCCGCCGGCTACTTCGATGAGAACGGTCCGCTGCCTTGGTGAGCATAGGATCAATTACTTCCTGAGCTTGCTCGCCTCACGCGCGAGCGCCTCGATCTCATCCCACCTGCCGGCCTTGATGAGATCGTCGGGCGCGACCCATGAGCCGCCGACGCAGATGACGTTGGGCAGGCCGAGATAGTCGGCGGCGTTCTTGGCCGTGATGCCGCCGGTCGGGCAGAATTTCACGTCGGCGAGCGGCGAGGCGAAGGCTTTCAGCGAAGCGATGCCGCCCGACTGCTCGGCCGGGAAGAATTTCAGGAAGCGCAAGCCGGCTTCGCGCGCGGCCATGATCTCGCCGGGCGTGATGGCGCCGGGCAGCAGCGGCACGGGACTGTCCTTCGCTGCGTCGAGAAGCTGGCTGGTGATGCCGGGGCTGACGATGAATTTCGAGCCGGCGCTTGCCGCCTCGTCGAATTGCTTGGCATCGAGAATGGTGCCGGCGCCGACGATTGCGTCCTCGACCTCGGCCGCGACGCGGCGGATCGCTTCCAGCGCGTCGGCGGTGCGCAGCGTGATCTCGATCGCCGGCAGGCCGCCGCGCGAAAGCGCGCGGGCAAGCGGCACGGCGTCGGCCACGCTGGCGATCTTGAGCACCGGAATCACCGGCTGGCCGTTGAGGAGCGACAGGAGCTTTTCGGTCTTGCTGGTCATTGGCTTGTCTCTCCGTTCCGATCGATTTCAACCGATTAGCAGAAGGGGTATCCCAAGTCCACGAAGGCAGGCGTGTCGCGATGTCACGCAGCGGATCGCAGCGCGGGTCCTCAATTTCCTTTGCCTTGAAACCGCTTCCAGCACGGTCTAGTGGCATGGCTATGACAACGCCTAAGGAAATTCAGCCCATCCGCGTCGCCGCGCTCTACAAATTCGCGCGGCTCGACGGTCTCGAGGCTCTGCGCGTGCCGCTCGCCGCCTTCTGTTGCGGGCGCGGCATCAAGGGCACGCTGCTTTTGGCGCATGAGGGCATCAACGGCACGGTCGCCGGCAGCGAGGAAGCGATCGCCGCGCTGATAGATCATCTGCAGGCAATCGAAGGGCTCGCCGGCCTGCAGGTCAAATACAGCGGCGCCGCCGAGATGCCATTCCACCGCATGAAGGTACGGCTGAAGCGCGAGATCGTCACCATGGGCGTCGACGATCTCGATCCGGCGACCAGCGCCGGCACCTATATCGCGCCGGCGGACTGGAATGCGCTGATCTCGGATGCCGATACGCTGGTCATCGACACGCGCAACGATTACGAGGTGTCGATCGGCACCTTCAAGGGCGCGGTCGATCCGAAAACCGCCAGCTTCCGCGAATTTCCAGCCTGGGTCGAGCAGCACAAGGGCGAACTCGAAGGCCGCAAGGTGGCGATGTTCTGCACCGGCGGCATTCGCTGCGAGAAGGCGACGGCCTATGTGAAGTCGCTGGGCTTCAAGAATGTGTTCCATCTCAAGGGCGGCATCCTGAAATATCTCGAGGAGGTGCCGGCCGAAGAGAGCCTGTGGCAGGGCGAGTGCTTCGTCTTCGACGAGCGGGTGTCGGTGTCGCATGGGCTGGCCGAAGGCGACGCGGAACTCTGCCGCGCCTGCCGGCATCCGCTGACAGTCGAGGACCGGCTTTCGCCCAAATATGCAATCGGCGTTTCGTGCCCGCACTGTTTCGAAGCGCGCACGGACGAGGACCGCGCCCGCTATGCCGAGCGCCATCGCCAGGTGGAACTGGCGCACGCGCGGGGCGCCAGGCGCCACATCGGAACCTGAGCTTGTTGTCGGAAGCTCAGGTCACCGAATAGCGGTCGATCGCCCAGAGCCAGGTCCCATCGACCTGCCGGCGGGCGACCTCGCTTGTAATGCTGCCGTCGGGCAGTTTCGTCGAGGTGAGCGCCAGATCGCCGTTGACGAGGGCAGGGCGCTGGTCGCCACGCTGGAATTTGCGCCCCGTGGCGAAGCTTTGCTCGAAAAGCGCGCGGATCGCCTCGCGGCCGCGGATCAATTCTCCGGCGCCGCTGTCGACGACCGCGCCCGGCTCGAAGAGCGCCAGCATCCCCTCGATATCGCCCGACCATTGCCGCTCGATCAGCATGCGCTCGAGATCCTAGGGATCGAGCGCCGGCTCGCGGCTGGCTGCATCCGACATTTAATTTGCTCCTTGGAAACTGCCCGCGATCTTAGCCGAAGTGATGGGCGCTTTCGACGCATCGCCTCCCGCTCCCATGCCGGCATCGGGCCAAAACAATTCGCCCGTCATTGTAATGTCACGCGCGGGGCCTACGTCTTGCCGGTCCGAAACCCGCCCGGGCGCATTCGGCCGGGCCAATTCTGGAGGCATTGATGCTCGACCCCAAGAAGCTGCTCGACGACCTGCTCGGCTCGCAAATTCCTGGCACGGGATCGACCGTCCGCGACAAGGCGGGGCAAGCGGTGCAGATGGCGAAGGACAATCCGCTCGCCGCCGGCGCGCTCGCCGCCGTGCTGCTCGGCACGGGTACCGGACGGCAGGTGACGGGCGCCGCCATCAAGCTCGGCGGCCTGGCCGCGATCGGCGGCCTCGCCTACAAGGCCTACCAGAACTATAAGAACGGCGCCGAGCCGGCGCAGAAGCCTGCGGCAGGCGAGCCGGAATTGCTGCCACCCGCGGCCGACACCGCTTTCCATCCCTCGCACGCGCCGCAGGGCGAGGCCGAATTCACGCTGATGCTGGTGCGGGCGATGATCTCGGCGGCCAAGGCGGACGGCCATGTCGACGATGAGGAGCGGCAGAAGATCGCCGACAAGCTCAAGCTCGCCGGCATCGGCCAGGAAGCGGAAAAATTCCTGATAGCCGAGCTCGAGCGCCCGCTCGACCTCGACGCGCTGGTCGCAAGCGCCAAGACCGACGCGCAAAAGCTCGAGCTCTACACTGCCTCGCGCCTCACCATCGATCCCGACACGCGCACCGAGCGCGGCTATCTCGACCTGCTCGCCGGCCGCCTCGGACTGCCGGACGCGCTGGTCGATCATGTCGAGGCGACTGTCGCAGCGGCAAAAGTGCCGGCTGGAACTGCACCCAATCCGCAGTAGCGAATCGGGTTGGTAAACGCATTTGTGGCATCTTGCTGACCGTTAATCTTCCGTTAACCCAGCAAGCGCATCATTCTAAGCAGTCGGACCGGCTTTTCCTCCTCCCAAGCGCGGTTCAGATGAGGGCGGTCGCCAATGACCGCCCTTTTTGTCGGCAATAGCCGCTTGCCACGCCTTCCATCATTTGCGATGCCACGTCTTCTTCCAGCAGCAACCGGGGAGGGACGACGATGACAGCCATGACAGAGAAAACCGCCATCGTTACCGGCGCCGGCACCGGCATCGGCAAGAGCGTCGCCACGGCGCTGCTCAAGGCGGGCTGGAACACCGTGTTCTGCGGCCGCCGCAAGGCGCTGCTCGAGGAGGCGATTGCCGAGGCCGGGAAGACGAGCGCCAAGGCGCTCGCGGTTGCCTGCGACATCAGCAAGGCCGACGAAGTCGACGACATGTTCGAGACCGTGGTGGAGGCGTTCGGACGCGTCGACCTGCTCTTCAACAATGCCGGCATGGGCTACAAGTCGACGCCGATCGACGAGATCCCGGTCGAGGTCTGGAACGATGTCGTGGGCGTCAACCTCACCGGCTCGTTCCTGTGCGCTCGCGCCGCCTTCGGCGCCATGCGCCGGCAAAAGCCGATGGGCGGCCGCATCATCAACAACGGCTCGGTGTCGGCCTATGCGCCGCGGCCGGGCTCGGTCCCCTATACGGCCACCAAGCACGCCATCACTGGGCTGACCAAGACGCTGGCGCTCGATGGCCGGCCCTACGACATCGCCTGCGGCCAGATCGACATCGGCAACGCGCTGACCGAGATGGCGCAGCCAATGACGGTCGGCGTGCCGCAGGCCAACGGCTCGATCGCCGCCGAAGCGGTGATGGACGTCCAGCGCGTCGCCGACGCGGTGCTGCACATGGCGAGCCTGCCGCTCGACGCCAATGTGCTGTTCATGACCGTGATGGCGACGAAGATGCCGTTTGTCGGACGTGGGTAGTATCATATCCAAGAAGTCGAGGGGTTGGCGCCGCCCCTCACCTGCCTGCCGGCATCCTCTCCCCGTATAGTGACGGGGAGAGGATGCGCTCTCATCGATGGTTTCGCCAATCTCCAGCGTTGCAAAAGCGGCGCTGAGGCTGCGGTCAGCCTTTCTCCCCGTCACTACACGGGGAGAAATGCCCGGCAGGGCAATGAGGGGCACGCGGACTTGACAATTGGCCAGCACAGGTGAAAACGTGACGGTGGCCGAAGAGCAGGGCGGAATGTCGCGACGCCATTCCGCGGCGACTCTACTTCGCCAGAAACTCCTCGATCCGCTCCAGCGCGCGTAAAAGGTTCTCCTCGGAATTGGCGTAGGAAAGCCGGATGTAGCCTTCGCCGAGCACGCCGAAGTCGGGACCGCCGATCAGGGCGACGCCCGCATCCTCGAGCAGCGCCGAGGCAAGCTTCTTGGCCTTCCAGCCGGTCTTCGACACGTTGGGGAAGGCATAGAAGGCGCCTTTCGGCGTGATGCAGGAAATGCCCGGCAGAGCGTTCAGCCCCTCGACGACAATCTTCCTGCGGTTGTCGAAAGCGCGCATCATCTTTTCGACGTCGTCCTGCGGTCCGTCTATCGCCGCGATGCCGGCATATTGGCTTGGCGCGTTGACACAGGACCAGCAATTCACTGCCAGCTTGCGCACCTTGTCGTAGAGGTGAGCGCCCTTTTCGCCGTTCGGCCAGATCGACCAGCCCATGCGCCAGCCGGTCATCGCCCAGGTTTTCGACCAGCCGTTGAGCACGATCAGCCGGTCGCGGATTTCCGGAAAATTGAGCAGCGAGCAATGCGTCTCGCCGTCATAGGTCATGACGTCGTAGATCTCGTCGGAGAGGATCGCGACCTCAGGGTGCTTCTCCAGGCCCTTGACCAGCTTCTCGATCTCGGTCCGCGGAGTGACACCGCCGGTCGGATTGGCCGGCGAGTTGAGAATCAGGAGCCTCGTCTTCGGTGTGATCAGCGCCAGCGTCTCGCCGGCCGAGAAAGCGAAGCCGTTCTCCTCGCGGATCGGTACGGGAATAGGCGCCGCACCCGTGAACTCGATCATCGAGCGATAGATCGGAAAGCCGGGATCGGGATAGAGGATCTCCGCCCCTGGCTCGCCGAACATCAGGATCGCGGCGAACATGGTCGGCTTGCCGCCGGGCAGGATCATCACGTTTTCGGGCGACACCTCGACGCCGGTGGTGGTCAGCGTGCGGCGCACGACGGCCTCGCGCGTGGCGAGCAGGCCGTTGGCGGGTGTGTAGCCATGATGGCCGTCACGCAGCGCCTTGATCGCCGCCTCGACGATATGCTGTGGCGTCTTGAAGTCGGGCTGGCCGATGCCGAGATTGATGATGTCGCGGCCCTGATGGGCAAGTGCGGTCGCCCGTGCCAGCACCGCAAACGCGTTTTCCTCGCCGAGACGGTCGAAGGCCGCGATCGTGTGGAGCATTTTTCCCGTCCCTGTGGTTCTTTCTGCTGGCGAGCGTTTTTGTGAGCGTCCGTCGGTAAATGTCAAACGGATTGGAGTTCCCCGTGTCAGAAAATATTGGGGTGTCGGAAAATCTGAAAGATTGGCAGCCACGCCCGCGTCCGGAACGCAAAGTGCTCGAGGGCCGCACCGTCAAGCTCGAGCCGCTGAGCGCGGCAAAGCATGGCGACGGGCTTTACGAGGCGTCTTCGGTGCCTGATGCCGGCGGCCGCTTCGCCTGGCTGCCGGACTATCCGCCGCAAACCCGCGCCGCCTTCCAGCCATGGCTGGACAAGGTCGAGGGGAGCGAGGATCCGCTGTTTTTCGCCGTCATCGACAAGGCGAGCGGCAAGGTCGCCGGGCGCCAGACGCTGATGCGCATCGATGCCAACAACGGCGTCATCGAGATCGGCAACATCTATTGGGGTCCGCTGATCTCGCGCAGGCCGCAGGCGACAGAAGCGCAGTTCCTGTTCACGAAATACGCCTTCGACGAGCTCGCTATCGCCGCTACGAATGGAAATGCAACAACCGCAACGAGCCGTCGAAGCGCGCGGCGGAACGTTTCGGCTTCAAGTTCGAAGGCATTTTCCGCCAGCATCTTGTGGTAAAGGGCGAAAACCGCGATACGGCGTGGTATTCGATCATCGACAAGGAGTGGCCGGCCTTGCGCAAGGCCTATGAGGCTTGGCTCGATCCTGCGAATTTCGATGGTGAAGGCGGCCAGAAGCGGCGGCTCGAGGATTTTCGCGCCGACTTTGGCGCGTGACAGGAGTTTCGGCGATGGCGCACGATTCGCATGATCTTGGCTCGGCTGGTCATAGCCACAGCCATGGGGCCGGTCATGTGCATGGCTCGACCGACAAGAAACGGGTGCTGATCGCAACCTGCCTGACTGCCGGGTTCATGGTCGCGGAAGTGTTGGGCGGCCTGCTCACCGGGTCGCTGGCGCTGCTTGCGGACGCCGGCCACATGCTGGCGGACGCGATCGCGCTTGGCCTTGCCTGGTATGCCTTCCACCTCTCCGGCCGGCCCGCCACCGGCCGTCTCACCTACGGTTTCGCCCGCGTGAAGACGCTGGTCGCCTACACCAACGGCATCGCCATCTTCGTCATCGCGCTGTGGATCGTTTATGAGGCTTGGGGGCGATTGATGAGCCCGGCTCCGGTGCTGGGCGGACCGATGCTGGTGGTGGCGGTCGCCGGCTTGCTGGTCAACATCGCGTCCTTCTTCGTGCTCAATGGCGGCGATCGCGGAAGCCTCAACATGCGCGGCGCCATACTGCATGTGCTGGGCGATTTGCTTGGCTCGGCCGCGGCAATCGCGGCAGCCTCATCATCCTCGCAACCGGCTGGACGCCGATCGATCCGATCCTCTCCGTGCTGGTGGCGCTGCTGATCCTGTCGACGGCGTGGTCGCTGATGCGCGAGGCCGCCCATGTGCTGCTCGAAGGCGTGCCGGCAAGTCTCGACCGTGATCTGATCGCCAAGGATCTTGAAGCCACGGTCAAGGGCGTGCGCGAAGTGCATCACATGCATGTCTGGTCGCTGGACGGCACCAGCAACATGGCGACGCTGCACGCCTGCCTGAACGACGGCGTCGATCCGCATATGGCGGTGAGCGCCATCAAGAAGCGGCTTGCCGCCAAGCACGGCATCGACCACGCAACGATCGAGCCTGAGTTTGGACTGTGCGCCGACAGCCATGACGAGCATGACCACCATCATGATCACGATCATGCGCATGCGCCGCGCGATCGCCGTCACTATCATTGATGCGTGCCCGATGATGGATCGTGAGACGCGCAATTCGGCTATCGCCGCGGCCTGCGTGCTGATCCTGTTCGGCCTCGCCGCCTATTTCCTGCCAACCATAATGCTGGCCGTCGGCAAGGTTTCGACCGTGCTCGCCGCCATCGTCGCCGCAATCTTCATGGTGGCGCTGTTCGTCGTCTTCTGGCTGCGCGGGCGTAGCCAGCGCAAGAAAGGTCGCTGAAATGAGAATTCTGATCACCGGTGCTGCCGGCATGGTTGGCCGCAAGCTGATCGCAAGACTGGCCAAGGACGGTACGCTCGCCGGCCGTAAGATCACGGCGCTCTATCTGCACGACATCGTGCCGGCGCAGGCGCCGGCGATCGCCGGCGTCGATATTTCCATCCATACCAGCGACTTCGCCGTGCCCGGGGCTGCGGCGGACCTGGTCGCGTCGCGTCCGGACGTCATCTTCCATCTTGCCGGCATCGTCTCCGGCGAGGCGGAAGCCAATTTCGATCTCGGCTACCGCGTCAATCTCGACGGCACGCGGGCGCTGTTCGATGCCGTGCGGCTGGCAGGTTTTGCCCCGCGCCTGGTGTTCACCTCGTCGATCGCCGTATTCGGTGCGCCATTTCCGGACGTCATCCCCGACGAATTCCACCCGACGCCGCTGACCTCTTACGGCACGCAGAAGCAAATGAGCGAAGCGCTGCTGGCCGACTACACGCGGCGTGGTTTCTTCGACGGCGTTGGCATCCGGCTGCCGACGATCTGCGTGCGCCCGGGCAAACCGAACAAGGCGGCGTCGAGCTTCTTCTCGGGCATCATCCGCGAGCCGCTGGGCGGGCAAGAGGCGGTCCTGCCGGTGCCGCGCTCGGTGCTGCACACGCATGCCAGCCCGCGTTCGGCAGTGAATTTCTTGATCCATGCAGCGGAGATCGACGGCAATGCGGTCGGGCAGCGCCGCAATCTCACCATGCCGGGAGTAGCCGTCACCGTCGGCGAGCAGATCGAGGCGCTCGAGCGCATCGCCGGTCCCGGGGTGGCGAGGCGGATCCGCGAGCAGCCCGACGAAACGATCTGGGCGATCGTCAAAGGCTGGCCGACGCGGTTCGAGGCAAGACGCGCGAGGGAGCTCGGCTTTGCCGCCGAGAGCAGCTTCGACGAGATCATCCGCGCCCATATCGAGGATGAGCTGGGCGGCAAGATTTCCTGAAGGTTCGGTCGGCGTCAGGCGCCGCCCGTCAGGCTGGCCGACAAAAGCAGCAGGCCGACCAGGAAGATGAAGGCGGCGCCGCCGATCTCGACAATCGAATGGATGCGGTTGCCGAGGCGTCCGTCGCCGGCGAAATAGACCGCCCAGTTCTTGGCCGTCACCGCGATCGTCGCGAGCGCGAGACGGTGCTGGCGGTGCCGATCGACATCGCCAGCACCGAGAGCAGTCCGCCGAGCCAAAGCCCATTGAGCAGCGCAAAGCTCAGCACGATCAACGCGCCGGAGCAGGGGCGGATGCCGACCGCGGCCACCGCCGACCAGGCGGTGCGCCAGTCGAAGCGATCGCCCGAAAGCAGTGCCGGGTCCGGCGCATGCGAATGGCCGCAGGTCTCGCAGACTTCTCCCGGACCATGGTCATGATGATGCGCCGCGGGATCGTGATCATGCGCTGCGTGGTCGTGATGGTGGTGATCGTGGGTGCCGTGGCCATGGGCCTGGTGGCCGTGCGCATGTGAATGCGCTGCATGGTCGTGATGCGCGTGCGAGGCATGGACATGCGCCGCGCGGGAATGCGCGTGAGCGTGCGAGTGCCCGGCATGAGAATGCCCGCCATGCGAATGGCCGGCGTGCGCCGCCGACAGGCTGTAGGCGGGCGCCCTGCCGAGCCGACGCAGGATCGACGGACCGAGCTTGCGCCACAAAAGCCACGCGCCGAACAGGGTCACCAGCACATAGCTCGAAATTTCGAGGAACCATGCCGCATCGGTCATCGACACCGCGGTGCCGCGCAGCACGAAATAGGCAAGCACCATGACGACGACCGCGGTGAGGCCCTGCAGCAGCGCCGAGACGAAGGAGAGCATGATGCCACGCCTCAGCGCCACTTCGTTGGCGACCATGTAGGACGAGATCACCGCCTTGCCGTGGCCGGGGCCGGCGGCGTGGAAGATGCCATAGGCGAAGGAAAGGCCAACCAGCAGCCAGAGCTTGCTGCCGTCCTGGCGCATCGCCTTCATTGCGGCCGCCAGCGAATGGTAGAATTCCTGCTGCCTCAGATTGATCCACATCAGGATATGGGCGAACGGGCCGGAGGTGCTTGGCGCCATGCCGTCATTGGTGCCGATGCCGAGCGAGCTCTGGGCATGGGCGGCGCCGGGCAGATGGGCGATCACCAAGGTGGCGGCCAAAAGGCCGAGCGCCAAGCGCAGCGACGGTTTCATCACCAAAATTATCCTTCGGGCGGGCAGTTCAGTTCGAGCTTGGTGGCGAAGATCTTGCTCATGTCGGTGCCCGTCGGATCGTTGAAGAACGCTTCCGTCAGGGTCTTCTGGTTTTCCTTGATCGCTTCGTCCGGATCGGGACGGACGACCTTCTTGGTGCAGTTCGAGGGCAAGCCTTCAACGGTCAGGTTGGCGTCTTCGGTGAAGTCGATCGCCGTATAGAAGGTCGGATCATAGACGCCGATGTCGATCTTGCCGGTCAGCTTGATCGGTGTCTTCGGCTGCGATTCGAACAGGATGATCAGCTGGTCGTTGTCGAAGTTCGCCATCAGATGCGGCGGCGGAACCATGGGTACGTCCTTGCCGTCCTGCGTGACCAGCTGGAAATAGTTGAACTCGGCCAGCGAGGAATGGACGGTGTCGGCCACTTCCTTGAGCTCTTTGTCGTCAAGCTTCAGATCGGAGTTCTTGTCGAACTCCATCATCACCGTACTCGAAAAAAGATCGTCGAAGCGCCAAAGGTGGCGCAGCGCCGTCACGCTTTGGTGATCCTCGCTGAGGATGACGTCGAGGCGGGCTTCGGCGAAGACATGGGGATGCACTTCGGCCGGCTCGACCGCGGCAAATGTCACTGCTGCGGCCGAAGCCAGCATGGTTGCTTGCCGTTTCAGATGCATTCTCAGCCGCGATTCCATCGACATCGGGAGTGGGCCCCGAGAGTTAGCATAAAGGGGGCGAAAATAGGACGCGGGGTATCACGCGCCGTCGCGCGTCCTGAACCAGTGAACCAGGAAATCGACGAAGACGCGGACCTTGGCGGGCAGGTAGCGCCGGTGCGGATAGACGGCGAAGATGCCGCTGCCCGACAGGATGCGGTCGTCGAGCACCGTTACCAGCCGGCCGCTAGATAGGTCGGGCGCGGCGATGAAATCCGGCAGGATGGTGAAGCCCAGTCCTGAAACGGCGGCGGCTCTCGCTGCCATCGGGCTGTTCACCTCGATCGGACCCGAGACGGTGACGCTGACCGAATCCTCGCCGTCGCCCTTGAAGCGCCAGTTGGCTAAAGAGCGGCCATTGGTGTCGACGATGCAGGGCATGTTGGAAAGATCCTGCGGGCGCGTCGGCATGCCATGCTTTGCGATCAGTTCGGGCGACGCGCAAAGCTTGATCGAAAACGGGCCCAGGCGCCGGGCGATCAGCGAGGAGTTCTCCAGTCGCGAAATGCGCACGGCGACATCGAAACCTTCCTCGACAAGGTCGACGAAGCGGTCGTCGAGATGGATGTCGAGCACGATGTCGGGATGCTGCTTGGCGAAGTCGATCAGCGACTGTCCGATCGGCGCATCGGCGAAGGTGCGTGCCGCCGAAAGCTTGATCCGGCCGCGCACGTCGCCGGAGGATTCGCGCACGGCATCCGCCAGGCTGTCGACCTCGCGCACGATTTCGGAGGCGCGCTGATAATAGGTGTGGCCGGACTCGGTCAGCGAGAATTGCCTTGTGGTGCGGTTCAACAGCAGCGCGCCGAGCTCGTCCTCCAGCTCGCGCACATATTTCGACAGCAGCGCCTTCGAGCGGCCGATCTTGCGCGCGGCGGCCGAGAAGCCTTCGGCCTCGACCACGTCGATGAAGGCGCGCATGCGGGTCAATGTATCCATGGTCAGACCTTTCGTGCCGCGTCGAGAATCCTGCGGCCGAGCCGTATCAAAGCGAGGTCGCTGCCGGAAGGGCCGAGCAGCGACAGGCCGAAGGGCGCGCCGCCGACGGAACCGAGCGGCAGGGTGATCTGCGGGAAGCCCGACAGGCCGGCCAGGCACAACAGATGCAGCGCCCTTTCGCGATAGGCCTGGAACTGTTCCGGAGTGCTCGCGGCGAGCGGCGCGGCGCCGGGAACGGTCGGCAGAACGAGAAAGCCGTTGCTGCCGAGCAGGGCGCCGAGTTCGGAACGGAAGGCCTGCCGGCGCGCCGTCTCGGCGGCAACGGTGTCCGCATCGATCGTGCGGCCGAAGCCGAAACGCTCGTCGACGCCGGGGCCAAGGCCGTGGTTGCCCGCCGAGATCCAGCCGCCATGAACCTGCCAGGCCTCAAAGGCCTGCAGCCGGCGAAAGCACCAATAGAGGTCGTCCGGCAAGGAGGCGAATGCATGATCGGTCTCGGTCGGCTCGCCGACGACGGTGGCGACCACTTTCTTCATGCGGTCATATTCGGCGGCCTCAGCCGGGCCGGCGACGAAAGCGTCCAGCCAGCGAATGGACAGCGGGCGGTTCGGTGGATGCTGGTAGGGATCGCGGCCGAGCAAAAGCTTGCCGACCGCCTCATAGGTTTCGATATTGCTGGCGAACCAGCCGAAGGTGTCGAAGCTCGGCGCGAGCTTCATCGCGCCGTCGAGCGAGATGCGGCCGTGGCTGGTGCGCAGCCCGGTCAGGCCGCAAAAGCTCGCCGGCGCGCGGATCGAGCCGCCGGTATCGGAGCCGATGGCGATGTCGGCAAGGCCGCCGGCGACCGCCGCGGCCGATCCCGAGGAGGAGCCGCCGGTCACGCGGTCAGGGGCGGCCGTGTTCACCGGAAAGGCGAAATGCGAATTCTGGCCGAACAGTGAGAAGGCAAGCTCGTCGGTCTGCGTCTTGCCGACGAATCGCGCGCCGGCATCGAGAATCTGCTGCACGGCCTCGGCCGTCTGCGAGGCGGCATGAGCCTGCTCGAACTTGCGCGGGTTACCGCAACCCGTGCGGTAGCCGGCGACGTCGTAGATGTCCTTGACGGCCAGTCGCAGGCCGGCAAGGGGGCCCAATTGCGCATTGGCCACGGGCATTTGGCGCAGATCGAGGAAGGCGTTGAGAGGGCCGTGGGTGCCTGGCATCGTTCGATTTCCGGATACGGTCCACAAACATTGTTCGATGCCGGAATTTTTACAACCGGCGCTTACGATTTTTATTGATTGTGAAACCCTTCGCTCTTATATCGCGCTTGCCCAAAGTCGCACGTGCCTGTGGGTGTCCGCCGATCCTCGAATGGTGAGGGCAACCGGTAAGGTAACTGGAGCCAACCCCTCCAGTCGGTCTAGTGGCCAACCGCCAGACCGAGGACACCTTGAAGCAACGACGGTGCGGGCCTTTCTGGTGTCTGCCGGTCGTCCAAAGACCGGGGTTACTGAAGAGGCACACCTTCATTGCCGGCAGTGCGGATGGTCTCCCATCCAAGCCAAGGCAGACAAAGCGAACCGAGGCCGGGCAAGGCCAGGTTCATCGCCGCGAGACGGCGGTTCATGGTTCCGGGGTCTCCACCGGCTGGTTCCATGGATTTTCGTCCCGCCTTTGTCCACCGCGTGTTCGCGAGGCTGACGCCCGCGTCCCGCAGCCTTTGTGCACGCCGCAAGGCGTGATGGAGAGACCCCTATGGCTACCCAGCGCATCCTTGACTTCCTCGCCACCCGACGTCCGAACGGTCCGTGCCTGGTCGTCGACCTCGATGTCGTGCGCGACAATTTCCGCGCCTTCGAGAAGGCGTTGCCCGATTCCAAGATCTACTATGCGGTGAAAGCAAACCCGGCGCCGGAGATCCTGCGCCTGCTTGCTGCGATGGGCTCGTCCTTCGACACCGCATCGGTTGCCGAAGTTGAGATGGCGATGGATGCCGGCGCGCCGGCGGACCGCATTTCCTTCGGCAACACCATCAAGAAGGAGCGCGACATCGCGCGCGCCTATCAGCTCGGCATCCGCCTCTACGCGGTGGACTGCGTCGAGGAGGTCGAGAAGATCGCCCGCGTCGCTCCCGGCTCGCGCGTGTTCTGCCGCGTGCTCACGGACGGCGAGGGCGCCGAATGGCCGCTGTCGCGCAAGTTCGGCTGCGTGCCGGCGATGGCCGTCGACGTGCTGCGCCATGCCAAAAACCTGGGCCTGGACGCCTATGGCGTGTCGTTCCATGTCGGCTCGCAGCAGACGGACCTGTCGGCCTGGGATCGCGCGCTGGGCGACGCCAAGAAGGTGTTCGCGACGCTCGCCGAGGAAGGCATCGTCTTGAAGATGGTCAATATGGGCGGCGGTTTCCCGACCCGTTACCTGAAGGACGTGCCGGCGGCGCAGGCCTATGGCCAGGCGATCTTCTCGGCGCTGCGCAAGCATTTCGGCAACGCGCTGCCCGAGACCATCATCGAGCCCGGCCGCGGCATGGTCGGCAATGCCGGCGTCATCAAGTCGGAAGTCGTGCTGATCTCGAAGAAGGCCGACAACGACAATGTGCGCTGGGTGTTCCTCGACATCGGCAAGTTCGGCGGCCTCGCCGAGACCATGGACGAGGCGATCCGCTATCCGATCGTCACGCCGCGTGACGGCTCGGAGACCGCGCCCTGCGTGCTCGCCGGCCCGACCTGTGATTCGGCCGATGTGCTCTACGAGAAGACGCCTTATCCGCTGCCTTTGTCGCTGACCATCGGCGACGAGGTGCTGATCGAAGGCACCGGCGCCTACACGACCACCTACTCGGCGGTCGCCTTCAACGGCTTCGAGCCTCTCCGATCCTACGTGATCTGACCGGTTCGCAAGGACCGTTCAGATCATCCGGGTGGGTGCCTGACATCCACCCGGGCTCGCTTGTGGAACAGATCTCCGCTCGTGAAGGATCGCGGAAATGGATATGGCAAATTTCATCGTTGACGGTATTGCGCGCAGGGTAATCTCCCCCCTTGAGGGGAGATGGCCGCGCAGCGGCCAGAGGGGGTCGGTTCGACTGGACTCGGCCTCCTGCGGCAGAAGGATGTTGGCGCTTCACGCGCGGCGACCCCCTCTGTCGCCTTCGGCGACACTCTCCCCCGTCAAGGGGGGAGAATGTCTGCGTCATCCTTGCCGAAGGCGGCGGCGACATGCAGGCGCGCGAAGCGTTGCTCGACCGTGCCATGGGGCCGAAGCGCAAGAAGAAGTCGTCCGAAAAGCTGCGGCGCGGCCGCCGGCCGTCTGAAGGCTGGCCTTTGTCGCGCGCGATCCGTCGGGCGCGGTCGTCGGGACTGTACGGCTGTGGAACGTGACGCTGGGCGAGGGCGGTCCGGCAGCGCTCCTGCTCGGCCCGCTGGCGGTCGAGCCGGAATTGAAGAGCGGCGGCATCGGCTCGGCGCTGATGCGGCACGCGATCGCCGAGGCCGCGCGGCTTGGCCATGGCGCGATCCTGCTCGTCGGCGATGCGCCTTATTACGGGCGGTTCGGCTTTTCGGCCGACCGTACCGGCATGCTCGCCATGCCCGGCCCGTATGAGCGGCACCGCCTGCTGGTGTTGGAGCTGAAGGAGGGCGCGCTCGACGGCGCAAAGGGCACGATCAAGGCCGCCGGCCGCAAGGTCAAGGGACAGGCGCTGGGCTTCGTGGCGTGAAGCCTTTCGGTTCGACAAAAACACAACGCCGCCCATCGGGCGGCGTTGTGTTTTTGCGAATGATCAGCCGAGCAACTGGCTGAGCGCCATGGCAACCGTCATGTCGCCCTCGACCTTCAGCTTGCCGGCCATGAAGGCCATGGTCGGGTTGAGGTCGCCGGCAATCAGCGAGTCCAGATCGTCGAGCGAGAGCTTGATCGTGCAGTCGGTCGGCGCATCGTTGGTAGAAACCGTAGCGCCGTCGATGACGATGACGCCGTCGCTGCCGGTGTCGAACTTGACCGAATGCTCGAAGCCCGCGCTTGCCACGCGCGACCTGATCTTGTCGGCAATCTCCTGAACGCCCATGGCGGTTCTCCTCGTTTGGTTGCGTTTGACGCGCATCGGCCCACGACCGCTGGGCGAGGCACCGCGCCGCGCCAGAGCGCAGCCACGGTCACAGGCGCATATAGCTTCCAGTTGACGTTTACGTCAACGTGGTCGCCATGCGGCATGGTGGTGACCATGCTGCATGGTGGTGACCATGCTGCATGTCGCATCAGCCGGCGGATGGGTAAGGCGAGGCGTCCAGTCCGGTGGAGACACCGGCAGCGCGATCAGTGTTGCTTGAAGGCCTTGGTCATTTCCTGCGCCGTCTCGCCGGCATTCTTGCGACGGCGGATGGCGTTGTCGCGGATTTCGTCCTTGGACAGGAAGTTGACCTGGTCGACCAGCACGTCATGCACCAGCTCGACGCCGACGCGGGCATTCACCGTGTCACGAATGGCCTTGCGGAAGGCGTCGAGGTCGATCGTCTCCTTCTTGGTAAAGTCGATCTGCGGATTGGAATAGAGGTAGGAGTAGACCTGGTCGGTTATCAGCGCCGGCGCCGGGATCGACAGTTTCTTGATCTGGTCCGGTTCCACCGTGTAGACGAGCTTGGTGAGGAAATAGCCGTCGATCTTGGCATTGCGGATGAGCGGCACCGAAATGATGTCGGTCTTGACATAGTCGAGACCGCCCAGCATCGGCTTCGGCGGCTCGCCGACGCCGCGCTCGCCCGCCGCCTGGAACGAATAGAACACTGCGCCGAGTGTGGCGGCGCAGATCCAGAGCGCTGCGGCGATGAACTTGATCATGCTTTATCTGATTGTTCGAGCATGATCTTGTCCGAAAACCGGCCTCCACTTTTCGGGATCATGCTCGGGCGTATCCGAATTCGCCGGCCGAGTAGGTGCCGTCGGTATCGGCGCGCTGTATGGCGTTCTTCAGGAGCGTGGCGACCTCGTTGACGGCGTTGAGATGGGCAAGGATCGCCGCCTCGTTCTTCGCCAGCTTCTGGCGCAGCCGCGCCAGCCCCTCGCGATGCTGCTCGAGGAACTCGATCTCGTTGGCGCCCTTGAGGGCGCGGGTCAGCTCGTAGAGATAGCGGCTCTTGCGGGCATTCGATGCCTTGAGGTCGTAGCCGGTGCCGCTGCGGATGCCGGCCGTCTCCTCGTCCACCGCTTCCTCGATGCGGCCGATGATGGCGGCGAGGTTACCTGGCCGCGCAGATGCGGTCGGCGCTTCCGTGGCGGTGGTTCGTGCGGGCAGGTTGGAAAGGTCCGTTTGGTCGGCCATGTAAGTCCCTAGATCTTGATGTCCGTTTTTATGGTTGTGTCGTCGCCGGTCATCGACCGGGCAGCTTTGCGTTCAAGCTCCTCGACCAGGGAGGTCGAAAGCCTGGTCTGCTGGTCTATCTCGGCTTTTTCCGGTCCGCCCCCAACAGGCCCGACCGGCACCTTGCGCTTGCCGTCCAGATAGTGGTCGGCAAGCATCGATTTCGCGATGCCGATGCCGCCGTGCGCGGCCATGACATCGGCCACCTTTTCGGCAAGCTGCGACTTCCACATGTCGCCGGCCAGACCCTTGCCGTAAACGGCTTCGGTGTCCTTGGGCATCATGTTCTGGATAAAAGTCGTCAGCACCATCGCCTCGAAGCGCTGGAACTTCTTCGCCGGGTTTGTCGCTTCGGCCTTGTCGGCGCTGGCGCGCGAGAGCACCGAGCCGGCATCGATGGAGGCGGTCTGGTCGATCGAAAACGTGCCTGGAGTCCCGCCGGTCCGCCTTGCAAGCGCCGCTCGGGCCGCCTCGACATCGGCCGGCTCCGCTGCGCGGGCAACATCCATCACGATGTCGCTGGGGGGTGAAATCGCCAAGAAAGCACTGCCTTTTGCCGGGTTTTGTTAGTTGCACAATGACTCAACAAGCTTGTGGCAGGCTTGCGGGAAGAACGAGGCGGAATGCAGATTGCAGTCCGATCCCGGGCGGCGGGCGAGCCGCCGCCCGGGAGTCGTCTTGGGTGTCGTCGGGCGCTGTCGATCTCAGGGATAGAGGCGTGGCGTGGTAAAGGGCCGCCACACACGTGGTATTTTGCGTTGAAAGCAGATGGACCCGGCCTAGACGTGGGGCTGAAGCCGAGCCACTCCGAGGTTTCGGCCGCCTGGCTCTCTTTCAAGAGTACGCAAGCCTGCTCCGCCGTTTCGGCACAAGCTCAAATCTTATTTTAGAGCATATTAATATTTTAACGGCGTTGCCTGGCCCCGGCTCGAATTGTGCCCTTTAGAAACCGCTCATTAACCCGCCCCGCTCACCCTTGGAAGCCAAATATCGGAGACGTGGATCGTGAAACGCGATGTCGCGCTGATCGCATTTCTGCTGTCGGTTGCCTGCCCATTTGCCGCCCAGGCCGGAACGACCATGGAAACCAGAGGCAAGGGGTTCGCACCGCCAGCCTTCTATGCGTTCTGCAGCCGCCAACCCGGGCTGTGCAGCACGGCCGGCGGAACAAAGGTCGTCACCTTGCGGTCCGGGCTCAGCGCGCATTTGAAGCAGGTGAACCGCTCCGTCAATTCACGCATTACCGAGCTCAGCGATCGAGCCGTTGTCGGCAAGGATGATGACTGGCGCGTGCCAACGGTGTCCGGCGATTGTGAGGATATTGCGATCCTGAAGAAACTCGAGCTGATGAAGCGCCGCTGGCCGGCTTCGGCGCTGCTGTTGACCGTGGCAAGCTATCACGGCGAGGGGCACACGGTATTGACGGTGCGCACCAATGAGGGCGACCTGGTGCTCGACAACCTCACCAGCTCGGTCCGTGACTGGTCCAGCACGCCCTACAGCTATTTTGCCCGGCAGGCGCAGGGCAATGGCAGGCGCTGGGAGCGGATCGGGGCCGCCAGGCCGGTCGACACGACCGCGACCGGCAACTGACGCCTCAAGGTTCGGCGCCGCGGCAGATCCGCCGCTACTCATGTCCCCGCTTCTGGGTGATGAGGTCCAGCCGCTCGCGGTCGGAGCGCTCGCGCTCGTCGCGCCGGCGCACATCCTTGTAGGCGCGCTCGACCATGTTGGTGCGTGCCGTCGCGGTGGCGATCAGCGCCGCCTCCTGTTGAGCGCTCTCGAGGTTCTGCTTCTGCCCGCCGAGCGCATTGGCGATGCGGCGGTGGTAGAGTTCCGGGAACAGGCCGGCCATCGAGCCGCCGGTATCGAAATGCTCGATGAGTTCCTTCGCTTCCGATTCCGCCGCCGCGGCGGCGGAAAGAAATCCGGCATGGCGCGTTTCGTGCAGCGCCTTCAGTTGCTCCTGCACCTTGACCAGTTTTTTCAGGCGGTCCTTGCGCGAGGTCATCGATCTATCTCGCCAGCGTCAGGTCGACAAAGCCGTCGACGAACAGCGACAACAAGGTGCCGACGGCGAAGTAGAAGATGATCATCCCGCCGGCGATGACGAAGGGCAGCGAGATGAAATAGACCGGGATCTGCGGCGTCAGCTTGTTGACGAAGCCGATCGTCAAATTGACCAGGATGGCATAGGCGATGAAGGGGCTGCCCAGGCGAATGACCAGGAAGAAGGCGTCCGACACCGTGTCGGTGACGTCGACAAGTGCTGCCTGCGGGTTGAAGAAGACGTTGACCGGGGCGACCGTGTAAGAGGCGACGAGCGCGCGCACGATCTCGTGGTCGAAGTCGAAGACGAAAAGCAGAAGCAGCGCCGAGAACGAGATGATTGCCGCAAGTGCGGCCTGGGGCTCGGGCTCCTCGATCGCCGGCCCGCCCGAGCCGCCATAGCCGATCAGCATGGCGATGGCCAAGCCCATGAAGCGCAGCGCTTCCATGTACAGCCTGGTCATGGCGCCGATCAGCCCGCCGACCAGAAGCTCGGAGACGATCATCGGCGCCAGGATCTGCGGGCGCGGGTCGACATAAGGATAGATGCGGTCCCACAGGAAGGCGAGCAGGCCGCCGGTGGCGGCGATCGACACGAACAGCCTGACCTGCATCGGCACGCGGGTACTCGACAGGCCGGGCATCAGCATGAAGCAGGCGCCGATGCGGCAGAAGGCGAGGAAGGCGGCGATGACGACGCCTTGCGAGAGCGCGTTCACGAGATCGTTCCAAGCACCTTGATCTCGACGCCCTTGGCGATCTCGACATGGGAAAGCACCGGCAGCGTGGTGAAGAGGCGCTCGATGATCATGCGCACATAGGGGCGCGCGTCGGGCGCGGTGACGAGCACGAAGCGCTCGCCGGCTTCGAGATGCTTGCGGATCGCCTTGGTCGCGTCCTGGCCGAATTCCTCGAGCTGGCGCGGGTCGATGTCGAACTCGCGCACCTCGCCCTTGGCGTCGCGCTTGAGGCTCTGGTGGAAGGCGAGGTCCCAGCGGTTGCCGAGGCGCAGCACCTTGAGCATGCCGCCCTCGGAAAGGTCGCCGCAGATCTGCTGGGCCATGCGGATGCGGACATGCTCGACGATCTGCTCGGTGCGGCGCACATGCGGCGCGATCTCGGCGATGGCCTCGATGATCAAATGCAGATTGCGGATCGACACGCGCTCGGCGAGCAGAAGTTTCAGCACCGCCTGCAGGCCGGGGTAGGAGATGTGCGAGGTGCAGATCTCGTCGGCGAGCTTGCGGTATTCGGGGTCCAGTCGCTCGAGCAGCGCTTTCATGTCCTTGTAGGACAGCAGCTGCGGCAGGTTGTTGCGGATGACCTCGGAGAGGTGGGTGAGCAGCACCGACATGTTGTCGGCGAAGGTGTAGTTCTCGCGCTTCAAATCCTCGGCGAAGGTTTCCAGCACCGAATAGGCGCGCATGCCGAAGGCCGGCTCGCGGATCTCCTCGCCGGGGATGTCCGGCACGCCGCGCGTGCCGAGCAGCACCATGATCTCGCCGACGCGCATCTGGTGTTCGGCAACGACCGTGCCGTGGACCTTGATCTGGTAGCTCTTGGGCGGAATGGCGAAGTCGTCGGTGACGCGCACTTCCGGCACGACGAAGCCGTATTGCTGGGCGAATTTCTTGCGCATCTTCGACATGCGGAACACCAGTTCCTGATGCGCGACCAGCAGCCTGGTCGAGAGCTGCTTGCCGATCAGCAGCTCGATCTCGGCGGTGGCGAGAGAGGCCTTGACCGAATTCTTCTCCTCCTCCGCCTTGTTCGCCTTCTCCTGGGTCTTCTGCGCCTCGGCCGCGGCCAGCGCCCGGTTGTGGCGCAACGGGATGATATAGCCGAGCCCGGCCATGGCGCCGGCAAGGGCGAAGAACGGGAACAGCGGCAGGCCCGGCATCAGGCCGAGGATGACGAGCAGCGAGGCCGCGACGTAGAGCGCGCGCGGGTGCGCGCCGAGTTGGCCGAACACTGCCTGGTTGGCCGAACCGCGGGTGCCGCCCTTGGAGACCAGCATGCCGGCGGCGAGCGAGACGATGAGCGCCGGGATCTGGGTGACGAGGCCGTCGCCGACCGACAGCTTGATGAAGACGTCGGCCGCCTGGCCGAGGCCCATGCCGTGGCGCAGATAGCCGATGGCGATGCCGCCGACGATGTTGATGGCGGTGATGATCAAGCCGGCGATCGCATCGCCGCGCACGAATTTCGAGGCGCCGTCCATCGAGCCGAAGAAGGAGGATTCTTCCTCCAGCTCGCGACGGCGCAGCTGCGCCGTCTTCTCGTCGATCATGCCGGCGGACAGGTCAGCGTCGATCGACATCTGCTTGCCAGGGATGGCGTCCAGGGTAAAGCGCGCCCCGACCTCGGCGATGCGGGTGGCGCCCTTGGTGATGACGATGAAGTTCACCACGATCAGGATCATGAAGACGATGAGGCCGATGACGAAGTCGCTCGACATCACCAGCTTGGAGAAACCGGAGATGACATAGCCGGCGGCATGCGTGCCTTCATTGCCGTGCGACAGGATCATGCGCGTGGTGGCGATGTTGAGCGAGAGCCGCAGCATGGTGGCGATCAGCAGCACCGTCGGGAAGGACGAGAAATCGAGCGGCCGCTGGATCCACAGCGCCACCATCAGGATCAGCACCGAAAGCGCGATCGAGAAGGCAAGGCCGATGTCGATCAGGAAGGCGGGGATCGGCAGGAACAGCACCGCCAGGATGACGACGATGCCGAGCGCGAAAAAGACGTCGCGGCCGTTCTTGGCCACCACGCCGGACGGGATTGTTTCGCTGATCGCCATGTCGTCCTCGAATCCACATTTGCCCAGTGCAAAGGCAGGCCCCCGACCGTAGCCGGCCAAGCTTGCGCGAGGGTGGGAGAGGGGCTACTGCCGAGCCCGGATGACGGCGCGACACCGGAGGGCAGTAAAGTCGCCGGGATATTGCGAGGACAAGAGCATGCTCCTGATCATCGGCACTATTCGCGTGCCGCCTGAGAGGCTGGCCGACGCCAGGCCGGCGATGGAGCGGATGATCTCGGCCAGCCGCGCCGAACCAGGCTGCCTCGCATATTCCTATGCGCAGGACGTCCTCGATCCTGGCTTGATCCATGTTTCGGAAGCTTGGCGGGATCGCGCCGCGCTCGATGCGCACTTCAAGTCAGGCCACATCGCCGAATGGCGTGCGAGCTGGGTAGAGCTTGGCATCGGGGATCGCAAGCTTACGCTCTACGAGGCAGGCGAGGGCACGCCGACTTGATCGTGCTTACGGCTGCGCTGTATCCGCGGTCGCGACGCCGACCAGCCAGCGGCGGACGGCGCGCTCCTCGTCGGGAGAAAGTCTGGCCGTCAGATCGCCTTCGAGCTTCTGCACCCGCTCACGACATTTCTTCAGCAAGGCCTGCCCGCTGTCGGTGAGATCGAGATGCTGGATACGCCCATGCACCGCATGCGGCTTGCGGACGAGCGAGCCTGCCTTTTCGAGATTGCCGACGATCACGCTCACAGTCTGCGGAGTCAGCACCGTGAGCCGGGCGAGGTCGGCATTGGAGATGCCGGGATAGGCCGACAGCATGGTCAGCGTCGCGAACTGCGCCTGCGTCACGCCGAAGTCGTCCAATGTGCGCTCGACCCGCAGCCGGTAGGCGCCTGCCGCCTGCCGCAGCAGATAGCCGAGATAGCCTTCCTCGCCGCGCTTGCCTTCGCCGGGCGCGGGGACCGCAGGAGACGTTTTCTGCTTGCGCATAATATTAGAGCTCTTATATGTTGTTCGAACTCTGATATTACCCGAGAATGGGATGGAAGACGATGGGCTATCGAATCTTTCTTGCCGGCGGTTCCGGCGCGATCGGCCGCCGCTTGGTCCCGCTACTGCTTGGAGCCGGCCATCAGGTGGCGGCGACGACACGTCAGTCCGCAAAGGCCGAGGAGCTCCGCGCGCTCGGCGCCGACCCCGTGCTGGTCGATGTGTTCGATGCCGGCGGCTTGCGGGCGGCGGTCGCGGCGGCGAGGCCGGAGATCGTCATCCATCAGCTCACCGATCTGCGGCCGGGCTCGATCCCAGCAAGATGGGCGAGGCGATCGCCAGGAATGCGCGCATTCGCGACGAGGGAACCCGCAATCTGGTCGAGGCCGCGAAGGCGGCCGGCGCCCGCCGCCTGATCGCGCAAAGCATTGCCTGGGCCCACGCGCCCGGACCTGAGCCGCATGCCGAAACCGATCCGCTCGACAGCGGCGCCGAAGGCGGCCGCGCCATCAGCGTCGGTGGCGTGATCGCGCTCGAACGGCACGTGCTCGAGGCCTCGCCGATGACAGGCATCGTGCTGCGCTATGGGCGTCTCTATGGACCCGGCACCGGCGCGGAGACCGCCGCCGATCCGGCGCTGCATGTCGATGCCGCGGCTCATGCGGCACTGCTCGCCGTCGAGCGAGGATCACGGGGTGCGTTCAACGTCGCGGAGCCGAACGGCCATGTCACGACCGACAAGGCTGTCAGCGAGCTCGGCTGGCGCGCGGATTTCCGCCTGGCTGTGTGAAACAGACGAAGGAATTGCCGCCATGAGCGAAGCCGCTTCCGCCCGAAATCTTGCCCTGTTCGGCGTTGCTGCGATCGGCTCGGCGCTGCTTGGCGTGGCGATCGTCCATGGCAACGGGGCAAGCATTGCCACCGACGGGCTGGGTCCGCATGTGCACATGATGGGGGCGGGCGCCGGAGGGGGTGCGACGGCGCGGCCCACCACCACCGTCAAGCCGCTGTCCTGCGAAAAACTGCCGAATGTTCCGGGACATTCAATCACCACGGTGCTCGTCGAGTTTCCCGCCGAATGCCTATACGCCGAGACATCGCCATCCCGGCGCGGTCACGGCCTTCGTGCTCAACGGCACGCTGCGCTCGCAACTCGAGGGCGGAGCGGTCGGTACGTTCGGCAAAGGACAGACCTGGTTCGAGCCGCCGGGCACGGTGCATCTCTTCGCCGAGAATGCGAGCGCCACCGAGCCGGCCGAACTGCTGGCGATCTTCGTCGCGGAAGACGATTGCGGACCGCTGACCGTCTTCGATTGATGAGCTTTCCGGCCTTCGCGCTGGCAGATAAGCGACCTAACCGTCGCTAATCGACGCAGCGCCAAAATGGCGCCACAAGCAGTCGGCATTGCGGTTGCCTCGCAATGCCGCCGGGCGTATCAGGCACGGCAGCTTCCATCCTCCGCATACTCGGCGAGCCGCTCCGTTGCCTGCCAGAAACGAACCGCAAGTCTACGCCCGCCGGCTTCGGGCGGTGCTGATCAATTCGATCCCCGTGCTCGAAGCGCGCGGCATCGTCATCGTGCTGATGGCGGGCCTCGTCGGGATGATCGCGGGCGCGCTGGTCACCGGCATGAGCGAGCTGGTGCAGGGCATGCACTGGCTGCTCTTCGACGTGCAGCCGGGCGGGCGGCTTTCGGCGATGTTTTCGCTGGCCAATCCGGTGCAGGCGATGTTTCCGGCGATCGGCGGCCTTGTGCTCGGCCTTTCGGTGATCTGGCTGCGCAAGCGAAAATTCCGCACGCCTGTCGACCCGATCGAGGCCAATGCGCTTTATGGCGGGCGGATGTCGCTGACCGATACTTTCATCATCGTCGGCCAGACCATGATCTCCAGCGGCTTCGGCGCTTCGGTCGGTTTGGAAGCCGGCTACACGCAGATCGGCTCCGGCATCGCCTCGCGGCTGGCGCGCGCCTTCCGGCTGCGCCGCAACGACGTCCGCATCCTTGTCGGCTGCGGCGCCGCAGGCGCCATCGCGGCCGCCTTCGATGCGCCGCTGACCGGCGCCTTCTACGGCTTCGAGCTGGTCATCGGCATCTATTCGGTGGCCAATGTCGCGCCGGTCATGACGGCGGCGATTGCGGCCTCGCTGACGGCGGAGATGTTCGGCGGCGTGCCGTTTCCGCTGGAACTTTCCGGCCTGCCGACGCTGACCGCCAGCCAGTATGTGCCGTTCCTGCTGCTGGGGCTGCTTGGTGGCGCCGCCTCGATCGCCATCATGAACCTGGTCAGTCTGATCGAGCGCGGTTTCGCGCGACTGTCGATCGATGCTTCGGTCAGGCCGTTCATCGGCGGTATCCTCGTCGGGCTGCTCGGGCTGGTCACGCCGCAGGTTCTGTCGAGCGGCCATGGCGCGCTGCACCGCGAGTTCGCGATGAATTACGGGCTAGCCGTGGTGGCGAGCGTCTTCGTCATGAAGCTGGCGGCCTCCGCCATCTCGCTCGGATCCGGCTTCCGCGGCGGCCTGTTCTTCGCCTCGCTGTTCCTGGGAGCACTGCTTGGCAAGGTCTTCGCCGGCGTGATGGCGATGGCCGCCCCAACGACGGGCATCGATCCGGCGGTCGCCGCCGTCGTCGGCATGACCTCGCTTGCCGTCGGTGTCGTCGGCGGTCCGCTGACCATGACCTTCCTGGCGCTAGAATCGACGCGCGACCTGACGCTTACCGGCGTGGTGCTGGCGGCCTCGATCATGTCGGCGATCCTGGTGCGCGAAACCTTCGGCTATTCGTTCTCGACCTGGCGCTTCCACCTGCGCGGCGAGACGATCCGCAGCGCTCACGATGTCGGCTGGATGCGCAGCCTCAACGTAGGGTCGATGATGCGCAAGGACGTCCGCACCATCGATGCCGCGACGACGCTCGCCGAATTCCGCAAGGAGGTTCCCCTCGGCTCCGGGCAACGTGTCATCGCCGTGGAGCAAGGCCAGCACTATGTCGGCGTGCTGCTCGTGCCTGAACTGCATAGCGATCTTTCTGACGGCGCCACACCGGTGCAGGCGCTTGCCCAGTTCAAGGATGCGGTGCTGGTGCCGTCGATGAACGTGCAATCCGCCGCCGAGACCTTCCAGCGCGCCGGCGCTGAAGAGCTGGCCGTCGTCGAGGATTTCGACGATCGCATCGTCCGCGGCTTGCTCACCGAAAGCCATCTGATGAGGCGCTACGCCGAGGAGCTCGACAAGGCGCGGCGCGATCTTTCGGGTGAGGGGTAGCGAGACCTCCCGCGCGTAGCTTTGTCGATCCGCCGCCGCGTCTTTCTCCTGCAGACATGCCCCTCCAACCTGCAAGCCTGGCCCAAATACTGGCGCGGGCCTGGCGCCACGCGCGGCTTGTCATCTGTACAGTGGTACTGTACACATTGTTAAGTGGAGGAAACGGAATGCCCAAGGCTTCGGATAACGGCGGCCAGGCTCCGATAGCAAACGGCGCCGGCTCGGCTGCCGCCCATGCGCAACAGGTGCTGGGCATGCGGCTCAAGAGCCTTCGCCTCGCCCGCAGACTGTCGTTGCGCGATCTCGCGGAGGCGACCGGGACAAGCGCCAGCTTCATCAGCCAGCTCGAACGCGGCCTGACCGGCGCCAGCACCGCCTCGCTCAACCAGATGGCCTCGGCACTGGGGGTGAGCGTCGCGATGCTGTTCGAGGAAAGCGCCGCTCAAAATCACCACGGCGTCCTTCGGCGCAGCGAACGGCCGAGCCTTCCGCCCAGCGGCGGCTGCCGCAAGATGCTGCTTTCGCGTCCGCCGTTGAGCGACATGGAAGTTTATGTCGGCGAGTTCGACATCGGCGGCTCGACCGGCTCCGAACAATACACGCATGGCAATGCGCACGAGATGCTCGTCGTCCTTCGCGGCATCGTCGAGGTTTCTCTCGGCGACGCCCGCCATGTCCTCGAAGAGGGCGACAGCATCGAATACACGACATCGACACCACATCGCAGCGAGAACATCGGCAGCGGCCGGGCCGAGGTGATGTGGATCATCGCGCCGCCGACCTCGGCGCGCGCCGAGCTCGATCAATACAAGGCCTGGAAACCGCTCGCGGCCAGGTAGTCCGATTAAACGCGGGCCTCAATGGGAGAGTTACAATTATGCTGAAGTCGAAACTTGCAAGTATTGGCGCGGTGCTGGCGCTCGGCGTTCTGACAACCGCCGCCTTGGCGCAGGATAAGCCTGTCGCTGGCGAGGTGAAGGAGGGTTCGCTGAAGGGCAAGACCCTCACCTTCGTCTCCTATGGCGGCATCTATCAGGACGGCCAGGCGGCGGCGCTGAAGGAATTCGTCGACAAGTCCGGCGTCAAATTGCTCAATGACGGCCCGACCGAGATCGCCAAGCTGCAGGCCCAGGTCGAGTCCGGCAACGTCACTTGGGACGTCGTCGATACCGGCGATCTGCCGCCTTACGTCCATTGCGGAAAGCTGTTCCAGAAGCTCGATCTCTCGAAGCTCGACGTCTCCAAAATTCCCGAGGGCCAGGTCGGCGAGTGCTCGGTGCCGGCGATGAACTACGGCGTCGTGCTGATGTACAACAAAGAGAAGTACAAGGATAACCCGCCGAAGAGCTGGGCCGACTTCTTCGATACCGAAAAATTCCCGGGCGTGCGCGGGCTCGACGGCTCCGGCGATCCGACCGGCGGCCTGCTCGAACAGGCCCTGAAGGCTGCGGGCGGCGATCCGAAGGCGATGACGGCTGCCGATATCGACAAGGCCATCGACGTGATCCGCAAGCTTGGCCCCGACACCATCTACTGGAAGACGGGCGCTGAATCGCAGCAGCTCGCCGAGTCCGGCGAAGCCGACATGCTGATGATGTGGACCGGCCGCGCCATGACGGCGGTCAAGAACGGCGCCAAATACGCGCCCGCCTGGCAAGATTGGCTGGTGGTGATGGACCAGATGACGATCCCCGTCGGCGTCAAGGATACGGATGCCGCCTATGCGCTGCTCAATGCCTATCTCGGCAAGCAGTCGCAGGAAATCCTGGCGCAGCAGACCTCCTACACGCCGATCAACAACGATGCGCAGCCCAAGGTCGACGAGTCCGTCGCCGCCTTCCTCACCAACACGCCCGAGCGCCAGAAGCAGGGCTACAAGCAGAACATCAAGTTCTGGGTCGAGAACTTCCCGCTGGCGCAGGAGAAGTGGTCCGCGCTGATGGCCGGCAACTGACCGGCTGACGGAGGCAAACCTGTGAGTGCGATCGAGTCGACAACACCTTCCGCCGAGAAACGGGCAGGGTGGGCATGGCGGCCGTTCGCGCTCACGCTGCCGGCTTTGATGCTGTTTGCCGCCGTGATCGGCTACCCGCTGATCACCATCGTGCTGCGCAGCCTGTCGGAGCCGCAATGGGGCGTGCAGAACTATGCCTGGTTCTTCGGCGCTCCGGTCAATCTCGCGGTGCTCCAGCGCACCTTCAGCATCTCGGCCTGGGTCACGCTGGTCTGCGTGGTGTGCGCCTATCCTTATGCCTATCTGATGACCGCAGTCGGGCCGCGCGTCCGGCTCGTGCTGGTGCTCTGCGTTTTGATCCCGTTCTGGGTGAGCGGGGTGGTGCGCACCCTGTCCTGGGTGATCCTGCTGCAGGATTCAGGCGTCATCAATTCGCTGCTCCGGTCGGCGGGCTTTTCCGGCATCCGGCTGATCCGCACCCAGACGGGCGTTGTGATCGGCATGGCGCAGGTGCTTTTGCCCTTCATGATCCTGCCGCTCTATTCGGTGATGAAAGGGATCGACCTCAGGCTCGTCCAGGCGGCGCGAAGCCTGGGCGCCCGGCCGTCCCGCGCCTTCTTCACGGTCTACCTGCCGCTGTCGCTGCCGGGCGTCTATGCCGGCGCCATCATCGTCTTCATCCTCGCGCTGGGCTTCTACATCACGCCGGCACTGCTCGGCGGACCGCGCTCGACAATGCTCTCGACACTTGTGCAGACCCAGGTGCTCAGCCTGCTGCAATGGGGACGCGGTGGCGCGATGGGCGTGGTGCTGCTGGTCACGACCTTCCTGCTGCTCGCGCTGGCAGCGCCGGTGATGCGATCGCGGCACAGGGAAGCGGGGCGGCGCTGATGGAAATGAAGCCGCTCACCCGCGTCGTTCTCGGCCTCGTCTGCCTGCTGGTGGCGATCTGGCTGGTGGCGCCGACGCTCGTCGTCGTGCCGATGTCCTTCAACGGCAACAAGTCGCTCGCCTTCCCGCCGCAAGGCTTCTCCTGGCAGTGGTACCAGAATTTCGTCGCCAATCCGGAATGGTCGACCAGCTTCCTCAACTCGCTGAAGGTCGCCTCGATCGTGGCGGTGCTGGCGACAGTGCTCGGCACATTGGCGGCCTTCGGCCTCGACCGCATGAAGGCGCGGCCGGCGAACTTGCTTCGGATGCTGATGCTGACGCCGATGGTGGTGCCGGGCGTGGTTCTGGCCATCGGCATCTATGCCGTCTATCTCGACGCGCAACTCGTCGGAACGCTGCCCGGCTTCGTGCTTGCCCACACGATCCTGGCGCTGCCCTTCGTGTTGATCGCGGTGTCGGCCAATCTCGAAGTGTTCGACAGGCGCCTGGAGACGGCAGCGTCGAGCCTTGGCGCCGGCGCGCTCACCACGTTCCGCACGGTGACGCTGCCGCTGATCCTGCCCGGCATCCTGTCCGGCCTGCTTTTCGCCTTCGCGACGTCCTTCGATGAGATCATCGTCTCGCTCTTCATCACCAACCCCTATCTCAAGACGCTGCCGGTGCAGATCTTCTCTTCGATCACGCGCGACGCCGACCCGACCGTCGCCGCCGTCGGCACGATCCTTTTGTGCGCCACCACAATCCTGATCGGCGGCGGCATGCTTCTTCTTGGCCGCGAGCGGAAGGGACGCTTATGAACCCGAGACCGGACAATCGCGGCGCGGCGATCGACCTCGAATCCGTCACCAAGGCCTATGGCGCGTTCAACGCGCTGGACGGCGTGTCGCTCAGGATCGAGCCCGGCGAATTCATGACGCTGCTGGGCCCGAGCGGCTCGGGCAAGACGACGACGCTCAATGTGATCGCCGGCTTCACGGATGTGACGAACGGCAAGCTCTTGGTCGGGGGAAAAAGCGTCGTCGGCGTGCCGGCGCACAAGCGCAATATCGGCGTCGTCTTCCAGCACTACGCGCTGTTCCCGCATATGACGGTCGGCCGCAACGTCGCCTATCCGCTGACGCTGCGCGGCGTCGATCAGATGAAGCGCAAGGCGCGGGTGGCCGAGGCGCTCGACATGGTCAAGATGGGTGATTTCGCACATCGCTATCCGAACGAATTGTCGGGAGGCCAACAGCAGCGCGTGGCGCTCGCCCGCGCCATCGTCTTCGATCCGCCGCTGCTTCTGATGGACGAGCCGCTCGGCGCGCTCGACAAGAAGCTGCGCGAATGGCTGCAGCTCGAGATCAAGCGTATCCATCGCGAGCTCGGCACCACCTTCGTCTATGTCACGCACGACCAGGAAGAGGCGCTGGTGCTGTCCGACCGCATCGCCGTGTTCAACCGCGGGCGGATCGAACAGGTCGGCACCGGCCGCCAGCTCTATGACGAGCCGGCGACTTTGTTCGTCGGTCGCTTCATCGGCGATTCCACCGTGCTGCGCGGCGAGGCGAGAAGCGACGGCACCAGCACGGCGCTGAGCATTGCCGGCGAGACGGTCACGGCACCGCGCCGGCTTGCCGGCGAGGCCGATCCCGTCATGCTGCTGCGGCCTGAAAAACTCGCCATCCGCCGGTCGGGCCAAGCGGCAGCAGCCGGCGCCAACCGATTGTCGGGAACGATCGCCGAAGCGATCTATCTCGGCTCCGGATCGAAATACGAAGTGAAGCTCGCCGACGGTTCGACGGCGATCGTGCGCTCGCCGCTGACCGGCGAGAGCTTCGGCCTCGGCGACAAGGTCGAGCTTTGCTTCGATGGCGCCGACGCCAAGCTTCTGCCCGACGACAGCACGGCCGACACGACGCTCACCTGAAACCTCTCTCCCGCCCCTCCTGGAAGCCATCCCATGCAAGTCAAGCGCAACGGCGACATCTCGTTCTGGTACGCGGATCTGGGCGCGGTCCCGGCCCCGCGCCCGCCTTTGCCCGGCGACATCGAGGCTGACGTCGCGATCGTCGGCGCCGGCTATACCGGGCTCTGGACCGCCTACTATCTGAAGAAAGCGAAGCCTTCGCTTCGCATCGTCCTGCTCGAACGCGAATTCGCCGGCTTCGGCGCGTCGGGGCGCAATGGCGGCTGGCTGTCCGGCGGCTTCGGCTGGTCGCGCGAAAAATATCTCAAGACCTCGACCCGGCAGGGCGTGACCGCCATGCAGAAGGCGATGGCCGGCTGCGTCGACGAGGTGATCCGGGTGGCGACGGACGAGGGCATCGATGCCGACATCCGCCGCGCCGACAATCTGACGGTCGCCACCAATCCGGCGCAGCTCCATCGCGTGCGCGAAGAATGCGAGACGATCCGCTCCTGGGACGCCGATCCCGAGCGCATCGAACTGCTTGACGCCGCCGCGACACGCGAGCGCATCAACATCCGGAATGTCATGGGCGGCTTTGTCATCCACGGCCAGGCGCGGGTGCAGCCGGCCAAGCTGGTGCGCGGACTGGCGGAAGCGGTCGAGCGGCTCGGCGTGCCGATCTACGAAAAGACCACCGTGACATCCATCGCCAAGGGCAGCGTGACCACGAACCGCGGCACGGTGCGGGCCGAAACCATCATCCGCGCGACGGAAGGGTTCACGGCCGGCATTCCCGGTGAAGAACGGACCTGGCTGGCGCTCAACAGCGCGCAGATCGTCACCGAGCCGCTGTCGCCCGAGCTCTGGCGCGAGATCGGCTGGGAAGGGCATGAATTGCTCGGCAACGCCGCGCATGCCTATTGCTATGCCCAGCGCACGCGCGAGGGGCGCATCACCATGGGCGGGCGCGGCGTGCCTTACCGCTATGGATCGCGCACCGACGTCAACGGCCAAACGCAGCAGGCGACGATCGACCAGCTGCACACGATCCTGACGACGCTTTTGCCGCAGACGGCAGGATGCCGCATCGACCATGCGTGGTGCGGCGTGCTCGGCGTGCCGCGCGACTGGTGCACAACGGTTGGCCTCGATCCCAAGACACGCATCGGCTGGGCCGGCGGTTATGTCGGGCTCGGCGTCTCCAGCTCCAATCTTTCGGGCCGCACGCTGGCCGATCTGATCCTCGGCAACGAGACGGACCTTACACGCCTGCCCTGGGTCAACCGCAAGGTGCGGCCCTGGGAGCCGGAACCCTTCCGCTGGCTCGGCGTCCATTCGATGTATCAGCTCTACCGCATCGCCGACCAACGCGAGGCGGCAGGGCTTCAGTACACCTCGAAGCTTGCAGCTCTGGCCGACAGCCTCACGGGCCACTAGGGCGCTGCACGCTTTTCCTGGAATTGTTCTGATCCATGGAGCCCAACTTGATCGATCTTTCGACTTTCCACGACCTCGCCAAGGCCGATATCGGCGCTTTCTCGCCTAAGCCGACCTCCATCGAAGGCAATCAGGTCGAGGCTGCACGCTCGTTCTTCCAGTCATTGGACGGAACCGTCGACGTCGGCATCTGGGAATGCACGCCCGGCCGCTTCACCGCAGACCGCACGCACTCCTCGGAGATTTGCCACATCATCTCCGGCCGGGCGGAAGTGAGCCGCGCCGATGGCGAGATGCGCGAGCTCGGCCCCGGCGACCTTCTCGTGCTGCCTCGTGGATGGAAGGGCGAATGGCTGATCCATGAGACGACGCGCAAGCTCTACATGATCCAGAGCGCCGGCTGATCCGCGAGGGCGATCGTGCCGGGTTAATGGTCGATCGGCCCCCTGGGTGAGACGAGCGCCGTGCCGGCGGTCGTCGGGCGCTCGATCAGGCGGCGCACGCGCGGCGGGCTCTCGCCGCTGTGGAGAGCGCGGATGCGCTCGCCGACCACGGCATCGGCATGGGTGGCGCGCCTGTTGTGGCGGATGTATTCGACCCAGGTCGGCGTGTGGTAGTGCTCGATCCAGATTCCGGGGTTCTCAAGATCGCGCGCGAGCGTCCAGTTGCGGGCGCCGTCACGGCGGCGGATGCGGCCGCGCTCGGCCATGGTGGCGAGGAACTCCGGCACGTCCTCCTCGCGGATGATGTATTCGATCATGATGGCGATCGGGCCGCTGCGCGGCTTGAGGTCGAGCGACAGCAACGGCTCCTTGAACCGGTTGAGCGGATCGAGGTTGAGCGTCATCTGCTGCGGCAGCGGCAGGAAGAAGCCGATGGCGCCACCCGCCAGCATGGCGACAGCCGCCGCCATCAACGCGGTCTCCGCGCCATGGGCGTCGGCGACCACGCCCCAGATCCAACTGCCCAGCGCAATGCCGCCGAAGGTCGCCGTCTGGTAGATCGACAGCACGCGGCCGACCACCCAGCGCGGCGTCGACATCTGCACCGTGACGTTGAAATGCGAGAGCGCGATCACCCAACAGGCGCCGCCGACGAGCAGGCCGGCCGACGTCTGCCAGGCATTGTGGCTGACGGCGGCATTAAGGGCGCAGAGCGCGAAGCCGGCGAAGGCCGCGCGCACCATGGTTTCGCTGGAGAGCAATTGCCGCAGCCGCACGCTGATCAGCGCGCCGCCGACCGCGCCGATGCCGAAGGCGCCGAGCATGATGCCGTAGGTCAGCGCGTCGCCCTTGACGACGTCGCGCGCCACCAGCGGCAGCAGCGCCAGCACCGCGCCGGCGCTGAAGCCGAAGGCAAAACCCCGAACCAGCACCTTGGCGATGTTGGGCGACATGGCGACGTAGCGCATCCCGGCGCCCATCGCAGCACCCAGCGCCTCGCGCGGCAGGGTCGGCGCGGGCACTTCCGGCTTCCAGCGGAACAGCACGACGATCAACCCGATATAGCTGATGGCGTTGGCGGCGAAGGCGGCCGCCGCGCCCGCGGCAGCGACGATGATGCCGCCGATCGCCGGGCCGACGCTGCGGGTGATGTTGAAGCCCATCGAGTTCAGCGCGACCGCCGCCGGCACCTTGGCGCGCGGCACCATGTCGCCGACCGAGGCCTGCCATGAAGGGCTGTTGAGTGCCGTGCCGCTGTCGATCAGGAAGGTGAAGGCAAGCAGCGTCCACGGCGTCATCCAGCCGAACCAGGTGAACACGGTGAGCAGCGCCGAGACGGCCAGCATGAAGCTCTGCGCCACCAGCATGACCTTGCGGCGGTTGAAGCTGTCGGCGATGGCGCCGGCGATGAGGGCAAACAGCATGATCGGCAAGGTGGTCGAGGCCTGGACCAGCGCCACCTGGTAGGAAGAGGTGGCTATCGTGGTCATCATCCAGGCGGCGCCGACGCCTTGGATCAGGCCGCCGAAATTCGACACCAGGCTGGCCGACCAGACGGCGCGGAAGATGCCGTGCCGGAACGGCGCCAGCGCCGAGACGCGTTCGCTTTCCGGCTCGTCGTCGATCATGGTCACTGTCCCACCTTACCTGCCGTCTTGCGCTCGCCGCGCGCCAGGGCCGCGCCGGCGACTCGCCAAAGGATCGCGGTCCAACAACAGGAAGGCAAAGGCGAAAATGCGTCGGCGAAGCTTTAAGCCAAGCATCTTGCCGGTCTGGACCAAACTTTGGCCGGTGCGGTTCAACATTTGATGCAATCGCCGAACCGCTCCAAATGGCATCTCCATGAGAACGGGGCGCAATCTCGACGGTTCCTCGCCTCTGGCCAAATGGACGAGGTCGTCAGCCGAGCAACAAGGCCGGCAGCTTCCGCGTGGCAGGGCGCCACGGCCGCAGGTCAGAAGCCGTGTTCGATGCGTTCGAAGATGACGTTGGTGAAGGCCGAGATCTGGCTGCCGATGAATGGGCCGGTCAGTGCCACCACCAGCATGATGGCGACGATCTTGGGCACGAAGGTGAGCGTGATTTCCTGGATCTGGGTCAGCGCCTGAATAAGCGCGATGCCGATGCCGACCGCCATGGCAACAAGCACGACCGGCGCGGATGCGGTAAGCACCGTCCACACCGCGTATTGCACGATATCGAGGGCGTCGGCCTCGTTCATGGGCAGACCCCTTAAACCGGCTAGGCGGCCGGCTTGATCGAGACGCCGGCGCCGACGGGAACTTCCGTGCCGTCCTGCAACACGGCGATCAGACCGCTGCTGGCGAGCTTCACCGAAGCCACGGTGCCCGTGGTCTTGCCGTCGGCCGATGTGATCGAGCGGCCGATCAGCGCGTCGGCCTGCGACAGTGCCGAGGACTGCATGATCTGGTCGAGCTTGCTGTTGGTCTGGACCGACTGCTCGACCTGAGAGAAGGTCGCGAGCTGGGCGACATACTGCGTCGAATCCATCGGCTTGGTCGGGTCCTGGTTCTTCATCTCGGCGATCAAAAGCTTCAGGAACGACTGATAGTCGACGGCGGTCTTCGAGGTCGAGGTGGTGGTCGAGTTGGCGCCCGCCGGAATGGTCGTCGTCATGTCCACGGTCATCGGTCTCTATGCTCCCATAGCCAGCGCGCGCGGCGCTTCCGCGATATCGTCATTGCCGCCAAGCGCCTGGCGCTCGAGCGGATAAAGCGCGCGGATAGCCTTCAGCGCCTCGTAGATATGATCCTCGCCGACCATGCGGTCGATCTGCTTCAGCGCGCCGCAGATATCCTGATTGTCGAAGCTGGCGATCAGCATCGGCAGCGAGCGGCGGAACATGTCGCGGGCCTCGGAGGCGCCCGACGGATTCATCAGCATGATCTGCACGATGAAATAGAGTTGTCTCAGTGGCGTCGAAGCCTGATCGGCCTGGATGACATGGCTTTCGAGCAGGAACTGGACGTCGTTCATCAGCTCGATCGTGACCTTGCGGTCGACGCGTATGACGGCGCCGTTGATGTAGATCTTCTCGTTCGGCTTCAGCGAGATCTTCAGCGTGTTGCTCATTGGATGCCGTCTCGGATGATCTGGGAGACCTCGATCAATCCTTCGAAATTGTTGGCGCGGCCCTGCCGGATGTCCTCCGTTTCACGCAGCAGCCACAGGCCGATCGAGATCAGGTTGGCGCGCAGTTCCTTGGGCAGCGCATTGTCGCTAGAGCCGAGATCCTCGACGAAGGTGGTCCAGATGCGGTTGGTGAAGTGCAGCGCCTCGACCGCCTCCATCGACTCCGGCCCGATGGCCGCTGCTGCCGCCAGCATGTCGATCGAGCGGGTGAGCAATTGCCGCTCGCGGTCCTTGGCGTCGGCGACGGAGTCGGTCTGGATGTCGGCGTAGGAGAATTGATACATCGTCGGAGCTCTGGCGTTCCGGTGAAAGTGTTCAGGTGAGATAGTTCAACAGGCTGAGCTGCTGCAGACGCGCGGTCAAGGCGAAGGACGTTTCGATATGCTGCGTCAGGTCGGCCACGCGGGTGGCGGCTTCCGACGGGTCGACACCTTCGAGGTCGAGGATATGCTTCTCGAAGAGATCGACCTGGGTTTTCATGCGGTCGCTGGCGTCGGACACCCGCTTCTGGGCAAGGCCGGCTTCGGATTGCACCTGGACGATGCCGCCGATCGCTTCGCCGACCAGCTTCTGTGCGCGGCCGACGATCGTATTCTGCCCCTGCTGGCTGATGTTCCCGGCGAAGAGCGTGCTGACCATGGCGGCCGCCATGGCGAGCTTGCGGATGCCCTGCTCGTTGGCGCTGACCGAGGTCTGCGCGGTCTCGCTCAATGAAATGCGGCTGGTGATCTGGTCGTCGGTGGCGCTCGACCAATTGGTCTGCCAGCCGGCGCCCAGGAACTGTGGCTCGACCGCGGTGGTGATGAAGTCGTCCATCTGCGCGGCGGTGATATTGGCGGCCGCCGGATCGCTCTGGGTGAAACCGAAGTAGCTGGTGAAGGCGGCGTCGAACGCTGCCTTGGCAGGCGAGCCTGCGGCACTGAAATCGTCGATCGGCTTGACGTCGGTATTGGTGCCGGCAAACAGATATTCGCCGTTGACGCTGGTGTTCAAGATGCCCGTCATCTGCTGCAGCGCCGTGGCGCCGGCGGTCTGGGTAATGCCGGTCGAGGAGTCGCCCGACACGGCGCTGGTCAGCGCCGTCAGGAGATCCTGCGCGACATCGGAGAGCTGGCCGAGCGAATCCTGCGTCGATGTCAGGCGCGCCGCGACCAGCGAATTGGAATCGATGATGCCGTTCAGCCGGTCGAGATCGCGCTGGAAGGTGACGGCCTGCGTCGTGCGCCCGCCGAGCGCCAGGCCGACATCCGCAACCTTGCCGGTCTGGGATTCCGTCGTCGCCTTGACGAGTTCGGCCTGCATGCGCATCTGCTGATAGCGCAGGGCGTTGGAGATGGCGGCTGAGGAGACGGCTGTCGCTTTCATGACTTATCCCACCGCGCTCAACAGCGCGTCCAGCATGTCGTCGACGGTCTTCATCATGCGCGCCGACGCCTGATAGGTGTGCTCGAGGTCGAGAAGCAGCGACATTTCCTGGTCGACATTGACGCCGGTGTCGTTCGACAGCGCTTCGGCGGTGCGCGTGGCCAGTGCTTCCTTGGCGTCGGCGTTGGTCGACGCCTGCTGGCGCACGCCTTCGAACCAGCCGATGGCATTGGCCGCGTAATCCGAAACGCCGGAACTGACCGTGATGCCGGCGGATGTATCGAAGGCCATCGGCTGATCCAGCCTGTTGCCGTAGGCGATCAGCAGGTCCGAGTAGGAAGCCCCGCCGCCGGTGTTGGAAACATAGGCCGCACCGTTGGCGCCGCCGTCGCGCAGGAGCGAAGGGCTGCCGCCGGCGCTGGGGTCAAAGGCGGCGTTGACGTTGATCGAACCGGCGAGGCCGTTGACCAGCGTGCCGGCAGCCGGGATGGCCGGCGCGCCGGACCAGGTGAACAGGCCCGCAGCGTTGGGCTGAGAGGCGCGGTCTCGGCAAATGCGTGATCAGGCCACGCGCGATCTCGTCGAGCTGGCTCTGCATGGTCGCGGCGACGCGTCGCGCAGCTTCAGCAAGCCGGCGAGCTTGCCATCGGCGCTGGTGCTGTCGCCAGCGCCTGCCGGAAGCGGCACGTTGTCGATATAGATCATGCTGCCGGGAGCGCCGGCGGTGTAGCCGGCCGAGGGTGTGAAGGTCACCGAGCGCGGCACCGTCTCGAACAGCGTCGTGCCGTCCTTGGTGGTGATGACCATGTCGTTGTCGCCGCGCGTGAAGGTCGAGACCGGGACATATTCCGCGATCTTCTTCAAAAGCGCGTCGCGCTGATCGAGCGCGTCGGACACATCCGTGCCGGAGCGCGTGCCGGCGATGACGGCCTTGTTGGCCTCCTGGAACTGGCTGAGCAGCGAGTTGAGGTCGTCGACCGCGGTGGCGATCTGGCCATCGGTCTGGGTGCGGTAGTCCTGGATCGCCTTGGTGCCGTCGTTCAGCGAGCTCACCACCTGCTTGGCCGCGTCGATGACGCTGGCGCCGAGATTCTGGTTCGACGGCGTGGTGGCGTAGAGCTGCAGCGCCTGCTGCAGATTGGCGATCGCGGTCGACGGAGACGATGCATTGTCGACCCCGTTGACCGAGAGGTCGAGCTGATCCATGCCGCTGTAGAGCGCGCTCTGGCCGCTCCATGCCGACAGCGCGGAAAGGTTCTGGCGGAACAGAAGGTCATTGGTGGCGCGCTGGATCTCCACCGATCGCGCGCCGGGCGCCGTGCTGGTGACGACGGCGACACGGCGGGCATAGTCAGGATTGGACGCGTCGGCCACATTGCGCGACACGACGCTGGTTTGCTTGGACGTGGCCAGGAGCGCCGACTGGGCGATGCTTAGTGCGGTGGAAAGCGACATGCGGGTCTTTCACGGGCTGGCGCCCGATGGGGTTATCTCTTCAGGTTGACCAGGACATCCATCAGGTCGGAACCGGTCTGGAAGACCTTCGAATTGGCGGTGTAGCTGCGCTGCGCTGCAATCATGTTGGTCAGTTCCTCGGCGATATCGACGTTGGAATTCTCGAGCGCCCCGGAGACGATCGCGCCAAGCTTTCCTTCGTTGGCAAAGCCGATGCGAACGGCGCCGGAATCGGCGCTCTGCACATAGACGTTGCCCGGCATCGCGGTGAGGTTGTCGGGGCTCTGAACGTCGGCCAGCGGAATCTTGTAGAGCGGTTTTGTGGAGCCGTCCTGGTACTGCGCGTAGATCACGCCGTCCTGCCCGATCTGGATCTTCTCGATGGTGCTCGGGGCATTGCCGTTCACGTCGGCGTCGGCAACGGTGTAGCCGGTGCCTAGCTGGGTCAGCTTGGAGAGATCGAGGTTGAGGGTCGAGCCGTTCGGCACCGTGAAGGAAATGCCCGTGGTCGCGCCGGTGAGCTTGCCGGTGGTGGTGTCGAAGGTCAGGTTGGCCGAACCCAGTGCGCCGCCGGTATAGGGGAAGGACGTGCCGGGGGTCGCCTTCGACTGGTCGAAGACCGACACCTGCCAGGTTCCGGCGCCGGTGTTGGTGAAATAGACGTCGAGCAGCACCTTGTTGCCGAGATTGTCATAGGCGACCAGCGAGGACTTCGAGGTGTATTGGGCCGCGGCGGTGTTGGTGGTGGGCAAGCTGCCGGCTGCGACCGGAGTGGCGCCCGACGGCAGATTGCCGGAGAAGGTGCCCTCGGTGCTGGGCGTTGCGGTCATCTCCTGGTCGGATATCTGCACCGGCACCAGGCCCTCAAAGCCGTTAGCGGTGGCCGCGGGCACGCCATTGGCATAGCTGTAGGCCATCAGCTGGTAGCCGGCGGCGTTGACCAGCCTGCCCTCGGCGTCCGGAACGAAGGCGCCGGCGCGGGTGAGGTAGGGCGTGCCGCTCGGATTCTGCACGACGAAGAAGCCGTCGCCGTTGACGGCGAGGTCGGACACCGACGTGGTGTACTGCATGACGCCTTGCGAGCTGATGGCAGAGCGGATCGTCGTCGTCACGCCGCCCGAATTGTAGGCGCCGCCGGTGGTTGGCATGATCAGCGTGGAGAATTCGGCGGAGGAGCGCTTGTAGCCCGTGGTGTCCGAATTGGCGATGTTGTCAGCCACCGCGGACAAGCGGTTGGCCTGCGCGTTCATACCGGAAACGCCGGTCCGCATCATTCCGTAGAGGCTCATCGATACATCTCCTCGGTGGCTAAAAGCGCGTCGCGGCGAAACGGATTCAGGCGACGCGCTTCAAGTCTTTGTTTCGATGCATGCCGTTCTCCCAAAAACGCCGCGCACTTTTGGGCGACATGCATTAGGTCAGAGGCCATGAGCGTATGCCTCGTGTCTTGCGCGAGGCTGGCGCGGGCTATGCCGGCAGGGGCCATCAGAACACCAGCCGGTAGCCGAGGAACCTCTTGGAATCGATGGGATCGCGACCGAGCTTTTCGCGCAGTTTCTTGCGCAGCTTCGAGATGTGGCTCTCCACCACGTTCTCCTCGACCTCTTCGTCGAAGATGCCGTAGATGGCGTTGAACACCTGCGTCTTGGTCACGCGCCGGCCGCGATTGCTGGCCAGATATTCCAGGATGCGCCGCTCGCGGCGCGGCAGCGGCAGCGGCTCGCCATCGATCTCCGGGTCGCGTCCATCCATGAAGATGCGCATCGTGCCGACTTCGGTGTAGGCAGCCTCTTCATGGGCGCGGCGGCGGATGGCGGTGATGCGGGCGAGAATCTCGCGGATGTGCACGGGCTTGCGGACGACGTCGTCGACGCCGCTCTCGAAAAGTCGCAGCGTGTGTTCCAGTGAATGTTGCTCGCTGAGCGCGATCACCGGCGCACCGGTGCGGTCGCGGATCTGGCGCGGCGAGATGGCGCCGTCGCGGCAGTCGCCGATGAGGAAGGCCCTGACCGATCTCAGATCGGTATCGGCGGCGGAACTCACCCACTCGCCGAACTCGCCCGGCGCGAAGCCCGCTGCGGCAACGCCTTCGCGATCGAAAAGCGAGCTATAGCCTTCAGTTACGAGCTCGCGCTCATCAACGATCACGATCATCGGACCACCCCTCCGAATCAGCTCATTTGCCCCGTGCGGAGAGGGGTACCCGGCTCGGCGAATCCTGAAAAACCGTCATTTCTTGTAGCTATTTTCTTGGGAGTTTTTTTGGGAACCGTAATAAAGGCGGTTGCACAAGGTGTATTGGCGGCACCGAACGAGGACGATACTGAAGCCGCCGGGAAGCTCGACGGCTGCCCGTTCAAAGCCGCTGCAGCAACAACTATTGATTGCAGAAAGTGCTGGCGTTCGGCGTCCATTTGCCGAAGCCGGTGGCGACCATGTTGGCGATGACGCGGCAGACATAGACCTTCTGCGCCGGGTCGTTGTCGGGCCCGGCGTGATAGCGGGCAACAGCCATCGACCAGGTCACATGGCGGGCATGGAGGCTCGCCAGGAAGCGCGCCGCGTAATCGACATTCTGATGCGGGTCGAGCATGTCTTCGACGCTATGGAAATGCGCGCCGTGATAGCGATGGTTGATCTGCATGCAGCCGAGATCGATCAACGTCTTGCCCTCGCGGCGGGCATTCTCGAAGTCGCCAACGCTTCGCCGCGGCTGCGCGGGAAAACAGCCTTTCCTTCTATATTCAATGCGTTGGGCTGGAGGCTTCCCTTCTTTCCGGTCTCGGTCAAGCCGACCGCATAAAGGATCCCCGCCGGCACGCCATAGCGATCGGCCGCACGCAGGATCTCCGGCTCGCAAGGATTGGAAGCGGCGCTCGCGGCGCCGGCGGCAGCCAGGCTAGATATAGATATCGTCGCCAGCGCGCTCGCGAGGAGGCGAAGCAGCTCGGCTGAATTCCTGTGCGCCATTGCCGTCGTTCCTTCCCGGTTGCCGATCGCCGCCGGGGCTGTTGCCGCCCGAATTCCCCGGTTGGAACGAAGGCTGGTCGCGGCCCGTCGACATCGGCAGGGCGCTGTTCGCATCGGCGCGGCTGGCCGAATGAACTGCTATCGAGGGTTGCAGGATGGTGACATGATCGACATCGAAACCAAGACCGCGGAGCGACTTGACGATGGCGTCGCTGTCGGCGGTGAGACGACGGTATGCCTCATGCGTCTCCGGCTTCATCTCAATCGAAAGTTCCTCTCCGGAGAGCCGCAGGCTGGCAGTCACCACGCCGAGCTCCGAAGGGTGGAGCTCGATCTTCAGGACATGTGTCGGAACGGCAACAGAATTGGCCGTTTGGGAGGCAAGCGAGGCGTTCGAGAAGGCCTGCTGGACGCCATTGTCCGAGGCGATCGCCTCAACCAGCGCCGATGCCGTCTGGCCGATGGGATTTTGCGCCGGCGCCGGAAAGCTCTGCTGGCTGACGACGTCCATGCGGCCGGCGGCGGAAGAGGGCTTGGCTTGATTGATCGATGCGATGGATTGCGCGGTTTTCTGGGCGGCTGCCGGCCTCCAGCCTTGCGGCGTTGCGGCGTCGGTTTCGGTTTCTCGCGTTCCAGCCGGGATGTCGTCCTTGCGGACCAATGCGTCGGCGGCCGGACCGACGCTCACCGGTTTCTGTCCGAAGTCGGGTCCGGAATTTTCGGTCGCCATCCTCGCGCGACCGGATCGCGGCGATGGCTCGGGGCCTTCGGAGGTGTCGGTCAGTGTGCGTTTGCCCTGACGGATCGTTAGCGGCGAAGAGGCGGACTGGCCGATCGAGGGCTGGTTCCCTGCCTCGTCCCCGGCGGCGGATCCGCCGCGATCGGCATTTGCCGATGTTGCGAAATGGCGGATGTCGCCCAACGCCATCAGCAAGGGCAAGCCGTCCTGGAGCTGAGCGGCATCGGACGATTGCCCGGCCGAGCTGGCATCGTCCGCTGCCTTCGCATGACCGGTTTCGGCATTGTTCTTGGTGGCTTTGCCAGCTGCCGGCTTTTGTGCGGCGGTCTTGTTCTGCCCATCCTGGTCAGCCTGTACTTTGGGCGAACCGGCGAGGGCGCGCCGCGCCGAGGGGGCATCGGAAGGCAGAGGCTCGGCCGGCTGCCTGCCTTGCCGGACCGATTTTTCGGCGCCATGCACCATCTCGCCGAAATTCGAGCCTTTTTCCTTCCCGTCGGCAGCCTGCTGACGTGACTGGGTGTGGGCGGGGCCTGTTCCCGGCAAGGCCTGACTCACGCTGGTCATCTGGGCGCTGGTCATTTGGGAGCGGCTCCGAGCAATTGATCAATCTGGTCGAGCTGCTGGCGCGTGTTGAGCATCGCGGCGTCGGTGGCATCGTGCGGATCAAGACCCGCAGGCGCCGGCGCGGACGCGGGCAGCACAGGCGGCGTTTCGAGTTGCGCAGGAGCGGAGGCCGGAGCTTCGGCTGTGGCCGTCGTTGGCGGGGCCGGCGGCGCGGAAGCGGCGGCCGGCGCGTCCGCCGCCGGCTTGGCCGAGGCCGCGACAGCCGGTTGCTCGGACGCAGCACCTTCCACCGGCGGCAAGGCTTCGGCGTCGGCCTGGTCTGCGGGTTCGGTTTCGGCGACGGGCTTCGCCGTATCGCTCTTTACAGGATCCGCAGCCTCGGTCTCGTCCTTGGTGGCCGCTGGCACGGGGGCGACAACCTCGCCGGCGACGGCCTGCGCCGCATCGAGCAAGGCACGGTCGCTTTCCGAAAGCTTGCCGCGATCGATCTTGCCGAGCCTGGTCCGCACGTCGTCGATCGTGGCCGACGTCACCGTGGAGAGGCTCGAGTAGAGCACGGCGCGCGGGTCGTCCTGATTGCCTTTGCCAGTCCGGCCCTGCTCGGCCCGCGCCGAGGCGAAGGCGGAGAGGTCGGTCAGCCCGTCGATCGCGGCGCGGCGCGCGATGCGCAGATAGATCACCTTCTCGCGCTCGGGATCCATCATCGAGGTGATGTCGGCGAGCTTGTCCTGGCTGATCGACATATGCAGTTGAATGACGCCGGAGACGAAGGAATCGGCGAACTGGCTGGCGTAGGGCGAATAGAGGTAGCCCGCGACATACTGCGTCGAGGCGAGCGCGAAGCGAGCGGCGTCGCCTTGCGCCGCGGCGATGCCGACGGAGCGGCGAAGGGCTGCTTCCTCGACCAGCGTGCCGGGGCTGAGCAGGCGCGCCTCGTCCAGCAGGGTGAGCGCGGTTACGGGTTCATCGGTCGCAAGCAGCGAGCCCTTGACCAGCGCCAGGAAGGCGCCGAGGTCGGCGGGCACGCTCATCGGATCGATCGGTTTCAGGATTTCGATCGCGGCGGCCGGCCGCCCGTTCAGGTAGGCGACGATCCCCTTGGCTATTGCCAAGCTCTGCGGGTCGGTCGTCGCGCGCGAAGCCGCCGCCTCGACCGTGACCGGGTTGCCGCCGCTCATGCCGTAGACCAGCAGAGCGCGGAAATTCTTCGGATCCTTGAAGTCCTCCGCATCGGCCGCGCGAAGCCTGGCATCGGTCATTTCCAGCAGCTTGGCCTGCATGGGCAGCGCCGCATGGTCGCCGCCGGCGATACGGTCCTGGATCAGCTGCAGCGAGCGCACCAGTTGATAGGGCTGCAAGCCATCGTCCTGCGCGAAAGCCACCGTCGGCGACCCCGCGGCAAGCAGGAGCAGCCCGACGGCGCGGCCGATGACGGTCCTGCTCCTCATCCGCCGGTCGCCATCAGGATCTCGATGCGGCGGTTGGCGGCCGCCAGCGGATCGGACGGGATCTTGGGCTGGCGGTCGGCGTAGCCGGCGACCTCGGTGATGCGGCTTTCGTCGACGCCGCCGCGCACCAGCATGTAATAGGCGGAGTGGGCGCGGGCGGTGGACAGCCGCCAATTGTCGTAAGTGTCGCTGCGGAACGGCCGCGCATCGGTATGGCCGCCGATGGTGATGGTGCCTTTCTTCTCGTTGATGATGCGGCCGATCTTCTCCATCGCCAGCACCAGCTCGCGGCGCGGCAAGGCCGAACCGATCTCGAACATGCCGAAGTCGAGCTGGTCGGTGATCGAGATCACGACGCCCTTGTCGGTGGCCTCGACGGAGACCCCCGCCGCCAGCTTTTCACCCGGCGTAAAGGCCTTGGCCAGCTCCTGCTTGATTTCGGCCGCGGCCTTGAGGGCGGCGCCGCTCGGCGCCTTTTCGCCTCCCTGCGTCGCCTCGGCCTTCGCCGTCTCCGCCTTTGCCGCTTCGGCCTTCGCGGTTCCCGGCTTCGCGGCATCGGTCGCGGCCTCGGCCTTTTCGGCTTCCGACTTCTCGGCTTCCGCCTTCCCACCCTGGGCTTTTTCGCCCCTGATCTCCTTGCCTTCGGCTTTTGCGATTTCGGCGCCGGCCGGTCCGGTCTTGGCACCGGGCTTTTCCGGTGTCGCCAGCGGTTCGAGCGGCGCATCCAGCTGCGGCAGCGCCGGTGGAACGGCCTTGACCTTCGGCACTTCGGTTTCGGCGACCTTTTCGCCGGGCTTGGCCGGATCGCCTTCGATCTTCTTGCGCTCGGCGCTGGCTTCGGCACCGGGCGTCGCCACCTGCTGCGACCAGAAATCCGGCGCGAAAGGATCGCGATAGGATTCGCCGCCGGAAGCGCCGGTCGCCGGACCGGCGTTTTGAACACCGCCTTCGCCCTTGGCGCTGACATTCTGCATCACGCCGGTATCGGTGGCGATCTCGGCAAGCACGGCATAGGGATCGGCGAACAGATGCTCGTCGGAAAGGTCGGATTTCTGCGAGGCTTCCTTGGTCTGCCTGCGGTCGGAGGAGCCGGCGCCGCCCTTGCCGTTCTCGCCGGCCTTGCTGGCGCCATCCTGCGGGTTGTCGGCGGTGAGACCGACCTTGCTCGGGCCGTCGCCGAGATCCTCCAGGCCCTTGCGGCTGGAATTGCGGTCGATCAGCTCGACCGGGTTGAAGTAACTGGCGACAGCCGCCTTGGTCTGCTCGTTGGCGGCGTTGATCAGCCACATGACGAGAAAGAAGCACATCATCGCGGTCATGAAGTCGGCAAAGGCGATTTTCCAGACGCCGCCATGATGGCCGTCGTCATGGCCGTCGTGATTGCGCTTGACGATGATGATCTCGTGCCGCGGCTCGCCGTGGTCGATGGCGGTCATGACAGGACCTCCGACAGGGAAGCCGACCATTCGGCGATACGCGTTTCGAATACGGTCTCATCGATGGTCACGGTCAGGTCGAAGCCAGGGGCCTCGGTGAAATCGAGATTGGCCGCGCGGTCGCCAAGCGCGGCCTTCAGCGGTTCGAACAGCGACAGCGGCCCGCGCACGCCGATGCGAACGGCCTCACCGTCGGCGACCGCGGCGCTGATGGTTTGGGCAAGGGCTGCGCGCGAGCGCTTTTGCATATCGTCGCTGACGATGCCGCCGATGATGCGGGCAACCGTCGTGGCGGTAAGATCGGCAACGCGCGCTTCCATGGCATCGATGCGCACCGCGACCGCCGCGCCGACATCGCCGCCGAAGCTTTCCAGGAACGCTTTCGCCGCATCGTCATTGGCCTGGCGCTCAGCCTCGAGCGCCGCCTGATGGGCGGCGGTGAGCCGAGCCTCGAGCGCTGCCTCCGCATCGGCCACCGCCTCGGCGATCAAAGCGCCAATGTCGGCCTGCGGCGGCGACACCTCCGGCTTGCGCTCGATGTCGACGGGCACCGGCGCCTGGCCAGCGCGCGGGGCGCGCGAACCGAAATCAGGCAAGAGATCGAAAAGGGCTCCCGAAGCCATGACTTATGCCGCCGCTTCCGGGGCGGCCGCCCATTTGCGCAGGATCTGGGCAGTGCGCTCCTCATTGAGGTCGACCATGCGCGCCAGCCGTTCCTGCGGCGCCGGCCTGATCTTCTGACGCAGATCGTCGAGCGGGGTGGACCCCGAGCGGGCATCCGGCAAGGCGCCGGCCGGCGCACCGGAGGCAATCGCGGCCACCGGCGCGTCAGGCGTCGGCAGCGAGCGCTGGACATCGTCGAAGCTCGGGCCGGCGACGGCCGCCGGCTTCGCCGACGCCGTCAGCGCGGCCGCCATCGGCTTGAGGCCGAAGAAGGCGACCAGGAACACGACGACGATGAAGGCACCGGCGTTGATGAGGGTGCCGGTATAGGTGCCGATCGAGGCGAGGATACCGGGCTGGTCGATCGGCTCGCCGTCCAGTCCGTCGATGAATTCGACAGCCGAAACGTCGATGATGTCGCCGCGCTTGTCGTCGAAGCCGGTAGCGGAGGCCACCATCTTCTGGATGTCGGCGACGCGCTTGGCGATCTGCTCGGGGGTGGCGTCCTTGCCGAGAATGGTCTTCAGCCGATCCTGGTTGACGACGACGGCGATCGACATTTTGGTGACCGAATAGCCGTTGGAGACGGTGGCGATCTTCTTGGAGTTGATCTCGTAGTTGGTGATCTCTTCCTTGCGGTCGTTCTGCGAGGAGGACTGTGGCCCTTCGGTTGTGGCCGTCTGCGTCTCCGGCAGGTTCTGCTCGACGCTGGTCGGGGTCGAGGCCTGCTTCTGGTTGCTGGCCTCGTTGGTGCGCACCGACTGCACCGAACGCTCGACGCGGGACTCGGGATCGAAGATCGTCTCTTCGGTCTGGCGGGTGTCGGTGTTGACATCGGCCTTGACGCTGGCGCGGAAATTGTCGGGGCCGAGATAAGGCGTCAGCGCGCGGCGGATGTTGTCGCCGATCTGCGCCTCGACCGTCTGCTCGACGCCGAGCGTGCGGGCGGCGCTGGTGTTGGAGGTGTCGTCGCCGGCGGCGAGCAGGTTGCCGTTGGAATCGAGCACGGTGACCTTGTCGGCCGACAGGCCGGGAACCGCCGCGGCGACCAGGTGGCGGATCGACTGCGCGCTCTTTTCGGCGTCGACGCCGGCGTAGCGGATGACCACCGAAGCCGAGGGCTGCTGCTCGTCGCGGCGGAAATTGGCACGCTCGGACATGACGATGTGGACGCGCGCCGCCTTGACGCCGGCGATCGACTGGATGGTGCGTGCAATCTCGCCTTCCAGCGCGCGCACGCGGGTGATCTGCTGCATGAAGGAGGTGAGGCCAAGCGAGCCGACATTGTCGAACAGCTCGTAGCCGGCGTTGGCGCTGGTCGGCAGGCCCTTCTCGGCGAGCAGCATGCGCGCCTGCGCGGTGGTGCCGGCCGGCACCAGCACCGAGGTTCCGTCGGCGCCGACATCGAAGTCGATGCCGGCCTCGCCCAGCACCAGGCCGATCTGGTTCACGTCGTTGCGGTCGAGCCCGACATAGAGCGTCTCGTAGGCCGGACGGTTGAGATAGACCGAGGCCACGCCGATGACGGCCATGACCAGCGCGGCGATGCCGCCCATGAGGGCGAGACGCCTGACGCCGAATCCCCGCAGGTTCGCGATGAGGCTCTGGATCTGTTCCGGCACGATTCAACCGCTCCCAGCATGACTGTCCGCCGGGAGACTAGATCGCGAACCTTGTGCGAGGATGATAATGCATGTCGCCCAGAAGTGTGCAGCGGTTCTGGGGCAACGACATGCATCAAACAAAGGCTTAAAGCGCGTCGCCTGAATCCGTTTCAGCGCGACGCGCTTTAGGCTTCGCGGCCAAGGGACTGGGCGAGGGAGGTGGTGTGTCTTTGGGACACGGGAGCAGCAATCCCGCTCAAAACAAAAGGCCGCGCTTTGGGCGCGGCCTTGCGGTTGGAGCAGACCAGACGGCTTAGCCGTTCTTGAAGAGGGCCAGGATTGACTGCGAGTTGCCGTTGGCGATCGACAGCGCCTGGATGCCGAGCTGCTGCTGGACCTGAAGGGCCTGCAGGCGGGTCGATTCCTTGTTCATGTCGGCGTCGACCAGAGCGCCGACGCCCTTGTCGATCGAGTCGCTCAAATTGGAAAGGAAGCTCTTCTGGGTGTCGATGCGCGACTTGGCGGCGCCAAGATAGGCAGCGCCGGTGGCGAGCTTGGCAAGCGCGGTTTCAACGCTGTCGAGCGCCGTGTCGATGTTGGTGTCGGAAACGGCGGCCGCGCTCGGGTCGAAGAAGGTCGTGGCGAGCAGGCCGCCGACGATGCCGCCGGTGCCGGCCGTGTCGAGGACCTGCGTGTCGGAAGACTTGACCGTGATGGTGTCGATGGCGACCGTCGTGCCGGTGCGGTTGTACGAAGCGACGATCTGCAGGTCGGAAGCGGCGGTGCCGTCATTCTGCAGCAGGTTCGAGCCGGCATAGCTGGCATTGGTGACGGAGGACTTGATCTGGTCCTGGATGGCCTTGATTTCGGTGGCGATCTTCTGCTGGTTGTCCTGGCTGGCGCCCCGGGCCGTGACCAGCTTGGACTTGATGGCGTCAACCTGATCCTTGATGTTGGTGATGGCGGTGTATGCGGTGTCGACCTTGCCGGCGCCGAGGCCGAGCGCGTCCTGGACGGCCGAGAGCGCCTGGTTGTCGGACCGCATCGAGGTTGCGATCGACCAGTAGGCGGCGTTGTCGCTGGCGGTGGCGACACGATAGCCGGTCGAGATGCGGCCCTGTGTCGTTTCAAGGGCCTTGTTGGTGTTGTTCAGGCTCTGCAGCGCGGTCAGCGCGGCGGCGTTGGTCATGATACTAGCCAAGATACACCCCTTCTCAAAGCAGGCATGCCTCGCGCATGCCGGTCAACTTCCTGGCGGGGGCGTCATGCCTGTCGACCACCGGTCGGCCCGTCATAGCGATTGGTTAACCATAACTAGCGCGTCACAGTTAATGGCGCGTTAAAAGCCTGCCTTGAAACCACGATGCGGTAGTATTTCTTAAAGCGCGTCGCGCTGAAAACGGATTGAGGCGACGCGCTTTAAGTCGTTGTTTTGATGCATGTCGTTGCCCCAGAACCGCAGCACACTTCTGGGCGACATGCGTCAATGGAAGAGGCGCGCGTCGGAGGGCAGTGGCGTCACAACGAAAATCGGGCCGCGCTGATGGCGCGGCCCGATGCAGATACCAGAAATTCGCTGGGCGATCAGCCGCGGAAGAGCGACAGAATCTGCTGCGAGTTGCCGTTGGCGATCGACAGCGCCTGAATGCCGAGCTGCTGCTGCACTTGAAGGGCCTGCAGGCGGGTCGATTCCTTGTTCATGTCGGCGTCGACCAGAGCGCCGACGCCCTTGTCGATCGAGTCGGAGAGGCTCGACAGGAAGCTCTGCTGGGTGTCGATGCGCGACTTCGCGGCGCCGAGCGAGGCAGCGCCGGTGGACAGCTTGCCGAGCGCCGTTTCAACGGTGCCGAGCGCGGTGTCGATTGCCGTGCTGGCGACAGCGGCCGAGCTCGGATCGAAGAAGGTCGCGGCAAGCAGACCACCGACGATGCCGCCGGTGCCGGCCGTGTCGAGAACCTGCGTGTCGGAAGACTTGACGTTGATCGTGTCGATGGTGACGGTCGCGCCGGTGCGGTTGTACGAAGCGACGATGTTGAGGTCGGAAGCGGCCGTGCCGTCGTTCTGCAGCAGGTTCGAGCCGGCGAAGTTGGCGTTGGTGACCGACGACTTGATCTGGTTCTGGATGGCCTTGATTTCGGTCGCGATCTTCTGCTGGTCTTCCTGGCTGGCGCCGCGGGCGGTGACCAGCTTGGTCTTGATCAGGTCAACCTGATCCTTGACGTTGTTGATGGCGGTGTAGGCGGTGTCGACCTTGCCGGCGCCGAGGCCGAGCGAGTCCTGCACAGCCGAGAGCGCCTTGTTGTCGGACTTCATCGACGTGGCGATCGACCAGTAAGCGGCGTTGTCGCTGGCGGTGGCGACGCGATAGCCGGTCGAAATGCGCGACTGGGTGATCTCGAGCTGCTTGTTGGTGTTGCTGAGGCTCTGCAGCGCGGTCAGCGCGGCGGAATTGGTCATGATACTGGACATGGCTACTCGTACCTTGTTTTTACACGGATTTTTTGACATACCGGCTTGTCCGGTATGACGGTGCGGCATCATGCCAATGATCGCTGAGACCCGATCACCCGCCATCTGGGGCGGACTATGCGGGCAACTTCCTACCAAAGGGCTAAACTGGACGGTTAACCGGAAATATATTGCGCGAAGTTCCTGGCGATGCACCCGCACCGCCGGCCGCTGCGATCAGGTAAAGGAGCGCACCAGGCTGCCGACCAGAAGGTTCCAGCCGTCGATCAGCACGAAGAACAGGATCTTGAACGGCAGGGAGACCACCGTCGGCGGCAGCATCATCATGCCCATGGCCATGGTGACTGTGGCGACGATCAGATCGATGACGAGGAACGGCAGCACGATCAGAAAGCCGATCTCGAAGCCGCGCCTGATCTCCGAGATCATGAAGGCGGGCACCAGGATGCGCAGGTCGACGGTCTCGCGCGAGACGGTCTGGCCGCGCTCGCGGGCGAGATCGGCAAAGAGGTCGAAATCCTTGTCGCGCACATTGTGCAGCATGAAGGCGCGGAACGGATCCGAGATCTTCTCGAAGGCCTCGGCCTGGGTGATCTGATTGTCCATCAGCGGCTTGACGCCGGTGTTCCAGGCCTGGTCGAAGGTCGGCGCCATGACATAGAAGGTCATGAACAGCGACAGCGAGATCAGGATCAGGTTGGCGGGCGTCGACTGCAGGCCGATGCCGGCGCGCAGGATCGAGAAGGCGATGACGAAACGCGTGAAGCTCGTCACCATGATCAAGAGACCCGGCGCCACCGAAAGCACGGTGAGCAGGCCGAACATCTGGATGAGGTAGCGACCGTCGTGCCGTCGGCCTTGCCGATGCCGCCGAGATCGAGCTGCTGGGCCGCGGCGACAGAGGTGGTGACGACGATAAGCGCCGTGGCGATGAGGAACTTTCTCATTCGAGCAGCATCGTCCTGACGAGAACCTGTTTGACATGGCCGCCGCTGCGCAGCGCCGCTCGCTCGTCGAGATCGGCCTTGAGATGCTGATAGCCGCTGGCGCCTTCGATCTGATGCATCTTCAGGGTGCGCACGAACGCGAGCAGATCCTGATGGATCTGCTCGGTCATCTCCGGCGGCTGTGGCGCATCGTAGAGCACCGATGCCTCCAGCCTTATCCAGATTTCGCTCGGCGAAGCGAGATTGGTGGTGATCGGCGCCAGCTGGACCAGTGTCGGTCCGGCAGCGGGTTTGTCTGCGTCGGCGGGTTTCTCCGGCCTACCAGCATTCTCCGGCGCGGCAGGCACCGGCGCCGGCGCTTCGCCCTGCTTGAGATAACCGCCGGAGATCCAGCCCATGCCGATGGCCGCGCCCGTCATGACCACCAGCATGGCGAGTTGGATCACCAGGGAGGGTCCCTTCTTGGGTTGTGCCTGCTCGACATTCGCCACGGCAGCGCCCTCCCGGCCTAGAAAGGAAGAACCTGGTCGAGGATCTGCTGGCCGTAGGCCGGCTGCTGGACCTCGCTCACACGGCCGCGGCCGCCATAGGAGATGCGCGCCTCGGCGATGCGCTCGTAGGGAATCGTATTTTCGGCGCCGATGTCGGAGGGACGCACCATGCCGGCGATGGTCAGCACTCGAAGCTCGTAATTGACGCGCACTTCCTGAGAGCCGCTGATCATCAGATTGCCGTTGGGCAGCACCTCGGTGACGACGGCGGCGACATTGAGCTCGAGATTCTCCGAGCGCTTGATCTCGCCGTCGGCATTGGTTTCGGTGCTGGAGCTCAAGCCCGCATCGCCCTTGCCGCTGGTGCTCTTGCCGTCCCATCCGAGCGTGACGTCGTAACCGAGCTTGCGCGCGGCGGTGCGGCTGCGGTCATTCTGGTTCTTGAAATTGGCCTTGTCGTTGAGCTTGATGTTGACGGTCAGGATGTCGCCTTCGCGCAGCGCCCGCGGGTCGGTGAAGAGCCGGCTCTGGCGATCGTCCCACAGCGAGAATTTCTTCACGGGTGCGGCCGGCGGCTCCGGATAGCTGTAGGGAGCCCCGCCGCCATTGCCGATGCCGGAGCCGACCGGCGACAGCGCAGGCTCCCGGCCGACCTCCTTGAGATCGGTGCCGCAGCCGGACAGACCGACAGCCGCGACCAGGACGAGCAATTTCAACTTCATGACGGATCAACCCTTCGCGCCGCGCTGGCCATGATGCCGGTGAGCGCCGCCGCCGCCTTCTGGTCCATTTCGTTGAGAATGACGCCGGCCTTGCGCGAATCGAGCTTCATCAGGATGGCGGCCGCGAGCTCGGCATTGACCATCGCCAGGCGCTCGGCCGCGGCGTCGGGCTTCATGCCGGCATAGATCTTGACCACACTGTCCTCGGCACGCGCCAGGAACACTTCGCGGCGCTTCAGCCATTCTTCGTATTCGGTCCGCTTTGCCTCCAGAGCTTTCATGCGCTCGTCGATGCCGGCCTGGAGCTGCTTCAGCTCCTCGGCCTGCAGGGCATAGCGGCGGTCGCGCGCGGCGTCGGCGATGTTGGAGCAGAAACGCTGGATCTCGCTTTCGTCCGGCGCCTTCTCGCGGGTGAGCTGGGTTGGCTGAGCCGGCGCCTGTCCGCCGGGCAGCACCTGCCGGATTTCCTCCGCGCCGACGGACGCGCTGCCAAGAAACGCTGCCGTCGCCACGGCGGCGGCGGTGAGAGGGAGGCGGATCTTTGCGGAGGGGAGCTCGATCATCGGCATGCCTATTGGAGAACCAGGTCGGCCTGCAAGGCGCCGGCCGACTTGATGCCTTGCAGGATGGCGATGATGCCGTCGGGCTTCACGCCGAGGCGATTGAGGCCGGAGACCAGCGTTTCGAGATCGGGGCCGTCGAGCAAGGCGACGCGGGCGTCGGGCCGCGTGGCCTCGATGGCGGTGAAGGGTTCGACCGCGGTCTCGCCCCTGGAGAAGGGCTCCGGCTGAACCACTTTCGGCGCTTCGGTGATGCGCACGGTGAGCGTGCCGTGGCTGATCGCCACGCGCGATATCTTGACGTTGTTGCCGATGACGATGGTGCCGGTGCGCTCGTCGATGACGACGCGGGCAGGGGCATCCGATTCAACGACAAGGTTCTCGATCTCGGCATAGAAGCGCGCGGCGGATACGTTCTTCGGCCGCCTGATCTGCACGGTGCGGGCGTCACGCTCGGCGGCGACGCGCATGCCGAAGCGCTGCGAGGTGTAGTCGTTGACGGCGTCGGCGATGCGAATGGCGGTCGAGAAATCCGGATTGCGCAATTGCAGCGTCAGCACGCCCTGGTCGTCGAACTCGGCGGGCACCGCGCGCTCGACGATGGCGCCGTTCGGCACGCGGCCCGCGGTGGGCACGCCTTGCGTCAACTGCTCGGCCTGGCCCTTGGCGACGAAGCCGCCCACGATCACCGAGCCTTGCCCGACGGCATAGATCTCGCCGTCCGCCGCCTTGAGCGGCGTCATCACCAGCGTGCCGCCGGCGAGCGAGGTGGCATCACCCATCGAGGAGACGTCGATATCGATGCGGGCACCCGATTGGACGAAGGGCGGCATGTTGGCGGTGACGATGACGGCAGCGACGTTCTTGGCGCGCGCGCTGCCGCCCTCGGTGGCGATGCCGAGATTTTCCAGCATGGCGCGGATCGACTGTTCGGTGAAGGGCGAGTTGCGCAGGCTGTCGCCGGTTCCGGCCAGGCCGATGACGAGGCCATAGCCGACGAGCTGGTTGTCGCGCGCGCTCTGCAACTGGGCGATGTCCTTGATGCGGGCAGCAACCTGGCCGGGCGGCAGCGTGCTCGGCCCAGTCGAGACGCGGAACATGCGCGTGGTGGTGGCCGGATCGTATTCAGGGTCGTCGTAGACGCCGCCATTTTTCTGCGCGAGTTCGCGCTTGGCCTTGGGCGTGAGCCCATCGGCCAATGCCGGCTGCAGACCGATGGCCGCGCTCAGCAGAAAGGCAAAAGCGCGCATCACGAGGCGCCCACCCGAATGGTGCCGTCGGCCATCACCGTGCCGGAGATGATCTTGCCGCTGTCGATGTTGCGGATCTTGATCTGGTCGCCGGCGCGCCCGGCTGCAAGGTGACGCCGGCAGCCGAAATGGTGAGCGCGCCGGCGGTGAAATAGACTTGAACGGAAGCGCCTTGCTCGACCAGCCAGGCCTCGCGAATGGCGGCTACCGGGATGTAGCGGCCGGGCAGCAGCGTGCGCTTGGCGACCTTGCCCTGCAATTCCTCGGAGCGCGTCGCCATGCCGTCCGGCTTATGCTTGCCCGGCACAAGGGTCACCTGCTTCAGGGCCGCAAGCTCGATGGTCTCGCCGGGGTAGATGACACGGTTGGGGATCAGCACGGCCTCGCCGACCGCCTGATTGGCGGCGATCTGATTGGCCGATTCCTGCGCAAGCGCGGGCATGCCGACGGCTACCAGCGCGAGGGCCAGCACGGCGCGGCGGAAAGCAAGGCAGGAGGCCGGCATAGCCATTATCCGTTACCTGATGTTCTTGGAGACCACCGAGGCCATGTCGTCGGCGGCCTGGATGACCTTGGAGTTCATTTCATAGGCGCGCTGCGCCGAGATCAGCTCGGTGATTTCCTTGACCGGATCGACGTTGGAGGATTCCAGATAGCCCTGCTCGATCGTGGCGAAGCCGGGATCACCGGGAACGCCGACATTGGCCGGACCGGAAGCCGCCGTCTCCTGGAACAGATTGTCGCCAAGCGGCGCCAGGCCTGCTTCATTGGCGAAGTTGGCGATCTGGAGCTGGCCGAGAAGCTGGAGGTTGGTCTGGCCGTCGATACGGGCAAAGACCTGGCCGGTCTTGTTGACGATGACCTCGACGGCATCGGTCGGCACGGTGATCGCCGGAATGACGTTGGCGCCGTCGACGGTGACCAGCTGTCCGGTGGCATTGGTGTTGAAGGCGCCGGCGCGGGAATAGAGCGTGCTGCCGTCAGCGCCCTCGATCTGGAACCAGCCCCTGCCGGTCAGCGCCAGGTCGAAGCTGTTGCCGGTGCTGGTCAGTTCGCCCTGCGTGTGGACGTTGCGCACGGCCGTCGTCTTGACGCCGAGGCCGATCGAGACGCCCTCGGGCACCAACGAAGTGTTGGAGCGGTTGGGCACCCCTTGAGTGCGGTCGACCTGATAGAGCAGGTCGGAGAATTCGGCCCGGGCGCGCTTGTAGCCGGTGGTGTTGATGTTGGCGATGTTGTTGGCGATGACTTCCAGATTGGTCTGCTGGGCATTCATGCCGGTCGCGGCGATGGCAAGGGCTTTCATGACGCGGGTCCTAGATGCTCATGCGACTGATTTCGAGGTAGGCCGAGACGACCTTGTCGCGGACGGCGATGGTCGTCTGCAGAGCCTGCTGGGCGCTCAACACCGCATCGACCACCTGACGGGTATCGGCGTCGCCTTTGAGCGCCTGGATCGACATCTGCTCGGCGCCCTGCAGCGTGTTGACGGTCTTGGTCGCTGCTTGGCTGAGGACCTCCGCGAAGCTGCTGCCGACGCTTTCGCTGGGCTGTGTCCCGACACCGCCCTGAAGCAGGCCCGGCGAGGCGGCTTCCGCGCCGTCGATTGCCGGTTTGAACTGTAGTGCCCCGATACCGCCGATCATTGCTGGTTCCTCATCAGGTCGATGGTCATGGAAATCAGATCGCGAGCCTGCTTGATGACCTGCAGGTTGGCCTCGTAGGAGCGGTTCGCCTCGCTCATGTCGGCCATTTCGACCAGCACATTGACGTTGGGCATCTTGACGTAGCCTTTGTCGTCGGCGGCTTCGTTGCCGGGCTGGAACTCGATCGGGAAATCCGACGGGTCGCGCGCGATCGAACTCACCTCGACCAGCGAGCCGCCGCTTGCGCGGTCGAGCTCGGATTGAAAGGTGATCGTCTTGCGTCGATAGGGATCGGCGCCCGGCGTGTTGCCCGTCGATTGCGCGTTGGCGAGGTTCTCCGACACCACGCGCAGGCGCTCCGACTGGGCGCCAAGGCCGGATGACGCGACTTTGAGGGCTGCGGTCAGCGCGTCCATGATCAGCTCTTCACCACCATGGTCATCATCGAATGGAAGGCTTTGACGATCGCCGTGTTGAGCTCGAAGGAGCGGCGCACCTCGCCGGCCTTCATCAGCTCGTCCTCGAGCACCACCGTGTTCTTCGACGGCATGATCGAGCCGGTGGCTTCCTGCGGCTTGACGTTGAGTCCGGCACTGGTCGTCTCGGCGCCGAGATGGCCGGCGTCGGTGGCCTTCAAGGTCACCGCAGTCCGGTCGAGAACCTTTTCGAAGGGCTCGACATCGTTTGCCGTGTAGCCCGGCGTGTTGGCGTTGGCGATGTTGGAAGCGATCGCCGACTGGCGCACGGCCAGCCATTGCGACTGCCGGGTGGCGAGATCAAAAAGGTTGACGGGTTCCATGGGACTCTCCGGGCGAGTACGCACAAGACTAGGCCGCCAGTCTTGCGCGGACCTTGCGCTGGACGAGCCCGCGGCCCGTCACAGCGCCGTCACCTGGAAAGCTCGATCACCTTGTTCGCGTCTGTGACGATCACCCACTTGCCGCCGCGCTGCTCGATCGAGGCGACTCGGCTGGAATCGGGCAGGGCCGAGCCGCGCTGGACGATCCACAGGCCAGTGTCGTCCTCGATCATGGCGCGGCCGTTGGCGACATGCACCATCTTGAATTCGGACGCGGCGGCCGGGAAGGGCTGGTCGCCGGGCGCCGGAGCGGGGCTGTCCTGCACCGTTCCAGTGGCAAGCAGGTCGATATCGGCATTGGGGACGTCCTTGGCCGTCAGCGGTCCGCTGCGTTCGGCCGCAACGCCGCCGCCCGCGCGACCGGAATTGCTGCCGCTGCCGCCGAACTTGATGGCCTGCACGCCGAACTGCTCCTGGTTGAAGAAGATGTACCAGGGAAACAGCGCGCAGATCAGGCCGAGCGTGATGCCGAGCGCGGCGATGACGAAATCGCTGCGTCGGTCCGCTTTCCTATTGGCCAGGCGCGGGAATTCGGCCCGCGGCGGCTGCGGCCATTCCACTTTTGGGAACAGCCCGTTGATGAGCGAGTCGCGGCTGGCGTCGGCCTCCTCGGCGGCCTTGGCCTCGGCAATCATCTCGCGCAGCATGCGCTCGGTGTGCTGCAGATCAGTCTCCTTGATCGCCATTCTGCTTCCCCTTGAGATGGCGGGCGAGGTCGGCGAACGGATCGACCGATGCGCGGTCCTTCGGCGACTGCGTGAGCGCCTCGTAGATCAGCGGCACCTGGCGCACGGCGATGTCGAGCTCGGCATCGGCGCCGCCCTGGTATGCGCCAAGCAGGCGGATGTCGCGCGTGTCCTCGAAGCGGGCGATCATCGACTTCAGCCTAGTCACCAGCATGCGCTGCTCGGCGCTCCAGGCCTTGTCGGCGAGACGCGAGATCGACGACAGCGGATTGACCGGCGGATAGCGGCCCTGCTCGGCGATCGCGCGGTCGAGAACGACATGGCCGTCGAGGATGCCGCGCACCGAATCGGCCACCGGATCGTTGTGGTCGTCGCCGTCGACCAGCACCGAGATGATGGCGGTGATCGACCCCCTACCTTTAGCCCCGGGGCCCTCGGCGCCCGGTCCGGCCCGCTCGAGCAGCTTCGGCAGGTCGGTGAAGACCGATGCCGGGTAGCCGCGCGCGACCGGCGGCTCGCCGGTGCCTGTCGCCACCTCGCGCAGCGCATGCGCGAAGCGGGTGATCGAATCCAGCACCAGAAGCACGCGATGGCCCTGGTCGCGGAAATGCTCGGCCACGCACATGGCGGTGTCGGGTGCGCGCCGGCGCATCATGGCGCTCTCGTCGCTGGTGGCGACGACGGCGACGGTCTTGGCCATGCTGTCGGCGCCGATCGTGTCCTCGAGGAATTCGCGCACCTCGCGGCCGCGCTCGCCGATCAGCGCGACAACCACCGTATCGAAGGCCTCGGCGCCGGCGAGCATGGCAAGCAGCGTCGACTTGCCGACGCCGGAGCCGGCGAAGATGCCGAGCCGCTGGCCGAAGCAGAGCGGGGTGAAGATGTCGATCACCCGCACCCCGGTCAGGAAACCGGTGCCGACGCGCTGGCGCGACATGGCGCCTGGCGTCAGTGCGTGCGCGCTATCGCCGCCGTCAGACCGGGCCAGCGGCGGGCCGCCGTCGATGACGCGGGTCAAGGCGTCGATGGCGCGCCCGCGCCAGGAAGCGTGCGGCGCGACCGCGAGAGGTCCGCGCCGAAACACGGCGTCGCCGATGCCGGCATCGGCGCTGCGCTCGAACGGCGCCACCACGACCTCGTCGCTGCCTATCCTGACGATCTCGCCGCGGCGCGTGCCGGCCTTGCCGCGCTGCTCGACGATGTCGCCGAGTCTCGCGATGTCGGAGAGGCCGCGCACCTTGTAGTGGGTCGGCGAGATCTCGACGATGCGGCCGCCGCGGCTGAGCAATGTTTGCGGATTGTCGAACCGCCGCCAGACGCGTTCGAAAGCGGCCAGCCGATCCGTCGGGCCGGCCTCGGCAAGCCTCTCGGTCGCGCGCAGCAGGGACGAGCTGGTCGCCATGCCGCTACTTCGAACCGAGCGTCTTGATCGCGTCGTCGGTGGAGGAGGCGCTCTGCCGGATCAGCGCCGCCGTGTTCTCGAAGGCGCGCTGCACCTGGATCAGCCGGGTCATCTCCAGCACCGGATTGACGTTGGACTCTTCCAGAAACCCTTGCGCGACACCGACATCGGAACGGTCGGTGACCGGCTCCGGCGCGCGCGCGGGCACGATGCCCGAATTGCCGTAACGGACAAAATTGTCGCCGGGATCGAAATCATAGAGGCCGATCGCGCCGACAAGTTGGTCGTTCTGGCGGAGCGAGCCGTCGGCGCCGGCCTTGGGCGGTCCGTTGCGCGGATCGAGCTGGATCGGCGCGCCGCCGCCGTCCAGCACCGGATAGCCTTCGATCGACATCAGCTCGCCGTTCTCGTTCATGGAAAAGCGGCCGTCGCGGGTCATCACGGTGCCTGCCGGCGTCTCGATGGCGAACCAGGCGTCGCCCTGGATGGCAAAGTCGAATGGATTGCCGGTTTCGGTCAGCGAGCCATGCGCGGTGGAAAGATAGGTCTTGCCGGAGGAGGCGAAGGAGACCGACTTCGGCCCGGTGCCGGAGACCACGTCCTCGAACTTCACGCCGGTGGCGCGAAAGCCGATGGTCGAGGCATTGGCGACATTGTCTGCGATGGTGTCTAGCCGGCGCTCAAGGGCCATCTGCGAGGAAAGGGCGACGTAGAGACTGTCCTGCATGGTGTTCTCAGAACTTCAGCTTCTGCATGGCCATCATCAGGTCGGTCGAGATGCCGACCGTCGTCGGTTGCGTGAAGAGTACGCTGACCGACGTCACGGCACTGGAGGTCGGGTTGTTGATTTCCCACAGGCTGGTGAAGCGGGTCAGGAACTTGTTCAGCTTGTCGGGGTCCTTGAAGTCGGCGATATCGAGCTTTTGCTCGAACATCTGCGCCTGCTTGTCGATGTCGGCGGACGCGATGGAGTCAGGCAGACCGAGCGCGGTACGGACCACGCTCGACAGCGCCGTGTCGGCGAGCACGTCATACCAGTTGGTGATGTCAGGCGCCTTGCGCTGGAAGTAGAGCGCCAGCCGAACGCCCTGATTGGTCTCGCCGGCATTCTCCTCCAGCGTCTGACGCATGTATTTGTCGACCGCGCCTTGCTGGGCGGAGGGATAAAGAGTGGCGGTCGAGCCATAAGCCGCGAAGTTGAAAGCCTTGACGAAGTCGGCGTAGCGCTTGTCGCTCAACTTGTTGGCGAAGCTGTCCTCGTCGGAGACCCCTTCCTTCAACGCCTTGACCATGAAGGCCTTGGCGTAGGTCATGTCCTCCAGGCCATAGGCTTTCATCGCGTAGTTGAACAGGCGGGTGTTGTTGACGAAATCGTCGATGGTTTTGACGTTGCCGATATTGGCCAGATAGTAGTCGGTCTCGCGCTTCACGACGGGCTGCGACTCGACCCGGTCGATTGCCTTGGGGATGTCCTTGGCGATGAGCTGATAGCTGGTGTAGGTGTTCAAAATATGCGCCTCCGGCCGAAGCTGTCCGAGGACGATAGCGAAGCTTCCTTGTGCGAAGCTGAATGGTTTCCCGAGCCGCGATTCAAGCCTCACACAAGGCACGAGGACTATTCCTGATCCACGACGTGACATGCGGAAGGACCTGTCGTGGGTATTCTGATCGGACTTGTGGTAACGCTTGGCTGCGTTCTCGGCGGCTTCATGGCCATGGGCGGCCATTTGCATGTGCTGATGCAGCCGTGGGAGGCGGTGGTGATCTGTGGCGCAGCGCTCGGCACCTTCCTCGTCGCCAATCCGATGAAGACGGTCAAGGACACCGGCACGGGCATTCTCGAAGCCTTCAAGCAGGCGGTGCCGAAGGAACGCGACTATCTCGAGACGCTGGGAGTGCTGCACAGCCTGATGCGCGAACTGCGCTCGAAGTCGCGCAGCGAGGTCGAGGCGCATATCGACAATCCCGAAGAGTCCGCCATCTTCCAGGCGTTCCCGACCGTCCTGAAGAACCACGATCTGACGCATTTCATCTGCGACTATTGCCGCATCATCATTATCGGCAACGCACGCTCGCATGAGATCGAGGCGCTGATGGACGAGGAGATTCAGACGATCCGCACCGACAAGCTGAAGGCCTATCACGCGATGGTCGCGGTCGGCGACGGCCTGCCGGCGCTCGGCATCGTCGCCGCCGTGCTCGGCGTGGTGAAGGCGATGGGCGCGCTCGACCAATCGCCGGAAATCCTCGGCGGCCTGATCGGCGCGGCGCTCGTCGGAACCTTCCTCGGCATTTTCCTCTCCTATGCCGTGGTCGGTCCGGTCGCCACCAAGATCAAGACGGTGCGCGAGAAGAAGAATCGCCTCTACATCATCGTCAAGCAGACGCTGCTCGCCTACATGAACGGCGCCTTGCCGCAGGTGGCGATCGAGTTCGGCCGCAAGACCATCTCCTCCTATGAGCGCCCGACGATCGACGCCGTCGAGCAGAGCACGATGAACGCGGGCGGCGCCGAGAAGAAGGCGGCCTGAGCATGCAGAACTTCAGTCAGGGCCGCTTGCCGTCATGACCAGTCCGGGCAGTCCGTCGCAAACCCGGGCTCTCATCATCGAGCGTCTCGTCGGCGACAGCGGCGAGGCCGCGCAGGTGATCGGCGTCGGCCGCGGCATGGCCGAACGCTCGCTGCCGCTGCTGCAGAAGGCGCTTGCGGGTGAGCTCGGCGCGCCGGTCACGGTCGACCTGCAGGCCGTCGAAGTGGGCCGTGTTCCCGATGCGCGCATGCGCGCCGGCGAAACCTTCGCCATGACGATCGTTTCGTCGCCGGCCTCGGCCGACGCCGTGACGCTCGTCATGGACGCGCCGGCGATCGCGGTCATGGTCTCGGCGCTGTTCGGCGGCGACCCGGATCAGCCGGTGGCGCCGATCGAGCGCGACCTGTCGCAGATCGAGACCGATGTCGCGACCACGGTCTTCCAGGAGGTTGCGGTGACGCTAAACGGATCGGGCCGGCGTTCGCTCGACCTGCGTTTGCCGGTCCCCAGGGCGATGTCCGGGAACGAAGCAAAGCGGCGCGTGCTGCGCGACGGGGCGGCGATTCGCATCGTCTACGGCATCTCGACACCGACCGACGCCGGCACGGTGACGGTGATGATCCCGCAGCGCATCCTTCTGGCGACGCGCGGCGCCACCGCCCATCAAGGCGACGACGGGGCGACGGAGTTCGACTGGCGGGCCCGGTTTTCGGAAGAAGTGATGCGCTCGGCCGTGCGGCTCGAGGCCACCATGCCGCTCGCCCGGTTGACGCTTGGCGATCTCGCCGCTTTCCAGCCAGGCCAGGTGATCGAGTTCGAGGAAAACGCGCAGCTGCAGGCCAGGCTGAGCGCGCGCGACAAGACGCTGTTTGTCTGCGAGTTCGGCAAGCTCGGACAGAATTACACGGTCCGCATCCGGCATCCCCACGATGCCGGGCAGGATTTTATCGACGGATTGATGCCTGGCTGAGGCCGGGCTTGGGACTATTGGAGACGAGGCATGGCAAAGACCAAGGTGGAAGCCGAACCCGAAGCCGACCAGCCGGACGAGCAGCTCGACCGCGCCATCGAGGAACTGCGCGGTGTGCTGCGGGAAGAGGAACAACGACCGGACGCTGCCCTGCAGGCTGGCGCCAATTCCTCGATCATCATGACGATCCCGGTCGATGTGCAGATCATCCTCGGCAGCACCGAAATGCCGGTGTCGGAGCTGATGGCGCTGCAGAAGGGCTCGACCGTGGCGCTCAACCGCCGCATCGGTGAGCCGGTCGACGTGGTGGTCAACGGCCGCAAGATTGCGCGCGCGAGATCACGGTGCTGGAACACGATCCGTCGCGTTTCGGCATCAAGCTTACCGAGATCGTCGCCGCGACGAAGAGCGCCTGAGCATGGACGGCGAGAGCACTGAGCGGCAGCGGAGCAAAGCATGAGGACGTCATTGACGCTGACGCGCCCGCAAAAGGCCGCCGCGATCCTGGTGGCGATGGGCAAGCCCTCGGCCAGCCGGCTGCTCAAATTCTTCAAGCAGGAAGAGCTGAAGGCGCTGATTGAGGGCGCCCGCCTGCTGCGCACCATCCCGCAAGCCGATCTGGAGCGCATCGTCGCGGAATTCGAAGCCGAGTTCACGGAAGGCGCCGGCCTGCTCGATTCGGCCGACCGGATGGACACTATCCTCAACGAGTCGCTGTCGCCCGAGGAAATGAGCGCCATCATGGGCGACAGGAAATTCGAGCCGGCGCCGGAAGGACCGCCGCCGATCTGGCCGGATCTCGAAAAGCTCGAGCCCGCGCGTCTTGGGACCTTCCTCGCCGGCGAGCACCCGCAGACGGCAGCAATGGTGTTGTCGAAGCTTGCGCCGCAAACTGCCGCCAATGTGCTCTTGACGATGGAAAAGCCGATACGCAGCCAGATCATCAAGCGCATGGTGACGATGGCCAACATCCCGGACGCGGCGACCAGGATCGTCGAGAACCAGCTGCGCGCCAGCGTGCTCTCGCAAAAGGCGACCAGGGACACTTCAGCCGGCCAGGAGCGCGTCGCCAGCGTGCTCAACGAAATGGCCAAGCCCGAGCTCGACGAGCTCATGCAGGATCTGGAAGAGGCAGGCACGCCCGACCTCGCCGGCGTCAAATCGCGGCTGTTTGCCTTCGACGATCTGCCGCTGCTCACCCAGAAGGCGCGCGTGCTTCTGTTCGACGGACTGTCGACCGAGCTCGTCACGCTGGCGCTGCGCGGCGCGCCGGCGGCGCTCACCGAAGCGGTGCTGTCGGCGATCGGCGCACGCTCGCGCCGCATGATCGAGTCCGAGCTTGGTCAGGGATCGGAAGGCATTGCGCTCACCGACATCATGGCGGCGCGCAAGACGGTCGCGGTGGCGACCATCCGTCTGTCGCGGCAAGGAGCATTCGAGCTTCCCGCGACACAGACCGCCGCCGAAGCGGCCTGACGGTAGCAATCCGGTCAGGGCACCATGGCTGAGGCGGTCGACAAGGATTCCAAAACCGAGGAAGCCACAGAAAAGAAGATCCGCGACACGATCGAACAGGGCAAGCTGCCCCATTCGCGCGAGACGGCGATCTTTGCTTCCTTCCTTGCCATACTGGTGTTCACCGTCTTCTACGCCAAGGACGCCATCGTCAATCTCGGCATGTTCCTCGCGATGTTCCTGGAGAAGCCCGAGGCGTGGCCGATGGACACCGAGACCGATGTCATCACGCTCTACCAGCAGGTCTTGATCGAGATCGGCCGCGCCGTCGTCAGCCTGCTGGTGCTGCTGGTGGTCGCCGGCGTCGGCGCTTCGGTGTTTCAGAACATACCGCAATTCGTCGGCGATCGGGTCAGGCCGCAGCTGTCGCGCATTTCGATCGCCAAGGGCTGGAGCCGGATGTTCGGCGTGCAGGGATGGGTAGAATTCCTTAAATCGTTGGCCAAGCTTGCCTTCGCCATCGCTGTGCTCACCTTCACGCTGTCGGAGGATCATCGCAGGCTGCTTGCCGGCATGATCACCAACCCGATGTCGTTCGGCATGGTCATCCGCAGCATCTTTGTCGACATACTGGTGGCGATCGTCTTCGTCATGGGGCTGATCGCGGTCGCCGACATCGTCTGGTCGCGTTTCCACTGGCGACGCGACCTGCGCATGACCAAGCAGGAAGTGAAGGACGAGATGAAACAGTCGGAAGGCGATCCGATCGTGAAGTCGCGCCTGCGCTCGCTGGCGCGCGACCGGGCGCGGCGGCGCATGATGACGGCGGTGCCGCGCGCGACGCTCATCATTGCCAATCCGACACACTATTCCATCGCGCTGAAATATGTCCGCGAGGAGGATTCCGCCCCGGTCGTGCTCGCCAAGGGCCAGGATCTGGTGGCGCTGAAGATCCGGGAGATCGCCAGGGAGCACAACATCCCGATCTTCGAGGACGTCGCGCTCGCCCGCTCCATGTACAAGCAAGTTTCGGTTGATAGCGTGATCCCGTCGCAATTCTACCAGGCCGTCGCCGAGCTGGTGCGGATCGTCTACTCGAAGAAGGCCGAGCGAAAAGTAACCCAATGAACGGACGCTGCTTCTAATCCATGAACCGGCAACCACACGCCAATTCACGCGAGCAGATCGTCGCCGGCGCCATCCAGGACGTGGTCGGCGAGTTGCGGCTGATCGAGGTCGCCGACTACATCGCCTTCATCCGGCTGGAGCATTTCGCTTGCCTGTCGGACCTGGTGGACTCGGCCGCGGAACTCTACTTCCAGCCGGGCACGCTCAGGCTTGGCCATGGCGGCGAAGCGCATGTCGACTGGACGGGCCACCCGCGCATCGTGCTCGATCTCGAGCTTCGGCCGCGCGGCGTCACCGTCTACTTCCAGCTGACGCTGACCGGGCAGGGGGCGTCCGTGGTCGTCAACTACGTGTCTTTCGAGAAGCCGGGCGAGACGCCGGAGCACAACACGACGCTGCTCGAGGACGCGATCGAGCAGGCGCGCATCCGCAGGACCGAGCCGCTCGCTTACCCCTGATGATGAATTGAAGAGTGTAGGCGCCTGGCCTGAGCGAGCTACTCGATCAGGCCGAGACGCAGCGCCTTGGCCACCGCCTGGTTGCGGTTGACCGCGTTGAGCTTCTGCGTCGACTGGGTCAGATACTGGTTGGCGGTGTGCACCGACAGTTTCAGGAGCTTCGCGATCTCTTCGCTGGTGTTGCCGTTGGCGGTCAGCTTCAGGCATTCGAGCTCGCGCTTTGAGATCGCGCGGGCCCTGCCGGTTTCGCCTGGACGGACGCGGGCGACCGCCGCAAACAGCGCAAAGCAGCGCGCGTGGATTTCACAGAGCGTGTCGTCCGAAAGCGTGATGTCCGACCCGAGGAAAACGACCAGCCCGCACTGACCGCGCTCGGCATGCACCGGAAAGGCGATGCCGTTGGTGCCGGGCGCCAGCGGCGCGGTCTGCTCGGACCATGTCAGGCTCTCAAGCGTTTGCCGCGAGCCGGCCATGCTGTCATCCGCCCACCAGCGCGGCGCCGTCGAGATGCGGCAGTGGCGCACCATTTCTTCGCCGCTGGCGCCCGAGATGAATTTGGCCGTGACGCCGGTCGACGGATAGTCGGAATCGAAGCAGGCGACCAGGCGGGCGCGCTCCAGCGAAGGGCTGACGAAGAACAGCCCGAATGCGGAAGCGTTGATGTCGACGGCAATCCAGCGGCATCGGCGGACGGCGTCCGGAATGGTCACCGCGTGATGCGTTTCCGATCCAAGCGAGAAGGCGCCGAACGGATTGCGCTGATCGTTGAAAAGGGCGGCCGCGGCCTCTTTGACCTGTGCGTGCTTCAAATGATGCCGCTCCTGATCGCGGTCGCAATCGCCATCGCGCGGTTGCTGGCCGCGAATTTCTGGATGGCGTGCGTGATGTAGCTGTTGACGGTGTTCGACGAGACGCCAAGGATGAGGGCGACCTCGTCGGTGGTCTTGCCTTCCGAAACCCAGAACAGGCATTCGCGCTCGCGGTCGGACAGCGGATCCTGCATGGAGGCCTCGGCGATCAATTGCGGGATGCTGGATAGCGCGTAGCAGCATTTGAGCTGCGCCTTCATCAAGGCCGTAAGGTCGATCCGGTCGGGCTCGGCGGCGGAAAACAACACGAACAGGCGCTGGCGGCCGACATTCAACCTAAGCGAATAGATTTCGGCGTGGCCGAGCACATCGAGCAGCCTGGCTTCCTCGCCGGTCAGCAGCGCGCCGGCATCGGGTGCGTGGGCGGCGACCAATGGCATGGGGCGCACACCGGGTGCCGCCGTAAGCGGCCCCAGCGCTAGGTTGGCGATGAGCCTTTTGCCGATCAGCTCGATGGCGTCGAAGATCCAGTTCGACGACACGATGCGCGCGTCGTTGCGGTCCTGGTCGTGGACGATGGCAACCAGCATATAGCTGTCGGCGCCGATGTCGGCGGCAAGCTGCATGAAGAAACTGGTGAGATCGCCGCGGGACATCAGGCGCGAGCCTGAGGCGTCGGGTTGGAGAAGCGCGGCGGAACTGCTCATTTCGATATTCTGGCCGGAATCGATCCCTGTGCCCGGTGCTGGCAAAAGCCTGCGGCCGGACCCGAAACGCGTCACGTTGACGAAAACACACTCACGGGCGCGCACAACGCCCAACCGAGCCGAATCCTTTTGGGGAACGCGAAGCCATCCGCGTCTGGTGCCGGCCGAGCGCCGGAACAAGAGACCTTGGGTGATCGCCGCGCCCCCCGTGGACCGGCTGATTCGGGTCTAATCTACCCGCAGATGAATCCGACATCAAACGCGATTTGACAAAATCGAATCCGGTGGACTCGTGTTGCGACTCAGAAGCCGCGTCTCGCGTTACTTGCCGACAATTTCAGGATTGAGGTGAGCCGATGACATCGCGGTAAAGTCGTCAAAAATACGCCCCCGGCTGCATCCGGGGGCGCATGTCCTTCCGGCTCGACGCGGCTCAGCGATCCTCGAAGCCGGTCAGCACGCCGACGGCGTTGACGCCGATCTCTTCGACCGCGTAGCCGCCTTCCATGACGAACAGCGTCGGCAGGCCGAGCTTGGCGATGCGGCGGCCGATCTTGGGATAGTCCTCGCTCTTCAGCTTGAACTGGCTGATCGGGTCCTTCTCGAAGGTGTCGACGCCGAGCGAGACAATGACGACGTCGGGTGCGTAGGCCGCAAGCCTGGCGCAGGCGTCCTCGAGCGAGGCGCTCCAGCCATCCCAGTTGGTGCCGAAGGGCATCGGATAGTTGATGTTGAAGCCTTCGCCCTCGCCCGCGCCGCGCTCGTCGGCATGGCCGAGGAAGAAGGGGTACTCGACCATCGGGTCGCCATGCAGGTTGAGCACCTGCACGTCGCCGCGGCGGTAGAAGATTTCCTGCGTGCCATTGCCGTGGTGATAGTCGACGTCGAGGATCGAGACACGGCCAGCGCCCCGGTCGCGGAACCATTGCGCGACGACGGCGGCGTTGTTGATGAAGCAGTAGCCGCCCATGAAGGCAGCGCCGGCGTGATGGCCGGGCGGCCGGCAGAGCGCGAAGGCGGTCCGCTCGCCGCCCTTGACCAGCGCGGCTGCCGTCAGCGCGACATCGTAGGACGACTTGATCGCCGCCCAGGTGCCTTCGACGAAGGTGGCGCCGGCATCGAAGGAATAATAGCCGAGCAGGGCGTCGATGCGCTTCGGCGGCACGTCGCCGCGCAGCCCGCGCGTCGGCCAGGTGAAGCCCATGGCCGAGCCCTTGAAGCCGGCAGCGACCCATTCCGGCCACACGGTCGGCAGGAAATCGATGTAGTGCGCCTCATGCACGCGCTTGGCGGCCGCAAGGTCGTGCTCGACCGGCCCGATGATCGGTCCAAGCTTCTCGCTCTCCACCCTTGCCTTGATGAATTCGGCTCGCGACGGCTTCTCGAAACCAGGCACGATCGACGACGTGACCAGTTCCATCTGCCCGGCATGACCGGCATGGAGAGGCGAAAAGACAGTCTTCATAGGAATTCCCCTGGAGTGCGAAATCAGTTGGAAATGCGAAATCAGTCGAGGTTGAGATAGGGGTTCACGAGAGCCAGCCACATGGCTTCCACATCGTCCTCGATGAGGTCGAATGTCTTGCGATCTCTCTTCAGTCCGACAAGCCTGCAGGCGTGCCCGACCTCCATCATCACCAGGCCCAACCGCTTGGCGGTCTTTTCCTCAAGGGCCGGGTTCACATGCTGCAGCCAGGCTGCGTAGAGGGCGATGATCTCTTTGTCGTATTCGTCCTGGATCGGCCTCAGGTCGGCATTGCCGGATATGGCCTCGATCACCGGCATCAGCGTGACGTTGTCCAAATAGAGCCTTGACGTGTCGATGAAGAGCTTGCGCACCTCACGCCGAAACTCGTCACGGTTGGTTGGCCGGGGGACGTTGATACGCTTCCGGATGACCTCGGGAAAAGACGACAGCCAGCGCCGGGCCAGTTCCAGAAGAATGGCTTCCTTGTTGGGAAAGTACTGATAGACCGAACCGACCGACAGGCCCGCGCGCTGCGCGATGGCGAGCGTGGTCGGTGTCCTGGTTCCCTGTTCCCGCGTCAGGATCTGCGCCGCGTCGAGAATCCTGTCGACCACCTTGCTCGACCGTTGCTGCCGCGGCTGCTTGCGCGGTTCGAGCGCTATTTTGGTCTTGCGGTCGAGACTGCGCTTCACTGCTCGTTGCCCCCGTTCCCCGCTCGGCCTCACCATCGGCGCGCGGTGCTGTCCACTATCATTCCAAATTCCGGCTGTTGACAAACGCGAATAAACAGTCGCATTCTTTATCCACGCTGTCTTCCACGATAACAAGGGGAATTTCGAAGACGGCGCATCGGCATCGACTTTTGTCCCATGGCGTCGCCCCGGTGGAGCGGCAGCTCGTTGGACCCTCGGCGCTGTCGGTCCCTCAGCAAAATGTGGAGTCGCGATGTCGGTTGCGGATGGTGGTGCGGATCTGGTGGTCGTCAACGGCCGTGTGCTGACCATGGACGACGACAATCCCGCCGCTGAAGCTGTTGCCGTCAAGGACGGCGTCATCATCGCCATCGGTAGCCGCGCTTCGATCGAAGAACTCAAAGGATCGGCGACAAAGGTTGTCGACGCCCAAAGCGGCTCCGTCCTGCCGGGCTTCATCGAAGCGCATATGCATCTGTTCGGCGGCGCGGCCGAGCTCGACAATCTGCATCTGGTGGGCGTGCATGGCTTCGATGCGCTGCGCGACGCGATCCAGGGTTTCGCAGCAAAGCGTCCGAACGCCAGGCTGCTGATCGGCGCCGGGGTCGACTACGCGATACTGCCCGAACCGGTGACGCGGCATCACCTCGACCGCATCATTCCCGACCGGCCCTTCGCCATGTCGGCTTCCGATCATCACACGATGTGGGCGAACACCAAGGCGCTCGAAGAGGCCGGTCTGCTCAACGGCAAGCAGGTGGGGCCGGGCAACGAGATCGTCATGGGCGCGGACGGCTTGCCGCCGGCGAATTGCGCGAGGGCGAGGCATTCGGACCGATCCTCGAGCATTTCGGGGCGAATCGGACACGGCTCGGCCTGACGGGCGAAGAGCCGAGCCCCTATCCGTCGGCCGAGGAATTGGCCACCGACCGCGACCTCATGCATCGCGGGCTACAGTGGTGTGCCCAACATGGCATCACCTCGATCCAGAACATGGACGGCAACCTTTATCAGCTCCAGCTGCTTGCCGGACTGGAGGAGGAAGGGCGGCTCCTCTGCCGCACCAAAATCCCGTTCCACTTCAAGAACTTCATGACGCTGGACATGCTCGAAAAAGCCTCGCGCATGGCGGCGACCTATAATTCCGAATGGTTGTCGTCGGGCATGGTCAAGGTGTTCTATGACGGCGTGCTGGATTCCTGGACCGCGGTGATGGTCGACGACTATGCCGACCGGCCGGGCTGGCGCGGCGAGCCGCTTTTTTCGCCCGCGCATTTCGCCGAAGTAGCGGTCGAGGCCGACAGGCGCGGCTTGCAGATCGCCGTGCATTCGATCGGCGACGGCGCGGTGCGCGCCGTGCTCGACGGCTATCAGGCGGCGCTGAGGAAGAACGGCAGGCGCGACAGCCGGCATCGCATCGAGCATATCGAGGTGACCACGCCGTCCGACGTGCCGCGCTTCGCCGAACTGGGCGTGCTCGCGTCGATGCAGCCGCCGCACCCGCCGGGCGCCATGAATTTCCCGCTGGAGCCGACGATCTCGCGCATCGGCTCGGCGAAGTGGTCGCTGAGCTATGCCTGGCGCACGCTCAAAGATGCCGGCGCGCGCGTCGTCTTCGCGTCCGACTGGCCGGTCTCGCCGGTTGATCCGATCCTGGGCATCCAGGCGGCGGTGATGCGCAAACCTTGGGCAGAAGGCCTGCCGGACCAGAGCTTCTCGCTGCAGGAGTCGATTGCCGGCTACACGGTCGAGGGCGCCTACGCCGAGTTCATGGAACACCGCAAGGGGTGCCTGAAGACCGGATACCTCGCCGACCTCGTTGTGTTGTCGGCCGATATAGAGGCGACGGCGCCAGAGGCGCTGCACACCGTGCGGCCGATGACCACGATCTGTGGGGGCAAGATCACCTACCAACCTAACGATGGCATAGGAATTGCTTAATTGAAATCGAGATTGAAATCGAGTCACTGCTCCGCAGTTGCCAAGCCGACCGGCTTATGGTGACAATCAAACAGGAACAAACCTGCCGCCAAGAGCAGGCTCTCTCAATGGGGTAATCGTGCCGGAACAACCGGGTAAGAACGCGATCGAAGTTCGCGGTGTACGCAAAGTCTTTGGAACCGGCGAAAACCAGGTAGCCGCTCTCGACACGGTGTCGGTGTCGATCCGCGAGAATGAATTTTTCACACTGCTCGGCCCGTCCGGATGCGGAAAGACGACGCTGCTGAGACTGATTGCCGGCTTCGATTTCCCAACGGCCGGCGAAATCCTCCTGCATGGCCAGGACATCGCGCCGCTGCCGCCCTTCAAGCGCCCGGTCAACACCGTCTTCCAGAGCTATGCGCTATTCCCGCACATGACGGTGGCGCAGAACATCGGCTTCGGGCTGGAGATGCTCGGCAAGTCCAAGGGCGAAATCGAGGCGCGCGTCGCGCAGATGCTGAGGCTGGTCAAGATGGAGGCGCTCAAGGCGCGTCGCACCAGCCAGATCTCCGGCGGTCAGCAGCAGCGCGTAGCGCTCGCCCGGGCGCTCGCGCCACAGCCGAAGGTGCTTTTGCTCGACGAGCCGCTCTCGGCGCTCGACTACAAGCTGCGCAAGGAAATGCAGATCGAACTGAAGCGGCTGCAGAACGAGACCGGCATCACCTTCATCTTCGTCACCCACGATCAGGAAGAAGCGCTGACCATGTCAGACCGCATCGCGGTGATGTCGGCCGGCAAGATCCTGCAGGTCGGCGCGCCGCGCGATATCTACGACCGGCCGGCCGAACGCTTCGTCGCCGACTTCATCGGCGAGACGAACTTTTTGCAGGGCACGGTGGTGGCGAAGAAGCCGGGCCTGGCGACGGTCAAATTCGCGAGCAACGCGACGATCACCGCCGGCTATCCGGAAGGCTTCGATCCGTCGGGCGAGGTCACGTTGGTGGTTCGTCCCGAACATGCCGACCTGGTGCCGGATCCAGCCAAAGGCACGATCGCCGGAATGCTTTCCAACATCGTCTATTTCGGCACCGACACGCATTATCACGTGAAGCTCGACGGTGGCGAGAACTTCATCGTGCGCCACCAGAACAGCCGTTCGAGCCCGGTGACCTACGAGCGCGGCGCCAAGGTCGGCATCCAGTTCGAGGAGGACGCGGCGCGCGTCCTGAAAGACTGATGACGACCGCCACGCTCTCCCCAACCACGCTTTCCAAGGCCGCGTCGTTCGAAGCCCAGGCGGTGAAAGCCGGCGCGCGGCGCAACCGGCTGCTATCGCTGCCGGCGCTGATCATCATCGGCATTTTCGGCGTGCTGCCGCTCATCATCATCTGCGTCTATTCGTTCCTTGCCGCCGCGCCCTATGGCGGCGTGCAGTGGCAGTTCTCGACCGACGCCTATCTGAACTTCCTGTTCCAGCGCGACATCTTCGACGACACGCTGCAATTCACGCCGGATTTCCTGATCATCTACCTGCGCTCGTTCCTGTTCGCGGTGGTGACGACGGTGATCTGCCTGCTGCTTGGTTTCCCGACCGCCTATTTCATGGCGACCAGGCCGCCGGCGCAGCGCAACTGGTGGGTGCTTCTGATCACCATTCCGTTCTGGTCGAACCTTCTGGTGCGCACACTGGCGATCATGTTCATCATCCGCGACGAGGGCCTCATCAACAACGCGCTGCTGGCATTGGGCGTGATCGATAAGCCGATCACCATGCTCTACACCAACTTCGCAATCCAACTCGGCCTGCTCTACGCCTTCCTGCCGTTCATGGTGCTGCCGCTCTATTCGAGCCTGGAAAAGCTCGACTTCCGGCTGATTGAGGCGGCCTACGATCTCTACGCCACGCGCCGCCAGGTGCTTTGGCGGGTGATCATTCCGCTGTCCAAACCCGGCATCATCGCCGGCTGCCTGCTGGTCTTCATCCCGGCGCTCGGCGCCTATGTCACGCCGCTGATCCTGGGTGGCGGCGTCCACCTGATGATCGGCGACCTCATTGCCCAGCAATTCGGGTCGGGGCGCAACTGGCCGCTCGGCTGCGCGCAGGCGCTGATCCTGATGGCCGCGGTGCTGGTGGCGCTCTTCTTTTACGTCCGCAACACGTCGGGGAAGGTGCAGCATGGCTGAGCCCCGCACCATCGACATCAAGGACCAGCCGGGCTTCCGCTCGATCGCCATCATCTGCCTGCTGGTGCTCTATGTGCCGGTGCTGATCCTGATGATCTTCTCGCTGAACAGCGGCTCGCTGGTCACGCATTGGGAAGGCGTCACACTCAAATGGTACGGCAGCGCGCTGCTCAACGATGAGTTCCACAGCGCGGCCCGCAACACGCTGATCATCTCGGTGACCGCGACGATCGTCTCGACCATCTGCGCGACGCTTGCGGCGATCGGCATGACCAGGGTGAAGCCATGGCGCGGTTTGGCCGCGGCGTTCATGGTCATCAACCTGCCGCTGATGGTGCCGGAGATCATCACGGCGGTGGCGACGCTCTCCTTCTTCGCGCTGATCGCCGGCACGTTCGGGCTGAACTTCGGCATCGGCAACCTGATCCTTGCCCACACCGTGTTCTGCATCCCCTTCGCCTATATGCCGATCCGGGCGCGGCTGGAGGACATGGACCTGACGCTGGAATATGCGGCGGCAGACCTCTATGCGACGCCGTGGAACACCTTCAAGCGCATCACGCTGCCGCTGCTGGTGCCCGGCATCATGTCGGGCGCGGCGCTCGCCTTCATCGTCTCCTTCGACGATTTCACCATCACGCAGCTTGTCGCCGGCCCCGGCCAGACGACGCTGCCCCTCTACATCTGGAACCAGATCCGGCGTCCGATGACGCCGGAGATCAACGCCATCTCCACCATCCTGCTTTTGGTGTCGATCCTGTTCGTCTCGGTCTCGTTCCTGATCGCGCGCCGACGCGCCAAATGACCCGTGAGCTCCAACACAAAACAATGGGAAGGCAAGGAGAACATAGAATGTCTGGAAAACTGATGGCGGCCGTTTCCGCGGCCGTGCTTTTGTGGGCAGTGCCTGCGCTCGCCGACGGCGAACTGCACATCTACAACTGGGGCGACTACACCAACCCCAAGCTGATCGAAAAGTTCGAGAAGCTGTACAACGTCAAGGTGACGCTGGACGACTATGATTCCAACGAAACCATGCTGTCGAAGGTGCGCGCCGGCAATTCCGGCTACGACATCGTGGTGCCGTCCGACTACACGGTGAAGATCATGGTCGAAGAGGGCCTTCTCGAAAAGACCGAGCCCAACGCGATGCCGAACGGCAAGAACATCGATCCGCGTTTCGTCGACATCTATTGGGACTCCGGCAGGCACTATACCGCGCCGTGGCAGTTCGGCACGACAGCGTTTGCCGTCAACACCGACAAGTTCAAGGGCGACATCAATACGCTGGCGATCCTGTTCAACCCGCCGGATGAACTGAAGGGCCAGATCAACGTGCTCGACGACGTCAACACCGTCATGCACGCCGCCGAGCGCTATGCCGGCGTTCCGCGCTGCGGCGCCGACAAGGCCAATTTGAAAAAGATCAACGATCTTTTGATGGCCGCCAAGCCGTCGTGGAAGACCTTCAGCTACGACACCATCACCAAGATCACCTCCGGCGACGTGGTCGTGACCGAGCAGTGGAACGGCGCCACCTACCGCTCCCGCAAGACGATGCCGGCCATCAAATATGCCTATCCGAAGGAAGGCATCGAGGGCTGGATGGACAATGTCGCCGTGTTGAAGGGCGCCAAGAACCTCGAGAACGCCAAGCTGTTCCAGGACTTCGTCATGGATCCGGAAAACGCGGCGCTGATCTCGGATTTCGCCGGCTACGACAACGGCATCGCCGGCAGCCACAAATTCCTGCCTGCGGAGTTCGCCAACTCGCCGGAAATCAGCCCGCCGGCCGGCTCGCCGACGCCCGAGTTTGTACCGCCGTGCCCGCCGGAAGTGGTGGAGATCTACAACAAGATCTGGACCAACCTGCGCAAATAGCTCCGCCAAAAAGCATGAAGGAGGGGAGGCTCCGGCCTCCCTTTCTTGTGTCTTTGTCTTTTGCGCATGTCGTTTCCCAAATCCGCTGCGCACTTTTGGGCGACATGCACCGGAGGATTCGATGACGTCTTACCGCAACTCCGATCCGCGGCCGCCGATCATGCAGGGTTCGCCGCCGGCGATGGTGCCGCCGAAGCTCGATTGGGACAGGGGCCCCTGGAACCGCTGGGCCTTCCAGAACATCCGCGAGGTCCTGCCGACGGTGGAAGTATGGCGCGGCCACGGCCATCGCCGTCGCCTCGATCGCGCCGATGTCGATCTTGATGGCCTGTCAGTGGTGGACAGCAAAGGTGACGCGACGACACTCGCCGGGTTGCTCGACGAGACCTATGCCGACGGCTTCCTGGTGCTGAAGGACGGCAGGATAGCCTATGAGCGCTACTTCAACGGCATGGATGAGCGCTCCCTGCATCTGTCGCAATCGATGGCGAAGTCGGTCACCGGCTCCGTGTTCGGCATTCTGGTCGGAAGCGGCCTGATCGACCCGGCCAAGCTTGTGACCAATTATCTGCCGGAGCTCGGCGAGACCGGTTGGGCCGGCGCCACCGTGCAGCAAGTGCTCGACATGACGACCGGCGTGCGCTTCTCCGAGGAATACACCGACCGCTATTCCGAAATCGGTCAGGTCGACGTCGCCAGTGGCTGGAAGCCGATCCCGCCGGGCAGCGATCCCGACTTCCAATGGCCGTCCCATATGTTTGAGCTGATCCTGCGGCTGAAGGACAAGGTGCGGCCGCATGGGGAGCCTTCGAATACCGCTCGATCGAAACCGATGTGCTCGCCTTCATCATGGAGCGGGTGAGCGGCAAGCGCCTGGCGCAACTGGTTTCGGAAGAACTGTGGCAGAAGCTCGGCGCCGACGAAAGCGCCTGCTTCACCGTCGACAGCGCCGGCTACGCGCTGGCCGAGGGCGGCTTCAACGCGACGCTGCGCGACTATGGCCGCTTCGGCCAGCTGATCCTCGACAATGGCGGCGGCGTGATCCCGGCCGAGTGGATCGAGGCGACGCGCACCGGCAAGCATGGGTCGAATTTCAGCCCCAGCCTGCCGGACGGCAGCTATCGCAACCAGTTCTGGATCGAGGATTCGCGCTCGCGCTCGCTGATGTGCAAGGGCGTGTTCGGCCAGATGATCCATATCAACTGGGAGCACCGGATGGTCGTGGTGAAGCTCTCGACCTACCCGGATTTCCTCAATTCCGCCTATTCGGTGGCGACGCTGAGGGCCGTGCACGCCATCGCCGCGGCGCTCGCCTGACAATCAAAGATAAATGATGCGGGAGACAATCGTGGCCGGCAAGACTGCGTTCGAGACCAAGTACGGCTTTGCCCGCAAGGATGTGCGGCTCGACAATTGGCGGCTGACGCCGTTCAGCCGATGGTCGTTCCAGAATGTCGGCGAACTGGTGCCGTCGGTGCATGTCGCGGCCGCGCCCGGTGGCGAGGAGCAAGCCAAATCGCTTGCAAGTTTGCTCGGCGAGAAGGTGGGCTTGGCTGGTGGCTCCGAAACCGTCGAGGCCTTCCTCAAACGCTCCGACACCGACGGTCTGGCGATCATGAAGAGCGGCAGGCTGGTCGGCGACTGGTCGGCGCCGCACATGCCGTTCGGCCAGCGACATATCATCTTCTCGATCAGCAAGTCGTTGACGGCGGTTCTCGCCGGCATCCTGGAAGGCGAAGACGTATTCGACGTGGAAGCGCCGGTGACGCACTACATTCCCGAAGCCAAGGGCTCGGCCTATGGCGATGCCAGCGTGCGCAACGTGCTCGACATGACCGTCAGCCTCGATTTCGAGGAAGCCTATCTCGATCCGGAGAGCGCCTTCGCTCGCTATCGCCGCGCGACGCTTTGGAATCCCGGCGGCGGCTCGGAAAGCCTTGCGGCTTTCCTGTTGACGATCCAGCGCCTCGCCGAGCCGCACGGCCAGACCTATCGCTACCGCTCGCCGAATTCCGATATGCTCGGCATCCTGGTGGAGCGGGCATCCGGAAAGCGCGTCAACGACCTGCTCAGCGAGAAACTGTGGCTGCCGCTCGGCGCCGCCAACGAAATGTCGATAACGGTCGACATGGAAGGCACAGCGCGCACCGCCGGCGGCATGTCGATGACGCCGCGCGACCTCGCCCGCATCGGCGAGATGATGCGGCAGGGCGGCACCGCCAATGGCCGCCGTATCGTGCCGGAAACCTGGGTGCGCGACACGGTCGCCGCCGGCGGCAGCTACGAGGCCTGGCAGCGCGGCACGATGGCGTTCCTGTTCCCGAAGGGCCGCTACCGCAACAAATGGTACCAGATGGGCACAGCCAGCGGCGCTTTCTGCGGCATCGGCATCCATGGGCAGTGGCTTTACGTCAATCCCAGGGACGAGGTGGTGATCGCCAAGATGTCGTCGCAGCCGGAGCCGGTGGACGACCAGCTCGACGTCGATATCGTGGGGTTTTTCGAGGCGCTGAGCGGGATGGTTTGAGTTGAGTGATCCATTCGATCCTCGAGGTCTGAGCCGCCCGTCACCTGCCTACCGGCATCCTCTCCCCGTGTAGTGACGGGGAGAGGGGCGCTGTCATCACTGGTTTGGCCAATCTCCAGCGTTGCAAGAAAGGGCGCCGAAGGTGCGGCCGGCCCCTTCTCCCGTCCACTATACGGGGAGAGGATGCCGGCAGGCAGGTGAGGGGCGGCTCAGACCTCCGAAATAGAGCTTTCCTGTGGACCTCTCTCCCAGCCGAAAACAGCGCGGTTGGCGGGACGGGCATCCCGGCCTATGGTCGCCGCTCTTTTCTACAGGGACCAGCATGGCATCGGACATCAAGCGCATCGCAGCAATCATCGCGGCCGAGATCGGCTCGCGGCCGGAGCAGGCCGCGGCGGCAATCGGGCTGCTGGACGAGGGGGCGACGGTGCCGTTCGTGGCACGCTACCGCAAGGAGGTCACCGGCGGGCTCGACGACACGCAGTTGCGCGACCTTTCCGAGCGGCTTGCCTATCTGCGCGAGCTCGATGCGCGCCGCGACACGATCCTCGGTTCGATCCGCGAGCAGGGCAAGCTGACCGAGGACCTTGAGGCCAAGATCGCCGCGGCCGCCACCAAGGCCGAGCTTGAGGACATCTACCTGCCCTATAAGCCGAAGCGCCGCACCAAGGCCGAAATCGCCAAGGAGCGCGGGCTCGGGCCGTTGGCCGAGGCGATCCTTGCCGACCGCTCGGCGGTGCCGGCGGAGCTCGCGCTCGCCTATGTCACCGAAGAAGTGGCCGACGCCAAGGCGGCGCTCGAGGGCGCGCGCGACATCCTGTCGGAGCAGTTCGCCGAGAATGCCGGTCTGGTCGGCAAGCTGCGCGCCCATATGAAGGAACGCGCCTTCCTGCGCGCCAGGGTCGTCGACGGCAAGCAGGAGGCGGGCGCGAAATTCTCCGACTATTTCGACCACGTCGAACGCTGGGCGAATGTGCCCAGCCACCGCGCCTTGGCCATGCTGCGCGGCCGCAACGAAGAGGTGCTGTCGCTCGACGTCGAGGTCGATGCCGACGATCAATCGCCGGTGAAGCCGGTCGAACGCATGATCGCCAATGCCTATGCGATCGGCGGCATACTGCCGGGCGACAAGTGCTGATGGAGGTCGCCGGCTGGACCTGGCGGATAAAACTGTCCTTGCATCTGACGCTCGACCTGATGCGCGACCTGCGCGAGCGGGCCGAGGAAGAGGCGATCCATGTCTTCGCCCGCAACCTGAAGGACCTCTTGCTTGCCGCTCCCGCCGGCTCGCGGCCGACCATGGGTCTCGACCCGGGCATCCGCACCGGCGTCAAGGTGGCGGTCGTCGACGGCACCGGCAAGCTGGTGGCGACGACCACGGTCTATCCGTTCCCGCCGAGAAACGATGTGCGCGGCACGCAGGCGGAACTTGCCACCCTCATCCGCCAGCACAAGGTGGAACTGATATCGATCGGCAACGGCACGGGCAGCCGCGAGACCGAGAAACTGGTGGCGACATGCTGTCGGACCTGCTGGCCGGAGCGTCTGCCGGTTCTGGGCCGAAGCCGCTCAAGGTGATCGTGAGCGAGGCTGGCGCTTCGGTCTATTCCGCTTCGGCCACGGCAGCGGCGGAATTTCCCAACCTCGACGTGTCGCTGCGCGGCGCGGTGTCGATCGCGAGGCGCTTGCAGGATCCGCTCGCCGAGCTGGTCAAGATCGAGCCGAAGTCGATCGGCGTCGGCCAGTACCAGCACGATGTCGACCAGTACCGGCTCGGCCGCTCGTTGGAGGCGGTGGTGGAGGATGCGGTCAATGCCGTCGGCGTCGACCTCAACACCGCGTCGGCGCCACTGCTGGCACGTGTTTCTGGGCTGGGCCCGTCGCTTGCCGAAGCGATCGTCGCGCATCGTGACGCCGGCGGTCCCTTTGCGACGCGCCGCGACCTGTTGAATGTGGCCCGGCTCGGGCCTCGCGCGTTCGAACAGTGCGCCGGCTTCCTGCGCATCCCGAACGGCACCGAGCCGCTCGATGCTTCCTCGGTTCACCCGGAAGCCTATGGCGTGGCGAAAAGAATAGTCGCCGCCTGCGGCCGTGATGTGCGCGCGCTGATGGGCGACAGCGCCGCGCTCAAGGCGCTCGACCCGCGCGTCTTCGTCGACGAGCGTTTCGGCCTGCCGACGGTACGCGACATCATCGCCGAGCTGGAAAAGCCCGGACGCGATCCGCGTCCCGGCTTCAAGACGGCAACCTTTGCCGAGGGTGTCGACGACATCAAGGATTTGAAGCCCGGCATGCTGCTCGAAGGCACCGTCACCAATGTCGCCGCCTTCGGCGCTTTCGTCGACATCGGCGTGCATCAGGACGGGCTGGTGCATGTCTCGCAACTGGCCGATCGCTTCATTAAGGATGCGCATGAGGTGGTGAAGGCCGGCGATGTGGTGAAAGTGCGCGTCGTCGACGTCGACATCAAGCGCAACCGTATCAGTCTGTCGATGCGCAAGGACGGTGGCGAGGGCGGTGCACCGAGAGGCGGCTCGCGTGATCAGGGCGGCAAGCCGGCGCCGCGCTCGTCGATGCCGCATCGGCAACAGGAAAGGCCTGCACAGCAGGGGGCGTTCGGGGCGGCGCTCGCCGAGGCGATGAAGCGGAAGTAGCTACCACGCCAGGAAAGCCGGCTCCTTTTCAACCTGACCCAAGAGCCAGTCGCGAAAACCGGCGACCGGCGGGTGGCCGCGCTTGTCGTGCGGCACGACCAGATAGTAGGCGCTGCGGCTCTGCATCGGTTGGCCGGGCGCTAACACCAACTGGCCGCGCTGCAATTCGCCGGCGATCAGGATTTCCGGCAGCAGCGCCACGCCGAGGCCTGCCATGCAGGCCTGGGCGACCGTGCCGAATTGCTCGAACTGCATGCCGGGACCGGTCGGCGCGCTGAGACCCTGCTCTTCGAACCATTCGCTCCAGGCGCCAGGGCGCGTCGCCATGTGCAGCAGCGGCAAGCGGGTGATATCGGCCGGCGTAGCGATGTCGCGGCTGGCCAGGAATTCTGGCGAAACCACCGGCATCACGGTCTCGCGCATCAGAAGCGTGCAGTCCGCATCCGGCCAATCGGGCATGCCGTGATGGATCGCGGCGTCGAGCCGCTCGCGGGCGAAGTCGAAGCGGCCGATGCGGGTGGCGAAGTTGATGGTGATGTCGGGGTGGCGGGCGACGAAATCCGGGATCAGCGGCATCAGCCAGCGCGTGCCGAAGGTCGGCAGGATGGCGAGGTTGAGAACGCCGCTATGCCGATTGCTCATCAATCCGAGTGCGGCGTCGCGCAACTGGCCAAGCGCCGAGCGCACCGCTTCGGCATAGATCTCGCCAGAAGTTGAGAGCCGGACATTGCGGCTGTCGCGCTCGAACAGCCGGCGGCCGAACTGCTCTTCCAAAAGGCTGATCTGCCGGCTTACCGCGCCCTGTGTCAGATCGAGCTCGCGGGCGGCGGCGGTGAAGGAGCCGAGACGCGCCACCGCCTCGAAGGCGGCAAGAGCGCTGATGTTCGGCAAGAGACGGCGCTGGACGTTCATGATCTATTACTAACGCTCATTGGTCAGTGATGCAATTTCGTTTGATTTTTTCCATGCGGAGGCGGATAAGCCGGGCAATCCAAGATTTTGCCGGGAGACCGAGGTCATGGCCGCCGAGAAGAACGCCTTTGTCTGGAACGATCCTTTCCTGATCGAGGATCAGCTTTCCGAGGACGAGCGGATGGTGCGCGACGGCGCGGCCGCGTTTGCCGCCGACAAGCTGGCACCGCGGATCGAGGAAGCCTATGTCGAGGAAAAGACCGATCCCTCGATCTTCCGCGAGATGGGCCAGGCAGGTCTGCTCGGCATCACCATCTCGGAGGAATATGGCGGGCTCGGCGCCAACTATGTGACCTATGGCTTGGTTGCGCGCGAGGTTGAGCGCATCGATTCCGGCTACCGCTCGATGATGAGCGTGCAATCGTCGCTGGTCATGTACCCGATCCATGCCTATGGCTCGGAAGAGCAGCGCAAGAAATACCTGCCGAAGCTCGCCTCGGGCGAATGGATCGGCTGCTTCGGCCTGACCGAGCCGGACGCCGGCTCGGACCCGGGCGGCATGAAAACGCGCGCCGAGAAGACGGTGAACGGCTACAAGCTTTCCGGCTCTAAGATGTGGATCTCCAACGCGCCGATCGCCGACGTCTTCGTCGTCTGGGCGAAATCGGCGGCGCACGACAACCAAATCCGCGGCTTCGTGCTGGAAAAAGGCATGAAGGGGCTTTCGGCGCCGAAGATCGGCGGCAAGCTCTCGCTGCGGGCCTCGATCACCGGCGAGGTGGTGATGGAAGGCGTCGAAGTCGGCGAAGAGGCGCTGCTGCCCAATGTCTCGGGGCTCAAGGGACCGTTCGGCTGCCTCAACCGGGCGCGATACGGCATTTCTTGGGGTGCCATGGGCGCCGCCGAGGATTGCTGGCACCGGGCGCGGCAATACGGCCTCGACCGCAAGCAGTTCGGCAAGCCGCTTGCCGGCACGCAGCTCTTCCAGAAGAAGCTCGCCGACATGCAGACCGAGATCGCGCTCGGCCTGCAGGGTTCGTTGCGCGTCGGCCGGCTGATGGACGACGGCAAGATGGCGCCGGAGATGATCTCGATCGTCAAGCGCAACAATTGCGGCAAGGCCCTCGACATCGCACGGCAGGCTCGCGACATGCATGGCGGCAACGGCATCCAGATCGGCTACCACGTCATGCGCCACGCGCAGAACCTGGAGACGGTCAACACCTATGAGGGCACGCATGACGTGCACGCGCTGATCCTCGGAAGGGCGCAGACGGGTATCCAGGCGTTCTTCTGAGCCGGCTAACCTTTCCGCTTCGTCCTCGGGCGGAGCAGAAGCGAGGCAAGACTAGAGCCGCCGAGTTCCTTCGCACCCCCCTCTGGCCTGCCGGCCATCTCCCCCTCAAGAGGGGAGATCAGATTTCGCCGGCTTTCGCCAATCTCCAGCGTTGCAGGAAGGCGCCGGCGACGAAGCTGCCAATCTCCCGCCTTGAGGGGGAGATGTCCGGCAGGACAGAGGGGGTGCTGTCCCGCCAGCGTTGGCTCTGTGCGGCTGCAACGCTTTGCCGTCAGCGAGCGGAATGCTCAGTTTCGTGAAGCTATGACAACCGCTTAAATTAGGTGCGGCGCAATATCTCTGCTTGGATAACGGCCAGGACTTGTGTCAGGGTCTGGCGGTAAAACGCCGTTCTCCGGGGCACCATGGCAATTCTGGCAGCCGTCCACCACCTGACCCACTACAAATATGACCGGCCGGTGGTGCTCGGCCCCCAGGTGATCAGGCTGCAGCCGGCGCCGCATTCGCGCACCAAGGTGCTCAGCCACTCGCTGAAGGTCGAGCCGGAGAACCACTTCGTCAATCTGCAGCAAGACCCATGCGGCAACTTCCTCGCCCGTTTTGTCTTTCCCGAACCGGTAACGGAACTGAAGATCGAGGTCGACCTCGTCGCCGACATGACGGTCTATAATCCGTTCGACTTCTTCGTCGAGGAATCGGCCGAGAATTTTCCGTTCGATTATCCGGAAGAGATTAGGGAAGACCTCGCCATCTACCGCACGCCGGAGCCGGCCGAGCCGCTGCTGACGAAATTCCTAGAGAGCATCGACCGCCGCCCAGGGAATACGGTCAATTTCCTCGTCGGCCTCAATGCGCGGCTGCAGCGCGAGATCGCCTATATCGTGCGCATGGAGACGGGCGTCTACTCGCCGGAGGAGACGCTTGCCGCAGGCAAGGGTTCCTGCCGGGATTCGAGCTGGTTGCTGGTGCAGATCCTGCGCAACCTTGGCATCGCCGCGCGCTTCGTGTCCGGCTACCTGATCCAGCTCAAGCCCGATCTGGTTTCGCTCGACGGACCGCCCGGGACCTCGGTCGATTTCACCGACCTGCATGCCTGGTGCGAGGTCTACATTCCGGGCGCCGGCTGGATCGGCTTCGACCCGACCTCCGGCCTGCTCACCGGCGAAAGCCATGTGCCCCTTGCGGCGACGCCGCATTTCCGCAATGCAGCGCCGATCTCCGGCATGGCGAGCTTCGCCAATGTCGATTTCGGCTTCGACATGCGGGTCGACCGCATTGCCGAGCATCCGCGCATCACCAAGCCGTTCTCGGACGAAAGCTGGGAGGCGCTGGATGCGCTCGGCAATAAGGTCGATGCGGTTCTGCGGGAGCAGGATGTGCGGCTCACCATGGGCGGCGAACCGACTTTCGTGTCGATCGACGATTTCGAGTCCGCCGAATGGAACACGGCTGCCGTCGGTCCGACCAAGCGCGACAAGGCGGATCAGCTCATCCGCCGGCTGCGCGAACGCTTCGCGCCGGGCGGTTTTCTCCACTACGGCCAGGGCAAGTGGTATCCTGGCGAGAGCCTGCCGCGCTGGACCTTCTCGCTCTACTGGCGCACCGATGGCGAGTCGGTTTGGCGCGATCCCTCGCTGATCGCGCGGGAGGGTAGCCAAGCCGCTGTCGGGCCCGAGCAGGCCGAAAGCCTGCTCAAGGCGATCGCCGGCGAGCTCGGCATCGAAAAATCGATGGTCAGCGAAGCCTATGAGGACCCGGCCGAATGGCTGCTCAAGGAAGGCAAGCTGCCGAACAATGTCGACCCGTCGAACTCCAAGCTGGAGGATCCGGAAGAGCGCAGCCGCATGACGCGCGTCTTCGAGCGCGGCCTGACCAAGCCATCGGGCTACGTGCTGCCGGTCCAGCGCTGGAACAGCCAGGCTGCGGGGCAACGCTGGCGCTCGGAGAAGTGGAAGACGCGACGCGGCCGGCTGTTCCTGGTGCCTGGCGATTCCCCGGTCGGCTATCGCTTGCCGCTCGGCGCGCTGCCTTACGTGCCGCCGGCGCAATTCCCTTATATTGTGCCGGTCGACCCTTCGGTGCCGCGCGGCGCCTTGCCGGCGCGGGACGCCATCCTGCAGGAGGCCCCGGCAAGCAGCGCCGATGAAACGGCGCGGCAGCAAGCGGAAGCCTCCTTCACGGCGGCCACCGCGCAGCAGGACCGTGTCGAGCAGCAGCTCACCGAAATTGGCGGCGCGGTGCGCACCGCGCTGACCGTCGAGCCGCGCGACGGGCGGCTCTGCGTGTTCATGCCGCCGGTCGAGGCGCTGGAAGATTATCTCGAGCTGGTGGCGGCGGCCGAGAACGCGGCCAAGGTGATCGGCCTGCCGGTGCATATCGAGGGCTATGCCCCGCCGCACGATCCGCGCCTCAACGTCATCCGCGTCGCGCCCGATCCCGGCGTCATCGAGGTGAACATCCACCCGGCCGCCAACTGGCAGGAATGCGTCGCTACGACCACGGCGATCTACGAGGAAGCCAGGCAGTCGCGGCTCGGCACCGACAAGTTCATGATCGATGGCCGCCACACCGGCACCGGGGGCGGCAATCATGTCGTGGTCGGCGGCGCGACGCCCAATGACAGTCCGTTCCTGCGCCGGCCTGACCTGCTGAAGAGCCTTGTGCTGCAATGGCAGCGCCATCCCTCACTGTCCTACATGTTCTCGGGCTTGTTCATCGGCCCGACCAGCCAGGCGCCGCGCATCGACGAGGCGCGGCACGACTCGCTCTACGAGCTCGAGATCGCGCTGGCGCAGGTGCCGTATCCCGAAAAGGGCGAGGCGCCTTTGCCGTGGCTGGTCGACCGGCTGTTCCGCAATCTGCTCACCGATGTCACCGGCAACACCCATCGCTCGGAAATCTGCATCGACAAATTGTTCTCGCCGGACGGCCCGACCGGCAGGCTCGGGCTGGTCGAGTTCCGCGGCTTCGAGATGCCGCCCAATGCGCGCATGTCGCTCGCGCAGCAACTTCTGGTCCGCGCCATCATCGCCCGCGCCTGGAAGAACCCGCTCGAGGGACGCTTCGTTCGCTGGGGTACCTCGCTGCACGACCGCTTCATGCTGCCGCATCATGTCTGGGCCGATTTCCTCGACGTGCTGGAGGATCTGAAGCTCAACGGCTTCGAGTTCCGTCCGGAGTGGTTCGCCGCGCAGCTCGAATTCCGCTTTCCCTTCTGTGGCGAGGTCCAGCACAGCGGCGTCAAGCTGGAGCTGAGGCAGGCGCTGGAGCCCTGGCACGTGATGGGCGAGCAGGGCGCCATCGGCGGCACGGTGCGCTTCGTCGATTCCTCAGTCGAGCGGCTGCAGGTGAGAACGGAAGGCCTCAATCCGGAGCGTCACGCCATTGTCTGCAACGGCCGCATCGTGCCGATGAAGGTGACCGACACCAGAGAGGTCGCGGTGGCAGGCGTGCGCTTCAAGGCGTGGCAGCCGGCGTCGGGCCTGCACCCGGCCTTGCCTGTCAACACGCCGCTGGTCTTCGACATCTACGACCGTTGGTCAGGCCGCCCGGTCGGCGGCTGCGTCTACCATGTCGCGCATCCGGGCGGCCGCAATTACGATACCTTCCCCGTCAACGGCAACGAGGCCGAAGCCCGGCGGCTCGCCCGCTTCGAGCCGCGCGGCCATACGCCGGGCGGCTACGTGCTGCGCGAAGAAGAAGCCTCTGAAGACTTCCCGATGACACTTGACCTCAGGCGGCCGGCGAGATTCTGATCGACAATGGCCAAGGGGAATCAGAAACGGGCGGGCGGACGGCCGCGGGCGCAGAGCCTGCTGGAGCACTATCGGCCGATCGAGGGCGTCGTCGACGAGATGGTCGACGCGTCGGGCAATCCGCGCCCGGCCTGGCGGTCCTTCATCGAAGCGCTGGATGTGTTGGGGGCTGAAACGCTCGGACAGCGTTTTATCCGCGCCGACCAGTATCTGCGCGACGCCGGGGTCTACTACCGCGTCTACGACAAGGCCGGCGCCAACGAACGCGAATGGCCGCTGGCTCACGTCCCGTTGCTGATCGACGAAAAGGAATGGGCAGAGATCAGCGCCGGCCTCATCCAGCGCGCCGACCTGTTCGAGGCGATCCTGGCCGACATCTACGGGCCGAACCGGTTGATCGAGACCGGCGTCCTGCCGGCCGGGCTGATCGCGACCAGCCCGGAATATCTGCGCCCGGTCGCCGGCGTGCGACCGGCCAGCGGCCATTTCCTGCATATGGTCGCCTTCGAGCTTGGCCGCGGACCGGACGGTCGCTGGTGGGTGCTGGGCGATCGCACGCAGGCGCCGTCGGGCGCCGGCTTCGCGCTGGAGAACCGCGTGGCCACCACGCGCGCTCTGTCCGACATCTATGGCGAGCTGCATGTGCACCGGCTTGCCGGCTTCTTCCGCCGCTTTCGCGACGCGCTGAACGGCATGGCGAAGGATTCCGGAGCCCGCGTCGCTATCCTGACGCCGGGACCGCTGAACGAAACCTATTACGAGCACGCCTATATCGCGCGCTATCTCGGCATCATGCTGCTCGAGGGCGAGGACCTGACCGTGTCTGGCGGCCGGCTGATGGTGCGCACCGTTTCGGGCCTGATGCCGATCGGGGTGCTGTGGCGGCGGCTCGATGCGGCCTTCGCCGATCCGCTGGAGCTCAGGCCGGAGTCGCAGATCGGCACGCCGGGGCTGGTCGAGGCGATCCGGCGCGGCAGCGTTTCGGCCGTCAACGCACTGGGCTCGGGCCTGATGGAAACGCGGGCGCTGCTTTCCTTCCTACCCAGGATCGCGCGGGAATTGTGGGGCGAGGATCTCAAGCTGCCGAACATCGCCACCTGGTGGTGCGGGCAGGAGGCCGAACGCGCGCACGTGCTCGCCAATATCGACCGCATGGTGATCGGCCCGGCGCTGTCGACCAGGCTCGCCTTCGAGGACGATGGCGCGACGCGGCTCGGCTCGGCGCTTTCGGCAGGAGAGCGGGCGGAACTGATCGCGGGGATTGAAGCCGGCGGCGCGGGCTTTGTCGGCCAGGAAGCGGTGACGCTCTCGACGACGCCGGTGTTCGTCGGCGGCCGGCTGGAGCCGCGGCCGGCCAGCCTGCGCATCTATCTCGCGCGAACGCCGGACGGCTGGACGGTAATGCCCGGCGGTTTTGCGCGCGTCGGCTTCTCGCTCGACCCGACGGCGATCGCCATGCAGCGCGGCGGCCAGGCCGCCGATGTTTGGGTGGTCAGCGACAGGCCGGTCGAACGCGAGACGCTGCTGCCGCAGGAGCATGACAGCTTCACCCGCACCATGCCCGGCAGCCTGCCGAGCCGCGCGGCGGAGAACCTGACATGGCTCGGCCGCTATATCGAGCGCTCGGAAGACACGGTTCGCATCCTGCGCGCCTATCATGTGCGGCTGGCGGAGACCTCCGACCCCGAGATGCCGCTGCTTGCCGATATCAGGGACTATCTCGACCCGTTCGGCATTGAGGTTGAATCCGCTATCCCGTTGGGGCTGATCGGCACATTGGACAGCGCCGTCTACAGCGCCGGCCAGATCCGCGACCGCTTCTCCCCGGACGGCTGGCTGGCGCTGAAGGACCTGTCGAAGACCATCCATCAGTTTGCCGACACGGTGGCGCCGGGCGACGACGCGACGCGGGCAATGACCGTGATGCTGCGCAAGCTTGCCGGCTTCTCGGGCCTGCTGCACGAGAACATGTACCGTTTTGCCGGCTGGCGTTTCCTGGAGATCGGGCGCCGGTTGGAGCGCGGCATCCAGATCGCCCGCACGCTGGCCCGGCTGACCGGAAACGGCGCGCCGGACGGCGCGCTCGACATGATGCTGGAGATCGGCGACAGTGTCATGACCCACCGCCGGCAATATCCGGTGCAGGCCGGTCGGCGCACGGTAATCGACCTGCTCGCGCTCGATCCGCTCAACCCGCGTTCCATCCTGTTCCAGCTCGAGCGGCTCAAGGCCGAGATCGGCATGCTGCCTTCCGTCGGCGGCGAGGGACACATGTCGCCGGCGGCGAAGGAAATTCTGCAACTCAACACGCGATCGCCGTGATGGAACCTCAGGACATGACCGCCAAAGTGCTCGACGATCTCGCCAGCCAGATCGGTGATCTCTACAACAGCCTCGCCAAGGCCTATTTCGGTTAGATGCTCTACGATATCAGGCTCCATCTGCATTACGACTACGCCTCCGCTGCCGGTGGCGGCCGGCACCAGGTGCGCGTGCTGCCGCAGACGATTGCCGGCGTGCAGCGGGTGATCGCTGCCTCGCTGTCTTTTGCACCAACGCCTGCCGAGCGCGCCGATTTTTCCGATTTCTTCGGCAACAACGTCACCGCGATCGCCTTTCGCGACGCGCATGAAGAGCTCGACATCAGGATGAGTGCGCGGGTGTCGGTCTCGCGGCCGGAGCCCGGCCTCGATGTGTCGCCCGACATCCACGGCTTGAGGGCGGAACTCGAAGCGGTGCGTTCGCTGTCGCCAACCGCACCGCATCATTTCCTCACCGCCAGCGACCACGCCGGCATCGATATGGCGATCACGGCCTATGCGCAGGAAAGCCTCGCCGGTTCGGCGGTCGCGACGGCGGTCGATCTCTGCAACCGCATCCACCGCGATTTCACTTATGATGGCGAGGCGACGACCGTGCAGACGCGGGCCAGCGACGCCTTCGCGCTGAAGCGCGGGGTCTGCCAGGATTTTTCCCACATCATGATCGCCGGGCTGCGCGGGCTGGGCATTCCCGCCGGCTATGTCAGCGGCTTTCTGCGCACCATCCCGCCCAAGGGCAAACCGAGGCTCGAAGGGGCGGATGCCATGCACGCCTGGGTGAGGGCCTGGTGCGGCCGCGATGCCGGCTGGCAGGAATTCGATCCGACCAACGGCATGCGGGCGAGCAACGACCATATCACCGTCGGCTACGGCCGCGACTATTCCGACGTGGCGCCGATCGTCGGCGTCCTGAAGACCACCGGCGGCCAGGTTGGCGAGCAGGCGGTCGACGTCATTCCAGTGGCAGCCTGAAGGCGTGCTACGAGCGTCGGTCGCGCCGGCTGCTTCTCAACACGAGCTGCTTCTCGATGGCGATCAGGCTGGCCGTGGCCGCGGATGAGCCTCGCGGCTGGCTTTGCCACTCGCGGCGGACGAAGTGAGGGCGCTTTGCGGGGGAGGGTGGAACCCGCCGCCTGTTGCGCGGCTTATCTACGGACAAGTTCTGTGGAGCCTTCATGTTGCAACGATCGCAATCGTCCCTCGACCACTCGGCGGGCAAGGACGAAACCTCCAGGAATGGCGCGCAAATTTCCGCCGACCGCGCCTCGCTCAGCTATGTCAGCGACACCGATCCGGGCATCCAGCGGCTGAGAAAAGGCAAGGGATTTCGTTACGTCGGTCCGAACGGAAACCCGGTGAGCGCGGCGACGCTCGACCGCATCAAGGCGGTCGTCATTCCGCCGGCATGGACGGACGTATGGATTTCGCCCGGCCCGAACGGCCATATCCAGGCGACCGGCCGGGATCAGCGCGGACGCAAGCAATACCGCTATCACCCGCAATGGATCGAGGAGCGAGACGGCGTCAAATATTCCAGTCTCGTTGCATTTGCCGAGGCGTTGCCTGGTCTGCGGAGCCAGATCGATGCCGATCTGCGCCGGCACGGCCTGCCGCTGGAACGTGTGGTCGCCTCGGTGGTCTGGCTGCTCGACAACACCATGATCCGCATCGGCAACGCCGCCTATGCCCGCGACAACAAGAGTTTCGGTCTGACCACTCTGCGCGACCGCCATGTCGAAATCACCGGCTCCAGCTTGCGTTTCGCCTTCAAGGGCAAATCCGGCAAGGAGTGGAAGTTGAGACTGGTCGATCGCCGCGTAGCCAAAATCGTGCGCGGCGCCCAGGACCTGCCCGGTCAGAAATTGTTCCAATATCTCGACGAAGACGGCGATCGGCGGTCGCTGCGATCGGAGGACGTCAACCGCTACATCCGCGAGGCGTCCGGCTCCGAGTTCAGCTCCAAGCATTTCCGTACTTGGGGCGGCACCATCCACGCGGCATCCTTGTTTGCGCAGGCAGAGCTGCCCGAAAGTGCTGGCCAGCAAAAGCGAGTGGTCAACAGCATCGTCGACAAGGTCGCCGAACGGCTCGGCAACACGCGAGCCGTCTGCCGCCAATGCTATATCCACCCACTCGTCTTCGAGGCGTGGTCGCAAGGGAAGCTGCTCGACGAAATGGCGCAAGCCAACAGGCGAAAGCGCCTTATACCGGGCCTCGACGAGGAGGAGACGCTGGTGCTCAGATGGCTCAAGGCGCGCGGAGCCTGACGAACGGCAGGCGGATAGGAGTAAGCCCGTGATCGCCCTACAAATTTTTTATCGACGTTGTGTCGGGAAGGGTCCTACTGTCTCGTCCTTTGATACGGAAAGGACGCACCATGCTCTATGCCATCCTCTGCTACGCCTCCGAAGACGTCGTCTGCTCCTGGAGCAAGGAACAGGACGACGAGGTGATGGCAAAGCTCCTCAACGTACAGGACAAATACGCCAAGGCCGGCCGGCTAGGGCCCGTCGCTCGTCTCCTGCCGACCACGGCCGCGACGACACTCCGCAAGGTCAAGGGCGAGTCGATGGTGCTCGACGGGCCGTTCGCAGAGACCAAGGAGCAGTTTCTCGGCTTCTACACGCTCGAATGCCAAGACTTGGATGAGGCCGTCGAGTTCGCCCGTGAGCTCTCCGAGGTCAATCCGAGCGGCGGCTCCTACGAGATCAGGCCGATCTCCGTCTTCAATCCGACCAAGGTTCCCGCATGACCGAACTTGCCTGGATCAGCAACGCGATCAGCACCGCCCGTCCGCAGGCGATGGGCGCGCTGCTGCGCTATTTCCGCGACCTCGACGCCGCGGAAGAAGCTTTCCAGGACGCATGTCTCAGGGCACTGAAGAACTGGCCGAAAAACGGGCCGCCGCGCGATCCGGCTGCCTGGCTGATCTTTGTCGGCCGCAACAGCGGCATCGACGCGGTGCGCAAGCGCGCCAAGCAGGCGCCGATGCCGGAAGAGGATCAGATTTCCGATCTCGAGGATGCCGAAGGCGACATGGCCGAGCGGCTGGACGGCGCGCATTATCGCGACGACATATTGCGGCTCTTGTTCATCTGCTGCCATCCGGACCTGCCGCCGACGCAGCAGATCGCGGTGGCGTTGCGCATCGTCTCCGGCCTGACCGTCAAGCAGATCGCGCGCGCCTTCCTCGTCGGCGAGAGCGCCATGGAGCAGCGCATCACCCGCGCCAAGGCGCGCATTGCGGACGCCGGCGTGCCGTTCGAGACGCCGGGCGCGGTCGAGCGTTCCGAGCGGCTCGCGGCGGTTGCCGCCATGGTCTATCTCATTTTCAACGAGGGCTATTCGAGCAATGGCGGCGAGGCGCCGGCCCGCGCGCCGCTCTGCGAGGAGGCGATCCGGCTTGCCCGGCTGCTGCTCAGGCTGTTCCAGCAGGAACCGGAGATCATGGGGCTGACCGCGCTGCTTCTGCTGCAGCATGCGCGGGCGCCGGCACGCTTCGACGAGAATGGCGAGATCGTGCTGCTCGAGGACCAAGACCGGTCGCTCTGGAGCCGCAAGATGATCGACGAGGGCCTGGCGCTGGTCGACAAGGCGCTGCGCCATCGCAAGCCTGGCCCCTACCAGGTGCAGGCGGCGATCGCGGCGCTGCACGCCAGGGCAGCGGAGCCTGAGGATACCGACTGGACCGAGATCGACCTGCTTTACGGCCTGCTCGAGCAGATGCAGCCGTCGCCGGTGGTGACGCTCAACCGCGCCGTGGCGGTGAGCAAGGTGCGCGGCCCGGAAGCGGCGCTCGCAATGATCGAGCCGCTGGAAGACAGGCTGTCCGGCTATTTCCACTTCTTCGGCCTGAAGGGTGGCCTCTTGATGCAGCTTGGCCGTGACGAAGAGGCGCGGGTGGCCTTCGACCGCGCTATCGCGCTTGCCAACACCGCCGCCGAGGCGGCCCATATCCGCATGCATATCGACCGGCTGATCAAGGAGAGTGCCGAGAAGTCGTCGATCCAGAAAGCACGCTGAGGCGTGTTGAGATTCAGGTGATGCCGGCCTGCAAACGGCGGTTTCCTGCGCTTCCGGCCTTCGCCGGCCGAAGCACTCATGAGTCGCCGTGCAGCTAAGGCTACGGCCGGCGTAGGCCGGTGCTCACGTACTTTAAGTACGCTCCGTCCCTGCCTGGCCCAATTTCGCGCACCACGCTTGGACCATGCCGGGGTGGCGGTTTTTCCCTGAAACGAGTAATGCCACGCCATCAAAAGCGCCGGGACGTGCCCAAGGGCGCGGCAAGGCATGGCGCAAGGCTTCGTGCCCGCCCTATCCAGGCGGGATCTGAAAGGGACAAAAATGACGATAGCGAAGGAAACTGCCTCACTTCTGGAGAAACTGGGCGTCGCCAAGGATGCGCTTTCCGGCGGCGACCTCATCGTGCGCAGCCCGGTGACGGGCGAACAGATCGCGGCGCTGACGTCGATCTCGGCGGCCGATGCCGGCAAGGCCATCGATGCCGCGCACAAGGCCTTCCAGGCCTGGCGTCTGGTGCCGGGGCCGAAGCGCGGCGAGCTGGTGCGCCTGCTCGGCGAGGAACTGCGCGCGCACAAGGCGGAACTTGGTCGTCTGGTGTCGATCGAGGTCGGCAAGATCCCGTCCGAGGGCCTCGGCGAAGTGCAGGAGATGATCGACATCTGCGATTTCGCCGTCGGCCTTTCCCGCCAGCTCTACGGCCTGACGATCGCCACCGAGCGCCCTGGACATCGCATGATGGAGACCTGGCATCCGCTCGGCGCCGTCGGGGTGATTTCGGCCTTCAACTTCCCGGTCGCTGTGTGGTCGTGGAATGCAGCGCTTGCGCTGGTCTGCGGCGACGCAGTGGTGTGGAAGCCGTCGGAGAAGACGCCGCTGACCGCACTTGCCTGCGAGGCGATCTTCAAGCGCGCCGCCAAGCGTTTTGGCACTGAAGCGCCGGAAGGCCTGCTCCAGGTGCTGATCGGCGACCGGGCCGTCGGCGAGGTGCTGGTCGACCATCCGAAGGTGCCGCTGGTTTCGGCCACCGGCTCGACCCGCATGGGCCGAGAAGTCGGTCCGCGGCTTGCCAAGCGCTTCGCCCGCGCGGTGCTGGAGCTCGGCGGCAACAATGCCGGCATCGTCTGCCCGACCGCCGATCTCGACATGGCGTTGCGCGCGATCGCCTTCGGCGCCATGGGCACGGCGGGCCAGCGCTGCACGACTCTGCGGCGCCTGTTCGTCCATGAAAGCGTCTATGACGCGCTTCTGCCGCGTCTCAAGAAAGCCTATCAGAGCGTCTCGGTCGGCAATCCGCTGGAGACGTCGGCGCTGGTCGGTCCGCTGATCGACAAGGCCGCCTTCGACAACATGCAGAAGGCGCTGAAGGAGGCGCAAGCGCATGGCGGCAAGGTGACCGGCGGCGAGCGATTCGAGAACGGTCACCCGGAAGCCTACTACGTGCATCCGGCGCTGGTCGAGATGCCTAGCCAAGTCTCGCCGGTGACGGAAGAGACCTTCGCGCCGATCCTCTATGTGATGAAATATTCCGATTTCGACCAGGCGCTCGACCTGCACAATGCGGTCGGCGCCGGCCTGTCGTCGTCGATCTTCACGCGCGACCTGCAGGAATCGGAACGCTTCCTCGGCGTCGATGGTTCGGATTGCGGCATCGCCAACGTCAATATCGGCACCTCGGGCGCCGAGATCGGCGGCGCGTTCGGCGGCGAGAAGGAAACCGGCGGTGGCCGTGAGAGCGGCTCGGACGCCTGGAAGGCCTATATGCGCCGGGCCACCAACACGGTGAACTTCTCCAAGGCGCTGCCCTTGGCGCAGGGCGTGTCGTTCGACATCGATTGAATGGAGAAAGGCGCCGCCAGGAGCGGCGCCTACCGCGATTGCACGAGACGGATGGCAGGCCGCCGACCCGCGATCGGGTCGGCACCGGCATTGCCGGTCACTGCGAGCGGCGCATCATTCGCTCCGCGTGATCTTGGTGGTGCGGAGCGGCGTCCCGGCATTTTCGACACGGGCCTCGGCAAAGGCAATCGCAAGGCGCTGCGCAACCGGCAGCATGGCGAATACGGCAGCCAGCCCGGAAGCCGGCTTGAAGGCCAGCGTCACCGCGCCGGCGACCGGCGGCTTGCCGGAGGCATCGAAGATGACGAGCGGCGCAGCGGTCTCGACGACGGACAGGGCCATCGCCGTGACGAGGTCGGATGTCGGATCATCGCCGCGAAAGAGAATGACACCGATTTTCGGGCCGAGCATTTCCATCGGCCCGTGGCGGAGCTGCCCGCCTTCGAGCGAAAAGCACGGCCGGCGCGACAGTTCGGTAAGGCCGAGCGCCAAGGCTTCGGCCAGCCCCTGCAGGCTGCGTCCGGAAGTGACGACGGCCGCCACCTCGCTCAGCGCCGTCAGCGCGGCGTCGATCGCAATGGCTTCCGGAGCTTCCAGCGCCGCGAGCGCGGACGTGGGATCCTCGCCGAGCGCGGCCAGGATGGCGAGATGCAGGGCGAAGCTCACGGTCACACTGCGTGTCGCGGCAAAGGCGCGTTCGGTGCCGCCAGCGGCGACGAGGCAAGGGACCGTCCGGCCGAGGAAGGAGCCGGCCTCCAGCGTCAGGCCGAACGTGTCAGTGCGCTGGCCTGTTTCGGAAAACCACCGCACCACCTCCGCGCTTTCTCCGGATTGCGAGGTGACGAGCACCGTCTTGCCGGCGAGCGCCAAGGGCTGCCCAAGCTGTTCGGAGAGCGGCAACGCGATGGCATCGATGCCATGCGCCCGGTAAAGCGGCTGGACGGCGCGGGCAACCGCATGCGAGGCGCCCATGCCAAGCAGGATCAGCCTGCCGTTCCTCCTGGTCGAGGCAGCGACCCGGCCGGCAATATCCTTGTTCTGGCCGAACGAGGCGATCGCATCCGCATGCTGGCGCGCCATCTCGCGGTCGATTGCGACGAGTCCTGTCGGGCGGAGGGTTTGTGCAGCCATCATTATCCTCTCACACCATCGCGCAGCATGCCCGCGGGTCGCCTCCGCATGCGGCGCTCAGTTTTCGCCGCTACCGGAAAAACATGCCTCGAAGGCCGCGTCGACGACAGCGAGCTTGGCTGCCTGGACGGCCATGTATTCATCGTAGAACTGTCGCGAAACCCACATGACGGAATGTCCGCGCTGGCCGACCCAGCCGATGCTGCCAAGCGCTTCGGCATCGTGGAGCTTGCGCGCCAGATGGGTGCGCGAGAGCTTCAGCCAATGCGCGAATTCGCTGATTGAAATGACGCTGGTCGGTATCCTCTCGAGGTTGGCGTCCTCCGGATCGATGCCCGACATCAGCCAGTCCATGACGATGCCGCCATTGTTCAGCCAGATAAACAACGAGAAGGTTTGTTCGGGTTCCCGCACCGGAACGGATGCAAGCAATCCGTCACAGATCAATGGCTGCAGCTTCGCCAGCATATCGGGCCGCCCGAGGAAGGTTGCCAGCCGGTTCCCGCCGTCGATGCGATCGAGCGTTCTCAAATGGGCATGGATCCAGCTGGTGAAGGTCTCAATGGTGGCCGCACTCACCCGCAAGGGGTGGGCGCGGCCGTCGCCACTCGTCGAAACATATTCGGCGATGTTGTAATGCAGCATTTCCTTGACGAACGCCTCGGCGGTGTTGCGGCTGGCGACCGAATTGCGGCGCACGACCTCGATGAAATGCGCCACCGTCATTTCGGTGCGGCGGTCGTTGGGGTCGCGCCTGAAATGCATGGCGAGCCCGACATGGCCGAGCAGCCAGCGCTGCTGGGTGGCAAAGACGGCGGCAAGGCGCGGGCTGGTTTCGTAGACATGAATGAGCGCGCGCGACTGTTCCTGCACACTGCGAAGTGCTGCAGGATGACTGGCGATCTCTTCGGCGCTCAGTGGCATTTTCTGCGGCACTCCATTTCGATTCCAAGCAACGACAAATGAAGATTTCCAGCCTTCGACGGTTGTGTCTAGTTGCCTATTGGAAAACAGCGGACATTTCAGCGCGTTCCTCGCTAACCCCTTGCATCGGTTCGGAAAACCCGTCCCAATAATAGTCCGGCTTGCGGCCTTGCATTCATGGTGTGGGCTGCCTTGCCGAATCGGCTGAGGAGCATTGGAGCTTGTCTTTCTTCATGTGTCCGGGTCTGCGACGCTCAGTGTGGCCTTTGCAACCTGCCAGCGGCCGACCTATCGTGGCGACTTGAAAACACCGCTTCGGGCCAGCGCCAAGTGAAACAATGACTAGAGCGATCCGGACACTGACCGCCAGCGAGGTGGAAACGCTTGTCGACTGGGCGGCGGGGGAGGGCTGGAATCCAGGCGTCGGCGATGCCGCCGCTTTTCGAGCGGCCGATCCGGAAGGCTTTATCGGCGCCTTCGTCGACGACGAGATGGTGGCCGGCATTTCGGCCGTCGCCTACGGCGCGGGTTTCGGCTTTATCGGCCTCTATATCTGCCGGCCCGACCAGCGCGGCAAAGGTCACGGCAAGGCGGTCTGGGACGCGGCATGGCCCGGCTCGGCAACCGCATCATCGGCCTCGACAGCGTGGCCGAGCAGCGGGCCAACTATCAGCGCAAGGGCTTCGTGCCGGCGTATGAGACCGTGCGCTACAGCGGGCGCGCAACGGGGCTGACTGGCGGCAACGGCGTGAAGCCGGTGACGGCCACCGGCGCGGCCGAGATCCTGGCTTACGACCGCCAGTGCTTCCCGGCGCCGCGAGAGGCCTTCCTGCGGGAATGGCTGCAGCGGCCCCGGATCGCGCTGTTTTCCGCCGGTCCGGCCGACATTGCCGGCTACGGCGTGGCGCGCCGGTGCCGGGAGGGTTTCAAGATCGGGCCGCTGTTCGCGGATGACATGGACATGGCCTTGGCGTTGGTGGCGGGACTGGCGGACATGACGGCTGGTGAAACGCTGCATATCGACGTGCCGGCCACCCAGGTCGGATTTGTTGCCATGCTCCAGGCTGCCGGCATGGTTCCAGGCTTCACGACCACCCGCATGTACAAGGGCGGCAAGCCCGGCAATGCGCCGACGAAGGTTTTCGGCATCACGACGCTGGAGCTGGGGTGATCCAGGGCCGCATGGGCTTCGGCTCCTGTAATCATTGTTTGTCCGGCGTGGTGCATGCGACATATCTCTGGGACATGGTTCGCATATCGTCGCGGCGGCGTTTCACGGAGGTTGTCGAATGGCTGGCAGGACGGTCCTGATCGCGGGCGGCGCCGGGGGAATGGGTCTCGCGACCGGACTTCGCCTCGCGGCGGACGGTGACCGGATCGCGCTCGCCGACCTGCCTGGCCCTAAACTCGACGACGCCGTGGCCAGGATTGCGGCGACCGGAGCGAAGGCGATCGCTTTGCCGCTCGACATCCGATCTGTCGCCGCCTGCCGCGAGGTGGTGGACAAGGCCCGCGCGTGGGGAGGCGGCATAGACATTCTTGTCAACGCCGCAGGCGTCTGGCTCGAAGGACCGGCAAACGAGGTCCAGGAAGGCCAGTGGGATCTTGTGCTGGACGTCAATCTCAAGGGCGCGTTCTTCCTGATTTCGGCCGCCATTCCGCATCTGTCGGCGGCGCAAGGTATCGTCATCAACATCGCCTCCGACGCGGGCATCGTCGGCAACAACGGCGCGGCGGTCTATTGCGCCTCCAAGGGCGGGCTGGTGCTTTTGACCAAGGCGCTTGCACTGGAGCTTGCGCCGCACGGCGTCAGGGTCAACGCCGTCTGTCCCGGCGACACGGCGACACCGATGATCGAGTATCAGGCGAGGACCTACGGTGGAGACGACCCGGAGGGCTACAAGCGCAGGCTTCTGGGGCACTATCCGCAGGCGGAAAGAGCGCGGTTCATCGCCGTGGAAGAGATCGCTTCCTTCATCCACTATCTTTGCCAGCCGGGTGCTGCGCCGATCACCGGGGCCGCGCTGTCGATCGATTTCGGCATCAGTGCTGGATACTGACTCGCGGCATCGGAGTCATTCCCTGGAGGGTTCATGGTCGTGTTTAGCAAATCCCGCACGGCGCTGGTGACCGGCGCGGGCGCCGCCGACGGCATCGGCATCGCCGTTGCGCGCGCTCTCGGCGAAGACGGCCTTTCGGTTGCCATCACCGCCTCTTCGCGACGCGTCGAGCAACGCGCTGAAGAGCTGCAGGCAGATGGGCTCGACGTCCGCGCGGTCGTGGCCGACCTGACACGTTCGGCGGATGTCGAGCGGCTGTGCTCGGAGGTCGGCGAGATTGACATCCTCGTCAACAATGCCGGGATGGGGACGGTCGCGCAGCCGGCGCTGCAGCGGCGATTTCTCGATCTCAGCGAAAGTGATTGGGACAGGGGCATCGACGTCAGCCTGAAGACCGCGTTCCTGAGCACACGCGGATTTCTGGCAGGCATGGTTCAGCGCGGCCATGGACGCGTGGTCAACATGGCTTCGGTCACCGGACCCTATGTCTCCAACGAGGGGGAGGCCGCCTACTCCGCCGCCAAGGCGGGCATGATCGGGCTGACCCACGCACTTGCGCTGGAGGTCGGCCGTAGTGGCGTCACCGTGAATGCCGTGGCGCCGGGCTGGATCGCGACGGGCGCCTCGACGCCGGAAGAGCAGATCGCCGCGCAAAATACGCCGCTCGGGCGCGCCGGCAGGCCCGAGGAAGTCGCCGCCGCTGTCCTGTTCCTGGCGTCCGACGACGCCAGCTACGTCAACGGCGCCGTTCTCGTCGTGGACGGCGGCAACATCCTGCAGGAGCGCAAGGGCTGACCGCGATGGTCGAGCTCACGACCGCCGCCATCGACCGTTATTTGTTCATGTTCGCTACGGCGTCCGGCACCACCACCAGCTTGCCGACGAAGTCCTTGCCCATGAAGTCCGTCTGGGCGCGGTGGAAGTCCGACAATTTGTAGACGCCGCCGACCAGCGGCTTGATCTTCTTCTCCTCGATGTAGCGCACGATGCGGCGAAAATCGCCCCTCGTGCCCTGGCTCGATCCGTGCAGCTGGAGCTGCTTGAGGTACATCGTGCGCAGATCGAGCTGCACCACCGGCCCGGCAATGGCGCCCGCGGTGGTGTAGCGGCCTTCCGGCCGCAGGATGCGCAAAAGGTCGTTGAAGATGGCACCGCCGACGAGGTCGGCGACCACGTCGATGGGTTGGCCGCCGGTCGCCTCGGCGACCGCGGCCGGCAGGTCGGCCACGCCGCGCGTGATCACCTTTTCGGCGCCGATGGCGAGCACCGCCTGCTCCTTGCCCTTGCCGACGACGGCATAGGGAATGGCGCCGCGCGCCCGTGCCAGCTGGACGATGCCGGATCCAACGCCGCCGGAGGCGCCGGTGACCAGCACCCGCTCGCCGGCTTTCAGCGCAGCACGTTCCAGCATCTGCTCGCCGGTGAGATAGGCGCAGCAGAAGGTGGCGAGCTCGATATCGGTCAGGTCGGTGTCGACGACATGCGCGTTCTCGGCCGGCAAGGTTTGGTACTCGGCATAGCCGCCGTCGCGGCCATGTCCCATATAGTCGATGTCGGCAAGCGAATCGTCGTCGCGGTTGTAGATGGAGAAGTCGACCATCACCCGCTCGCCGATGCGATTGGCAGGCACGCCGTCGCCGACGGCGACGATGGTGCCAACCGTGTCGGTGCCCTGGATGCGGGGGAAGGTCAGCGTGTTGCCCTGCCGGCGCCAGGTCGAGATGGCGGCCGCGTCTTCCTCCGTGCCATAGGCGCCCTGGCGCACCCACACGTCGGTGTTGTTCATGCCGCAGGCGCTGACCTTGACCAGCACCTCGTCGGCAGCGGGCGAGGGCACGTTCACGTCGGTGCGGTAGACGAGCTTCTCCAGGCCGCCGTGGCCGGTAAGCTGCACGGCGGCCATCGTTGCCGGGACGGTTCTGGTCATGGCATTCATATCGCTTCTCAGATGCTGGCAAACACACTGTTCACGCGTCGGCGGTCTTGGCGACGATCGTGTCGGCCTCCTCGCGCGTCAGGCAGAGCGGCGGCGCGAAGCCGAGGATATCGCCCTGCGGCATGGCGCGGCCGATGACGCCGCTCGCGGCGAGCGCGGTGGCGATCTGCGGCCCGACTTTAAGCGTAGGATCGAAGAAGACGCGGTCGTCCCGGTCCTTCACGAACTCGACCGCCGCCAGCATGCCGTCGCCGCGCACCTCGCCGACATGTTTGTGGCCGCCCACGGCCTTGGCGAGCTCGGTGCGCAAATAGGCGCCGGTCTCGCCGGCGTTCCGCACCAGATCCATCTCGTCGATCAGCTCGAGATTGGCGACGCCCGCGGCAACGCAGATCGGATGCGCCGAATAGGTCCAGCCATGGCCGAGCGAGCCGAGCTTGTCGGAACCCTTGACCAGCACCTGCCAGACCTTGTCGGAGACAATGACGCCCGAAAGCGGCGCATAGGCCGAGGTCAGCCCCTTGGCGATGGTGATCAGGTCCGGTTTGATACCGTAGTGGTCGGAGCCGAACATGGTGCCGAGACGGCCGAAGCCGGTCACCACCTCGTCGGCGACCAACAGCACATCGTACTTGTTCAGCACAGCCTGGATCTTCTGCCAATAGCCGGCCGGCGGCGGCACGATGCCGCCGGTGCCGAGGATCGGCTCGCCGATGAAGGCCGCGACCGTGTCCGGACCTTCGGCAAGGATCATCTCCTCAAGCTTGTCGGCGCAATATAGCGAGAACTGCTCCTCGCTCATCGAGCGATCGGCGCGGCGGAAGTAATAGGGCGCCTCGGTGTGCATGATCGGCGCGCGCGGCAGATCGAAGGCGTTGTGGAACAGCTCGAGCCCGGTCAGCGATCCGGTCATCACGCCGGAACCGTGATAACCGCGCCAGCGCGAGATGATCTTCTTCTTCTCCGGCCGCCCGAGAACGTTGTTGTAGTACCAGATCAGCTTGATGTTGGTCTCGTTGGCGTCGGAGCCGGAAAGGCCGAAATAGACCCTCGACATGCCTTTTGGCGCGCGGTCGATGATCATCTTGGCCAGCCGGATCGAGGCCTCGGTGCCGTGGCCGACATAGGCATGGTAGTAGGCGAGGTTCTTCGCTTGGCTCGCGATGGCATCGGCGATCTTCTGGCGGCCATAGCCGACATTGACGCAATAGAGACCGGCGAAGGCATCGATGCTCTTCTTGCCGGTGTTGTCCCAGACGGTGACGCCTTCACCGCCGGCCATGACACGCGCCGGCGATTCGCCACGCGCATGCGTGCCCATATGGGTCGAGGGATGGAAGAAGTGGTCGCGATCCCAGGCCGAAAGTTCGTTGGATTGTTCGAGCATCTTTTTTCTCCTTGTTCGGATCCCCTCGGCGGGCGCTTAGGCCACGTCCAGGCAGAGATATTTCAGATCGGTGAAGGCTTCGAGACCGTGGCGCGAGCCTTCGCGGCCAATGCCGGACTGCTTGACGCCGCCGAACGGGATCGGCGCGCCGGTGATCTTGACCCGGTTGATGGCGACCATGCCGTAGTCCAGCGCGCGGCCCATGCGCGCCTGCCGCGCGCCGCTCTCGGTCACGACATAGGCGACGAGGCCATATTCGGTGGCGTTGGCGCGGGCGACGACTTCCGCCTCGTCCTCGAAGGGCGTCACGGCGGCGACTGGACCGAAGGTTTCCTCATGCATGATCAGCGCCGCGTCCGTCACGTCGACGAGCAGCGTCGGCTGGTAGAACAGTGGCCCGGCCGCGTGGCGCTTGCCGCCGGCGAGACAACGCGCGCCGCGCGCGAGCGCATCGGCCACTTGCTCCTCCACCTTCTTGACCGCGCGCTCATGCATCAGCGGCCCGATATCGGCGTCGCCGGAAAGCCCGTTGCCGGTGCGCAGCTGCTCGATGCGGCGGGCGAAGGCGGCGCAGAACCGCTCGTAGATCGGGCGCTGCACATAGATGCGGTTGGCGGCCAGGCAATCCTGGCCGGAGGTGGCGAATTTGGCGTCGAGCGCGATCATGACAGCCTTGTCGATGTCGGCATCGTCGAACACGATCAGCGGCGCATGGCCGCCGAGCTCCATGACCAGCCGCTTCATCGTCGGCGCGCTCTGCGCGGCGATCAGCCGGCCGACCTCGGTCGAGCCGGTGAAGCTCATGGCGCGGACCCGCGCGTCGGCGCACATCGCACCGACGATCGTTCGCGCATCGCCGGTGACGACATTGAACACGCCGGCCGGCAGTCCGGCGCGCTCACCGAGCTCAGCCAGCGCCAGGGCCGACAAAGGCGTTTCCGAGGATGGATGCGCCACCACGGTGCAGCCGGCGGCGAGAGCGGCGGCAGCCTTGCGGGTCAGCATGGCGGAAGGAAAATTCCACGGCGTCACGACGCCGACCACGCCGAGCGGCTCGCGGCGCACGGTCATCTCGGCATTGGGCAGATGGCTGGTGACGCTTTCGGCGTTGAGGCGTTTTGCTTCCTCGGCATACCACTCCACGAAGGAAGCGGCGTAGTCGATCTCGCCGAGCGATTCCTTGAGCGGCTTTCCCTGTTCCAGCGTCATCAGCAGCGCCAGGTCGTCCTTGGCGGCGATGATCAACTCGAACCATTTTCGCAAGGTTTTGGAGCGCTCCTGCGGCAGGGCCGAGCGCCAGGCCGGCAGAGCGCGCGCCGCGGCGTCGACAGCCTCCGTCGTCTGCCTTGCATCGAGCGCGGCGACGAAGCCCACTGTTGCGCCGGTGGCGGGATCGGTGACCTCGAAGCTCGCGGCCGAATGGCCGGCCGTCCAGTGGCCGCCGACATAGCCGAGATCGCGCAGCAGCCGGCGATCGGCAAGACGGTCGAGTTCTTCGTGGCGGTGCGGGCGTGCAAAATGCGCGGACATTGTCATCTCCCCGATTGGGATATCTCCTCGATTGGAGAAGCATCGGACGCGCCGAGAAAAAAGGAGGCTGTTTCGGCGTCAGTCCGTAGAGAGATTGTCTCTTTTGGCTTGTCCGGAGAGACGATCTCTCTGCCTTAAAGCGCGTCGCGATCTTTCAGATTCGCTCCATGCGCTTTAGGTTTTTGATTTTAGGCATGTCTTTGTCCCGAAACCGGTTCCCACTTTCGGGAGACATGCCTTATGCCTGTCCCGGCAGCAGGTCGGCGACCGGCAGAACGGTCTCCTCCTTCACCGTCTTGGTGACGATGTAGGTGAAGTAACGGTCGATGCCGATCTCGCGTTCCAGCAGGCTATCCACCAGCCGCTGATAGGCGTCGATGTCGCGCGCCATCACTTTCAGCACATAGTCGACGCCGCCCCCGACCGACCAGCAGGCGACGATCTCGGGGATGTCACGGATAACCCGCTCGAAACGGTCGAAGTCGGCCTGGCGATGGCTGGCCAAAGTCACCTCCATCAGCACGGTCGCCACCGGCGCGATCATGCGCATGGCGATAGCGGCGTGGTAGCCTGAAACGATGCCGGCTTTCTCCAGCTTGCGCAGCCGCATCCAGCAAGGCGTCGGCGACAGGCCGACCTTCTCGGCCAGCGCCAGCTTGGTGATGCGCCCGTCGCGCTGGATGGCGTCGAGTATCCTGAGGTCGATCGGGTCGAGTTTCGCTGCCGCCATGCCTGATCCGCTTTCTGTTCAGGACACCATGACGATGCATTATTTCGATTGTCAATTGCACTGATTTCGATCTCTAATAAGTCATGACATTATGGCAGCCAGATCCTGCTCTCATCCGCCGGCCGGCCTACCTTTCGCTGGCCGACCAGTTCGCGCGCGCGATCCATGACGGGCGGCTTGCCAACGGCGCGCGGCTGCCGACGCACCGCCGCCTTGCGGACGACCTGAAACTTTCGGTGCAGACGGTCAGCCGCGCCTATGAGGAACTGATCCGCCGCGGCCTGATCTCGGGCGAGGTCGGGCGCGGCAGCTTCGTCCAGACGCAGCGGCGCGAGCCGGAGCCGCCCTACCTTCCGGAGCGCCTGGGCGAGGTCATCGACCTCTCCATCCTGAAGCCGGTCTGCGAGCCGATGCATCTGGAGAAGCTGAAGCAGGCGCTGAGCTGGCTGGCCGAGAACCTGCCGTCGAGCTCGGCGCTGTCATTCCGGCCGAACATGGTGTTCCCACGCCATCGCGCTGTCGCGGTCGAGTGGCTGAAGCTTTGCGGCCTCCAGGCCCCGCCGCAGAATGTCAGCCTGACCAACGGCGCTACGGCCGGCATGACCGTAGCGCTGATGAGCGTGGCGCCGCCCGGCTCGACCGTCGCCACCGAGGCGATCGGCCACCACACGCTGGTGCCGCTTGCCCGCTATCTAGGCTTCAACCTCGAAGGCCTGCCGATCGACGACAACGGCCTCATTCCCGAGGCGCTCGACGAGGCCTGTCGTCTTTCCGACATCCGCGCCGTCTTCGTCCAGCCTTCGGTGATCAACCCGACGGCGACCTTGATGGACGCCGCCCGGCGCGAGCAGATCGCGGCGGTGGCGCGCAAGCATGACATCGCCATCATCGAGAACGACGTGCTTGGGCCGTTGGTCGAGGGGCGGCCTCCAGCTGTCGCCGCCTTTGCGCCCGAGCGAACCCTTTACGTCACCTCATTCACCAAGATCGTCGTGCCCGGCCTGCGCATCGGCTATCTCGCGGTGCCGGACCGCTACGTCGCGGCCGTCGCCAACCGCCATCTCGTCTCGAACTGGATGGCGACGCCGATGGTGGCGGAGATCGCGACGCGCTGGGTAACCGACGGCACGGCGATGGAGCTGGTCACCTGGCAGCGCGGGGCGCTGAGACGACGCCAGGAGATCGCCGCGGAAGTGCTGGCGGGTGTCGATTACCGCGTCCATCGCGACGGGCTGCATCTGTGGCTCGAGCTGCCGGGGGATCGCGCCGAGGAGAGCTTCGTCTCGCAGGCGCGCCTGCGGGGGGTGGCGATCGCGCCCGGTACTTCGTTCCGCATCGCCGAGACGCCCTGGCATCCCGCCGTGCGCATCTCGCTGGGATCGACCACCGAGGGGGAACTGCGCGCGGGCTTGAGCGTTGTCGCCAAGCTCCTGCTTGGCGACCCGGAACATCTCCTGCTCGCCATCTGATGCACAACGGGAGCGCAAATTGCCCTGAAATTGTGCCGCGGCGGAAATATTGTCATGATATTATTTTCATAATTGACATGATTTCTGCTGTTCCGCATCGTTAAGGGCATAGGCTTCTCCAGAACGGGGAAAATGGATTGCCCGCGCCCATCATCAAGGTCGACGCCATCACGAAGAGCTTTGGCACCTTCAAGGTGCTGGACGGCCTGTCGATGCAGGTCATGCCGCGCGAGAAGCTCGCCCTGATCGGCCCCTCCGGTTCCGGCAAGACGACGATCCTGCGCATCCTGATGACGCTGGAACGTATCGACGGCGGCCACATCCAGATCGACGGCGAGCAGCTCTATCACATGGAGCGCAACGGCCAGCTGCAGCCAGCCGACGAGCGGCACCTGGCGAAGATGCGCCAGAAGATCGGCATGGTCTTCCAGCTGTTCAACCTGTTCCCGCACAAGAGCGTCATCGACAACGTCACGCTGGCGCCGATGCTGACCAAGGGAGTTTCGCGCACCGCCGCCGAGAAGCGGGCGATGGAGCTGCTCGACATGGTCGGCATGGCCGACAAAGCCAGGAGCATGCCGGCCCAACTCTCCGGCGGCCAGAAGCAGCGCGTGGCGATAGCAGGGCGCTCGCCCTGCAGCGAGGATCATGCTGTTCGACGAGGTGACGTCGGCGCTCGATCCGGAACTGGTCGAGGAGGTGCTGAACGTGCTGTGGCGGCTCTGCTCCGAGACCGACATGACCATGCTGCTCGTCACCCACGAGATGGGCTTTGCCCATGACTTCGCCGACCGGGTGCTGTTCTTCGATCGCGGCAAGATCGTCGAGGAAGGCAAGCCCGACGAGATTTTCCGCCATCCAAAGCAGGAGCGCACGCAAAGCTTCCTGAAGAAGATCATCGCGGCCGGACATCGCGTCTGACCGCTATGCCCCAGGGACGGCGAAGCCGTCTCGAAACCGGAAACGGGCGGCCAGAACGCCATCCCGAGCCGGGCAAACCAAGAAGAGAAACCAAAGGAGTTGGGAACGATGAAGAAACTTGTCATTGTGGCTGGCGTCGCCGGTCTCGTAGCGAGCACGATGCTGCTCGCCTCCGGTGCCCGTTCGGCAGACGACGCAAAGCTCGAGCAGCTCAAAGCGCAGGGCTTCGCCCGCGTCGCCATTGCCAATGAGCCGCCCTATACGGCGGTGGCCGCCGACGGCAAGGTTTCGGGCGCGGCGCCCGACGTGGCGCGCGAGATCTTCAAGCGCCTCGGCGTCAACGACATCGTCGCCTCGATCTCCGAATATGGCGCCATGATCCCCGGCCTGCAGGCCGGCCGCTTCGACGTCGTCACCGCCGGCCTGTTCATGAAGCCGGAGCGCTGCGCGGCGGTCGCCTATTCCGAGCCGGTGCTGTGCGATGCGGAGGCGATGCTGGTTAAGAAGGGCAATCCGAAGGGCTTCAAGAGCTATGAGGACGTTGCCAAGGACACCTCCGCCACTGTCGGCGCGCCGGGCGGCGGCACCGAGGAGAAGCTGGCGCTCAATGCCGGCGTGCCGCGCGATCGCGTCATCGTCGTGCCGGACGGCCAGAGCGGCCTGAAGATGGTTCAGGACGGCCGTATCGACGCCTATTCGCTCCCGGTTCTGTCGATCAACGACCTCATGAAGAAGGCCAACGATCCGAACCTCGAAGTGATCGCGCCGGTGCAGGGCGCGCCGGTCTATTGCGACGGCGCCGCCTTCAAGAAGGGCGATGAGGCGCTGCGCGACGCCTATGACGTCGAGCTCGCCAAGATGAAGAAGTCGGGCGAGTTCGCCAAGATCATCGAGCCCTATGGCTTCTCGGCCAAGGCGGCGATGTCGACGACGCGCGAGAAGCTCTGCGCGGCGAAGTAGGCGCTCTTTTGCCTTCTCCCCGTTCACGGGGAGAAGGTGGGCCCGAAGGGCCGGATGAGGGGCGGCGCCAAGTTCTGCCAAGCCGGCTCCGCCCATCATCTGCCTGCCCATCCTACGCAGCAGCTGCGCTGCAGCTACGGAGGGTGAACCGGCATCGTCTCCCCGTGAACGGAGAGAAAGGACCAGGAATGCAAACGTTGGAACCTAGATGACCCAGTGGTCCGGCTATCTCGGCCTGATATTGCAAGGAGCGCTTGTCACCATCGAGCTGACGCTGATGGGATCGGTGCTCGCGCTCGTCATGGCCTTCCTCGCCGGCATGGGCCGCGTGTCGCGCTTCTTCATCGTGCGCGCCTTGGCCACGACCTACATCGAATTCTTCCGCGGCACTTCTATCTTCGTGCAGCTGTTCTGGGCCTATTTCGTGCTGCCCTTCGCCGGCCTGTCACTGACGCCGCTGCAGGCCGGCGTGCTGGCGCTGGGGCTCAATGTGGGCGCCTATGCGGCGGAAGTGGTGCGCGGCGCCATCCTGTCGATCGGCCGCGAGCAATATGAGGCCTGCACGGCGCTCAATCTCGGCCGCTGGCAAGGCATGCGCCACGTCATCCTGCCGCAAGCGCTATTGGTCATGCTGCCGACCTTCGGCAACAACGCCATCGAGCTGCTCAAGGCCACCTCGGTCGTGTCGCTGATCTCGCTCGCCGATCTCACCTTCCAGGCGCAGGTGGTGCGCTCGCAGACCGGCAGCACGCTGATGCCCTTCGTCTCCGTTCTCGTCATCTATTTCGTGCTCGCCCTCATCCTCTCATGGGGCGTGCGCTCGCTGGAGCGCCGCATGGCGCGCGGCGTCGACGGAGTGCGTGTCTGATGGAATGGGCCAGCTGATGGAATGGGATTGGAATTTCGTCCGCGAGATCATGCCGACCCTGATCCAGGGCGTGAAGATCACCATCCTGGCGACGGTGCTCGGCTCGGTCCTGGCGGCGATCGTCGGTCTGGCCATCGCGCTGGCGCGGCGGTCGCCGAACCGGGTCGTGGCGCGCAGCGTCGGCTGGTTCGCCGAATTCATCCGCGGCACGCCGCTCCTGGTGCAGCTCTATTTCATCTTCTACGTGCTGCCCGATATCGGCGTCCTCTTGCCGCCGCTGGTGGCGGGCGTCATCGGCCTTGGCCTGCACTACGGCACCTATACGGCGGAAGTCTACCGCGCCGGCATCGACAACGTTCCGCGCGGCCAGTGGGAGGCCGCCAAGGCCTGCAACTTCAACGTCCGCCAGACCTGGACGCACATCATCCTGCCGCAGGCGATCCCGCCGATGATCCCGGCCCTGGCCAATTATTTCATCGCCATGTTCAAGGAGACGCCGCTGCTTTCGGCGATCACCGTGCTGGAACTGATGAACCAGGCCAAGAGCGTCGCCAACAGCTACTATCGCTATATCGAGCCGATGACGCTGGTCGGTGCCTTCTTCCTCGTCATCAGCCTCTGCTCCGTCGTACTCTTGCGCTGGCTGGAGCACCGCTACGGCAGGATCGAAAGATGAAAGTCATGAAACCGTTGCCCGAAATCCGGCTGGCGCCGGGCCGCCCCGCCCTCGACGCGCGTCCGCTGGAAAAGCGCGTCGGCCTGATCGCCCTTGCCACCGACCATACCAGCGAGGTCGACTTCCGTCGCATGCTGGCGAGCGAGCGGATCGGCGTCTATGTCGCGCGCATTCCCTATGCCAACCCGACGACGCCGGAGAACCTGCGCAAGATGCAGCCGTCGCTTTCGGCGGGTGCTGCGCTCATCCTGCCGGACGAGCCGCTCGACGCCGTCTGCTACTCCTGCACCTCGGCTTCCGTGGTGATCGGCGATGCCGAGATCGAGGCCGCGATCCAGGCGGCCAAGCCCGGCGCTGCCGTGGTCACGCCGCCGATGGCGGGCGTGCGCGGCCTGAACGCGTTCGGGGTGAAGCGGATCAGCATTCTCACGCCTTACACAGTAGAGACCAGCCGGCCGATGGCAACCTATTTCGCCGCGCACGGTTTCGATATCGAGAGCTTCACCTGCCTCGGCTTCGAGGACGATCGCGAGATGGCGCGCATCAAGCCGAGCGCTCTCGTTGAGTTGGCGCGTAAGGCCACACACGCGCAGGCCGATGCGCTGTTCGTTTCGTGCACGGCGCTGCGCGCGGCGCTTGCCGTTCCAGGCATGGAGGAGGCGATCGGCCGCCCGGTCGTCACCAGCAACCAGGCCAGCGCCTGGAACTGCCTGCGGCTCTGTAGCGACGACACACCCCGACCGGAGTTCGGCCGGCTGATGACAAAGCCGCTTGGACAGTAAAAAATTATGTCCTGCGTACAAGAGCGACCCCTTCTGGCCTGCCGGCCATCTCCCCCTCAAGGGGGGAGAGTAGCTGCTGCTACGCTTTCGCCTATCATCGACGTTGCAAGAATAGAGACAGTGCCGAAGCTGCGGATCTCCCCCTTGAGGGGGAGATGGCCGGCAGGCCAGAGGGGGTCGCCCGATGACGCGCGCCATCGCTCTCGCGGACATCCGTACCGCCCGCGAACGCATTGCCGGCAAGGTCGAGCGGACGCCGGCCGTCAAGTCGCAAAGCCTTTCGGACCGTGCGGGCCATCCCGTCCACCTCAAGCTGGAGCATCACCAGACCACCGGCGCATTCAAGCTGCGCGGCGCGTCCAACGCCATCGGCGCGTTGAGCCCCCAGGAAAGATCGCGGGGCGTTGTCGCGGCGTCGACGGGCAACCACGGCCGTGCGCTCGCCCATGCGGCGAAGCTCGAAGGCATGCGCGCGGTGATCTGCATGTCCAGGCTGGTGCCCGAAAACAAGCTCGATGCCATCCGCCGTCTCGGCGCGGACATCCGCATCGCCGGCAACAGCCAGGACGACGCCCAGCAGGAGGTCGACAGGCTGGTCGCTGAGGGGGGGCTCGTCATGTTGCCTCCCTTCGACCATCCGGACATCATCGCCGGGCAAGGCACGCTGGGGCTGGAGATCATGGAACAGGTTCCGGACGCAGCAAGCTTGCTGGTGCCGCTCTCCGGCGGCGGCTTGGCCGCGGGCGTTGCCGCGGCCGTCAAAGGTGTGAGCCCGAGCACCAAAGTCATCGGCATCTCGATGGCGCGGGGGGCCGCGATGAAGGCGAGCCTCGATGCCGGCCGGCCCGTGCAGGTCGAGGAACTGCCGACGCTTGCGGACTCGCTCGGCGGCGGCATCGGCCTCGACAACCGGCTGACCTTTGCCATGTGCCGTGGCCTGCTCGACGATGTCATCCTGCTCTCCGAGGACGAGATCGCCGCCGGCATCCGCCATGCCTATGAACAGGAACGCGAGATCGTCGAGGGCGCCGGCGCTGTCGGCATCGGCGCGCTGCTTTCCGGAAAGGTGAAGGCGAACGGCCCGACCGTCCTCATCCTGTCGGGCCGCAACATCGACATGAGCCTGCATCGCCGCATCGTCTGCGGCGACCCCGCACTGACGGAGCGCGTCGCATGAGCCGCATGACCATCCTCACCGAAACGGAACTGCGCAAGATCGTCACGCTCGATCTCGATGCGGTTGCCTGCGTCGAGAATGCCTTCAGGGCTTTGGCCACGATGCCGGTGGCGATGCCGCCGATCTTGAGGCTCGACATTCCCGAGCATCGCGGCGAGGTCGACGTGAAGTCCGCCTATGTTCCCGGCATAGACGGCTTCGCCGTCAAGATAAGCTCGGGCTTCTTCGACAATCCGAAGCTCGGCCTGCCCAGCGGCGGCGGCATGATGGTGCTGCTTTCGGCAAAGACCGGTGTGGTCGAGGCGCTGCTGCTCGACAATGGCTATCTCACCGACATCCGCACGGCCGCCGCCGGCGCGGTCGCGGCCAAGCATTTGTCACGCGAAGACTCCACCGTAGCCGCGATCTTCGGCGCCGGTTTGCAGGCTGGATTGCAATTGGAAGCGCTGCGCCTGGTCAGACCGATCGAAGAAGCGCGTATCTGGGCGCGCGACGCAGCCAAGGCCGAGGCGACCGCCGCCCGCCTGCGTGAGAAGCTGGGCATCATGGTGCGGGCCGAGCCGGATGCGGCGAAGGCAGCAGCCGAGGCCGACATCATCGTCACGACCACGCCTTCCACCGAGCCGCTGATCAAGGCCGGTTTCGTTTCCGCCGGCCAGCACATCACCGCGATGGGGTCGGATGCCGAGCACAAGAACGAGATCGCGCCGGCGATCCTGCGCATGGCCGATCTTTATGTCGCCGACAGTGCCAAGCAGACGCGGCGTCTCGGCGAGCTTCACCACGCCATCGAAGCGCGCGTGATGACAGCCGACGCAGAAGTCACCGAACTCGGCCAGATCATCGCCGGGGAGAAGCCAGGCCGGCGCTCGGCAAGCGACATCACGATAGCCGACCTTACCGGCACCGGCGTGCAGGACACCGCGATCGCCACTTTAGCCCGCGACCGTGCGCGGGCGGCGAAGGCCGGAACCATTTTCGAAAGCTGATATCTGGCCAGAGCGTAATCCGGAAAAGTGGGAACCGGTTTTCCGAATGATCACGCTCAAACAGAAATAGGCGAGGAGCCTGATTCAGCGAAGTTGAAACAGGCTCTAGGCCCAACAAACGAGGACCAAGAACGATGCAGCCAAACCTGAAATTCTCGCGAAGCGAATTTGCCGATCGCCTCGCCAAGACACGGAAAGCCATGGAGGCCAAAGGGGTCGATCTGCTGATCGTCAGCGATCCCTCCAACATGGCCTGGCTGACCGGCTATGACGGCTGGTCCTTCTATGTGCATCAGGCGGTCGTCGTGCCGCCTTCGGGCGAGCCGGTCTGGTATGGCCGCGGCCAGGATGCCAACGGCGCCAAGCGCACCGCCTATCTCGCTCACGACAACATCATCGGCTACGCCGACCACTACGTGCAGTCGACCGAGCGGCACCCGATGGACTACCTCGCCAGCGTGCTTGTCGATCGCCGCTGGGACAAGCTGACCATCGGCGTCGAGATGGACAATTACTGGTTCTCCGCCGCCGCTTTCGCCGCGCTGCAGAAGCATCTGCCCAATGCCCGTTTCGTCGACGCAACCGCGCTGGTCAACTGGCAGCGCGCCGTGAAGAGCCCGACCGAGATCGGCTACATGCGCAACGCCGCCCGCATCGTCGAGGCCATGCACAAGCGCATCGTCGACAGAATTGAGGTCGGCATGCGCAAATGCGATCTGGTCGCCGAGATCTATGACGCCGGCACGCGCGGCGTCGAAGGCATCGGCGGCGACTATCCGGCGATCGTGCCGCTGCTGCCGTCGGGCGCCGATGCCTCGGCGCCGCATCTCACCTGGGACGACAAGCCGATGAAGGCGGGCGAGGGGACGTTCTTCGAGATCGCCGGCTGCTACAACCGCTACCACTGCCCGCTGTCGCGCACCGTCTTCCTCGGCAAGCCGACGCAAGCCTTCCTCGATGCCGAGAAGGCGACGCTGGAGGGCATGGAGGCAGGCCTTGCGGCAGCCAAACCGGGCAACGCCTGCGAGGACATCGCCAATGCCTTCTTTGCGGTGCTGAAGAAGTACGGCATCGTCAAGGACAACCGCACCGGCTACTCGATCGGTCTGTCCTATCCGCCGGATTGGGGCGAACGCACCATGAGCCTGCGCCCCGGCGATCGCACCGAGCTCAAGCCCGGGATGACCTTCCATTTCATGACCGGTCTGTGGCTGGAGACGATGGGGCTGGAGATCACCGAGTCGATCCTGATCACCGAGACCGGCGTCGAATGCCTGGCCAATGTGCCGCGCAAGCTGTTCGTGAAGGACTGAGCCGATGTCAGCATTGCGTCCATCGCCGATCGCGCCGACCGTCGACTTCGAGCGCGACGCGTCCAGCACGGCTTCCTGCGTCTGCCTTACAGCCGCGACGATTCCGCCTGGGGCTCGGTGATGATCCCGATCTGTGTGATCCGCAACGGCAAGGGGCCGTCGGCGCTGCTCACCGGCGGCAATCACGGCGACGAATATGAGGGGCCGCTGGCACTCTATGAGCTTGCCCGCACGCTCGACCCGAAGGATGTCACCGGCACGGTCATCATCGTGCCGGCAATGAACTATCCGGCGTTCCGTGCCGGCACGCGCACGTCGCCGATCGACAAGGGCAACATGAACCGCTCTTTCCCCGGCCGTCCCGACGGCACGGTGACGGAGAAGATCGCCGACTATTTCCAGCGCGAATTGCTGCCGCGGGCGGACATCGTGTTCGACTTCCACTCGGGCGGAAAGACCCTGGATTTCGTGCCGTTCTGCGCCGCGCACACGCTGCCGGACAAGGCGCAGGAGAAGAAGGCCTTTGCGGCGGTCGAGGCCTTCTCGGCGCCGTTCTCGATGCGTATGACCGAGATCGACACCGTCGGCATGTACGATACGGCGGCCGAGGAGATGGGCAAGGTCTTCGTCACCACCGAGCTCGGCGGCGGCGGCACATCACGGGCCGAGACGGTGCGGATTGCCCGGCGCGGCGTGCTCAACGTGCTGCGCCATGCCGGCATCGTTGGTGGTGCGGTCGAGAAGGGCAGAACCCAGTGGCTGGACATGCCCTTCGGCGACTGCTTCGCCTTCGCCGAGGATGACGGCATGATCGAGACCATGGTCGATCTCGGCGAGAAAGTGGATGAGGGCCAGGTCGTGGCACGCATCCATTCGACCGGCCGCACCGGCATGGCGCCGCAGGAAATCAAGGCCAGGATGTCGGGCCTGCTAGCCGCGCGCCATTTCCCGGGCTTGGTCAAGGCTGGCGATTGCGTCTCGGTGCTTGCCGTCGAGGTTGATTGATGCAGATCGCGCCGCAGCACGCGGCGCGCTGAGCGGTTGAAAGCCATACGCAGGCCATTTGCTCATGCGTACGGCTCGCATTCAACCGCGGAATTGGTAGGCGGCGATAGAGTCCGGCTTCATCTCGATCGAGAAGCCTGGCACCGTCGGCGGCATGTAAGCCGCGTTCTCGATGACGCAGGGCTCAAGGAAATGCTCGTGCAGGTGATCGACATATTCGATCACCCGTCCTTCCTTGGTACCTGAAACCGCGACATAGTCGATCATCGAGAGATGCTGGACATATTCGCACAGGCCGACGCCGCCGGCATGCGGCCAGACCGGCAGGCCGAACTTGGCCGCGATCAGCAGGACGGCCAGCACCTCGTTGAGGCCGCCCATGCGGCAGGAATCGATCTGCACGACGTCGATCGCGCCGCCGGCGATGAACTGCTTGAACATGATGCGGTTCTGGCACATCTCGCCGGTCGCGACCTTGATCGGCGCCACCGCCTTGCGGATCTTGGCATGGCCGGCGACATCATCCGGGCTGGTCGGCTCCTCGATGAAGAAGGGCTTGGCGAAAGCGAGGTCGCGCAGCCAGTCGATCGCCTGGTCGACCTCCCAGACCTGGTTGGCGTCGATCATCAGGTAACGATCCGGACCGATCACCTCGCGGGCGATCCTCAGACGACGGATGTCGTCGGCGCGGTCGCGGCCTACCTTGAGCTTGAGATGGTTGAACCCCTGGTCGACCGCTTCCTGGCAAAGCCGCCGCAGCTTGTCGTCCGGATAGCCGAGCCAGCCTGCCGAAGTGGTGTAGCAGGCATAGCCGTCACGTTCGAGCGTGGCGATGCGCTCGGCCTTGCCGGCCTCGGCCCTCTTCAAAATCTCCAGCGCCTCGGCCGGCGTGATGGCATCGGTGAGATAGCGGAAATCGAGGATCTGCACGATCTCTTCCGGGCTCATCTCGGCGACCAGCCGCCAGACCGGCTTGCCGGCTTCCTTCGCCCACAGGTCCCAGACCGCATTGACCACCGCGCCGACGGCGAGGTGCATCGCGCCTTTGTCTGGGCCGATCCAGCGCAACTGGCTGTCGCCGGTCACATGGTGCCAGAAGCGGCCTGGATCCTCCTTGACCCAGTCGAGGTCGAGCCCGACGATCAGGTGGCGCAGCGCTTCGATCGCCGCGCAGCAGATATCGTTGCCGCGGCCGATGGTGAAAGTCAGCCCGTGGCCCTTCAATGACGGCACGTCGGTGTCGAGGATGACGTAGGCCGCGGAATAGTCCGGGTCGGGGTTCATCGCGTCCGACCCGTCGAGGCTTTGCGAGGTCGGAAAACGCAGGTCGAAGACGCGAAGATCGGTAATGCGGGTCATGCTCACAGCCTCATCAGATCGACCAGCCGCCGTCGATATTATAGGCCTGCCCGGTCGTGTAAGTCGCCCCGGCGAGATAGACGGCGAGATCGGCGATCTCTTCGGCCGTGCCCAGCCTTCCCATCGGCTGGCGGGCGATGAAGGCCGCGCGGGCGGCTTCATAATCGCCTTGGGCGCGCATGCGGCTTTCGAGCGAAGGGCTCTCCACCGTGCCGGGGCAGATCGCGTTGCAGCGGACGCCCCTGGCGACATAGTCGGCGGCGATCGACTTGGTCAGCCCGATCACGGCCGCCTTGGTCACACCATAGGCGAAGCGGTTGGGCACGCCTTTCGGCGCGCCGGCGACCGATGCCATGTTGATGATCGCGCCGTCGCCGCGCTCCAGCATGCCGGGCAGCACGGCGCGGATGGTGCGGATCATGGCGCGCACGTTGAGATTGAAAGCGAAGTCGAGGTCCTCGTCCTTCATCTCCAGAATGGAACCGGAATGGACGAAGCCGGCGCAGTTGAACAGCGCGTCGACGCGGCCGATTTCGGTGAAGGCTGTTTTCACAGCCTCGTCGTTCAGCACATTGAGCTTGCGGGTATTGATACCGGGCGTCTCGCCGAGTTCGGCCAGAACCGCCTCGTTGATGTCGGTGGCATGGACGGTAGCGCCGGCCTTCGCGAAAGCCAGCGCGCTCGCCCGACCGATGCCTTGTGCGGCAGCCGTGACGACCACCACCTTGCCTGTCAAATCAGCCATGTTTGTCTCCGTCTTTCAGCCGAGCCGGGGGCGCCGCTCGACGATATAGATGTGGTCCGCGGCCAGCACGACCTCGTCGCGCTGGTTCAAAACTTCGACGCGTTCGATCACGCGGCCGGAGTCCGGCCGTTTCGGGTCATCCTCCTTCGCGACGATCGTCGTGCGCGTGCGGATGGTGTCGCCGATGAACACCGGCTTGATGAAGCGCAGCCTGTCGTAGCCGTAAGAGAAGGCAACCGGATTGATCACGTTCGCCGTCAGGCCGACGCCGACCGAGAACACCAGCGTGCCATGCGCGATGCGCTGGCCGAAAGGCGTCGTCTTCATGAATTCGGCGTCCATGTGGTGCGGGAAGAAATCGCCGGTGTGGCCGGCGTGGACGACGAAGTCGGTCTCGGTGATCGTGCGGCCGCTGGTCAGTCGCGACGAGCCGATCTCGTAGTCCTCGAAATAGATGACCTGTTCCATGCCGCTCCTTACGGTTTCTCGGCCAGCGGCGTCGTCGGGGCGGCGCTCGATCGATAGGCGGCCTCCACCAGCGCCATCGTGTTCCAGGCATCCTCGACGGAGCTGACCAATTCGCTGTCCTCGCCGGACGCGAAGCGCTGGACATTGGCCATGCGGCCGACAAAGGCATCGGGGAACCAGGCGCCGCTGAGCGGCACGCTGATCCAGTCGGAGCCGCCTTTGGGATAGATCTCCAGCACGTCGGGCTCGCCGCGCGGATAGTCGAGGTTGAGGCCGAGCTTGACATAGGCAGCACCCTCGGTGCCGCAGATGCGGAACTCGCAGGCCTGGTGCCTGCGGCCGAACTTGTGGTCGTGGTTGATCGAGAGCGCGCAGCGCACCGTGTCGCCATAATCGAGAATGGCGCTGGTGCGGGTCTGCGCGACCTTGTGATTGGGATGGCCGAGGGTTTTGGCATGAACCCCCTTGGGGTCGCCAAGGAGCTGCCGGATCAGGTCGAGATAATGGATCGAATGCATGGCGATCTCGACGCGAGGCGCCGTGAGCAGGAATTCCCAGAGCTGCCACGGCGTGTCGAGCGCCAGCCAGGCGTCGAAGTCGACGACTTCGCCGAGCCAGCCCTTGGCGATCGCATCCTTCAGCGCCAGCATCATCGGCGCGAAGCGGAGCTGGAAGTTCACCGCCGCCTTGAGTTGCTTGGCGCGGCAGATTTCGAGAATCTCGGTTGCCTCGCCGAGATAGTTGCCCATCGGCTTCTGGATCAACGCGACCGCGCCATCGGGCAGGGCCTTCAGCACCTCGGCATGCCGCCCCGGCGGCGTGGCGAGATCGAAGATCGCGTCCTTCACTGCCGCTGCCTCGTCCACCGAGCGAAACGTCGTCACGCCCCATTTTTCGGCCAGTACCTGCGCCTTTGCCTGGTCCGGATCGTAAAGGCCCGCAACCGGAAAACCGGCCTTGCGATAGGCCGGGAAATGCGCGTCGCCAACGATCGAGCCGGCGCCGAAGGTCACGATCGGGCGCGGCTTCGCAGGCGCCGGCCAGGATTGCGCCAGCGACGCGAGATCGAAGGCGTCAGTCATGGTGGAAGACTTCATCCATCATCGCCCACCATTCGCCCTCCTGCCTGGTCGGCAATGGCTCCTGGCAAGGCATGCAGACCGCCCACCATTCCTGCGTCTTCGGGTCGGCGGCCATCCTGGCCATGTCGGCGGCGTAATCGGTGCCGTGATATTCGAAATAGGAAAACAAGAGGTTCTCCGGCCGCTTGAGGTAGATCGAATAGTTCTTGATGTTGCAGGCCGAGATCATCTTCAGCACGTCCGGCCAGACGGCGGCGTGCAGGCGCACATATTCCTCGACCTTCTCCGGCTTCAGCCCGAGCACCATGCCCATTCGCTGCATCTCAATCCCTCCGTTCGGTGACGGTGACGCTGAATTCGGCGATGCTGCGCGCCTTGAGCGCATCGAAATCCCAGTCGATGCCGAGGCCCGGCTCGCTCGGCGCCAGCGCATGGCCGTTTTCGATCGCCATCTTCTTGCCCGTCAACTCATCCAGCTGCGGAATGTACTCGACATATTTGCCGTTCGGCACCGCGCAGGCCAGGCTGACATGCAGTTCCATCAGGAAGTGCGGGCAGATCGGCATATCGAAGGCTTCCGCCATATGAGCCACCTTCAGCCAGGGCGTGATGCCGCCGATGCGGCCGACATCGACCTGGACGATGTTGCAGCCGCCCTTCTGCATATATTCGCGGAAATGGCGGATCGAATAAAGCGACTCGCCGACCGCCACCGGCATCGCGGTCGCATTCGACAGCCGCACATGGCCATCGATGTCGTCGGCCGGCAGCGGCTCCTCGATCCAGGCGAGGTCGAGCTCGCGCAGCCGCTCGGCGCGCCGGATGGCTTCGTCGACGGAAAAGCCTTGGTTGCAATCGGTCATGATCTCGTAGCCGTCGCCAACCGCCTTGCGCACGGCCGAAAGCCGGGCGAAGTCCTCGGCTCCGTGCGGCTTGCCGATCTTGACCTTGGAGCCGGTGAAGCCTTTCGCCTTGGCGGCCAGCGCGTCGGCGACCAGCGCCTGCGTCTCGATGTGCAGCCAGCCGCCTTCGGTGGTGTAGAGCGGACAGCGGTCCTTGGCGCCGCCGGCGAGCTTCCAGAGCGGCAGCTTCTGCTTTTTCGCCCGAAGGTCCCACAATGCGGTGTCGATTGCCGCGAGCGCGATGGCGGTGATGGCGCCGATGGTGGTGGCGTGGGTGGCGAATTCGAGATCGTGCCAGATCGCCTCGATCCGGTCGGCGTCCTGCCCGATCAGCCGCGGCGCCAGATGATCGGCCAGAAGCCGCATCACCGAAGAGCCGCCGGTACCGATCGTGTAGCTGTAACCCATGCCGACCGCGCCATCGGCATCGGTGATGGTGACGATCGGCGTCTCCTGGCTGACAAAGCTCTGGATGGCGTCGGTGCGCTTCACCTTCGGCACCAGATCGACCATTGCAAGCTCGACTTTTTCGATCTTCGCCATCGTCAGACCCTCAGGGATTTACCGGTTTCCACGGAAAAGAGATGCGCCTGCGACAGGTCGAAGCTCATGGCGACCCGGTCGCCAGCTTGCAGCGGCTTGGGTTTCAGCATGCGAGAGACCCAGTCGCGGCGGTCGAATTCGGCGAATACCAGCGTTTCGTTGCCCAGCGGCTCGGTCACGGTCACCGGCAACTCCATCTGATGGACATCGGCGGCATCGCCCGAATGCAGGCCGTGGCCGGCCGGATAGAGATCGTCGGGACGCAGGCCGAACACCACCTTGTCACCGGCGCTGACCTTGGCCTTGAACCGGCCGGGCAGCGGCAGGCTCTGGCCGCCGGCGAAGACGACCTTGCCGTCGGCGACGGTCGCCTCCTGCAGGTTCATCGGCGGCGAGCCGATGAAGCCCGCGACGAAGCGTGTCGCCGGGCGCTGGAACACTTCGTCCGGCGTGCCGACCTGCTCGATATAGCCGTCGCGCATGATGACGATGCGGTCAGCGAGCGTCATCGCCTCGACCTGGTCATGCGTCACATAGATGACGGTGGACTTCACCTTGGCATGCAGTTTCTTGATCTCGGTGCGCATCTGGGTGCGCAGCTTGGCGTCGAGATTGCTGAGCGGCTCGTCGAACAGGAAGACGTCGGGATCGCGCACGATGGCGCGACCCATGGCGACGCGCTGGCGCTGGCCGCCCGAGAGCTGGGAGGGACGGCGCTCGAGCAGCGCTTCAAGGCCGAGAATGGCCGACGCTTCGGCGACGCGGCGGTCCATCTCCTCCTTCGGCGCACCGGCTATCTTGAGCGAGAAGCCGAGATTCTCGCGCACCGTCATATGCGGATAAAGAGCGTAGGACTGGAACACCATCGAGATGTTGCGCGAGCGCGGCGGCAGGTCGTTGACGACGCGGTCGCCGATCTCGATCGTGCCGCCGGAGATGTCTTCCAGCCCGGCGATCATGCGCAGCGTGGTCGACTTGCCGCAGCCGGACGGCCCGACGAGCGCGATGAACTCGCGGTCGGCGACATCGAGGTCGATGCCATGCACGATCTCCATGTTGCCGTAACGCTTGGTCAGTTTCTTGAGCGAGACAATCGCCATCGGATCAACCTTTCACCGCGCCGGAGGTCAGGCCGCCGACGAGGTGCTTTTGCACGATGAAGGTAAGGATGAGCGCCGGAATGATCATCACCACGGCCAGCGCGCACATGCCGCGCCAGTCGATGGTGAATTCGGCGGTGTAGTCGAGCAGCCCGACGGGCAGCGTCTTCGAATTGATCGAGCGCGTCAGCTGCGAGGCCAGCGCGAATTCGTTCCAGGAGGTGAGGAAGGCGAAGATGCCGGCGGACGCGATGCCCGGTCCGGCCAGCGGAAACTCGACCTGCCAGAAGGCCTGCCAGCGCGTGCAGCCGTCGATCTGCGCGGCCTCGGCAAGGTCCTTCGGCACCTGGCGGAAGAAGCCGTCGATCAGCCAGATGGTGAAGGGAACGTTGAGCGCGACATAGGCGAGGATCAGGCCGAAATGCGTGTCGATAATGTCGAGCCGCGCATAGACGAAGAACAGCGGCAGCGACAGCGCGATGCCGGGCACGGTGCGCGTCAGCATCAGGCCGAGGAACATCGCCGACTTGCCGCGGAACCGGTAGCGCGCGAAGGCGTAGCCGCCGGCCATGCCGATGGCGATGGCAATGACGGTCGACGTGACCGAGATGATCAGCGAATTGCGGAAATAGTCGAGGACGGGAATGCCGCCCTTGCCGACGCCACTGAACATGGCGATGTAGGCATCGAGCGAGACCTGCTGCGGAATCCAGACCGGCGGCTTGGCGAGGATCTCGACCGTCGGCCGCAGCGAGGACAGCACGATCCAGATGCCGGGCAGGCAGATGAAGAGCATGGCGAGGAACAGGCCGACGCGGTGCGCGACGGTCGCGGCGCGGCGCTTCAGGCGGGCGGATGCGTTGGCGTCCATTCTCACCACTCCGCGCCGATCTGGGTGCGCGCCGCGGCGAGCTTCCTGAAGAAATAGACGGTGAAGACGATCGACAGCAGGATCGAAAAATAGGCCATCGCGTTGGCGACGCCCATGCGGGCGTCGCTGTAGGCGGTGCGCGCGACCAGCGTCCACAACAGTTCCGTGCGGCCGGCCGGGCCGCCATCGGTCATGATCTTGACGATGTCGTAGGCGCGCGCGACGTCGAGCGAGCGGATGGTCATGGCGATGTAGGCGAAGGGCATGATGAAGGGCCAGGTCACATAGCGGAAAGTCTGCCACGGCGTGCAGCCGTCGACGCGCGCCGCCTCGATCGGCTCCTTCGGCATGGCGAGCAGGCCGGCCAGGATCAGGATCGCGAAGATCGAGGTCGAGGACCAAATCTCGGCGATCGAGATGGCAATGAAGGCGAGATGGCCTTCGATCAGCCACGGAATGGCATCCCGCGTCAGCCCAAGCGACTGCAGCGCGTTGTTCACCAGGCCGATATTGTCGTTGAACATGAACTTGAACTGGAAGCCGACGAGGATCGGCGAGAACATCATCGGGAACATCATGATGGTGCGTAAGAGCCGCTGGCCGCGACTGGCTTTCTCGACCAGCAATGCGAGGCCGAGCCCCAGCAGCATCTCGAGATTGAGCGCGATGGTGAGCAAGAGCACGGTGCGGCCGAAGGCCCACCAGAAATTCGCATCGGACAGAATGTTGCGATAGTTGCGCAGGCCGATGAAGGTGAAGAAGGTTTCCGGCCGCGTCAGCCTGAACGGCGTGAAGCTGGAATAGAAGGACAGGCACAGCGGCACGACCACGACTGCCGCCAGCACGAGCACGGCCGGCAACAGGAGAAGGGTTGGCGCGGAAAGCCGCTTGGCCGTCATGCAATGTTCCAAAGATGGTTGCGCGGCCCGCGATAGAATCGCATGGCGGCCGCATCAGTCAAAGCGGCGCCGGTCCTTGTGACCGGCGCCGCAGGGAGGATGATCCTCAGAGCTTGCCCGCGTCCTCGAGGGTCTGCGTCGCCTTGGCGGCCGCGTCGTCGAGCGCCTGCTTGGAGGTCTTGTCGCCGAGGATCGCGGCCTGGAGCTCCGGGTAGACTGCGTTGGAAATCTCGATCCATTCCGGCGTCTGCGGCACCGGGAAGGCGTTCTTGGCGGCCTCCTGGAAGGCCTGCAGCACTTCGGTCTTGTAAGGATCGGACTTCGCCTGCTCAAGGTCCCATTCCCAGACCTTGGTGCGGGTGGCAGCGGGCCGGCCGCGGCTTCCAGCTTCTGGCTGTCCTCGTTGGTCAGCCACCAGACCAGCGAAGCGGCGGCTTCCTTGTTGGCGCAGTTCTCGGTCACCGAGAAGCCGTGCGCGCCGGACCAGCCGGAGCGCTTGCCGGACGAGCCCTTGGGCTGGACCTTGACGCCGACATTGCCGGCGACCTTGGACGACTTCGGGTCGTTGAAGAAGCGGCCCAGCCCGGCCAGTCGAGGTTGATCGCCACGGTGCCGGATGCAAAACCCTGGCCGAGGTCGTCCCATAGATAGTTGGTCGTGCCGGCCGGCACGGCCTTGGCCTTGTAGAGCTTGACGAACCAGTCGAGCGCCTCGACGCCGGCCTCGGAGTTGAAGGCGGGCTTGCCGTCCTTGTCGAGATATTCGCCGCCGTCGGCGATCAGCATCTCGTAGAAGCGGCCGTTGATGGCCTCTTCCTTGCCGGCATATTGCGTGCCGTAGAAATCGGGCGGGCTGGCGAAGAATTCCGCCTGCTGGGCCATCTCGTCGAACGTGTCCGGCGGGGCGAGATCCTCGCCGTACTTCTCCTTGTAGGCCTTCTTCTTGGCTTCGTCCTGATAGAGGCTCTTCTGGTAGTAGAGCGCGGAGACGTCGAACTGCGCGCGCGGCAGCATCACCAGCTTGCCGTCGAGCGTGCCGGCCGCGATGTTGGCCGGAACGAAAGCATCGATCTCCTCCTTCGGCAGCAGCTTGGCGAGATCGGTGTAGATGCCCGGATATTGCGGCGCGAACGAGGTGTGGTTGGAGCCGACGCACCAGGTGATCGAATTGGAAGCGATGTCCGACTTGATCTCCTTGTCGAGATCGAAGTGGTTCTTCTTGGAGATGACGTTGACCTTGGCGCCGGTCGCCTTCTCCCACTCGCCGATGCGTTCGTAGAGCTTTTCGTATTGCTGGCCGCCGATCAACTTGGCGTCGATGGTGACGCCGGGAAACTTGCCCGGCAGGTCGGCCGCGAATGCCGCGCCCGACGCCATGAGCAATGCGCCGGCGGCGACGCCGGAAAGCAGTCTGTTCATGAATTCCTCCCTGGACGGCGCATGGCCGTCATGACCTGAAGCCTGCCGCCTCATTCATATGCAAACAAAATATTCATAAGTCGTCAAGCCGAAACTTCTTCCCAATGAAGGCGCTCTTGCGTATATGAAGAAAGAAATTCACCAGAGAGGCATCCGGTGCAGGACGACGAGGAAGACCGCTATCGCGCGCCGGCTCTGGACAAGGGGCTGGATATCCTGGAGCTGCTGGCCAGCGTCGATGGCGGCCTGACGCAGGCCGAGATCGCCAAGCGGCTGGACCGCAGCCCGAACGAGTTCTACCGAATGCTCGACCGTCTGGTGAAACGCGGCTACGTGACCCGGCCAGACGGTGACCGCTATTCGCTGACGCTGAAACTCTTCGGACTCGGCCAGCTGCATGCGCCGGTGCGCCGGCTGGTCTCCTACGCCACCTCGATCATGCGCGAACTGGCCGAGACGTCGTGGCAGGCGAACCAGCTCGTGGTGTTCGACCGCGGCAACGCCGTGGTTATCGCGCAGCAGGAGGCCCCGCACTACTGGGGCATCTCAATCCGCGTCGGCTCGCATATCAGCCTGTTCGACACCGGCTCTGGGCATGTGCTCTTAGCGTTTCGCTCGCCGGAAGAGCGCGAGATGATGATCGCCGAGCATCTGCGCACCAATGAGGAGATGAAGCAGTCGCCGGATTTCTTCGCCCGCCTCGACCAGGTGCGCGACCGCGGCTACGAGATGATGGCCTCGCTGCAGACGGCCGGCGTCTACAATCTGTCGGCGCCGGTGATCGGCTCGGACGGCCGCGGCATCGCCGCGCTCACCATTCCCTACATCACGCTGGTCAATGCGCCCACCGCGCCCGATATCACCCGGACGATCGCGCTGCTGCAGGCCGCCGCGGCGAAGCTGTCGCAGCTTGCGGGCTCTGATATGCAGATGCGGATATAATTCTTATTTGAATGATGAATTCTCCCGTGAGATGATCGGGTCTATGCTTTAATGCATCTCGTTTCCCAAAACCGCCGCACATTTTTGGGCGACATGTATAAGCGCGACAAGGGAGGAAGCCATGATCGTCGACACGCACCTGCATCTCATCGACAAGGCGGCGCTGCGCTATCCGTGGCTGTCCGGAGTGCCGGCGCTCGATCGCGATTTTTCTGAAAGCGAATACGCCACCGAGGCGCGCCGGGCGGGCATAGAGCTTGCGCTGCATATGGAGGTCGACGTCGACCCGGCCGATATCCAGGCCGAGACGGCCCACGTCGAAGGGCTGTCGAAGAAGCCAGGCAGTCTGGTAAGGGGCGCGATCGTCTCGTGCCGGCCGGAAAAGCCGGATTTCGCTGCGTGGTTGGACAAAGTGAAGGCCGATCCGTTCGTCAAAGGTTTCCGCCGCGTGCTGCACGTCGTGCCAGACGACGTTTCCGGGGGTGCGCTGTTCCGCGAGAACGTCCGGCGCATAGCCGGCAGCGGGCTGACCTTCGATCTCTGCGTATTGCCGAGGCAGATGCGGCAAGCGATCGCGCTGGTCGATCTGGCGCCGGACGTGCAGTTCGTGCTTGATCACTGCGGCGTGCCCGACATCAAAGGCAAGGCTGAGCATCCCTGGCGCGAGCAGATCGCCGAGATCGCGCGGCGCCCCAATGTCGTCGGCAAGATTTCCGGCGTCGTCGCCTATGCCGATCCAGCGACCTGGACCGTCGAGACGCTGCGGCTCTATGTCGAGCACACGATCGGCAGTTTCGGTTGGGACCGTGTCGTGTGGGGCAGCGACTGGCCGGTCTGCACCCTGGGCGGCGGGCTGCTCGGCTGGGTGGCGGCGACGCATGCGCTGATCGCCGGCGCAAGCGACACCGAGCGCGCCAAGCTGCTCTCCGGCAACGCGAAGAAGCTGTGGCGGCTATAAACTAGGTACCGCTGCGCATGCGTGTGATAGGCATTAACCGGCGACGGCCGGCGCGAAACTCTCTCGGAACATGCGGTTGATGTCGGTGACGACGCGGCGTGCGTCCTGCCGGCCGCCAAGGCCCTCGTTGAGGCGGTCGGACGCGGCCTGCTGGAACGCCATGTAGCCGTCATGGCGCGGGCGCACCCAGGCGCCTTCCAGCGTTGCCCGCGTGGCGCGATAGAAGTCGCCGGTCGCGGCGTTGACGGCCTCGTCCTCCCAGGCGGCGGCGTGGCCGGGCTGACCGCCGCCGGCGGCGTAGGGGCCGCGCTGTACGTCGCCGCTGGCGATCCAGTAGGCGAAGTCGATCGCTTCCTTGTTGGCGGCGGAGAAGGCCGAGACGGCAATGCCGGTGCCGCCGAGGGCAGAGCCGACCGGGCCGTTGCCGCCGGCGGCCGGCATGTCGCAGAAGGCCAGCCGGTTCGGGCGGAACCCGGCTACCGCATAAGGCACGTAGCCATAGACCAGCGGCACACAGGCGATGCGTGAACCCGCCTCGGCCATCCTCTCGAACACCGCGATCGGATCCATCGTCAGGCATTCAGGGTCGATGAGCGCTGCAATTTCGCGCAGCATTTCGAAGGCCGTCTCGCCAGTCTCGGGATCGGCCAGGTCGGCCGATCCGTCGACAACGCATGGCCGGCCGAGATCGGCGGCAAGTGTGTAGAAACACATCAGCGAATGCGGCGGCCTGAGCGGCAACAGCACGCGGCCCTCCAGGGCAAGCTCCAGCACTTCGGTCCAGAACGTCGGCGCGGCCTCGATCAGATCGCGACGCCAGGCCTGCACCTGGGTCGCGGCATCGATCGGGAAGGCCCATTGCCGTCTTTGCCAAGTATAGCTCGGGTAGGATTGACCGACGCTTCCCTTCGCCAGCGCTGCGCAGTCCGCCTCGCGTCCCGGCACGTCGAGCGGCGCGAGACACTTCTCGGCGGTGATCTGGCCGACATGCGGATGATCGATGACGATCAGGTCATACGCGCGGGCGAGTTCTTCGACCGGGAAGGATTCGAAATCCTGCAGCGAGCGCTTCTCCCATTCGATCGAAACGCCGGTCCTTTCCTTCCATATTCTGGAGCAGGCGACCATCGGATCGTAGCCGCGCGGATGGTTCCAGGTCATGCCCCTGAGCGAAGTCACAGTCCGAACTCCTTACGGATCTTTGCGCCGTGCTCGCCGACACGGGGAGCGGCCCGCTCGACCCTGGCGCGCACGCCGTCGACCCTCAGCGGCGAACGGGTGGTGTGGATCGAGACACCGTCCTCGCGCGTCACTGTCTGTAGAAGATCGAGCGCCTTGAAACCGTCGGTCTCCAGCATTTCCTTCCAGTTCAGGACCTTTGCGCACCAGATGTCGGCCGGCTCGAGGATCGCCAGCCATTCGTCGACCGACTTCTGCGCGATGCGCTGGGCGATGATCGCCTTGATCTCGTCGCGGGCTGTGAACCAGGTCGACGGCTGGTCGCGGTAAGGCGCCAGCGCGTCGATCTCGAGCAGGTTGGCCAGCTTCGGGATCGGCGTCATGGCGATCGCCAGGAAACCGTCCTTCGCCGGATAGACGCCGTAGGGCGCCGCCAGATAGGCGTGGGCGCTGCGGAAGGACGAGCGGCGCGGCAGCCGCCGGCCGTCGTTGAGATGGGTCGTCAGCACCTCGAACTGGAAGTCGATCAGCGCCTCGAGCAGGCTGGTCTCGACATGGCCGCCTTCGCCGGTGATGCCGCGCCGGACCAGCGCGGCGAGGATGCCTTGCGCGCAGGCCGCACCGGCAAGCATGTCGGCGATTGCCAGGCCGAACGGCACCGGGCCTTGATCCTCGTCGCCGTTCAGCCACATGACGCCGGAGCGCGCCTGAGCAAGCAGGTCCTGGCCCGGACGCTTCACCCACGGGCCTTCCTCGCCATAGCCGCTGATCGAGGCATAGACCAGGCGCGGGTTGAGCGTGCGCACATGCTCATAGTCGAGGCCGAGCCGCTCGATGACGCCGGGCCGGAAATTCTGGATCAGCACATCGGCTTTCGCGAGCAGCCCGCGCAGCGCTTTCAGGTCGTCCTCGTTCTTCAGATCGACTGCAAAACTTTCCTTGGCCCGGTTGATGGCGTGGAAGATGGTGGAATCGCCGCCGATCTCGGTGTCGCTGAGATAGAGCCTGCGTGAAAGGTCGCCGCCATCGGGCCGCTCGATCTTGATGACGCGGGCGCCGAGGTCGAGGAGCCTGAGCGAGCAGTAGGGGCCCGACAGGAACTGGCTCATGTCGACGACGACAAGGCCGGAGAGCGGCAGGTCAGCGGCCATGATCACCTCTCCGTCTTGCCGGCGAAGTCGGCCGGGCTCTTGTATTTGACTGTCTGCAGATGCTCGCAGTAGAGCACCAGCTCGCCTTCGCCCTTGAACACCTCGTAGCTGGCGCGGATCAGCCCCATGTCCTTGTAGCGGGGAATTTTTTCCATGTTGGTGCGGATCGAATAGATGGTGTCGCCGATGAAGACCGGCTTGATGAAGCGGAGCTTGTCGTAGCCATAGGAAAAGGCGTTGACGCAATTGGTGGCGACGAGGCCGAGCCCGGCTGAGAAGACAAATGCGCCCGCCACGAGGCGCCTGCCGAAAATGCCTTCGCGCTCGGCGAACATCTGGTCTTGCACATAGGGATGGATGTCGAGCACCAGGGTGTTGAAGAGATGGCTGTCACCTTCGGCCATGGTGCGCCGGAGCGAGCGGATTTTCTGGCCGACCGGCCAATCCTCGTAAAACCAGTTTTCGGCATTCCACACCGGCAGCTCGGCGTGGTCGGCCGGCATGTCGGAAGGGCGTGTCGAGGCAACGCCGACGGTGGGCGGGAAGCTGGTCATCATCCTGTTCGTCCGCTGTCGGAGAATAGGCCGCGCCATCCGGGCAAGGCCGGAGCCGGGCGCGATCGATCCTCCCTGAATCTTCTCTTGTGAAGATTATATTCACATATGAGATTTCGGTACAAGCGGGATCGGGCAGAAATTTTGCGCGGGCGGTTGAGCCGGCGATAGCGCCGGATTGGTCGTGGGTAGCTGGAAGGTCTCGCAGGGAGGCAAGGGCTGATCGCGGAGGCTGGACCCGAAACAAACAGGAAAAACGTGCAACGGTTCTCCGCCCGGAATCACAAGGAAACAAATGATTATTAGTAAATCGTACAACTCTTAAATATCCTTTGGGTTGTATAATCTGGAATATCAGTTGTAAAGGAAAGGCACTCCACGGTGTCGTGAAATATGGCCAATAAAATTGGCTACGACGGTGGTGTAATTCGTTAGTAATCGATCGTCAGGATAATACGGACCTCGACCATATCCGGTGCCTTTTTTCTTGAGTCGACTATGGCGGTTCTCGGTGCATTTCCTCCCGGTGTCGGCTGCCGACCCTTCGACGAGGGAGATTGGGAAGGCGTGGCGGATTGCCTGCACAGGGGCTTTCCGGAACGCAGCCGGGGCTATTGGATAGAGGCGCTGACGCGTCTCTCGCAGCGGCCCGCGGTCGCCGATTTCCCGCGCTATGGTTTTGTCCTCGAGAAGTCGGGCCGCATAGTCGGCGCCGTGCTTACGCTCTATGCCAGGCACAGGACTCCGGAGGGCGACGAGATCCGCTGCAATCTGTCGAGCTGGTCCGTGGACGCGGAGTTTCGACCCTATGCCAGCAGGATGATCGCGACGGTCATCATGCGCAAGGAGGTGGTCTATATCAATATTTCCCCATCTCCCGGGACAGTGAGGCTCAACAAAGCGTTCGGCTTTCGCCTGTTTTCCGGCGGACAGGTCGCCTTCCTTCCAGTCCTGAATGCGATGCCGCCTTCCGATCGTGTGCTGGAAGCCCGTGCGGATCTCGCCGAAATGGCTCAGATCACCGACAATGAAAGATACATACTCCTGGAGCATGCGGCGCTGGGCTGCCTGTCGCTGGTCTGCGTCTGCGACGGCCAGGCGTTGCCGCTTGTGCTGAAGCCACGTCGGATATTGCATGGCTTCATGCCGTGCTGCCAGGTCGTCTATTGCCGCTCGCATGCGGATCTGGTCCGCTGCGCCGGAGCTGTGGGGCGTTTTCTTCTGCGGCGTGGAAAGGTGCTCTGCCTCGTCGACGCCATGGGTCCGGTTCCGGGTCTGTCGGGCAGGTATTTTCCGAAGAAGGGCATCAAGTATTTCAAGGGTCCGAAATCGCCCTCGCCGGGAGACCTGACGTTCACCGAGATGGTGCTGTTCGGCTCCTGAACGCCGTCGCTAAAACGCGTCGCGATTTTTCGGATTCGCTCCGTGCGCTTTAGGTTTTTTATTTTACGCATGTCTTTGTCCCGAAACCGGTCCCGCTTTCGGGAGACATGCTTTAAGTCGGCCGATCCTTGAAATCAGTCCGGCGTCCCGGCTCTTGCCGCCGCGGCCACGCGCCAGCGCGTTCCGAGCGAGATCCCGACGAGCAGCAGGCAGAAGGCGAGGGCGAGAGGGGAGTAGAACGCCTCCTCCTGCAACACGGCGTTGGCCGAGATGGTTGCGATGCCGACAAAACCGAACAGGAAATCCGGGTCGCCGGTTTCGACGAGTTGCCGGCGCAGCGCCACCAGCAGCGCCGCCAGGAAGCCGAAGAACACCAGGCTGCCCACGCCCATCTGGTAAAGCATGACGCCAACCGCGCTCTCGACCGGCACCGAAGCGGCACCCTCGGCCTGAGCGCTTTGCCAATTGAGATTGATGCTCGTGCTCGACAGGTTGCCGCCGAGACCCAATCCTTGCCCGAGCGGGTTGGCCAGGAAGTCACGCATGCCGGCAATCAGGCCGAGAACGTGATAGTCGCCATGCGTTGCACCGTAGCCGATCGCCGCTGTCGTCCAGACCACGGCCAGGGCTATCGCGGCCATGAGCGCCAGACCGGCGCGGGAGGGGCGGTAGACGAGCCGCACGGCAATCGCCACGAAGAGCATGAAGGTGGCGCCCTTGGAGCCGATGACGAGCAGCAACGGCAAGGCCGCGAGAGGCAGCAGCCATCGTCCCCTGAAGAGAAGCCAGGCCGAAATGATGCTCAAGGCGTAAGCATAGCTGATCGGATGGAAGTTCGGGCCGCCGATGCGGAAGACGCTCGGCAGGATGTCGTTGAACAGCGGCGTGTTGAAGAAGGTCGTGGTCATCACGTCCTCGATCCCACGGTAAACGAAACCCGTCTCCTGGAGCGCTTTTTCCCACACCCCGGTCTCGACCTGCCGCGATATGCTGCGCTCGACATATTGGTCGCCATGGAAGAGGCCGAGGAAATCCATGGTGAAGGTCAGTTCCGCATAGCCATAGATAATCGCGCCGGCGCCGAGCCAGAGCATGCTTTTGCGCAGATCGACGGGATAAAGGCTGGCGGCGAGGACCGCGACGTGGAAGCAGGCGAGCGGCGTGATCGTGTTGCGGAAATAGACGACCGCGTCCTTGGGGCCGCCATGCACGACACCGAGGGCGAAATAGAAACAAACCGTGCCGCACAGAACCATGCTCAGCAGCAGCCATGGCCGCAATTCGATCAGCGCGCGCACGCGATGCTGAAACGAGGCGGCCAGGAAAATGCCGAACGCGGTCATCAGGATGATGAAGTTCGTGCCGCGCAGCGTGTCGAACGTGTCGTTGTCGGGAATGTAGGGGGTGAACCAGGCGACCACGAGGTTCTGGTAGAGGAAGGCGCAGATGATCAGCACGGGAACGCCCGAAGGCATCGCGTTCGCAATGATCAGCGTCAGCACGAAGGTCGCGGCAATGCCGAACGGTGTCCAGACAGCAAAGGAGGAGACGGCGAGCGCAACGACAAGCAAAGCCGTGCCGACATGCATCAGGGCTTCCGGCGTGTCGCGGCCCTGCGCGCCCAGTCCGGCAGGCGAAGAGAGCTGCGTCGTGCTCATCGCTGGCCCGTTCCGGTCATTGCTTGCTCCAGCAAGCGTTTATCGTGCCTCTCGTCCACGTCCGCTTCCCGCTTAACTGCCAAGGAGCGCGGCGATCATCGAGCCGTCGAAGCCTTCGACGCTCTGCCTGCTCCTGATGAAGCCGAAACCCTGATCGAGCTCCCAATAGGTCCATGCGACATGGTTCGCCTCGGCCGCCTTGCGCACCGCACGCACCCAGGACGCGCGGCTTTCGGCATCCACGCAGAAATTGAGCACGCCGAATTCGTTCAGCATGACCGGGCAGCCATGGGTCGCGGACCAGCGCGCCACATCGGCAAAATCCGAGGCGATCCGCGCTTCCGTCCAGGGCGCCGACAGTTCGTCCTCGACGAGCTTCGCGGCCTCTTCGTCGCCTGCCGCCCGCAATTTGGCGAGCACCTGACCGACCACCGGTGTTTCCCTTGTGGCGGGAAAGGGCAGGTTTGCGATGCGGGCGAGCGGCGAGGTATCCCAGCTCTCGCATTGATGGGTGAACGCCATGGGCGCGTAATAGTGAACGGCGGCGATCTGGTTGTCGTCGGCGAGCGGCGGCGTGTCGGCGATTTCCCAGATGCCCTGAAACCGTGCCGGTCCCCAGACCAGCGTGTGGAGCGGGCAGCTCGCTCGCAGCGTCGCGGCGATCCGTTCGCGCAGCGCCAGCCAGTTGGTCCGTTCCATGGGCGGCTCGTTCAGCAGCTCCGGATAGACCCAATCCGCCGGCAGATCGGCGACGACGACGCGCAGCGCCGTCCAGGCCTGGAGCACCCTTGTGCCCGCAGCCCCGGGATCGCTTCGGAAAGCCGCCACCAGCTCACCCGACGGATGCATGTCGAGCAGGACCGAAAAGCCCAACCCGGCTAGGTCCCTGATGCCGTTCTGGATGCGGCGAAGCGTTGCCGGGTCGCCGCTGGAGACGAGATCGGCGTTTACCGGCAGCCGGATCGTTTCGAACCCCGCCTGGCGCAGCTTTTCAAGCGTGGCCGCGCCGGGAGCAGACCCGTCGTCACGATCGAGCCATCCGGGAAGGTTGAAGCCGCGCGACGGGACGCGGGCGCCGGCCGTCGCCAGCGCGGCCGACCTTGGCAGAGGGGTAGTGGCGAAAAGGGCTCCGGCGGTGAGCGCCAGCGCATGTCGTCGTGACACCCTGGGCGGTGACGTCATCGATGCACCACCTCCAGGCCTATGCCCTGGCGGCGGTGCGCCGTTCGTCGGCCGCCCGCGGACCATCGATCGCCCCGGCCGGCCGGGTGCCGTCCGGCGCAACGACAAGAGTGGCGCTGCGGCCGATCTGGCCGGCCCCGAATTTTTGCGTGAGCAGCTTGGCAGCCTCCGAAGGCTGCTCGGATGGGCCGAGCGCCAGAAGCGCAAGGTCTGCCTTGGCGAAAAGTTCCGGAATCCAGCCGTTCTCGTTGAACGAAGGCGCGATCACGAGCACGAAATCGAACGCGCTCCCGGCTTCCGCCAGAATAGCGCGGAAGGTGTTGCGATCCGCAACGCCGGGAGTTTTCTCCGTCACGGAGCTGCAAACGACCGTCCGCAGGCCGGTTGCGCCATCGATGAACACTCCGGCTCCGTCCGTCGTCGAGCTGGACAGGTGATCGCCGATCTCCACCATCAGCACATTCTGATCCGCACGTTGCATGCCGATCCCCAGCATCGCGCCTGCAATCCTTGCCTCAAAACTGCTGCCGATCGACGACACGAGGATGACAAAGGGTTTGCCATGGTCGTTCAAGTGCAGGACCATCTGCCGCATGATCTTCAGGACGTCGAGCGAAAGCGTTTCGTTTCCGGTCTGGAACAGCTGCTTCCTGATCGTCTTGATACTGGAATAGGCGGTCCCGCCGGCAACGCCGGGCAGACGGTACTCGCCGAAATTGGCAGGCATCGGCAGTGGCCGGGGGCTGACAGGCGCGCTGTCCTTGCGGTCCACGACCGGCTCAGGCGCGACATCCTTCGGCGCCTGCGGATCCTCTTCCGGCTGCGGGACCGGACCAAGCGCCAGAGCGAGGCCGCATCCGGCGAGAAGCCCCAGCACGGCGCTCACCAGGAGCAGCAGGACCGGCTTCGGCCATGTCGGCTGCACCGGCGGCGAGGCCACGCCGATCTTGCGTGCCTCCGAGGTCTGCACGCCCTGCATCTGGGACGTTTCCTGCGCGCGCTTGAGATAGTCGTCCAGCACGGCGCGCGCGGCCTGGGCCTTGGATTCCAGTTGCCGCAATTGCACCTGCGCGATGTTCGAATTCGTGGACTGCTGACGCAGGGCTTCGAGCTTGTCCTGCAGCTTGCCGACATTCTGCACGGCAAGATCGTAATTGGCCTTGAGCTGCTGCCTTATCCGATCGGCCTCGGCGGCCATCAGCCGCTGCAACCGCTCCAGTTCAGACTGAAGCCGCGCGATCGTCGGATGACGCGGCCCGTACATGGTCTGCAGGCTGGCAAGCTCGGTGGCGCGCTGGTTGTAGTCGTCGCGCAATTTGATGGCGGAGGTGGAGGTAAGAATGTCGGCAAGCTTGGCGAGCCCGGCCGGCGAATTGCCCGCCGCCAGCGCCTGGTTGTAGCGGTCCTTGGCCTGATCGGCATCGCCCTGGGCGGCTATCAGCTGCGCCGTGAGCTGATCGAGCTGCGACTGCAGCGTGCCGCCATCCGTCGAATTGACGATATTGTGCTTCGTCTTGAAATCCTCGACCGCCCGCTCGGCGTCGCTGACGTCCTTCTGCAGGCCGGAGATCCTGTCCGTCAGGAGCGTATTGACGTCGCTGTTGGCGGTCTCGCGTTCTCCGACCAGGCCTGCCCGATACTGGTCGACGATGGCATTGGCGATGCGCGCGGCCTTTTCCGGCGACGGCGACGTGAAGCTGACATTGATGACGTAGGTAAGCCCTTCGCGCTCCACGGAAACCTTGCTCTGAAAGCGCTTGAAGGCGGCATCCTGCCGGGCGGTCGCGCCAGCTCCGAATACGGACAACAGGCGCGACATCAGGCCGACGCCGGCAAACTCCGGATCGCTGTCGAGTTTCTGGCTTTTGAAAACCGAGCCGAGCAGGTCGGGCGATTGGATGACGAAGACCTGGCTGGCGATCGCGGCGCTGTCGGACCCGATTCCGGGGAGCACGTTGTTGAAATTGGTCGCGCGGGTATCGCGGGGATCGATCAGTATCGCGGCGGTTGCCGTGTAGCTCGGCTTCGTCACCGCAAGATAGGAAAGCGCCAGCAGCACTGCCGCTCCGGCGATGGCAAGCACCATCACGCGACGCGCCCAGAGGATAGCCCAGACGGCACCTATGTCGAACAAGGGCGGAAGAGTGCGCTCGTCGATCCTGGCTGGCTTCATCACTGTCCTCATGCAGAGCCGCGATCTCACGACCTCACTCGTCTCCACATTATTAAGGATTATCGTTAGCCATCCGTTAAGGGTGGCGGCGTGACGATGAGTTCAGGCGTGGGCGATGCCGGTAACCATGCGAAGCGTTCGCGCTGGCGCGATTGCGGCATTTTGCTTATGCAGGATCGGGTTTTGAGCGTCGTCGTAGGTGCGGGGTAGGCCCATCGCCGATCGTCTCAGGAGGCGACGTTGAAGGACAATACAGGGAACCGCGAGGCCGCCCAGGGGGCAGCGGCCAGCCCGGCGACCAACATGCGCATGTCGATCACGGCCCTCGCCAAGAGCGGCGCCGTGGCCGGCATCATCAAGCTTGCCAGCGCGGGCCTGTCCTTCCTGATGTTCGTGGCTGTGGCGATGGTGACGGACGAACGGGAATTCGGCCTTTACAGCGCGACCTATGCCGGAGCGAGCCTGGTTTCCTTCTTTGCTTCGGTGGGCCAGCAGAGCACCGTGCTCAGGTTCTGGCCCCAATATGCCGGATTGGGCGACCTTGCCTCGGCTCACGGGCTGATGGCGCGCGCCATTCTCGTTGCGCTGGCCGGGCTTATCGGCACCAGCCTCATCATCATCGTGGTGGGATTCCTTCCCTTCATCGGCAGGGGAACGCCCGAATGGCTGCCGCTGTGCGTGGCGGCCGCGGTGCTGTCCTTCTCGCTCGGCTGGTCGGAGTTTACCTCCGGCGCGTTCCGGGCCAAGAACGCGCTGATATCGGGCCTGTTGCCGCGGGACATCATCTGGCGTGCGGCAACGATCGCCGCCGTTGTGGTGCTGCATTTCATGCATGTGAAGATGGATGCGGTTACCGCGACCTACTTGACGGCGCTGCTGCTCATCCTCTCTGTCGTCCCGCAAACGATCATCCTGGCGCGCGACACTATGCGGGCCGATCGCGGCGGTCTCACGGAAGGACAAAAGCAGGAATTCAAGACCGTCACGCTTGGCCTATGGGGCGTCACCTCGTTGCCGCCCGCTCTCGGCCAGGTCAGCACGCTCCTCGTCGCGATGATCCTGGGGCCCGAGGCGGCGGGCGCGATCTTCGTGGCTGACCGGACCACCCGTTTCGTCACTCTTGCGCTCAACGGCCTGAACCAGGCGCTGGCGCCGCAGATATCGGCCGCCTTCTATAGCGGCGACAGGGCTCATGTTCAGCGCATCACCAGCCTCGCCGCGCTTGGCGGTTCGGCCATCGCGCTATGCGTTCTGGCGACGTTCTGGATATTCGGCAGCTTCATCCTGTCGATATTCAATCCGGCCTATGCGACGCCGACCATGAGGGCAACGCTCGTCATCTTCGGCATAGGGGCGACATTCGGCACTGCCTGCGGCCCGATCGAAGTCCTGCTGCAGTTGACCGGTCTCCAGCATGCGCTGTTCAAGGTGCTTGTCATCGTCAACGTCGTCGGACTTTGCGTGACGGCCGTGGCGACCTACTACCTCGGACCCATAGGCGCGGCACTCAGCATCGCCGGAACCGTGATAGCGTGGACGGCGTTCGGGGTGTCGATCGCCCGGCGCAGGATCGGCATCAACCCGTCGATCCTCGGCTTGTCCCTGGACAGGATCGGACTCGTGCCGCATGTGCTGATGAGAGGACGCACGTGAAAATCGTCCAGGTGCAGACCCAGGCGGAAGCCGCCGGCGCGCAACGCATCTCCGACATGGTGGGCGAGGGATTGCGGGCCCGCGGACACGAGGTGCGCACCGTCTTCATGTACCGCAAGACCGATGCCTATGACCGCGACCCCAATGCGGACTTTGTCCTGACGCAACGCCCGCGCGGATTGCCGGGACAGATCCGGGCGACCATCGGCCTGGCGCGGTACCTGCGTAAGGCACGCCCCGACGCCGTCATCACCTACCAGCATTATGGCAATATCTTCGGCACGATCGGCGCCCGGCTGGCCGGCGTCAGGCACATCGTCGCAAACCAGAGCGGCGCTCCGCACAGCAAGGGCGTCATGGGTCTGCTCTCCCAGATCGACAAGCTGATGGGCATGGTCGGCCTTTACCAGGCGAATGTCGTCAATTCCGGCTGGACGGAAGCGCAGTTCGATCGCTATCCGCGATCCTACCGGCAGCGTATGCGCCGCATCGATCATGGCGTTCCCGTGCCGGGCGAGGAGTTCGACAAGGCGGCGGCGCGCGCCGCCTTCGGTCTGCCGCAGAACGTATGGCTGGCCGTCTCATCCGGCCGGCTGACGCCCATGAAGAACCAGATCGCGCTTGTCGGCGCGCTCGACCGACTGCCCGATGTCCATGTCGCGCTGGCCGGCGCCGGGCCGGAGCGCGAGGCGCTCGTCGCCTTCGCCGAAAGCCACGGCGTGGCGAACCGCCTGCATCTCGTCGGCGAGGTCCCTCCGGCGCGCATCTTCGAATTCCTCGCTGCCGGCGATGCCTATGCGTTTCCGTCGATGACGGAGACCTTCGGCCTTGCCTGCGTCGAAGCGGCCATTTGCGGCCTGCCGGTCGTTGCGAGCAACCTTGACGTCATGCGCGAGGTGCTGACCGCGGAGGACGGCGAATCCGCCGCGCTGTTCGTCGAGGCCGACGCCGCCGGCATGGCTACCGGACTTGCCGATCTGTTTGCGCGGCCGGAATTCAAGGCCAGGCTTTCGGCAGCGGGGCGGCGGCTCAGGGACAAATATTCACCGGCCAGGATGTGTGCGGGTTACGAGGCGCTACTTCTTGCCTGAGAGCCCGTTTGGAAACTCTACTCCTGCGGCCATCTGAAGGCGTTTTCTGCGCTTCCGGCCTTCGCCGGCCAAAGCATGCATGAGAGTGGCGCGGCAGATAAGGCTACGGCCGGCGTAGGCCGGTGCTCACGGACCTAAATGTCCGCTGCGCTCCGGTTCTCGAAAAACACCTTCATGTGACTCGCAGGAGCGAGTTTCGAAACGGTCTCTGGCTATTTTCTCACGGCGGCGATCCCATCGATCACCTCCAGGCGGCCCGCCCGATTGAGCGTGTGGATCTTCGGATAGGGCCAGTCGCCGGCCGCATCGATCGGCCGTGGCGCCGAGAGCCGCACCGTCTGCTGGTTGAGCTCGAGCAATTCGGACAAGCCAAGCCCGCCGCCATAACCCAGCGTTCCGTCCTGGACCGGAAGGAGGATGCGGCCCTCGCGGTTGCGGACAAAGGCGCCGCCAGGGCGAGCCATGCGATGGTCGATCAGGATCGGGTTCGCCGGGTGTGGCCGCCATGGGCCGGCAAGCGCGGGGGCGGAAAAAACCACCTGCATGTCGGATGTGCTTCCATGGCCGTCCCGGTCGGTGGCGAACAGCCAGAGCAGGCCTTCATGCTCGAACAAGGTTGCGTCGGAAATCTCGCCTTCGACCAACACGGTCTCGGCAACCCAACCATCCGGGAAGCCCGAGGCGCGATAGAGCGTGAGCTTGCCGCTTGCGCTCGCCTCCGGCAGCATCCAGATCACGCCGTCGCGCTCGAATACCTGCGGGTAGGAGAGGTGGTGGGCCTCCTCCAACACGACACGAGGCGTATCGGGGACATGGTTCGCGTCGAACGCAACAACGGAAATGACCGCCTTGCCGGTGGCATGCGGATAATCCTCGACGAAGACGAAAGGGCGACTCTGCCACCAAAAGGGGAAGGGGTCGGCATAGAAATGGTCGCCCATGTCCGGCAGCACCGACCAGCCGGTGCCGAGCTTGCCCGTATCGGCGACGCCCGGCGCGTCGGTGAAGCGGTAGCCGACACGCCAATGCGCATGGCGGAAGCGTGCGCGGCGGAGCGCCTCCCTGCCCAGCCGCGGCAGTGCGGTGCCGAGATAGGCGGATGTGAACCGGCCTCGTTGATCGCGAACACGAGTCTCAGCGATCGGCTCCAGCGGCAACCGATCCGCAGCGAACGCGCGAGCGACCGATTGAACCAAGGTGATGGCACGGGCGAACACGTCCTCGGTGCCGAGTGCGGTGGACTCGCGCTTGTCCACCATCGGCCGCGCCTGGCCCACCACCGCTTTGTTGTCGAGGACGGCCTCGATCACCGGCAGCCGCCCGGCCGCGACGGCTATTGCCGCCGAAAGATCGGCGCTCGATCCGTCGAACCGAACGCCGATTGTCGGGACATCCGATGGGGCCGCATTGCCCGCGAGGTCGAGCCTCAGCGCGGCAGGGCGATTGCCGGATCTAGCCTGGATTGCTTGCACCGCTGAGCCGAGAAGGGGTCCGGGCCGGCGGAAAAGACGTTGCTCGAACTGGAAGGCGGCTTTTGCCGCGGCTGGCCAGCTTGCCGGCCCTGGCCGATGTGCTACCGCGACATCGTGGCCTTCCGCCTCAAGCCGCTCGATGACAACCTGCTGCCAGCGGCGGGGCGCCGATTGCGGAACAACGACCTCGATCGCCAGCATGTCATTCCCCGTCCGCGTCTATACCCTGCTCGGGTTTCCCCTGTTGAGGAACGAAAAGACTGGCCGAAAATACTTACATCGGGGTTACACGCAAAATCCGACTTCTACTTTCATGGCGAAATTCTCGACTTGCGATCCCGAGGCGGTTGTGGTCATGCGTCCGGCTTGCTGGGCAACGCAACATTAGCACTTTCGGCATATACCAAGATTCCAACAATCCCCGCGACCGATCTTGACCTGAAGGCCAAGACGTCGTCGATAGGCCGCTGTCCCGCCGGTTCGGATCACATGTTTGAAGTCACTGCCGAGGATGCGTTCGATTTCCGTTCGACGGAATACGCCGAGCTCTTCGCCAGCTCGGCGGCGACCGCGTTTCAGCATCCCATATGGCTCGCGCAACTCTATGAGAGGCTCGTGCGGCAAGGCGCCGCCACGCCACTGATCATCGTCGTGCGGGCGCATGCAAGCGGAAAGCTTGCAATGGTCCTGCCTCTGGTGAGGCGCCGGTACACGCTGCTCAAGGTGGTGGAATTCGCAGATATGCGGGTTTCCGACTATGTGTCGCCGGTCGCCGACGAGGAGATCTTTTCCCGCATCCTTTCCGACGGCCGCACGGTTGCCGCCATCCGCAAGCATCTGCGACCCTACGATCTCTTGCGCATCGGCAAGCTGGCGGACCGCTCGCTGGCGATGGAACGCCTGCTTGGTATCGACAAGCGCGACAGCATGGGCATGAGCGCTTATACCAGCAAGCTGGAGCCGACATTCGCCGGCTGGCGCGAGCATCGGCTGGATCAGTCCTACCGCAAGGAGCTCGACAAGAAGTCCCGGCAGCTCAACCGCATGGGGGAGGCGCGCTTCGAATGCGTGGACGGCGCGGCCGCCGTCCGCACGACGTTCGATGCCCTCAAGGTCTATCGCGGCAAACGCTTCGACGGCAGCAACGGTCCCGCCGACCTTTTGCAACTGCCTTCTTATTTCGATTTCTACCTGGCTGTCGCCAATGAAGGATGCGGCGGTTTCGCCCGCACCTACGCATTCTGGATGAACGGACGGCCGATTGCCGGCGCGCTCGGACTCCAGCACCGCGACTCGCTCCTGGTCATTCTGGGCGGCTTCGACGAGGCCGGCTACAGGAAGCAGTCGATCGGCAGCCTGATGTTCGAGCAGATCGCCCGCGACTGCATCGAGCGCGGCGAGCACTACCTTGATTTCACCATCGGCGACGAGCCCTACAAGCGCATCTTCGGCGGCCGGCCTTCACCGATGTGGCAAATCTACCGTGCGGGAAGTCCGCTCGGCTATGCGGCGCATCTGACGGTGGAAAAATTGCCGGCAGCCAAGGCGCTGGCGCGGCGGATGCTGGAAGCCGCGCATGTCAAGAAGGCGAAGCCGTCCGTGATGGTGCCGCCCGCCTCCGACGAGGCTGCCGAGTCGTCCTGATTGAAACGCGTCGGGTTCGGGCGCCCTTACGCGCGCTTCAAAACCCTGTCCCATCGCGCCGCCAAAAACGGCCGCGCATCTTTAATGCCGGAGTTTGGCATCGAACGAAATTCGCAGGACGATGGTCCGCGATCAGGTGACAGCTTCGATTTGCGGCCGCTTGAGGCACGCAGCCTCGCGGCAAAGCTTGGGCTCACCTTGTCGATCTCGTGCAGGATGCGGCGGCGGCTGAAGTGAACCTGCCGGCGCGCGCGCCAGCGCAGGTCGGTGTCGATGGTCAGGCTGCGGCGGAAATTAGCCATTTCCAGTCCCCGCTCATCCATCGCCTTCTTCACCCGATCGTCGTAGAAAGCGGCGATCTTCGCCGCCGCCATGCCGGGTGAGGCCATCCATTGCGGCACATGCACCATGCACAGGCGTTCCACATCGGTGAGCAGCCGGCTGACGCCGGTTCCGGCGGCGGGACAGGATGTCTGATAGGCATCTCCGATCAGGACGACGCCATCACGCTTGCAATTCTCGGCGACGGTGATGTCGGTGAGCCAGCTCGAGACACGGTCGATGACTTCGAAATCGCCGAATGTGTTGAGCAGCCCGGGAAGCGTTTCGATGAGTGTTTCGCGAGGGCGGTCGCGCAGCGCCTTGACCCATGGATCGGTGTGCTCCCGGAAAACAAAGAGATTGGCGCGGGTAACACCGCCGGCCGGGAAAAAGTTCAGGTAGTCGATCCCGTCGGAGACCCGCTCGCCGTAATAGGTCAGCGCCGGATGCTTGAAGGCGCTTGCGCCCGACGGGCGGACATTGAAGCCGAAAGTAGCGATTGGCGCTGATGGACGAACCGGCGCTCGATACCGACGTCGCGCCGCAGGATATCTCCCATGCCCGTGGCGAGCACGAGCAGGCGAGCCGTCACGTCCGGCTGGCCGATGATCGACACGCGCTGCCGCTCGGGCCCCGCCTCCACCGCGCTCACCCTGCCGGCCACGAAGCGCACGTTTTTGGGCAGTTCGGCTCGCATCGCCGCGACGAGGTCGTCGTAGAAAATGCCGTAGTGGCGGGCACGCGTGCGGTCGAGCACGCGACCCTTGCGCACGTTGACGATCTCGTCGAAGGCGCGGCGGCCGCGGAAAGGCTGTCCAGGAGGCCGATCCGGCGCAACTTGTCGATCTGGTCGCCGGCGATCTTCTCGACGCGGAACTCGCGCGGAAAAACGGGGTGGCGGTCGATCAGCGTGACATGGTAGCCCGACCGCCCGAGGAGCGTCGCGGCAAGCGTCCCGGAGAGCCCGCCGCCGACGATGGCGATCTCCGTGTCGGTTCCCTCCGGCAGCGGACGAAGCGAATGGTCGGCTGTCATTGCGAATACCTCAGGAGGGCGTAGAGGGCACGGGGATTGGTGGTGAAATAGCGCCAGAAGAGCCGGCGCGGCTCCATCAGCATGCGCCAGAGCCATTCGAAGCCGGCCTTCTGGACCCAGAGCGGCGCACGCCGGACCTTGCCGGCGATATGATCGAACAAGCCCCCGGACGTCTTGATAACGCCGACATTCGAGAGCCGCGACGCAAAATCGCGGACGAAAATCTGCTCGCGCGGAACGCCGAGACCCAGCCACAATATGTCCGGCGCGAGCGCGTTGATTTCATCGAGCTTTTTCTCGAGCGCTTGACCGGAAAGATAGCCGTGGCTGTTGCCGACGATGCGCAGGCGCGGATAGCTGGCCTTGATCGCGGCCACTGCGTTGGCGTTCCCGGCCTCCGTCGAGCCCAACAGGTAGAAGGTCGCGGCCTCGTTCTCGGCGAGCTTGGCCACGTCGTGGAACAGATCGGTGGTGGCCACCCGTTCCGGCAGCGGCGTGCGGCACAAAAGGCGGGAGGCCAGAACAAGCGGCTGGCCGTCGGCGAAGATCTGGTCGGCTTCGCGGAAGAGGGCGGCTATCTCCGACTTGGCGCGTGCCTGGGCAATGACCTCGCCGTTGGCGGAGGTGAAATAATACGGACGGCTGCCGTGGCGATGTTGCCGGGCAGCTGCGATCATCAGGCGCGCGGCGCCCCGCCGGTCGATCACGGTGACGGGCAGCCCGCCAAGCTGCACCGTCGGCAATGCGAGCAGGTCCTGCCTGGGAGGCGCTGCCTCCAGCTTCGTCACGGCGTTCACGCTGGTATGCCCGGTCGAAGTCTGATGCTGCAACCGGGGGAAATGAGAGGTCTCATGATTCGCGGGCGTCAAATGTTGGCTGGGATAGAGCGGATCCGATCCGCCGGTCGTAATGCCGTCCTCTTCAAAATCCTTTTTTGAATTACCTAAAACTTTTCGCATAGGAGAAATCGCCCCATTCTCCGAATTCAAACTACCCCCTTCATGGGCACCATAAGTAAAAAAATCAAAAAGTTAAGTGATATGTTAATAGTTAGTTAATGTGTAAAAATTGAATTAAAATATAAATTAATTTAATTCTTTTTTAAGTGCAATCACGGCTTGTTTTTTGGTGGCTCGAAGTTGCAATTTGTCCGGACGAATTCGCGATGCGATTGTCGCTGGTCGCGGCCACTGTGGCCGCACAATAGCGGTGCGCTCCCGGCTGCCTGTCACATGATGCCGAAGGTCTTGTAAGCGTCCACCGCGCTCATCCCCTCGCGGATCGCCTTGGCGACGCGTTTTTCTCCGCGGACTTTTTCAAGGGCGAACCGCACGACCTCTTCCTCGGCCTGTCGCGGGATGACAAGGACACCTTCCTTGTCGCCGAAGAGGAGCGTTCCCGGCTCGATGCGCACGCCGCCGATCTCGAGCGCGCAGCGATAGTCTATGACCTTGCCGCGCACGCCTTGATCCTGCGCGTAGTAGCCGGTGCAGAAGCAGGGGAAGCCGAGCGCCTTGATGCCATCCGTATCGCGGGCGAAGCCGTCGAGTAGCGCGCCGCGCGCGCCGAGGATTGTCGCACGCGTCGACATCAGTTCGCCCCACAGCGCGTAGCGCGGCGAGGCGCCGCTGGCGACGTAGATTTCGCCGGGCTTCAGATCGTCGAGCGCCTCGAACATCAGCCCGAACGGCTTGGTCATCAACGGATTCCGTGCCGGTTCGCCGGGCGGAAAAACATCGGATTCCAGCACCGGCATGGCCCGGCCAAGCAACCGCTTCTTCTCATCGACAGGCTTGAACACCGGCGGCAGGAATTGATGCTGCAGCCCCAGTGTGTCCATCACGTCGCCGACCACCGCGACGAAGAGCTCCTCTTCGAACATGCGGTACATTTCGGCATCGTCGGCATAGAGGCACGTCGATCCGGTCATCAGATTTGCATCCCAATGTTGCTGGGTGGAGCGGTACGGGAAGGTCCCAGGGCCGCGGCGTTCTGCACCAGCGCGCGCATATAGCCGAGCGCGAAGGCCTTGCCCGCATGCCAGGGCGCGTCGCAGGACATTTCCGGCGTATGGTCGGGGATGATGACGCCGCCATAGTTTTCGTCGCGCAGGATGCGCACGATTTCGGCCATGTCGATGTCGCCGTCGTCGACAAAGGTCTCGTGATAGTTCGGCACCTTGCCGCGCACGTTGCGGAAATGGATGTAGCCGATCCGCTTTCGTCGGGCGAAGCGGCGGACATGCCGGTAAATCTCGCCGGTGCCCGGCATCTCCTGCAGCGAGCCGAGGCAGAGCTCCAGCCCGTTGGCCGGCGAATCGACGATATCCATCAGCCGGTCATACTTTTCCGGCCGGTTGACCAGCCGCGCCGCGCCCCGCAATGCTTCGGCCGGCGGATCGTCGGGATGCGCGGCGAGCACAACGCTGGATTCTTCGGCCACCGGAACCAATTCCCGCAGGAAGGCGCCGAGCCGCTGCCAAAGCTCGTCGCTGCTTACCGTCATCGGGTCGGCGTCGGGCCGGCCGGCGCGGTAGCGCATGTTCCAGACGACGCCGTCGGGCAGAGGCAGATCCGAATCGATGGCCGCAAGGTCGAGCCCCACCGACATGGCCTCGCCGCGAGCGAAGGGGCCGCGCGACCAGCCCCAGACGCCGGCAATGGAGAAGTTGTAGCCGATGCACGGGATGCCGGCGCGCCCGGCATCGCGGACGAGATGCTTCAACCCTTCAATCTGCTTCGTCCGGTCGGGGCCATCGAGCAGAACATCGGACCAGAAGCGGGGCGAAAAATTCTCGATCGCGGCGACTTCCAACCCGTTGTCGCGCACGCTCTTCACTAGGCCCGCGAAGTCTTCATAGGTCCAGAGCTCATCGGTGGAGCAATCGCCCCAGCCTTCCTTTTCGCTGCCGGCGGACAGCGAGGGATCTCGCCCGCGAAAATAATTGGTGAGGTGGGCAACGATGTGCGTGGCGCCTGCCTGACGGGCAAAGCGGAAATTGTCCTGAGTGAGCGACTCCCGGTAGAGGCCAAGGCCGATCTTCATGGTTACTTCACGCCAATGCCGGCGGTCAGGCCGCCATCGATCTTATAGTCGGCGCCGGTGCAGAAGCCGGCCTTCGACGAGCATAGAAAGGCGATCAACTCCGCCACTTCCTCCGGTTCCCCGATGCGACCGAGCGGATGGGCCGCGCCGAAGCGCCTGTAGGCTTCCTCGACATCGGCATCGCTGCCGTTTTCGCCGCGCGCGCCTTCTCGAGGATCGGCGTGCGGATCGAGCCCGGACTGACCGAATTGACCCGGATGCCGGCAGCTGCATAGTCGAGCGCCAGCGAGCGCGTCAGCGTGTGGATTGCGCCCTTGGTCGTGGCATAGGCGGCGACGTTCTGCTGGCAGGCGAAGCCTTGCACCGAGGCGACATTGACGATGGCGCCGCCGCCGCGGCGGATCATTTCGGGGATGCCGAAATGCGCCGTCAGGTAAATCGAGCCGATATTGACCGTCATCGCCCGGTTCCAGGTTTCCCAGTCGGTCGTCGTTGCGGTTCCGTAGGGATGGACCGCCGCTGAATTGACGATCACGTCGAGACCGCCGAAGCGCTCGACACCGGCCGCGACGGCGTCGCGGACCTGGTCCGAAACGGAGACATCGGTGTCCACGACCAGCGCGCCGGCTTCGGAATTTTCCAGTTCCGCTCTCATCGCCGCATTGGCCGAGCGGTCGATGCCGCAGGCGATGATCGCGGCACCCCCTACCGCAAGGCGCCGGGCGGTTGCGAGACCAATTCCGGTCGTCCCGGTTACCAGGGCGACCTTGCCTTCAAAATCCTTCATGGCGGGAACTCCTTCAGTCACTATCGGAAGCCGGCTCTTCCGGCAGGAAACGCAGGGCGAAATCGAGATGGCGGCTCACCAGGTAGGCATAAGCCAGCCTGTCGCGTGCGCGCAGCGCGGCGATGATCTCGCCATGCGCGGCGCGGGTGTCTGCCAGCACCGGGCGCATTTCCTTGCCGATGGTCATGATCCGCAGGATCACGGGGGAGAGGAAGGAATACATGTCCGTCAGCATGCGATTGTCCGCCAGCCCGATCAGCGCCATGTGGAAATTGAAATCGTTCTGAGCGGCCTCCTCGATCGAGCGGCTCTCGATGATCCGGGCATTGACCGCGTCGAGCGCCTCGATCTGTTCGTTCGTGGCGTTGAGCACGATGTGGTCGCCTATGCCGACTTCGATGATGCGCCTGAAGCCCTGGATATCGGCGAAGGACGAGCGCGAGACATCCATATGGGCGGCGAAGAAATTCTGGATGGCGATGCTCTGCCCGTCGGCGAGCACCGCGCCGACGCGGGGTTTCGGCTCGATCAGCCCATAGGTCCGGATGGTGCGCAACGCCTCGCGCACCGTGTTGCGGCTGGCGCCGGTGATCTCACTGAGCTCGCGCTCCGTCGGCAGCACGTCGCCAACATTCAGCTGCCGCGCGCGGATGAGGTCGAGGATCCGTCCGGCCGCGGCGTCGACCGCGGAACTGCCGCCGGCGCGGCGGGCGGCGGCATTCTCACGCGCAGCCTGAGCGTTTTCCAAAGACGATCCTCCTAAATTGTTGGACCACAATATCGCAAGATTTGTGGAAAACAACCGGTTTCGGGCCTATCGAGGCGAGTTTTGCAGACGTTCCGCAGGAACTTAGCCATCGCGAATGCGCGAAATTTTAATTTGACTCCCATTGTGGTCCAACAATAAATTGCCGGTCTCTCACAGAGGAAGGCGACGATGGAACAGTGCTGGCGCTGGTATGGTCCGAACGATCCGGTAACACTCGATCATGTCAAACAGGCGGGCGCGACGGGCGTCGTCTCGGCCCTGCACGATATCTATGACGGCCGCGCCTGGCCGCTGGAAAACATCCTGGAGCGCAAGCGGATCATCGAGGCCGCGGGGCTGACCTGGTCGGTCGTCGAGAGCATTCCCGTTCATAACTCGATCAAGATCGGTTCGCCGGAACGGCTCCGCTATGTCGGCTTCTACAAGGACACGATCCGCGCGCTGGCGAAGGCCGGCATCGCGACGATCTGCTACAATTTCATGCCGGTGGTCGACTGGACCCGTACGGATCTGGCGTACCGCCTTCCGACGACGGGCTATGCGTTGCGTTTCGACGCGATCGATTTTGCGGCTTACGACCTGTTCGTGCTGAAGCGCAAGAATGCCGAGGCCGGCTATACCTCCGCCCGCATCGCCGAAGCGGGGACGCGGCTGAAGGAACTCGGCGAGGAGAAGATCGACAGGATCGAGCGCAACCTCATCGCCGGTCTGCCCGCCACCGAGCGCAGCTATAACCGCGACAGTTTTCGCGAGGCCTTGGCCGAATACGATTCGATCGGGCCGAAGGAATTGCGCGACAATCTCGCCTGGTTCCTGCGCGAGATCATTCCGGTGGCCGAACAGGAAGGGGTGCGCATGTGCATCCATCCCGACGACCCGCCCTTCTCGCTCTATGGCCTGCCGCGCATCGTTTCGACCGCCGAGGATGCGCGCTTCATCCTCAATGCCGTCGACAGTCCGGCCAACGGGCTGACGTTCTGCACCGGCTCCTACGGCACGCGCGCCGACAACGACATCGTCGCCATGGTCAAGGAGTTCGCCGGCCGCATCCATTTCGTCCATCTGCGCAACGTCACCATCGAGGATGACGGCTCCTTCTATGAAGCCGAGCATCTCGAGGGCGGCACCGACATGGCGCATGTCATCCTCGCCCTGATGCAGGAGGAGGCGCGGCGTCGGAAGGAAGGCCGCGCCGACTGGCGCATTCCGATGCGGCCGGATCACGGACACCTGCTCGCCGACGACATCGGCAAGACGAGGATCAATCCCGGTTACTCGTTGATCGGCCGGCTGAAGGGCCTCGCCGAGCTGCGCGGCATCATGCGGGCCGTCGAGCGGTTCGGGCTGGCTTGAGGCTGCGGCGGGGAGGAGATCGCCGTTTGCGTATGTAAAAACTATTTGCTCAGGTAAAAATAGCTGCTACTGGTTTGCGGGCCGGGCCCGTGCCCGGTTCCAGGGAGGAATTGCCGGATATGACAAGACTGCGCGGTCTTGCGTGGGATCATCGACGTTGCTGGGGTCCGCTCGACGCCAGCGTCGGGCCGTATTGCGCCGCCAATCCCGGCCTGGAAATCGAATGGGACCGCCGCAGCCTCTATGAATTCGGCGAAGGCGCGCTCGGTCCGGTGCTCGGCAAGTACGATCTGGTCGTGTTCGACCATCCCTTCATCGGCGACATCGCGCAGGACGGGCTGATGGTGGCATTCGATGCCTACCTCTCGGTGGAACAAATCCGCTTCTTCGAGCAGGATTCGGTCGGTCCGTCCTGGCGGTCCTACGAGAAGAACGGACGACAATGGGCATTGCCGATCGATGCCGCCTGCCACGTAGCCTCGTATCGTCCGGATCTTCTGGAACGCTACGGGCCGGTGCCACGTACGCATGAAGAGGTCGTCGAACTCGGCCGGCTCGCGCGCAAGGACGGGCGGTGGCTCGGCCTGCCTTTTGTGCCGACGGACGCCATGTGCCTGCTTTTGACGCTGACAAATCCGCAGGAAGACGGCGAGCAATTCATCGCGACAGAAATGGTCGAGCGAGCGATCGCGCAATTGCGCGAGCTTGCGGCGTTGTCGCATCCCAACTCGTCCAAATGGAATCCGATCCGCTGCTACGACCACATGGTCGCGCATGACGACGTGGTCTACGTGCCGTTCGCCTTTGGCTATGTTAACTACGCCTCGAAAACCGACCGGCCGTATTTACGCTTCGCCGACGTGCCGACCGCGCAATCGGCCGGCGCCTTGCTTGGCGGCGCCGGCATCGGCGTCAGCGCCCAGTCGAAGCACAAGCAGGAGGCGATCGACTATGCGCTGTTCCTGTGCTCGCCTGACTATCAGCGCGGCGATTATGTGAGATCGGGCGGCCAGCCGGGATCACTGGCGGCCTGGAAGGATGCGACGGTCAACGGTCTTTGCGGCGATTTCTTTTCCTCGACGCTGCGCACGATCGGTTCGTCCTACCTGCGTCCGACGCATCCGGGCTTCATCGCCTTCTTCCGCGAATGCGCGCCGCGCGCGGCCGCCGCCATCGCCGGCGACATCGCAGCCGCCGAACTGGCCGACCACCTGAACCGCCTTTACCGGCAAACCAGGCAACCGGAACGGAGCGTCGCGTGATGGCTGCCGGCGTTGCCGAAACACTCGACGAAGGCGAAAGCGGCCGCAACGGATATCGCGTGCCGGCGGTGGAGAAGGCGCTCGACGTCCTGGAGTTCATGGCTTCCAGCGCCGAGGCGCTGACACAGACCGAGATCGCGACCGGTCTCGGCCGGTCCATCCACGAGATCTACCGCATCCTGCTCCTGCTGGAGAAGCGCGGCTACATCTTCCGCACCCATTCGGACCGCTTCCGGCTGTCGCTGAAACTGTTCGAGCTGGCGCATATGCACCCGCCGGTGAACCGTCTAGTCGAATGCGCGCTGCCGGTGATGCGCGAATTGACCGCCAATGCCGACCAAAGCTGCCACCTTGTGGTGCGCGAGGGCCAGAACGCGCTGGTGGTGCTGCAGATCGATTCACCGCTGCCGATGCGCTATTCGGTTGCGCTGGGATCGCATTTCCCGATCCTCGAAACCAGTTCCGGCGCGGTCTTGCTCGCCCACTCGAACCGGGCCGAGCGCGACCGCATCGTCGAGCGCATCGTGGCCGCCGGCGAAGGCCAGGGAACGCGGGCGGAAATCGAGGCGCGGCTGAACGAAGTGGCCAGGCTCGGCTACGAGATGCGCGCTTCATTGGCGGTCGAGGCCTGCACCAACATCTCCATGCCGGTGCGCGATCACACCGGCGCCGTCATCGCCGCGCTCACGGTGCCGCTCTTGCCGCAGAAGGCGGCGCGCTTCGACCGCGAAACCGTCTTCGAGCGGGCCCGCGCCGCCGCCGAGAAGATATCGGCCGCGCTCGGCTGGGGCGAATCCTCTTCGTTACGTGCCGACCCGGAACGGCGGGACTACCCGTTCAGCGACTGACAAAAGCGAAAAAACCTGGGAGAAGGAAATGCACTGGACCAAGTCAATCCTATTCGCATCCGCGGCCGTACTGGCCTTGGGCGCCGCCGCCGCGCATGCCGAGAATATGCCCAAGCGCATCGGCTACGTCACCAACTACGCCACCCATGAGTGGTACCAGAACGTCATCAAGGGCATGAAGGCGCGCGCCAAGGATCTCGGCATCGAGTTCGAGGTGCAGGACGCCAATCTCGACATCGCCAAGGAAGTGTCCGCCGCGGAAGACTTCATGGCCAAGGGCGTCGACGTGCTGATCATCACGCCCGTCAACGAGGAGGGCGTGGTGCCGCTGCTGCGCCAGGCGAAGTCCAACAACATCCCGGTCGTGCTTGAAGGCAATCCGGTCAAGGGCATGACCACCATGGTCGCCATCTGCGACTACGACACCGGCTACATGTCCGGCGTCGAGGCCGGCAAATACGCCAAGGAAAAGCTCGGCGGCGTCGCCAAGGTGATGAATGTCGGCCTGCCGCTGCTGTCCGCCACGGTGCTGCGCTCGCACGGCTTCATGGACGGGCTGAAGACGATCATCCCCGACGCGGTCATGGTCCACGACCTCGACGGCGGCGGCAATCCGGACCGCGCGCTCGAAGTTTCGTCGGCGGCGCTGGCCAAGAATTCCGACATCAACATCATCTACGGCATCAACGATTCCTCCTCGCTCGGCGGCCTGCAGGCCTGGAAAGCGGCCGGCAAATCGCAGGACGGGCTGCTGACGGTCGGCACCGGCGGCGAGGGCCTCGCCTTCATCAACGCCATGCAGAACGAGCCATCCTACCGCATCGAGGCTGCGATGTTCCCGGAAAAGGAAGGGTTCACCGCCATCGATGCCGCGGTCAAGCTCTTCAACAGCGAGGAAGTGCCCGAGCATATAGTCAGCCCGACCGCGCCGATGACCGGCGAGGACTGGAAGAAGTTCTATGACTATGACGGCACCACCCGCACCATCAAATGGGACGCCGTCAACGCGCTGCAACCGCCGGCAAAGTGCATGAAGACCTCGGCCGACCTGAAGAAGTAGGCTGAACGACCAGCCCTTCCCGCAGCGCGGGAAGGGCTCCAGGCGCTGTCAAGGACACGGGCGCCCGCGCCTGACCCCGAGCGACGGGAATGGACTGAGATGAGCGAACTTACACACGCCCCCGCGCAAAGACGTTCGATTGGCGGCCAGCTTCTGGGCGGCAGCCAGCTCGTGCTGGGCGCCATCCTGGCGGTGCTGTGCATCGCCATCTCGATCGCGGCGCCGCAATTCTATTCGGAGGCCAACATCATCGCCATCCTGCGCCAATGCGCACTGGTGCTGATCGTCGCCTCGGGCATGACCATGCTCATCATCACGGCGGAAGTCGACCTGTCGGTCGGCGCGTCGCTCGCCTTCGTCGGCTGCATCGGCATGGCGGTGCTCAACTCCACGCACAGCCTCACGCTCGGCATGCTGGCGGCACTTGCCTTTGCCGGCGGCGTCGGCCTGTTCAACGGCCTGGTCGTCACCCGGCTCAGGGTGAACTCGCTGATTGCCACCATAGGCACGATGATGATGCTGCAGGGCGGCGTCTATCTCTTCACGCGCGAGGCGGTGCAGAACCACAATCAGCTGGCAAGCTTCACCGATCTCGGCGCCGGCTATGTTGGCGCCGTGCCGGTTCCCGTCATCCTGGCGGCGCTGATCTTCGCGGTTGCCTATGTGACACTGCGCTTCACCACGCTCGGCCGCTATCTCTACGCGGTCGGCGCCAATGAGAAGGCGGTGCGCCTGTCCGGCCTGCGCTCGGAACGGCTCAAGCTGTTTGCCTTCGTCGTCACCGGGCTCTGCGTCGGCGTTGCCGGCATGATCCTGTCGTCGCTGATGAATGCCGGCCAGCCGACCGCCGGCCGCGGCTTCGAGCTGACGGTCATCGCCGCCGTCATCCTCGGCGGCACCAGCCTGCTCGGCGGCCGCGGCTCGCTGTTCGGCACCTTGCTCGGCGTGCTGGTGCTGAAGGTGATCGACAACGGCATCATCATTCTCGGCTGGAACCAGGACCTGCAGATGGTGGTGCCGGGCATCGTCATCATTCTGGCGACCTATCTCGACATCATCCGGAACAAAGCCAATGTCCGTTGATTTCCTGCATCCCGGCGAAGGCGCGGCCATCGACACAGACGTGCCGGCGCTGGAGCTGCGCGGCATTGGCAAGCGCTTCCCCGGCGTGGTGGCGCTGGATAACGTCGACTTCACCCTGGAGCCCGGCAAGATCCACGCCCTGATGGGCGAGAACGGCGCCGGCAAGTCGACGCTGATCAAGATCATGGCCGGCGTCTACGGCAAGGATGCCGGCACCATCCGCATGCGCGGACGCGAGGTCGACATCAAGTCGCCGCGCGACAGCCTGAAAGAAGGCATCAAGGTCGTGTTCCAGGAGATCGCATTGATCTCCGAGTTCACCGTCGCCGAAAACATCTTCCTCGAGGGCTATCCGACCGGCAAAGCCGGCTCGATCGACTGGAAGAAGATCCGTACCGATTCAGCAGCGCTCTTCAACCGCATCGGCTTCAATGTCGATCCGGCGGCGCGGACCGGATCGCTGCCGGTCAGCCAGCAGCAGATGGTCGAGATCGCCCGCGCGCTCGCCCACGAGGCGCGCGTCGTGGTGATGGACGAGCCGACGTCCTCACTGACGCCGAACGAAGTCGCGCTGCTGTTCACCGTCATCCGTCGGCTGGCCGCCCTCGGCATCGCGGTGGTCTATGTCAGCCACAAGCTCGACGAGGTGTTCGAGATCGCCGACACCGTCACCGTGCTGCGCGACGGACGGCACATCTCGACCAAGCCGATCGGCGAGCACAGCAACGACACGCTGATCCAGGACATGATCGGCCGGCGCATCGACAATCTGTTCCCCCGCAAGCGCGGCGCTCCGGGCAGCAAGGTGGCGCTGTCCGTGGAGAATCTAAGCACAGCGAAGAAGCTGATCGACGTTTCCTTCGAGGCGCGCGCCGGCGAGGTGCTCGGCTTCTTCGGCTTGATGGGCGCCGGCCGCACCGAGCTCGCCAAGGCGATCGTCGGTTACGACCCGATCACTTCGGGCACGATCACCGTCGACGGCCAACGCCTTGCGCCGCATGACACGCGCACGGGCGTGCGGCTCGGCATCGGCCTGCTCACCGAGGATCGCAAGAGCGAAGGACTGATGGGCGAGCTGCCCGTCTACCAGAATGCCAGCCTCGCCTCGCTCGGCGCCTTCGCCCGCCTGGGTTTCGTTGACAAGGCGAAGGAGCACAAAGCGGTGCAGGACTATGTCGACCGCTTTCGCATCAAGACGCCCAGCCTGCTCCAGCAGGTGAAGAACCTGTCCGGCGGCAACCAGCAGAAGGTGCTGATCTCGCGCTGGCTGATGCGCGGCCTGAAGGTCATCGTCGTCGACGAACCGACGCGCGGCATCGATGTCGGCGCCAAATCGGAAATCTTCGCGCTGATCGACCGGCTTGCCGGCGAAGGCCTGGCGGTCGTTATGATGACGTCGGAGATGCCGGAACTGCTCGGTCTCGCCGACCGCATCGCGGTGATGTGCGAGGGCCGCCTGACCGCAATCATGCCGCGCGAGGAAGCCACGCAGGAGAAGATCCTCAATGCGGCAATCGGGTAAGACCATGGCGCTCTTCGGTCAGCCTCGCATCTTCCAAGGGAGCAAGCGATGAGCCTTGCAAGCACGGCTTCCGCGAAAGTCCATCCATCCATGCTGGCGCGGCTCTTCGCCAGGCAGGAACTGGCGCTGTTCGTGTGCCTCGTCCTGGTGCTGGTGTTCTTTTCCGCCACGGTCGAGAATTTCCTCTCCCTGCGCAACATGACCAACGTGCTCGGCCAAGCCTCGCTCGCGCTCACCGCCGGCATCGGCTGCGCCATCGTCTTCATTTCCGGGGAGGTCGACATCTCGATCGGATCGCTGCTGGCGACCATTGCGCTACCACTGATCATCATCATGAACGACACCAACTCGCTGCTGCTCGGCGTCAGCGGCGCGCTGCTGTTCGGCCTGATCATTGGTTTGGTGAATGGCTATCTCGTTGCCTATGCCGGCATCAACTCGCTGATCGTGACGCTCGGCACCATGTTCATCATGCGCGGCGGCGTCTATCTCTACACCGGCCAGCGCGCGATCCCCGACGACGCCAGTCTCGATAGCTTCATCGCGCTGTCGGACGGTCGCCTGTTCAACATCATTCCATATTCGGCAGTCATCGCCATCGTGCTGCTCGCCGCCTTCGGCTACGTGATGCTGCACCGGCCGTTCGGGCGGCAGATCTATGCCGTCGGCGGCAACCAGGAAGTGGCGCGGCTGGCCGGCTACGACGTGCGGCGCGTCAAGTTCATCTGCTTCATCATCAGCTCGCTGCTGGCGACGGTTGCCGGCATCATCCTGGCCGCGCGCGTCGGCTCGGCGCAGCATACCGCAGGGCTCAATTTCGAGTTCCAGGTCGTCGCCGCGACGGTGCTCGGCGGGGTGAGCCTGGCCGGCGGGATCGGCAGCCTGACCGGCATGGCGCTCGGCGTCTTGATCCTGCAGTTCCTGTCCAACGGCCTGCGCGGGCTTGGGCTGCCGACCGAATGGCAGCTGGTCATCACCGGCATGATCATCATCGCCGCGGTCGCCTTCGACGAGGCGAAGCGCCGGCGCGCGAATGGAGGCTGACATGGCTCGTCTTGAAGGAAAAACCGCCGTCATCACCGGTGCCGCCGATGGTATCGGCCACGCGATCGCCGAGGCGATGGCGCGGGAAGGGGCGTATGTATTCCTAGGCGACATCGCCGATAGCGCGGGCGAGGATTTCGCGGCCGCACTGCGCACGGCCGGCCAGCTTGCCGACTATGTCCATTGCGACGTTTCGCAGGAAGCCGACATCGCCGGCCTCATCGACAGCGCGGTCAAGAAGACCGGGCATCTCGACATCCTGGTCAACAATGCCGCCATCGCCATCGGCGGCATGCCGGTGCACGAGATGACCGACGAGCAATGGCACAGGCTGATCGCGGTCAACCTGACCAGCGTGTTCCGTGGCTGCAAATACGCGCTGCCGCACATGATCGCGCAAAAGTCGGGCTCGATCATCAATATGGCCTCCGCGCAAGGTCATATCGGCCTCGACGGCTGGACTGCGTATGCCGGCGCCAAGGGCGCGGTGATGGCGATGACACGCCAGATGGCGGTCGAGTTCGGCCCGGTGAATATCCGCGTCAATTCGATCTCGCCGGGCACCATCAACACGCCGATGAACGACAGGCTGGTCAAGGAGATCGGCGGCAACCTCGCCAAGGCCTGGGTCAAGATGCATCCGCTCGGCCGCATCGGCGAGCCTTCCGAGGTGGCCGAGGCCGCCGTCTATCTGGCTTCCGATGCGGCGGGCTTCACCACCGGCACCGACCTGCGCGTCGATGGCGGGCTGACCGCGGCACCGCGCTACGTCCCCGAACTGCTCTGAAAACACGAAACGAGAACTGAAATGAACAAGGCCCTCGAAGGCGTCCGCATCCTCGATTTCAGCCATCTGCTGCAGGGCCCGTTCGCCACGCAGCTGCTCGGCGACATGGGCGCCGATGTCATCAAGATCGAGCGTGCTGGCGCCGGCGACATGTTCCGCGGCATGACCTTCTTCGCCAAATGGGTGGGCGGCTCCGAGAGCCCGAACTTCCTCGCCTGGAACCGCAACAAGCGCTCGATCGCGCTCAACCTGAAGAGCCGCAAGGTGCATGCGATCATCATGGAGATGGCGCGGACCGCCGACGTGGTGGTGCAGAATTTCCGCCCTGGCGTGCTGGCCAAGCTCGGCTATGGCTACGAGGATTTCAAGGCCGTCAATCCGCGTATCATCTACTGCTCGGGTTCGGGCTACGGCGAGGAGGGTCCTTACGTCGAGCGTCCCGGCCAGGACATGCTGATCCAGGGACTCGCCGGGCTGATCGCCAACACCGGCCGCGGCGACCAGGCGCCGGTTCCTGCAGGCGCCGGCCTCGCCGACCAGATCGGCGCCATGAACATGGTCTACGGCATATTGTCGGCGCTCTATTATCGCGAGAAGACCGGCAAGGGCCAGAAGATCGAGGTCAATCTGCTGGCCGGCCTCTTGGCGCATCTCAACCAGGAATATGTCGCCGTCCTCAATCTCGGCGAGGATTTCGTGCGGCCGAATTCCGGCATCGGCCATCCCGGCATGCAGGCGCCGTTCGGCATCTACGAGACGAAGGACGGCGGCTACGTGTCGATCGCGATGAGCCCGTTCAAGACGCTCTACGAGGTACTGGCGGCGCCGCAACTCGCCGTCTATGACGACCTCAAGACGCTGTTCGACAAGCGCGACGAGGTCTTCGAGAAGGTCAATGCCGAAACGAAGAAGTTCGCCACGCAGGATCTTCTGGCGCGGCTGCTCAAGGCCGACATTTGGTGCGCCGAGGTCAAGGATATCCGCCGCGCGGCGGAAGACCCGCAGGTCACGCATATGGGCATGATCACCAGCTACGATCATCCGCGCGGCGGCAAGGTGCGGGTGGTGGCGCCCGCGGTCAAGATGAGCGAGACGCCCGCGACCATCGAACGTCCGGCGCCCCTGGTCGGCCAGCACGGGCGCGAGATCCTGGCCGAGTTCGGCTTCTCCAGGGACGAGATCGCGGCGCTCGAGGCGTCCGGCGATATGACCGTGGACGCGGCCTGACGATGGGCGCCTACCAGACACTCACGGTCGAGACCCAAGGTCGCGTCGCGGTCGTCACCTTCCGCCGCGCCGACCAGCTCAACGCCATGAACCGGCTGATGCAAGGTGAGATCACGGAGGTGTTTGAAGCGCTGTCGGCCGATGCGGGCGTCGGTGCGATCGTCGTGACTGGCGAAGGGCGCGGCTTCATGGCCGGCGCCGATATCAAGGAATACGCCGCGCAGACCGCCGCCGAGTTCGACACGTTCCAGGCTGCCGGCACGCGCATGTACGCAGCGATCGAGAACAACCGCAAGCCGGTGATCGCGGCGGTCAACGGCTTCGCCTTGGGCGGCGGCATGGAGCTGGTGTTGTGTTGCGATATCGTGATCGCCAACCAGTTCGCCAAACTCGGTCTGCCTGAAATCAAGCTCGGGCTGGTCCCTGGCGGCGGCGGCACGCAGCGCAGCGTCGCCAAGCTCGGCCACAACCGCGCCAACCTGCTGCTGATGACAGGCGCGATCGTGCCGGCCTCCGAATTCGTTGGTGCCGGCCTGGTCAACGAGATCGTCGATATCGACGCGCTGATGCCGCGCGCGCTGGAATTGGCCGGGATGATCGCCGCCGAGCCCGCCGCCGCGATCGAAGGTCTGAAGGCTCTGACGGCGCATGCGGTGTCGGGCGATCTGGCCGATGGCCTCGCCATGGAGCGCAACATACTGGGCGGCCTCTACCGCAGCGAGACCGGCCAGCGGCGCGTCAAGGAGTTCGCGGAGAGGAGCGCTGTGAAGAAGGCTGGCCCATGAAGGGCGACGACTATCGCGGCCTGGGCTGGGCGCATGGCGCGCTGACCGTGCAGCGGCTCGGCGCGATGCTGGCGCCGGTCACGTTCGTGTTGGCCGACGGCCGGCAGGTCTCGCCGATGCATGTCGCGCCGTGGTCGAACGAGCGGCAAGCGGAAGCGCTGCCGGGCATCCTGCGCAAGCTGCGCGGCGAATGGCCCTGCGTGCCCTTCGGCTATTCGGTGCCGGCCGAGGGGTGGCCAGAGAGCTGGGCGCGCGTGATGGGACCGCCGGAGCCGGACGAGGAAGTCCATGGGCACAGCTCCAACCATGACTGGACTTGGCGCGGCAGCTCGAGCGGATCACTCTCGCTGGTTCTAGACTACCCGGAGGAGAGTCCTGTCGAGCACGTCAAACGGACGATAACACCCGATCCGTCGGCGCCGGCCATCGACATTGAATTCAGGATCGTCGTCCGCCGAGCCTGCCGCCTGCCGATCGGCCTGCATCCGGTGTTCCGGCTGCCGTTTGAGACAGGTGCTGCCAATTTGGAGCTTGGCGGCTTCGACGAAGGCCGCACCTATCCGCACGATGTCGAGCCCGGCGCTGCGCTATTTGCCAGGGATAAAAGCTTTTTCGAACTGACTGCCGTGCCGGCGCGCGCCGGGGGTGCGATCGACGCTTCCCGCTTGCCTCTGGCCGCCGCTACGGAGGAGTTGCTCCAGATCGAGGGCGCCGACGGCATAGCGGCGCTCGTCAACCACGAAGACGGATATCGGGTAGAGCTTTCCTGGCAAAAGGAGCATTTCCCAAGCCTTCTGCTTTGGTACTCCAATCGCGGCCGCAAGGCGGCGCCCTGGAACGGGCGTCACGTCGCCATCGGCATCGAGCCGATCTGCTCGCCCTTCGGGCTCGGCCCGGCGACCGCGTCGGCCGACAATCCGATCGCGCGATCCGGCATTACGACGGCGATGGAATTCTCGCCCAAAGAACCCTTCGTGACCCGCTACCGCATCGAGGCATCCGCACTGTGACAGATCTCAGATCAGTCTCCCTGGTCAAGCCGAACCGGCCTCAATTCACCGATATCGAGGGGTTGGCGGCGATGGTCAGCCAAGGCGATGCCTTCGGCGTCGGAGGCCATCATTTCGCGCGGCTGCCGGTCGCATTGCTGCGTGCGATCGCCGGGTCCGGCATCAAGGATTTGCGCTATGTCTCCTGGGCCGGCGGGCTGCCGCTCGAGCTGCTGCTCGAGGCGGACACTGTGGCGGAAATAGACCTCTGCTTCTCCAGCCTCGATATCTTCGGGCTGCCGCCGAAGTTCCGTGCGGCTGCCGAGAGCGGAGCGATCCCCGTTCGCGACTGGACGGCGCTGGCCATGATCCAGGCGCTGCGGGCGGCGCAGCAGAACCTGCCTTCGATGCCGTTCCAGCTGCCGCGGGGCTCGGACATGCTGGCGCGCATGGCGGGTGCGATCGCCAGACCCGATCCGGTCGACGGGACCGAGACCGGATTTGTCCCGCCGCTCAGGCTCGCTACGTTCGTCGCCCATGCCCAGCGCGCCGATGAAAGCGGCAATGTGCAGATCATTGGGCCGCGGGCGCTGGACTTCGCCATGGCCGGCGCGGCTCGCCAAGTGCTGGTCACGGTCGAGGAGATCGTGCCGGTCGGAGCGCTGCGGCGGGACGGCCGACAGAGCATCCTCACCCGCAACCAGGTTTCGGCGATAGCGCTCGTGCCGGGCGGCGCTTATCCGGCCTCCTGCCTGCCATTCTACGTCACCGACTATCAGGCGCTGTCGGAGGCATTCGCGGCGAAGGACACAGCCTTGTCGGAGAAGCTCCGCCTGCCTTCAGGTGGCCTGCCGGAGCGTCTCCAGAAGGCGGCAAGAGTTCGTGCCGAGACGGTCCTGGCGATGCCGGCGCTCGCACATGGCGACAGAGAAGCATCCGTCGACGAGATCATCGCCGCGCGGATCGCCGCCGAACTCGACAATGAGAGCTTCGCCAGCGCCGGCGCGGTATCGCCGCTCGCCAACGTCGCCTACCGGCTGGCCAAGGCAACGCATGCGCCGGACATGATCATCGCGACGATGAGTTGCGGCCACCTCGACATCGTGCCGAGCCCGATGGTGCTGTCGCTGATCGAAAGTCTCGATTGCGAGACGGCGGCGGCGCATGCCGGCGGCGACGACACCTACTCGACTTATTATCAGGCCGGCGCGGTGACGCACGAGATCGTTGGCGCAGCACAGGTCGACCGGCGCGGCCGCGTCAACACCATCGCGCTCAGCAAACCGAGCGGTGGCCTGCTCAGGCTGCCCGGGCAGGGCGGCATGGCCGATGTCGCCAACATGCATCGCGACTACCTGCTCTACATCCCGCGTCACTCTGTGCAGTCGCTGGTGCATGAGGTCGAGATCGTTAGTTCGGCCCGCGGGCTGCTGACGCCCTCTGAACGCGATCCGATGGGCTATCGGACAGGCAAGGCGCTGGTCTTCACCGATCTCTGCGTGTTCCGGCTCGATCAGACATCGCGGGAACTGAGTGTCATCGAAACCATGCCGGGCATAACCCGGCAACAGATCCGCGATGCCACCGGATTTGCAGTGACATTCGATGCCGGCTGCCGGGAGGTGCCGGTGCCGTCCAGCGATACGCTCGCTGTTTTAAGAAACCGCGTCGACCCGCTCGGCTTGCGTCGCCTCGAATTCGTCAGCGCGAAGGAGCGGGGCGCGCTCATCGCCGAAATCCTCGCCGCCGACCGCGCCATGGTCGAGCGCTTGATCGCCGCGCAGAAATCGCCGGTTGCAAGCTGAGGAGCGTTCCATGGCAAAGCCGTTGCTCGATATGTCCGCCGCGCGCGTCTTCTTCGACGGCATCTTCACCAACCCGCGCGTCGCGCATCCGGAAGGTGTGGCTGTCCACCGCGATGGATCGATCTGGTGCGGCACCGAAACCGGCGATCTCCTGAGGCTGGCGGCGGATGGCGGCTCGGTCGAGCGCATGGGTGGCACGGATGGCTTTCTGCTCGGCATTGCGTTCGACAGCGCGGGGAACTGTTTTGCCTGCGATCTGAAGCATTCCGCGATTTTTCGCTGGGACGCCGCGACAGCTGGCATGGAGCGCTTCGCTTCGTCCGGCATCCGCGTGCCCAACTATCCTGTGGTCGACGAGGCGAGAGGCTGGCTTTTCGTTTCCGACAGCGTCGGCGAGGACAATCGCTCCGGCATCTTCCGCTACGACCTCAAGACGGGCGAGGGCGGTCTGTGGTGCCGAGAGGTCATGTCCTTCGCCAATGGCATGGCCATGGCGCCGGATCGCAGCGGCCTCTACGTGGTGGAAAGCAACGCGCCCTGCGTCAGCCATGTGCCGATCCTTGCCGACGGCAGCGCAGGGGCTCGTGAGGTCGTCGTCGAAGAGGTGCGCAATGTTCCCGATGGCGTCGCCTTCGCCCCTGACGGCTCGCTGTTCATCTCATGCTACGAGCCAAGCCGGATCTATCGCTGGCGCCCAGACAGAGGCCTCGAAGTGCTGATCGAGGATCCGGCGGCGACGACGCTGGCGCATCCCACCAACATCGCCTTCAAGGGCGACAAGCTCTACACCGCGAACCTTGGCCGCTGGCACATCACCGAGATCGATCTGGCAACAATTCCAAGCTGAGCAGCTTGGCGCCGTCAGTGAGTTGCTGCCTGCGAGTGTTGACCGCCAGGTTGAGAAATGCCTTCGAGCGCTTTTCCAGCATGGGTCGCTTCGCCGTTCCCGACGAGGTCGCCGAGCGAGACGATGCCCACCAGTCGTTTGTCCCTGTTGAGCACCAGAAAGCGACGCACCTGGATATCGCCCATATCCTGAAGGACGGAACTGACTTCCTCATCCTCGAAGCAATATTTCAAGTCAGTCGACATGACATCTCGCACGGGGGTGTCAGGTTCCATTCCCGCGGCGATGCCCCGGATGGCGATATCGCGGTCAGTCACGATGCCGACCAATCGGCCGTTATCGGCAACGGGGATCAGCCCCGCATCCAGAACGGCCATCGCCTGGGCGACATCGCGCAGACTTGCTTCCAGTGTCGCGATCCGCACGTTCCTGGTCATACACTCTTGCACTTTCATGGCTTTCTCCCGGAAAAATTGGTGCGCCCGCTGAAGCGCTGATCAACGCCCAATGAACCTGCGGCAAAAACGTTCCGACAAATCTGGACGGGCCGCGCAGCTCGGTCATGGCTCATGCAACCGGGAGCGACGCAAAAAAGCCGTCCCGTGCGCACTGACGTTCGCAACTGCCAGTCTATGTCGCCGGCGACTCAAGGAGCACGATCGGTAAGCGCATCAGCGCCTTCCTGCTCCGCGCAGTGGACGCAGCAGTAGATGACGTCGCCTTGCTCGACGCCATGCCCAATGATGCGGACCTGGCAATGGGGACAGATAGGCGCGAGCTTCTGGATCGCGCATTCGAAGCTGTCGAATGTGTAGGTTTCTCCTCCCAGATGTAGCTGAAAGGACTTGTCATAGTCGTTGCCGCACTGGTCGCATCTGGCCATGGTCATACTCCTTTGGAAATCAGTTCTCATCACGGCTTCTCTCAGGCCGATCGCAACACCTCGTCGATGTCATGAGGCTCTATCCCGAGATCGCGGAACCCCGGCAGTCGAGTGTCCGCAACGTTGTCGATCTGCATGAGCTCGACCTGGTTGCGCGTCAGCGGCACGCCGGGGACGAACTCGCCGAAAGTGGCGAGCATGTGCCAAAAGACAAACGGCACGGGCACCAATCGTGTCCTGATGCCAAGCAGCCGGGCAACTTCCAGCACAAGGTCTCGGTAGGTGTAGACACGCGGCCCACCGAACTCGAACAGACGAGCATGGGCGTCGGCACCTGCGGACGCGATGCGCGCAACGGCCTCCGCGACGTCTTCAACGGATGCTGGCTGGAGGCGGGTGTCGCCATTGCCGAACAGCGGATATGCAGGAAGGGTGCGCAACAATCTCGTGATCGTTGTCAGAAACGCGTCGTCCGGTCCGGTCATTACCGCAGGGCGGACGATAGTCGCACCCGGAAATCCGACGTCGACGGCCTCTTCACCTTGCCCCCGCGCCTTGATGTAACTGGACTGAGAGCGTGAGTCGGAACCGATGCCGGATATCTGGATGTATCGTTCGGCGCCGGCGCGCCGCGCCGCCTCCGCCAATTGGGAAGCAGCCTCGACATGGACGCGTTCGAAAGTGACGCTTCCATGCTCGGAATAGAGGCTGACTGCGTTGACGACCGTGCCTGCATCCGAAACGGCCGCGACAACTTGGTTTCGGTCGAGGATGTCGGCGTTGACCGCGCTAAAGAGCTCGTGATGAGCCTGCTTCCGCCCCGCGCGCGCCGGATGGCGGGAGGCGGAGCGCACGACAAGCCCGTGGTCCAAGAGGTGCTTGACGATTCGTCGCCCAAGAAAGCCAGAACCGCCGAACACCGTGACGCGTCCTGACTGCGGTCGAGTGTTTGATGACGAGGTTTGTGCGCCGGCCATACCCCTAAACGGTCTTGCGAGCGAAATGTTCGCTCCGAACGATCTCGCGACGTGTTGTGCTCGTAACGTGTCGTCGGCGGCGCGGGTGAGAACGGGTGGCTTGGAAGGCGAAATCGCTTGTCGGCGGGAACATTCATGCGCTGCCAATGTTCGTACAGCATGGCGCGCAGTTCTCGCTCTCCCGCGAGAAGTGCGCCGGCAAGCAAGGCATCAAGCCCGGGCAAGCCGGCCTCGGCCGCTCCTCTCGAGGCGGACTCTGAAGTGAGCACTGGGAAAGATCATGCTTTATCGCGCGGCCAAGATCGCTGAAGAGGCTCATCGCGGCCAGAAAGACAAGACCGGCCAACCCTATATCGAACATGTCAGGCGCGTCGCCAACGCGGTCGAGACGCTCGATGAAAAGACCGTCGCCTATCTGCACGACGTGGTGGAGAAAGGGAAGGGCTGGACTCTGGATCGGCTGGAGGCGGCAGGCTTCAGCCTTCCCGTCGTCGCGGCGGTCGACGCCCTGACGAGACGGCTCGACGATAGTGAGCAGGGTTTCATTTGCCGCGCCGCTTCGAATCCGCTGGCGAGGCGGGTCAAGGAAGCGGATCTGAGGGACAATCTGCGGCAGGCTTATTACGCAGGCGCCTCGCCGCAAAAATACGAAACCGGGCTGCGCCTGCTCGGCGGCGTGGCGGTCGAAACCTGATGGCGCCCGCGAACAGTCAACTGACGAAGTTGGCCGCTCTGCAAGCGCCTCGGCGCAATCCCGGTTAAGGCATCATCTCGGCCTGGTGGGCGCTCATCGGAGCCATGTTCTGACCGAGATGCGTCATGATCCAGACCGAGCCGATCACGACGAGCGCGACGATCAGCACGCCGAAGGCGAGCGCGAGCACGTTGTTGGTGTTGTCGGGCCCCGTTGTCAGGTGCAGGAAGAAGACGAGATGCACGCCCATCTGCGCAATGGCCAGCACCACCAGGGCCGAGATCACCGCCGGCTGATAGATCAGGTCGGTTTGTGCGGCGAGGAAGGACGCGATCGTCAAAAGGATCGCCAGGCCGAAGCCGAGCAGATAGCCCGACAGCCCCCCTGCCAGCTCATGTTCGGTGGTGAGCTCCTCGCCCGGTGCTAGATCGCGTCGATCAAGGGCCTCGCCGACTTGGCTATCGATTTCCGTCATGGCGATGCTCCCAGCAGATAGACCAGGGTGAAGATGGCAATCCAAATGATGTCGAGCGCGTGCCAGAACAGGCCGAAGCAATGGAGCCGCCGCAACACGTCCTGCCGGAAGCCCTTCACCCAAAGCTGCGCCATCATGGTGCCGAGCCAGAGCAGGCCGAGCCCGACATGAGTGCCGTGGCACCCGACCAGGGCAAAGAAGGCGGAAAGGAACGCGCTGCGCGACGGGCCTGCCTGCGCGCCGGCCATCGCCGCGAATTCCTGCACCTCCAGGAACAGGAAGGCTGCCCCGAGCAGGCCGGTGACGAGCAGCCAGAACTGGGTCGCGGCCATCGACCGGCGGTGGGTCGCGAGCGTCGCTAGGCCGCCGGTGAAGCTCGAGGTGAGCAGAAGCCCGGTCTGGGCCGCAACACGCGTGAGCTCGAACAGCTCCTTGCCGGTTGGCCCGCCGGCCGTCGCCTTGGAGAGGACCGCGAAGGCGGCGAAGAAGGCCGAGAACATGATGATGTCGGACAACAGGAAAATCCAGAAGCCATAGGCGACCGTGACGAATTTCGAGGCCGGGCCGCCCTGGCCGTGGCCGGTCGCCGAGAACAGGCCATGACCGTGCCCGTCATGCTGTCCGGGCCGATACGGTTCGCGCACTGCGCTGCCAGCCGCGATGTCGCTCATGCCACGCGCTCCCGTCTGCGTATCCAGGCAAGCTGCGCGGCCTTGCCGTCGCGGTCGATGCGCTCGACCTCGTCCGCGGGGATCTCGTAGTCGCCATGCTCGCGCCAGGCGAAGACGACGAAGGTGGCGTAGGCGCCGACGAAGCCGACGATCGCCAGCCACCAGATATGCCAGATCAGCGCGAAGCCGATCAGCGTGGCGAAGAAGGCGGTAACGAAGCCCGTCGGGCTGTTGCGCGGCATCTCGACCGGCTCATAGCTTTCTTCTTCGTTCGGGCTTTGGCCGTCCAGCGCCCGCTGCTTGACGGCCCAGTAGGGCTCTTCGTCCTCTACACGCGGCAGATGCGCATAGTTGAAGAAAGGCGGCGGGGAGGACGTCGACCATTCCAGCGAACGCCCGTCCCAGGGGTCGCCCGTCTCGTCGCGCAACTCCTCGCGATGCCTGATCGAGACGATGAGCTGCGCCACCTGGCAGGCGGCGCCGACGATCATCACCGCAATGCCGAAGGCCGCCACCACCAGCCACGGCGTCCAGAGGTCCATGTCGATATGCTGGAGGCGGCGCGTCATGCCGAGCAGGCCGACGATATAGAGAGGCACGAAGACCAGCATGTAACCGGCAAGCGTGAACCAGAACGCCGCCTTGCCCCAGCCTTCATGCAGCCGGAAGCCGAAGGCCTTCGGGAACCAGTAGGTGAAGCCGGCAAAGGCGGCGAACAGCACGCCCGAAATGATCACATTGTGGAAGTGCGCCACGAGGAAGAGCGAATTGTGCAGCATGAAGTCGGCCGGCGGAACGGCGAGCAGAACGCCGGTCATGCCGCCGATGATGAAGGTGGTGACGAAGGCCAGCGCCCAGAGCATCGGCGTGTCGAAGCGCACGCGCCCGCCATACATGGTGAAGAGCCAGTTGTAGATCTTGACCCCGGTGCCGACGGCGATGACCGAGGTGGCGATGCCGAAGGCGGCGTTGACGTCGGCGCCGGCACCCATGGTGAAGAAATGGTGCAGCCAGACCATGAAGGAGACGATGCAGATGAACAGCGTCGCCGCCACCATCGAGCGGTAGCCGAACAGTGGCTTCGACGAGAAGGTCGAGAAGATCTCGGAATAGATTCCGAAGGCCGGCAGCACGAGGATGTAGACCTCGGGATGGCCCCACGCCCAGATGAGGTTCACGAACATCATCTGGTTGCCGCCGGCTTCGTTGGTGAAGAAGTGGAAGCCGAGATAACGGTCCAGCGTGAGCATGGCGAGCGTTGCGGTCAGGATCGGAAAGGCCGCGACGATCAGAAGGTTGGAGGCGAGCGAGGTCCAGCAGAACATCGGCATGCGCAGATATCCCATGCCAGGCGCCCGCATCTTGAGGATGGTCGTCACCAGGTTCACGCCGGTGAGCAACGTGCCGACGCCGGAGATCTGGATCGACCAGAGATAATAGTCGACGCCAACGCCCGGCGAATAAGTCGTCTCCGACAACGGCGCATAGGGCAGCCAGCCGGTGCGCGCGAACTCGCCGACGACAAGCGAGATGTTGACGAGCAGCGCGCCGGTAGCCGTCAGCCAGAAGCTGACCGAGTTGAGCGTGGGGAAGGCGACGTCGCGGATGCCGAGCTGCAGCGGCACGGCGAAATTCATCAGCCCGATCACAAACGGCATCGCGGCGAAGAAGATCATGATCGTGCCGTGGGCCGAAAAGATCTGGTCGTAATGCTCCGGCGGCAGGTAGCCGGGCCCATGTATCGCCATCACCTGCTGGGTGCGCATCATGACGGCGTCGACGAAGCCGCGCAGAAGCATCAGCATTGCCAGCACGATATACATGACGCCGATGCGCTTGTGGTCGACCGAGGTTATCCACTCGCGCCAGAGGTAGGGCCAGTAGCCTTTGACGGTTATCCAGATCAGCACCGCGGCCGCCGCCAGGAAGACCATGAGGGCAGCACCCAGCGGGATGGGCTGATCGAAGGGAATTGCCGACCAGTCGAGCTTGCCGAGCATCGTCATCCTCCCACTTTGGGCTGCGGCTGTTGGGCCGCGGGCGGCTTTCCCGCCTTCGGGCTCACCTGCGGCTCGCTGGTGGCGGTTTTGCCAGGTCCCGGAGCCGGCGCTAGCGTCTGCCGCACGACCGCGTCGAAAAGGCCTGGCTGCACATGGCCGAACGAGGCCGGCGGCACGTTGGTGCTCTGCCGGGCAAGGTCGCGATAGGCGCTGGCATTGAGCACGCCGCCGCCGCCGTGGAGCGACGAGGCCCAGCTGGCGAAGGCGTCGGCCGGGATCGCCCGCACGCGGAAATTCATGTCCGAAAAGCCGTCGCCGCTGAAATGCGCCGACAGGCCGAGATAGTCGCCCTCGCGGTCGGCCTGCAGGTTAACCTCGGTCTGCATGCCGTTCATGACATAGACCATGCTGCCGAGCTGCGGCACGAAGAAGGTGTTCATCACGCTGGCCGAGGTCAGCTTGAAGCGCACCGGCACGCCGGCCGGAATGACGAGCTGGTTGACCGTTCCGACGCCTGATCGGGGTAGAGGAACAGCCATTTCCAGTCGAGCGCCACCACCTGGACATCGAGGGGCGTCTGGTTGGGGGCGATCGGCCGGCGCGGATCGAGATGGTAGGAGCCGTAATAGATCAGCCCGCCAAGGAAGAGGATGGTGAGGGTAGGGATGGACCACACAATCAACTCGATCCGTCCCGAATAGGTGAATTCCGGATCGTAGCGGGCGTTGCGGTTCGAGGCGCGGAACATCCAGGCAAACAAAAGCAGCGCCACCAGCGTCGGAATGACGATGACCAGCATGACCGCCAGAGAGTTCAAGAGGATCGTACGGTTGCCCGCGCCGATCGGGCCTTGCGGGTCGAGCACGCCTTCGGCGCAGCCGGACAGAGCCGCCAACATCCAGGATAGCGACAGCGTTCGCCTAGATTTGCCGAGCGAGAACACTTGATCTCATCATCTGCGGCAAGAGCTTATCTGGTGAGGCCTGTGGACACTTTGTACTGGGCATGATTCAATGAACAGGATACCTAAAGCGCGTCGCGCAGAAAAGGATTCAGGGGACGCACTTCAAGTCTTTGTTCGATGCATGTCATTCGCCCAGAACCGCTGCGCACCTTTGGGCGACATGCATTAACCGAAGTCCCTGCCACTTGTTCCGCAGAAGCGTCCCTTTTTGTTCGATGGCACCGAGCATCACCGACAGGATCGTCCGTGAAGGCATGGCCGGCAGTTAGCTGCGGCTCGCGCGGGTTGTGGCTGTCACCCAGCGTCGGCCAGCGTCCCGCGAAGGCCTGACGGCCCGGCGATCCGGAACCCTGGATCAATGGGCAGTTTGCGAATGTTCCCCGCCAGGTACTGATATGCTGCCCAAAGCCTCTCCAGCCTCTGCCGCTTCTCCGCTCTTCGCGAGGTCGCCAAGGGAGATGATCCCGACAAGCCGTTTGTCTCGACTGAGAACGGGAAGTCGACGCACCTGCAAGTTGCCCATATTCGCAAGTACATGCTCGATGTCTTCGTCATCGAAGCAATATTTGATCTCCCCGCTCATGACGTCGCCCACCTTGGCGTCAGGTCCCTTGCCCAGCGCTACGCCGCGGACCACGATATCGCGGTCGGTGATCATGCCGACCAGCCTGTCGTTGTCACCGACAGGCATCGCGCCGGCATCGAGGCTGGCCATCATCTGCGCCACGTCTCGAATTGACTGTTCGGGATTTGCGATCTTGACGTCCCTCGTCATGCAGTTGCCGACTTTCATGGCAATCTCCTATCGCTTTGCAAAGCCCGCCGCTCGATCGGTGTCGATGAGGGAACGAACTCTTCGCCGATAACGTTCCAATTGAATTCCGACTTTCGAGCCGCTGACCCGACCGGCTTGCCAGAACCAGAAACAGCCCAACTGCTTTGCTTCCGGCAAGCTGTCGGTCGCGCCGAACAGATCACCTTGGTTAGCGGACGCTGCAATTCTGGATTTTGTCGAAGGCATAGCTGCCAGATGGGGAGCGCAGCCGCGCCCGCAAGACCTCATGCTGCGCCGGACCATACGATATCGCGGAACCTGGCGTTCGCTTGGAAATTACGCATTGGCAAGCGGATTTCGGATATGCCTTCCACTGCCATACGAAACCTGCGCTACGATGCTTCGACGAGGACACTTTCGGTGTGGTTCGTTCCAAGCGGCGACCGCTACGACTACGAGGAGGTGGAGCCCGAGACCTACGCGGCGTTCAAGGCTGCTTCGTCGAAAGGGCGGTTCTTCAACGAATTCGTACGCGATCGATACAGGTTCCATCTCGTCGAGCACGGGCACCACCCTTGAGTGACCGGACTGCAGGACAGGTCCCCGCACCAGCCGGAACATTCCCACTGTTCATCGGTTAGCCAAGACCAGCACGCAATTGCTAGAGAACTACCTTTGCTCCAAGTCGCTGGTCTCGCGCGATTCCGGATCAAGGCGTTGAGCGGGTCGTTGAGCTTGCTGCATGGGCCGGCGTTGCCAGGTCAGCATCTCGCAAAGACCCCGACTGCGGAACAAGGCAGGGTCGCCGGCGGTTATCGGACCAGGCGGACGACAGGTCCGAGGCCGGAGCGTTGTTGATGGCGAACGATGAATTGCCGGGTGTGCTGGCATCACTTCCCGTAATTGATGCCAAGGCCGAGCCGACGCTGAAAAGCGCTGAAGCGGAGGCCTTCTATACGAATGCGATCCGCGAACTCGCAGCCACCGACATTCCTTTTCTCGTCGCGGGAGCGTATGCGGTGAGCGCCTATACGGGCGTTGTCCGCCACACCAAGGACCTCGACATTTTCTGCAAGGCAGGCGACTGCGCACGCATCCTCGCCCATTTCAAGGAGATCGGCTTTGCGGTCGAGATCAGGGACGACCGGTGGCTGGGGAAGGTCTTCGAAGGGAAGCATTTCTTCGATGTCATATTCGCTTCCGCCAACGGCACCATGCAGGTCGAGGACCAGTGGCTGGAACATGCCCGCCAGGTCGAGCTTCTGGGCAGCCGGGTCAGGATCATCGGCCCGACCGAGCTCGTCTGGTCGAAATGCTTCATCCAGGACCGAGGCCGTCATGATGGCGCCGACATCGCCCACACCATCCTCAAGGCGCACGATCAGATCGACTGGCACAGGCTGCTCACCTATTCGGACGTGCATTGGGAAGTGCTGCTGATGCAGCTCCTGAACTTCCGCTGGATCTATCCCAGCGAGCGCGGCCACATTCCGGATTGGCTGCTCGACGATCTGATTGCGCGACTTGCCAGACAACGGCAACTGCCGCCGTCCCGGACGAAGATCTGTCGTGGCCGTCTGCTGTCGCAGGTCGACTATGAGATCGACGTCAAGGAATGGGGATTTGCCGGTGTCGGAGGCATTGGAGAGATGCGCGATGGCTGACAGCGTCAAGGCCAAAGGCAGCAATATGAACGGCGACGGGGCCATCAAGGTCGCTGCCATAGGCGACCTGCATGCCCAGGAAGATGCCCAGACTTCCTATCGCGATCTCTTCGGCGAAGTTTCGCGCGAGGCGGATGTCCTGGTTCTTGCCGGGGATCTCACCAATCTTGGCAAACCGAAAGAGGCCGAGCGTCTTGCCGAAGATCTGCGCGCCTGCTCGATCCCGGTGGTCGGCGTGCTTGGCAATCATGACTACGAGTCGGGTTCTGTCGAGCAGGTCACGGCGACGCTTCGTCAGGCGGGCGTCCATCTCCTCGATGGACAAGCCATGGAGCTGATGGATGTCGGCTTTGTCGGCGTGAAGGGCTTCGTCGGCGGTTTCGGTGCAAGAATGCTCAGTTCCTTCGGGGAACCCGCAATCAAGGCGATGGTTGCCGAAAGCATCAGCGAGGCGATGCGGCTCGAGAACGCAATGCGGCAAGTCCGCGCCAGGCGCACCTTGGTGGTTCTCCATTATGCACCGATCCTGGAGACGGTCCTCGGTGAGCCGCCCGAAATCTTTCCGTTTCTGGGATCCTCCCGCCTGGGCGAAACGATCGACCGCTTCAAGGTGAGCGCGGTGGTGCACGGGCATGCCCATCGCGGCACCTACGAAGGCCAGACGCCGGGCGGCGCCAAGGTCTACAACGTTGCCATGCATGTCGCGAAGCCAACCGGCCGACCTTACGCGCTGCTCGAAGTCTAAGGCGCCACGTCGACGCTACATGCGTGGTCAAACCTCATCGAACCGGCTTCCTTCCTTGGAGGGATCGCGTTTGAGGACGCGCTCTTCCTCATCATCGGGCAAAGCTTCGTCGCTCTCCTCGTAGGGGTTGTCATCGTCCTCTTCGGGAAGAGTTCCTTCCGTCTCCTGGGTATCCAGAACGCCGTTTTCCACGACGCTGTCGGGGAGCACCTTGTTGCCCTCGATGGCCTCGCGGTCCTGCTGCTCACTGGCCGGAGCCTCGGTTTCGTCCTGCCTTGTCGATCGTTGCTTGTTGCGCGGGTCCATCACATTCTCCAATGCTTGAGAGCTTCCATTGATGAACCGCTGAGCTGACCGGTAGTTCCGCCGACCTCCGCAAGCGATGGCTGCTGCCGCACGAACGGCGGGTGAGGCACATTTGCCTACTCGATCTGCTCGAACGTGCATTGGCGGGGCACCCGTCAACTCGGGAAAGTTACGGCCAGCGGCCGGCACTCGAGCCAGTGAGAGCATCCTAGCGTCCGTTCATAGCCTAGACGCCGAACGGATAGGTCTCCGGCACGCCGCCCGCCGCATGCTCCGGCCCGAGCGGCGTCACGGCGGTGGTTTCGTCGAACCAGACGAAGGCATCGAACTGCCGCGCAAGGGCGGCATCGGCATAGTGGCTGTGCAGTTCCGTTTCCGGCCGATAGATCACGCCGATGAAGCGTTCGAGGCGACGTTCGATCAGCCGGTCACGAAGGGCTTGATCGCCTCCAAGGTCGAGCAGGAAACGCGTGACACCGGCGTCGTGGCAAAGTCGCTCATAGCTGTCTTCGCGCGAAGGCCGCACGGGCATGATTTCCATGTCGCCGTCCCAATCCCTGGCGGCAGCAACCGTGCCGGTGTGCGTCCCAAAGCCGATGAGGGCAACGTCATCGCCGAACCGCTGGCGGCAGAGCTGACCGATATTCACCTCATCCCGCGAGATTCCCATCTCGGTGTAGCGCGCGTTCGCCGATATGGGAATTGTGCGCCCACACCACAGCTCTCGCGTTCGGGCCGCGCGCATCGAGAATATGTTGCAGCGTCTCGAACATGTGCGTGTCGCGCAGGTTCCAGGATTGCGATCCACCGTAATACATGACGCGGTAGTAGCGCTCGGCGGACGCGATGAGCCGCGCGTTCTGCGCGGCGTCGAAAAGCTCGGCGCCGTCCTTGCCGGCATGCTCGATCTGCCTCGCCAGCATGTCCCGGCATTGCTTGAGGACCGCTTCCTCGCATTCCCTGTAACCGCTGCTAAGCGCCGCGCGACCATAGGTCGAAGGCTCCTTCTGCCATGGCGTCAGGCAGCCATAGCGCTGTCGGGCTATCGCCGCCGCTTCGGGGTCGACGCGGTCGAGATAGTCGAGGACCGCGGCAATGGAGCCGCTCATGTTGTAGATATCGAGGCCGTAGAAGCCCGCCCGATGCTTCGATGGTCTGACCCTCTGATTATGGTTGCGCAGCCAGTCCACGAACGCCGCGACTTCGGTGTTGCGCCACATCCAGGCCGGGAACCGCTGGAACGGCCGGACGGCCGCGGGCGAATGTCGGCGATGACGCACATAGCGGTCGATCGCCGCGGCATCGGGCCAGTCGGCTTCAACCGCAACGATCGCGAAGCCATGTTTCTCGATCAGTCTCCTGGTGATCGCAGCTCGCGCCCGGTAGAATTCGGACGTGCCGTGGCTGGCTTCGCCGAGCAGCACGAGCCGCCGCTCCGCAAAGCGGTCGAAGGCTTCCGCAAAGGCCGGATCATCGATTTCCGGAAGCGGTTCGACCGCCGCGCCGATCATCTGCGGCAGACTGCGCGTCGGCAAATGCGAGGGGGCACGGCCGGTTCGGATCCGGTCGTCCTCCCGCCAGCCTTCTTCGCCGATCAAGGGGACGAAGCGCACCGCACCGAAATCTTCTTCGCTATAAGTCGACGCGCCTGTGCGGGTGACCTTGAGCAGGCGCTGCTCTTCGGGATCCTCTCCGACCGGAATGATCAGCCTGCCGCCGACGTCCAACTGCTGCTGCAGCGCAAGCGGCGCGCCCGGTCCGCTCGCCGCGACGATGATGGCATCGAAGGGCGCCGCTTCGGGCCAGCCTTTGGTGCCGTCGCCCGTCCTGACTTTGATGTTGCGATAGCCGAGTTTCTCAAAGCGGCGTCTCGCGGTCTCGGCGAGGCCCGCGTGCCGCTCGATCGTGTAGACATGATCGACGATGCGGCTGATCACGGCGGCTGCGTAGCCGGAGCCTGTGCCGACTTCGAGGACCTGATCGCCGGGGTTGACCTGCGCCATCTCCAGCATGAAGGCGACGATATAGGGCTGCGATATCGTCTGGTCCTCGGCAATCGGCAGCGGTCCATCCTCATAGGCGAATTCTTCGTAGCCGGGGTCTACGAAAGCTTCGCGCGGAACCTCCCGCATCGCTTCCAGGATCTCCCGGTCATGGATGCCGCGGCGGCTGAGATGGACATCGACCATTCGACGACGTTCGCGAGACAGGTCGAGCATGTGCTTCCTCAACTGGTCAAGGCGATGAGACCGCAAGCGCCTGCAGCAGTGTCATCAGCCGGCCTCTATCGTCTTGGCCGGCTGTCCGCGCCCCACGTTTCGGGCAAACAGAGATCGACGAGAACTTCGGCTGCGCCAGGCATGGCAAGGCTCCGCTGGACGCCTTCCGAACCAGCAAGGCCCGCGGTTGGTTCCTTCGCCGTACAAAAAACGGCAAGGAAGTCATAGTGAGCGAGGCAATGAAGGCCGCAAATGACGATCCGCCGCGGAGGACAACTCGCTAAAGCGCGTCGCGATCTTTCAGATTCGCTCCATGCGCTTTAGTTTTGATTTTGCGCATGTCTTTGTTCCGAAATCGGTTCCCACTTTCGGGAGACATGCTTTAACGCGGGCTCTCCAAGCGGTTTGTCTTGCGCCACTCCTCGTACTCCCCGCGGGCATCGTCATGCAGCGGATAGTAGCGTTGCAACGGAGCGCCCTGCATGAGCTTCATTCGTGAGAACTCCTCCCAATCGTGATGCTTCTTTGCTTCTTCGATTACCTGCGGGGCCATCGCGACTGGAACCACCACCGCCCCGTCGTCGTCGGCGACGATGATGTCACCGGGGATCACGGTGACACCGCCGCAGGCAATCGGAACGTTGACGGCATTGGGATAGATGCTGGTCTGCACATGATAGTTGGGCGTCCAGCCGCGCAGCCATAAAGGCAGATCGAGCTTCTCGACATTTGGCCGGTCGCGCATGCATCCATCGATGACGATGCCTGCCCCGCCTCTGCCCTTGAAGTAGGTCGACATCATATCGCCGAAGACGCCCGAGCTCATGTCGCCGCGCGCGTCGACCACCACCACATCGCCCTCCTGCGCGTGATAGAGCACGTGCCGATGCAACTGCGTCTCCGGATCGGCATATTCTCCCTCGGTGAACAGGTCCGGCCGTTGTGGCAAGAACTGCAGCGTCAGCGCCGGGCCGACGATCGACTTCCCGTGGTTCTGCGCCACCGGACCGACCATGTGCGGATTGCGGAAGCCCATATGGCCAAGCGTGCCGGCAACCGTCGCGGCGCCGATCTCCCTTAGCGCGTCGATCAGGTCTTTGGGCGGCCGCATGATGTCTGGAGTGTGCGTCATGATGGACTCCGATTGGGGGACTACCAGTTGGTGACAGAACCGTCGCGGCGCGTGAGGTGAGGCGCTTCCCAGAAACGCCAGCTCTGCGCCTGGATCGCCTCTTCATTGACCTCCACGCCTAGCCCCGGCAGATCGCTGACCGGATAATCGGGGCCGTCGAGCCGTGGTTGCACGGGGAAGAATTCGGTATTGTCGAAACCCAGCTTTATCTCGGGGACCCTGGTCTCGAGCCAGGCGAAGTTCGGCACCGCGGCGGCGAGATGCACGGTCGCGGCCGTGCACACCGGGCCAAGGGGATTGTGCGGCATCAGGTCCACATAATGCGCCTCGCTCCAGCCAGCGACCTTCATCGCCTCGGTGATCCCGCCGACATTGCAGACGTCGAGCCGGTTGAACTGATGGATGCCGCGCTCGACGTAGGGCAGGAACTGCCACTTGCTGGCAAATTCCTCGCCGATGGCAAAGGGGATGTCGGTCATCCTGCGCAGGGATTCGTAGGCCTCCGGCGTCTCGTCGCGTATCGGCTCCTCGAGGAAATCAAGCACGCCGCGACCGAGCTTGTTGCATAAGCTCGCCGCCTCGGCCACCGACAGCCGGTGATGATAGTCGATGCCGAGCACGACGTCGTCGCCCAGCGCCTCGCGCGCCTTGTTCAGCATGTTCGCGGTAGCGCCTATCGACTCGCGCGGCTCGAAGATATCCCTGCTGCTCTGCCCGAAGGGGAAGAAGCGGATCGCCTGCCATCCCTGCGCGCGCAGTTCGCGGGCCCGTTCGATGGCTGCGTCGCCCTCGGCCTCGTCTCCGGTCGAGGCGAAGGTGGGGATGCGGTCGCGCTGCTTGCCACCCAGCAGCTCGTAGACCGGCACGCCAAGCGCCTTGCCTTTGATGTCGTGAAGGGCGATGTCGATGGTGGAAATCGCCGCCTGCAGGACGCGCCCGCCTTCGAAGTACTGGCTGCGATAAAGCTCCTGCCAGATGCGGCCGATCCGCATGGGGTCGCGGCCGATGAGAAACTCGCGGTAGTGCTCGATCGCGCCGGCCACGGCCCTCTCGCGGCCGCTTAAGCCGCTCTCGCCCCAGCCGAAGATGCCCTGATCGGTCTCGACCTTGACGAGCATCTGGTTACGCGTTCCCACCCACACCGGATAGGGCTTGATCGCAGTGATCTTAAGTTTCGTAGTCATTCAGGCCCACGTTCCACACGCATCCTCGTCTCGGTTGGACCGGTCTCAGCTGGCCCGGTCTCGGTTGGCCCATTCTCAATTGGCATTGAGGGCCATTTCGGTTTCGCCGTCGAACAGGTGCATGCGCTCCTGGTCGAACTCGAGCCAGATCTGCTCGTCAGGCGTGACGGCGATGTTGGGGGACACGCTGATGTTGACGATGGCGCCTGAGAGGAACGCCTGCACGAAGGTGACGTCTCCGGTTGGTTCCACCGTATAGGCCTTGGCCGGAATGGCGCCGGGGATGGCACTCTTGTGCAGCCTGATCGTCGAATGTCGCGCACCGAGCACGACCTTCTTGGTGGTCGCTCGCTCGACCTTGCGCGCGTTGGGTGGCGACAGTGCGAGGCTCCAGCCCTCAGCGCTCGTCAGAGCGGCGCCGCCGTTTGCCGTCGATGCCTCCAGCGGGATGAGGCTCATCGCCGGGCTGCCTACGAAGCTCGCGACGAACATGTTCACGGGATGGGCGAAAACCTGCGCCGGCGAGTCGTATTGCTGCAGGTAGCCGCCGTTCATCACGGCCATCCTGTCCGCCATGGTCACGGCCTCGAGCTGGTCGTGCGTCACATAGATAATCGTCGCCTTCAGGTCCTGATGGAACCGTTTGATTTCGGACCTCATTTGAACGCGCAGCTTGGCGTCGAGATTGGAGAGCGGCTCGTCCATCAGGAATACCGCCGGATCTCGAACAAGCGCGCGGCCGAGGGCCACGCGCTGCTGTTGCCCGCCAGAAAGTTCGCGCGGCTTGCGCTCGAGCAGCTGCGTCATGTCGAGCACCCGCGCCGCTTCCCTAACCTTCTTGTCGATCTCGTGCTTGGGCAGTTTGCGCATCTGCAGCGGGAAGGCGAGGTTCATATAGACCGACTTTTGCGGATAGAGCGCGTAGTTCTGGAACACCATTGCGATGTCCCGGTCCTTGGGGTCGAGGTCGTTGACCACCCGGTCGCCGATGACGATGTCGCCCGATGTGATCGAGGTCAGACCCGCGACGAGATTGAGCGTGGTTGTCTTGCCGCAGCCTGAAGGGCCGACCAGCGCAACGAACTCGCCGTCATTGACCGTCAGCGAAACGTCGTTGACGGCTTTGAAGCCGCCATAGGTCTTGACGAGATCTTTGAGGACCACGTGGGCCATCGGCAGCAGCTCCTAGTGTTTGACCGCGCCTTCTGTCAGGGCGCGCACGAAGTATCGTTGCAGGACGAGGAACAGCACCACGACGGGCACGCTCATCATGAAGCTGGCCGCCATCAGGCCCGGAAAGTCGGTCGTATTTTCCGAGAAGAAGCGCTGGATGCCGACCGGCAGGGTCAACTGCTCGTTCTTGGAGAGGAAGGTATAGGCGTAGATGTACTCGTTCCACGCGCCGATGAAGGAATAGATCGCGGTGGCGATGATCCCCGGCGTCGAGAGCGGCATCACGATCAGGACGAAGGCCTGGAACCGCGTCGCTCCGTCGATGCGTGCCGCCTGCTCGAGCTGCACCGGGATGTTGTCGTAAAAGCCCTTGAGCAGCCAGATCGCCAGCGGCAGGCCGAAGGTGAGGTAGGTGAGTATCAGCGAGCCATGCGTGTTCACCAGCCCGAGCGCGCGCATCAGGATGAAGAGCGGCACGAGAAAGATCACCGCCGGGAACATGTTGCGCAGCAGCACGGCGAAGAACAGGAAGTTGCGGCCCGGAAAGGTGAAGCGCGAAAACGCGTAGGCCGCAGGCACAGCCACGATCACCGAAAGGATCGTCGTGGCGGTGGAAACGAAAAGACTGTTCCAGAAGAAGCGAAGGAAGTCCTGGCCGACGCTGTTCTGCGGATCGAGCAGCTTCTGATAGCTGGCAAGGGTAGGCTCGTCAGGCCACCATTGCGGCGGGAATTGCATCGCGGCGAAGCCGGACTTGATCGAGGTGAGCAGCATCCAGACCATCGGCAACGCGGTGTAGAGCAGCATGAACACCAGGAAGATGCGCCCGCCCCACCGCCATCCGTCGACGCGCATGCGGCGACGGGTCCGGCCTCGCGGGGCTGTCTCGGCAATCGTGCTCATGCGCTTCCATCTTTCCGCTCGTTGCCGCTCAGCGCGCGGACGTAGAAGTAGCCGAGCGTCATCAGGATGAGGAACAGAAGCACCGAATAGGCCGCTGCCACTCCCCAGCGCTGCCGGCCGAAGGCGAGCTCATAAATGTGGGTGATCCAGATATGTGATGCGTTCGACGGTCCGCCGCCGGTCATGATCCAGGGGATGATGAAGGAATTGAAGTTGGCCACCGCCAGCAGCAGGATCGTGACCGTCGAGACGTTTCTCAGGTGCGGGAAAGTGACGTGCCAGAAGCGCTGCCATGTATTGGCCCCGTCGACTTTCGCGGCGCGCAGCAACTGGTCGGGGACTGTCTGCAAGCCGGCCATCATCATGATCATGGCAAACGGAAACTCGCGCCAGATATTGACGACGATCAGGGACGGCAGCACCGTGCCGACGCTGTCGATGAAATTCGGCGGCCGGTCGGCCAATCCGAGGCCGACCAGTACCGCGCCGATGATCCCAAAGTCCGAATGGTAGATCCACTTCCAGATGTAGGAGGCGGCGACCGCGCTGATGACCCAGGGAATGATCAGGATAGCGCGCAGGACACCGCGGCCGACGAACTCGCGATGGAGTGCCAGCGCTGCGGCAAAACCCAGGACAAAGGAGATGAAAGTGGATCCCAGTGTCCAGACAAGAGTGTTCCAGGTGACCTTCCAGAACACCTGACTTGTTAGAATGGCCCTGTAGTTGTCGAGGCCGATGAAGGTCTTGTCGCGGAGCTGCAAGCCGGGCGGCGTGTTAAAGAACGACAGCTCGATCGTGTAGTAGATCGGATAGGCGATGACGATCAGCATCACGGCGATCGCGGGGAGCACATACGCGTAGTCCGCGCGGTGCTCCCAAATCCTCCGCAGCACCCCCGACCTGCCGGGTTGCAATCTTCGGCGAGCCTCGGCCTTGCCGGTCACGATCGTCACTTTGGCGTGCCCTTATTCTTCGGACGGAACCGGCCGCGTTCTCGGCGCGGCCGGTGAGATCGCAGGTCAGGCTTCGGCTAGAGTCCGCCGCCCATCAAGTCCTTGACCTTCTTGGCCGCGTCGTCCGCTGCCTGGTCGACGGTCATCGCTCCGGTCAGGGCATTCTGCAGCATGTCCGGGACAATGATGTTCATGATCTCGGGCGACTGTGGCAGCGCCGGGAAAGGGATGCCGTATGGCAGCATCGAGGTCGTGACATCGAGGAACTTGATGCTGTCCAGACGTTCCTTCATCCATTTGGTCTTGAAGCCGTTGAGGTTGCCCGGGTTCGAGCCGGCGTAGGCCATCTTCAGCGACCATTCGGGGCTCGTCCACATGCAGATGATGGCTTTTGCTGCCGGCTCGTCCACCTTGCCGCCCTCGACATATTCGGGCTTCAGGATGTGAATGTTCGAGCCGCCGAACACCACTGCGCGCTTGCCGTCGGGGCCGGTCGGAATCAGGCCGTAACGCATGTTGTCGATGACGGTCTGGGCCTTATCCTTGTCGGTGCCTATCGCCTTCTTCTGCAGGTCGAGCATCACATTGTAGTCGGACGGGTGCGAGATCATCATGCCGAGCTGGCCGGCCAGGAACAGGGGCTGGTTGTCGGCCTGCTGGTTGGTCAGCGCCGAGACCGGAACCGACTTGTCGCGAACATACATGTCATAGGACGCTTGCAGCGCCGCCTTGCTCTGTGGGCTATCGAGCTCGATCTGCTTGTAGGTGGGGTTCGCGGTGGCTTCGTCGAAGATGCCGCCACCATAGGCCCACAACTGCGGCATGAAGCGGTACGGCGTATTGCCGGCATTCTTGCGGGCCACGAGGCCGTAGCCGGCAATGCCGAGCTTGTCGTGGATCTGCTTGGAGTATTTGACGACGTCGTCCCAGGTTGCCGGAGCCTTGTCCGGATCGAGGCCCGCACGCTTGAAGATGTCGGCGTTCCAGATGAACGCCATCGTCTCGTTGTTGGTCGGAATGCCGTAGGTCACCCCGTCCCAGGTCACCGCCTTCATGGCGCCGGGCCAGAAGTCCTCGGTCGAATACCCCACATCCTCGGGCTTGAGCGGCTGCAGATAGCCCTTTGAGGCGAACTCGGTGCCGCCCAGGATTTGCAAGCGGACCGCCATCGGCGCGGCATTGCCCAGCAGCGCCGTGCGGAACTTGTCGAGAAGGTCGTTATAGGTGAGGGCTTGCTCCTCGAGCTGGATGTTCGGATAGGTCTTGCGGAAGGTCTCGAAGAAATCCTTGTAATACTGGCGCAGCAGGTCGGGATCGCCCTCGAACACGCCCTGATACCAGAAAGTCAATCGCCCCTTGTAGTCGAGCGGGGTGACCTTGGCGCAGTCGGCCGCCGTGTCAAAATCCTGTGTGCCCGCAATGGAGCGCACATATTCCGGCGACCACTTGCTCAGGTCGACCGGCGGCGCACCCAGCGCCGATGCCGACATCAACGATGCCATTAAAGCAGCGGAGACCGTGCCGCGCAGGACGGCACCGCCGAGTGTAATCCTCCTCATAGGTTTCCTCCAGGTTTTCTCCCATGCCGCTCCGCGTTGGGGTGAGCGGTCCATTCTCGTTCGATCGCGGGACATCCTCCTGCCCTATGTATCCCTTCGATCATTTTGTACGTTTTCAGATCGCAGATTGCCTGTCAACGAGCAGAATCGTACATTGTTTTATCGAAGTCGAGCGTGATATATGGCAGAGTGTGTATTGACTTGGGGGAACTGGCCTTGGCCGAAACGAATGATTTTAAAGCGGAGCCACCCGCGGGGATTGAGCCCATTGGGGCCTCAAGCGAGGGCGCTTCGCTTTATGAACTGATCAGGGAAGACATCATCGAGGGGCGGCTAGCCGCCAACGAGCGGCTTGTGGTCGCCGATCTCGCCCGGCGTCACGGCACCTCGACCAATCCCGTGCGCGAGGCCTTGCAGCTGTTGCGCGGGGAGGGCTTTGTCATCTTCAGCCCCAATCGCGGGGCGCGCGTCCGACCCATAGATCAGGAATTTGTCCGGGATATCTACGAGATCGGCGTTCTGATCGAGCCGGCCCTGACGCGATGGTTCGTGAATATGGCCACCGATGAGGACATCGCCGAGCTCGAACGTCTCCAAGGGCTGATTGAAGAGAACAACTTCGCCGACACCTTCAGGCACAGCGAACTGGATACCGCCTTCCATACCTTGATGTACCAGCGGCACTATAACCGCCATGCCGCCGAGCTTTGGTGGAAGCATCGCGAAGTGCTGCGAGCCGTGAGCCGGCGTTTCAATTTCACGCTCGCGCGACGCGCCGCGATCATTCGCGAGCACCGCGAGCTCATCGCGCTCGTAAAGGCGGGAGATGCCGACAAGGCGGCGGAACTGGTTGCTCGCCATGTCGAGGGCTCCGGCCGGCATATCCTCGAACAGATGCGCGCGCGCAACGCCGCTCGGGCCGGATAGGATATCCGGCCCGTCGTTACCCTGTTGCTTTCAGATAAAGGTAGTTGAGATGAAAATAACGAGCATCCGGCCGTGGCTGATCAAGTCCGATGCTTCTTATTGGGGAGAGTACCTGTTCGTCGAAGTGACGACCGACGAGGGGGTGAGTGGCTGGGGAGAGATCACCACCACGACGAAGCTCGCCAATCGCGCTCTCTGCACGATCCTGCGTCAGATCGGCGCCGCCGTGACAGGCGAGGATCCAGCCCGTATCGAGCATCTCTGGCACAAGGTTTTCCGCAGCTTCACCTACATGGGCAGCCGCGGCGCCGCCGTCGAATGCGTGAGCGCCATCGATATAGCCCTCTGGGACATCCGGGGCAAAGTCCTCGGTAAGCCGATCTATGAGCTGCTGGGTGGGCCGGTGCGCGATGAAATCGCTCTTTACACCCATCCCAACCAGGCCAAATTCACCAGCAAGGAGGCGGTGGTCCGCGAAATTCGAGACATCGTCGAGTCCGGACACACCGCGCTCAAGTTCGATCCTTTCCCCCACCAGGGTCCCAGCGTCGATGGTCTGGCCCGCGAAAGGCGGGACGGCTACCTCGATGGCGGCATGACACGCAAGGACGAGCGCGAAGCGGCCGAACTCACGGCTCTGATCCGCGAGACGGCGGGCCCTGATGTCGACATCCTCATCGATGCGCATGGCCGCTTCGACGTCCCCACCGCCATTCGCCTCTGCCGCAGCCTCGAGGAAGCCGGCCAGATCGACTGGTTCGAGGAGCCTTGCCCGCCCGAGAGCCTTAATGCCCTCAAGCAAGTGCGTGAAAAAGTCAGTGCCGCTATCTCGTGGGGCGAGCGCGGCCACACGAAATGGGATTTCGTGCCGGTGCTCGAGAATAAGCTCGCTGACTACATCATGCCGGACGTCACCTGGACCGGCGGCATTACCGAACTCAAGAAGATTTCCTCTCTCTGCGAAGCCTACTATGTGCCGGTCTCGCCACATGACGCCGCCGGACCGATCAATGTGGTCGCGGGAGCGCAGGTGATGATGACCGTTCCCAACTTCTACAAGCTCGAAACGTCCGAGTGGAACCTGGGCAAGTACGATCATCTCATCGACGCGCCGCTCGACGTTTCGAACGGCAGCCTCAAGTTGACGTCGAAACCCGGTCTCGGTGTCGAGATGAACCGCGACTACCTGCAGGCCCACGAGATTGAGTTGAGCTAGCAACGCCGGCCCGCGCGGGGCACAAACCCCATCGACCAGAACAAGGACAAGTCATGCCAACGACGAGTGGAGCCGGCGAGGCCCTCAATCGGGTGAACACGAATTCCAAGCCGTCCGACCTTCGTATCACCGACATGCGGGTAGCCGAAATCGTCGGCGCGCCGTTCACCTCGGCGCTGCTGAAGATCTACACCAACCAGGGCATCGTCGGGCTTGGCGAGGTGCGCGACGGCGCCAGCGCCACCTACGCGCTGATGCTGAAGAGCCGGCTGCTTGGCGAAAATCCCTGCGATGTCGACCGCCTGTTCCGCCGCATCAAGCAGTTTGGCGGTCATGGGCGGCAGGGTGGTGGCGTCTCGGCGGTCGAGATCGCGTTGTGGGATCTCGCCGGCAAGGCCTATGGCGTTCCCATCTACCAGATGCTCGGCGGCAAGTTTCGCGACAAGGTGCGCGTCTATTGCGATACGGACGCCGAGAAACCGAGCGGCACCGAAACCGGAAAGCGCCTCAAGGAGCGCATGAACCGCGGGTTCACCTTCCTTAAGATGGACCTGGGCTTGATGCAGATCGCCCATATCCCGGGCGCGGTGGTCGCGCCCGCCGGCGTGCTCGAAGGGTTTCGTGGCAATCCGCGCGGCCGCGGCGGCTCGTTCGAGGAGCGCAAGGCCCGCAACCTCGCCTATGACGCGCGGAACGTGCAGCACCCTTTCACAGGTCTGCATTTCACCGAGAAGGGTATCGATCTGCTCGAGCAGTATATCCACGAGGTTCGCGAGGTCATCGGCTACGAGATCCCTTTAGCCATCGACCATGTCGGCCACATCTCGCTGCAGGACGGCATCCGCCTCGCACGCCGCGTCGAGAAATACGTGCCGGCCTGGCTCGAGGACGTAATTCCGTGGCAGTACACCGAGCAATACCGACAGCTGCAGCAGGCGACTTCGGTGCCGATCTGCACCGGCGAGGACATCTACCTCAAGGAGGCTTTCGAGCCTCTGCTCAAGAGCGGCGGCCTCTCCATTGTCCACCCGGACCTGCTCACCAGCGGAGGCATCCTCGAGACCAAGAAGATCGGCGACATGGCGCAGGACCACGGCGTCGCCATGGCCATCCACATGGCCGAAAGTCCGATCGCCGCAATGGCCGCGGCACATGTCGCGACCGCCACCGAAAACTTCATGGCGCTCGAATACCACTCTGCCGATGTCGACTGGTGGGACGATATCGTCACCGGCCTTCCCAAGCCGCTCGTCAAGGACGGCTTTATCACAGTTCCGGACAAGCCGGGCCTGGGGATCGACGATGTCGTCGACGAGGTGATCTCGCAGCATCTGCAGCCGGGTGTCACCGGCATCTGGCAGCCCACGGATCGCTGGGACGACGAGTATTCCTGGGATCGCACCTGGAGCTGAGGCGAGAGAGACCGAAAATGAGGATTACGGACCTCCGCTGCGCCGTTATCGGCAAGCACCCGATCGTCCGCGTTGTGACCGACGAGGGCCTCCATGGCCTTGGCGAAGTCGAGTTCACCAAGACCTACCTCAAGCCCTTTGTGCTGCATTTCCGCGAGGCGCTGATCGGCGAGGACCCAACCGACGTCGAGCGGGTGATGCTGAAGATCCGCCAGCGCGGCTCGTTCAAACCCTACGGCGCGGCGGTCAGCGCCATCGAGCATGCGCTCTGGGACATTGCCGGCAAGGCCGCGGGCGTGCCGGCCTACAAGCTGCTCGGCGGCAAGGTGCGCGACAAGGTGCGCGTCTACAACGGCTCGATCCGCCGCAAGCGCACCGGCGACCGGCCGGAGGATTACGCCACCGACGTCAAATGGATGATGGAGCAGCCGCAGAACTTCTTCATGGTCAAGCAGGGGATCTCGTTCCACTCCAACATGAAGGACAGCATAGAGGACTTCCATTACGGCCTGACGCAGAAGAAGGCCGGCTATCACGGCGCCATGGATCAGGGCGTGATCAGCGAGCGCGGTTTCAACCATATGCTCGACTGCGTGATCGCGATGAAGGAAGTGCTGGGCGACAAGGTCAGCCTGGCGCTCGACTGCGGCCCGGGGTGGATGCTGCCCGATGCAATCAAGTTCGCCCGCGTGGTCGAGAAGTACAATTTGATGTGGCTCGAGGACATGCTGACCGGCGACTATGTGCCGTGGGTCAATCCGCAGGCCTACCGGGAGCTGACCACCTCCACCTCGACGCCGATCCATACCGGCGAGCAGATCTACCTGCGGCACAATTTCAAGGAGCTGATCGAGACGCAGGCGGTGCGCGTCATCGGTCCCGATCCGGCCGATATTGGCGGCATTGCCGAGCTCAAATGGGTCGCCGAGCACGCCTATATGCACTCGATCCTGATGGCGCCGCACGGCACGGCGAACGGCCTGCTCGGCCTCGGCGCGCTGATCAATGTCTGCGCCACCTTGCCCGCCAACTACATCGCCTTCGAGTACCCGAGCGCCTCCGACCCCTGGTGGGAGGACCTCGTAATCGGGCTGCCGCCGCAGATCGTGAAGGACAGCATGGTGGACCTGCTGGAAGCGCCCGGGCTAGGCCTCGATATCGACGCCGAAGCAGCCAGAAAGTATCTCAGGGAAGAGGATGCGGGCTTCTTCGACTAAACCACTTACGACCCTCAAGATGGTGGCGAGGCATCGCAGCAGAAGTGCCATTCCAGGCAATTGATTGCGAATCCGCCCGAAGCGCCGGGCTTCCGGCGAGTCCCGGCAGGCCGACCTTTCAGATGGTCAGCAGACGAGCCAAGGATGCCGCAGCCTCGTACCAGCCAAGCCGAGGTCGCGGACACGTGCTTGTTCAAGTCAGTGACACGTATTGGCAGCCTTCAGCGCTTCGTCCCGGTAAGGTTTGTGCAAATCCGCGATCCGTCGGACAGATGCGTAGAACCTTGGATAATCGCCGGAACACAAATCGAACAAGCGAAGAAATGCCGGGACCTGTTCGCCGTAGACAGCAGTCGCCGCGAGCTTTGCGTTGTTGATCGGGGCATCGAACCAGGCGTCATATCCCCGGTATCCGGCCCAGCGCCTGTCACGCATTTGCCGGTAGCGCATGCGAAGCCTGTCGATCGCGGCTGCTTTGGCAGCCGCCATCTGCTCCGAGGTACGGGAACTTTCATAGACCTGCCCTAACTCGCCCCGAGTTTTCGAGACCAGTCCGAGGAAATCAGCCCTGCGCTTGCGATCGGCTTCGTAGCGGCGCAATCCGCCGCGATCGCCGGTGGCGCGGAGCCATTTCCTGACGCCGGTGGTTTCGACGGCAACCGCGAAAGCCTCATTGAATGCGGAATCATCATTCACATAGAGGCGCTGATGCGCCAGTTCATGAAAGATAAGGCTTGCGAGATACGTGTCGTCCTGACGGAGCATGGTGCTCAGCAGCGGGTCGCTGGACCAGCCCAGCGTGGAATATGCGGTGACGCCGGTGACGTAGACGTCCAGCCCCTGTTTGTGAAGTTCGACGGCGCTTTCAGTTGCGGATTTCCGCGTAAAGTAACCCCGGTACGGGACGCAGCCGAAAACCGGAAAGCACCATGTTCGCGGCGTCAGGGAGAATTGCGGTGCGGCAAAAACGGCCCAGGTCACAGCGTCCCGACGGATGTCAACATAGCTGCGGTAGCTGTTGTTTTCAGGCAGTGCCAGTTCATCTGTCGCAAACCGTCTTATGGCGCTTGCCGACGTCAACTTGGTGCGCAATGCCTCAGGCGTCGAAGGATTGCGGATCAGCTTTCCAACATTTTCGCGCGCCGCCATGATCTGCACGTGACCTTCCAACGACTGCGCGTAGTAGGAAATGCTGGTACAACCGGTCACCCCGGACGCCATGATCGCCGCGGCAAGCAATCGAAAAACGCGCTTCACAGCTTGCCCACCGCTTGCTCATCTCCCCATGGAGCAAATGTCTCGATCCCCCGCTCTCAAACAGGCGCACTGATTTTCGTCAAGATCTACAGGGGGCAGCTGGTCCGACTTTCGACCTTGGCAGGAGGCGGCGCATGTTCGACATCTCATGCCAGAGGCCATAGGCAGTTCCCATGTTGCCCTCGGCGCGTCTGACAGGAGGCAGCCGGCAGATCTGGACAGCGCCGGCTGGCTACGCATCGATAGGCGCGTGTCGCTCACGGACGAACGCGGATGACCGTCTTCCCCTTGCGCCGCTCGGTCGAGTTGAAGGCGGCGACGGCATCGTCGAGGGTCGCGATGCTGCCGATATTCGTCCGCAGTCGTCCGTCCCATACCCGCTGGACGATCTCACACAGTTGGTAAACGGCTGCTTGCTGCTATCCTCGTCCCAATAGCGCTCAGTCCGCTTCCTGCCCCAATTGAGACGTTCACACCTCGCGCTGGGCGTCGGAGCTTGAAGTCTCTGGGCCTCCGAATGTCACCTAAAGGCGTTGGGGGAGACGGTGCCAGCGCCCCAGGTTTTCAGATAAGCATTTGATTTCATTGGAGTGGTAGCGGAGGTGCGCTACAAGCGTTCCTCACGGCGAACAAACCGGATCGCTGGTAGCGGGTGACCGTTTCAAGCGTTCACCACATTGCGAACCGGTGCCGTTCGTATATCGTGTCGCATCATGGTGAACGCACCGGGGGAGTGAACGGCAGCAGCCGAGGCGGCACTACCCGCTTCTTGCTGTAATATAGAAGAAAAGCCCTAGTCAGCGGCGAGTTTGCGGTATGCCGCCGGTGGTTGCCCGACAATCTTCGAGAAGGCTCTCGTGAAATGGATTTGGTCGGAGAATCCGCACTCCGCGGCTATCTGCGAAACGGACATCCGGGTCTTTGCCAGCAGATAGCGAGCGCGTTGGACGCGGCTTTGAAGGAGGTGCTGGTAGGGCGTGCTGCCAGTAGTGCGCTTGAACAAATGAGAGAAATGTCCCGTGGACAATCCGCTCCCCTCAGCCAAGTCAGCCAACGAAAGCTTTTGGTTCATTCGGGTTTCGACCACTTCCCTAAAACAGGCGATCTGGCTTTTGCTAAGTTCGCTCGAGGATTCTTGAGCGTTCTGCGACAAGCGAAGATTGGAATGTTTGCTGAGCACGCGACATGCCGCAGCCCGCGCGAGATTTTCCACGTAGAGGTGGGATCTTTCGGGGTCTAGTTCCAAAGCCTCGCCGATCGCGTTGATCAATCCCTCAAGCAAGGGGTCGACGAGACCCAATCTGCTGAAAATTTCAAGCGGGAGGGGATCATCTCCGCAGAAATCTGCCGCAATCTCGGCCAGAAGAGGGGCTCGCAGGTAGAGATGCGTTGTGTGTACGCATCTATCCCATTTCAGATGGACCGGTTCGCCGGGAGCCAGAATATTCAGCTGACCTGGATGAAGGTTCACACTATATTCTTGTGCTTTGATATTACAGATTACCTTTGTAGACCCCGATCTTATTAAGCTGACGAACAGGTGCGGACTTGCCAGGAAGGTGCCCTCATTGAGTTCTTCGACCTGGGTGGACACATATACGTTTTCCCAATTGCGACCAGCACTCATCTGAAGGGTCCGGCAGGAAGCCAGCCGACCGAACCCATGCGTTTCCTGTATTGAGAATTCGCAGGCGTCAGTAGGAGCGCAATGCTTGTTCATTGCTCAGCCGAAGGGCCAGAGAGTTGAGGAAAAGCCCCTGGCGTTCGTCCGCCCCGCGCAGTCACCACGAGGCAGGCGTTGACAATCGTCATGACGGCCACGGGAGGGATGATTAGCAAGAGCATTTGCTGTTTGGATTGAAGCGCGGCTTGCAAGAGCCTCACTCGAGATCGCGATAGCCTTAGCCAAGCCCGTTCGGATCTTCATCGCAGCCACCCGGCTGTATATCGACGCACCCAGAAAATTTGTCCGGATATGCCGCGCCAATGCTTCCTAGCCGCTACCAGTAAGGCAGTTCGAGCAGCAGAGGCATCTGGCGAAAGTCACAACTGACCGTGACGAAAGTCATATTCTCTTACGCACCTTCTTTTAGGCGCCCGGCGCGCCACAATGGGCAGGTCTCGCTGCGAAGCTGGTTGTCGCTGGGATGAATGGTTCTCCTGGGCGTAGAATTTGTTTCGGCGGCGGATACCGATGGTCATCGGACTAGCCGTTGTCGAAGCTCGCGGGACAGTTCAGCAGAAAATCGGAAGCCTGGTCGATGGTTGGCTAAGATCCAGCCACCTATCGCCGGTGTGCTGCTTATCGGAATGGAGTCCCGGTTGGCTGCGTCGGCCGAGCGTCAATTGTTGGACATTCGCGGCGTTATCACCCACCTGGATTATCCAGCGACAGCGGCGAGTATCTGAAGCAAGTATCGAGGTCACTATCTTCCGACCACGACGTTCCACTTTCGCGGGCCAGGTCGAAGCCCTTACCCGGAAGCTGGCGTCGTGCCGGCGCCTGACGGACAGCAGCTCAACCACAGAAGCGCGCCGACGCGATAGGACCAGTGGATCGTCAGGATTGTCTTCGATGTACCTGAATGCCGGGAAGCGTAGCCGCATTTCTAACTAGGAGTTGCCAAATTCTTGGAGCATATTTTAGTTATTTGTAATTTAATTATGGAGGACTCCGCCCCTCGTTATTGGAAATATAAACTTTAACATAATTTATTACAATAACCGTTTGGTAACTAGCTGAGTAAACCTTTGAGTTGCATGCGTTTAAGCTAAAGATTCGTCATAATCGTCAATGACGTCGCGCGGCGGGTGTGAGCACAATGACGTCGTGTAATGGATGTAGTGAATCCAAGTAACGGCTGAAGAGAAGCCTTTTTTGCGGAACCTTTGAGGTTCGCAGATGGTGGACAGCGGCGTGAATAGCGGCCGTTAGGCAACAAGACTGTTTCGGTGAACAAGAAGGCCGACCGAGTTCCGGTTTTGCCTTTGCCGGCGAAGCATGCTTTCAAAACACGAGGGCAACGGAAGTGACCTTGGCAAAAGCGCAGATCAACAATCCGCAAGTTGGACAGATCGAATCTTCATATCGTAAGCAATGCCACCTGGCATTGGAGCCGTCATTTCAAGACTTGCTGGTTTCCGCAGCGCGATCAGGGTGGTCTCCAGGGGAGATCACCTATGTATTATTGGTTATGGCGGCTGATGCCTTCTATGCCCATTCGCCCCACGATGATCCTTTGTCATTACGCATTGGCGTCAGTCGATGTGGGGAATCAAATCAACCATAGAGTAGAAGTGAGAGTAGTTCGCAGTTAACCCTGCCATTTTTGCAGGAAAACAGTAGGAGATCTGTCATGTCGAAGGCTTTCAAGCGCTCTCAGCTCTTTATTTCCACCGCGTCTATTGCGTTGTTGGCTAGTATTGCCGCCCAGGCAGGAGGGGGCGGCGGTGGGCTGGGTGGCCTCGGCGGTGCTGTAGGTGGAGCCGTAGGCGGCGTCGGCGGGGCTGTTGGCGGAGCGATAGGCGGCGTCGGCGGAGCAGTGGGCAGCGTCGGCGGGGCTGTTGGCGGAGCGGTAGGCAGCGTCGGCGGAGCAGTGGGCAGCGTCGGCGGTGCCGTTG